>NZ_LT629759.1:0-1200000 GCF_900105025.1 Parafannyhessea umbonata | reverse complement strand
CCGCGGCGGCATCGTCGCCTGTGTCCAGCGCCTGCTGCGCCGCGGCCACCTGGCGTGCGATGGCCTTGTTCTCCAGCGTCAGGACGTTCACGGGGTGGCCCTTCAGGGCCGCGAGCACGCGGGTCTTGAAGTCGTCCTTGCCGCTGCCGCCCGCGATGGACTCCATCACCGCGGCCTCGGCGTTCGCGACGCGCTCCTCGCGCGTGGCGCCGTGGAACAGCGCGGAGTGCACGTCGCACAGGCGCTGCACGTCCTCCACCTTCGTGCCGCCCTCGATCAGCCCCTGCTCGGCGCGGGCGATCTCTGCCGCGTCGACGTCGCTGAAGTTCGCCACGAACTCGCGGCGAACGCTCTCCAGGTCCTCGCCGGCGGAGAGGCGTCTTACGTAGCTCGAGAGCAGGCGTGCGCGGCCGGCCTCGTCCGTCGCTGCGGCCGCAGTGCTCGCACCGGCGGCATCGCTTGCGTCTGCGGCGCCGTCCGCGGCGCCGGCGGCCGCGTCCTTCTCGTCCGTGGGCGCAGGCGACGCCGGAGCTGCGCCGGGCTTGCCCGTGACCTCGAAGCCGGCCGCCTCGAACGCCTCCACCACGGACGCGAGGTCGATGCCCTTGATCTGGGCGCCCCTGGGGATGGTCATCACGCGGCCCACGGTCTCGAGCGCCATGGGCTTCGCGATGTCCGCAAAGCCCAGGTCCCTCATGATGGTCGCCACCTCGGGGTTGTCTGCCACTAGGTCGTGCACGGTGCGCGAGAGGTCGATTGTCCTTGGCATTATTGCTCCTATCTTCCGCCGGACACGCCGGCGCTGTCTGGGCCGTCACCCTGCGCCGAGGAAGTCGCCGGCGCCTTGCGTGCTCCCGATGGTAGGGGAGGGGCCGCCCCGCGGTTGTTGCATCTGCAACGCACACGATATGTTGGTAAAAACGTCACAATAGTTGCGAAGGCCACGACTGCGCCCCGCGCGTTTCGCTATGCTCTAGGTTGTAAAAAACTCAGACAGGTACATGTGAGGTCGTGATACAAGGATGCAGGGATTCCTGGTTCTGCTCGCGGTTGCGCTCGTGGCGAGCGCGTGCGGGTTCAAGAGGTACGTGTGGTTCATCTCCATCGGCTACGGGGCGGCCGTCGCGGCGATCGGCGTCGCGCTGCTCGCCATGTTCGGCGCGCGCGCCGGCGTCGCGAGCGCGCTGCAGGCGCTGCTCCTGGTGGTATACGGCTGCCGCCTCACGGGCTACCTCGCGTATCGCGAGCTCCGCAGCCGCAGCTACAACCAGAAGATGAAAGGCGAGGTCAAGGGTAATGACAGCGTGACTCTGGGAGTTCGCTTCGCCATCTGGGGCTCCGCGGCGCTCCTGTACGCGTGCCAGACCTCGCCCGTGCTCTTCCGCATGGCGGCGGGCGGCCGCACGGACGCCTTACTCCTGGCTGGGCTTGCCGTGTCCGTCTTCGGCCTCGCGTTCGAGACCGCGGCCGATATCCAGAAGAACGCGGCCAAGCGCAGGAACCCGCGCCGCTTCGTGGACACCGGGCTCTTCCGCATCGTGCGCTGCCCCAACTACCTGGGCGAGATGCTGTTCTGGACCGGCACCTTCGTCAGTGGCATAGGCGTGTACGCCGGCATTGCGCAGTGGCTGGCGGCGCTTCTGGGATATGTCGGCATCATCTACGTGATGTTCGGTGGCGCGCGCCGCCTCGAGATCCGCCAGAACCGCAGCTATGGCAAGGACCCCGCCTATCAGCGCTACGTCCGCACCACGCCGATCCTGCTGCCGTTCGTGCCGCTGTACTCCGTCGAGAAGTACGCGTGGCTCGTGGCGTAGGCCCCTCGGCCCCGGGCATCGACCCCTGGCCCTGGCCGTATAATCTTTGGACCCAACACGCACACGATGCCGCGGCCCACGTGACGGCGCGGCAGACGGGAGCAGACACATGTCAGACAGCACCACCAACACCGCGGCCACGACGGGCGTGGCGACAGGCGCGGGCGAGAAGGTCGTGGACGTATCGGTCGAGCTCGCCCGCACGCTCGAGACGCAGCCCGCGGTCGAGGGGCTCCTTCGCGAGCTTGGCTTCGAGGACCTGCCCGGCGACAGGTCCATCCTCCAGATCTGCGAGGACGCCGGCGTAGACCCCTCCATCGTCACGCTCGCGCTCGCGGCGGAGGGCTTCGAGACCCGCGGCTACGCAAGCGGGGACGGCGGCGTCGCCGCAAAGACGTTCGAGAACGTGCTGAGTGCGCTCTTCGACCCCACGAGCACGCTCATGCCGGACGGATCCTCGTCTCAGGCACCCATGTTCAGCCACATGGAAGCCGCCATTCGCCGAGCGCAGGACAGGGGAGACCTTCCCAAGGAGTAAGGTCGACCCCACGTGCGCGAACGCCGGCCGGCGCGGGCAGGCTCCGCACGACAGTACGCCACCGCGGCGCGAACCTAGCGTCACGGCAGAAGGGAGCAACACCAATGCAGAAAAACATGACACGTCGCGAGGCCCTCGCGACGCTGGCCGGCCTTGGCCTCACGGGCATCCTCGCTGGCTGTGGCACGGGCGCAAGCGACTCGTCCGCGTCCGACTCCTCCAAGTCGGGCGGATCCAAGGCGTCCAAGGCCAAGGCGAAGGCGAAAGACGACGTCATCGTACGCGTCGCGTCCCTGAAGGGGCCCACCACCATCGGCCTCGTTAAGATGATGGACACGACCTCCGGCATCCCCACCGACGGCGCGGCGCTGCCTGAGGACAACTCCGCGAAGAAGGGCTCCGGCATCACGTACGCGTATGCCGTGAGCGCGTCTCCCGACGAGCTTTTGCCCCAGATCATCCAGGGCAAGGTGGACATCGCGTGCGTGCCGTCCAACGTCGGCAGCGTCCTGTACAACAAGACGGAGGGCAAGATCCGCGTGATCGACGTCAACACGCTCGGTGTGCTGTCCGTCGTCACGGGCGACTCCTCCGTCGCGAAGTTCGAGGACCTTGCCGGCAAGACGGTCTACGTCTCGGGCAAGGGCTCGAGCCCGGAGTATGTCCTCGACTTCCTGCTGGGCAAGGCCGGCATCGCCGACAAGGTCACCGTCGAGTGGAAGAGCGAGCACGCGGAAGTCGCCGCGATCCTTGCGTCCGATCCCGCCGCCGTCGGCATCCTGCCCCAGCCGTTCACGACGGCGACGCTCGTCCAGAACGGCTCGCTCAAGGCACCGGTCGACCTCACGGACGTCTGGAAGGAGTACGCCACGGACGGCAGCGAGTTCGTGATGGGCGCAACCATCGTGCGCGCGGCGTTCGCGGACGAGCACCCCGAGGCAGTCGAGGACTTCCTCAGACGCCATGCCAAGTCCGTCAAGCAGGTCAACGCCGATCCCAAGGCGGCCGCACCGCTCGTGGTGAAGGCCGGCATCGTCCCGAAGGAGCCCATCGCGCAGAAGGCCATCCCGCAGTGCAACGTCGTGTGCATCACGGGCAAGAAGATGAGGCGCGCCCTCGAGGGATACCTCCAGGTGCTCTACGATGCCAACAAGGCGTCCGTCGGCGGCGCCCTGCCCGCGGACGACTTCTACTACCAGCAGGCCTAGCTGGCAGGCAGCGTGACCCGCCGTCCCAAGGACATACTCAGGAGGCTCGCCCCCGTCGTGCCGTGGATCTTGGCATGGCAGGTGGCGAGCCTCGTCGTAGGAAGTTCCATCCTCCTGGCGGGCCCCGTTGACACGGCGCTTCGCCTTCTCGCCCTTCTGGGCGAGAAGCGATTCCTCGCCACCGTGGGCTTCTCGCTCGCGCGCATCGCCCTCGGCTTCCTGCTCGCCTTCGCGCTTGCGGTCGTCCTCGCGCTCGTGGGGCATCGCCATCCGCTCGTCGACAGGCTCCTTTCCCCGGGCGTCTCCGCGCTTAAGAGCGTGCCCATCGTCTGCGTCATCGTCCTTCTGCTCATGTGGGTCGGCTCCCGGAGCGTCTCTGCCATCGCCGTGTTCCTTGCGGTGTTCCCTGCCGTGTACCTCAGCTGCCGCGAGGCGCTTCTGCACGTCGACCCCAAGGTGTCCCAGATGCTCGGCGTCTTCGGCGTCGCGCCCGTGCGCCGCCTCCTCGCGCACACGTGGCCGCAGGTGCTGCCGTACCTCGTGGGAACCAGCAGGAACGTCTGCGGCATGGCGTGGAAGGCCGGCGTCGCGGCCGAGCTCATCGGCAGCCCCATGGGCTCGATCGGCGAGCGCATCTACAACTCGAAGCTCCTGCTCGACACGGCGGAGCTCTTCGCATGGACCATCGTGGTGGTCGTGATGTCGTGGCTGTGCGAGCGCGCGTTCGTCGCGGTCCTCGCGCGCACCGGCTCGTGGTCGCAGCATCTGAGCCTTCGCGTGGGACGTCCGCGGAGCGTCTGCGCCCAGACGGACGTGAGGCATCAGGCGGGCCGGCAGGGCCAGGCGGCATCGGCCGGCCCGACGATCCTCCTGAAGGACGCGTCGGTGGGCTACGAGGGGGCGGTCGTGGCATCCGGGCTCAACCTCGCGGTGCTCCCGGGCGATCGCGTGCTGTTGGCCGACCGCTCCGGCACCGGCAAGACCACGCTCCTGCACACGGTCGCGGGCCTGCAGGACGTCCTTGCCGGTTTGTGCAGGCGCCCGGCACATCCTACTATGGCGTTTCAGGAGTCACGCCTGGTAGAGGAGATGTCCGCCGTGCAGAACGTCCTGCTCGTGATGGGGTCCGCCCGCGAGGAGGCCGTGCGCGTGCGCTCCCTGCTTTCCGAGCTCCTTCCCGAAACCGCCCTTGACGTCCCCGTCCGCAGGCTCTCTGGTGGCCAGCGCCGCAGGGTAGAGATCGTTCGTGCGCTCGCGGCTCCGGGAGACGCCGTCCTTCTGGACGAGCCGTTCTCCTCGCTCGACGCGGCCTCGCACGTACAGGCCGCGGCGTTCGTGACGCGTCATCTCGACGGCCGCGCGCTCGTGGTCGCCTCGCACCTGCCGGACGACATGCGACTGTTGGATGCCACGTCCTTCTCGCTCAAGAACGGCGGATAGGGGAACGATTCCATACCGTTCTGATGTATCGAGAAGTGCGTTTATTCCTTAATTGTTGATTTTCGTTCCAGATGGCGGAAAGTGTGGCCCGCGTGAACGGCGCGTGTGGCGTATATGTAGCCACTTATTGCCGCGGTTCCTTTAGGGTATCTTCTTTCGGTCGCCAAAAGGAAGGAACGACCATGTGTATGATGCTCGGCATCGACACCAAGGAGCCCGTCAGAGCAAACGAGCTGATGGAGGCCCTCTATTCGCACGGCAACGAGCACCCCAACGGCTGGGGCCTTGCGTACCTGCCCGCAGGGGACGGTGTGCAGCCTACGATCATTCGCGAAGCACAGAACGCGGCCGTGAGCGAGCGCGTGCAGGCGATTCTGCGCGAGCCGGTCATGACAGCGTACCTCATAGCACACATCCGCCGCGCTTCCGTGGGTTCAACGAGGCTCGAGAACTGCCACCCCTTCGAGGGGAAGGACCGTGCCGGGAGGCGCTGGGTGCTTGCGCACAACGGCACGCTCTTCGACCCTCGAAAGACCGTGAACTACCTGGGCCAGCGCCAGGGCTCGACGGACAGCGAGGCGATCCTGCCGTACCTGATGGACGCGTCCAACGCCGCCGATGCCCAGGGCCTTGGCGAGGAGGGCCGCCTCGAGGCCGTCGACCGCGCGGTCGCGGCGCTCGCGCCCGGCAACAAGCTGAACCTCCTCTTCGCGGACGGGAACCACACCTTCGCGTACACGAACGACGCGAACAAGACGCTGTGGCGCCTTCGCCTTGAGGACGGCTGGGCGTTTGCGACCGCGCCGCTCGACGAGCGCGACTGGGAGCCGATGCCCGTGTGCCAGCTCCTTGTGGTGCGCGACGGCTCCGTCGTCTTCGAAGGCCAGGTGGGCGGGGGCGTCTTCACCGCCGACGAGGCCGAGTACGAGAGCATGATCGACCACATGAGGGGCTAGGCTCCGCAAGCCATGGGCGCGTGGCGCCCGGGCCGTACAGGCTTGCTACGTAATACACAACAGTTGCGGCATCGTGGCCGGGTGTCCCATGGGGCGTCCGGCCACCTTTTAGAAGTCGAGGTCGGAGTCCTCTTCCACCACGAGCGAGCGTGCGACCTCCTGCCCCTCGATCGCCTCGCGCAGGCGCTTCTTGTAGTAGTACTGGCCGTCCGCGATGTCGATGCGAAGGCCTACCTCCGCGTCCTGGAACAGCTTCAGCGCACGAAGAGGGTCGGCATCGATTCCCCATGTGCCGCACTCTGGGTCAACAAGCAGCTGCGCGATGCGTATGGCCGGCTGGGCGCGCTCCACTACGTCCTGGGAAAGCTCGAGGCTGCGCTCCCAGAGCATGAGGGCCCTGTGCATGTCGCGATCGACGGCCTTGCCGCGCGCGTACATGTCGCCCAGCTTGTATGCGGCCTCGAACGAGGGGGCGAGCGCGGCGGCGAGCGAGTAGCACTCGTACGCCTTCTGGAAGTCCGGCTTGCCCGTGCGGCCGTACTCGTAGATGTAGCCCAGGTTGACGAGCGACTGGAGGTTGCCGTGGTCGACGGCCATCTGGTAGAGCTCCTTCGCCTTGGCAAAGTCCTGCTCGAAGATGTCGCCCAAGTAGTAGTGCGCGCCGAGCGCGTTCATGCATGCGTCGCTCCCGAACGTGATGCCAAGGCGGTACCCCGCGAGGAGCACGTCTGCCACGGAGGGGTCCTGGGCGAGCGCCTCAAACACGTCGTCCCGATTCACCGCCACGAACTCTGCGAACTCGTCCGGATCAGGCGATATCGCCGCCTTCGCGAGCTCCTCGAGGAAGGCGTCGAGGTCGAGCGTGGGATCTTCCTCCTCGTCAGGGGCCTCGTCCTTCTCGTTAATCGAGAAGTCCACCTTCGCGAGGGCCGCGAGCCTCTTGAAGTCGTCCACGTCTGCCGTCCAGTCGCCAGCGCCCATGGCGTCCTCCCATCTACGGTGCGCATGCGTGCGTCACACGAGCCCCCTAGCGCAATACTATTAGGGGCTCTGGGGCATTGTATCGGCGTCAGTGGACGTTAATTCCGCGAGTCGCGCCAGGCGACGTACTTCTCGAAGTAGATCTTGGCGAGGGCGGCGCACGGGACGGCGACGAACATGCCGACGACGCCTCCCACCTTGCCGCCGACGATGAGGGCGACTATCACGAGGATGGGGTGTACCTCGACGGAATCGGCCAGGATCTTGGGGTTCACGATTTGGCCGTCCACGAACTGGATGACGGCGAGCACGACGACCGCGAGCGCGAACGTGCGGACGTCGCCCGCGATGAGGCACGAGAGAGCGGTGGACGCGTACGCCACGAGGGGGCCGACGTAGGGAATGAGGTTGCCGATGCCCGTGGCGAGGCCGATGAGGACGGCGTAGCGCACGCCGACGACCTCGAGCGCGATGGTGACGGCGATGCCCATGAGCATGGCGTCGATAAACTGGCCGCGCATGTAGCCCGCAAACGAGCGACGCACGTCGAGCGCGAACTCGTGCAGGTGGCCATACGCGCGCGTCCCCATGAGGGAGCGCAGCGTGCGGTCCCAGTACGTGGCGAGGTTGTGCGCATCGATGAGGAAGTAGACGCAGAAGATGACTGCAAGGACGCCGTTCGTGACAAAGTCCCGCACGGCATCGACGCCGTCGCTCACGGTCTGCCCTATGCTGCCGCCCGACGTCCCAAACACGCCGGCGACGGCCGATGCGGCGTCCTCGAGCTCGACCTTGGAGAACCCGAGCGTCGCCGCGGCGCGCACGATGCCGTCGTAGGCGTGCGACATGCTGCGTGCGACGTAGTCTGCGAGCTCGGCGAGGTTGCCGAGCGAGACGGAGCGCACGCTGTCGGTGACGAAGGCGAGAAGGACGGAGACCACGACGGCGAGGACGGCGACCGCGAGCAGCACCACCGCCACGACGGAGAGCACGTGACGTGAACGGTCCGCCGACGAGAGCGGTCGGACGCGCGAAAGGAGGGTGTCGAGGCTCTCGACCGCGGGCCAGAGCAGGCAGGCCGCGAGGCCTCCCACCACGAGGGGGTTCACGACCGCGAGGAGCCACGCCCCCGCGCCGGCGAGCGCGGTGAGGATCTTGGGCAGGTACACGCCCACGTTCGCCACGACCGCGAGCACGAGCGCCGTCGCGATCACGTAGCGGCTGATGGTAGAGTACCTCTTGTCGTCAAGTCCAAAGCGGCTCATGGGGCCTCCGTGTCGAGGTGCGGGCGGTTTGCGTGGCCCTGCAAGCATACCAAGGGAGGGTGCGATGTCACTCATGTTCATACTCTCGCCAGCAAAGCGCATGGCGGAGGACGGGGGCGAGCCGCTGCCGACCGCGGAGCCAGCGCTGCTTGAGCGCACGCGCCACCTTGCGGAGGTCATGCGGCACATGGCGCCGGCGGAGCTTCAGGCGCTATGGCGCTGCTCGGACGCCATCGCGCGCGACATGTGCCCGCGCCACGCGCGCATGGACCTTGACGGGCTGCTCGCGCGCGGGAGCTCCGCCGCGGCGTCGTATCGCGGCATCGCCTACCAGCACCTTGCCGCGCAGGTGATGGACGCGGGGCAGCTGGCGTACCTCCAGCGTCACCTGAGGATACTCTCCGCGTTCTTTGGCGTGCTGCGTCCGCTCGACGCCGTGGTGCCGTACCGGCTGGAGATGGCGCAGCGCCTTGCCGTGCCGGCGTGCCCGAGGCTGGGGCTTCCGGCCGCGAAGGACCTGTACGCGTGGTGGGGGGATACGCTGGCGGGGTGCCTGCGGCAGGAGGGGTGCGACGCCCTGGTGAACGTGGCGTCCGCGGAGTACGCGCGCGCCGTCGTGCCGCACATGGGGAAGGTGCCGGTGGTGACGTGCCAGTTTGGGCAGCTGCGGCCCACGGACGGCGCCTTCGTGCAGCGTGCGACGGAGGCGAAGGCCGCACGCGGGGACTTCGTGCGGTGGTGCGCGGAGCGCGGCGTGACGGCCGTGGCCGAGCTTGCGGAGTACCGGGGGCGCGGGTACGTGCTGGACGAGGCGCGCTCGACGGCGGACACCCTGGCGTTCGTGCGCCGGTAGCGCATGGGATGGTTACATGACTGACATGTTGGAAGAGGATGCATTGGAAAGGCGGGGCGACACGTCTGGCCACGCGCGCAGAGGGCGCGTGGCGGCGGGGACCGCCATGGTGCTTGCCGGGGCGAGCCTGTGGGGGCTTTCCGGCACCGTCACGAAGCTCCTGATGGACCGTACCGGCACGGACGCCGTGTGGCTCACGGACGTAAAGATGCTCCTGGGCTCGGCCGTGTTCTTCTGCTGCGCCGCCGCGGCGACGCCCGACCGCCTGCGCGGGGCCGCACGCGCGCTCGCACGCCCTGCGGAGCTTGTACGCGTGCTTCTCATGTGCGTGATGGCCTACCTGGTGCTGAACGCGAGCTACTTCGCAAACGTCGCCGTGACGAACGCGGCGACGGCCACGGTGATGCAGAGCCTGGGCGCGCCCATGACGCTTGGGGTCATCTGCGTGCGCGAGCGGCGACTGCCGTTTGCCTCGGAGGCGCTGTGCTTCGTGCTCGCGGTGGCGGGCACGTACCTCATGGCGACGGGCGGCAACCCCACGACGCTCGTGATGCCCGCAGCCGGCCTGGTGCTGGGCCTGCTCACGGCCATGGGGCAGGCGTCGGAGTCGCTTTTGACGGAGGGCTACGTCAGGCGCTGGGGGAGCCTCGTGGTGAACGCGGTGGGATTTCTCGTGGCGGGCGTGCTGCTCCTTCCGGTGGCTAGGCCGTGGGTGCCGGGCCCCACGCTCGCGTACCAGCCGCTCGACTGGGCGCTTCTCGCCTTCTCCGTGCTCGTGGGCACGTTTGGTGCCGGCGCGCTGTTCATGGCGGGGCTCCACCGCGTCGGTCCGGTGCGGACGACGCTCCTGAGCACGTCCGAGCAGCTCACGTCCGCGGTGAGCTCCGTGGTCCTCACGTCCACGACCTTCTCGCCCGCGGAGCTTCTGGGCTTTGTGCTCATTACCGTCATGGTGGTCATCACGGCGTAGACTGAGGTGGTCAGTCGCGGCGAAGGAGGGGGCGCGCATGACATACCGGCCAAGACCGTGCCGCGTGAGCGTTGACGCGCTTCCGCGCAGCTACGTGTGCTACGACTTAGAGACGACGGGCCTCTCGCCGGACGCGCGCATCGTGGAGATCGGCGCCGTCCG
The DNA here is from genome assembly GCF_900105025.1 of Parafannyhessea umbonata. Lineage (GTDB taxonomy): Bacteria > Actinomycetota > Coriobacteriia > Coriobacteriales > Atopobiaceae > Parafannyhessea > Parafannyhessea umbonata. The sequence continues at coordinate 1,189,810 of NZ_LT629759.1, read as the reverse complement.
CGTGATCGACGGCTGGGAGGACGAGAAGTTCGACACCTTCGTCGCGCTTCCTGCGGGGGTGCGCATGGAGCCGGGCGCCCGGGCCGTGAACCGGATATCGGACGCCATGCTGGCGGGCGCCCCGGACGAGGCGGAGGCGCTTGGGGCGTTCTGCCGCTTTGCGGAGGACTTCGCGCTGGTGGGGCAGAACATCGCCGCGTTCGACAACGTGCTTCTGGACCGTGCGGCCGCACGGCAGCGCGTGGCGTCTCCCACGCGAAACGGCTTCGTGGACACCATGGTGCTCTACCGCGAGCTGGTGGGAAAACCCGCGAGCCTCGCGGCGATCTGCGGCCACTACGGCGTGAGCAACCCGCAGGCGCACCGCGCGTGGGCGGACGCCGTTGCCACGAGCGACTGCTACCAGGCGATCCTTAAGGACGCCGCCTCGCGCCGGCTGTGCGTGGAGGACTTGGACCAGGGCCCCAGGGGAGAAGAGCTTGCCGGCGAGCTCGTGTGCTTCACGGGCAACAGCTACGAGCTGCCAAAGCGTGACATGGAGGTGCTCGCGCTTCTGCACGGGGCGCAGCTGAGCAAGGGCGTGACGAGGCGCGTCACCATGCTGGTGGAGCTTGACCCGCGCGAGGGGCGCAAGACCGCGAAGCTGCGCCGCGCCCGCGAGCTGGGGACGCCTGTCGTGCGCGGCGAGGACCTGCTCGCGCGCCTTGGGCTGACGGCGCGGGACCTGCGCAGGTAGCAGCGGCGGCCGGCATGCGCACACGGCGGGGCGGCGGGCAAGGCGGCGCGTTCTTCTCGCCCGCGCAGACCTAAGCGCGTGCGGCATAGGTTTTCTGTTTTGGCGCGTATACGATATCTTGCTTGGGGTATCCACATACCTGTACACAACGGGGCGCTGCCGTGCGGCGGCGCCCGCAAGACACGATGCCGCGCGGAAGGGAAGCCTGCCATGAAGCAGTTCAAGACCGAGAGCAAGAAGCTCCTGGACCTGATGATCAACTCCATCTACACCAACAAGGAGATCTTCCTGAGGGAGCTTATCTCGAACGCGTCCGACGCCCTGGACAAGCTGAGCTTCGAGGGCCTGACGGACGAGTCGAAGCGCGTGGACGAGACGCTTGCGATCGACCTCTCGTTTGACAAGGACACCCGCACCATCACCGTGGCGGACAACGGCATCGGCATGACGGCGGAGGAGCTTGACGAGAACCTGGGCACGATCGCGCACTCCGGCTCGCAGGAGTTCAAGCGCCAGAACGCGGACGCCCAGGGCGACGCCGTCGACATCATCGGCCAGTTTGGCGTGGGCTTCTACTCTAGCTTCATGGTGGCGAAGCGCGTGCGCGTGGTGAGCCGCGCGCTAGGGGAGGACGTCGCGCACGCCTGGGAGTCCGACGGCGTCAGCGGCTACAGCATCGACGAGGTGGCCGAGGCCGACCTGCCCGAGGCCCTGCGCGGCGAGCGCGCCCACGGCACGCAGATCACGCTCTTCCTGCGCGACTCCACGGAGGAGGACGACACCGACCAGTTCCTGAGCGAGTGGAAGCTCCGCGACCTGGTGCGCCAGTACTCCAACTACGTGCGCTACCCCATCCGCATGATGGTGACCAAGAGCCGCGAGAAGCCGGCGCCCGACCCCAAGCCGGAGTACGAGGACTACCAGGAGCTGGAGACCCTCAACTCCATGACGCCGATTTGGAAGAAGCGCAAGTCCGACGTCGAGCAGAAGGACTACGACGAGTTCTACACCTCCACGTTCCACGACTGGGAGAAGCCGCTGCGCACGCTGAGCTTCCACGCCGAGGGAGCCATCAGCTACGACGCGCTGCTCTTCATCCCGAGCGTCGCGCCGTTCGACCTGTACAGCAAGGACTACCAGAAGGGACTTGCGCTCTACAGCTCCAGCGTGCTCATCCAGGAGAAGTGCGCGGACCTTCTGCCCGACTACTACAACTTCGTGCACGGCATCGTGGACTCGCCGGACGTCACGCTGAACATCAGCCGCGAGACGCTGCAGCAGAACTCGCAGCTGCGCGCCATCGCGCGCCGCATCGAGAAGAAGGTGACCGCGGAGCTCGAGGACATGCGCGACAACGACCGCGAGGCGTACGAGAAGTTCTTCAAGAACTTCGGCCGCGGCCTGAAGTTTGGCATCTACAACAGCTATGGCTCGAAGGCCGACGAGCTGGCGGACCTGCTGCTCTTCTGGTCCGCGCGCGACGAGAAGATGGTGACGCTCAAGGAGTACGTCGCCGGCATGGCCGAAGGGCAGGAGAAGATCTACTACGCCGCCGGCGAGACTCGCGAGCTCCTGGCGCAGACGCCGGCCGTGAGGAGCGCGCTTGCGCATGGCTACGACGTGCTGCTGTGCACGGAGGACGTGGACGAGTTCATGTTCCAGTTCCTGCGCAGCTACCACGTGGACGCCGTCGCGGGCGACTCCGAGCACAAGGGAACCGAGGCCCGCGACCTCGAGCTGCAGAACGTGGCCGACGCGAACCTCGACCTTGCGAACGAGGACGAGAAGAAGGAGGCCGAGAAGGCCACCGAGGAGAACAAGGACCTCTTTGGCGAGCTGAAGGACGCCCTGGACGGCAGGGTCGCGGACGTGAAGGTATCCGCGAACCTGGACGAGGACACGCCGGCGACCGTCACGGCGGAGGGCCCCGTCTCGCTGGAGATGGAGCGCCGCCTGCAGCAGTCCCCGGAGGCCGGCCAGGCGCCTAAGGCGAGCCGCGTTCTCATGCTGAACGCGAAGCACCCGGTGTTTGGCAAGCTCCAGGCCGCGAAGGGCGACAAGGAGCGCCTTGCCCTGATGGGAGACATCCTGTACAACCAGGCCCTTCTGGTGGAGGGGCTTCCCGTGGAGGACCCGGCTAAGTTCGCGCGCGAGATTACGGAGCTCATGTAGGGCGCTCGCCGCGCCCGCGGGGCGATTCGCTACTGCTGCGTAACATAGTCGTAACAAAAGAAAGTTCTACGAAAAAGGTGGCCCGTACCTGCAACGAAGCAGGTACGGGCCACCTTCCTTGGCTCTTCTCGTAAGTTTTTTTATCTGAAACCATCAAGTTTTATTCAAGATACATGCAAGCAACACGCCCGCAATGATACTATCAGGTTCATTGTGCCTTTAGGCCGTCCGAATGGGGCGGGAACGGAGGCGCAATGACGGCCGCCCTGTACCCATGGCTTGACGGGCCTCGGGATCATCTCGGCCAACACAGAGGGCATCCCCTGCGCTGCAGACCGGACTCGCGAGCTCCGCGAGCGACTTGTGTGCGAGGGGACGCTGGGACACCGATCAAGGAGCACCAATGGCACGGTTCGTCTGGTACATCACCAAGCGAGTCCTGAACTACGTAGTGATGATCTTCGTCGCGACATCGCTCACGTACTTTCTGGCCTCGTCCTTCATGAGCCCGCGCTCGAACTACGAGTCGCGGACGCCCCGTCCGCCGCAGGAGTCGATCGAGGCGTCGCTCGACAGGGCGAACCTCAACGACAAGACGCCCATCATGGAGCGCTACCAGAAGTGGCTCGGTGACATCCTCACCAAGTTCGACTGGGGCAAGACTCCCCAGGGCGGCAGCGTCAACCAGGAGATGTCGGGACGCATCGGGGCCTCCGTCAAGCTCATGCTGTTCCCGACCGTGCTGTCCATCGCGATCGGCGTCAGCCTTGGCGTCTATACGGCTCAGCGGCAGTACCAATGGCAGGACCGGTTCTGGAGCGGGGTCGCCTCGGTGTTCCTGGTCATACCGACCGTCGTCCTCGCGATCCTCGTCGTGTTCTTCGCGATCGAGATCAACAGCGCGGCAGGAGCGCGCATCTTCTACGTCACCGGCCTGCAGAGCTACACCGGCGGCAACGTGTTCCTGGAGTTCTTGGACTTCCTGCAGCACATGATCCTTCCGACCATCGTGCTCACCATCATCTCGGCCGTCGGCTACCACCTGAACCAGCGCACGTACCTCCTGGACGAGATGCATGCCGACTACGTGCGCACCGCCCGTGCGAAGGGCCTCACGCGCAAGCAGGCCATCCGCAAGCACGCGCTGCGCGCCTCCCTCATCCCCACGTCCGTGAACGTCGCGTTCTCCATCGCGGGCATCTTCACCGGCGCCGTCATGACCGAGAAGATCTTCGCCATCCACGGCCTGGGCGAGTACTTCATCAACTCCATCAACGGCAACAACATACACGGTGCCGTCGCCGTCGCCGCGTTCAGTGGCGTCTGCACCCTGGCGGGCGCGCTCCTGGCGGACCTCTTCGCCGCAGCGCTCGATCCGCGAATCAAGATGAGCTAAGGAGATGGCAATGGAAGAGCAGAACGAGAACAGGAAGCTCACCAACGCCGAGCTCGAGCTTCAGGCTGACGCGGCCGGCGCCGGCGAGGTAAAGCGCATCAGCTACGCGGGACTCATCGCCCGCAGGTTCTTCAGGCAGAAGAGCGCCATCGCGGGACTCATCGTCCTCGCCGTCATGGTGCTCATCGCCGTCGTCGGCCCCATGGTGTGCCCGTACGACTACACCGAGCCCGACTTCGCGGCCATCAACGTGCCGCCTAACGCCCAGCACTGGTTCGGCACGGACGGCGGAGGCTTCGACCTCTTCGCGTGCGTCGCACACGGACTGGGCCGCTCGCTCGTGATCGGCATCTCCTACGCGCTTTTGACCATGATCATCGCCGCGGTCATCGGCACGGCCATCGCGTACGTCCGCGGATGGGGCGAGAAGATCGGCATGTGGATACTTGACATGCTCCTCGTCATCCCGAGCTTCCTCCTTGTCGCCATGATCGTGCGCGCGGCCTCCGGCGCGACCGGCTGGCTCATCCTCATCCTGGGCCTCACGGCGTTCGGCTGGATTGGCTATGCCAGGACGCTGCGCACCATGGCGCTGTCGCTGCGCGAGCGCGACTACGTCAAGGCCGCCAAGTACATGGGCGTCCACCCCATGAGGATCATCGTGCGTCACCTCATCCCGAACCTGGGCTCCATCCTCATCATCGACACCGTCCTCGGCGTGATCGCCGGCATCAACTCCGAGACCGCGTACAGCTTCCTCGGCCTCGGCATCAAGTCGCCGGACACCTCGCTCGGCCTCATCCTCTCGCAGGGCTCCTCCGCGATGCTGTCGGGTCCCTGGATCGTCCTCATCCCGTCGCTGGTCCTCGTCGTGCTGTGCGTGAGCATGCAGCTCATCGGCGACGGCCTGCGCGACGCGTTCGACCCCTACTCCCGCGCCGCGGGCTCGGTCGACGACGACACTGACGACGACGGCGACCAGAAGTAAACGGAGACACCAATGGCAGAGAAGAACGAAAACACCATGGCCGCAGACGAGGTCCTGCGCTACGAGCTCCTTGAGGCCAACGGCCCCAAGGGCGCGCCGACCGGCGACCCCGTCCTGAGCGTCCGCGACCTCCACGTCTCGTTCAACACCGAGGCGGGCGTCGTGCACGCCGTCCGAGGCGTGAACTTCGACCTGTGGGGCGGCCGCACCCTCGGCATCGTCGGCGAGTCAGGATCCGGCAAGTCCGTCACCGCCCTGTCGCTCATCGGGCTGCTGGACGACAACGCCCATGTCACCGGGTCCATCAAGCTCAGGGGCGAGGAGCTCCTCGGCAAGACGGACGAGGAGATGTCCGAGTACCGCGGCACGAAGATCTCGATGATCTTCCAGGACCCGCTGTCTGCCCTCACGCCCATGTTCTCGATCGGCGACCAGCTTGCCGAAGCGCTGCTCATCCACAACCCCGGCATGCGCAAGGCAGACGTCCGCAAGCGTTGCATCGAGCTCCTCGAGCTCGTTGGCATCACGGACCCGGAGGACAGGCTCGACGCCTATCCGCACGAGTTCTCCGGCGGCATGCGTCAGCGCGTGGTCATCGCCATCGCCATCGCGAACAACCCGGACATCATCATCGCGGACGAGCCCACCACGGCGCTCGACGTGACGATCCAGGCCCAGATCCTGGACATCCTGAAGGTCGCCCAGAGGGAGACCGGTGCGGCCGTCGTCCTCATCACCCACGACCTTGGCGTCGTGGCGGGTTCCGCGGACGATGTGATGGTCATGTACGCGGGACGCGCCGTCGAGCGCGCGAGCATTGACACCGTGTTCGCCAAGCCGTCGCAGCCCTACACCATGGGTCTCCTCGGCGCCGTGCCGAAGCCCCACGTCGCCGCGACCACGCGCCTTGTCCCCATCAAGGGCAACCCGCCCTCGCTCGCCGCGATCCCGACCGGCTGCCCCTTCCACCCGCGTTGCCCGATGGCGACGCCCGAGTGCGCCCAGTCGGAGCCGGAGCTCCTGCCCATCGAGCCGTCCGAGGGACACCTCGTGTCCTGCCACTGGATGGACAAGATTCGCGAGAACAGCCTCACGTTCGAGGACGTCTACCCCGACCTCGAGCCGCTGAAGCCGAAGTGGGCGGAGGTCCCACGCGACCAGCGTCCGGTCGTGCTCGAGGTGAAGGACCTCGTGAAGACCTTCCCGGTGCAGGGCAAGGGCCTCATCCGCAGGAACAAGGGCACGATGACAGCCGTCGACCATGCCTCGTTCCAGATCCACGAGGGCGAGACGCTTGCGCTCGTCGGAGAGTCCGGCTCGGGCAAGTCCACGACCCTCATGCAGATCATGGACCTCGTGAAGCCCGAGAATGGCAGCATCACCGTTCTTGGCAAGAACACGGCCGACCTCAAGAGCAACCGCGAGCGCCGCGAGCTGAGGCGTGACCTGCAGGTCATCTTCCAGGACCCCATGAGCTCCCTCGACCCGCGCATGCCGATCTACGACGTGCTCGCAGAGCCCCTAGAGGCGCAGGGCTGGAAGAAGGGCGACATCAACAAGCGCATCGGCGAGCTGATGAGCCTCGTCGGCATCAACCCCGACTACGTCGACCGCTTCCCGTCGCAGTTCTCCGGAGGACAGCGCCAGCGCATCGCGATCGCGAGGGCGCTCGCGACGAGCCCGAAGATCCTGCTTCTGGACGAGCCCATCGCCTCGCTGGACGTCTCCATCCAGGCCGGCATCATCAACCTTTTGGAGGACCTGCAGACCGAGCTGAAGATCAGCTACCTGTTCGTGGCGCACGACCTCGCGGTCATCAGGCACATCTCCGACACCGTCGCCGTGATGCACCTGGGTAAGATCGTCGAGTATGGCGAGACCGAGGACGTCTTCACGAACCCGCAGGACCCGTACACGAAGGCACTGCTCTCGGCCATCCCCATCCCGGACCCGAAGATCGAGCGCACGCGCGAGCGCCTCGTCTACAAGGACGGCGAGCTCGTGAGTGCATCGAGCCTCACGAGGCGCGGGTAGGGGAGCAGGGCAACGTCCCGGCCGAACATGTAAGAATGGAAACGAAACGCCCTTCTCGCGAAGGCGACTTTATGCATGTCACGCGATTAAGGGACTGATGAGAGACACCTTGGCGGCTGACCGCTAAGGTGTCTTTCATTTGCACAATAGCGAAATTTTTTCCATTTCTCTTTCAAATATTGGTATGCTTAGTGCTAGTTTCAGCTTGCGCGCCTCATCGTGGGCGCGCGTAACTGTAGGCATGCATGGAAGGAATAGGGAGATTCGATATGTCCATGTCTAACCTTTCCCGTCGCTCGTTCGTCGGGCTGAGCGGCAGCGCGGCCGCGATCCTGGGCCTCGGCCTCGTCGGCTGCGGTGGGGGAAGCAATTCCTCCGACGGCGCGAAGGCCGTCTCCGCGGAGCCCCAGAACGGCACCCCTGCGAACACCCCGCTCGACAAGCTGCCCCTTCCCGAGAAGGGCAAGGTCTACAACAACCCGCAGAAGCGTGACAACGTGAAGGACGGCGGCACGCTGGTGCTCCCCTCCGGCGAGATCGGTCCCGCCTGGAACTACCTCTCCGTTGATGGAAACACTCAGGAGATGCACAACCTGTGGGACTTCTACATGCCCACCTACATCTTCTTGACCGACGCCACCGCCTCCAAGTTCGAGCCGAACCCGGACTTCATCACCGAGGCGACGACGGAGATGAAGGACGGCAAGCAGGTCGTTCACTACAAGCTGAACGACAAGGCGCGCTTCAACGACGGCACGCCCATCGACTACCGCGCCTACAAGGCCGTCTGGACCGTCATGAACGGCACCGACGAGCACTACACCCCGGCTGCGACCGACGGCTACGACCGCATCGAGTCCGTCGAGCGCGGTGACACCGACTACGACGTCGTCATCACGATGAAGGACCCGGTCTATCCCGCCGAGCTCCTCTTCACCTACGTCCTGCACCCGGACGCCACGGACTACGACAAGTACAACAGCTTCAACAACAACCCCCACTCCGACGACTGGGGTTATGGCCCGTACAAGATCGAGTCCTTCGACACCACGCAGTGCAAGTTAGTCCCGAACCCCAACTGGTGGGGCGACAAGCCGAAGCTCGACTCCGTCACCTTCAAGCAGATGGACTCTCAGGCGCTGTTCAACGCCTTCAAGAACGGCGAGATCGACGCCACGGGCACGGCGCAGAGCGGCTCCAAGGAGATGCTCTCGAACTTCCTGGACATGAAGGACGCCGAGGTCCGTCGCTCCGACTCCGCCTCCGTCGCGAACATCGAGCTCAACAGCACCCGCGGTGCCCTCAAGGACAAGGCCGTCCGCAAGGCGTTCACGCAGTGCCTGTACATGCCGACGATTCTTTCCGTCGTGTACCAGGGCGTCAACTGGAAGGAGGAGACCCCGGGCTCGCTTCTGACCCCGATCTGGGCCGACGGCTACGAGGACTGCATGCCGTCCGACGTCTCCGACCTGAAGGACGCCGCGTCGCACACCGCCGCCGCGAAGAAGACCCTCGAGAAGGCCGGCTACAAGCTCAAGGGCGACTACTACGAGAAGGACGGCAAGACGGTCTCGTTCAGCTTCACCACGTTCGGCGACTCCAACACCGTCAAGAACCGCGCCGCCGCCGTCATCAAGATGGCAAAGGACGCAGGCATGAAGGTGAGCGAGGACAACCACCCCGCATCCGAGTTCTCCGACGTTCTCACCGGCGGCAACTGGGACGCGACCCTGTTTGGCTGGGTCTCCACTGCCACCTCTTCCTGGAACGGGCCGCAGATCTACGGTAAGGACTCCGCATCCAACTTTACGCACCTCGGCTCCAAGGAGCTCGACGAGGAGCTCGGCAAGGTCATCGAGATCGAGGACCACGACGAGCAGATCAAGGCCCTCAACAAGGCCGAGAAGAAGGCCTTGGAGTCTTACGGCTTCATCCCCGTCTATGCCGGCGCCGACGTCGTCGTGACGAAGAAGGGCCTTGCCAACTACGGCCCCGCGCTGTACCAGAGCGTCCGTTCCGAGGACATCGGCTGGCAGAAGAAGTAGCGACTCTTGCCGAAGGACGGCTCGGCTGATGCCGTGCCGTTCGGAGCAAAATGAACTGTGCCCCAGAGAAGGAGCTCCCACCTCGCAGGTGGGGGCTCCTTTCACTTTGCCAGGAAAGGGGTCGAGGGCGTTCTAGCAGACGGGTGGCGGACACCGCCTGTCGAATGCCGCGGCGCGACGCACCGCCGTGTTCTAAACTAATCAACCACGTGACGTGTCCCGGGCCGACGGAGAGGGGAGTCACATGCCGAAGCGACTGAAGATCACCATCGACGGACAGGCGCTGTACGCGGACCTGTGCGAGGTGGAGGCGCCGGGCGCCGTCGCGGCGCTCGAGCAGGCGGGAGGCTTCGAGTCCGTGCTGTTTGCGGCCGACGTCTGCTACGGCGAGCTCACGTTCGCGACCCCGGCGAGCGACTACTGGGGCGAGGAGAACGTACGGGAGGAGACGCTTCCCGGTGATGTGACGTTCTACAAAGACTGGAGCGCCCTTTGCATCTTCACGCAGAGGATGGAGCAGTTTGCGCCGGGTGCGAAGGTGGCCCAGGTAAGGCCGTGCGACCTGCCGGCGTTCCAAGAGCTGTACGCGAGGGTGTGGCACCGCCAGGGCGTGCGCCTGCGCTGCGAGGTGGTGGAGTGCGACGACGCCACGGGGACCGAGCGCCACCTTGGTCCCGCGAGCACGCCGCGGCGCATGGCCCCACCCGCGGTGGCGCGCTTCGAGTCCCTGCTGCGCGAGATTTGGCTCGAGCGCCCCGTCGAGCTCGACGACATGGTTGAGCGAAACGCGACGACCGGCCGCGAGCTGGGCGTATGGGCGTATGCCTGGGGCGAGCTCGTGAACCTCTCGGACATGCTCCTCGTGCTCATGCGCATGGCGCGCCAGAAGAACGGCGGCGTCAGGACCCTGCGCGCCGTCGCGGCGGAGCAGTGCCGGTTCTTCTCGGACGTGTTTGGGAGCTCCGCGCACATGGTGGACACGCGGCTGATCCTAGCGGAGGCGGCAAGCTACCTTGAAGGCGCCGAGACGTACGAGGCGTTTGTGGAGCTTGCGCGCGCGGTGCAACTGTGGGTGCTTCAGATGAGCTTCTGGTGCGATATGGAGCTGCCGTGGGACGTGATGAGCAGGACGCTCCACGAGGCATGGAACCCCGACGTGCCCGCCGCGGGGACGCTGGGCGAAGACCCCGGGAAGGGCGGCAAGTCCACGAAGGAGAAGAAGAGCAAGAAGGGCGGCAATCCCAAGAAGAGGCGCAAGAAGGGCAAGGGCGAGAAGGACAGGGGTGCCGAGAAGGGCAAGAAGCCCAAGAAGAAGGGCGGCAAGGGCCGCAAGGAGAAGCGCGCCGGAGCGGAGGCGAGCGAGTGACGAGGTCGTCTGCCGCCGCGGGAAGGCGCAAGGGGAGGCCGACGGCGCCTTGCGTGATACACGGCCAGGCTGTGGACGAGGGCATGGTGCACGACCGCTCATACCACGCGTGTGAGCGCAAGCGACGCTTCGAGTCCAAGACCGAGGCCCAAAAGGCGGCGAGTCGCGGATCGAGGCGCAAGGACGCGCCGCAGCTGTACGCGTACCGCTGCGAGCTGTGCGGTGGCTGGCACCTGACGCACCGGAAGCCCCGCTAGGGAGCCCGAGCCCGCGTTTCCGAGGGGTTTCCGAAAGCGCCTTGGAAAAGTAAAATTCAGGGCCATCGCGACGTATCGATTGCGCGCGAATGGGTAGACTGACACCAGTTACAGAAGGACGTCGGAACGTGAGCGGCGGCCTCGAGCTTTGGGGGTGAGTCCAATGGGCCTAGATGAATGCCATCCAGTGCGTCTGCCCATGGACCTTTAGCTCTTTCCTTTTGCGGTAGCGTTTGGGCACCGCGGTTTTGGTCCAGATTGTGGGCTTCCAGCCAGGATCCGGAAGGCAGACGCGCGGGCGAGCCACTCGTCAGGCTTCGCGCTTGCCCGGAAGATGACGAAATGGCGTGGCGCGCTTTGACCCTGTCGGGATTCTTTACGAGCCTGTAGCTGGCTGCGAGGGCAGCCACTCGCTCTGAGGGATAGGATCTGCCCTGCGTATCGTAGGGTCGGCAAGAGGGTGAGACCAAAGTTTTGATTCGATCGGGCAGAGGCCCGAGCTTTCCTGAGAAAGACGTCGCACCTCGGTAGGGGGCGGCCTATCAAGGAGGGATACCACACTAACGGTCATGCGGACTGGCTCCGCTAAATAAGAGGTTAGGGGCGAGAAGGACGCGTACTTCTCGCCCTTTTTTACACCGTTTCGCCTTGCGTTTTTTGGGAGCGGACTCAAAAATGATGGGGGATACGATGGTGCCCGCGCCGCGTGCGCGGGCGTGCGTTTAGGAGGGTGCATGGCTCGGACGGACTGGTACAAGGACATGGTCTTCTACCAGATTTGGCCGCGCAGCTTCTGCGACGGCAACGGCGACGGCGTGGGAGACCTGTGGGGCGTGCTGCAGAAGCTGGACTACATCAAGTCGCTTGGCGTGACCGGCATCTGGTTCAGCCCGCTGTACCCCTCCCCGAACGTGGACTTTGGCTACGACGTGAGCGACTACCGCGCCATCGACCCCGCGTACGGCGACCTGGACGTGTTTGACCAGGTGGTTGCCGCCGCGCACGAGCGCGGCCTGAAGGTGGTCATGGACCTGGTAATAAACCACACCTCCAGCGAGCACGAGTGGTTTAGGCAGGCGCTGGCGGATGCGGACTCGCCGTACCACGACTACTACTTCTTCCGCAGGGGGAGCGTGGACCGCAAGGGTCGACGCGTGCCGCCCAACAACTGGGACAGCCTGCTTGGCGGATCCGCGTGGGAGTACGTGGAGGCGCTGGACGAGTACTACCTGCACACGTTCGACAAGGCGCAGCCGGACCTGAACCTGGATAACCCCGCCGTCCGTGGCGAGGTGGAGGACGTGATGCGCTTCTGGCTGGACCGCGGCGTGGACGGATTTCGCGAGGACGTGATAACGTTCGTGAGCAAGCCGCAGGGCCTGCCGAGCGACGTGCTGGGGCTGCCGGGCTCGCGCGGGCTGCGGCTGTACAACTGCGGGCCGCGCCTGCGGAGCTACCTGATGCAGTTCCGTCGCGACGTGCTGGACTCCCACGACTGCGTGGTGGTGGGCGAGGCGCCCATGCTCGGTGCGCGCAAGGCGCTGGCCCTGACGGCCGCCCGCCGCGGCGAGCGCCCGCTCGACCTGGTGATAGGCTTCGACCACATGCAGGCGGACTGCATGTACACGGAGTACCTGCCGCGCCCGTTCTCGCTGCGCAAGCTGAAGCGCGCGTACGCGCAGTGGCAGGACGCGCTGGGAGAGAGCGGCTGGTGCGCGCTGTACCTCGAGAACCACGACCACCCGCGCGTGGTGAGCCGCTACGGCAGCGAGGCGTTTCGCGCGGAGTCTGCGGCGTCTCTCGCCGCGAGCTACCTCTTTCAACGGGGGACGCCCTTCGTGTACCAGGGCCAGGAGCTGGGCATGACCAACGTGCGCTTCGACTCCATCGAGCAGGTGCCAGACTCGCAGGCCCACGCGCACTACCGCCGCGTGGTGGAGGGCGGGAAGTCCCCGGAGGACGCGCTTGCCCTGGTAAACCGTGCCGGGCGCGACAACGCGCGCTCGCCCATGCAGTGGACGGGCGAGAAGGACGCGGGCTTCTGCCCGAAGGACGCCCACGAGGGGCCGTGGGTCGCCGTGAACCCCAACCACGTGGAGGTGAACGTGGCGGCGGAGGACGACGACCTCATGTCGCCCCTGAACTTCTATAGGCGCGCCATACGGCTGCGCAGGCTGCTGCCCGTGGTGCGCAGCGGCAGGTATCACGAGTTCAAGCGCGCGAGCTCGAAGCTGTACGTGTACGCGCGTGAGTCCACGTGGTCGCGGCTGCTGGTGATGTGCTCGTTTTCCGACGAGCCCGTGACGTTTCACGTGCCGGACACGTACGGAGACCTGGGCGACGGCGTGCTGGCGCTTTCGAACTACTACGTGACGGACGCGGAGGCCGACGACGCGAACCAGCTGACGCTGCGCCCGTGGGAGACACGCGCGTACGTGTTTGGCCGCGACGCGGTGCTCGTGGACTAGCGGACGCTGCGACGCCGGGGTCGGCAGACGGCCGGGAGCGCGGCGCCGCGTCCCTCTCGCCCGCGGGCGCAGGCGCAGCCGGCGCTACTTGAACATGTTGCGCTCGGCAAACTCCGCCTGGACCGTCTTGAACATGAGGTCTACGTCGTCGAGGCCCAGGTGGACCTCCGCCTCGTCGCCGGAAAGGACGCCGCGGCGCTTTGCCCAGCTCTCGAGCGCCGCGGGACGCGAGTCGTGAGGGAGGGTCTTGTAGTCCGGGTCCACGCGACGACAGATGTCGCGCGAGTCTATCACCACGATCTGGCCGGCCTTGCGCGCCTCGGCGTAGCCGTCCAGGTGCAGCGTGAGCCACGAGTCCTCGAACGCGGCGTTGTGCGCCATGATGGGAAACGCCTTGAACGCCGTCAGCAGCGCCTCCTGCTCGCGGCGGGCATCGCGAAACGCCGGCTTGCCCGCAAGGTCGTCCCACGTGATGTGGTGGATGTCGCTCAGGGGCACGCCTGCCTGTTGGTACAGCGACGGGATGCCAAAGTACGCGGTGTGGCCGTCGTGCGGCTTCGCCTTGGGCGAAAGGTCCATGAACTCCATGCCCAGGTTGATGATGTATCCGCGGTCCGGGTAGCGGTCCGTCGTCTCGAGGTCGATACCCATGACGGTGCCGCTGACCGGCGCCTCCGTGTACGCGATGCCCAAATCCTGCAGAAGCGGTCCCGCCGATGCGGCGACGTCCGCCTCCGGCCGGTGCTGCATGGCGGCCACCGACCGCACCAGGTCCTCGTCCGAGAGCTTGCGCGCGAGGCTGAAGTCGTTGGAGTCGTTGCGCAGGCGCGCCGCTCCGTACTTGTCGCAGATGACGCGGTTCTGATCGGCCAGCGACTGGATGAGGGCGAACGAGAACGGCTCCTGGCCGGCCGGCGCGCTCTTCCAGGCATCGAGCAGCAGGCCGATTGCCTCCTCGTTCTTGCGGCGCTCGTCCGTGAGGGACTGGTCATCCACGAGGAAGCCGGGAAACGCCAGCGCGTTTGCGTGCTCGATGGCCTGTGCGAGGTTCATGCGTTGTCCTAACGTGCGACGGTGAGGCTCTGCCGGCCGCGCCTCCGTCGCGGCGTGGCGGGTCGGTCTCCCTAGGGTAGCAGTTTAGCGCGGCGGCACCGCGCGGCGAGCCGGCGCCGGTGCGGGCACGGCCATGGCCGAGGCCGACGGCGTGGGCTCGCGCGCGCCAAGGCTGGCGCCTGCGGCAAGGGCCGAGAAGAGCCGCTCCGCCGTCTGGGCATAGAGCTCGGTGGCGTGGGCGAGCGCGTAGTCCAGGGTCATGGGGCCGCTTGTGGTGGGGAAGGTCGCCGTGACGCCCGCCGGCGGCGTGGCACCGGGCTCCACGGAGCCGACGACGGCCACGCATGGCACGCCCGCCCGGGCGCACGCGGCGGCTACCCCGGCGACGACCTTGCCGCGGGCCGTCTGGGCGTCGAGGCGTCCCTCGCCCGTGACCACGAGGTCCGCGTCTTGAAGCAGCCGGTCGAAGCCCACGAGCGAAAGCACGCGCTCGACGCCCGGCTCGGCGCGGGCGCCCAGAAACGCGAGGCAGCCGGCTCCCATGCCGCCGGCGGCGCCGGCACCGGGCACGTCGAAGCCTTTGCCGAACGTGCGCTCGAGCACACGGGCGTAGTTTTCCATGCCACGCTCCAGCCGCTTCACGCACGAGGCGTCCGCACCCTTCTGCGGGGCGAACGTGCGCGCGGCGCCGTCGGGTCCCAGGAGCGGGTTGTCCACGTCGCACATCACGGTGAAGCTCGTTCGCGAAAGGCGCGCGTCCGCATGGGAGCAGTCGATGGCGCGGACCAGCGCGAGGTCTCCGCCGCGGCCGGCAAGCTCTTCTCGCCCGGCGCCAAGCAGGCGAAACCCCAGCGCGCGCATGCAGCCCATGCCGCCATCGTTTGTGGCGCTGCCGCCGAGGGCGATGGTGACGTCGCGCGCGCCGCGGTCGAGCGCGTCCTTGACGAGCTCGCCCACGCCCGCGGTGCTTGCGGCCTCAACGTCGCGCTCTGCAGGCGCCACGAGGGGAAGGCCCGCCGCCGCGGCCATCTCTATCACGGCGCGCCCGTGGGGGAGGAGCGCGTAGGAGGCCACGATCGGCCTGCCGAGGGCGTCGTGCGCCGCTGAGTGCACCATGCGGCCACCCTGTGCGAGGGCGAGCGCCCGTGCGGTGCCCTCTCCGCCGTCTGCCATGGGGATGGCTTGCGTGCGGCAGCCGGGGAAGTGCCGTCGCGCCGAGGCGGCAAGGAGCTCTGCCGTCTGGGCGGAGCTCAGCGTGCCCTTGAACGAATCCGATGCGAACAGAAAGCGTGGCATCGTCCCTCCTCGCTTATGCGTTGTCTGGCCGTGGCTGCGTGTCATTCCATCATGGTAGCGCGCGGAGGGGAGAGGGTGCGGTTGCGCGTATACTCGGGTGGTCACAGAGACGTCCGTTGGACTTGTCAGAATGGGAGCGGCTATGCAGGGCGAAACGTTGGACGGGGCGACGCGGGAGCTAGAGGCGACGCGGTACCGCGAGGTGACGCAAGAGGATGTGGAAGCGTCCCGCGAGCTGGTGGAGTTCATACGGCGGAGCCCGAGCATGTTCCACTCCGTCGCGACGATTCGCGGCTACCTGGACCGCGCGGGCGCGACGTACCTGCCGGAAGGCGACGCGTGGCACCTCGAGCGCGGCGGCATGTACTACACCGTGCGGAACGGCTCGAGCCTCATCGCGTGGCGCGTGGGCGAGGAACTCGACCGCTACCACTTCCAGATGTGCGCCTCGCACACGGACTCTCCCACGTACAAGGTGAAGTCCGTGCCGGAGCTCGTGGGGCCGGGCGAGTACCTGCGCCTGAACGTGGAGGGCTACGGCGGCATGATCGACTCCACGTGGCTGGACCGGCCGCTTTCCGTTGCGGGCCGCGTGCTGGTGCGCGAGGGCGGCGCCGTAAGGAGCCACCTTGTGAGCGTGGACCGCGACGTGCTGCTGATCCCGAACGTCGCCATACACATGAACCGTGACGTGAACAAGGGCGTGGAGCTGAACCACCAGGTGGACCTGTGCCCGCTTGTGAGCGCGGGCGCGCTTGGCCGCGGCGACTTCGACCGCATGCTCGCGCGCGAGCTGGGCGTGGACGTCGCGGACGTCGTGGCGAGGGACCTGTTTCTGGTGAACCGCCAGGAGGGCCGCGTCTGGGGATTCGCAAACGAGTTCGTGTCATCCCCCAAGCTAGACGACCTCCAGTGCGACTTCGTGTCGCTCAAGGCGTTCCTCGCGGCAAGAAACCCGCGCGACGTGAGCGTGCTTGCGTGCTTCGACAACGAGGAGGTTGGCTCCAACACCAAGCAGGGCGCGCTCTCCACGTTCCTCGCGGACGTGCTGCGCCGCGTGAACGCCGCGCTGGGCAAGGGCCAGGAGGACCTGCTGCGCGCGCTTTCCGCCTCGTTTTTGGTGAGCTGCGACAACGCCCACGCCGTGCACCCAAACCACAGGGAGAAGACGGACGACGAGAACTGCGCCCTCATGAACCGCGGCATCGTCATAAAGGAGGCCGCGAACCAGCACTACACGACGGACGCGTTCAGCCGCGCCGTGCTGAAGGAGGTGTGCGCCCGTGCGGGCGTGCCGGTGCAGACGTTTGCGAACAGGAGCGACTCCGCGGGCGGCTCGACGCTGGGAAACCTCTCGAACGTGCAGGTGAGCGTGCATGCCGCGGACTTCGGCCTTGCGCAGCTGGCCATGCATTCCAGCTACGAGACCGCGGGCGTGAAGGACACGGCATACGGCATCCGTGCGCTCACGGAGTTCTACGCCGCGGACATAGAGGTGGACGGGGCCGACGGCTTTTGCATCGGCCGGTAGCGCGGCTCTTCTCGCCCGGCGCGCCCCCGTTGCCGCCGCCGGCGTTGCGCCCGACGTCCCTTGCCCGGACGTCGGGCTTTTCTATAGGTCCGCTCCGTCCGGCCGCGCCGCGCCTGCCGCGGGTGGTAACCTCGACTGCGTAAAAGACAGGCGAGAAGTGCGAGGAATCCCACCCATGAGCGAATCCCAGGCCCCAGAGAGCCGCTGGTTCACCTACGACATAGTCGCGGAGGACCCGACGACGCATGCGCGCGCCGGCGTGCTGCACACCCCCCACGGCGACATCCCCACGCCCATCTTCATGCCCGTGGGCACGAAGGCCACGGTCAAGGGCATCCTGCCGTCCCAGCTCGAGCGGCTGGGCGCCAAGATCATCCTGGCGAACACGTACCACCTGGCCAACAGGCCGGGCGAGGACCTCGTGGCCGAGATGGGCGGCCTGCACGAGTTCATGCGCTGGCGCGGGCCGATCCTGACGGACTCCGGCGGCTTCCAGGTGTTCAGCCACGGGGAGTTCACGCGCCTCACGAACGACGGGGTGGAGTTCAGGACCGTGGACTACGACGGCCAGCACGTGTTCTGGACGCCCGAGAAGAACATGGAGATCGCGCAGAAGCTCGGCGCGGACATCGTGATGCAGCTGGACCAGTGCCCCGGCTACCCGTCGCCGCGGCCGTTCGTGGAGCGCGCCGTGGAGCTTTCCAGCATGTGGGCCGAGCGCTGCTTCAGGGCGCACACCCGCACCGACCAGGCGCTCTTTGGCATCGTGCAAGGCGGCATGGACCTCGACCTGCGCCTGAGGTCGCTGCGCCACCTGGAGGAGTGCGGCGACTTCCCCGGTTACGGCATCGGCGGCTACTCCGTGGGAGAGGACCACGAGACCATGTTCGAGTCGCTCGCGCCGCTCGCGAGCGAGTACATGCCCAAGGGCAAGCCGCGCTACCTCATGGGCGTCGGCAACCCCACGACGCTCGTGCACGGCGTGGAGTGCGGCGTCGACATGTTCGACTGCGTGCTGCCCACCAGGACCGCGCGCATGGGCTCGGCGTTCTCGAGCGAGGGTCGCCTCAACTTCCGCAACGCCCGCTTCACGCACGACCACGGCCCCATCGACCCCGACTGCACCTGCCCGGTGTGCGCGGGCGGCTACACGCGTGCCTACATCCACCACCTGGTGAAGCAGAAGGAGATGGTGGGCTCGATCCTGCTGTCGCTGCACAACGTCTACTACCTGCTCGAGCTCATGCGCCGTGCGCGCCAGGCCATCGTGGAGCACCGCTATGGCCAGTTCGTGAGCGAGTGGGACCAGCTTCCGGCCGCCAAGGACTGGTAGGGCGTCCACCAAGTGGGCTATTATGGACGGGTTGAATCAATCGGGGGCCTAGCCCCCACAGACAGAAGGCTTTGCTATGGCTCGAGAGAAGAAGAACTCTGAGTCCCTCTCCGGCGTCGACCGCTGGAACGCCACGGAGGGCGCGGCTCGTCCCAAGCCCGCGCGCAGGGGACGCCGGGGCAGGAAGTCGGACCCGCGCCGCAGGCGCTACGCGTCAACGCTCGTGGTGCTGCTGGCCGTTCTCGTGGCGTGCGTCATCGCGTTCACGCCGGTGGGCGAGAAGATCACCCAGGGACTCGACATCCGCGGCGGCGTGTCCGTCATCATGACGGCGAGCAAGCCGGACGGGTCGGCCCCGTCCGCCGACGACATGGCGACCGCGACCACCATCGTCCAGAACCGCGTGAACTCGCTCGGCGCGTCCGAGACCACGGTCCAGAAGCAGGGCGACAAGTCCATCCTCATCCAGATCCCCGGTGCGACCGACGCCAACCAGGCCATCAAGACCATCGGCCAGACGGGCCTTCTCGAGTTCGTGCGCCTGGACGAGATAGGAGACGCGGACGCCCTCGCGAAGATCAACGCCGGCACGGAGGACGTCAAGCTCAAGAGCGGCACCTACACCCCGTTCATGACGGGCTCGCACATAGACTCCGTTCAGGTGGGGCAGTCCGGCAACTCGCTGTCCGGCGACTACGCCGTCAACATCAAGCTCGACGGCACGGGCAGCAAGAAGTTCGCAGACGTCACGGGCGAGCTCGCCCCCACGAACGGCCGCATCGCCATCGTGCTGGACGGCGTCGTGAAGTCCGCCCCCGCCGTCCAGAGCAAGATCACCGGCGGCGAGGTCTCCATCACGGGCAAGTTCACGCTCAAGGAGGCCCAGAGCCTCAAGACCGTGCTCGACTCCGGCTCGCTTCCCGTCACCCTCAAGTACTCCGAGAGCCGCGTCGTCGGCCCCACGCTCGGCCAGGACTCCCTCACCCAGGGCGTCGTCGCCATCGCGGTCGGCGTCGCGATCGTCGTCGTGTACCTGTTTGTCTTCTACCGCGGCCTCGGCCTGCTCACGCTTGGCTCGCTTGCGGTGTTCGGCATCGTCTACCTTGGCATCCTTGCGGCGCTCTCGCACTTCGGCCTGTTCGCGCTCACGCTGCCGGGCCTTACCGGCGTCGTTCTGACCACGGGCTCCGCCGCGGACTCCTCGATCCTCGTGCTCGAGCGCTTCCGCGAGGAGATCCGCATGGGCCGTGGCGTGCGCGCCGCGTCCGTCTCCGGCGCGAAGCACGGCATCATGACGTCGCTCGACGCGGACGCCGTCCAGCTCGTGACCGCCCTCGCGCTGTTCCTCTTCGCGATCGGCTCCGTCAAGGGCTTCGGCCTCACGCTCGCCCTCGGCATCGCCTGCGACGTCGTCACCATGTTCTGCTTCAAGGCGCCGGCGCTGCGCCTGCTCGCCCTCGGCACCATCGAGCGCCACCCCGTCTTCTGGGGCGTCGACCAGGACCTCGCGGAGGCCAAGCGCAGGCAGGATGCCCAGGCGAAGAAGGGAGGTGTCCGGAATGCGTAGCCACTTCGCCCACGAGATTCCGTTCATCCAGCACAGGAGGCAGCTCCTCGGGCTGTCCGCCGTCCTCGTCGTCCTGGCCGTCGTGGGGCTCGTCGCGCGCGGCCTCGTCTTCGGCATCGAGTTCCAGGGCGGCACCGAGATAGACTTCACCAACACCGGAAGCGTCACCATCGCCCAGATGAGGGACGCGCTGTCCGACGCAGGCGAGAAGGACGCAAGCGTCCAGACCACGGTGAGCGATGCCAAGAGCGGCTTCCTCGTGCGCACCGGCACGACGGACCCGTCCACGGCAAACAGGCATGCGGCCGCTGCGGCGAAGGCGCTCGGCCTCACGTCCGAGAACTACACCGTCACGACCATCGGCCCGGACTGGGGCTCGGACGTCACGCGTTCGTCTGCGCTCGCGTTCGGCATCGCCATCGCGCTCATCATCGCGTTCGTCTCCGTGCGCTACGAGTTCAAGATGTCCATCACGGCCGTCGTCGCGCTCCTGCACGACCTCGTGATCACGCTCGGCGTGTACGCGTGGACGCAGACGCCCATCACGCCAAACGTCGTCGCGGCGCTCCTCACCATCATGGGCTACTCGCTCTACGACACCGTCGTCGAGTTCAACCGCGTGAACGAGAACGCGAGGCAGCTGAGGGACGGCGTGCACCGCACGTTCCACCAGATTGCGAACTTCTCCATCAACGAGGTCATCGTCCGCACCATCAACACCACCATCACCACGGTGGTGCCGGTCATCTGCATGCTCGCGCTCGGCGGCTCGACCCTCAAGGACTTCGCCTTCGCCATGCTTGTCGGCGAGCTGCTGGGCACGTACTCGAGCTTCGCCGTCGCAAGCCCGCTGCTCTCCATCTGGAAGACGAGCGAGAAGAAGTGGAAGAGGCTCGAGGAGAAGTACGGGTGGGACGTCGCCGCCACCCCCGCGGAGCCCGTCGTCTCCAAGGACGCTGAGTAGGGGTGCCCGGGCTCGCTGACAGTCGCAGGTGGGACATCCTGCCCAGGGACGTCTCGGCGGAGCGCGCCCTCATGGAGGGCTGCCACGTCCCGGCCATCGTGGCCAGGACGCTCGCCGCCCGCGGCATCGCGACGGTGGAGGAGGCAGAGCGCTTCCTCACGCCGTCGCTCGAGCGCGACTGGGCGGACCCGCTGCTCATCCCCGGCATGGGCGCGGCGGCGGACCGCGTGGAGCGCGCGCTCGACGCCGGCGAGTCCATCGCGGTCTTCGGCGACTTCGACGTGGACGGCATGTCTGCGACCTGCCTGCTGACGCTCGCCCTGCGCGAGCTGGGCGGCAGGGTGCAGCCGTACATCCCCAACCGCTTTGGCGAGGGTTACGGCCTCTCGCGCGACGCGCTTGCCCGCGTCATAGAGGGCTGCCATCCCGACCTCATCGTCACCGTGGACAACGGCATCGCCTCCAGGGCCGAGGTCGACTGGCTCAAGACCCAGGGCATCGACGTGGTCGTGACCGACCATCACGAGCCGGCTGAGCTCGTTCCCGAGGGCGTGCCCGTGTGCGATCCCAAGCTCGAGGAGCACAACGTCTCGCGCGAGCTCGCGGGCGCCGGCGTCGCGCTGAAGCTCGCACAGGAGCTTGGCCGCCGCAAGGGAGAACCGGCGCTGTGGCGCGCGTACACGGAGGTCGCGACCCTCGGTACCATCTCGGACATGATGCTGCTCGAGGGGGAGAACCGCGCCCTCGTTGCCGATGGCATCGCATGCATGCGTGCCACCCGCCGACCGGGTATCGTGGCGCTTGCCGCGACCGCCGGCGTGGACCTCGCGACCATCGGCTCAGACGACCTGCCCTTCTCGCTCATACCGCGCCTGAACGCGGCGGGGCGCATGGGTACGACCGACGTCGCGTTCGACCTGCTGCTCACCTCCGACCCCGCGCGCGCGGCGCAGCTGGCCGCACGCCTGGAGCAGGTGAACACGGAGCGACGCGAGATAGAGGCGCAGCTCACGGACGAGGCGATGGCAAAGGTCGAGGCCACCTACGACGGCGGCCGCGTCATCGTCGTCGGCGGCGAGGGCTGGCACGAGGGCGTGAAGGGCATCGTCGCGAGCCGCATCACGAACCGCTATCACGTGCCCGCGATCCTGTTCTCCATCTCGGACGGCATAGCGCGCGGCTCTGGCCGCTCCGTCGGCTCGGTCGACCTGTTCCACGCGGTGGAGCAGTGCTCGGACGAGCTCGTGCGCTTTGGCGGGCACGCGGGCGCCGTAGGCGTCACGTGCGACGCCGCGAGCCTGGACTCGTTCAGGCAGTCGCTCGAGGACGTGATGGACGCGCTTCCCGAGGAGGAGTTCGAGGACCGTGGCGAGGTCACGGCGCTCGTGGGCCTGGACGAGATGACGGTCGAGAACATCGATGCGCTCGAGGTGATGCAGCCGTTTGGCCAGGGCAACAAGAAGCCGCTGTTCGGCACCCGTGGCGTCACGATGCGCAACCGCGCGAAGGTGGGCGGCAAGGGCAACCATCTGCGCTTCGTGGCGACGGACGGCGTGAGCAGCGTCGCGGCCATAATGTTCCGCACGCCGCACATCGACCGTGCCGTGGACTGCGACGGCGCGGTCGACCTCGTGTTCGAGCCCGTGAGCGAGACGTGGCAGGGCAGGACGAAGCCAAAGCTCATGGTGCGCGACATCGTGTATCGCGACCCGGCGCCGGGCGCGCCCATGGATGGCGACGACCTCGCGGACGAGCTCTTCTCGCGTGCCGGCGAGATCCTGTCACGCGACGAGTACGCGGGCGTCGCGGAGGCAAAGAGCTTTGCGACGAAGGTCGTGGGCGTGAGCTTCGACGAACGCCAGTCCGCCGCGGCGGAGCTTCGCGGGGGAGAAGAGCTGTCCCTCGTGCGCCAGGAGGACAACCCGGCGGACGAGAACGCCATCGCCGTGATGACGGCGAACGGCACGCAGGTGGGCTATCTGCGCCGCCAGATCGCGGCCGCGCTCGCGCCGCTCATGGATGCGGGCGCCACGTACGCCGCGCGCGTGAGCGAGGTGACGGGCGGCACGGAGCAGAAGCGCTCGCGCGGCGTGAACGTCGTGGTGGAGCGCACGTCGGCCGCCGACGGCGAGGAGGCCGCCCGCGCGACTGCAGGCGCCGTGCGCGGCTACCTGGAGACGCTGTCCGAGGTCGAGCTCACAGACGAGCTCAGGCGCACCATGATCGGCGAGCACGAGCTGCTTGATGCCCAGAGGCTCGCCATAGAGCAGCTTGCCCGCGGAACGTCCACGCTCGCCATCATGGCGACGGGGCGCGGCAAATCGCTCATCTTCCACATGCATGCCGCGCGCGAGGCGATACTGCGACGGCGCGCGAGCGTGTTCGTGTATCCGCTGCGCGCCCTCGTGACGGACCAGGCGTACCACCTGTCAGACTCGTTCGGGAAGCTTGGCATGGCCGTGCGGGTGCTCACGGGGGAGACCCCGCTGGACGAGCGCTCCCGCACGTTCGACGCGCTTGCGGCCGGCGAGGTGGACGTCGTGCTGACGACGCCGGAGTTCCTCGCGATACATCGCGACCGCTTTGCCCGGGGCGGCAGGGTGTCCTTCCTCGTGATAGACGAGGCGCACCACGCCGGAGAGGGCGGCCGCGGCGCGTACGCGCAGATGCCGCAGGTGCTCGATGCCCTCGGCCATCCCACGACGCTCGCGGTCACGGCAACGGCGGCAGATGACGTGGCGCGCAGGATCTGCGGCCTTCTTGGCATCGCGGAGGAGGACGTCGTGGTCGACCGCTCCGTGAGACAGAACCTGCACCTGCGCGACCTGCGCGAGCTGCGCGACCGCGAGGCCGTGCTCGTGAACGTCGTGTCGTGCGGGCTCAAGACCGTGGTCTACGTCAACTCCCGCGAGCAGTCCGTATCGCTCGCGCGCATGCTCAGGCAGCGCATTCCCGAGCTCGCGCACCGCATCGCGTTCTACAATGCCGGCCTGTCGCGTCAGGACCGCCTGCGCGTGGAGGGGGCGTTCCGTTCCGGCGAGCTGTGCTGCATCGTGAGCACGAGCGCGTTTGGCGAGGGCGTGAACCTCCCGGACATCCGCAACGTGATGCTGTACCACATGCCGTTCGGCGCGACGGAGTTCAACCAGATGAGCGGCCGCGCGGGCCGCGACGGCGACGACGCCCAGATCTTCCTGCTGTTTGGCGCGCGCGACGCACGCATCAACGAAAGGATCGTCTCTTCGGCGGCCCCGGGCCGCGACGACCTCGTGAGGCTGTACCGAGCCCTCAGGAGCCTGGCCTCGCAGGCGGCCGCCGAGGGCGGCGACGGGTCCTTCTCGTCATCCAACGCCGACATCGCGCAGTTCGCGCTCGACACGGACCCAAGGTCGCGCCTGGACGAGAAGGGCGTGTCGTGCGGGGTGTCCGTCTTCAAGGAGCTGGGGTTCCTCACCACCTCCGGATATGGGTCCGCTCGCCGAATAGCGATGGTGGATTCGCCGCGTAAGATGGAGCTCGGCGACTCGATTCGCTATCTTGAGGGGCTGCACTCGCGCGAGGCGTTCGCGGGGTTCTGCGAGTGGGTCCTGGGCGCGGACGCGACCGAGCTGCTCGAGCGCATCAACAAGCCCATCACACCCGGCTTCGGCCGCGTGGTAGGCTAGTCGTAACCGACGAGAGGGGTTTTCATGGGAGAGACTTCCGTGGCCGCGGGAGAACCCAGCCGACGAAGGAACGTTCCCCAAGCAGACAACTGGCGCATCCTGCGAAGCACCTGCGCCGAGTACCTAGACGCCGACGGCCTCGCAAAGGTCGAGGACGCGTACAACTTCGCGGCGGAGTGCCACCGCGACCAGCGCCGTCGCTCCGGCGAGGCGTACATCAACCATCCCGTCGAGGTGGCGTTCATCCTGGCGAAGGACCTGCGCATGGACGCGGACCCCATCTGCGCCGCGCTGCTGCACGACACGGTGGAGGACACGCCCGTCACCCTGGACGACGTGCGCGAGCGCTTTGGCGACACCGTCGCGGAGCTCGTGGACGGCGTGACGAAGCTCACCTCCATCAGCGTGAGCTCCATGGACGAGAAGCAGGCCCTTACGCTGCGCAAGATGTTTCTGGCCATGTCGAAGGACATCCGCGTCGTCATCATCAAGCTCGCGGACAGGCTGCACAACATGCGGACGCTCGCCGCGTTGCCCCCCGACAGGAGGCGCTTCAAGGCGCGCGAGACCATGGACGTGTACGCGCCGCTCGCGGACAGGCTCGGCATCAGCTCCATCAAGTGGGAGCTTGAGGACCTCGCGTTCTTCTACCTCGAGCCCGACGAGTACGAGCGCATCGCGCGCATGGTGCAGGAGACGCGCGCCCAGCGCGAACAGAACACGCGCGAGGCCATCCGCGTGCTCGACGCGGAGCTGAAGCGGGTGGGGCTCTCCGGCTACCAGATCACGGGCCGCCCGAAGCACCTGTGGTCCATCTACCAGAAGATGACCCGCAAGAACAAGGAGTTCTCGGACATATACGACCTCATCGCGCTGCGCGTGCTCGCGCGCTCCGTGGGGGACTGCTACTCCGCGCTCGGCGCTGTGCACACGCTCTGGCACCCGCTGCCCGGTCGCTTCAAGGACTACATCGCGATGCCGAAGCCTAACGGCTACCAGTCGCTGCACACGACGGTCATCGGGGCGGACGCACGTCCGATCGAGATCCAGATTCGCACGTTCGAGATGCACGACCGCGCGGAGTACGGCATCGCCGCCCACTGGCTGTACAAGAAGGCCGGCAACTCCGAGGGTGCCATGTCGAGCTCCGACAGGGACATCGACACGCAGATCAACTGGATCCGCCGCAGCCTGGACTGGGCGACGGACGACGAGATGGGCGATGCGACCGAGTACCTGAACAACCTGAGGGTCGACCTGTTCGAGGACGAGATCTTCGTGTTCACGCCCAAGGGCGACGTCATGAGCCTCAGGCGCGACTCCACGCCGCTCGACTTCGCATATGCCGTGCACACGGAGGTGGGCAACCACTGCGTCGGCGCGAAGGTCAACGGGTCCGTGGTCCCGCTGACGTACCACCTGGAAAGCGGCGACCGCATCGAGGTCCTGACGAACAAGAACTCGAAGCCGAGCCGCGACTGGCTAAAAATAGTGGCCACACCGTCCGCGAAGGCGAAGATCCGCAAGTACTTCACCACCGCCACGAAGACCGACGATGCCGAGCAGGGCAGGAGCGACGTCGCGCACGAGCTTCGCAAGCGCGGCCTTGGCATCAACACGCCCCGCACGGTGAAGGCAATAGACGAGGTCGTGCGCCAGCTGGACTACGTACGCGTGGACGACCTGTTCGCGGCTGTCGGCACCAACAAGGTTTCTTCCAAGCAGATCGCGAACCGCATCGAGGCGGCCCTTGGCAAGGACAGCGCCGAGAAGCAGACCGAGCGGCAGAAGGACGCTGCGAAGCAGCAGGCGATTGAGGAGGACAAGCCTCTCGCCCCGCTTGCCGGCAACTCGCGCTCGCTTGCGAAGCGCCGCCAGGGCAACAACTGCGGCGTGGTGGTGAAGGGCGACCCCGACCTGCTGGTTCACCTTGCGCACTGCTGCAACCCCGTCGCGGGAGACGACATCGTCGGCTTCGTGACGCGCGGCAGGGGAGTGTCCGTCCACCGCGCTACCTGCCCTAACGTGAAGGGGCTCATGCAGCACCCCGAGCGCATGATCGACGTGGAGTGGGACACGACGGGCGCCACGGAGTTCCAGGTGGAGATCGTGGTCGAGGCCACGGACCGTATGGGGCTCCTGAAGGACGTCACCATCGCGATCGGCGACTCCGGCGGCAACATCCTCTCGGCGGCGACGCAGACGGCGAAGTCCGGCGCCGCCCGCCTGAGGTTCCTGATAGCGATCTCTGACGCATCGCGCCTGGCGCCGCTTCTGGCGACGGTCGGCCGTGTGCCGTCAGTGTACAGCGCCCGCCGCATACTTCCGGGAGAGGGCGCCAACCAGATGAAGAGGAGGGTCTAATGGCCTGCGGAGAAGAGAACGACCACTGCTGCGGCAACCACGGCCACCAGGCAGACGGCGGCTGCTGCGGTGGCCACGACCACGAGCACGACGGCGGCTGCTGCGGTGGCCACGAGCACGACGGCGGCTGCTGCGGCGGGCACCATGACGGCGGCTGCTGCGGCGGGGGATGCTGCGGCGCGGACGACCGCGACCAGATTGCCATGTTCGTCGTGGGTCCGATCGAGACCAACTGCTACGCGTACGTGTCGCAGGGGGAGTGTCTCGTGGTCGACCCGGGAAACTCCGGCAAGGCGATAGCGGAGCACCTCCCGCCCGACGTGACGGTCAACTACATCGTCGCAACCCACGGCCACGGCGACCACGTGGGCGGCGTCAGGGCACTGAGGGAGGCCACGGGGGCTAAGTACGCGATTTCCGCCCCCGACGCTGAGCTCGCGAAACACGCGGGCGAGAAGAGCGAGCTTGGCCGCTCGTACGACGACAACGCGCCCGACCCCGATCTCACGCTGTCGGAGGGGGACGTCCTCAAGGTCGGGACCGCGGAGTTCAGGGTCCTGGAGGCGCCGGGCCACACCCCGGGAGGCATAGTGCTTCTCGGCGGCGGATCTGCGGAGCACGTCTGCTTCGTGGGGGACACGCTGTTCAAGGGCTCGTGTGGAAGGACGGACCTCAAGGGCGGAAGCCAGGAGGACCTCCGTCGCACGCTTGCGAGGCTTAAGCGCGAGATTCCCGCCCACACGAACGTGTTCTGCGGCCATGGCGATCCGACGACCATGGAGGACGAGCTTGCGCAGAACCCGTACCTTCGCTAATTGTGGCGGCGGTCTCGCGAAAGCTCTGGTATAGTCTTTCACGCAGGCCGCTTGATTGCCCGAGTGGCGGAATTGGCAGACGCGGCAGACTCAAAATCTGCTACTGGCAACAGCGTGTGGGTTCGAGTCCCACCTCGGGCACCACGTCACATCTGGTCCAACGGATGTCGTGGTATTGTGAAGTGGCTGTTTTGGACGGATTCTTCTTGTCCGAAGCGGGGTGATGAGGTACTGTTACCCCTGTGTGTTGCAAAGCGGGGCTTTGGCCCCCACCTACACGGCGCCTCGTGGCTGCTGTCTGGTCAGACAAAGATTTTAACCGCCCCTAGGCGGACGTTGTCTCCTGGACGCATGTCATGCGCCAGGAGTTTTTTATTGCGACGGAGACGTCGCAGATGAAGGGAAGGTGTCAAAGATAGCCAAGAACCAGGGTCCTCGCATCAATGACGAGATCACCGCACGTACTTGCCGTCTGATTGGCGTCGATGGCTCCCAGCTTGGTCTGTTCGGCATTCGCGACGCGCAGCGCATCGCCGACGAGCAGAACCTCGACCTCGTGGAGATCGCTCCGAACGCGGAGCCTCCGGTATGCAAGGTCATGGACTACCGCAAGTTCAAGTACGAACAGGACCGCAAGGCCAAGGCTGCGCGCAAGAAGCAGGTCAAGGTCGAGGTCAAGGAAATGAAGTTCAGGCCCAAGATTGACGTGGGCGACTATACGACCAAAAAGAACCACGTCATGCGCTTCCTGAAGAAGGGTGCTCGCGTCAAGGTCACGATTATGTTCCGTGGCCGCGAGATGGCTCATCCGGAGCAGGGCCTCAACGTCCTGAATAGGCTTGCGGACGACCTGAAGCCGTACGCGACGGTCGAGCAGAAGCCTAAGATGGAAGGTCGTAATATGCACATGCTCGTCGCCCCGATCAAGGGTGCCTTCGACGAGAAGGACCTCGAGGACGACAGCGAGAGCGAGAAGGAGAACTAGCATGCCCAAGATGAAGACTCACAAGGGTTCGGCAAAGCGTTTCCGCCGCACCGGCACCGGCAAGATCATGCGTGCCAAGGCTTTCAAGAGCCACATTCTGACCAAGAAGTCCCAGAAGCGCATCCGTGGCTTCCGCAAGGAGGCGGAGGTTGCTCCGGCCGACGTGAAGGTCATTTCCCAGCGCATGGGTTCCAAGAACTAACGAGGCGCGCACGCGTCATTTGATTGCATTTTCCAAGGAGTTGATTAGATATGGCACGAGTCAAGCGCGCAGTCGCCGGCCGTAAGAAGCGTCAGACCCTGGTGGAGCGCACCAAGGGCTACTATGGAACTTCCTCCCGCACCTTCCGTGGCATGAAGGAGCAGTCGCAGCACAGCGGCCAGTACGCCTATCGCGACCGTCGTAACAAGAAGCGTGACATCCGCGCCCTGTGGATCCAGCGCATCAACGCAGCCGCTCGCCTGAACGACCTTTCCTACAGCAAGTTCATGCACGGCCTGAAGCTCGCCGGCGTCGAGCTCGACCGCAAGGTCCTCGCGCAGATCGCCTACGAGGACGAGGCCGCGTTCGCAGACCTCGCGGAGGTCGCGAAGAAGGCCCTCGCCGAGTAGCCCACGCATACAAAAGCTGATGGGGTCCCGCGGAGAAGTCCGCGGGACCCTTTCTTGTGCGTGTGGCTCTGGTGCCTGTTGGCGACTTATGCGCCTCTCATGCCGTGGCGACCGATGGACTACGCGCTCTGCTCCGGCGACGCGTCAGCAGACGCGACTTGGCTCTTCTCGTCCTCATGCGGTTGGCGTCGGGGATCGTCCTGCTCCACCCGTCGGACGCGCTCGATGGCGTACGAGAGCTCCTCGGGCCCCTCGAGGGCATCCTCGAGCCCCGAGAGGTCGCCCTTCTTACCGAGCGCCCCAAAGAGCTCCCTCACCATGTCGAGCGTGGCCTGCCCACCGTCGGCGAAGCCCTCCTCGTACTCGGACCTAAGAACGCTCTCGAGGGAGCTGTGGGGGCCGTAATCAAAGCGTGGGACATCCAAGGGGAATCCTGGCTCGATAAACGGCAGAAACGGGCTTGTGGGGTCGTACGGGGACGCTCCCCACGAATCGTCAGGGAAGGTTTCGCTGCTTTCGGTGCGCGATGCGGCACCCCCAGGCGCACCGCATTCGCCGAACAGATCGCGTGTCACCTCCTGGCGAAGCTGGTAGCGCAGGAATGCCGAGAAGAGCCTCTCGTCGTGGCCGAGGACCTCCCGGACGGGATCGTGCTGCGCGGATGCTGCCATGCCTTGCTCCCTCCGTCGTGGCTGATGGTGGGAACAGGCTAGGACATGGGCGTCGCAGTAGGCTTTATTTGGGTTGCAGCTGGCTTTCGAGATGCGTTATGTATCGCATAACGCGAGGTAGGAGGCTTGCTAGCGGTGCCTGTGATGGCGCTTTGCCTGGCGTTCCTCGAACTTCTCCTCTTCTTCTACAAACTCGGGGTCCTGGGGGGACACGAGTTCGTCGTCACCGGTCTTGGGGTCTTTGTGGTGGAGGAGCACCGGCCTGAAGAGATGGAGCTTGCCCGCGATGAGCGCGGAGACGATGAGGAGCGCCGCGAAGATCGCGATGCGGGGCATGACGGATACCTGGGTCATGAGGAAGGTTCCGAGGCAGAGCAGCGCGGTCCACGCGTACATGATGAGGACTGCCTGGCGCTGGTTGAAGCCCTCGGCGATGAGACGGTGGTGGATGTGGCCGCGGTCCGCCTGGCCGATGCTGACATGGGCGCGCTTGCGGCGGACGATGGCCGAGAACGTGTCGATGATGGGGATGCCCGCGATCACGAGCGGAACGATGATGGTGGTGAGGCCGGCGACGCGCGTAACAGAGAGCATGGACACGATGCCGAGCGTGTAGCCGAGCAGGAGGGAGCCGGAGTCCCCGAGGAATATGCTCGCCGGATTGAAGTTGTAGCGTAGGAAGCCGAGCGTGGCGCCGGAGAGCGCGATGGCAAGGGCGGCGGCATCCGTCCTGCCGGACATGACGGAGAGTATGAACATCGTGAAGCTCGCGATGCAGGCGAGCCCGGAGGCGAGCCCGTCGAGCCCGTCGATGAGGTTGAAGATGTTCACGTACGCGACGAGATAGACGATGGTGATGGGGTAGGTCCAGATTCCGAGGTAGAACGCGCCCTCCGTCGCGGGGTTCACGATGACGCCGATGACGACGCCGGCCGCGACGGCGAAAAGCGAGGCGACGACCTGCCCGAGGAGCTTCTGCAGGGGCTTGAGCTGGAACACGTCGTCCAGGACGCCCGTGAGGAATATGGCGGCAAACCCGCAGACCAGAAGCTTGTAGTTCACGTTCTGGAGGAAGGGCGCCGGCATGAGCACCATGGGCCATTCGAGGAACTTGGTACCGAGGTACTGCACGACAAGCGCCGCGATGATGCCGGTGAAGACCGCGATGCCGCCCATGCGCGGAATGGGGCGCGTGTTGATCCTGCGCTTGTCGGGATAGTCGACGGCGCCGAGCCTCCAGGCGACGCGTCGCGCGAGCGGGGTCGTGACAAGTGCCGCAAGCAGCGCCGCGACGAAGAGGCAGAGGTATGGCAGCCACGGCCGATACATGCACCCTCCCTCCCGCTTAGGCACCTCCAGAAGCAACAGTTAACATGGCAATGATACAGGATGTGCCCGCACGGCGGGCGCGCGGCCCCCAAATATGAAAGCGGGCCTCCCGAAAGCGGTAGGCCACACCTCCTAATGTTGGCAGGATGAGACCTCAAGTCAAGACTGTTTTTTCGGCAAAGGTCCCGTATAGTCATAGGTGTCGTTCCCCTGCGGACACAATTGGGTGAACCGACAAGCGTTTTGAGGGAGCCCACATATCGTTCCCAGTACAGGCATCCTCCGTTGCTGAGGAAGCTGGAACAGACGACGAGGGCACCCACCTGAGAGAGGTGGGTTCATTTCGCAACCGCAGGGGGCGACTTTTTCTTGCCGAGAATATGACGAGAAAAACGTTCGAGATTTAGGGTTGACACAGACTTGGGTTCTTGCAACAATACTTCTTGCGCGAATTGCTCTGGGGATGTAGCTCAGCTGGGAGAGCGCTGCCTTCGCAAGGCAGAGGCCGAGGGTTCGAATCCCTTCATCTCCACCATTTGGAACCAGTGCCCGGATGCATTGCATCCGGGCTTTTTTGTATGCGAGGACTGGATGGAAATCGGCTTTGGCATGTACGACAGCTGCGAGCTGTGCCCGAGGAGGTGCCATGCGCGCAGGTCTTCCGGGCGCGCCGGTCTCTGCGGTGCGTCGGCCACGCTGAGGGTCGCAAGGAGCGCGCTCCACTTTTGGGAGGAGCCGCCCATATCGGGGGAGTCCGGCTCCGGGGCGATCTTCTTCACGGGATGCCCGCTGAGGTGCGTGTTCTGCCAGAACCACGAGATATCGCAGGAGGGTTTCGGGCTCGAGGTCACAACCGCGCGCCTTGCCCAGATGATGCTCGAGCTGAAGGACCAGGGCGCGAACAACATTAACCTCGTGACGCCGATGCACTTTGCCCCGCACGTGAGGAAAGCGGTGCTCGAGGCGAAGGCCCATGGCATGGACCTGCCGATTGTATGCAACACCTCTGGCTACGAGAACGCCGAGGTCGTGCAGGCCATGTCCGACGTTGTCGACATATGGCTCACGGACTTCAAGTACGCGTCGGGCCTCGTGTCCGGGTCACTTTCCGCGGTGCCGGACTACCCCCAGAGGGCGGAGGAGGCGCTTCTTAAGATGCTCGCCGCCGTGAGGGCGGCAGGCGGTCGCAGCGAGGACGCACGCGGCATCATGCGGCGTGGCATCATCGTGAGACACCTGGTGTTGCCGGGGCACGTGCAGGACTCGCTTGCGGTACTGGACCGCGTGTGGGAGCTGTGCGGCAACGACGTGGACCTCTCGGTCATGAACCAGTACACGCCGAACGAGGGGTGCAGGCTGGCCGGGGGAGACCTGGCGCGCGCCGTGACGGACGAGGAGTACGAGGCCGTGCTCGACCACGCGGACGAGCTTGGGTTCGAGCGCATGTGGTGGCAGCAGGGTGGCACGGTGTCCGAGAGCTTCGTCCCGGCGTTCGACGCGACGGGCGTCGAGGGACCGGAGCTTTGCGGCGAAGACGGACACGAGCCCACGGCGCGCGCATAGCGGGCGAGAAGGACGAGGCGGCCGCCCGAGGGCGGTCTGTGAGCGAGGAGCAGACATGGCTGCAGAGAACGGCGGACTGAGCGACGACGAGCGCAGGGAGCTCGAGGAGCTGCGAGCCGAGAAGGCGCGTCGCGAGGAGGCGCAGCGGACCCAGCGCGAGCGTGCGGAGCTTAAGAGGCTGAAGGCGGAGCAGGAGCGCACGCGCGCGGAGGCCGAGAAGGACCGGAGGGCACGGGAGCTACGCGAGAGGAACGCGAAGCTCATGGAGCCCGACGACGACCTGAGGATGCCGACGGGACAGAAGGTGGTCCTTCTCGCCCTCGCGGTCATCGCGGTTGCCATCGTGCTGGTGATGACGCTGGGCCGCTAACGTGCGGACCCGTTTGCCCCGTGAGTGGTACCCTTCTGTCGTTGGACTATGTCATGGGACAACCAAGACGGAGGAGACCGCAATGGCACTGACGGACGCGACCAAGCCGACAGACGTGGCGCTTAACACCGACCTGTACGAGCTGACGATGGCGCAGGGGTTCTGGGAGTCGGGACTCGCGGACGCCGAAGGGTGCTTCAACGTGTTCTTCCGCGACGCGCCGTTTGGCGGCGGCTACGCGGTGGCGTGCGGCATGGGGCAGATCGCGGACCTCGTGGAGAACTTCGTGTTCGAGGACGATGCGATCGAGTACCTCGCCGGTGTGCAGGCCCCGGGGGGAGGCCCCATGTTCAAGGAGGGCTTCCTGAGGTACCTGCGAGACTTCCGCATGAGGGTCTCCGTGTGGGCCATTCCCGAGGGGGAGCTCGTGTTCCCGCGCGAGCCCATGGTGAGGGTCGAGGGTCCGCTGATCGACTGTCAGCTGCTTGAGACCGCGCTTCTGAACCTCGTGAACTTCCAGACGCTCGTCGCGACGAAGACGGCGCGCGTGGTCCACGCGGCGGAGGGCCACCCCGTGTCCGACTTTGGCCTGCGCCGCGCGCAGGGGCCGGACGGAGGCTTGGCCGTTGCACGCGCCTCGTACATCGGCGGCGCCAGCTCCACCTCGAACGTGCTTGCCGGCAAGATCTACGGCATCCCCGTCTTCGGCACGCACGCCCACTCGTGGGTGATGGCGTTCCCGACCGAGCTCGACGCGTTCCGCGCGTTCGCGAGGACGAGCCCGAAGAACTGCGTGCTGCTGCTGGACACGTACGACGTGCACCAGGGCATCAGGAACGCGATCACCGTCGCGAAGGAGATGGAGCAGGCCGGCGAGCGCCTGGCCGCCATCCGCATAGACTCCGGCGACCTTGCGAAGCTCTCGAAGGAGACGCGCGCCGCGTTTGACGAGGCGGGTCTTGACTACGTGAAGATCTCCGTATCGAACGACCTGGACGAGTACACCATCCAGTCGCTGTTTGCGCAGGGTGCGCCCATAGACTCGTTCGGCGTGGGCACGAAGCTCGCGACGTGCGACCCGCAGCCCTCGCTCGGCGGTGTTTACAAGCTCTCGGCCACGAGGGCGACGCCCGACGATCCGTGGGACCCGGTCATCAAGCTGAGCGAGATGGCGTACAAGCGCACGATTCCCGGCGTGCAGCACATCCGCCGCTACTACGACGAGGCCGGCTGCCCCATGGGAGACATGATCGTGGACGACTCCGTGGCAGGCGGCGACGACGCGACCATCGTGGACGTGCTGGACGAGCTCACGACGTACGACGTGAGCGGCGGCACCCCCCGCGAGCTGATGGAGCAGCTGGTGGAGAAGGGCGCGCGCACCAAGGAACCGGACACCATCGAGCAGGCGAAGTCCCGCTGCCGCGAGGCGCTCATGCACCTGGACCCGTCCGTGAGGCGCTTCCTCAACCCGCAGATCTACCCCGTGGGACTCGAGCGCGGACTCGCGAGGCTCAGGAGCGACCTTGCCCGGGCCGAGCTCAGGGACTCGGGCCGGAGGTAGCGTCCTTCTCGCCTGGCAAAGTCGTTACATGAACGTTGCCTTTTTTGGAGTGCCGCACACGGGTGTGGCACTCTGCTAGACTATCCACAAAATGTGTCTCAACCCAAAGGAGAAGGAGCCAGTATGCCGGAGACCATAGAGGAGCTTGTCAAGCAGGCGATCGCCGCGGCGCAGTCCGCAGGCGACCTGCCGGAGTTCGAGGTGAAGGAGCTCGGCGTCGAGCGTCCCGCCGACACGACCAACGGCGACTGGAGCACCACCGTCGCGATGCGCTCCGCACGCCTTGCCCACATGGCCCCCGCAAAGATCGCGCAGGCGATTGTCGCCCACATGCCGCAGAGCAGCGCCGTCTCTAAGGTGGAGGTCGCAGGTCCCGGCTTCATCAACTTCTACCTGAACGCCTCCGCGAACAACGAGGTGCTGCAGGAGGTGCGCGAGAAGGGTGCCGACTGGGGCAGGAGCGACCTTGGCCACGGCCTGAAGCTGAACTACGAGTTCATCTCTGCGAACCCGACCGGTCCCCTGCACGTGGGCCATGGCCGCTGGGCTGCGCTCGGCGACTCCATGTGCAACGTGTTCGACTTCACGGGCTACCACGTGGACCGCGAGTACTACATCAACGACCACGGCTCGCAGATGGACGTGTTCGGACGCTCCGTCCAGAGGCGCTACCTGCAGCTCGAGGAGATCATGCGCGAGGACGGATGCGACCTGGATGCCGCGCACGACAAGCTGCTCGCTGACCGCCAGGCCTACGTCGAGGACGAGGACGACGAGCGTCCCGAGACCCACCCGTACATGGACGCCTTCAACGAGGAGCTCGGCGGGAACTCCTATGGCGGCGACTACATCGTGGACATCGCGCGCGAGTTCGTCGCGTCCGACGGCGACAAGTGGGTGGACGTGCCCGTTGAGGACTCCCTGGAGCAGTTCCGCGAGCGCAGCTACAAGTCCATGCTCGCTCGCATCAAGGCGACGTGCGACGAGGTCCGCTGCCCGTTTGACCTGTGGTTCTCGGAGCGCTCGCTCTACGTGAAGGACGAGTCCGGCACCTCTCAGGTCGACCGCGCGTTCAACAAGCTCGACAAGATGGGCTACCTGTACAAGACCGACGACGGCGCCCTGTGGTTCAAGTCGACCGCCCTTGGCGACGACAAGGACCGCGTCCTCATCAAGTCGAACGGCGAGTACACCTACTTCGCGTCCGACGTCGCCTACCACTGGAACAAGTTCCAGCGTGACGATTACTCCATCGACCTGTGGGGCGCCGATCACCACGGCTACATCGCCCGCGTCACGAACGTGTGCGACGCCCTTGGCTATCCCGGGAAGTTCGAGGTCGACCTCGGCCAGTTCGTCAACCTGCTGAGGAACGGCGAGCCCGTCCGCATGTCCAAGCGCAAGGGCACGATGATCACCTTCCAGGAGCTCATCGACGAGGTAGGCGTTGACGCGACGCGTTACACCCTCGTGTCCAAGTCCTCGAACCAGACCATCGACTTCGACATCGAGGCCGTGAAGCAGCGCAACAACACGAACCCCGTGTACTACGTCCAGTACGCGCACGCACGCGTCTGCTCCATCCTGCGCAAGGCCGCCGGCGTGAGCGAGGACGAGGCACTCGAGCTTGGCATGGAGAAGGTCGCCCAGAAGGCAATCGGCGACTCTGCTGACCTGTCGCTGCTGACCGACCCGACCGAGGCTGCGCTTGCACGCAAGATCTCCGAGTTCCCGGACCTCGTGGCTGGTTGCGCGCGCGACCGCGCGCCGTTCCGTCTGACGCACTTCGCGGAGGAGCTCGCTGGTGCGTTCCACGGCTTCTACGCGAACTGCCAGGTCCTTCCGAGCGAGGGCCGTCCCGTCGACCCCGAGGTCTCGAAGGCCCGTCTCGTCGCGTGCGACGCCGTCCGCATCAACCTCGAGGTCGCGCTCAAGCTCATCGGCGTGTCCGCGCCGGACGTGATGTAGGCAAATGCGCGCGCGACGTTGCCGTACGAATCTTTCTAGTTGGTAACGTTACGGGCACGATTGTTAAGTTTTCGTTCGCCGCTTAATTTCATGTTGTATCGTGTGGGCATGAGAAGGCCCATGCGCGAGGTGCGTCCCATCGGCCGAGGTGGGGCGCACCTCTCCATAGGCGAGTGCAGCAAGTAAGCGATACAGAGAGCTGTAGGTCTCACATGGACGCACGAGAATACTTGTCAATCCGCAAAGCGTACAACCTCGTTAGGCAGCATGCCGACAAGCCCGAGAGGCTGTCCTTCTCCGAGTTTTCGATCCTTTGCAGGCTTGCGAACTGCGAAGGCGGGATGCGTACGTCGGACATTGCGGATTACCAGCACGTCCTGCGCCCCACGATGACGCACAGGACAAAGCACCTCGCGTCGATGGGCCTCATCGAGCGCGAGCAGGGCTCCGACGACAAGCGCAACATCTTCTGCACCATCTCGTGCAAGGGGCTCACGGTGGCGGACAGGCTGTGCGAGGCAACGCGATCGGCCATCCGTCCCCAGGAGCCGCTCTCGCGCACCACTGCAAGCCGCATCCGCGCGTACGTGGATGCCATGGGTTCCCTGAACTGCGATGCGAGCGAGCTCATCCTGCTTGGCATCTACGTGCTGGACGGGAATGCGCACACCATCAGCGCGCTGGTGGATGCCCTTGGGCTGCTGCAGCCGACGGTCTCGATGTCAGTGGCCGCGCTCGAGGGCGACGGCTACGTGCAGAGGATCGGCGACAGCCGGCACGGCTTTCACGTGGGGCTGACCGAGAAGGGCGGTGCCGCCGCGCGCGAATTCGCGAGCCGGATAGGCGAGCTGGTCGTGAGGCGCCGCCGCAGGCTCAAGTCGGAGTAGGCAAGGCGCCGGGCGGCAGAAAAGCGAAACGGGTACGGAGGTGCGGGGTCCTTTCGGGGGGCCCCGCTCTTTGCGCGCAGCCTCAGCCACGATGCCGCGTTCTTCTCGTCCGCCTGGGTGGGCATGGGTGCCCCCATGTGCGCATGCGGGGAATTCCGTTGCGCAAAACGGGTTGTCGAGGTTGTGTTTCGCGGGGGAAATGGTATAGTGAAGCCGAATTTGCGCATGGTCGCATTCTTTATCTCGCGCACAAGCCTCACCACTTAAACGGAGCCAAGCAAGGCAGGCCTCAGGAGCACTGAGGTGGCGTGTCTGCCTGCGTTTGGGCTCTAACCCCACCGAGGCTGCGGTCGCGCAAGGAGACTTTAGAAAGGTCCTTAATGGAGGAAGACAACCAGCCCACCAGCATGCCCACCCCGCAAGAGGGCGAGGCGGCGGCACAGCCCGGCGAGGAGAAGCCGCGGCGCCGCAGGCGCGTCACGAAGAAGACCGCGGAGGAGGACGCCCAGCCAACGGCCGCCTCTGAGGGCTCCGCGCAGGCGTCAGAGGGCGAGAAGCCCAAGCGCACGACGCGGAGGCGCGCTGCGAAGAAGGCGCCCGCGGAGGGCGAGCAGCCGAGGTCCGCGGACGAGGACAGCGGCCAGGCGACGGAGGGCGACGCCCCCGAGGCGGATAAGAAGCCCGCACGTCGCCGCGGACGTCCGCGCAAGGCGGAGTCCCAGCAGGGGCAGGCCGAGGGCGCTCAGGCAGAGGCTCAGGCCGAGGGCGAGGCGCCGAAGCCGCGCCGCCGTGGCAGGAGGCCGAAGGCGGCGGAGGACGCCGCGGAGCACAAGGCCGAGGTGGCGCCCCAGCAGGAGCCGCTGCCCGCGACGGTGGGGCTCTTGGGCGCGCCGGCCACGACGCTTGCCGAGGCGGATGCCGCCGCCCATGCCGACGAGGAACGTGCGGCACACGAGGGCGCGGACCAGGCGTCGGCAGAGGCGAAGCCCGCTACCCGCGACGCAGGCGAGAAGGACGCGCGTGACGAGCGCGAGGACGAGCGCGAGGAGCACGGCGGACGACGCCGCAGGCGCCACAACGGCCGCTCCGAGGCCGGGTCTGGCGGAAACGGCAACGCTGGCCGCGACAACAACCAGAGGCAGGGCCGAAACCAGCGCCGTCGCAACCGCAAGGGCAACCAGCGCGAGCAGAACGTCGAGCCCACGCTCTCGCGCGACGACGTCGCCCAGATGAAGGTGGCCGAGCTTCGCAAGAAGGCTGCCGAGCTGGGGATCGACTACGTTGGCCTGCGCAAGAAGGACCTCGCGGAGTCCGTGTACGAGGCCGCTGCGCTTGCGGAGGGCTTCAGGCCGGTGGAGGGCGTCCTCGAGTTCCAGAACGAGGGCTACGCGTACGTCCGCACGGGCAACTACATGGCCGGCGACTCCGACGCCTTCGTGCACCAGCAGATGATCAGGCAGTTTGGCCTGCGTCCGGGCGACCGCGTCAAGGGCAGCGTCGCGCCCGCGAAAGCCGGCAACAAGTACCCGCCGCTGCACGCGATCGAGACCATCAACGGCCGCGCGCCGGAGGAGATGAAATCTCGCCCGCGCTTCCGCGACCTCACGCCCATCTATCCCAACGAGCGCCTCGTTATGGAGCACGGCAAGGACTCCATCACCGGTCGCGCCATCGACCTGGTCGCTCCCATCGGCAAGGGCCAGCGCGGCCTCATCGTGTCGCCCCCCAAGGCCGGCAAGACCACGGTCCTGAAGAAGATCTGCCAGTCCATCGCCGCCAACAACCCGGAGGTCCACCTGTTCTGCCTGCTCGTGGACGAGCGCCCGGAGGAGGTCACGGACATGGAGCGCTCCATCAGGGGCGAGGTCGTCGCGTCCACGTTCGACATGCCGGCCTCCAACCACACGTCCGTGTCCGAGCTTGTGATCGAGCACGCGAAGCGCCTGGTCGAGATGGGCGAGGACGTCGTGGTCGTGCTCGACTCCATCACGAGGCTCGCCCGCGCCTACAACCTCGCGGCGCCCGCCTCCGGCAGGATCCTCTCGGGCGGCGTCGACTCCGCGGCGCTGTACCCGCCGAAGAAGTTCCTCGGCGCGGCACGCAACATCGAGAACGGCGGCTCGCTCACGATCCTCGCCTCGGCGCTCGTCGACACCGGCTCCAAGATGGACGAGGTCATCTTCGAGGAGTTCAAGGGCACGGGCAACATGGAGCTCAAGCTCGATCGCGACCTCGCCGACCGCCGCGTCTTCCCGGCGATCGACCCCATTGCGTCCGGCACCAGGAACGAGGACCTCTTGATCGACCCGAGCCTCCAGCCGTTCATCTGGGGCATCCGTCGCCTGCTCGCCAACATGAACAGCACGGAGCGCGCGGCAACGGCCCTCGTGCGCGGTCTGAAGGCAACAAAGGACAACGAGGAGTTCCTCATTCGATCCGCGAAGAAGGCGCAGCAGACGGAGTTCATCGGCGTGTAGCCGGCCCTGTCAGGGCTCTTCTCGCCATGGGCGAGAAGAGCCGCGCCACGCATGGGCCACAACACGAGGGCGCCCCTGCCAACCATGGCCGGGACGCCCTTTCCCTTAGACCTCTGGTGCTGCCTCCACGCTATACCCTCGGCGTGTTGTGCATGGGCTCCCACAGGCCAAGGACCATCTCCTCCAGCTCCATCGTCACGGAGGCTGGCAGGATCTTCGTGATCACGTGCGCCGCCTTCATGTCGAGGGAGGGTATGCACAGCGCGCGCCCGAGCACGGCGGCGCGCAGCGCCCGGCGGACCACCTTGTCCACGGGGCTGAAGCCTATGCGGCACATCTTGCGCGCGACCTCGCCGTCGTTTGGCTTGTCCAGAAAGCCCGTCCGCATGAACTTGGGGCACAGCGCAGTGATGTGGATGCCGGAACCCGAAAGCTCGTGGTCGACGGTGCGCGAGAACTCGAGCACGAACGACTTCGTCGCGGAGTACACGGAGAGCCTGGGCTGGGGGATGACGCCGGCGATGGACGCGAGGTTGATGATGCGCGAGCCAGCGGCCATATGGGGGAGCGCGAGGTAGCACATCTCGACCACGGCCAGGCAGTTGAGCCGGACCATGTCCGCCGTGTCCTTCTCGCTAATGGCGGAAAAGTCCCCGAACTTGCCGAAGCCCGCACTGTTGACGAGCCACTGCACGCGCGGCTCCTCGCGGGAAAGCTCGCGCGACAGCACCTCGAACGAGGCGGCATCCGTGAGGTCGAGCGCGAGCACGCGCGTGGGCGTGCGGCAGCCGGAGGCGATGTCGTCCAGGACGGCCTTGCGACGCGCGATGAGCCATAGCTCGTCCAGGGGGCCGCCCGCGCCCGCATCAAGCTGGCGCACGAACTCGCGGCCCACCCCCGACGACGCGCCCGTCACAATGGCGATGCTTTTCATCTATCTGCTCCTAAGATTTGGCCCTGAGCCTTGAAAAACCCGGGGGTTTGGCTAATATCGAAAACAGTCTGAGGTACTCTGCCTCGACTGCATACTACGACGGTATACGAAGATAAGACGAAGCAGGCCGTTGTCTCCGCAAATGGACGCGCAGCGTGGTTAAAGCCGCTGGCGTCGCTGGCGATTCTTCGATTCCGCGTGTGATGCATCGGGCACGGCGCGGGAGGTGCAGGGATGAACAAGGCAAGAAGGAACCCGGCGGTGGCTGCGGGGCTTCTTGGCGCATGGGGCGCGGTCGTCCCTCAGACGGCCCATGCGGCGACCCTGGCCGACCTTGGTCGCGACGTCGCGGGCAACCCCCTCGCCACCTTCGCCCTGGGCGTCGCCTGCGGTGCGGCCGCAACGAGCGTCGTGGCACTTCTCGCCCGGGCGCATGCGCGCAGGGAAGGCGCCGAGAAGGACGGGCAGGCTGAGGAGCCGACGGCCGTCCTGGGTGCGAGGGGTGACGTCGCCGCGAGAGCCGCGGCCAGCCTCGATGGTTCGGCCGTCCCTGCGGCGCAGGCGGAGAGCCACCAGCCGGCACAGCCGGTCGCGCCCGCGCCGTCCCGCAGCTACGCCGCCCCGAAGATGGCGGAACCCGCCGGCCACTACGTGGGCGTCATGCCCGTCAGCGGCGCATACTCCGTGGACGAGACGATCGCGCGCCCCGTGAACGCGGTCATCGCGTCGCGCGTGCCCGCCGTGGACGAGGAGTCCGCGAACGAGAACGACTACGTGAACGTCGCCGAGCGCTACGTGAAGCACGAGACGCTCAGTGCCCGCATGGCCGCTCGCGCCCGCGGCGTGGCGAGCGTCCTGCACGACCGCCTGGGAGGCGACAAGTTCGAGGGGCTGCCCATCATCGAGCGCGCGGACGGATCGGTGGGCGACGTGGGCACGAGCTGGTGGAACGAGCGCCTGGGCGAGTCCGTGCGCCTGGTGGGCGCGCCGGACCAGCTGGACTTCGCTCCGAGCGTGAACCAGACGGCGGACTCGTTAGAGATTCCGGCGTGGATGGACCCCGCTCCGCGACGCGCCGCCGCGGCACAGGCGGAAGCAGCGCAGGGGGAGGGTGCCGAGGGCAGGAAGCTCACGCCCGCCATGGAGTTCGCGCGCTCCCGCGCCGCGCGCATAGCGCAGAGCGTCCCAGAAGTGTACCAGGGCAAGTATCCCGAGCGCCGCGATGCGGACGAGCTGGACCAGGGCGACCTGTGGGAGACCGCGCTCGAGGCGATGGACGAGAACATCGACCGCGGCCCGCGCGTACCGGCCTTCAACGACGTCGTCGGAAGCGCGGACGCGATCGACGACCCGACCGGCCTCGAGGACCCGACGAAGTTCATCCCGTTCCGCGCGCCGGCCGGCCACCCCGAGGTAGTGGACACGGAGTCCTACATCGACTACCTGATAGACGACGAGTTCTCGCGCAACAAGAGCCAAGCGGCACGCCGCTCCTCGCGTGAGTACCTCCACGTCATCCAGGGCGGAAGCCAAAGCCTGAAGTCCACGGCGAAGCTGCACCGCACGCGCCAGCGCGGTGCGCAGGCCGCGTACAAGCCCCGCCACATGGCGAGCATGGTCAGGGAGGCCTAGAGCGTGGCCGGCAGGGGCTCCGCGCACGCGTCGCGCGCCGCGGGCGTGTGGCTCGTGGTCGTGCTGCTGTGGCTCGCGTTCGTGTGGGGGCACTCGCTCGTGCCGGGACCCGCGTCGACGGGGGAGAGCAACGTGGTGATGCACGCGCTGCGCCCGGCGTTCGAGGCGGCGGGCGTCACCGACGCGCACCAGATGACGCACCTCATACGCAAGTGCGCCCACTTCCTGGAGTACGCGATGCTCGGGCTTCTGTGCTCCGGGCTGCGTACGGCGGCCCAGGGCGGCTTCATGCGCGCGTCCTACGGCGTGGACGCAGGGGCGATGCGCCTCGTGAAGCTCGGCACGCTCGCGTGCTGCCTCGCGCCCGTGGCGGACGAGACCATCCAGATGTTCACGCCCGGCAGGTCGAGCCTGCTCACGGACGTGCTGCTCGACCTTTCGGGCGTGCTGTTCGGCACGCTCGTCATGCTCGCGGCGCGACGCCTCAGGCGACGCCGGGGCTAACGTGAAAAAATTGTTGTTGTGGGGGCGTGGCCAAAGCCGCGTCCCCTCGCTTTTCTCGCCACGTTATCGTGCGCATGTTTCCAAACGACTTCAAATGTTGCAGACACGATAACCATCGGCAGCTTTCGGTGACTTGAAGCACCTAAAGGCTTAAGTTTGGTTCAAGCTAAATGATGCCTAGAGGCACCCTTAGTAAAGATGGAGGTAATAAAATGGCAAACAACATCACGAGGCGCGACCTCTTCAAGGCGAGTGGCACCACCGCCCTGGGCCTTGGGGTAGCCTCGCTCATTTCCGCCTGTGGCTCCGGTTCCGGCTCTGACTCCGCCATCTCTGGCAAGACCCTGAAGGTCGGCCTCATGGGTCCGTATTCCGGCGACGTCGCCCAGTACGGCCTCGCCGTCCGCAACGGTGCCAAGCTCTACGTGAAGCAGTTCAACAAGAAGGGCGGCACCAAGTCCGGCAAGAAGATCGACCTCGTCGTCCAGGACGAGAAGGGCGATGCCACCGAGGCCGTGAACGTGTACCAGAAGATGGTCGAGGACAACGTGGTCGGCATCGTCGGCGACGTCACGTCCACGCCGTCCATCGCCGTCGCGCAGGCGTCCGTCAGCGACAACATCCCCCTGGTCACCGCCTCTGCCACCGCGGCCGACTTCATCAAGTACGGCAAGAACGCGTTCCGCGCATGCTACACCGACCCCTACCAGGGCAAGCTCATGGCCGACTTCGCGGCGCAGCAGGGCTACAAGACCGTCTGCACCATCTTCAACTCCGGCGGCGACTACGAGAAGGGCGTGAACGACGCGTTCGTGAAGGAGGCTAAGAAGAAGGGCCTCACCGTCGCCACGCAGGAGAGCTACTCCCAGGGTGACGTCGACTTCAAGGCGCAGCTCGCGAACATCATCGCGAAGAAGCCGGACGCCGTCCTCTCCCCGAACTACTACCAGGACGACGGCAAGATCGTCACCCAGGCGCGCGAGCTCGGCTACACGGGCGTCTTCCTGGGCGCCGACGGCTGGGCGAACATCGTCGGCGGCGACGAGGACTACGCCTCCGGCAAGGACCTCGAGGGCTGCTTCTATGACACCTCGTTCGTCTCCGCGAACGACGACAAGCACGTCCAGCAGTTCATCAAGGACTACAAGGCCGAGTACAAGAGCGACCCGACGAACTTCTGCGCACTGGGCTATGACGCCGCGATGATCCTGCTCACCGCCATCGACAAGGTCGAGAAGGACGGCGACGCGAAGGACTACGAGGAC
This sequence comes from Parafannyhessea umbonata, assembly GCF_900105025.1. GTDB lineage: Bacteria > Actinomycetota > Coriobacteriia > Coriobacteriales > Atopobiaceae > Parafannyhessea > Parafannyhessea umbonata. Next base: position 1,144,999 of record NZ_LT629759.1, on the reverse strand, counting down.
TACAAGCAGAAGGTCATCGACGCCATCGCGAAGGGCAAGGTCGAGGGCGTCACCGGTACGATCAAGTACGACGGCACCGGCGACCCCGTGAAGTCGACGCTCATCATCGGCTTCAAGGACGGCAAGGAGTACATCGAGACCACCCTGTAGGGATGGTCTCTTAGGAGACACTTTGGAGGCGCCGGGGGATCTCTCTCGGCGCCTTTGGGGTACGGGGGCACGCAAGAGAGCCCCGGTCCCGAGTCAGTAACCGAACCAACGAGCTGGTACACGAGAGGAAGTGTTTGCCGTGACGTTTTTAACGCAGCTGCTGAACGGATTGCAGCTCGGCAGCATCTATGCGCTCGTCGCCCTGGGCTACACGATGGTGTATGGCATCATCCTGCTCCTTAACTTTGCCCATGGCGACATCATCATGGTCGGCGCGTACATTTCTTGGATCGTCATGGCGAAGCTGGGGATGAACCCCGTCATCGCCGTCATTCTTTCGGTCGCGGGCTGCACGCTGCTCGGCGTCCTCATCGACAAGGTCGCATACGCCCCGCTGCGCAACGCACCGCGCCTTTCCATCCTGATCACGGCCATCGGCGTCTCGTACTTCCTGGAGAACGGCGCGCAGCTCGTATTCGGCGCAGACGCGAAGGTCGTCCCTCCGTTCATAAGCGTCTCGAACATCAAGGTCGCGGGCATGAGCCTCTCGCTGAACGCCATCCTCACGATCGTCGTGACGGCCATCTCGACCGCGGTGCTGACGTTCCTCGTCCAGAAGACGAAGCTCGGCAAGGCCATGCGCGCGGTGTCCGAGGACATGGGTGCGGCAAGGCTCATGGGCATCAACGTCAACACCACGATCTCCTTCACGTTCGCCCTTGGCTCTGCGCTCGCGGGCATCGGCGCGGTCCTGTACAGCATGGCCTACTCCCAGGCGACGCCGACCATGGGCATCATGCTCGGCACGAAGGCGTTCGTCGCGGCCGTCCTCGGCGGCATCGGGTCGATTCCGGGCGCCGTCATCGGCGGTCTGCTCGTCGGCTTCGCAGAGGTGTTCGTCTCCGCGCTGGGGCTCTCCGTGTGGAAGGACGCCGTCGTGTTCCTGCTCCTTATCATCGTGCTGATCGTCAAGCCCACCGGCATTCTCGGCCGCACGATGAGCGAGAAAGTGTAAGGAGGTCGTCGTGGAAGAACTCAAGAACGGGGAGAAGCCCATCATTACCGCAGGCGCTCCGAAGGGCTCTCGTCCTCGCAAGACCATATCCGTCGGAAAGCGCTACATCATCAACACCGTGCTCGTCGTCCTGTTCCTCGCAATCGGCGACATGATGGTGGGCCAGGGCATCATCACCCGCTACCAGACGTCCGTGCTCGAGCAGGTGGGCATCTACATCATCATGGCGGTGTCGCTCAACATCGCGACCGGCTACCTCGGACAGCTGCCGCTCGGTCACGCCGGCTTCATGTCGGTCGGCGGCTACTCGTGCGCCATCTTCATCATGCGCATGATGCCTGCCTTCGGCGTCACGATGCGCGACTTCGTTCTCGGCACCCCCGCTGCGTCGCTTCTGTTCGTCGTCGGGCTCGTGTTCGGCGGCATCTGCGCCGCCATCTGCGGCATCATCATCGGCATCCCGGCGCTGCGCCTGAAGGGCGACTACCTCGCCATCATCACGCTCGGCTTCGCCGAGATCATTCGCGTCATCATGCTTAACATCGATGGCGTACTTGGCTTCGAGCTCACGGGCGGCGCGAAGGGCCTCACGGGCATCCCCGCGTACACGAACTTCCTGAACACGTCCGTCGTCGTGGTCATCTCACTCTTCCTCATCCACACCATGATGAAGTCCCGCCACGGCCGCGCGATCCTCGCCATCCGCGACAACGAGATCGCAGCCGAGGCCTCCGGCGTGAACACCACGTACTACAAGACGCTCGCGTTCGTCGTCTCGGCGTTCTTCGCCGGCATCGGCGGAGGCCTGTACGCAGGCTGCATCGGCGTCATGGCCCCCGCGAAGTTCGGCTTCATGAAGTCGATCGAGATCCTGGTCATGGTCGTCCTCGGCGGCATGGGCTCCATGCTCGGCTCCGTGCTGTCCGCGACCTTCCTCACGATCCTGCCCGAGGCACTGCGCGCGTTCGCGGACTACCGCATGGTCGTGTACGCCATCGTGCTGATCCTCGTCATGATCTTCCGTCCGCAGGGCCTGCTCGGCACGTACGACTTCTCGCTCGGCAACGTCCTCGAGAAGATCGCCAACCGCGAGTTCCCCTGGAAGAAGAGCGCGTCCGCAGAGGAGGTGGAGTAGCCTTGACCAGCGAAGAGAAGAAGCGCCGCTCCGTCCTGGTGCAGATGGAGAGCCCCAACCTCATCCCCGAGCGAGACCTTGGCAAGATCCCCGTCCTCGAGGCGAAGCACCTCGGCATCGACTTCGGCGGACTCACGGCCGTCGACGACTTCAACATAGCCATGGGTCGCACGGAGATCTCCGGCCTCATCGGGCCCAACGGCGCCGGCAAGACCACGATCTTCAACCTGCTCACGAACGTGTACAAGCCGACGCGCGGCACCATCCTCGTCGATGGCTACGACACGGCAGGCATGAGCATGGTCCAGGTAAACAAGCTCGGCGTCGCCCGCACGTTCCAGAACATCCGCCTGTTCAGCCAGATGACCGTCGCGGAGAACATCCTCGTCGGCTTCGGCAACTCCATGAGCACGAACCTCGTGACGGACATGCTGCGCTTCCCCAAGCACTGGAAGCAGGAGAGGGAGTTCCGCGACAAGGCGATGGACCTTCTCGGCATCTTCGACATGCAGAAGTTCGCGGACACGAGGGCGGGCAACCTGCCGTACGGCGCGCAGCGTCGCCTCGAGATTCTGCGCGCGCTCGCGACGCATCCCAAGGTCCTGCTTCTGGACGAGCCTGCGGCGGGCATGAACCCGAACGAGACCGAGGAGCTGATGGAGAACATCCTGAAGATCCGCGACGAGTTCCAGATCGCGATCCTCCTCATCGAGCACGACATGTCCCTCGTCATGGGCGTGTGCGAGGTCGTCGGCGTCCTCAACTACGGCAAAATCATTGCGAAGGGCACGCCCGAGGAGATCCAGCAGGACCCGAAGGTCATCGAGGCCTATCTTGGCAAGCAGGGGGTGAAGTAATGGCGCTTCTTTCCGTCAAGGACCTGCACGTGTCGTATGGCGCCATCAAGGCGGTGCAAGGAATCTCGTTCGACATCAACCAGGGCGAGATCGTCACCCTCATCGGCGCGAACGGTGCCGGCAAGTCCACCACGCTCAACACCGTCGCGGGCATCATCAAGCCCGACTCCGGCTCCATCGAGTTCAAGGGCGAGAGCCTCGTGGGCGTGAAGGCCCACAAGATCGTCGAGAAGGGCCTCGCCCTCTGCCCGGAGGGACGCCGCGTGTTCGCGCAGATGACTGTGGCCGAGAACCTCGAGATGGGCGGCTACACCCGCACTGACGCGGAGAACGCGGAGACGCTCGAGATCGTGTACGAGCGCTTCCCTCGCCTGAAGGAGCGCATGAACCAGACGGCCGGCACGCTGTCCGGCGGCGAGCAGCAGATGCTCGCCATGGGCCGCGCGCTCATGAGCAAGCCGGAGCTCCTCATGCTGGACGAGCCGTCCATGGGCCTCGCGCCCATCCTCGTGGAGGAGATCTTCGACATCATCCGCGCCCTGAACGATCAGGGCACGACCATCCTGCTGGTCGAGCAGAACGCGTCCATGGCGCTCTCCATCGCGGACAGGGGCTACGTGCTCGAGGTCGGCCACATCAGCAAGACCGGCACCGGCTCGGACCTGCTGCACGACGACGACGTCCGCAAGGCCTACCTCGGAGGCTAGGCTTAGGCGTCACGCGCAGGCAATCCGCTACCCGGCAAGAGCCGCAACAGAGAACGGGCGCCCCGCTTGGGACGCCCGTTCTTCTTGTTGGAAAGCCTTTGCGTGCAGACGTCCTCGTGCGGAGTGGACCGCGCGGTGAGTTCGCATGGGACGACGCTACGCTACAGCACCTCGACCTCCGTGCCGCGCGAGTTCGCGGCGAGCACGCGCACCCAGAGGCCGTCTACGTGGTTCTCGACCATGTTGGTGACAGACGCCGCGACGCGATCCGCGGCCTTGCGCCCGTCCGTGATGGCGAGCATGGTTGAGCCGGAGCCGGAGATGAGGAAGGCGGCACTGCCGGCGGCGAGCGCGGTGCGGCGGATGGGCTCGTAGTCCGGGATGAGGGTCGCGCGGTACGGCTCGTGCAGGCGGTCCTTCGCCGCGGCGGAGAGGAGCTCCGCGTCGCCGCGCCTGAGCGCGTCCACGACCGCGACGCAGTGGCCCATCTGCCACACGGCGGTCTGGACGGAGACCTCCTTCGGCATGACCTTGCGCGCCTCTGCCGTGCGGACCTCGTACGGCGGCGCGATGGCCACGAACGTGAGGTTGGGCGCGATGTCGAAGCGCAGGGAGCGTGTGCGGCCCTCGTCCACGAACGAGCTCACGAGCCCGCCCATGAGCGCCGGGGCCACGTTGTCCGGATGGCCCTCGATCCTGGTGGCGAAGTCGAGCGCGGCGTCTGCGTCGAAGCCGCCTGCGTGGAGCACCTGCGCCGCGACGACTCCCGCGACGACGCAGGTGGAGCTGGACCCGAGGCCGCCCGAGAGCGGCACGGGCGAGTCGATGGTGATGTGCAGGGCGTGCGGGCGCGAGTACAGCTCGCGGCAGGTGTCGAGGTAGCTCGTCCATACGAGGTTGTCCTCGCCACGGAAGCGCTCCTGGCAACCGTCGATCAGCAGCTGGTCCGACACCTCGAACGTGAAGCTCGCCGTGAGGTCGAGCGCGAGCCCGAGGCAGTCGTAGCCCACGCCCACGTTCGCGGAGGTCGCGGGCACGAGCACGCGGAACCTGCGCGGTGCCGCGTGCTTCTCGCCCGCGCGGTCCTTGGTCTGGTCAGTCATGAGTTGAGCCCCCAAAGGATCGATGCGCGTTCGCTAGGCGAAGACGCGGTTGCAGGAGCCCTCGACGAACGCGGTCATGCCGTCCATGTCGCACACGTCTGCGTGGAGGACTGGGGCGTCCCTGAGGCCGGAAAGCTGCGCCGGCGCCGCTACGCCCGTGAGGGCCTGCAGCCTGTCCATGCACGCGAAGCCGTCGAGGCCGCTCACGTCCGTGCCGAGCGCCGCGAGGACGTCCGCGGAGAACTTGTACGGGCTCGCGGTGGACAGGCACACGCGCTGGCGGCCCTCCGGCGCGAACCTGCCCAGCACGTGGCGCGCGACGGCGGTGTGGGTGTCGATGAGGACGTGGTCCTTCTCCCACGTGTCGCGGATGGTCTGGCGGGTCTCGTCGTCCGTCGCGAAGCCGCAGTCGAACGTCTGGCGGAGCTTGGCGAGAAGGTCCTTGGATATGGTGTAGCAGCCCTTCTGGGCGAGGTCGGCCATGTAGGTTGCGACCGCCTCGCAGTCGCCGTCCGTGAGGTAGTACAGCATGCGCTCGAGGTTGGACGACACGAGGATGTCCATGGAGGGCGAGATGGTCTTCACGAAGTCGCGGCGGCGATCGTACGTGCCGGTGGTGAGGAAGTCCGTCAGGACCTTGTTGCTGTTGGACGCGACGACGAGCTTGCCGACGGGGAGCCCGAGGAGCTTGGCGTAGTAGCCGGCGAGCACGTCGCCGAAGTTGCCGGTGGGCACGCAGAAGTCGACCTCGTCACCGATCACGATGGCGCCGGTCTGCACGAGCTGGGCGTACGCGGAGAAGTAGTACGTGACCTGCGGGACGAGCCGGCCGACGTTGATGGAGTTCGCGCTCGAGAGCATCACGTTCTGGGCGGCGAGGCGTCCTGCGAGGTCCCTGTCCGCGAAGATGCGCTTCACCTGGGTCTGGGCGTCGTCGAACGTGCCCTTGATGCCGCAGACCGCGACGTTGTCGCCGGTCTGGGTGACCATCTGCAGGTGTTGGACGTCGGAGACCTTGCCGTCGGGATAGAAGACCGTGACTCCCGTGCCCGGCACGCCCGCGAAGCCGGCGAGGGCCGCCTTGCCGGTGTCGCCCGACGTGGCGGTGACGATCATGACGTTGCGTCCTTCTCCCTTGCGTGCGACGGACATGAGGCGCGGCAGCATCTGCAGGGCGACGTCCTTGAACGCGCAGGTGGGGCCATGGTAGAGCTCGAGCAGCCAGTCGGTGCCGAGCGGGGAGAGCGGCGTGACGGCGGGCGTGTCGAAGTTGTCGGAGTACGCGGCCTCCACGCACGAGGCGACCTCCTGCTCGGTGAAGTCTGGCAGCAGGGTGCCGAGCACGCGCCGCGCGATCTGGTGGTAGCCCTCCTGGCACACGGCCCGCAGGTCCAGCTTGTTGCGGACGGCGTCGTCGCTCACGTACAGTCCACCGTCGGGTGCGATTCCCGCGAGGATTGCTTGCTTGCTTGTTACGGTTTCGCTATCGCTGCGCGTGCTGTGATAGAAAGTTGTCATCGTGGCGCTCCTTGCCTCGGTTTGGCGGCACTACATAACGTATGATAGCCGCAGCCGGCATTGGGCCGTTCTAACGTCACACAACAGAAAGATTGGATAGCCATGAAGATTGCCGTCCTGGGCTATGGCACCGTCGGAAAGGGCGTCGACCGCATCATATCGGAGCGCGTGAGCGGCGTGGAGGTCTCTCGCATCCTCGAGCTGCCGGACCGCCTGACCGACCCGCGCATGACGTCCGACTATGCGCAGATCGTGGAAGACGACGACATCAAGGTCGTCGTGGAGTGCATGGGCGGCCTCGAGCCCGCCCACACGTTCATCCTCGACGCGCTCGCGAAGGGCAAGAGCGTCGTCACGTCCAACAAGGCCGTGGTCGCCGCCTACTTCGACGAGTTCGTGCGGCAGGCGAACGCGACGGACGCGAGCCTGCTCATCGAGGCGTCCGTCGGAGGCGGCATCCCCTGGATCGCCTCGATCGAGAAGGTGCGCCGCATCGACGAGGTCACGTCCTTCTCGGGCATCATGAACGGCACCACGAACTTCATCGTGGACGGCATGGTGAAGGAGGGCGCGGACTTCGACCAGGTGCTTGCGGAGGCGCAGGCACTGGGCTATGCCGAGCGCGACCCGTCCGCGGACATCGACGGCGTGGACGTCCGCAACAAGACCATCATCACCGTGGGCGTCGCGTTCGACACCGCGTGCGAGAAGGACATGCCCACCACGGGCATCAGGACGCTCGCCAAGGGCGACCTCGACGCGCTCCGCGCGATGGGCAGGGGGGTGAAGCTGCTGGGCCGCGGCGTGCAGCGCGATGGCGGCTACGCGGCCGCCGTCGAGCCCGTCGCCGTCCCCATCGAGTCGCTCGAGGCGAACGTGCCCTCGAACTTCAACCTCATCTCGCTGGACGCCACCACCGTCGGGCCGCTGAAGTTCTACGGCCAGGGCGCCGGCATGCTGCCCACGGGCAACGCCATGGTGCAGGACGTGCTGGACTTCGCGGCGGGCCGCCGTCCCCACTACGACTTCTCGCGCGGGCTCGAGTGGCGCCCGGAGCTCCTCACGTCCGACTACGTGTTCCGCACGAAGGCAAGGCTCGACGGTGCGGAGCCGTTTTGCGAGGGCATGGTGCTCGTGCGCGGCCTTTCTGCGGTAAGGGCGCGCGAGGTCTTCGAGTACGCAACGAGCGTGGACGCCACCAGCTTCATGGCGGCGCTTCCGCAGGAGGGCTAGCACATGATCAAGGTATCCAAGTTCGGCGGCTCCAGCGTCGCCGAGGCCAGCCAGTTCAAGAAGGTCAAGTCCATCGTGAAGGCGGACCCCGACCGCAGGTTCATCGTCGTGTCTGCCGCGGGCAAGCGCTTCAGCGGCGACAACAAGCTGACCGACTTGCTGCTTCTGGTGAACGCCCACATCGAGTACCACGTGGACTGCACGTCGCTTCTTAAGACCATCGAGCAGCGCTTCGTGGACATCAGGGACGAGCTCGGGCTCAAGTACCCCATAGAGGAGAAGTTCGAGGAGTTCTCCTCGGTCGTCTCCAGCCTGTCGCCAGAGTACATCGTGTCGAGGGGCGAGTGGTTCACCGGACAGCTCATGGCCGAGTACCTGGGCATTCCGTTTGTGGACGCCGCCGACGTGATCGTGTTCCACCACGACGGCACCGTCGACATGGAGCGCACGGCCACCCACGTGAAGGACGCCGCGGCGCGCCTGGGCGGGTTCCTCCTGCCCGGCTTCTACGGGTCGACGGTCGACGGCACGCTGAAGCTCTTCCAGCGCGGCGGCGGCGACATCACGGGTGCCATCCTGGCGCGCTGCCTCGACGCAGGCGTGTACGAGAACTGGACGGACGTCTCCGGCTTCCTCGCGGCAGACCCCCGCATAGTGGACAACCCCCGCTCCATCCACCGCATCACGTTCGACGAGATGCGCGAGCTCAGCTACATGGGCGCGTCCGTCCTGCAGGAGGAGGCCATCTTCCCCGTGCGCGAGGTCGGCATCCCCATCCAGATCAAGAACACGAACGACCCGTCCGCCCAGGGCACCGTCATCCGCGAGACCGCGACGGAGCACGAGCGCGAGCACCTCATCACCGGCATCGCGGGCAAGAAGGACTTCATGGCGATCCACGTCCAGAAGGCCCACATGTCCAACTCCGTCGGCTTCGTGCGCCGCGCGCTCTCCGTGTTCGAGCGCTACGGCGTCTCCGTGGAGCACATCCCCACGGGCGTCGACTCCTTCGGCATCGTCGTGAACGGAGCGGACGTGAAGGACACGATCTACTCGATCGTGAACGACCTTCGCCAGGAGCTGAAGCCGGACAGCATCAACGTGATAGACAGCCTTGCACTCATCTCCGTCGTCGGCCGCAACATGAGCCGCCGTGCCGGCACCTCCGGCCGCATCTTCGGCGTGCTGGGCGAGGCGGGCATCAACATCCGCATGATCACCCAGAGCTCGCAGGAGATCTCGATCATCCTCGGCGTCAACAACTCGGACTTCGCTCGCGCGATCAAGGTCATCTACGACAACTTCGTGGAGTCGGAGTACGTGAGCCTGGACGAGAAGAACTAGACACCCGGGGCTCGGGTCCGCACGTGGCTCCGAGCCCGAACACCTGCGTTTCTCGCCGTGCGAGAACAGTGAGGAGATGGACATGGCAGACAAGTTGGTCGTCGCGATCCTGGGCGCAACCGGCGTCGTCGGCACCCAGATGATCCAGTGCCTGGAGGAGAGGGACTTTCCCGTTGAGCGGCTCGTGCCGCTTGCGAGCGCGCGCTCCGCGGGAAAGACCGTGAGGTTCAACGGCGAGGACGTGACCGTGCTCGAGGCGACGCCGGACGCGTTCGACGGCGTCGACATCGTGCTGGGTGCCGCGGGCGACGCCCAGGCGAAGGAGCTTCTGCCCGAGGCGGCGGCGCGCGGCGCCGTGTGCGTGGACAACTCCCACGCGTTCAGGCTGGACGCGGACGTGCCCCTGGTCATCCCGGAGATCAACCCCGAGGACATCGCGAACCACCCCAGGAACATCATCGCGAACCCCAACTGCGCCACGATCATCGGCCTCGTCCCCACGTGGCCGCTTGCGCAGAGGGCCGGCCTCAAGAGGCTCATCGTGAGCACGTACCAGGCGGCCTCCGGCGCCGGCATGCCGGGCCTCAAGGAGCTCGAGCGCGAGAGCCGCGTGCTGGCCGAGGGCGGCGAGGTCGGTGATACCGCACCGTTTGCCTACCAGCTCGCGTTCAACCTCATCCCGCAGATCGGCGGCTTCAAGGAGGAGGCGTACACCTCCGAGGAGCTGAAGATGCAGAACGAGGGCCGCAAGATCATGCACATGCCCGAGCTCCGCGTCAACTGCACCTGCGTGCGCGTGCCGGTCATGCGCTCGCACTCCGAGTCCATCACCGTGGAGTTCGAGCGTCCCATCACGCCGGACGAGGCGCGCGAGGTGCTGTCCAAGGCACCGGGCGTCAAGGTCGTGGACGACCCCGCGAACCTGCGCTACCCCATGCCGCTCGACACGTCCGACCAGGACCTGGTGTACGTGGGCCGCATCCGCCGCGACCTTTCCGCGCCGGACGGCGTGAGTGCGCTCACGTTCTGGTGCTGCGGCGACCAGATCCGCAAGGGCGCGGCCACGAACGCGGTGCAGATTGCGGAGCACCTGCTGTAGCGCCAGCGCAAAGCTATAAAAAGAGGCATCATCTGGATGGGAGGGTCGTTCAGACATGATGCAAGAAGGGGACGGGTCGTGTGGCCCGTCCCCTTTGCGTGTGCGTGTGTGCTTGTACGTGTGTGGGATAGCGATGCGGGCGAGAAGGACGCGCGTCCTTGGCAGGACCGCCCTTCTCGCGCGTTAGTCCTCCGCGTTGGCGAGGAACCTCTTGGTGCGCTCGTCGGTGGGGTGCACCAAGACCTCTTCCGGCGTGCCCTCCTCCACGATCTGGCCGTCGAACAAAAACGCGATGCGGTCTGACACCTCGCGCGCGAAGCCCATCTCGTGGGTGACGATGCCGACGGCCATGCCGTCCTTCGCGAGCCTGCGGATGAGGCGGTGCATGTCCTGCGTCAGCTTGGGGTCGAGGGCCGAGGTGGCCTCGTCGAAGAAGATGACCTGGGGGTTCATGCACAGGGCACGGGCGATGGCGACGCGCTGCTGCTGGCCGCCGGAGAGCTGGTCCGGCACCTTGTCCGCGTGGTCCGCGATGTCGAGCTGCTCCAGGAGCGTGCGGGCCTGCTCCTCCACCTCCTTGGGGTCGCGCCTCTGCACGACGATGGGGGCGTCCATCACGTTCTTGAGCACCGTGTAGTGCGGGAAGAGGTTGTAGTTCTGGAACACGATGCCAAAGCGCATGCGCGCCTGGCGCATGGCCGCCTTGTCGTAGGTGGTCTTCTCGCTTCCGGGCTGGTTTGCGCAGACGCGGACGTTGCCGTAGGCGAGCTCGCCGGAGTCGAACGTGTCGAGAAGGGCGAGGCAGCGCAGCATCGTGGACTTGCCGGCGCCGGAGGGGCCTATGAGCGAGACGACCTCGCCCCGGCCGATCTGGAGGCTGACGTCGCGGAGCACCTCCTTGTCGCCAAAGGACTTGCGCGCGTCCTTCACGTAGACGGCGGGAAGTCCCAGCGCGGACGTGAGGCTGATATCGGGGCGCGGCATCTCGCGCAGCTTGGGCTTAGTCATGGTAGTAGTCCATCCTCTTCTCGATCCTGCGCATGACGAATTCGATTACCAGGCACGTGACCCAGTAGATGGCGGCCGCTATGGCAAACGGCACCATGCTGCGCTGCGACGCGACGAGCGCGCGGCTGGTGGTGAACATCTCCGCGACTCCGATGGAGAACGCGAGGGAGGTGTCCTTCACCAGGGTGACGACCTCGTTGCCCATTGCGGGGAGGATCCTCTTGAACACCTGCGGGAGGATGATCCTGAAGAACGTCTGCCCCTTGGAGTAGCCCAGGACCTGCGCCGCCTCGTACTGGCCGCGCGGCATGCTCTGGATGCCAGAGCGGTAGATCTCTGCGAAGTACGCCGCATAGTTCACGATGAACGCAATCATGACGGCGACGAACATGTAGCCGGGCCCCGTCTGCTGGCCGAAGAGGTAGTAGGGGATGAAGAACACGGCAAACATCTGCAGCATGAGCGGCGTGCCGCGCATGAGCGAGATGTAGAGGCCCACGAGCCACGAGAGTGGCCTGAACCGGGAGAGCCTGCCGAGCGCCACGACGACGCCCAGGGGAATGGCGCCCACGAGCGTGATGGCGAATATCTGGAGCGACACGACGTAGCCGTCCAGGAGCATGCTGGTCATGGTCGAGATTTCCAAGTTGCTTACCGCCTTGTGCTAGCTGGTTTGCATGGCGAACACTATGGTATGCCAGGAGGGGACGCATGTCCCAAACGGCAAAAAGTCGGCGGCCACGGGGGCCGCCGACCGGCAGGGCTTCTATGCCGTGGCTAGAGCACCCAGAGGTCGTACGACACGCCCTGGTCCGCGTACTTCTCGCAGAGCTCCTTGACCTTGCCCTGCTTGTCGAGCTTCTTGAGGTCCGCCTGGACGGTCTTCGCGAGTTCCTTGCCTTCCGCGGTCTTCGCAAAGCCGACGGCGAAGTGCTCGGAGTTGAGGGCCTCGTCGAGGATGGTGAACTCGTCCTTGCGGTCGCCGATGTTGTACACGGCAACGGGGTAGTCGATGGCGACGGCATCCACGGAGCCGTTCTCGAGCATCATGAACGCCGTGTTGTAGTTGTCGATGGTCTGGAGCTTCTTGAACGTGCTGCCGAGCTTCTCCTGCGCGCCACCCTTGGACAGCAGGTCGAGCGCGGCGGAGTCCGCCTGGGTGATGACGTTCTTGCCCGCGAGGTCCGCGAGGGTCTTGACGCTGGAGTCCTTCGGGACCACGACGACCTGACGGTTCTCCATGTACGGCTTCGTGAACGCGTAGTCCTTCTCGCGCCCCTCGATGGTGAAGCCGTTCCAGATGCACGTGATCTGGCCACTGTTGAGCAGGCTGTCCTTCGCGTCCCACGAGATGGGCGTGGGCTTGTACTCCCAGCCCTCCATCTTGCAGACGGCCTTTGCCAGGTCGAGGTCGAAGCCGGTGTACTTGCCGTCGTCGCCGACGTAGCCGTACGGCGGGAACTCCTGGTCGAAGCCGACGACGAGCTTCGTCTTCTTCTGCGTCTTGGTGGCGGTGCTGCCGCATCCGGCAAGGCCTGCGAGGGTGGGGGCGGCGAGTGCCGCGGCGGAGAGCTTGAGGAACTGACGACGATCCATGTGATACCTCCGGGCATCGTAGCGTGAGATCACGAGATCCGCGCATTCACTTTAGTGCGCTACAGTAAGCATAGGCCACGGGGGTGGGGGCTTCAAGACGTGCGCAGTTAAGAGTCTGTTTCGCGAGAGCATGGCCGCGAGCGGAAAGGAGAGGGCACCGCGCTGTGCTGCCAGGAGGGCGTCTTGGCGCCAGATATGGGGGCCGCGGGCGAGGATGGCGGACCTTCTCCACCTTGTCTCCATCTTATGAAGGGTGGTGCGAGCCATCTACGTGGGCGTTTGTGGCAAACCAGGCGTTGGATAAAGAATTTTCCAAATTCACCCTTGCGCGGACCGCGCAGTTTAGGCATTATTACAAAGCGCGTTGCGAGCGGGACCTGATGGTGGGTGTAGCTCAGTTGGCAGAGCGACGGACCGTGGCTCCGTAGGTCGAGGGTTCGAGCCCCTCTACCCACCCCATTCCAAGCGCAGCGCAGGGACGTCAATGGGTCGTTAGCTCAGTTGGTAGAGCAGGGGACTCTTAATCCCAAGGTCGAGGGTTCGACCCCCTCACGACCCACCATTGACCTCTTCTCTGGCACATGCCAGCACATATAGATGGGTCGTTAGCTCAGTTGGTAGAGCAGGGGACTCTTAATCCCAAGGTCGAGGGTTCGACCCCCTCACGACCCACCATCTTGAAAGCAAGCCCGGCGCTCGTGCGTCGGGCTTTTTGTATGGCCACAACATGTGCCGGCGGCACTCATCGGGCGCGCGGGCGAGAAGGACACCCACCTGCCCGCGGCTCCATCGGGACGTGCACTATGCCGGGCCCGAGGGAGCTGGGTCCGAACCCAGCGCAAGCGCCTCCGCTGCGCCGCGGCTTGCGGCATCCGGGTCAAGCCAGCGCCCGGGACCCGCAAGGCGAAGCCCTCCCATGCCGCCGGTCTCGAACTCGTACACGCGGGGCTGGCCCGTCGGGACGTTCACCTTGCGAATCTCTTCCGCGGACACGCCCTCGACCACCTTGATGAGCGAGCGCACCACAGACCCGTGCGTCACCACGAGCACCGTCTGCCCCAACAGCAGGGGCGGCGTCACGTAGGCGCCCCAGAACGGCTCAAGCCGCGCAATCACGTCTTTCAGGCACTCGCTGCGTATCTGCCGCGGGTCCGTCGCGTCGAGCCCGTCCTGCGAGAGCGCGCCGTAGCGCGGGTCGTCTGCCTGGAAGTACGGGGAGGCGGGATCGATCATCGGTGGCCTCACGTCGAAGCTGCGCCGGTATGTTTCGAATAGCTCCTCGCCGTACGCCTTGCGCATGTCCGGCCGCGTCTGGCCCTGGAACGCGCCGTAGTGGCGCTCGTTCAGGCGCCAGCTTCGGATGACAGGCACCCACAGGCGGCCCACCTCGTGCAGCGCGATGTCCGCGCTCACGATGGAGCGTTCCAGAAGCGACGTGAACACCGCGTCCGGCCTGATGTTTGCCTCGCGCATGAGCCTGCCCGCCTCCGCCGCCTGGGCGCGCCCGCGCTCCGTCAGCGGGACGTCCACCCAACCCGCGAAGCGGTTCACCCGCTTGTCCGTCCACGCGCTCTCGCCGTGACGCATGATCACCAGCGTCGCCGTCGCCATGGCAGCCCCCTCGCATCGATTGCACGGCCTGCGGTACCCTAGGGCGAGGTTACGGCGCGCGCGGGGTCGCATGGGCGCAACGCGCCGGATTTCACCCAACGCGCACGACGGGCGCGACGCAAGGGTCACGCCAGAAGGGGGGCGCCGCATGGACGGCGACGGGACGCGCGAGCGCAAGCGGGGGCTGCGCCGCCGCTACAAGGAGGTCAGGAGCGCCCTCGGCAAGGACGGACGGGCGAGAAGGGACGCCGCCATAGCAGGTGGCGTCACGCGACTCCCGGAGTATCTGGCCGCGGACACCGTGCTCACGTACCTGTCCGTGGGAGACGAGGTCGACACCCGCGCGATCGTGCGCGACGCCTGGGCGCGGGGCAAGGCCGTCGCGCTGCCGTGGTGCGTTCCCGGCACGCGTCGCATGCGCTGGTTTTACGTGTCCAGCTTCGACGGCCTCGTGAGGAGCCCCTTTGGCGTGGAAGAGCCCGTGCCCGACCCCGCGCGCGAGGTGGACCCGAAGGCGGGGTCACGTGCGCTTGCCATCGTGCCGGGGCTCGCGTTCGACGAGCGCGGCTATCGCATGGGCTACGGTGGCGGCTTCTACGACGTCTTCCTCGCAGAGTTTGCCGGTGCCTCCGTCGGACTCTGCCGCGAGCCGCAGATGAGCCCGGTGGGCGCCCTCGCGCTCGACGAGCACGACGTGCCGGTCGACGTCGTCGTCACGGAGGAGCGCGTCATTCGGTCCCAGCGCTAGGCACGGGTACGACCTCGATGCGTGCCAATTGCGACTATTCGATATCCGCGGCTCGATCCTCGCCACAAACGCAATCCCGAACGCGCACAATGGGGTAACGGTCAGTTCGTCCCGTGAGACCCGGTAACCGTTGGAGCCCGACCGCTCCAAGAAGCGAAAGGAAGCGCTGAGGATGGCAAAGTCAGACATCGAGATCGCGCAGGAGGCAACGATGCTCCCCATCACCGAGGTGGCCAAGAAGGCCGGCCTTGGTCCGGAGCAGCTCGAGCTCTATGGCAACTACAAGGCGAAGGTGGACATCCACGCCTTCAGGGACAAGCCCATGAGGGGCAAGCTCATCCTCGTGACGGCCATCAACCCAACGCCTGCGGGCGAGGGCAAGACCACCACGTCCGTCGGCCTCGAGGACGCCCTGTGCAGGCTCGGCAAGAACTCCATGCTCTGCCTGCGCGAGCCGTCCCTGGGACCCGTCTTCGGCATCAAGGGCGGCGCCGCGGGCGGCGGCTACGCGCAGGTCGTCCCCATGGAGGACATCAACCTGCACTTCACGGGCGACTTCCACGCGATCGGAGCCGCGAACAACCTGTGCGCCGCGATGCTCGACAACCACATCAAGCAGGGCAACTCCCTGGGGATCGACCCGCGCCGCATCGTCTGGAAGCGCTGCGTCGACATGAACGACCGCCAGCTCCGCAATGTGGTGGACGGCCTCGGCGGCGTCGCGAACGGCATGCCGCGCGAGGACGGCTTCGACATCACCGTCGCGTCCGAGGTCATGGCCGTGTTCTGCCTCGCGACGGACCTCATGGACCTGAAGGCGCGCCTCGGCCGCATGGTCGTCGCGTACACCTACGACCGCAGGCCGGTGACGGTCCACGACATCCACGCCGAGGGTGCCATGACGGCGCTCCTGAAGGACGCCATAAAGCCGAACCTCGTGCAGACGCTCGAGGGCAACCCCGCGTTCGTGCACGGTGGCCCGTTCGCGAACATCGCGCACGGCTGCAACTCCGTCGAGGCCACGACGACCGCCCTCAGGCTCGCGGACTACGTCGTCACGGAGGCCGGCTTCGGCGCGGACCTCGGTGCCGAGAAGTTCCTGGACATCAAGAGCCGCTACGCGAACCTTCATCCCGACGCCGTCGTGCTCGTGGCGACGGTGCGCGCCCTCAAGTACAACGGCGGTGTGCCGAAGGCAGAGCTCACGGAGGAGAACCTCGACGCCGTGCGCGCCGGCCTTCCCAACCTGCTGCGCCACGTCTCGAACATCACAGACGTCTGGGGCCTGCCCGTCGTCGTGGCCATCAACGCGTTCCCGACGGACACGAAGGCCGAGCTCGACCTCGTGGCCAAGGAGTGCGGCAAGCTCGGCGTGAACGTGGCGCTCTCCGAGGTCTGGGCGAAGGGCGGCGAGGGCGGCGAGGCCCTCGCGAACGAGGTCATCCGCCTGTGCGACCAGCCGAACGACTTCCGCTTCGCCTACGACGTGGACGACACGATCGCCAACAAGGTCGAGGCCATCGCGACGAAGGTCTACCACGCGGACGGCGTGGACTTCACGCCGAAGGCGGCGCGCCAGATGGCCCAGCTCGAGGAGCAAGGCTTCGGCAAGCTCCCCATCTGCATCGCGAAGACCCAGTACTCCTTCACGGACGACCCCAAGCGGCTCGGCGCGCCCGAGGGCTTCCGCATCACGGTGCGCAACCTGAAGGTCTCTGCCGGCGCGGGCTTCATCGTCGCGCTCACGGGGGACATCATGACCATGCCGGGCCTCCCGAAGGTGCCGGCCGCCGAGAAGATCGACGTCACGCCCGACGGAAAGATCGTCGGCCTGTTCTAGCTGCGTCCTTCTCGTCCGTACAACCAACCTGACCTGCGGGGTGCCCGAAGGGGCGCCCCCTCATGGGAGTGTGCATATCGTGCAAGAGAGGCCCGAAGAGAGGCTCGTGGACAAGAGCTGCGCCCGCTTCGCGGAGGAGCTCGCCGGAAGGAGCCCCGTGCCCGGGGGCGGTGGCGCCGCGGCGTACGTGGGCGCGCTGGCCGCCGCGCTGTGCTCCATGGCCGGCGCGTTCACGCTGGGCAAGCGCCGCTACGCCGCCGTCGAGCTGGACGTGCAGCGCATGGTGGAGCGGGCGGGGGAGGTGCGCCGACGCCTGCTTGAGCTTGTGGACGAGGACGCCCGCGGCTTTCTGCCGCTGTCGCGCGCGTACGCGCTGCCAAAGGACGACGCCGAGCGCCCGCAGGCCATCCAGGACGCGACGCGGCTCGCGTGCGAGGCGCCGCTCGCGATGATGGGGCAGGCGTGCCGGGCCATCGACCTTCTGGAGGAGATGGGCGAGAAGGGCTCTGCCCTGCTCGTGGCCGACGTCGGGACGGGCGCGCACCTTGCCCGTGCCGCGCTGGAGTCCGCGAGCCTGAACGTGTTCGTGAACGCGGCCGCGCTAGAGGACCGCGCGTGCGCGAGGGAGCTGGAGGCCCGCTGCGACGGCATGCTCGCGGCGTACGTGCCCCGGGCCGAGGCGCTCGCGCGCTCCGTGACGGACCGCGTGAGGGGAAGGGGATAGTCTTGGCGGAGTTGCTGAAGGGGGCGCCCGTCGCCCGTGCGCTCACGGAGGAGCTTGGGACGCGCGTGGCGGCACTTCTCGCCCGCGGCGTCACGCCCGGACTCGCGATACTGCGCGTGGGGGAGCGCCCGGACGACCTCTCGTACGAGCGCGCCGCGCTGAGGCGCTGCGAGAAGGTGGGGATCTCCGCCCGGCGCGTCGCGCTGCCGGCGGACTGCGCGCAGGCGGAGCTGGAGCGCGCCATCCGCGACGTGAACGCGGACCCGTCCGTGCACGGCTGCCTCATGTTCCGCCCGCTGCCGGCCGCACTGGACGAGCACGCGGCGTGCGAGGCGCTTGACGTGGCGAAGGACGTGGACGGCATCACGGCGGGGTCCCTTGCGGGCGTGTTCGCGGGCGAGGCCGTCGGCTTTCCGCCGTGCACCGCGGAGGCCGTGCTCCAGCTGCTCCGCCACCACGGAGTGGCGCTCGACGGCGCGGACGTCGTGGTCGTGGGGCGCTCGCTCGTGATAGGGCGGCCCGTGTCGATGCTGCTGCAGGCGGCAAACGCCACCGTGACCATGTGCCACACGCACACGCGCGACCTCGCGGCAAAGTGCGCCGACGCGGACGTAGTGGTCGTGGCCGCCGGCCACGCGGGCACGTTTGGTGCCCGGTGCGCGCATGCGGGGCAGGTCGTGGTGGACGTAGGCATCAACTGGGACGAGGACGCCCAGCGTCTTGTAGGCGACGTGGACTTCGACGCGGTCGAACCCATCGTGGGCGCGATCACGCCCGTGCCCGGCGGCGTTGGAGCGGTTACGACGGCCTGCCTCGCGAAGCACGTGGTGGAGGCCGCGGAAAGGACGGTTGGATAGATGGTGCCAGAGACGAGCTCGTTTCGCGCGGCGGAGCCGACGGGCGAGAAGGACCGCTACGGCCGACCGCTGAACGACCAGGGATTTGCACCCATAGACAAGCCGCGGGCGGAGGCCGCCGTGCGCGAGTTTTTGCTCGCGATCGGCGAGGACCCAGACCGCGAGGGCCTGAGGGGCACGCCGGAGCGCGTGGCGCGCGCCGCGGAGGAGCTCTTTGGCGGCATGCAGGAGGACCCCGCTGCCCACCTGCGCCGACAGTTCCAGGAGGAGCAGAACCAAGAGATGGTCGTCGTGCGCGACATCCCGTTCTCGTCTATGTGCGAGCACCACATCCTGCCGTTCGAGGGTACGGCCAGCGTGTGCTACATCCCGCGCAAGGGGCGGATCACCGGGCTCTCCAAGATCGCACGCTGCGTCGTGGGCTACGGGCACCGCCTGCAGGTGCAGGAGCGCCTGACCGCGCAGGTGGCGGACGCGCTCATGCGCGAGCTCGACCCGCTGGGCGTCATGGTGGTCATGCAGGCGGAGCACACGTGCATGACCATGCGCGGCGTGCGCGCCGCGGGATCGTCCACCGTCACGAGCGCCGTGCGCGGCGTGTTCAAGGCAGACAGCAAGACGCGCGAGGAGGCGTTCAGGCTGCTGAGGGGCTAGCCCTGCGGCCTGCGCCCACGCGCAAGAAGGAGCACATCCCACCATGTACCAGGTTCCCTTCCAGATACCTTCCATCGGCTACGAGGACGCGATGGCGCGCCTTGCCGCCACGAAGCGCTTTGGCATCCAGCCCATGCTCGAGAGCGTGGAGGACATGCTCGCCGAACTGGGCAACCCCGACGAGCACTTCCAGAGCGTGCAGATAGCCGGCACGAACGGCAAGACCTCGACGGCGCGCTTCACGGCGGCGATCCTTGGGGGAGAGGGGCTTCGCGTCGCCCTGTACACCTCCCCGGAGCTCGTGAGCATGACGGAGCGCATGGAGGTGGCGGGCCACCCCGTGAGCGAGGCGCAGTTCGCGCGTGGCGTCGCGGCCGCCGTCTACGCCGGCGAGCGCGTGAACGCGCGCCGCGAGGCCGCCGGCGAGCGCCCGTACGACATAACGGAGTTCGACGTGCTGACCGTGGCGGCCATGGTGGTCTTCGCGGAGGCCGGTGTGGACGCGTGCGTGCTGGAGTGCGGCATGGGCGGCCGCTGGGACGCCACGAGCGCCGCGCACAACATACGCTCCGTCGCCATCACGGGCATCGGGCTCGATCACATGCGCATCCTGGGCGACACGTTGGAGAAGATCGCGGGCGAGAAGGCCGCAATCATCAAGCGGGGGCGCACCTGCGTGCTGGGTGTTGGCACTGCGACGCCGGACAGCGTGGAGGACGTGTTTCTCGCCCGATGCGCGGAGCAGGGCGTCACGCCCGTGCTCTTGAGGCCGGCCGACCCCTCGGACGCCGCGGGCGAGATGCATCCCGGCACCCCGCGCGCGCACGAGGGGCTGCCGCACGCAACGTATCGCATAACGCGGCGTCCGGACCGCATAGGCGCGCCTCTCATGGTGGACGTCCGGACGCCGGGCCCGGACGGCCGCGAATACCGCGAGCTCTCCGTGCTGAAGCCCGCGTACCAGGCCGCGAACCTCGCGTGCGCCGTCACGCTGGCACAGCTTTTCCTGGGGCGCCCGCTCGACGGCGACGCGCTGTTCCAGTCCCTCGTGACGTGCCCGACGCCCGGCCGCTTCGACCTGGTGGTGCCGGACCCGCCCGTGCTCATAGACGCTTGCCACAACCCGCAGAGCGTCCAGACGTTCCTGACGGCCGTGCGCGGCGTGGACCCCAACGTGGCCACGCGCCCGGCGCTTTTGTGCGCCGTGCTCGCGGACAAGGACGTGCGCGGCATCGTGGGCCTGCTCGCGCCGGAGTTCCCGCGCGTGTACGTGACGCAGACGGCCTCGGACCGCGCGCTTTCTGCACAGGACCTTGCCCGCGTCTTCCAGGAGTGCGGCAAGCGGCCGGACGCGGTCTTCTCGTCCGTGCGCGAGGCGACGGACGCCCTTGCGGGCACGTCGTACGTCGCGTGCGGATCGATCACCACGGCCGGCGAGGTCGCGGCGCTGCTCAGGCCGGGCGTTCAGAACGCGGCCGGTCCCGTGAGGCCGCGCGTCGCGCCGGACCGCCACCCCAGGGTGCAGATATTTGACGATGCCGCGAACGACGGGAGGAACTAGCGTGTACCAGCTGAAGACCGAGGCAAGCTTCGACGGCGCCCACTTTCTGACGGATTACAACGGTAAGTGCGAGAACCTCCACGGCCATCGCTGGCGCGTGGTGGTCTACATCAGGCAGGCCTCGCTTGGCACGGACGGGACCGAGCGCGACATGGTACTGGACTTTGGCGAGTTCAAGCGCATCGTTCGCGAGGAGGTCGCGCGCTTCGACCACATGTTCCTGGTGGAGGAGGGCTCCCTTGCGCCAGATACCGTCGCGTGCCTTGAGCGCGAGGGCTTCACCCTCAGGATGCTGCCGTTCCGCACGACTGCGGAGAACCTTGCGCGCAACTTCGCGGAGGTCCTTCTGGGCCGCGGTCTGCCCGTGAGCCGGGTGGACTGCTACGAGACGCCGCTGAACTGCGCCACATACCTGGTGGACGAGTAGCCGCGGGTAGACTGGCCTGCTGATGCGCGCGGCCCCTTTGACCACGCTCCACCGTAAGCACAAGCCCACCACTTTCTGACAGGTTGCGTTTCTGTCAGAAAGTGGTGGGCTTTTTTGGGTTCCACGGGTCTCTTGAGCCTCACTTTCCGACAGATCGTGCTTCTGTCGGAAAGTGGTGAGTTCTCTGCCCTCACTACCTGACAGATCGCGCTCCTGTCAGAAAGTGGGATGCTTTTGAGGTTCCGGAAGCCATTTTCCCCTCACTACCTGACAGATCGCACTCCTGTCAGGTAGTGAGCGGTTCCAACCTGCCGAGCGGCCCTAACCTGCGCAGTCGACCGCACTCGGCCGCGCGCTACCCGCGTCTGCCGCCGCGGTCGCCGGGATGGCGGCTCAGCTTTTTCGCGGCGGAGCGCTTCGGCTTGCCGCCGGGTCCGTAGGGCATGGCCTCGTCGTGCGAGGTACTCCGACGCCTCGGCTTCTGGGGCGTGCGTGCGCTCTTCGCGGCCTTCGGCTTCGAGCTCCTCGGATTCGCGGCCTTTGCCTGGGCGACACGCGCTCCGCGCCGCTGGCGCCGCGGCTTCGCCGGGCTCTCGGCAGCCAAGGCCCCGGCAGCAGCGGGCTCTGTAGCCTGCGTCCCATGCGCCTTCGCAGTCGGCTCGCTCGCGGCGCGTCGCGCCTCGCGGCGGGCGGCTCGCTCCTCGGCCATCTTCTTGCGGGCCTTCTTTCCGGGGAGCTTCTGTCGCGGGTCGCGCGCCGGGTCAAGCCGCAGCGGCTCCGCGCCCAGGTCGATGCCCTCGGCGCGGGGGTAGTCCGGCACGACCTTGCCCATGAGCGCCTCCGCGTCGCGAAGCTCCAGGTAGTCGTCCTCCGTCACGAAGGTCAGCGCCCAGCCGGACTCGCCGGCGCGGCCGGTGCGGCCAATGCGGTGGATGTAGTCCTCCGCGTCGCCGGGCACGTCGAAGTTCACCACGTAGCGCACGTCGGGGATGTCGATGCCGCGCGCGAGGACGTCCGTCGCCACCAGCACGTCCACCGCGCCCTCGCGGAAGCTCCGCAGCGCGTTCTCGCGCTGGCGCTGCGTGCGGTTGCCGTGGATGGGCGCGCACGCAAAGCCCGCCTTGCGCAGCTTGCGGCAGATGGCGTCCGCGCGGTGCTTGCCGCGCGTGAACACGATGACGCGCTCGGCCCCCTCGCGGCGCAGCACCTCCGCGAGCACGGCGTGCTTCGCCTCGGGCGACACGCCCAGCGAAAACTGCTCGATCGTCTGCGCCGGCGTGCCCTTGCGCGCGATCTTCACGTGAGCGGGGTCGCGCACGAGCGAGCGCGTGCTCGCAACGGCGTCGTCGTCAAGCGTGGCCGAGAAGAGCAGGGTCTGCCTCTCGGACGGCGTTCGGGCCACGATCTTCTTCACGGCTGGCAGAAAGCCCATGTCCAGCATGCGGTCCGCCTCGTCCAGAACGAGAACATCTACGCGGTCGAGGCTTGCGTGGCCGGAGTCCAGAAGGTCCTGCAGACGACCAGGCGTCGCCACCAGCACGTCGCAGCCACGCGCCAACGCCTGGTACTGCGGCTCGTATGCGACGCCACCCACCAGCGTGACGGTGCGGTGACCCGTGTGCGCGCAGATGGTGCGCGCGACGTCGTCTATCTGCTGCGCAAGCTCCCGCGTGGGCGTGATGACCAGCATGAGCGGCCCCTTGCCCGCGCCGGCGTGTCCCAGACGGCTGAGCGTGGGAAGCAGGAACGCCTCCGTCTTGCCGGTGCCGGTCTGCGCCGCGGCCAGCACGTCCCTGCCCGCAAGCACGAGGGGAATGGCCTGCGCCTGCACGGGGGTCGGCTGCGTGTGGCCCATCTCTGCCACGGCGTCCAGCACTTCCCGGCTCAGGCCCAGCTGATCAAAGGCCACGGTCTTCTCGCCCGCGGGCGCCTCCTGCGACGCGCGAGCGGCGGTCGCGTCCGCGCGGTCCTTCTTGTGGTGATGGCGGTCTGCCAATATGCACTTCCAATCAAATCTGTAAATGATGCATTGGCATCGTATCCGCAAACGGCACCCACAAGTCCGTCGGCGGTGCATCTACCAAATAAACCCACGTCGAGACGGCCGTCAGGCGATACCATTGAGCGACGGCCAGTTGCTGATGGCCAGTTGCGTCGCGACGAGGGAGGAGCCTGCATGGACGGCGAGAAGAACGAGGGCGGCCGGGAGCAAGGCGCCCGCGAAGGCGAGACCGGCGCCTGCGTCGGCGCGGCGGCAGGCTCGCCGGACGGGCTCGATCGTATCCGCGAGCTCCTGCGGGACGACGCGCGCCTGGTGGAGCGCGTCGTGGGCGAGACGCGCGTGTGGGACGGGAAGATCTTCCGCGTGCGGACGCTCGACGTTGCGCTTCCCGACGGGACGACGGGGTACCGCGAGGTCGTGTGGCACAACGGGGGCGCCGGGGTGTGCGCCGTGCGCGACGGCAGGATGTGCCTGGTGCGGCAGTACCGCGTGGCCATGGGCCGCATGAGCCTGGAGATTCCCGCCGGCAAGCTGGATGCGGGGGAGGACCCGGCGCACTGTGCCGCGCGCGAGCTCGCGGAGGAGACGGGGCTTGTGGCGGAAAGGCTCGAGTTCGTCGCGCGGTCGGCCGGCTCGATCGGCTTCACGAACGAGGCCACGAGCGTATTCTTGGCGCACGGGCTCTCTGCCGGAACGGCGCGACCGGACAGCGGCGAGTTCGTGGACGTGGTATGGCTCCCCGTGCGGGACGTGCTCTCGGCGGCCCGCGCCGGCCTCATCCAGGACGGAAAGACGATCATAGGGGCGCTTGCCGCCGTGGAGCGCGGCCTGGCGTAGCGCGCGTCGCACCTCGCGGCGCGGCTGGCGACCGACTTGTCTGCCGTTTGTCTGCAGGCGTCGGCCTGGCCGGAACAAAAAAGCAGGTCGGGCGCCACGTTGCGCCGACCTGCCGTTGCGTTCTGGTGCTCCCTAGGCGATTCGAACGCCTGACCTGCGGTTTAGAAGACCGATGCTCTATCCAGCTGAGCTAAGGGAGCGCGTAGTCGATAGTAGCACGAAGTGGGCGCGCGCGGCCGGCTCAATCGCCAAGAACGCGGACGAGAAGGGCATGGGGAGGCCTCGGGAAGGACGCGGCACGTGCCGCAACATGTGGGCGGTTCCTGCCGAGTTGACCACTAGTCCGTGTACATGCCCTTCTCCGATTCACGGCAGCTGTTTGCGAGATATTGGCGAAAACGCGACGTTTCTGGCCTATTGTTGAATGTGATGTAGGGTTTTAGCTTTTTTCACGATGTCGGGGCAGGTCGTTTGAGTCATAATGTAGCCAAATTGTGTGCTGGAAGGAGCCTACGTTGATTTACACCGTAACTTTGAACCCGGCTATTGACTATGTCATGCATCCGCTGACGCTTGACATGGGCTTCACGAACAGGTCCTCGAGCGAGGAGCTGTACTGTGGCGGAAATGGCATCAATGTTTCAACCCTGCTCAATGAGCTTAAGGTAATCAACGTCGCCTTCGGCATCGTAGCCGGATTCACTGGCGACTACCTGGTCAAGACGCTCCAGAAGAACGGCATCTCGTCCAACTTCGTGCGTTTGGACAAGGGCTTCACCCGCATCAACGTAAAGCTGAACGGCATCGTCATGACGATGGTGAACGGCATGGGCCCCAAGATCTCCGAGAAGAAGGTCGACGAGCTGCTCGAGCGCATCGACTACA
This sequence comes from Parafannyhessea umbonata, assembly GCF_900105025.1. GTDB lineage: Bacteria > Actinomycetota > Coriobacteriia > Coriobacteriales > Atopobiaceae > Parafannyhessea > Parafannyhessea umbonata. Next base: position 1,120,088 of record NZ_LT629759.1, on the reverse strand, counting down.
TCGGCGAGGGCGACACGCTGGTCCTGACCGGCTCCATCCCGAAGTCGCTTCCCGAGGACATGTACAGCATCATCATGAAGAGGCTGAAGGGCCGTGGCATCCGCTTCGTCGTGGACGCTCCCGGCCAGCTGCTGCTCGAGTCCCTCGAGGACGAGCCGTTCCTCATCAAGCCCAACAACCACGAGGTCGGACGCATCTTCGACGCGCGTCCCGAGACCCCGGAGGAGTGCATCCCCTTCGCGAAGGAGCTGCACGAGCGCGGTGCCCGCAACGTCATCGTCTCTTGCGGCGGCCACGGCTCGCTTCTGTACGACGAGAAGGGCGAGGTCCACACCGTCCCGACCGCGAAGATCCGCCTGGTCAACGCGACCGGCGCGGGCGACTCCATGGTCGCCGGCTTCGTGGCCAAGGTACAGGAGGGTGCGGACTACGAGACCGCGCTCCGCTTCGCTTCCGCCTGCGGCACGGCGACCGCGGCGAGCAAGGGCATCGCGAAGCGCGCGACGATCGACCGCGTCTACCAGAACCTGAACGAGATAATCGCGAAGCAGGGCAAGTAGCGCGAGAAGAGCCATGTTATCTGGCGGCGGCAAAGGGGGAGTCACCGCCAGGGTTATACGTGCATGGGACACTTGGCAATGCAAATGGGAGGTTTAGATGTACGAAGGCGTAAATGCTTCTGACGGCTACGGCATTGGAGTCGCGCAGGTTGCGGTCGCACCCGACCTGTCCTTCACCCCGACGAAGCCCGAGGATCCGGAGGCCGAGAAGGCCCGCTACAACGAGGCTCTCGCAAAGTTCGTCGACCAGACGAACAATCAGATCGAGCGCATGAAGCAGTCGGTGGGCGAGGAGGCCGCCGCCATCATGGGCGCGCACATCGAGTTCGCCGAGGACGAGGGAATCAAGGACATGGTGAACGGGTCCATCGATTCCGGCATGTGCGCCGAGCAGGCCGTGAGCGAAGCATACGACATGTACTTCAACATGTTCTCCAACATGGACGACGAGCTCTTCCGCGAGCGCGCGGCTGACGTCGCCGACGTCAAGACCGGCCTTCTGGCCGACCTCCTCGGCAAGCAGGTCGTCGACCTGTCGTCCCTCCCGGAGAACTCCATCGTTGTCGTCGAGGAGCTCACGCCCTCGATGACCGCCGACATCGACAAGGAGAACGTCGCGGGCATCGTCACCGAGACCGGTGGCCGCACCTCCCACTCCGCCATTATCGCCCGTGCACTCGAGATCCCCGCAGTCCTTTCCGTCGCGGATGCCACGAAGAACATCAAGTCCGGTGAGATGGTCATCGTCGACGGCACCCTCGGCAAGGTCATCAACAACCCCGAGGACGACGTCCTGGAGAACTATCGCGCGAAGGCTAAGTCCTACGCAGAGGAGAAGGCCGCTCTCGAGGCCTACCGCGGCAAGGAGACCGTGACCGGCGACGGCGAGAAGGTTCTTCTCGTCGCGAACATCGGCAACCCGGACGACGCGAACGTGGCGGCGGAGCACGATGCCGAGGGCGTTGGCCTCTTCCGCTCCGAGTTCCTTTTCATGGACGCGAAGGAGCTCCCCACCGAGGACGAGCAGTTTGCCGCGTATCAGAAGGTCGCCCTGCGCATGAAGGACGAGCCGGTCATCATACGCACGCTCGACGTGGGCGGCGACAAGGAGATTCCGTATCTCAACCTTAAGCACGAAGACAACCCGTTCATGGGCTTCCGTGCCGTCCGCTACTGCCTGAACAACCCCGAGCAGTACAAGGTCCAGCTCACTGCGCTGCTTCGCGCCTCCGCGTTTGGTGACGTGAAGATCATGCTGCCGCTTGTCACCACCCTGGACGAGGTCCGTCAGGCGAAGGCCCTCGTCGAGGAGTGCAAGAAGGAGCTGGACGAGCGCGGCGTCGCATACAACAAGGACATCGAGGTCGGTACCATGATCGAGACGCCAGCCGCGTCCCTCATCGCCGACGACCTCGCGGAGGAGTGCGACTTCTTCTCCATCGGCACGAACGACCTCATCGGCTACACGATGTGCGCCGACCGCGGCAACGACCGCGTCTCGTACCTGTACACCGTGTACCAGCCGGCCGTCCTGCGCTCGCTCAAGAGGATCATCGAGTCCGGCCGCGAGAAGGGCATCATGGTCGGTATGTGCGGCGAGGCCGCAGCTGACCCGCTGCTCATCCCGGTGCTGCTCTCCTTCGGCCTGAACGAGTTCTCCGTGTCCGCCCCGTCGATCCTGCGCACCCGCAAGATCATCTCCGAGTGGACGAAGGAGGAGGCAGACGCCCTGACCGAGAAGGTCATGAAGCTCAAGACCGCCACCGAGGTCAAGGTCATGCTCCAGGCCGCCCAGAAGTAGGCAGAGCGAGGCTGCAGGTTCTATGGCAACCAAGGGGGACGTCCGAAAGGGCGTCCCCCTTTGCATGGCGGGATTTGGGACCTGAGGGCAGCTACGCGGGTGAAAGCGGTGGACGGCCGACTGTGGCCAGCCATCTATTGCGCTGGTGCAATAAGCGCGAGGGAGCGTGGCCGCACCTCGACGTCGTACGTGCGCCCATGGAGCGGCTCGCCGTCCACCTGGCATGGCGGTTCGCGCTCCAGGAACTCTATGTGCAGATGCCTGACCCTCCTTGTGGCGATGGCGCGCGACCCCACGTGCCTGCCCGTGCGCGCAAGGGCGAACAGCGCGAGGACATGGGGAAGCGCGGGTACGCTCACGTTGTAGCAAAGGTCGAGGCTGCCATCGTACGGCTCGGCGTCAGGGCAAATCCTGAAGCCGCCGCCGTACGTGGGGCCGTTCTGCACGGCGAACACGATCGAGTTCAGGCGGACGTCCTTCTCGCCGTCCATGGTGACGCGCGAGGGATAGCCGGACGCCTCGCCCCTGACCTTGGAGAGGATCTTGACGCCGGACGTCGCGAACAGCCCTGAGCCCTTCTGGCGCGTCTGCGCTGCGCGGCGGTAGGTCGTGTCGAGGGCGATGGCGGCGTCGAGCCCAAACGAGAGCGTCTGCACGAAGTAGCCCGACTCGCCGGTGTCGCTCGCGACGTGGCCGAGGTCAAGCTCGCGCCTGCGCCCGCGCAGGATCTGCCCAAGGGCGGCGATTGGGTCGTTCGTGGCGGCACCGATGGTGCGAGCGAAGTCGTTTCCCGAGCCGACGGGGACGACGGCAAGTGCCGGCCGCTCGCGTGATGCCACGGACATGAGGCCGTTTGCGACCTCGTGGATGATGCCATCGCCACCAAGCGCGACGATAGTGTCGAAGTCAGCGGACACCCGCGCCATCCGCATCCCGTCTCCCGGTGCCTGGGTAAGGCGAAGCTCGAAGCCGTCTGTCGCGTTCGCGTGGGACGAGAAGAACCTCTTCACGCGCTCGGCGGCCGCGGCTCCGTCGCCGCTGTGCGCCGCGGGGTTCGCTATCACGAGCGTCCTGCCAAGGCCTTCGTTCATGCTGGTTCGACTCCCATCCATCGCCTTGTAAACAATCTAGCGCCATTGGCATGCGTTGGCGGGGGAGGACGGGACGAGGATGCAGCGTCGCGCGGTGGGCGGGGGCCGAATAACAAGAAGGCCACGGAAAAACCCGTGGCCTCATGTGCAATGGAGCGGCGGACGGGACTCGAACCCGCAACAGGCAGCTTGGAAGGCTGCTGCTCTACCAATTGAACTACCGCCGCGTATGGTCGGGGTGACTGGATTCGAACCAGCGACCCTCTGCTCCCAAAGCAGATGCGCTACCAAACTGCGCCACACCCCGGAGCCGCTCTGAAAGTATAGGGTACTCAGACGGTTTGGGCAACCGTCGATTTGGCAATCGTCACAACTAGTTGGACTGCGGGAGGGCGTGCCTTGGCGCGGCTGACCTAAAAAGCCAGTGGCTTAGCCGCAATTGCGTCCGCGTGTACATTCTGTTACGCAAAACCGCTCGAAACCGTTTCGAACCCAGGTAATAACTATTCTGATTTTGCATCGGTTACGATGTCTCGTAAGCGTCGTCTGCCCATGGGCGGACGGAGAGGAGATTAGCACATGAACTATTCCGAGCGAGTGATTGCCGATCTGGAACAGCGCTACTCTGACCAGCCTGAGTTCATCCAGGCCGCGAAGGAGGTCCTGACCACCCTGCAGCCTGCCCTCGACAGGCACCCCGAGTACGAGAAGGCCGGCCTCCTCGAGCGCCTCGTCGAGCCCGAGCGCATCGTTATCTTCCGCGTGCCCTGGGTCGACGATTCCGGCAAGGTCCAGGTGAACCGCGGCTACCGCATCCAGTTCAATTCCGCGATCGGCCCCTACAAGGGCGGCCTGCGCCTGCACCCCAGCGTGAACCTCTCCATCCTCAAGTTCCTGGGCTTCGAGCAGGTCTTCAAGAACTCCCTCACCACCCTTCCCATGGGCGGCGCCAAGGGCGGTTCGGACTTCGACCCCAAGGGCAAGTCCGACAGCGAGGTCATGCGCTTCTGCCAGTCCTTCATGACGGAGCTCGTCAAGCACATCGGCCCGGACACCGACGTCCCCGCCGGTGACATTGGCACGGGCGGCCGCGAGATTGGCTACATGTTTGGCCAGTACAAGCGCCTCACCAACTCCTGGCAGTCCGTCCTCACGGGCAAGGGCCTCTCTTACGGCGGCTCGCTCGCGCGTCCGGAGGCCACCGGCTACGGCGCCGTCTACTTCCTCCTGGACATGCTGAAGGAGAAGGGCGACTCCATCGACGGCAAGACCATCGTGGTCTCTGGCTCCGGCAACGTCGCACAGTACGCCATCCAGAAGGCCGAGCAGCTTGGCGGCAAGGTCGTGACCTGCTCCGACTCCAACGGCTACGTGTATGACCCCGAGGGCATCGACTTCGACCTGCTGTGCCAGATCAAGCAGGTCGAGCGCGGCCGCATCAAGGAGTACGCGGAGCGCAAGGCGGGCGTCACCTATCACGAGGGCGAGCGCCCCTGGGGCGAGAAGTGCGACATCGCCATGCCGTGCGCCACGCAGAACGAGCTCGAGCTCGACGACGCCAAGAAGCTCGTCGCGGGTGGCTGCAAGTACGTGGTCGAGGGCGCGAACATGCCCACCTCGACCGAGGCGACCGAGTACGTGATGGCCAACGGCGTGTACTTCGCGCCCGGCAAGGCCGCGAACGCCGGCGGCGTCGCGACGTCCGGTCTGGAGATGTCCCAGAACCACGAGCACCTCTCCTGGTCCTTCGACGAGGTGGACGAGAAGCTCCACGGCATCATGGACTCCATCTACGCGGCTGCGTCCGGCGCGGCCAAGGAGTACGGACACGAGGGCGACCTGGTGTTTGGTGCGAACATCGCCGGCTTCCTCAAGGTTGCCGACGCGATGATGGCGCAGGGCATCTGCTAGCGCTAAGTCTTATAGCGACGTGCGGCGCCCGCGGGCGAGCCGTGTTTGCAAGCACATGAGGGAGGCGGGATCGGGCATGCGTCCGGTCCCGCCTCGTCGTTTTTCTCGGACGCTTTGTAACAGAATTATAAACAGGACTACGAATAGATACTAAAACGCATAACAGACCATCTACAATGCGAAACAACCTTTAAGGACGGTACGGAGATACCGTAAAGGATGACCATGCGCCAAGGTGATGACTCGGGATTCCGCCAAGGGTGGGGTCCCTCTTTTTGGCGCGCGGCACGGAGAGGATGGTCGCATGAACCCACTTGTGAGCAGGGAACGGCCGGCGGAGGCGCTTCTGGCGCTTGAGGACGGCACGGTGTATAGGGGCCGGAGCGCCGGAGCCGGGGGAGAGGCCTTTGGGGAGATCGTGTTCAACACCTCGATGGCGGGCTACCAGGAGATCGTGAGCGACCCCAGCTACGCGGGGCAGATCGTGACGCTCACGTATCCGCAGGTGGGAAACTACGGCGTGAGCGCCGCCGCCATGCAGTCCGGCGGGCTTGCGCTGTCTGGACTGGTGGTGCGCGACATGTGCCGCGAGCCCAGCAACTGGCAGAGCGAGGGCAGCCTTACGGACCTGCTGCGCAAGGGTGGTGTCGTCGCGATCGAGGGCGTGGACACCCGTGCGCTCACGCTGCGCATTCGCTCGGCAGGCGCCATGCGCGCCGCGATATCGACGGAGGACCTTGACCCCAGGAGCCTTGTGGCACGCGTGTGCCAGGCGCCCTGCATATCGAGCCGCAACTTCGTGCCGGACGTATCGACCGCGCAGGAGTACGTGGTGCCTGCGGCGGGGGAGCGGCGCTTCCGCGTGGTGGCGTACGACTGCGGAGAAAAGCGCGGCATCGCGGACGGACTCGCCGCCGTGGGGTGCGAGACGGTCGTGGTGCCGTGGGACACGCCGGCCAGGCGCGTGCTTGCGCTTGGGCAGGACGGCGCGGCGCCGGATGGCGTGTTCTTCTCGAACGGGCCGGGCGACCCCACCCAGGTTGAGGCAACCGCGCAGGCGGCGCGCGAGCTGATGGGGAAGGTGCCGGTGTTTGGCATCTGCCTGGGCAACCAGCTGATGGCCCTTGCGGCGGGCGCGACGATCGAGAAGCTGCCGTTTGGGCACCATGGCGGAAACGAGCCCGTGATGAACCTGCTGACCGGCAGGGTGGAGATTACGGCCCAGAACCACAACTACGGGCTGGTGTTCGAGTCTTTGGGGAGCATCGTGCCGGAGGAGTCCGGCGGCTTTGCGGAGCACGAGCGCGACCTGCGCGCATGGAGCGAGCGCCACGTGGCGCCCGTGGTCATGAACGAGCGCTTTGGCCGCGTGAGGCTTACCCACGTGAACCTTAACGACGGGACGCCGGAGGGCGTGCAGTTTCTGGACGTGCCCGCGTTCAGCGTGCAGTACCACCCGGAGGCGTGCCCGGGGCCGCACGACTCCGCGTACCTGTTCACGTCATTCGCACGGCTCATGGCAGGCGACCTTGACTGCCTTGACATCGACGTGCGCGAGGGGAGGCGTTTCTGATGCCCAGGCGCGAGGACATACACAAGATCCTGATAATAGGCTCCGGCCCGATCGTAATCGGCCAGGCCTGCGAGTTTGACTATTCTGGCACGCAGGCGTGCCGCGCGCTGCGCGAGGCGGGCTACGAGGTGGTGCTGGTGAACTCGAACCCGGCGACCATCATGACGGATCCGGAGACCGCGGACCGCACGTACGTGGAGCCGCTCACGGCAGAGGCCGTGGGCAGGGTCATCCGCCAGGAGCGGCCGGACGCCATACTTCCCAACATGGGCGGCCAGACGGCGCTGAACTGCGCGATCGCACTGGGGGAGTCCGGCGTGCTGGACGAGTGTGGCGTGGAGGTCATTGGCTGCGACCTGGACTCCATCCGCGTGGGCGAGGACCGCGAGCTGTTTGCGAAGGCCATGGGCGAGCTGGGGCTGGAGGTGGCGGACTCCGGATTTGCTCACAGCCTGGACGATGCCCGCGCCGTGGCGGCGCGCCTGGGCTACCCCGTCGTCATCAGGCCGAGCTTCACGCTGGGCGGCGCCGGCGGCGGCGTGGCGCACGACGAGGGCGAGCTCGAGCTCATCGCCGGGCAGGGGCTCTCGCTCAGCCCGGAGCACGAGGTGCTGGTGGAGCGCTCCATCGCGGGCTGGAAGGAGATCGAGATGGAGGTGATGCGCGACGCCCAGGGCAACGGCATCGTGATCTGCTCCATCGAGAACCTCGACCCCATGGGCGTGCACACGGGCGACTCCATAACGGTCGCGCCCGCCCAGACGCTTTCCGACGCGGAGCTGCAGCGCCTGCGCGACTACTCGCTCGCGATCCTGGAGAAGGTGGGCGTGGCCACCGGCGGCTCCAACGTGCAGTTTGCCGTGAACCCCACGGACGGCCGCGTGATCGTGATCGAGATGAACCCGCGCGTGAGCAGGAGCTCGGCCCTCGCCTCGAAGGCGACGGGGTTCCCCATAGCGAAGGCCGCCGCTCTTCTCGCCGTGGGATACACGCTGGACGAGATAACGAACGACATCACGCGCGCCACGCCGGCGTGCTTCGAGCCGTCCATCGACTATTGCGTGGTGAAGGTGCCGCGCTTCGCGTTCGAGAAGTTCAAGGGCACGAGCGAGACGCTCACCACGCGCATGAAGAGCGTGGGCGAGGTCATGGCCATCGGCCGCACGTTCGAGGAGGCGCTGCAGAAGGCGCTGCGCTCGCTGGAGCAGGGGCGCGCCGGCCTGGGCATGGACGGCGTGGACGACCTTTCCGCGCTGGGCGAGAAGGACCTGGAGGAGCGCGTTTCCACCCCCACGCCACAGCGCATATTCCACGTGGCCGAGGCGTTGCGCCGCGGCTGGGACGTGGCGCGCGTGCACGCCCTGAGCGGTATCGACGCGTGGTTCCTGGGGAGGATCCGCGACATCGTCGTCGCGGGCGGGCGCATACGCGAGCTTGGCCTGGCGGGACTGGGCGCGCCTACGATGCTCGCCGCGAAGCAGATGGGGTTCTCCGACGAGCAGATCGCGTGGCTCACGGGCTCGAGCGCCGAGGTGGTGCGCGCACTGCGCGAGGTGGAGGGCGTGTGCCCCGTCGTCAAGACGGTGGACACGTGCGCTGGCGAGTTCTCCGCGCGGACGGACTACCACTACCTCACGTACGAGGCCGCGCCCGTGCTGGGTGCCGCGCCCGCAGGTGAGCACGCCGAGGGCGCGAAGCCGCGCGTGATGATCCTCTCCGCCGGGCCCAACCGCATTGGCCAGGGCATCGAGTTCGACTACTGCTGCGTGCACGCGAGCGCGGCGCTGCGCGAGCGCGGGTTCGAGACCGTGATGGTGAACTGCAACCCCGAGACCGTCTCGACGGACTACGACACGTCGGACCGCCTGTACTTCGAGCCGCTCACGTTCGAGGACGTCATGAACGTGGTGGAGGTTGAGCGGCCGCGGGGCGTGATCGTCACGCTCGGCGGTCAGACGCCCATCAACCTCGCCCACAGGCTGAAGGCGGCGGGCGTGCCCATCATGGGCACCCAGCCGGACGCCATAGACCTTGCGGAGGACCGCGACCGCTTCAGCCGGCTGCTCGACAGGCTGGGCGTCGCCTATCCGCCCAGCTCCACGGCCCAGACCGTGGACGAGGCCAGAAGCGTCGCCCGCAGCCTTGGCTTTCCGCTGCTCGTGCGGCCGAGCTACGTGCTGGGCGGGCGCGGCATGGCCATCGTGTACGGCGACGACGACCTGTCCACGTACATGGCCGCCGCGGCGCACGTGTCGCCCGACCACCCCGTCTACCTGGACGCCTTCCTGGAGGACGCCATCGAGCTGGACGTGGACGCGCTCGCGGACGGCGACGAGTGCTACGTTGGCTCCGTGCTGGAGCACATCGAGGAGTGCGGCATCCACTCCGGCGACTCCGCGTGCTGCTACCCGTGCTTCTCGCTCTCGGACGCTATCGTTGCGCGCGTGCGGCAGATCACGCGCCAGCTCGCGCTCGCCGTCGGGATCGTCGGGCCGCTCAACGTGCAGTACGCCGTCAAGGACGAGCAGGTGTTCGTGATCGAGCTCAACCCCCGGGCCAGCAGGACCGTGCCCTTCTCGTCCAAGGCGTCCGGCGTGAGCCTCGCGCGCTGCGCCGCGCGCGTGATGGCGGGCGAGAAGATCCGCGACCTCGGGTTGCCGCCGGAGGACCGGGAGGTGGGCTACTTCGCGGTGAAGGAGGCCGTGATGCCGTGGTCGCGCTTCCCGGGCGCGAACGTGGAGCTTGGCCCCGAGATGAGGTCTACGGGCGAGGTCATGGGCATCGCGCGCAGCTTCCCGGAGGCGTACGCGAAGACGCGACAGGCCATCGAGTACAAGATGCCTGAGCGCGGCACGGTGTTCGTGAGCGTGTGCGACCGCGACAAGCGCGCCATCGCGCCCGTGGCGCTTGCGCTGAGGGGCTTGGGCTACGACATCCTTGCGACACGGGGGACTGCGAAGACGCTGCGCGCCGCCGGCATCGAGTGCGAGGCGTGCCAGCGCCTGAGCGAGGGGCACCCGAACGCGATCGACGAGATGCGGTCTGGGCGGATCACGTTCATCATCAACACGCCGCATGGGCACGACTCGCGCGGCGACGGATCGAATATCCGCGAGGAGGCGGTGAGCCGTGGCATCACGTGCGTGACGGCACTCTCGGCGACGGTCGCGCTCGTGCAGGCGCTCGCGGTGGTGAGGGACCGCGAGCTGGACGTGTACGCGCTGCAGGACCTGCGCTAGGATGGGCCCCTCGCTCGAGGGGCCTTTTTGCGCAGCTCGCATGGAAAGATTTGCGGGCAGCGGGGTAAAATGCGTAACGTTTGCTATCATGCATAGGCTGTGCATGAATCAGGCGGGCGTGGCGGAACTGGTAGACGCGCTGGATTTAGGTTCCAGTGGGAGAAATCTCGTGAAGGTTCAAATCCTTTCGCCCGCACCAATGCAAAGCAGAGTAACTGCGCAAGGGGACAAGACGTGGGCCCTGCCCCCTGGCACGAGAACACTGGAGGAACGTTGAACATCACCGTCACCGCTGAGAAGCCCGAGAATGGCAAGGTAGTCGCCACCATTACCGTCCCTGCCGCCGAGGTCGACAAGTACGTCGCCCGCACGTACAAGGACATCTCTCACAGGTATCAGTTCCAGGGCTTCCGCAAGGGCCACACCCCGCGCCCCGTCATCGACGGCATCGTCGGCCGCGACGCGGTTCTTGGCCAGGCGACCGAGGACCTCATGAACGATGCCCAGCCCGCGATGCTCGAGGAGCTCGACATCGTCCCCGTGGAGAGCCCCGACTACGGCGAGGATCCGCTGGCCGTCGTGGAGCACGAGGACTTCACCGCTACCGTGACCGTGAGCGTGCCGCCCACCTGCGAGCTGGACAGCTATGACGCGCCGGCCATCAACATGCCTCCCGAGGAGGCCACCGAGGCCGAGATCGACCAGCAGCTCGAGCAGCTCATGAGCTACCACAACACCTACGAGGACGTCGAGGAGGACCGCGAGGCCACCAAGGACGACGTCGTCTCCCTGGACGTCGAGGACAAGGTCGAGCAGAAGTCCGGACTGGCCGGCACCGACCGCCAGCTGAACCTCTCGAGCGCCTACCTGCCGGAGGAGTTCGTGGCGGGCGTCGTCGGCATGAAGAAGGGCGACCAGAAGGACATCGCCTGGACCGAGAAGCAGGGCGAGAACGAGCGCAACTACGAGGTCTCCGTCACCCTGAAGGCCATCAAGAAGTCCGTCACCCCCGAGCTCGACGACGAGTTCGCGAAGAAGAACTTCGGCTTCGACACCGTCGCGGAGCTTCGCGACGCCCTGAAGGAGGACATCGAGAACGACAAGAAGTCCAGCCTTCCGTCCCTCAAGGAGGACCGCGTCGTCGAGGAGATCGGCAAGCACCTCACGCTTGAGGAGGTCCCCGAGGCCTACCTCAACCAGGTGTTCAACGAGCTCGGCCAGGAGGTCCTCGGTCAGCTCCAGCGCCAGGGCATCAGCCTTGACATGTACCTCGCGGCTCGCAACATCAAGAGCCAGGACTTCGTGAACGACCTCCACGAGCAGGCCGAGGAGCGTGCCCGCCAGTCCCTGGCGCTCGACGCCCTGGCCGACAAGCTCGGCCTCGAGGCCACCGACGAGGACGTGCGCGCCGAGTTCGAGAAGGCCAACGTCGACGACGTCGACGCCCGCATCGAGGAGTTCAAGAAGGGCGGCCAGCTGCCCGCCATCCGCGAGTCCATCCGCCGCTCCAAGGCTGTGGACTGGATGGTCGAGAACGCTCCCGTGACCGTCGTGGACGAGATCGCCGAGGCCCGCGCGAAGGCCGAGGGTGCGGATTCCGAGGACGCCGAGTAACTCTCGATACCTTAGACTACGAGAAGCGCTCCGAGGGTAACAGGTACCTCGGAGCGCTTTTTGCACCCATCGTAGTAGCATTGCATGGGACAGGTCCCATGTTCTGACGGCCGGCCCTACGTTCCGGCAAGAAGGAGAACGCATGCACAACCCCATGAACACGCCCCTCATCCCCTACGTCGTTGAGCAGACGCCGCGTGGCGAGCGCAGCTACGACATCTACTCGCGCCTGCTGAACGACCGCATCGTCTTTCTGGGCGAGGAGATTACCCGCGACTCCGCGAACCTCGTGATCGCGCAGCTGCTGCACCTGGAGAGCCAGGATCCCGACAAGGACATCTCGCTCTACATCGACTCTCCCGGCGGCGAGGTGTACGCCGGTCTCGGCATCCTCGACACCATGAACTTCATCAAGCCGGACGTCTCGACCATCTGCGTGGGAATGGCTGCCTCCATGGCGTCCGTCCTTCTCGCCGCGGGAACCCCGGGCAAGCGCCTCGCCCTCCCGAACTCGATGATCATGATTCACCAGCCGAGCTCTGGCGCCCAGGGACAGCAGACCGACATTCAGATCGTCGCCGACGAGACCAAATACATCCGCGAGCACATGAACGAGCTGCTCGCGCAGTATACTGGACAGTCCGTGGAGAAGATCAACGCGGACACCGAGCGCGACAACTACATGCGCGCCCAGGAGGCGAAGGAGTACGGTCTCGTCGACAAGGTAATCGCGTCGCGCACCGAGCAGGCGTAGCCTTGAGGCGAGAAGCTTAGGAAGAGAGCCAGATGCCGAACAACGACATAAACATGCCAGAGATGCACTGCTCGTTCTGCGGCAAGAGCAGGAGCCAGGTTCGCAAGCTCATCCAGGGCCCCAACGGGGTGTTCATCTGCGACGAGTGCGTGAAGGAGTGCTCCGACATCATCAGCGAGGATGACGCGCACGTGGTCGAGGAGGCGGAGAAGGGCAGCGACCTCATCGAGAACCTGCCCACCCCGCACGAGATCTACGAGGAGCTCTCGCAGTACGTGATGGGCCAGGAGGCAGCGAAGCGCGCCATGAGCGTCGCGGTCTACAACCATTACCGCCGCGTCCAGATGGGCGACGACGAGGTCAACTCCGAGGGCGAGGAGGTGGAGCTCGCCAAGAGCAACATCCTCCTGCTCGGCCCGACGGGCACGGGCAAGACGCTCCTGGCCCAGACGCTTGCGCGATTCCTGGAGGTGCCGTTCGCGATCGCGGACGCCACGACGCTGACCGAGGCCGGCTACGTGGGCGAGGACGTGGAGAACATCCTGCTCAAGCTCATCACCGCGGCGGACGGCGACGTCGAGCGCGCCGAGGTGGGCATCGTCTACATCGACGAGATCGACAAGATCGCGCGCAAGGCCGAGAACCTCTCGATCACGCGCGACGTCTCCGGCGAGGGCGTGCAGCAGGCGCTCCTGAAGATTCTCGAGGGCACGGACGCGAGCGTACCGCCCCAGGGCGGCCGCAAGCACCCGCAGCAGGAGCTCATCCACATCAACACGAAGAACATCCTCTTCATCTGCGGCGGCGCCTTCGTCGGCCTGGACAAGATCGTGGCCGACCGCATCGGCAAGAAGGGCATCGGCTTCAACGCTGAGCTCAACAAGAAGGTCGAGGAGAACTCCGACGAGCTGATGGCCCAGGTAATGCCCCAGGACCTGCACAAGTTCGGCATGATTCCGGAGTTCATAGGCCGCATCCCCGTCATCACCTCCACGAAGGAGCTGACGGAGGACGACCTGGTAGAGATTCTGACGCAGCCGAAGAACGCCATCGTGAAGCAGTACAAGCGCATGTTCGAGATCGAGGGCGTTAACCTCGAGTTCCAGGACGACGCACTGCGAGAGATCGCCCGCGAGGCGATCTCCAGGAACACCGGCGCCCGCGGCCTTCGCGCCATCTGCGAGGCGACGCTCGAGGAGACCATGTTCGACATCCCGAGCGACCTCGAGATCACGGACGTCGTGGTGACCCCGGAGTCCGTCGGCGGCAAGCAGCCGCCAAAGATCGTCCGCAAGTCCTCCTCCGGCTTCGGAAAGCACACGGCGTAGCCCAGAGGCGCGCCTAGGCGAGAAGGACGAGGTGCCTCACGCGAGGCGCCCCCTGGCGATTCGAAAGCACGATGCCCGTCATACGGATGCGCTCCGTACGGCGGGCATTCTGCTGTTCCCGCACGCTGCTGGCGCAAGGCACGCGCCCGAGGCGCCCTAGATTGCGATGCCGAGCGCCGCGGCTGGAGATGTGGCCGAAGGAGTTGCCGCCACCCCATGCCACGATGTTGCGCAGCATTTTGCACTACGCGAGGAGCCGCTCCGCGTTGTCGCACACCGCCTGCGCCAGCCCCTCCGCGTCGCACCCGCGCGCCTCCGCGATGCCCGCGAGGCACTCCTGGAGTGCGGCCTCGATCTGGGCGGCGGAGAACGGCACGTCCTCGCCGGCCGGTAGGTCCGTCTCGGTCAGCAGGCGGCGCAGCGGGACCTGTCGCGCGTACTCGCGCCCGCGGCGCGTGCGGAGCATCATGGGGTTCACGGAGAACCAGCAGCCGGCGACCACGGCGGCGTGGAGCTCGTCCGAGCTGCCCGAGAACCAGTGGAACACGCAGCGGCAGCGCTCGAGGCAGCCCGTCGTGCGCAGAACCTCCAGCACCTCCGCGGCGGAGCGGACGGAGTGTATGGACATGACCGTGGGGCGCGCGGGGTCGCTTCCGGTGGCCGCGGCCTCGCAGATGCGCCGGAACGCGGCGCGCTGAACGTCCTTGGAGCCCTCTGGCACGTGCTTGGGCGAGAAGTCCATGCCGACCTCGCCCACGAGGCGCGTCGTGCCGGCGAGGTCGGCCGCCGCCTCGACGTCTGCGGTCGAGAGCCGCCCGTCCGCCACCCACCACGGGTGTGCGCCCACGGCGACGCCCACGTTGGGAAGCCCCGCGAGGGCGTCCCGCGCGCGCAGGTAGCCCCGGGGCGTCACCGTGGTCGCGAGCACATGCAGGCCGTCTGCCGCGGCGTCGCGCGCGACCTCTTCCATGTTCGACATGAAGTCCAGGTGGCAGTGCGCGTCAAACAGCTGCATGGCTTACCTGCCCCCGCGCCGCCGCGGAGCCACGATGGGCTCCTGGACGTCCAGGTCGTTGTGCAGGTCCGCGAGGTCGCATATCACGCGGCCGGCTATCATCTGGCCCATGATGGGCGGCATGTAGCTCATGGTGCCCAGGGTGACGCCCTTCTCCGGCCGCCTGCCTCCCGGCAGCTCGGCGCCGCGCGGCGTGACGGGCATGGGCACCTCGGACGAGTACAGCACGTGAAGCCCGCGGATTCCGCGCTTGCGGCACTCCTTGCGCATGACCTTGCAGATGGGGCACGACTTCGTCTTCTCGATGGTCGAGAAGCGCAGCCGTTCCGGGTTGAGCTTGTTTGCCCCGCCCATGCTGGATATGAGCCTGAGCCCCGTGTCCTGGCACCACTTCGCCACGATGAGCTTCTGCGAGATGGTGTCGATGGCGTCCACCACGTAGTCGGGGCGGGGGAGCGCCTCGAGCGTGGGCACGAGGTTCTCCTTCGAGAGGAACCGGTGAACGGTGGTGACCTTGCAGTCCGGGTTGATGTCGTGCACGATCTCTTCCATCACGTCAGTCTTGGCGCGACCGATGGTGGAGTGGTACGCCACGGCCTGGCGGTTGATGTTGGACGGCTGCACTATGTCGCGGTCCACCAGGACGAGCTCGCCCACGCCACCGCGCGCGAGCGCCTCCACGCAGTTTGATCCTACGCCGCCCAGGCCCAGCACGAGAACGCGCGAGCGGGCGAGCGTGTCGAGCCGCTCCTGTCCCAGGATGATCCTCAGCCTGTCGGTCGCGGTCTCCACCTGCGGCGCGGCCTCTGCCGCGGTGGCGTTCTTCTCGTCCATTGGCTCCTCCAAGCGATCGGCGCGCCTTCGGGCGCGTGTGTGGTAAAGACTGTAGCACGCGGCCGCGGGGGCGCCGCACGGCGTGCGTGGTATGCTGTTGGACTGACTTGGCCGGCCGGCCGGGTCGCAACGTAAGCCAGCCCCGGCGGAGGCGCGCGCCCATTACACGAGTGCCCACACCGTCTGACGGGGCGCGTAAGAAGGCGGTATCAACCGTGGAAGAAATGCCAAAGAACTACGACCCCCAGACCGCGGAGCCCGAGCTCATCAAGAGCTGGATGGACGCGGGCTGCTACCAGCGCAGCAAGGGGGTCGGCGACTGCACCGTCGTCATCCCGCCGCCAAACGTGACGGGCATCCTGCACATGGGCCACGCCATGGACGATACGATCCAGGACACCTACATCCGCTACAATCGCATGCGCGGCCGCTCCACGCGCTGGATCCTGGGAACGGACCACGCGGGCATCGCCACCCAGACCAAGGTGGACAAGAAGCTCAAGAGCGAGGGCATCTCTCGCCTTGAGATGGGGCGCGAGAAGTTCCTGGACGCATGCTGGGACTGGACCCATGAGTACGGCGGCACCATCGTCAGCCAGATCAAGCGCATGGGCTGCTCCATCGACTTCGACGACGAGAAGTTCACGATGTCGCCGGAGTTCAGCCGCGCGGTGCGCAAGGTGTTCTGCGACTGGTACCACGACGGCCTGATCTACCGCGGCAAGCGCATCGTGAACTGGTGCCCCAGCTGCCGCACGGCCATCAGCGACGACGAGGCGGAGTACAAGGACGAGCACGGCCACCTGTGGTTCCTGCGCTACCCCCTCACGGAGCCCGTCGACGACATCGAGTACGTGACCGTGGCCACCACCCGCCCGGAGACCATGCTCGGCGACACCGGCATCGCCGTGAGCCCGCAGGACCCCGAGAAGCAGAAGCTCGTGGGCAAGACCGTCATGCTGCCGATCGTGGACCGCGAGATACCCATCTTCAGCGACTGGCACGTCGACCCCAAGTTCGGCACCGGCTTCGTGAAGGTGACGCCCGCGCACGACCCCAACGACTACGCGATGGGCCAGACGCACGACCTGCCGCAGATCAACATCTTCGACGAGACGGCCCACGTGGTCGACGGCTACGGCGAGTTCAGCGGCATGGACCGCGACGAGTGCAGGAAGGCCATCGTCGACTGGTTTGACGAGCACGGCCTGCTCGATCACATCGAGGACCTCGAGCACTCCGTCATGCACTGCTACCGCTGCGACACCGCGCTCGAGCCGTGGCTGTCCGAGCAGTGGTTCGTGGCCGTGGACAAGCTGAAGGAGCGCGCGACCGAGGTCGTGAAGGACGGCGAGATCAAGTTCCACCCGGAGCGCTGGACCCAGACGTACCTCACGTGGATGGACAACCTGAAGGACTGGTGCATCAGCCGCCAGCTGTGGTGGGGCCACCGCATCCCGGTGTTCTACTGCGAGGACTGCGGCTGGGAGGACGCCCTCATGGAGGACACGGACGTGTGTCCGAAGTGCGGCGGTCACCACGTGCACCAGGACCCCGACGTGCTGGACACTTGGTTCAGCTCGCAGCTGTGGACCTTCGCCACGCAGGGCTGGCCCGACCACCCCGAGCAGATGGAGGGGCACCACCCCACGAAGGTCCTCGTGACCGCCCGCGACATCATCGCCCTGTGGGTCGCGCGCATGATCATGAGCTCGCTGTACTTCACGAACGAGATTCCGTTCCACGACGTGTACATCTACGCGACGATTCTGGCGAAGGACGGCAGCCGCATGTCCAAGTCCAAGGGCAACGGCGTGAACCCCATGGACCTGATGGCGAAGTACGGCGCCGACGCCATGCGCTTCAACCTACTGACGCTCATCACCAACAACCAGGACGTCAAGTTCGACGCGAACATCAACAAGAAGACGAAGGAGCTCATCGACAGCCCGCGCACGGAGCAGGCGCGCTCATTCGTGACGAAGATCTGGAACGCGAGCCGCTTTGTCCAGATGAACCTCGCGGGCTACGTGCCCGGCGCCCCCAAGGCAGAGACGCCCGAGGACGCGTGGATGCTCAGCCGCCTCGCGAAGGTGGTCGCGGAGTCCACGAGGCAGCTCGAGGGCTACGAGTTTGGCGACTACGCCCGCAACATCCAGTCGTTCTTCTGGAACGAGGTGTGCGACTGGTACATCGAGCTCTGCAAGGGCCGCCTGCTGGACGGCACGCCGGAGGAGAAGCTGCAGGTCCAGCGCAACCTCGTCTTCGTGCTGGACGCGTCCATGCGCCTGCTGCACCCCGTGATGCCGTTCGTGACGGAGAGCGTGTGGGACAAGCTGCCCGCGAGCGGCCTGGACGACCACTCCGCAAAGTTCCTGATGGTCGCAAAGTGGCCTGAGCCCGACGAGTTCGCGCAGTTCGTGAACGACAGGGCAGAGCACGACTTCGACCTCGCGAAGCGCGTGGTCTCCGCCGTGCGCTCCACCCGCGCCCGCTACCGCCTGTCGCCAAAGGCCGAGCTGGACGTCGCGGTGCGCTCCTCCGCGGAGGACGCCGCGGTGCTCGAGGCCCAGCGCGGCTTCATCTGCTCCGTCGGCCGCGTGGACCAGCTCGCCCTCGGCCACGAGCAGCAGAAGCCGGAGGGGTCGGTCACGGTGGCCGACGGCACGCTCGAGATCTTCGTGGCGCTCGGCGGCCTCGTCGACCTTGCGGCAGAGGCGAAGCGCCTCAAGAAGGAGCTCGCGAAGGCCGAGAAGGACCTGAGCTCCGTGAGCAGGACCCTCTCCAACGAGGGCTTCGTCGCGAAGGCAGCCCCTGCCGTCATCGAGAAGAAGCGCGCGCAGCAGGCCGAGCTCACGACCACGATCGAGCAGCTCAAGGGCCAGATCGCAGATTTCGAGTAGCATTGGCGCGGCGTCGCGCGCACGCCGTGCGGTCCTCGCGCAACGGGCTTGCGCACTAGCGTGACAAGGATGGGGCGGTCGCTGGCATGGTGCCGGCGGCCGCCCCTCTGCATGGCTCTTCTCGCCCGCGCACGGCGCGTGAGCCGTGCTACGGCTATTGGGCCATGCCTGTCGGCTACGACTGCTGCGGGCGGGGGTAGAACTCCCAGTACAGCGCGGGGAGCGGCGGGCGATGCCTGCCGCCGGCGTCCACGAGCGCGCCGTCGCGAATGAGGTACGCGCCGTCGCAGACCTCATCCAGGTTGTTCAGGAGGTGGGACGACATGAAGACGCAGCGGCCCTCTTCCGCGTACGCGCGGACGCGTTCGTTTGCGAGCTGACGGTTCGTGGGGTCGAGCGCGTTCATGGGCTCGTCCAGCAGCAGGACCGGCGCCTGCGTCGCGAGTGCGACCGCGATCGCGGCCTGCTGGCGCATGCCCTGCGAGAGCGTGGCGATGCGCTTGCGCCTAAAGCCGCCGGCCGCCATGTCAGCGAGCGTGTCGCGCTCCGGCACGCAGCGCCACAGGCAGCGCACGAGCTCGATGGTCTGGTCGGGCGTCAGGTGGTCGTACAGCACGGAGCCGTCGCCGGGCAGCAGGAAGACAGACCTGCGCCACGCGGCCTGGCTATGCGGGCTGACGGATCCGTTACCCGTCGGCGCCACGGCCACGGCATCGACGGACGTTGCGCGCGGGCACTGCGGGACGCCCGCGAGCGCTGCGAGGAGAGTCGTCTTGCCATAGCCGTTTGGCGCGACGAAGCCCACGACACCACCGCTCGCAAGTGAGAGCTCGCCCGTCACGAGCGGATGGTTCCTGACGTAGCCCACGCTGACGTCGCGTGCCACGAGCAGCCGTCCCCTGGGGATGGCCTGCTCCGACGCCGCCCTGCGCGCACGGCCGTAGGACCTTGAGAGCGCGACCGACCTCGCGAGCACGCCGACGAGCCCCATGACCGCGATGAGCACGGCGATGGAGAGCACGCCCCGCGTCGTGTTCGCGCCCGCTATGGGTATGGCGTTCTGGGCGCCTATGCCGCCGAGCCTGCCAAGGAGCCTGTCTGCGGAGAAGTACGTGGACGGCAGGGAGGCTAGCGCGTCAGGGAAGATCGCGCCCAGGTCATAATAGTTGTCCAGGCATGGCGGCACCAGAAGCGCGATGCCGGCGACCATGACGGCAGGCGCCCGCAGCGAGGTCGCGAGGTGGCAGAGCGTGCCTAGGCAGAATCCCGCAAGGAGGAAGAACCCCACGTACCGCACAAGCTCGCGTATGAGGGTCGTCCTCACGAGCACGTCGTCCTGCCAATAGATGATGGGGTAGGCGAGGTCTCCCACGCCGTTCCTGATGACGCCCAACACAAAGGCGGGAAGCATGGGCACGAGCGAGAAAACGAGCGTGAGCAGTGCGCCGAGGCATCCCAGGTACAGCCACATGCCGGCGGGGGAGAGCGGCGCGTGGGAAAGGAGCCTGGACGATGCGTTCTCCCGCGCGACGACCCACAGCAGGGTAAACGGTGCGAGCAGCAGCACGGGGGAGGGTATCACCCCAAGGTAGTATGCGACCAGCACTAGTCCGGGCATGGCGTCCGTTCCCTGGTACAGGGCGGGCGAGCTCAGCTTGCACACCGCGTTCAGAAACGTGGTCGTGAAGGTATGCAGCCTTCGCGTGTCTGGATCCGACGACTGGCCCTGGGACTTCTGCTCCCTGATCTCCCGAAGCTCGTAGCTGCGGACCTTGTGGCAGTATTCGGCCGGATTCGTCTCTTCGATAATCGACTCGAGCCTTCTTGCCTGTCGGTGGTCCGCATCGCTTATGGTCCCACCCTGGTGAAGGAGAAAACTGTACGTCTCGTAGTACCTGTCCACCGAGTAGTTATACGCGCCGTCCGTGGCAAACGGCACGAGCGTGGCGAGAAGGACGACCCCCGCGATCGCGGCGAGCATGGCCAACACCCAGCGTCTTCTGGACAGAAGGACGTAGGACCTGAGGTAGGGAACGCGAGACATGGCAGTGCCTCCCAATCAGATTCGCATGCCGCGCGACGGGCGCAGCGTGGAAGGGGTGCGAGGGCAGATCTGTGCTCCCATGATAGGCGCGTGCACATTGTACCGCCCCGCCGGTGCGCCTGGCGCCGCGCTCCCCGTGCCACGCGCACCCTGATCGGCCACGGGCGTGCGCTCGATTAACAGATTCGAACGTTTGCCAACTTGCGGCGCGGCACCGGCGCGCCTTTTGTAGAGTGGTTAAAGCTTGTTGACTGCCGATGCATGGCCGCGCCTGCAGCGCGTGGCCGGCGGGGAGGTATGCCCATGCACAGGGAGTTCCTGATGGGAAACGAGGCGATGGCGCTGGGTGCGCTCGCCGCCGGCGTGGACGTGGTGGCGGGGTATCCCGGCACGCCCTCGACGGAGATCATCGAGACCGTCGCAAAGCGCAACCCCGGCGACGTGTACGTGGAGTGGTCCGTTAACGAGAAGGCCGCGCTCGAGGTCGCGGCCGGCGCTTCGTACGCGGGTGCCCGCTCGCTCGTTACCATGAAGTGCGTGGGCCTGAACGTTGCCGCCGACCCCCTCATGAGCCTGGAGTACATCGGCGTGAAGGGCGGCATGGTCATCGTGGTCGCAGACGACCCCGGTCCCATCTCGTCGCAGACCGAACAGGACACGCGCACGTTTGCCCAGTTCAGCAAGGTGCCGTGCCTTGACCCGTCCGGCGTCGCGGACGCGTACCAGATGATGCGCGACGCGTTCGCGCTCTCCGAGGAGCTCCACAGCCCCGTGTTCCTGCGGCCGACCACGCGCGTGGACCACGGCTACGAGGCGATCGACGTCCTCGAGCCCGAGGACTACCTCAAGAGCAAGCCGGAGGGCTTCGTGAAGGACTCCTCCAAGTGGGTCATCTTCCCGCGCCTCTCCGTGCAGGCGCATGCGCGCATCGAGCAGAGAAACGCCAGACTCTCGCACGAGCTGGGCTCGTATGCCGGAAACTTCGTGGACTGGGAGGCCGGCCACGCCGACGCCGCGAGCCACGCCGGCACTGCGCCTGACGACAGTGCCGCAACTCCCGCCGCAGCCGTGCGCCCCGCTCGCAAGGCAATCGCGACGCACGGCATCAACTACCAGTACGTTCGCGAGAACCTGGCCGAGGGCGAGTGCCGCGTGCTGCGCGTGGCGACGCCGTTCCCGTTCCCGGACGACCTTGCGCTCGAGTTCCTGGACGGCGTGGACGAGGTCCTGTGCGTGGAGGAGCTCGACCCCGTGATCGAGCGCGCGCTGACGGCGCTTGCGGGCAGGCACCACCTGGACGTTGTGGTGCGCGGCAAGCTCACGGGCGACGTGAAGCCGTCCGGCGAGAACTCCGTGGAGTACGTGGGCCAGGTGCTCGACGCGTTCCTGGGGCGCGGTGCCGCGGAGGGCGCCGCCTGGCCGGATCCGCCACAGCTTCCCGTGAGGCCGCCCGTGCTCTGCGCCGGCTGCCCGCACCGCGCGAGCTTCTATGCCGTAAAGCAGGCCATGCGCGGCAAGAAGACCATCTACTGCGGCGACATCGGCTGCTACACGCTGGGAAACGCCCGTCCGCTCGACATGTGCGACACCTGCCTGTGCATGGGCGCCGGCATCAACATCGCCCAGGGCGTGGGTCACATTGAGCCCGATACGCACTGCTTCGCGTTCGTGGGTGACTCCACGTTCTTCGCCTCCGGCATCACGGGCGTCGTGAACGCGTTCTACAACCAGTCCAACATGACGCTGTGCGTGCTTGACAACTCCACCACCGCCATGACCGGCCACCAGCCGCATCCCGGCACGGGCCGCACGGCAATGGGTCAGAAGGTTACCCCCGTGAGCATCGAGCGCGTCCTCAGGGCGATCGGCCTTTCCGTGGTCGAGACGGTGGACCCGCTCGACCTGCAGGCGACCACCAAGACCGTCGCGCGCGTGGACGCGGAGCCCGGCGTGAAGGCCATCATCTTCAAGAGCCCGTGCGTGTTCCTGTACAGGCCAAGCGCGCAGAGCCACGTGGACCCCGCGCGCTGCGTGGGCTGTCAGCGCTGCGTCAAGCAGCTGGGCTGCCCTGCGCTTGTGCCGCAGGCAGATGGCAAGGTGGCGATAGACGGCTCGCAGTGCACGGGTTGCACGCTGTGCGAGCAGTTGTGCCCGTTCGACGCGATTTCGGGAGGTAGTGCGTATGAGGCGTGACATCGTGTTGTGCGGGACGGGCGGCCAGGGCACGGTGCTCGCGTCCCGCCTCCTTGCAACGGCGGCCATGCGCAAGGGCCTTCCCGTCAAGACGGCCGAGACCATTGGCATGGCGCAGCGCGGGGGTTCCGTCCTCAGCCACGTGCGCGTGGGAGAGGGCGTCGCGTCGCCCCTGGTGGGCAGCGGCCGCGCGGACGTCATCCTGGCGTTCGAGCCGGCGGAGGCCGCGCGCCAGCTTCGCCTGCTTAAGCCCGGCGGCGCCGTCATCGTGAGCAATAGGCCCGTCGTGCCGGTCTCGGCCGTCACGGGCGGCCCGGCGTACGACCTCGACGCCGTCATGGGCTACCTGCGGGGCGCCGTCAGCAAGCTCACCGTGGTGGACGCGGACGCCGCCGCGCGCGAGCTTGGCTCGGCAAAGGTGCTTAACGTGCTGCTGCTGGGCGCGGCCGCGCGCACGGGCGCGCTCGGCTTCACCGTGGAGGAGGTGCGCGCCGCCGTGCATCACGTGGTGCCGGAGCGTTTCCTCGCCCTGAACGACCGCGCGCTCGACTACGCCAAGGAGGAACCATGCAGATAAGCGACACCCAGCTCGAGCTCGTCAACAGGCAGATCGAACGCCTCCGCGCGTCGGACAACTTCTATGGCCGCCGCCTCAAGGAGGCCGGCATCACCGGCGTGACGGACGCCGACGACTTCAGGCGCCTGCCCTTCTCGTCCAAGCAGGACCTCCGCGACGCGTACCCGCTGGGCCTCGCCGCGGTTCCGGAGGAGAAGATCGTGCGCATCCACTCGAGCTCCGGTACCACGGGAACGCCGGTCATCGTGCCGTACACCGCGCGCGACGTGGAGGACTGGGCCACGATCTTCGCCCGCTGCTACCAGATGGCCGGCGTCACCAACCGCGACCGCGTGCAGATAACGCCTGGCTACGGGCTTTGGACCGCAGGCATAGGCTTTCAGGCCGGCGCGGAGAAGCTCGGCGCCATGGCCATCCCCATGGGCCCCGGCAACACGGAGAAGCAGCTCAAGTTCATGATGGACATGCAGTCCACGGTCGTCTGCGCCACGTCCAGCTACGCGCTGCTGCTTGCTGAGGAGGTGCAGAGGCGCGGCCTTCAGGACAAGATCTGCCTGCGTCGCGGCGTCATAGGATCCGAGCGCTGGGGCGAGAAGATCCGCCAACGCATAAACGAGGGCCTCGGGATCGAGTCGTTTGACATCTACGGCCTGACGGAGGTGTATGGGCCGGGGATCGGCATCAGCTGCTCCGCCAACGACGGCATCCACTACTGGGACGACTACATCTACCTTGAGGTTGTCGACCCCAAGACAGGGGATGCCGTGCCGGACGGCGAGTGGGGAGAGATCGTCATCACCACGCTCGTGAAGGAGGGCGCGCCGCTCATCCGCTTCCGTACGCACGACCTCAGCCGCATCATCCCCGGAACGTGCCCGTGCGGCAGCCCGTTCCCGCGCATCGACACCATCCGCGGGCGCTCGGACGACATGTTCAAGATTCACGGCGTCAACGTGTTCCCGCGGCAGGTGGAGGAGGTCATCGCGTCGTTCCCGCAGCTGTCGAGCGAGTACCAGATCCGTCTGTCGCACCTGGAGGGACGCGACACCATGCGCCTGTACGTTGAGACGGACGGCACGCAGGACTTCCTCGCGCTCGCGGACGAGGTCGCGCACGAGTGCCGCAACCGCATAGGCTTCACGCCGCTCGTAAAGGTGGTCGAGCTGGGCGTCCTGCCGCGGAGCGAGAAGAAGACCCGCCGCGTGTTCGACGAGCGCTACGAGTAGCCGTCCGCGCGGCGCCGCCGATGTAGTGAGCTTGTGCGCAACCTGCACAAATGCCCATCGCGTGCGGCGTCGGCGCGCAGTCTGTTACAATCTTCTGCGATGCTGCAGCTTCCTGCGAGCGTGAGCCGGGAAGCACGTATGTCAAATAAGAAAGGTCACTAAGACATGTCTGAGCTTCTCGACCAGCTGATTACGCCCGAAGTCCGCATGGTGCTCTACCTCATGGTTGCGTGCCTCGTCATGCTCTACATCCTCTCCATCGTCTATGTCATCCGCGACGCCCAGCGCCGCGGCGCGGAGCCCTGGTGGCTGTGGGCCGTCATATCGATCATCCCCATCGTCGGCCTTCTGGCGTACGTGATCCTGCGCCCCAGCTCCTACCTGGTCGACCGCGAGGAGCAGGACCTGGACATCGCGCTTCGCGAGCACCAGCTCAGCCACTATGGCATCTGCCCCAAGTGCGGTGCGCCCATCGACCGCGACTTCGTGGTGTGCCCCATCTGCAACACCCAGGTGAGGAACGTGTGCCCCACGTGCCACCGCCCGCTGAACGCGGACTGGAAGGTGTGCCCGTACTGCCGCACCCGCATCCAGTAGCGCGGCATTCGGAAGCGTCGCGCAAGAGATCAACCGCAAGGGCACCGCGCCATCCGCGGTGCCTTTTTTGTGGCCGCAATGCCACTGCGGCGGACACCTCTGGGCGATCCCTGTGCCCACGCATGTGGCTTTTGGCTGACACAGAGGTCGCGGCCACACATCGCACGAAGCTGTTGTAAAGTAGTCACGTCTGCAATTGGTTTGCGAACGGCCGCGTGCCGTCGGCAAACGCAAGTCGTGCCGTTACGGCACGGGGGAGTCGTCAGGTCATGCGTTCGAACAGTGACGAGTACAGGTTCTGCCCACGCACGCGCGCGAGTCGCGCCATCGCGAACGGTATTCCCACCATCACCACGACGACTATCTAGGCGCCTGTCCTTTCGATGGGACGGCCGCGCGCCGTCCTGCGGCAGGCGCCGCGCTGCGTTGACCCAAGGGCCTCGGCCGGGTGCGCACGCTCTTCTCCCTTGATCCAACGGAAAACATTTTACGGCAATGTCTGAGGGCGAAGCCCATGGCGGGTCCGCCCCACATACGAAAGGTTATTAGCATGAAGGTTCTTTTTAACGACGGCCACGTGGACGAGGTTCCCGCCGACGAGGAGCTCCACGTCCTGCGTCACTCCGCGGCGCACATCATGGCGCAGGCCATCAAGCGCCTGTACCCCCAGGCGGACTTCGCGTACGGCCCCGCCACGGACAACGGCTTCTACTACGACATCGACCTTCCCGAGGGCACGAAGATCTCCGAGGACGATTTCCCGGCCATCGAGGACGAGATGCGCAAGATCTGCAAGGAGAACCTTAAGTTCGAGACGTACGAGCTCCCGCGCGCAGAAGCCATCAAGCATATGGAGGAGCGTGGCGAGAAGTACAAGGTCGAGCACATCGGCGACCTTCCCGAGGACGCGCGCATCACGTTCTACAAGCAGGGCGAGTACGTCGACATGTGCGTGGGCCCGCACATCCTCTACACCAAGGCGCTCAAGGCGTTCAAGCTGACGGGCGTCTCTGGCGCGTACTGGAAGGGTGACAGCAAGAACAAGATGCTCACCCGCATCAACGGCGTCGCCTTCCGCAACAAGCAGGAGATGGACGAGCACTTTGCCCTGCTTGCGGAGGCCGAGAAGCGCGACCACCGCAAGATCGGCCAGGAGATGGACATCTTCATGATGAACGAGGCCGGCCCCGGCTTCCCGTTCTGGCTGCCCAACGGCATGCGCATCCGCAACGCCCTCATGCAGTACTGGCAGGAGATGCAGGACAAGTACGGGTACGACCAGGTTCAGACGCCCATCATCCTCTCGCGCAAGCTGTGGGAGACCTCCGGTCACTGGGACCACTACAAGGAGAACATGTACACGACCCAGATCGACGACGAGGACTACGCCATCAAGCCGATGAACTGCCCGGGTGCCTGCCTCATCTACAAGAGCAAGCCGCGCAGCTACCGTGACCTGCCGCTCAAGCTGGCCGAGGCCGGCATCGACCACCGTCACGAGCTCAAGGGTGCCCTGCACGGCCTCTTCCGCGTTCGCGAGTTCCAGCAGGACGACGCCCACCTGTTCATCCGTCCGGACCAGATCACGGAGCAGGTCGAGGACGTCGCGCACCTGATCACGGCATACTACGCGCAGTTTGGCTTCCCGTATCGCGTCGAGCTCTCCACGCGTCCGGACAACTCCATGGGTTCCGACGAGGACTGGGAGCGTGCGGAGGAGGGCCTCAAGAAGGCCCTGGAGGACATGCACGTCGACTACAAGCTCAACCCGGGCGACGGCGCGTTCTATGGCCCCAAGATCGACTTCCACCTGCAGGACTGCCTGGGCCGCGAGTGGCAGTGCGGCACCATCCAGCTCGACTTCCAGCTGCCGCACAACTTCCAGTTGGAGTACGTCGACAAGGACGGCACCAAGAAGCAGCCGATCATGATTCACCGCGCCGGCTTCGGCAGCTTCGAGCGCTTCATCGGCATGCTCATCGAGCAGTACGCGGGCAAGTTCCCCACGTGGCTGTCGCCCTGCCAGGTCAAGGTGCTGCCCGTCAGCGAGAAGACCCGCGACTACGCCAGCGAGGTCGCGCAGACCCTGCGCGACGCCGGCGTGCGCGTGAAGGTGGACGACCGCGACGAGAAGATCGGTTACAAGATCCGCGAGGCCCGCTCCGTCGACCGCGTCCCCTACATGCTCATCCTGGGCGAGAAGGAGAAGGAGGCCGGCAACATCAGCGTCCGCGACCGCGCCACCAACGAGACCACCCAGCGTGACCTGGCCGACTTCGTGAGGGACATCACGGAGGAGATCCGCGAGCGCCGCGGCTAGCCCAAAGCTAGCAATAGCGACATCGCCATGGCACGACAGGGGCCGTCCCGCGGGGCGGCCCCTTTTGCAACGTCGGCACGTGACGCGCGCCATGGAAGCACACGGCGGCAGGAGGAAAGAGCGATGGAGCAGGAGCAAGGGCGCACGGATGCAGCGCGCGGCGGGCGAGAAGAGCGCGGCGCCTTGGCGGGAGAGGCCCTGCGGGACGTCTGTCGCACCTTTGCCCGGGCCCTTGGCGGCAGGAGCCGCGCGTGGGTAGTGGCGGCGCCGGGCGTCACGAACGTGGCGCGACGGCTGGGGATCGACCCCGCCGCCGTGGTGGAGCCCTTGGGCGGGGTGCCCGTGCGCATGTGCGACGTGCGGGTATTGGCGCGCCACCGGGACGAGGCGCCCACTGCGGAGCGCGTACCGCTTGCCGTGGACGTGAGCCTCACGTCTGCGCTGGGGTGCCCCGCCGGCAGGCTCGGGGCGGACGTCGTTCTCGCCTCGCTTGACCGCGTCGTTCGCCAGCCGGCCTGCGGCATGGTGATGGTGGGCCTTCGTCGCGAGGCCCTACAGGGGAGGGACGGCTGTGCCGGCATGGCGGACGCGGTTGCCGCGCTGCCCGTGCCGGAAAGCTCCCAGATCCAGGCTCTTTCTGCCGGCATGGCGGATTTCGATGCGCGTCGACGCCACGCGAACGACAACGCGCAGGTCATGGCTGCGTACCTGCGCTGCCACCCCGCAGCGCGCAGCGTGAGCTACCCCGGCCTCACGGAAGATCAATCGTACGAGGCAGCGGCTGCGAACCTGGAGGACGGCTTCGGACCTGCCGTCGACGTCCTCGTGGACGCTGCCGTCGCGGCGCACGCGGTTGCCCGAGGCGCCAACGGCGCCGTCGACCTGTGCGGGCGCTACGTGCCCGGCGGCACGGCAAGCCGCGTGCAAAACATGGCCACGGCCGAGGACGGCGCGTGGCTCAGGGTCGAGTGTGGCTGTGGGGACGCGAGGGGGCTCGTGGCCGCGGCGGAGGCTCTTCTCCGCCGGTAGACCCTGCCCTGCGCGCCGTTATGCGCGTCTGTCGTAGCGTGCGAAGTCAAACGCGACTCCCGCGCTCGTGACGCCGCCGTCCTCGCGCTCGGCAAGCGTCCACGTCGGGTCGTCGTCCAGGTTCGGGAAGAACGCGTCCGCGCCGGGCACCACAACGTCGTTTCTGGTGACGTAGCAGCTAGAGCAGCAAGGGAGAAGCGCGCGGTACAGCGACTCGCCGCCTATGAGCCAGACGCGCGCGTCGGCTGCCGTGGCGTCCAGCGCCGCCTGAGGCGACGTCACCACGTCCACGCTCGTGCCCGCGGAGAGGCCCTCCGCCTTTGGCGGCTCGTAGCCGGCGTCGTGCGTCACGATCACGTTGCGGCGGCCCTTGAGCGGCCCTCCCGGGAAGCTCTCGTAGGTCTTCCTGCCCATAACGCACGTGCAGCCGCGCGTGAGCTCCACAAAGCGGTGCATGTCCGCCTTGTTGCGGACCAAGAGAGCGCCGTCCCTGCCGATGGCCCAGTCGCGCGTGACGGAAACGATGGCGTCCATGGTCCTCCTAGATCGCTATGGGGATGTCCTTCACCTGCGGGCCGTGGCTGTAGCCCTCCACGATGAGGTCGTCGGTCGTGAAGTCGTAGAAGTCGTGCACGTACGGATTCAGGTGCACCTTCGGGGCCGGGTAGGTCGGCCGGCTGATGAGCTCGCGCACGATGTCGACGTGGCGGTCGTAGATGTGGGCGTCCGCGATCATGTGCACCAACTCGCCGGCGTGCATGTCGCTTACCTGCGCCACCATCATGAGCAGGATGGCATACTGGCACACGTTCCAGTTGTTCGCGGCAAGCACGTCCTGGCTGCGTTGCACCAGCACCATGTTCAGCGTGGGCTTGTCGTCACCGGGGTGCTCCGTCACGTTGTAGATCGCGTTGTACGCGCACGGGTACAGGTGCATCTCGGACAGGTCGGAGAACGTGTACAGGTTCGTCATGATCCTGCGACTGAACGGGTTCTCGCGCAGGTCCTTCAGCACGCGGTCCATCTGGTCGTAGTCGCCGTCCGCGTAGTGGCTCACCTGGCCCACCTGGTAGCCGTACGCCTTGCCGATCGACCCGTCCTCGTCTGCCCATTCGTCCCAGATGTGCGGCTTCAGGTCGTGTATGTTGTTCGATTTGCGCTGGTAGATCCACAGCACCTCGTCCATGCAGCTCTTGAGCGCAGTGCGCCTCAGCGTGAGCGCGGGGAACTCCTCGCGCAGGTCGTAGCGGTTGCATACGCCAAACTGCTTTATGGTGTACGCCGGCGTGCCGTCCTCCCAGTGCGGGCGGACCTTCTGTCCCTCCGTCGTGGTGCCGTTCTCGATGATGTCCCGGCACATGGAGATGAAGATGTCGTCAGCCTTGCTCATGCGTGCCTCCTCCTTGGATGGGGTCTGGTGTGGGCGCCCTCGCCTCGCTATGCGCGTGCGCCCGGGCGGTCCGGCGAGCCGCACACGTCTGCCATGCTGCCCTGGCTCCACCAGTCGCCCTGGTCGTCGTAGGTGTCCCACGCATCGGAGTCGTCAGGGTCCCCGTACGCGCCGTCGGAGGCGCCTGGCTCCAGCGTGTCCGCGTGGCGCCCCAGCTCGTCCATGAGGGCGAACCTCGTGACGCCCGCGACGAACCCCCCGAGCGCGTTCGCCAAAAGAAGGAGGACCACCACGCCGACCGCTGCGATCACCACCGGCTTCGCGCCGGAGTTCGCGTTGTCCAAAGACGTCGTGGCCGATGCCGTCTCGATTACGGCGGGACGCTCGGCGGCGTCCGTCGTGGCTATGCTCGTCTGGTCGCTTGCGACCGGCTGGGTGTCTGGCATGGAAGTCCTCTCTCTGGCTTAGGGCACTATCATAGCAGCTGAGCGTTTGGGCGAGAAACGCCTGCGCCTGGGCTTACCAAGCGCCATGGTTTCGGGGGCATTGGCTCCGTTGCGGCTACAGGCGCCCCTCCGTGAACACCTCGTCCCAGCTCATGCCCAGGCTCATGACGACGTCGAGGTCCGCGGGGAGCCACTCCACGTCCAGAAGCTCGTCGCGCGCAAGCCAGCGCTCCGCCTCGTGTTCGTTCGAGCGGGGCGTCTCGCCTGCGGCGGGAGTGCACGCGAACACGTCCATGCTCAGGTGGAAGTCGTCGTAGTCGTGCTCCACGGTGTCCAGGTAGAACACGCCGCCCAGCTCGCAGCCAAGCTCTTCTCTCACCTCGCGGCGCAGCGCCTGCTCCGGCGCCTCGCCCTTCTCGACCTTGCCGCCGGGGAACTCCCAGCCGTCCTTCATGTCGCCATAGCCGCGCTGGGCAGCGTACACGCGGTCGTCCCTCCAGATGACCGCTGCCGCCACGCGCACCACCGTCTTGCCGTCCTGCGTGCCCATCAGTCGCGCACCTCGATCCTCACGATTGCGTACGGCTCGCCGTCTGGGCGGGCGAGCCTGACCGTGCGGCCGCCCCCGGAGCTAAACACCTGCGGCTCCACGGTGTCGTGCAACAGTGCCATGGACTCGTACTGCACCGTGATGCGCCACGGCACAAGGGCCTGTCCCGTCTGCTCGAGCGCGTCGAGTGCCATCTGGATGTACTGCGCGTTGTTGACGTGGCCGTTCGTATCCAGGTGCTGGCGCGTCACCGTGATCGTGGGCGCGCACGCGAAGTCGCCCTTGACGTCGATCTTGCGCTTCGTGGGCGGCATGTCCAGACGCGGCGTGTCCTCCAGGTAGGCCATTTGGGACTTGGGGAACTTGACGGGCCGGCCGAGCTTCGTGTCGTACAGAAACCACAGCGAGTCCGCGCGCACGTACGGGGTGCCGTCCTGTCCCTCGATGGTGAAGTTCCTGCTGGCGAGGAGCCGCTTCACGCCGTAGCACCACGTGCTGACGGCGATGGGCGTGTTGAAGCGCGGAAGGTCCTCTATCTCTATCTGCCAGGCGGAGAGGAACCACGCATAGTGGTTCCTCTCCATGTCCTCTATGCCGATGCCAAGGCTCTCGCTCTGGAAGCACGAGCAGTCCTGCAGGTAGTTGACGAGTCCCAGCAGCGACAGGCGCGCGTCGCTTGCGCACTCGCTGTAGCGGACCCTGCTCTCGAACGTGTACATCTGACTCCTATCGCATCGCAAAGGCCCCCGGAGTCCGGGGGCCAAGGTGTTCTGCTCCGTTGTGCCTAGCCCAGCTCGACGCGGTTCCTGCGGTCGAAGTACGGGCTCGCCTGGTCGACGACGAGCTTGTTGCACTGGGGGATGACATGGGCCTTGTAGCCCATGACCATGCCGGGGATGGTGTCGCCGTCCACCTGCATGGGGATGGGCGAGTCGGAACTCACCTCGATCTCCCTGCCCGAGAAGTGCTCGATGAACGGCCTGCCGCCCTTTGCCTGCTTGTCGAAGAGTCCCGTGAAGATGGGGACGAGCAGCTGGACGGCATCCGAGGTCTCGAGCACGATCACGTCGAGCTTGCCGTCGGACATGGAGCAGTCCGGCACGATCTGGATGTCGGCCTGCATCTTGGCGGTGTTCGCGACGATGCACGCGATGCCGTCGCGCTCGAACGTCTCGCCGTCGACGGTGATGGTGAAGTGCTCGACCTTGGGGTGGGCGTTGGCGAGCGCCGCGGTGAAGTACGCGGCCTCGCCTATGATCTGCTTGTTGGGGATGGCCTCGCGCATGAGGACGGCGTCGTAGCCCGAGCCCGCCATGAGGCCGAAGCCGCGCGAGTCGCTGTTGCCGTCCGTGTCCGTCCACGCTATCTCGCCAAAGTCCGCGCGCACGAAGTAGCCGTCACGGCACGCCTTCGCGATGGAGGCGGGCTCCGGGGCGTTCGCGAGGTTCTCGAACACCAGGTTTGCGGTGCCGGACGGGAAGACGCAGGTCAGAACGTTGCGATCGCGCAGCTCGTACAGCAGGCTCGTCACGGTGCCGTCGCCGCCCGACACGACGACGAGGTCGAAGGACTCCGCGTCGCGGAGCTCCTGCTGCCCCTGGGAGCTGGAGTCCAGGCCGCGGATGACGATCTCGTCGTCCTCGCGCATGAGTGCATGGACGAAGTCGAATACGTCGATCGAGCTCATGCCCGACTTGAGGTTGTGAACGATGAGGATGCGCACGGTGCCCTCCCGCCTTGTTATGTATCATGGTGTAGTCGCGTCGACGTCGCGAGCCATATCCCCAAAGGATAGCGTAACGCCCGTCGGCACAGGGCGACTGCCTACACAATCAACGAAACGAGCTTTTGTGTATATATCTGACTCAAAGGAGCTTGCCGCGTTCTGCGAGCGGGCCGCATCGTCGCGGGTGCTTGCCGTCGACACGGAGTTCCTGCGCGAGAAGACCTTCTATCCCAAGCTGTGCCTCATCCAGGTGGCGACGGAGGAGGAGTCCGCCGCCGTCGACCCCATCCTCATCCGCAACCTCTCGAGCCTGCGGGCACTGTTCGAGGACGAGAAGATCACGAAGGTGTTCCACGCCTGCACCCAGGATCTCGAGGTCATCCTCGAGGAGATGGGCTGCATCCCCACCCCCGTGTTCGACACGCAGGTCGCGGCCGCGTTTCTGGGATATCGCCAGCAGATTGGCTACGGCGCCCTCGTGGAGGCGTGCTGCGGCGTGAGGCTCCCGAAGGCGGAGTCGCTCACGGACTGGTCGCGGCGGCCCCTCGACCCCGAGCAGCTGCAGTACGCGGAGGACGACGTGCGCTACCTGCCCGGCATCTACCGGCAGATGACGGAGGAGCTCACGCGCCGCGGCAGGATATCGTGGATCGCCCCCGAGATGGCCGAGGTCACGAGCCGCGAGCACTTCTCGCGCCCTCCGGAGCTCGCGTACCTGCACCTGAAGCGCTCCGGCTCGCTCACGCGCAAGCAGCTTGCCGTAGCGCGCGAGGTGAGCGCGTGGCGCGACGTCGTCGCGGCGGACCGCAACATCCCGCGCAAGTGGGTCGTGTCAGACGAGGTCATCATCGAGTCGTGCAAGCGCGTTCCGCGCTCCGTGGACAGGCTGCGCCGCATTCGCGGCACGGAGCAGCTGAGCGCACGGGACGCGCAGGGCATGGTCGACGCCGTGAGCCGCGGCGTGGCGTGCCCGCCGGACGACTACCCGCAGACGAAGCGTCGCGACCGCCCGTCGGCAGAGACGGAGAGCGTCGTGGACCTCATGTACGCGATGCTCCGCCTGATATCCGATAAGAGCGGCGTCGCCACGCAGGTGATCGCGACGAGGGACGACCTCCTCGACGTCGCGAGCGGCAGGAAGGGCTCGCGGCTCATGAAGTCGTGGCGCTACGAGCTTGCCGGAAGGGAGCTCGAGGGGCTGCTCTCTGGCAGCGTCGGCCTCACCGTGAAGGACGGCAGGGTGGAGCTGCTGTAGCCCCGGGGGAATTTGTGTCCACCGCGTTGGGTACAAGGACTCCATACGTCTACTAGATCGGAGAATCACATGTACTACGGCTACGGCATGGACTACGCCTACCTTGGGATCATCATCCTCTCCATCGTCCTGGGCGGCATCACGCAGTCCTACATCAACTCCCAGTACAAGAAGTGGTCGCGCGTGCCGGCGTCCATGGGCAAGACCGGCGCCCAGGTGGCGCGCCAGATGCTTGACTCGTCCGGCGCCTCGTCCGTGGGCATCGGCACCGTCGGCGGCCACCTGACGGACTACTATGACCCGCGCGACAACAACCTGCACCTCTCGAGCGAGAACTACGAGGGCGGCTCCGTCGCGTCCGTCGCCGTCGCATGCCACGAGGCCGGCCACGCGGTCCAGACCGCGAAGGGCTATGCGTTCGGCCGCTTCCGCACGGCGCTCGTGCCCGTCGTGAACTTCACGTCGCGCACGTGGGCCATCGTCCTCGTCATCGGCATGGCCCTGGGCATCGCCGGCCTCACGCAGCTTGCGGTCGCGTTCTTCGCGTTCTCCGTGCTGTTCCAGCTCGTGACCCTCCCGGTCGAGATCGACGCGTCGCGTCGCGCCGTGCGCTACCTCTCCACGGCGGGCGGTGGAATCGACGAGCGCGGCGCGCGCCAGGTGCTGACGGCCGCGGCCCTCACGTACGTCGCCGCTGCCCTCATCTCCGTGCTCCAACTGCTGTACCTGCTCGGACGCACGAGCGACAGGAACTAGCCGTGGGTACGGCACAGGAGGGACCGCTCTCGGTGCACGAGGCGGTCACCGTCGCGGGCGCACACGTGGACGCCATACCGTCGCTTGTCGTCATGGGCGAGGTCAGTGGCTTCCGCGGTCCCAACGCGCGTTCGGGGCACTGCTACTTCCAGCTGAAGGACGACCAGTCCGCCATGGATGCCATCGTGTGGCGCGGCACGTACCAGAAGTGCGGCTTTGCGCTCAGGGACGGCCTGAAGGTCGTCATGGGCGGCAAGTTCAACGTGTACAAGGGCTCGGGCAGGCTCTCGTTCGTCGCGCGCACGGTGAGCCTCGCGGGAGAGGGGGCTCTCAGGCAGAAGGTGGCGGAGCTCGCGCGAAAGCTCGAGGCCGAGGGCCTCATGGCACAGGAGCGCAAGAGGCCCATCCCGCGCTTCTGCCCGCGCGTGTGCGTCGTCACGTCGCTCTCGGGAAGCGTGATCGACGACGTGAAGCGAACGCTCGCACGTCGAAACCCGCTCGTACAGATCCAGGAGGTCGGCTGCTCCGTGCAGGGGCCCGGCGCTCCGGCGACGATCATCCGCGCGCTTCGCGTTGCCGCGGAGGCGCGGCCCGACGCTATCCTGCTCGTGAGGGGCGGCGGGTCCTTCGAGGACCTCATGACCTTCAACGACGAGGCGCTCGCGCGCGCGGTCGCGGCCAGCCCCGTGCCCGTCGTCACGGGCATCGGCCACGAGCCGGACACGTCCATCTGCGACATGGTGTCCGACAGGCGCTGCTCCACGCCCACGGCCGCGGCCGAGTCCGTGGCACCTGCGCTCGAGGAGATAATTGGCATGATCGAGGACCGCAGGACGCGGCTCGTGCGCACCATGCAGGGCATCGTCAGGACGGACGTGGCGGCCGTCGACCAGCTGGACGGCTCTTCTCGCGCGGCGATGCGGGCGTACCTCGATAAGCGCCGCCTGTACGTGGAGTCCATGGCGTCGCGGAAGTGCCTGACGGACCCGTACGCGACCATCGAGGACAGGTCCGCTCAGCTCAACATGACGGAGGAGCGCCTCGTGGCGTCCATGCCGAGGCTGATGTCCCGTCTTGCGGATAGTGTCGAGGGCGACGCGCGGTCGCTTCGCGCAGCCATTCCGGGCGCGCTTGCGCGTGCCGAGAAGGGCGTGTCCCAGAGCGGGCGCGCGCTCGGCGTGCTGGGAACGAGGCTGCTCGCACCGTACGAGGGCGGGCTCGCGCGCATGGCAGGACAGCTGGACGCGCTCTCGCCACTGAGGGTGCTCGGCAGGGGGTACGCGATCGCACGCGGGCCGTCCGGCCACGTCGTGAGCGACGCCTCGAGGCTCGCCCCCGGCGACACGGTGAGCGTGCTTCTGGGCAAGGGCTCGTTCGAGGCGACGGTGAGCGCCGTCGACGCCGCGGGCGAATCTGTGCAGGAACGCTGACGTTACGCATGCAACTTGGAGGAGACATGGCAGATACCGAGTTCAGGAACATTGACGAGATGAGCTTCAAGGAGGCCTCCATCGAGCTGGAGCAGATCGTGAGGTCGCTCGAGGCGGGCGACCTGGAGCTCGAGGAGTCGCTCGCGCGCTACACGAGGGGCGTCGAGCTCCTGAAGAGCCTGCGCGAGCGCCTCGCGAACGCAGAGCAGAAGGTCCAGGTGCTGATGGACGCGTCCGACACGGACATGAAGGCTGACAGCACCGCGGCGCCGGCGACGGCGTTTCTGGACGACTGATATGTAGATAGACTTGTCAAGTGGCAAAGGTGGGCCAGCCTCCGACTTCTCGGGGACCGGCCCACCTTTTTCTATGGCCACCTCCCGCGCGACGGCGCCCAGGGCGTGTCTGGTTCGACGCACGACTGCAAGTCTGATATCCGCGTGTTGGCTAACGCATTCCGACGCTTCGGCTGGGGAGCTCCGCTGGTCTAGGGTCGCGCGTGGCGAGGCCCGGCCTCGCTGCGCATAGTCGAATCGCGGGGTGCCCCACGCGCCTCGGCCGCGCCGCGCGTGCGGGAGGGTGGTTTCGCGGCTCGGCGGCTCACCCGCAGAGGGCGAGCGCCCAGCAGAACCCGACGAGCTCGCGGGCGACGGCGACGTTGGTGACGTTGGCGCCCTTCCCCTTCGCCCTTAGGTCGAGGTACCTGCGGTGCAGCCTGCGGTTGGCCCGCGCCGCAATCCCCGCCGCCTCCGCCGGGAGCCCCGCCGACGAGGCCACGTCGGTCTCGGAGGCCGGCGACAGGGGCCTGGCGTGGTGCCAGGCGGCCTCGACGAGGAGCCGCCTGACGTGCGAGTTGCCGGTCTTGGTGATCCCGCCCCTCGAGGTCGTCTCGCCCGACGACGACTCCGACGGCACGAGGCCGACGTAGGACATGAGCGCCCTGGGGCTGGCGAAGCGGGAGAAGTCGCCGATCTCGACGGCGATCCCGAAGGCGGTGACGGTCGAGACGCCGCGCAGGGCGCGGAGCCTGGAGGTGACGCCGGCGAGGTCGTCGGCGCCGGACCTCTCGGCGATGGCCGAGTCGAGGCGGTCGCGGCGCTCCTCGCACTCCCTGACCTGCGCGACGTACTCCTCGAGCACGAGCCGCTCGCACGGGTCGTCGAGCTCGATGGAGCGCAGCCACTCGCGGTGCGCCCTGGTCCACGTGGACCTGCCCTTCGGCCACACGTGGCCCTTCCTGAGCAGGAACTTCGACAGCTGGTGGCGCGCCCTCATCAGCGCCTCGCGCGCGTCCTCGCGGGCGCGGGACAGGTCGCGCGCCGCCTCCATGGCCGGCGTGGGAGGGGCGCACTCGACGAACTCTCCCACGGCCAGCAGCCTCGAGAGGAAAAGGGCGTCCCTCCTGTCGGTCTTGACGCGGTCGCCCGAGGGCCGCACCATCTTCGAGACGGCGCCCACGTGGCAGGGCAGCCCGAGGGCGACGAGCCTCCTCTGCAGGTCGAAGCCCGTGGGGCCGCTCTCGTAGAGGCAGCCCGCGGGCTGCGGCAGCGAGGCCGCCCAGGCGGCGACCGCGTCGGGGTCGTAGCCGAACGTGCGCTGCACGACCTCGCCCGTCTCGAAGACGAACGCCGCGGCGCTGATGGAACGGGCGTGCACGTCAAGGCCGATGCTGGTAGAGTACAACATGGTCGGGACCTCCTGTGAATGTGGTAAGCCGGACTCCTTCAAGACCGAGCCTAACCCACGCTGCCACTCGATGGCCACTGCTTTACAGAGTGAGGTCCCGATCACTCTACATATCGTCTAGTACGGCAACCTGGCGAAGGGACGCCGCAAGGCTAGGGAGGATGGCGACATGGCCAAGAAGGAAGACTGCATATTCTGCAAGATCGCGAACCACGACATCGAGTCGGATTACGTGTACGAGGACGACCTCGTGTGCGCGTTCAAGGACATGAACCCCCAGGCGCCGGTGCACGTGCTCGTGGTGCCGAAGGACCACTACGACAACATCGTGGACGACGTCCCCGGCGAGGTCCTCGCCGCGATGGCAAACGCGATCAAGGAGGTCGCGAAGAGGACCGGCATCGACAAGACCGGCTTCCGCGTCATCGCGAACACCGGCGAGGCGGCGGGCCAGACGGTCATGCACCTGCACATGCACGTGCTGGGCGGAAAGCCCCTCGGCGAGAGGATAATCTAGCTGAATCTCCACGGATATGGTGGAGCTATGGCCCGCGACACCTTTTTCCTGTGGCGAAAGGGGTGTCGCGGGTTTAATATGGCCAAGGTTCTTTAG
The DNA here is from genome assembly GCF_900105025.1 of Parafannyhessea umbonata. GTDB lineage: Bacteria > Actinomycetota > Coriobacteriia > Coriobacteriales > Atopobiaceae > Parafannyhessea > Parafannyhessea umbonata. Next base: position 1,081,627 of record NZ_LT629759.1, on the reverse strand, counting down.
TCATTTGGGCTTATCGAAGCTATGCGGTCATGCACCGCGCGAGAGGAGACACATGAACGTACTCGTGATCAACGCCGGCAGCTCTTCGCTGAAGTACCAGCTGCTCGACACCACGACCAAGAAGGTCTATGCAAAGGGCAACTGCGAGCGCATCGGCATCGACGGCTCCTTCATCGGTCACGAGGAGAACGACGGCGGCAAGCAGAAGCTCGAGGTTGCCCTTCCGGACCACAAGACCGCAATCAAGCACGTCTTCGACATCCTCGCCGAGGCCGGCTTCGACACCGACAAGATCGAGGGTATCGGCCACCGCGTCGTTCAGGGTGGCTGGTACTTCCCCGAGTCCAAGGTCGTTACCGACGAGACCCTGGGCTGGGTCCGCGAGGTCGCGCCGCTGGCACCGCTGCACAACTACGCCGAGGCCGACGTCATCGAGATCTGCCGCGACATGTTCCCCTCCATCGGCAACGTGATCGTCGCCGACACGTCGTTCCACTACAACATGCCCGAGAAGGCATGGCGCTACGCTCTGCCGCGTGACGTGGTCGACAAGCTGCACATCCGCAAGTACGGCGCGCACGGCACCTCTCACCGCTACATCTGGAAGACCACGAGCGAGTTTTTGAACGGCGACGTCCACAAGCTCGTCTCCTGCCACCTCGGCTCCGGCGCGTCCCTCTCCGCCATCGAGGACGGCCACGACATGGACACCACCATGGGCCTCACGCCGCTCGACGGCCTCATCATGGGCACCCGCTGCGGCACCATCGACCCCGCCACCGTCTGCTACCTGCAGCGCGTCGGCGGCTACTCCGTGGACGAGGTCGACACCATGATGAACAAGCAGTCCGGCCTGCTCGCCGTCTCCGGCGTCTCCTCCGACTCTCGTGACATCGAGGCTGGTGCGCACAACGGTGACGCCAACTGCCAGATGGCCCTCGACATGTTCTACTATCGCACGAGCCAGCTCATCGCCGAGATGGCGCAGTCGATGCACGGCTTCGACACCATGGTGTTCACGGCCGGCATCGGCGAGAACTCCGCCGAGATGCGCCTGGGCGTCGCGAAGGAGCTCGAGTGGCTTGGCGTCAAGATCGACGAGAAGGCCAACGAGGTCCGCTCCGACGATCCGCGCGTCATCAGCACCGAAGACTCCAAGGTGAAGGTGCTCGTCGTCCCGACGAACGAGGAGCTCATGATCGCCCTCGACGTCGAGGCACTGCTCGGCTAGCGTTCAGCCATCGGCCAAAGGGCCGCTGGGCGAGAAGAGCGCAAGAAACGGGACCTTGAAGAAGCGTCGCGCACAAGCTCTGCTGGTAGGGTTGATTCCCCGCCGGCGGAGCTTTCGCTACCTCGCCTCTAGACGTGTCGAACGTATGTAGGTACTACTCGGGATGAGGCGTGGCAGACAGAACGGAAGCAGATGCCGTCCATCGGAGTTGAAGCTGAGCGCTTCTCACGTCTGACATTGCTATTGATTCCCACTGGTAGCTGAAAAAAATGGTGTACTCGGTTTGTCGCAAGTAATCTGATGAAGATCTCCATCAGTTGCAATTACCACAGATACATTGTTGTGGTGGACAGTCTTCCAAATCTCATCTTATACATCTATCTCATGTCAGGAAGCAGGTGTTCTGTTCAGTGAGAGATGCGGTTTTGCGCCAGGCAATTCGAGCAACGAGGGAAAGACTTTTTGGGACGCTAACGGCGATTTGATGGGTATTGGGTTGTCTGTAATTCGTGGACTATGTAAACAGATGCACTGACAGGTCATTCACTCAATAAAGAAGTTGCTTAATCATCGTAGAAAATTCTGTTTGCGATGTGCAAGCAATTCAATTTCACTCGAACGATGTCAAATAGAGGGGCGTAAGACTTGTAGGGAGCTGAAGTTTATATCAAAGTAAGCTGAAATTAAGTCGCATATATCAAAAGGTAGCGTAGTGACGATGCTTGAACTCATCACATACTGTTGGCACAGCATAAAAGTCAAACGCAGGCTCATGGGCTACTCTCTGCTATGCCTGATTGCTATGACCTGCTCGGTTCTTCTGCCATATCTCACTGGAGTGGTGATTAACCTTCTTGTCGGGAGGTCCTGCGACTCCACCGTCTTTATAGGACTTTGCATTTTGTTGGCAGTGGTCTATTGCGTGCAGGCAGTCTGCTATTACCTCTCGTCTCTGCTTTATACCTATATCGAGGCGGATTCCTCCTATCAGATCGAGAGGGGCGCCACCAGTCATATTCAACATTTACCGGTAACGTTTTATATGGACTTCGACCCAGGCTATTGGAGGCGTCGCTTGGACGACGATTCCAATGGACTCGCAATGTGGTTCATGAGTGCCGTGACTGGAATCCTCGAACACGGGTGCCTTCTGCTGATAATGCTTGCCGTGCTCTGCTCGATAAGCCAGACGCTGTTTTTTGCCTCGCTTGTTTTAGCTGTCGCATCCACCATCGTTGTCGCGGCGTTCAAGATGTCCCTCCACGATGCCAGTAGCAAATTTGTTCAAAAAATGTCGAACTATTCGTCTGTTGCGCTGAGACAGCTGCTACTTGCGGAGTTCATTCGTAGGAACTCGCTGTTTAGGAACAGCCTATCACGGCTCGATGACGCATTTCTCGATGTCAGGGAGACCATGTACGAGTCGAATAGGGTAGGCGCGAGGGCTTCCCTGGCATATGAGCTCGTCGTAGGACTGTCCACGAGCGCGGTGGTTCTTGTCGCTGCTCTTGAGGTCGCGAACGGACGGATGGAACCTGGGTACGTGGCAACCGCAGTCGGGTACTTCGGTTCCATCGCCGCGTCCGTGCAGGCGCTGTTTGGCGCCTTCGGCAAAGACCTGCAGGGCGCCAAGGTCCACTATGAGCGTATGAATGAGCTCGAGAAGCTCGACGAGGAGCCTGTGGGGACAGGAACTGTACGGTCCGTGCCGACCATCGAGCTGAGTGAAGTGAGCCAACGCTGGCCTGGAGAGGACGCCTACACGCTGCAAGGCGTTAACGCGCACTTCGCAAGGGGCCTCGTCTATGGCATCACGGGCACAAACGGATCAGGTAAGACAACGCTGCTGCGCACGATGGCAGGGGAGCTTCGCGGTACGGTGGATGGAGAGGTCGTTATCGGAGGCGAGCAACTGGGGGATCTTGATCAGTACGAGCTGCGTAAGAGCACCATTGGCTTTGTAGACCAGCATCCCACGATTGTCTCCGGCACCCTGTGGGAGAATCTCACCCTGCTGTGCGGCACTGACGTAGAGGAGGCGCGCGTGATTTCGCTTGCGGAAGACGTGGGCCTTCAGAAGGTCCTTCGAAACCCCGATGGAATGCAGCTTGCCCTGGACGACACGCATCCCGCTCTTTCGGGTGGAGAACAGCAGAAGGTTTCCATCGTGCGAGCCATGCTCAAGAGTCCGGAGGTGCTTCTTCTGGACGAGCCGAGTTCTGCCCTCGACGCCGAAAGCAGGGCTGCGCTTGCGAGCGTGCTCAAACGGGACAAGGCCAACAGGATTACCATCGTCGTCACCCATGACGACGAGTTGCTGGATGTCTGCGACAAGGTGATAAGGCTATAGGCGCCATTTCGCGTGAAGCGGTATGAAACAGGTCCCTACCGACGGCTCGGTTGCGTCGTCGGCGGGGACCATTCGTAGCCTTGGTTGGAAAAGGGTTGTCCAGCACACTCAATGACGTTGCCGCCGTAGCCTACAGGGGCATGAGCGAGAACGACCACGCGCGCTTCTCGCCCGGCGAAAGCGTTGCCATGCCGCGCTTGTGCTCGAACTCGTCGTCCTCGTCGGTCGCGGTGGCGCAGCCGGTCCAGGGCTCGAGCGCCACGAACGGCGCGTCGTTTGCGGCGGACCAGACGCCCAGGTAGTCGAAGCCGTCGAAGTCGACCTGCATGCCGTGGCCGGCGGGGCCGACGAGCCGCACGGACCGGCCGGGCACGTCCTCGAACACGAGCGTGTCCACGTCGAACAGGCGGTGCGTCAGCGCGAGGGTGTCGGCGTCTTCCAGGAGCTGGAAGCGGTCTTGGAAGCTAAGCAGACCGGTCGATGTGTCGATGCGTGGGCTCGCGTACGTCCACGGCTGCGAAAACTCGAGGCGGTAGTCGGAGAAGGACTCGCCCTCGTCGGCCGCGACGGGGACGTTGAACGCGGGGTGGCCGCCGAGCACGAACGGCAGATCGGCGTCGCCGGCGTTCGTGACCATAAACGTCTGGGTGAGGCGCCCGTCTGCGGCGGCATAGGTCATGTCGAGCTGGAAGTCGTACGGGAAGGACTCGCGCGTCGCGGCGGAGGAGCGAAGGCGGAATGACAGCGCGCCGTCCGCGCAGTCCAGCACGTCGAACTCGCAGTTGCGCGCGAGGCCGTGGCGTCCCAGGCGCACCTCGCCCTTTTGGGAGTATGCATGGTCGTCGCGGATGTTGCCGACGATGGGGAAGAGCACGGGTGCCCTGCGCGGCCACCACGTGGCGTCGCCCTGCCACAGGTACTCGCGCCCGTCCTTGCGCAGGCTCATGAGCTGCGCTCCCTTGGAATCGACCGTGAACGCGAGGCCGCCGGCCTCGCACGAGTGCAACGACATGACTCCTCCTTCTGGCATGCGGCCCAAGGCGCGGATGGCAGATCCTCTCGGCCGCAGAATCTTGCGGATGACTTGATTGTAAACTCTCTCCTAACTTGGTGGTGATAGGTTCAAAATGTCATATGTGAAGAGTCCATGTTCGTCTTTTGGAGGTCCAATGGTAATTGAGGAGCTTGCAAAGTACGGCATCAACCACACCGATGACAGGACGGTCATCGACGGCTCCACGGCGGCGCTCGTCGAGAAGGCGCTCGAGCGCGGAGAGGGAACCCTCACTGAGACGGGAAGCCTGCGCGTCATAACCGGCGCGTACACGGGCCGCTCCCCGCACGACCGCTTCATCGTCGACACGCCCGACGTCCACGACAAGATCGCGTGGGGCAGCGTGAACGCGCCTTTCACGGTCGAGGGATACGAGAAGATCAGGGCAGAGGTCATCGGCTACCTCTCGGAGCGCAGGATCTTCATGGTCCACGCGCTTGCGGGCGCCGACCGCCGCTACGCCCGCAAGGTGCTGGGACTGTGCGAGCTTGCGAGCCAGGCGCTCTTCATGAGACAGATGCTCGTGCGCCCGACGAAGGAGGAGCGTGAGAACTTTGGCGACGCGGACTTCGTCGTGATGGCCGCACCCATGCTGAAGCTCGACCCGAAGGAGTACGGCACGAACTCCGAGGCCGCGGTGCTCCTCAACTTCGAGCGCCACGAGATCCTGGTCGTTGGCACACAGTACTCCGGCGAGATCAAGAAGTCGATCTTCTCGATGATGAACTACCTGCTCCCGGTCGAGAACAACGTCCTGAGCATGCACTGCTCGTGCAACATGAACCCCCGCAGCCACGGCACCACGGTGTTCTTTGGCCTTTCCGGCACGGGCAAGACCACGCTTTCCGCCGCGGAGGACAGGCTCCTCATTGGCGACGACGAGCACGGCTGGGCGGACGACTCCGTCTTCAACATCGAGGGCGGCTGCTACGCGAAGACCATCAACATCACGCCCGAGACCGAGCCTCAGATCTTTAACGCGATCAAGTTCGGCTCCATCTGCGAGAACGTCGTGATCGACGCGAAGACGCGCAAGCCCGACTACTTCGACACCTCGCTCACGGAGAACGGCCGCGTCGCGTATCCCGTGGAGTTTATCGACAACGCCGTGGTCAAGGGCGTCGCGAAGCGCACCCCGGACGTCGTGATCTTCCTCACGTGCGACGCGTTCGGCGTGCTGCCCCCGATCTCGAAGCTGGACGAGAACTCGGCCATGTACCACTTCATGACCGGCTTCACCTCGAAGGTCGCCGGCACGGAGCGCGGCATCAAGGAGCCGACGCCCACGTTCTCCTCGCTGTTTGGCGAGCCGTTCATGCCGCTTGACCCCATGGTGTACGCAAAGATGCTCGGCAAGCGCATCAGCACGGGCGGCACCCGCGTCTACCTGGTGAACACCGGCTGGAGCGGCGGTCCCTACGGCGTGGGCAGCCGCGTGAAGCTGAAGTACACGCGCCGCATGGTCGAGGCTGCGCAGTCCGGCATCATCGACGAGTGCGAGTTCGTGCACGACGACCGCTTTAACGTGGACGTGCCGACGGAGTGCCCCGGCGTTCCCGCCGAGCTCCTGAACCCGCAGGCTACGTGGGCGGACGCCGACGCGTACGAGAAGACCGCGGAGAAGCTCGCGCGCATGTTCGAGGAGAACGCCCAGAAGCGCCTGACCTCCATGACGGAGGAGGTGCGTGCGGCAGGTCCGCATCCGCTGTCGAAGTAGTGGTTTTGCCGAGGATATGTAGCTGGCTGGTTGTTCACCGTCGATTTATGACATTCTACCGATGGAAAAATGACCATCAATCGCTAGTCATATAGGTTATTGAGGGGGGCGCTGTCCGGCGTCCCCCTGTTTTTTGGGGAGCTGACGAGGCTCCCGATGACTTGCCACGATTGGGGGAACTATGGCAAGAATGCACGTAATGGAACGCAGCGAGGCGCAGCAGATCATGGACGAGCTGCACGACGCGGTTGGTCGTCGCCTCGCGGTGAGCTCGCTGGCGCCATGCCCGGTGGAGTTCACGATGGCCTTTGTCGACATGTGCTCGACGCAGAGCTGCGGCAAGTGCACGCCGTGCCGCGTGGGTCTAAGGATGCTTAGGCACATGCTGTCGGACGTGCTCACCGGCAAGGCCACCATGCAGACGCTCGACGACATCGAGCGGCTTGCGAGGAGCATCTACCTTTCCGCCGACTGCGCCATCGGCTACGAGGCGGGCGCAATGGCGTTGAAGGCCATCCGCGGCTTCCACGATGACTTCGTTCAACACGTCACACAGCGTGCCTGTGGATTTACTCAGTCCCAGCTCGTGCCGTGCGTGTCTGGCTGCCCGGCAGGCGTCGACATCCCGGGCTACATAGCGCTCGTGCGCGCCGGCAGGAACACCGACGCCGTGAGGCTCATTCGCAAGGACAACCCGCTGCCGCTGGTCTGCGGCCTCGTGTGCGAGCACCCGTGCGAGATGAACTGTCGTCGCGGCATGGTGGACGACCCGATGAACATCCGTGCCATCAAACGCTATGCATGCGAGCACATGGAGGGGGACTACGCTCCCAGCATGGCGGAGCCCACCGGGAAGAGCATCGCGGTCGTGGGAGGTGGCCCGGCCGGCCTGAGCTGTGCCTACTACCTCACGCTCATGGGGCATCACGTCACGATCCTGGAGCAGCGACACCATCTTGGTGGCATGCTGCGCTACGGCATCCCGGCGTACAGGCTCCCGCGCGAGCGCCTGGAGGGCGAGATCCAGTGGATCTTGGACCGCGGCATCGACGTAGAGCTCGACTCGCCCGTGACGGACGTCGCGGCACTGCGCGAGAAGTACGACGCCGTGTACCTGGCAATCGGCGCCCACGCCGACAAGAAGCTGGGGCTCGAGGGCGAGGACGCCGATGGCGTCGAGTCTGCCGTGCAGATGCTGAGGGCCGTGGGCGACGGCGAGATGCCGGACTACACCGGCCAGCGCGTCTGCGTCGTGGGCGGCGGCAACGTCGCGATGGACGTCGCGCGCACGAGCGTGCGCTGCGGCGCGGAGAAGGTCTCCATCATCTATCGCCGTCGCGTGGCCGACATGACCGCGCAGGACGAGGAGATCGCCGGCGCCCAGGCGGAGGGCTGCGAGCTGCTGGAGCTGAATGCCCCGCTTCGCATCTCCGTCGGCGAGGACGGCAAGGTGAACGGCCTCGTGGTGCAGCCCCAGATCATCGGTGAGGTGAAGAGGGGCCGTCCTTCTCCACGTCCCGCGGACAAGCCGGAGGTGACCATCCCCTGCGAGCGCGTGATGGTGGCCATTGGCCAGGCGATCGACTCGAAGCCGTTCGAGGAGCGCGGCGTCCAGACGAAGTGGGGACGAATCGTGACCGACGCCGCGGCCGAGGTGCCTGGGCTCGACGGCGTGTTCTCGGGTGGCGACTGTCAGACCGGCCCCGCCACCGTGATCCGTGCAATCAACGCCGGCAAGGTCGCCGCGGGCAACATTGACAGCTACCTGGGCTTCGAGCACAAGATCGAGCTCGACGTGGACATCCCGCAGGTGCAGTTCCAGGGCAAGATGGAGTGCGGTCGCTGCGAGACCACCTTCCGCGAGGCGGAGGAACGCAAGGGCGACTTTGACGAGATCGAGAACGGCCTCACGACCGAGGAGGTTATGCAGGAGTGCTCCAGGTGCCTGCGTTGCGACCACTTTGGATACGGTGCGTTCCGTGGCGGGAGGATCGTGGAATGGTAGAGCAGCTTAAGACCAAGGTCTCCGCGAAGGACGCGGAGAGAATCGTGACCGTCACGGTCGACGGCAGGCAGGTGCAGGTTCCCGGCAACGCGACCATCCTGGACGCATGCCGCAAGGCGGGGCAGAACGTCCCGACGCTCTGCTACCTGAAGGGCATAAACGAGATAGGCTCGTGCCGCGTGTGCGTGGTCGAGGTCGAGGGCGTGGACCAGCTCGTGGCCTCGTGCAACAACTACGTGCTGGACGGAATGCGCATCAAGACGAACAGCCCGAAGGTGCGCCTCGCCCGTCGCGAGAACGTGATGCTGCTGCTGGCGCAGCACGACACCACGTGCACCACGTGCGCGAGGGGTGGCAACTGCAAGCTTGCAGAGGTCTCGAACGACCTGGGAATCATCGACTTCCCATACAAGACCATCCTCGCGAACAGCCCGTGGCCGCACGACTTCCCGCTCATCCGCAACAACGACAAGTGCATACGCTGCATGCGCTGCATCCAGATCTGCGACAAGGTGCAGGCGTCCCACGTCTGGGGCATCACGAACCGCGCGACCCACACCCTGGTGGACGTGGCGGGCGGCGCGAACATCCACGACGTGGACTGCACGCTGTGCGGCCAGTGCATCACACACTGCCCGACGGGCGCCCTGCGCGAGCGCGACGACGTCATGCGCGTGTACGACGCCCTCGCCGACCCGGACGTCACCACGATCGTGCAGATAGCGCCCTCTGTCAGGACGAGCTGGGCCGAGCACTGGGGGCTTTCGGACGAGAAGGCAACCATCCAGCACATGGTGGCGGCGCTGCGCCCGATGGGATTTGACTACATCGTGAACACGGACTTCTCGGCGGACCTCACCATCATGGAGGAGGGGACCGAGCTCCTGGAGCACATGCGCAGAAACGCGAACGGCGGCTCTGGCTTCCCCATGTTCACGTCGTGCTGCCCGGGCTGGGTGCGCTTCGTGAAGGCGCACTACCCGGAGCTGGTGGACGACGTCTCGACGAGCAAGAGCCCACAGCAGATGTTTGGCGCCGTGGTGAAGAGCTACTACGCCGAGATGCTGGGAATCGACCCGCACAAGATCTTCTCGCTCTCCATCATGCCATGCGTCGCGAAGAAGGCGGAGTGCGCGTATCCCAACATGAACGACGCCTGCGGCGAGCCGGACGTGGACTGCGTGCTGACAGTGCGCGAGGTTTCGCGCATGCTGCGCGCCGACCACGTGGACGTGGCGAACCTCGAGCCCGAGCCGTTTGACGAGCCGCTTGGCTACGGCACGGGCGCCGCCATCATCTTTGGCGCGACCGGCGGCGTCATGGAGGCGGCCCTGAGGACCGCGTACCACATCGTGACGGGCAAGGTGCCGAAGGACGACATGTTTGACGAGGTCAGGGGTCTGAGGGGCTGGAAGGAGGCCACGTTTGACATGGACGGCACCAAGGTCCGCGTCGCGGTGGCGTCCGGCCTGCAGAACGCGAAGGACCTGTGCGACGCCATCGTCAGCGGCGAGGTGAGCTACGACTTCGTCGAGGTCATGGCATGTCCCGGTGGATGCGTGGGCGGCGGCGGGCAGCCGATTCACGACGGCGAGGAGCTTGCGGGGGCCCGCGGCAAGGTGCTGTACGGCCTGGACCGCGTGGCGAAGTACCGCAACTCCTACGAGAACCCGGACATCGTGAGGTGCTACAAGGAGTACTTTGGCGAGCCTTTGAGCGAGCGTGCCGAGAAGCTCCTGCACACGGACCAGCACGGCTGGATGATGCCTGCGGAGTGGATCCGCCAGGCGGAGGAGGCTCCCGCGGCAGGGGAGTAGCGCGCGGGAGCAGGCAACGGCTCGCCGCGCGGACGTGGCATAGGCAGACGTCGGCACCGCGCCCGCAGGCGAGACCATCCACAAGAAGAGGGGCGCCGTCGCAGCATGTGGTCTGCGGCGGCGCCCCCGTTGCGTACGCATGGCGTGCGCGGGTCGCTTTGGCGGCTGGCTACTCTGCCATCTGGGCCTGGACCGCGGTGATGGCCACGACGCCCACGATGTCGTCTGCGGAGCAGCCGCGGGAAAGGTCGTTCACCGGCTTCGCGATGCCCTGCAGAATCGGGCCGTACGCCTGGGCGCCGGCGAAGCGCTGGACCAGCTTGTAGCCAATGTTGCCGGCCTCGAGGTCCGGGAAGACCAGGACGTTCGCATTGCCCGCGACGGCAGATCCCGGGGCCTTCAGCGCGGCGACGGACGGCACGAGCGCCGCGTCGAGCTGCAGGTCGCCGTCGACGGCGAGCTCGGGTGCCTTCTCATGGGCGAGCTCGGTCGCCTCCTGGACCTTCGTCGGCACCTCGCCCTTGGCGGAGCCCATGGTGGAGAAGGACAGCATGGCCACCCTCGGCTGGGTGCCCATGTACTTCTCCCAAGAGCCCGCGGACGCGATCGCGATTTCGGACAGCTCGTCCGCGGTGGGGTCGATGTTCAGGCCGCAGTCCGCGAACAGCAGGGTGCCGTCATCGCCGTACTCCGCCTTGTCGGTGCACATGATGAAGAACGCGGACACGAGCTTCGTGCCGGGGGCGGTCTTCAGGATCTGCAGCGCCGGGCGCAGCGTGTTGGCGGTGGAGTGGCAGGCGCCGGAGACCAGGCCGTCGGCGTCGCCCATCTTCACCATCATGGTGCCGAAGTAGGTGGCGTCGTTCATCTGCTCCATCGCCTCGGGCAGCGTGACGCCCTTCTTCTTGCGGAGCTCTGCGAACGCGGCGGCGTACTCGTCGTGCTTCTCGGCGTTGCGCGGGTCGATGACCTTGACGCCCGGCACGTCGATCTTGTTGGGGTCGCCTAGGATTACGAGGTCCGCCAGGCCCTCGGCGACGATCTTCTTGGCGGCCTCGATGGTCCTGGGGTCCTCGCCCTCGGGCAGGACGATCGTCTTCTTGCTGGACTTGGCAGCCTTCTTCATTCTTTCCAGAAAATCGCTCATTAAAGCTCCTTTGCCTTGCCGCACGTGGCAAAAGCCACGTTCTTGAACGACGATTGTGCACGTCGGCTGGGTATTTTCCCCGGCAGTCCTGTATTATATGCCCTCGTGATAGAATCGGCTCCGTGAACGCCCGCCGCGTGCGGGCCAGAGCAATGGTTGCCGCCGCGGACGGCGGGACCGGTATATGAAGGGAAACAATCGACATGGGTATCACCAAAGGTCTTCCCGAGGGCTTCAACCCCCTGAACTACGACGTCATCGTCGTGGGCGCGGGATTCGCCGGCGCTGTCTGCGCACGTCGCCTTGCGGAGGCCTGCGGCGACAAGGTTGCCATCATCGAGCGCAGGGACCACATCGCCGGCAATGCCTACGACTGCCTTGACGACGCCGGGGTGCTGATTCACAAGTACGGTCCGCATATCTATCACACCCATAGCGAGCGCGTGCACGAGTACCTTTCGCGCTTCACGGAGTGGACGGACTACAACCACAAGGTGCTGGCGAACATCCATGGCACGCTGATGCCCGTGCCGTTCAACCATCAGTCCCTGAAGCTCGCGTTTGGCGACGAGAAGGGCGAGCGCCTGTACCAGAAGCTCGTGGCGGCCTTCGGCGAGGACAAGAAGGTCCCCATCATGGAACTCAGGGAGAAGAACGACCCCGAGCTCGCGGAGGTCGCGGACTACGTGTACGAGAACGTCTTTCTGCACTACACCATGAAGCAGTGGGGCAAGACGCCCGACCAGATCGACCCGTCCGTCATGGGCCGCGTCCCCGTTTTCGTGGGCGACGACGACCGCTACTTCCCGAAGGCGCCGCACCAGGGCATGCCGGCGGTCTCGTACACGGACCTCTTCGAGCACATGCTCGACCACGACCTCATCTCCGTCTTCCTGGACGTGGACGCCCGAGACCTGCTCTCCCTGGGCGACGGCCACGTCAACGTGTGCGGCCAGCCGTATGGCGGCGAGGTAATCTACACGGGCGCCCTCGACGAGCTGTTTGGCTTCGACCTCGGCGCGCTTCCGTACCGCACGGTCGACATGGTGTTCGAGACCCTGGACGAGGACCAGTTCCAGCCGGTCGGCACCGTCAACTACACCGTGTCCGAGAACTTCACCCGCATCACGGAGTTCAAGAACATGACCGGCCAGGTCGTTCCCGGCAAGACCACGATCCTGCGCGAGTACTCCAGGACGTACCTGCCTGGCGTTGGCGAGACCCCGTACTACGTCATCAACGAGCCGCAGAACATCGAGCTGTACAAGCGTTACAAGGCGCGCGTGGAGGACATCCTGAACTTCCACGTCGTCGGAAGGCTCGCGGAGTACCGCTACTACGACATGGACGGCGTCACGGCGTCCGCGCTCGAGCTGTCCGACGATCTCATCTCGAATCACTAGGAACAAACGATAGGGTGCCGGCCGTCGCTTGTGCGTCGACCGGCTTTTGGCATGTAGGAACCATATGAACAAGATTCTGAGCTTCGGCATACCGTGCTACAACTCGTCCGCGTACATGGACCACTGCATCTCTTCCATCCTCGAGGGCAGCGACTATGCGGAGGACGTCCAAATCATCGTCGTGGACGATGGCTCCACCAAGGACGACACCCTTGCGAAGGCGCAGGACTGGGAGCGCAGGTACCCAGGCATCGTGAAGGCCGTGCACCAGGAGAACGGCGGCCACGGCATTGCCGTCATGAAGGGGCTCGAGAACGCGGACGGCACCTACTACAAGGTGGTCGACTCGGACGACTGGGTGGACGCAGACGCCCTGAAGGCCCTTCTGAAGCAGCTCAGGCGCTTCGAGGAGCTGGGCACGAGGGTGGACCTCGTCATCTCCAACTACGTGTACGAGCACGTGGAGGACGGCAAGCAGAACTTCGTCAGCTACGAGGCTCTCCCGAAGAACAAGATCTTCACCTGGGACGATATCGGTCACTTCACCTTAAGCAAGTATCTGCTCATGCACTCGCTGTGCTACCGCACGGACGTCCTGCGCGACGGCGGGCTGCCCATGCCGCCCCACACGTTCTACGTGGACAACATCTACGCATACGTGCCGTTCCCGCGCTGCAAGACCCTGTACTACCTTCCGGTCGACCTCTACCGCTACTTCATCGGCCGCGAGGACCAGTCCGTGAACGAGAAGGTCCTCACCTCGCGCATCGACCACTACTGGCGCGTCGCGCGCATCATGATGAAGTCGTACCACCTCTACGACGACATCAGGAGCGCGAAGCTCCGCAGCTACATGCTGAGCTACTTCACCATCATCATGGCGATCTGCTCCGTGTTCTCGCGCCTCTCGGATCGGCCCGACGCCATGGACGAGCTCGACAAGCTCTGGGCTGAGCTCAAGGCGTACGACCCGCGCATGTACCGCCACGCAAAGCACGGCGTCGTCGGCACGTTCACGAACCTTCCCACCAAGGTGGGCGAGAAGACCACCATCGGTCTGTACAAGGCCGCCCAGAAACTCGTGAAGTTCAACTAGGCGAAATTCCGGGTGCAAGATCGGCTCACACGAGGGTCCATTGCGTAAGACCCATCGCACTTCTAGAAGTGCGATGGGTCTCGTTTTGACGTTTTTGCAGGTAGATTGCTTGCGGCACTCTGTCGCACTTCTAGAAGTGCGACGTGACGCATGACTTGGCACGCGATGCGTCGAGCGCGGTGCCCCGCGCACGCTACCCCAGGTCGCCGCCAATCGCGACGTAACCCTTGATGAGCTTCGTGCGGCGCTTCGTGCCGGGAGGGAACGTCTTGTCCACCAACGGCATGATTCCCTTGAAGATAACGCTCACCTTCGCGCGGTCAAGCTTGCCCGCGACGGTGGTCTGGGACTGCTGCAGACGCTCCTCCAGAACGTCTGCAAACGCGCTCCTCTTGGCGTAGTCCCAGAAGTAGGCGCCCATGTCGCAGTCGGGGTAGTCCCACGGGCGGTCGTCCGGGCCGGCGTAGTGCACGATGGCGGGGTCCTGCCGAGCGGCCTCGTACTGCTGGCGGAGCTCCTCCGGGGCCTGGGCGATGATCTTCTCGCGCCTTATGCCCTTCCAGTCCATCAGGGTGTTCCAACGCATGTCCACGCGGACGTAGTTGCCATCGGCCAGCATGTTCAGGATGTCCTGGTCCAGCCAGCGCCACACGCGCACCGTGGAGAGGCTCAGCATGTCTGCGACCGTGAAGGCGTAGCGGAACGCCTCGAGGTTCATCACGAGCACGCCGGCCTGGAAGTACTGCATGGGGTCCGTGAGCTTGATCTCGCTTTCGAGGTATGGCCCGACGGTTCCGTCGTAGCCCAGCATCATGCCCACGGTGTCCGCGTCTCGCGTGGCGCCCAGAAGGCACCCCTCGACGTCGGTGTCAAACAGCTTCGCCACGTCCGTGAGCGCCACGAGGTCGCTGTCCAGGTACACGGCCTTCTTCACGTTGGGCAGAAGCCACGGCGCCAGCAGGCGGAAGAACGTCTCGGGCCTGAAGTGGCCGTGGTGGGGGAGCTTCGTTCCCTTGAGCGCGACCTCCGGGTTCAGGAAGCCAAGCGACATGTTGGGGTAGGGAAGGTGCCCCACAAGAGAGTCGATGGTGCGCTGCGTCAGGTCCCGCGTGAGCACCACGATGTCGTAGTGGCGCTCCGGCGACATGTGCTCGACGATGGACTGGATGGCCACCGCGGTATACGGAACGAAGTACTCGTTGCACGCAAGCAGGATGACCACGTCGTCGAGGGCGAGGCCCATCTCCTCGACGGTGCACGAGAGCCTGGTGAGCATGCCGGTTTCAGACGATGAGCTGGTAGGCATAAAACCCCATAGGTGTCAGCGCTGGCATGGACGCCGGCGCAGGCGTGACAGGTTGCTGATGAGACAAAGTGAGTGTATCAGAGCGCAAAACGCGCTCCTCGCTCGCGCCAAAGATTGCCGATAGGTAACACGTTACGCGCCGTGGGCGAGAAGAGCGGGCCCCTTTGCTGCGTCAGAGGTCGCAGGCCGCGGTGAAGCCGTACGCGGAGCGTGCCTCGCGCGCGCCGCGTACGATGGCGCCCTCGAGGGCCTTCACGGCAAGCATGCCCACCGCGTCCACCGGCGCCTCTACATCGCCTGTCGCCATCACGAACACGGTGTCGCCGTCGTTCGTGGTGTGCGTGGGCCTGATGGCGTGGGCATACGCGTCCGCGGACATCTGGGCCACCTTCGTGGCCTGCGCCTTCGTCAGACGGGCGTTCGTCACCACGCAGCTGATGGTCGTGTTGGACCTCAGCCACGGAGCCGCTTGCGCAACGGCGGCGATCGCGTCCGCATCGCCTGCGATGCTATGGCCGTCCTCGGCAAGCGCGCCTGCCACGGGCGCGCCGCTGGCGGGGTCGACGACGTTGCCCAGCGCGTTCACGGCCGCGACGGCACCGCACACAAGCATGCCCGCACGCTCCACGTGCTCGCCCAGGCCGGCCTTCATGGCGCGCTCGGGCCCCAGGAACTTGCCGACGGTGCATCCCGTGCCGGCGCCGTGGTTGCCGCACGCAAGGCCCTCGCGCGGTCCGTCCAGCGCCAGCGCCGCGGCACGTGTGCCGTCCGCGACCGTGGGCCGCACGTCCGAGGCGCCGCACGCAAGGTCGAACAGGCACGCGGAGGACACGATGGGCACCTTGCCAACGCCTACGTCCACGCCGATGCCACGGCGCTCGAGCTCCTCTGCGACGCCGCAGGAAGCGGAAAGTCCAAACGCGCTGCCACCGGACAGCACGACGGCATGCAGCACGTCCACGGTCTCCTCTGGCCTCAGCAGGTCCGTCTCGCGCGAGGCGGGAGCCCCTCCGCGCACGTCCACGGCGCCCGTGGCGCCCTTTGGGCACACAATGACGGTGCAGCCCGTGCCAGCCTCCTCGTTCGTGACGCTCGCGGCGTACACGCCGTCGATCTGCGCGAAGCCCGCCATGGGCTCGCACCCCGCGCTATCCGGCCCCATACCGCTCGAACCTACCTGTCCTGACATGATTCTCCTCCCAGCGCGCAACAGACGACGGACGCCTCGCCTCCCAGGCCCTCTCCCAGAAGCGCGTCCAGCTCCCGCGCGAGCCGCGCCACGGGAAGGCCGACTATGTTGAAGTAGTCACCCTCGATCCCGCTCACGAGCAGCCGGCCGCGCCCCTGGATGCCGTACGCGCCCGCCTTGTCACGCGGCTCTCCGCTTCGGACGTACGCGTCGATCTGCTCTGGCGAGAGCTCGAAGAACGTGACGGAGCTCGTCTCCACGAACGACGACTCGCGCTCGGCCGCCAGCACGCACACGCCCGTCGAGACATGGTGCGTCCTTCCGGAAAGACGCACCAGCATGGCACGCGCGTCCTTGTCATCGCGGGGCTTTCCAAGCTCCAGGCCGTCTATCCACACTGTGGTGTCCGCCGCGACCACGACCTGGCCCCGGAGCCCGTCGGGCAGGCCCTTCTCGCATGCGAGCGCCTTCTGGCGCGCAAGACGCTCTACGAGCTCGGTGGGGGATTCGCCGGGGCGCGGTGTCTCGTCGATGTTCGCGGGGCGCACGACGGGCGAGAAGCCCATCTGCCGTAGCAGCTCGAGCCTGCGGGGCGAGCCAGATGCCAGAATCATTGCGTTCCTTTCCGGCGACGGGTGCGCGCGCGGGAGCGCGGCATGGGTCGCACAAAAAACGGGGCCGCCCGAAGGCGACCCCAACATTCTAGGCGAATCGCTATGCGACGTGCCCGAGGCTACTCGACGGTGATGGCGCCGACGGGGCAGCCCTCCTCGGCCTCCTTGGCGGCATCCTCGAACTCCTCGGGGATGTCCTCCTCGATGGCAACGGCAACGCCCTCGTCTCCGATGCTGAAGACGGCGTCACACGTGCTCTCGCAGAGGCCGCAGCCGATGCACTCTTCGCTCACAGTAGCCTTCATGGTGAATTCCTCTCCTAGTCCCTTGGGTCCCATACCCAAGTGGGTTACATGACTTTTTTACTCTAAAGGGCGCCAGAGTTCTAGCCCCAATCTCATATTTATTTTTCGGCCAGCGGCGCCGGGGCGCGCACGTCAGCGTCTGCGCAGGATGGTGACGTCTTCCACGTGAAACGTCTGCGGGAACAGGTCCACGGGCGTGACGGATTCCACCGTGAACGTGCCCTCCTGCTCGAAGCGCGCAAGGTCGCGCGCAAGCGTTGCGGGATCGCACGAGACGTACGCGATGGCGCGGGCGGGCTGACCGGAGAGCTTGCGCACCACGTCCTGGGCGAGGCCGGCGCGCGGCGGGTCAACCACGATCACGTCCGCGTCGGAATCCGGGAACTCGCGGTCGGCATCGCCGCCCACGGGGTCCGCGTTGTCAAGGCCAGCGCGCTCGAGGTTGCGCCTGAGGTCGCGCACGGCAGGGCCGTAGGACTCGACGGCGTCAACCCACGAGGTCCTGCGCGCGAGCGGCAGTGTGAACGTCCCGGCGCCTGAGTAGAGGTCCATCGCGACGTCTGACTCGTTCGGAGCAAGGCCTGCGAGCACGAGGTCCACGAGCTTCTCGGCGCCCTTGGTGTTCACCTGGAAGAACGAGGGGGCAGACACGGTCATGCGCTCGTCGCCGACAAGTTCCGTCCAGCTGCCGGCGCCCGAGAGGCGCTCCACGCCCACGACGCGGCGCGCCTTCTTCGGGCCCTTGGTGAGGACGCGCACGATGGACGTGGCCGAGGTGGCATCGCCCAGGATCTTTGCGGCCTGTGCGCGCGGGAACGGGCCCGGCTCCGTCCAGAGCGCAACCTCGACGTCGCGCGTGCGCCGGGAGGCGCGGATGCCCACGCGGTCGATGGCGAGCCCATGGGAGTTTGCCAGGTACGAGAGCGCGCCGGACACCGCCTTCGTCATCTTCTGGTAACGCGACTCGAGCAGAAGGCAGCGGTCCACCTTGACCACGCCCGTGCCGCCGGCGTCATGCATGCCCACGATGGCGCGCTGGCCCCGGCGCTCGAACGCGAGCTCGACCTTGTTGCGATAGCCCCACGGCTCCCCGGGCTGGACGCACGGTGCCACGAGCCGACGAGCGCGCTCGGGATCGAAGTGGCCTATGCGCGTGAGGGCGTCCACCACGTTGTCACGCTTGGCCGCAAGCTGCGCCTGGTACGAGACGGACGCCCACGGGCAGCCGCCGCAGACGCTCGCGAACGGGCACGGCGACTGCACGCGGTGCGCGGACGGCTCAAGCACGCGCGTCACGCGCGCCTTGGAGAAGGACGGGCCGTCCTGCACGAGGGCCGCCTCCACGGTGTCGCCCGGGACGCCGCCCTGGACGAAGACCGTCTTGCCCTCTTCCGTGTGCGCGATGGCGTCTGCCCCGTAGGCGAGCCGCTCTACCTCGAGAGTGAGCAGGGGTCCGTCTTGAGGGCGGGGTGCCAGCGGCGGTGTGGTGGGCCTTTGGCGGGTGCTGCCGCCGCGGCGGTTGTGGTTCGTGGGCACTAACGACTCCTCCTTGTAAGGTTTCCGGTGAAGAGCTCCGCAAAGCCGAGCCCGATGAGCTTGAGGGCAACTGCGAAGCGGTTGGGCCTGCGGATCTCGATGGACGTGGTCTGGGTGTCATTTTGGGCCGCATGCTCCGCGGGCGGTTCGTCCTCGATCACGCGTGCGTGCACGGGCGCGGGCTGCGATGCAAACGCGTGCTGCGGCACGGGCTCCGGCGTGTCCGCGGGCTCCGGCTCGCTCGTCGCCGGAGCCTTGGGGGCCGCCGCCGGCACGGGGTCGACGCTGGAGGCGGCCTCCTCGGGGGAAGGCGCCCCGTCCTTCTCGGCCGGGCTCATGTGCTTGGGCGCCGCCGGCGCGGCGGGCTCGGTCGCGTGTGACGCATCCCCCTCTGCGGCGCCAGCCTGCTCGGGCCGCGCCGCCGGCGTTGCACCATCCCGTGCGTCACCTATGCCCAGTATCTGGCGCTCTTCGCGCACGAACTCCTCAGGCGTCACGATGCGGGTCCTGACCTGCGGCTCGCCGTCCACGTCCGCCTCGTAGCGGCCAATCTGGGGCAGCGCCTGCAGCGTCTGGCTTGCGTCCGCCTCAAGCATCGGGTTCGCCTTCGCCACGAGGGAGGCGTCAACCGCGGCGTCCGCGTACTCCTCGGTCTGGAGGTACGCCTTTGCCAGCAGCAGCTCCTGCGCGTCGATCCTGGGGTCGTCCGGAGCGGGGGCCAGCTTCTCCCACGTTCCCTCGCGCGTGAGCCTGCGGGCCTTCACGTTGTCCGCAAGCTGAAGGTTCACGAACTCGATAACGCGCTCCTTGCACTCGGGGTCAAGCACGGGATACGCAATCTCGACGCGGCGCTCGGTGTTGCGGGTCATCATGTCCGCGCTGGAAAGGTACAGGATGTCCGTGTCAACGCCAAACGCGTACACGCGCGCGTGCTCCAGGAAGCGTCCCACGATCTGGTGCGCGATGAGCCCCTCCGTCTTGTGGGGGATGTCCGCCTTAATGCAGCAGATGCCGCGGATCACCAGCATCACGCGAACGCCCGCGCGGCATGCCTCGGATATCTTGTCGATCACGTCGCGGTCGGTGAGCGAGTTCATCTTCATGAACACCTGGGCGGGCTCGCCGGCGCGCGCACGACCGATCTCGCGGTTCAGTCCACGCATGACAAGCGGCTTCAGGCCGCTCGGCGCGACGCCCAGGTAACTGTAGCTGCCCTTCAGGTTGCCAAGCGAGAGGTTCCTGAAGAATGTGTTGCCATCCTCCGCGATGCCCTTGTGTGCCGTGAGCAGCATGAAGTCAGAGTAGAGCTTCGCCGTCTTCTCGTTGAAGTTTCCGGTGCCCAGACAGGTGATCCTGCTGATGCCCGACGCGTCGTGGTAGGTGATCTGGCAGATCTTGGAGTGGACCTTGAAGCCTTCCTGCCCGTAGATCACCGTGCAGCCGGCCTGCTCCAGCCTATCCGCCCATTCGATGTTGTTCGCCTCGTCAAAGCGGGCGCGCAGCTCCATCAGGACGGTGACCTCCTTACCGTTCTCCGACGCTGCGATGAGGCTCTCGCAGAGCTTCGAGCGCTTCGCGACGCGGTACAGCGTGATCTTGATGGATATGCACGCATCGTCGCCAGAGGCCTCGCGCAGAAGCTGCAGCAGGGGAGACATGCTCTCGTAGGGATAGGTGAGAAGAACGTCGTGGTCCTCAACCTGCGGGCGCATCGGACGCGATGCGTCTACCATGGGCGAGACCTGTGGCACGAACGGGTCGAAGACGAGGGAGGAGCGGAAGGCCTCTGGGATCTTCCCCTCGAGTCCGTACACGTAGTCGTCCAGGTCGAGCGGCATGTCGGTCTGGAACACGCGCTCGCTCGTAAGGCCGAGGCGCTCCTGCACCTCCGCCAGCTGCTCCTCGGGAAGGTAGCCCTCCACCTCCAGGCGCACGGGCTGCAGGCGCTGCCTGCGCTTCAGCACCTTCTTCATGTGCTGGCGGTAGTCCTCTTCCTCCTCAACACCCTCGCCGTCTGGGTCGATGTCCGCGTTTCTCGTCACGCGAATCACCGCGGAGGCGGTGGGGGCGTAGTCGCCAAAGCAGCCGCTCAGCATCTCGAGCATCGCGTCCTCCATCAGGATGTAGCGATACTCGCGTTCCGTCGAGGGCAGCTTTATGACGCGCCCGAGCGAGGTGGGAACCTCCACGATGCCCAGAAGGCCCTTCTCGTCCGCACCGTCGAGCGCGCACGTCACGTACAGGTTGCCGTTGCGGAGGTTGGGGAAGGGGTGCCTCGGGTCGATGATCATCGGCGATATGATCGGTGCGATGGAAAGGTCGTACGTGCGCTTGATCTGCGCCCTGTCCGCATCCGTCAGGTCCTCGCTCGAAACGCGCGTGAGACCGTGCTCGGCAAGGCTCCTCTCGATGGAGGCGAACGCACGCCCCTGGCGCGCGATGAGGTCCGGCAGCATCCCGAGCACGGTGTCGATCTGCTCGGACGGCGTCTGGTTCGACTTGTTCTCGCGCGGCTGGTGCTTCAGCAGCGTCAGGTCGCTCAGGCCGCCGATCCTGATCATGAACCACTCGTCGAGGTTGCTCCCGAAGATAGAGACGAACTTCAGTCGCTCGAACAGGGGAACGGTCTCGTCAAAGGCCTCGTCCAGCACGCGGTTGTCGAAGCGCAGCCAGCTGACCTCCCTGTTCTGCGTATACGAGAAGTCGCGCGCCTTCGCATGCGCATCCTTCCGGTCCTTAGTGCTCACGTACTTCGCCGCCCGCTTCTCGAGGGCCGCCTCGGTGTGCTCGAAGTCGGTAGCGGGCTCTGCGGTCGTCGCCTTGCTTTTCTTCTTCTTCTTTCCCATCGTCTCCGTCCGTCCCGAGTCGCATTCGTCACCGCGCGCCAAGGACATGGCACGAGGTTGCTGTAGTTATTTGATTCTATCGCTTGGGCGGACGCGACACCGCTTGTAGGCCAATCATTACGCAGACGTAACCACGTATCGACTCGACTCGGCCGAGACGAACGTCGGGAGTACCCGGCGACGCGGGAGCGTCGGGTTACAGCGCATGCGGTGTTGTCGTAATAGTGAATATATCAGAATTCTGATAGTATAATTATGATGTCAAAATACTGTTTGAGTCATTGGGCTGATTACGCATATTCGCACGGGTAGTTTCTAATAGTGCGCAATTCAATTTTGGAAATCTGCAGGTAAATGCCATGTAAACTCAACCCAACCCCGTCCAATGAACCGTTTAGGGACACTTTGCTACCGTTCCCCCAACAAGAAAAACTTTGCCTGTTTCCAAAAAAGTTATTGGATATAGTTGGTTTTGGCGTTATTGTTGGTGCTGCAAGTTCGACGCCAGTTTCCGAGTCAGCTCGCTGGTTTGGTAGCAAGTAGCGATTGCAGCGTCTTATTCATCTCGTTGGTCGGGTTTACCCGACGCGAAAGGAGTGGGAGGACATGGCTAACGGACTCTACGTCCACAGCGAGATCGGTCCCCTGAAGAAGGTTTGCCTTCACCGCCCCGGCGAGGAGCTCCTGAACCTCACCCCGGACGACCTTGAGCGCCTTCTGTTCGACGACATTCCCTTCCTGGAGGTCGCACAGGCCGAGCACGACAAGTTTGCGGAGCTGCTCCGCGAGCAGGGCGTCGAGGTTCTCTACATCGAGAAGCTCGTTGCCGAGGCTCTCGACGCGGCCGGTTCCCGCGAGGAGTTCACGCAGCAGTGGCTCGACGAGTCCGGCCTCAAGGGCAAGGAGGCTCGTGCCGCCGTCAAGGAGTACATGGACTCCATCAAGGACACCAAGGCCTTCGTCGACAAGTGCATCGCCGGTCTGCGCAAGAACGAGATCGACCTGCCCGTGAGGTCCAGCAGCACCCTGTCCGAGCTCGTTGGCGCAGACCAGGACGGCGAGACCGATCTTCTCGTCGACCCGATGCCCAACACGTACTTCACCCGCGACCCGTTTGCCGTTGTCGGCCGTGGCGTCAACCTGAACCACATGTTCTCCGTGACGCGCAACCGCGAGACGCTGCTCGGCAAGTACGTCTTCCGCGATCACCCTGAGTACAAGGACGCTCCGCTCTGGTACCGTCGTGACAGCGCGTTCCACACCGAGGGTGGCGACGTCCTGAACATCAACGCCCACACCCTGGCCATCGGCATCTCCCAGCGCACGCAGGCTGCCGCCATCGACGCCCTCGCCCAGAACATGTTCTGGGGCGACAATGCCGAGAAGTGCGAGATTACCGACATCTACGCCTTCAACATCCCCGTGTCCCGTGCCTTCATGCACCTCGACACCGTGTTCACCCAGATCGATGTTGACAAGTTCACCATCCACCCGGGCATCATGGGCACCCTTCAGGTCTTCAGGCTCACCAAGGGCGCTGCCGAGGGCGAGGTCAAGATCGAGGAGCTCAACGACACCCTCGAGCACATCCTCGAGAAGGCCACCGGCGTCGACGCCATCAAGCTCATCAAGTGCGGTGGTGGCGACCCCGTCGCGGCTGCGCGCGAGCAGTGGAACGACGGCTCCAACACCCTGGCCGTTGCTCCTGGCAAGATCTGCGTCTACCAGCGCAACTCCGTCACCAACGACGTTCTGTACAAGGAGGGCCTCGACCTCATCGTCGTGCCGTCCGCAGAGCTCTCCCGCGGCCGTGGCGGCCCCCGCTGCATGAGCATGCCGTTCGAGCGCGAGGACATCTAAGTCCTAGCCAGTCTTTAGAAAGACCGGGGACGCCTCGGCGCCCCCGGCATTCGTACGTTCTGTTAGCCTGCACACCAGCCAAGACATGAGCTGGGGTGCAGATAAAGAAAGGAACAACATGGGCGTCAATCTTCGTGGCCGTCACTTCCTGAAGCTTCTGGACTTCACCCCCGAGGAGATCAACTACCTCCTGGACCTCTCCACCGACTTCAAGAACATGAAGCGCGCCGGCGTTCCCCACCGCTATCTCGAGGGCAAGAACGTCGCCCTTCTCTTCGAGAAGACCTCCACTCGTACCCGCTGCTCCTTCGAGGTTGGCGCCTATGACCTCGGCATGGGCTGCACCTACCTTGACCCCAGCGGCTCCCAGATGGGCCACAAGGAGTCCATCGCCGACACCGCCCGCGTCCTCGGCCGCATGTTCGACGGCATCGAGTACCGTGGCTTCGAGCAGGCCAAGGTCGAGGAGCTCGCGAAGTACGCTGGCGTCCCTGTCTGGAACGGCCTGACTAACGAGTTCCACCCCACCCAGATGCTCGCTGACATCCTCACCATGAAGGAGAACTTCAACAACGACATCAAGGGCCGTCAGCTCACGTTCATGGGCGACGCTGGCAACAACGTCGGCAACTCCCTCATGGTCGTCTGCGCAAAGCTCGGCGTCAACTTCGTCGCCTGCGGCCCCAAGGAGAACATGCCTTCGGCCGACCTGGTCAAGGAGTGCGAGACCATCGCTGCCGAGAACGGCTCCACCGTCAAGCTGACCGAGGACGTCCACGAGGGCGTCAAGGATGCCGACGCGATCTACACCGACATCTGGGTCTCCATGGGTGAGCCGGACGAGCTCTACAAGAAGCGCATTCCGCTGATGGAGCCGTACCGCGTCACCTCCGACGTCATGAGCCAGGCTCACGACGACTGCATCTTCCTGCACTGCCTGCCCTCCTTCCACGATACCAACACCAAGAAGGGTGCCGAGGTTGCCGAGAAGTTCGGCATCACCGAGATGGAGGTCACGAACGAGGTCTTCGAGTCCCGTGCTTCCAAGGTCTTCGACGAGGCCGAGAACCGTATGCACACCATCAAGGCCGTCATGTACGCGACCCTGAAGTAGTCAGGTCGTAGCATACTGTTGAGCCTCCGCGGCTTGACCGCGGAGGCTTTTTTGCTGTTAACGCTATAAATTGCATAATTTATGTATGTAATATGATGTTAACGAATTTTCAGCTTTTTCATATGCATCCCTAAGATCTAGGGAAGGGTTCTAATATGGCAAACGACAATACTAAGGTCGACAATCCCAACGGCGTAAGCTTCTTTGGCCTCGTTGGCATGGTCGTCTCCTCCTGCATCGGCTCCGGCGTCTTCGCCTTGACGGGTCAGCTCGCCAATGTTGCTTCCCCCGGCGCCGCGCTCATTGCGTGGCTCGTGTGCGGCCTTGGCTTCCTGTTCCTTGCCCTCGCGCTTGCATACGTCGGCTCCAAGCGTCCTGAGCTCGACGGCGTCTGCGCATACGCTGAGGAGGGCTTCGGCCCGTTCCACGGCTTCATCAGCGGCTGGGGATACTGGCTGTCCGCATGGCTCGGCAACGTCGGCTTCGCTACGATGATCGCCCAGGTCCTCGGCTCCAAGTACTGCCTCGGTGGCATGTTGCCCGGCGTCTTCTCCAACCCTGAGACCGGCAACCCCGCCGTCGTGGGCGTCGTGGTCGTATCCGTGCTCCTCTGGGCAATCACCTTCCTGGTCATCAACGGCGTTGAGTCCGCCGCGTTCCTCAACGCGGTCGTCATGGTCGTCAAGTGCGCCGCCATCCTCCTCTTCATCCTCTTTGCCGTCGTGAGCTTCAACGCCGGCATCTTCACCGCCGACTTCTGGGGCACCGCTCAGCGCAACGCCGTCATCATGGCGGCAAACAAGACGGGCCTCGGCTCCGTCGCGCACCAGGTGACGCAGTGCATCCTCGTCATGATGTGGGTCTTCATCGGCATCGAGGGCGCTTCCGTCATGAGCAACCGCGCCAAGAAGAAGTCCGAGGTCGGCTCCGCGACCATCCTCGGCCTCGTCGTCCTTCTCGTCCTCTACATCGGCGCTTCCGTGATTCCCTACGGCGTGCTTCCCTACAAGGAGCTCGTCGCCGCACCCAAGCCCGCTACCATCACCGTGTTCGAGCACATGCTGCCGGGCTTCGGTGGCGCCTTCATCAGCTGGGCCATCATCATCTCCGTCGCCGGTTCCTGGCTGTCCTTCACCATGCTTCCCGCCGAGGTCTCCTCGATGATGGCAGACCACCACGAGCTTCCCGCGAAGTGGGGCGAGCTGAACAAGAAGAACTCTCCGCAGTACTCGCTGCTCATCGTTGGCGCGCTGACCGAGATCTTCATCATCGTCGCGACCTTCGCCGCGGACGCCTATACCTTCGCCATCTCGATGTGCACCGTCACCATCGTCGTGACCTGGGCTTATGCAGCCGCATATCAGGTGAAGCTCGCCAAGGCCAACAACGATACGGGACAGATGGTCATAGGCGTGCTTGCGCTGCTGTTCCAGGTCGTCGGCGTCCTGTTCACGGGCTGGGGCTTCCTGCTGCTTGCCTGCCTGGGCTACATCCCCGGCTTCTTCTTCTACAAGCAGGCTCGTGACGCCGAGGGCAGCGGTATCGTGAAGAACGAGGTCATCCTCGCCGTCGTGATTGCCATCGCCGGCATCATCTCGATTCCCCTCACTGCCGTGGGCATCATCCCCGTCTTCTAGGCGTAGGGCATCAAGCCGGCAAGGGGCGAGGGGCTGTATGGCTTCTCGCCCTTATTTATTAGGAGGAACTCATGAACAATCCCATCAAACTCATCGGCTGCGAGGACTGGCTGAACGTATACGAGAAGAGCGCCAAGTGGGACATCGCGCAGTCGACCTTTGCCTCGTTCACGATGGACGAGCTGATGGCCCTCGACGGCGAGGAGGGCGCCTCGTTCTACGAGAGCCTGAACCGCGAGGTCATGAACTACGGCTGGATCGAGGGCTCCCCGGAGTTCAAGGACGAGGTGGCGAAGCTCTATCGCAAGCCCGTGAGCCCGAGCAGGATCCTCCAGACGAACGGGTGCACCGGCGCGAACCTGAACGCGATGCACGTCCTCATCGAGCCGGGCGACCATGTCGTCGCTGAGTGGCCCACGTACACGCCGCTGTACGAGGTGCCGCGCCAGCTGGGGGCGGTGGTCGACTACTGGGAGCTCGAGGAAGGTCTCGGCTGGAAGCCTGACGTCGAGAAGCTGAAGCGTCTCGTCAAGCCCAACACGAAGCTCATCTGCATCAACAACGCCTCCAATCCCGTGGGCTGCGTACTCGACAAGGACACGCTGGAGCAGATCGCGGACATCGCGAGGTCCGTAGGCGCGTACGTCCTGTCGGACGAGGTGTACATGCCCATGGATGACACGGAGAACTACTGGTCCATGGCAGACGTGTACGAGAAGGCCATCGTCACGAACTCCGTGAGCAAGACGTACTCCACCCCCGGCGCCCGCATCGGCTGGGTCGTCGCGGACGAGGAGGTCGCCCAGCGCGTGCGCGTCTACAGGGACTACTCCATGATCTGCGCCGGCGTGTTCAACGACATCCTCGCCACGTACGTCCTGAAGAACCGCCAGACCATCCTCGAGCGCAACCGGAGGATCTGCCACACGAACCACGACATCGTGGCGGAGTGGGTCAAGGACCAGCCGCGTGCGAAGTGGAACGACCCGAAAGGCGTCTCGGTCTCTTACCTGCAGCTCGACATCCCCGAGTCGGACGAGGAGTTCTGCAAGAGGATTCTGAGCGAGAGGGGAGTGCTGCTCGTCCCCGGCACGAGGTTCGAGCTGCCAAACGGTGCCAGGCTCGGCTACTGCTGCCACGAGGACGTTCTGAGGAAGGGCCTTGCCCTTTTCGGCGAGGCACTCGCGGAGTACGACAAGTAGCAAACTGCTGGCTCTAACAATAATATTTCTGAAGCGGATATGCATAATACATATCCGCTTCTTCTTTATGAATGCAGCGGGGTGAGAGGAATATCTCATTGACCCAAAATGACGTCATGACCTTGAGCTGGCATTTATCGTGCGTGTAAAACACATGCATCGGCAGACGGTCTGATTTCGGTGGTATGCGTATTGAAATCTTTCATTAATGCCCGTGTAACAGTTCACCGACTATTGGATAACGCTCACGAGCCACATGGACGAGATTTGGGGAAAGCGTGTAGGATGTATAGCGGAATTAAGCGTTTTGTGTACCGATGGTGTTACACAAGCGCTGTAAAGTTCAAGGGCGCCTCGCGCCGAAAGGAGTTGCGGTCATGTCTGATACGACAGCGCAGCCGAAGAAGAAGAGGAAGATGCTCACGTCTTTCTCGATCATCTTCATTCTGTTGGCCCTCGTGGCAATCATCTCGATTCTCCTGAACGGGACCTCGTTCCACTATGAGGACATTCAGGGAACCGTCACCGGCGCCACGCTCGGCAGCTTCACCATGGCGTCCGTCAACGGCTTCAAGGACGCCGTCGACGTCTGCCTCTTCGTCATGGTCCTCGGTGGCTTCCTCGGCATCGTGAACAAGACCGACGCCCTTGCGACCGGCATCGACGTCCTCGTCGCGAAGATGAACGGCAACGAGCTGAAGCTCATCCCCATCCTCATGGCGATCTTTGCCTTCGGCGGCACCACCTACGGCATGTGCGAGGAGACCGTCGGCTTCTACGCCCTGCTCTCCGCCACCATGATCGCAGCAGGGTATGACTCCCTCAGCGGCGCCATGATCGTCCTGCTCGGCGCTGGCGTCGGCTGCCTCGGCTCCACGGTGAACCCCTTCGCCACCGGCATCGCGAGCTCCGCGCTCACCGACATGGGCATCAAGGTCAACCAGGCGGTCGTCATCGGCCTTGGCCTCGTCCTGCTCGTTGTCTCCTATGCCATCGCAGTCTTCTTTGTCCTTCAGTACGCCAAGCGCGTCAAGGCCGATCCCTCCAAGTCCCTCATGAGCCAGGACGAGATCGACGCCTCCCTCGCCTCCTACGCCAACGACTCCGACTCCAGCCAGAAGAAGAGCCTCACCGGCAAGCAGAAGGGCGTCCTCTGGGTGTTCGCGGCCGCCTTCATCATCATGGTCATCTCCTTCGTGCCTTGGGAGGACCTCGGCGTGAACGCGTTCGTGGCAGGCTCCTCCTCGCACGACGAGACCACCACGGTCACGGCCGCGGACATCGAGCAGCAGTACTCCGATGACAGCCTCGGCACGCTGAAGCTCGACAAGAACGTCAAGGGCAAGCTCACCACCACCGTCACCGACAATGCCGGCTGGTCCGCGTTCCTGACGGGCACTCCGCTCGGCCAGTGGTACTTCGCCGAGTCCACCACCTGGTTCCTGCTCCTCGCCATCCTCATCGGAATCATCGGCGGCCTGTCCGAGCACGAGATCGTCGACACGTTCATGGCGGGCGCCGGCGACATGATGTCCGTCGTCATGATCATCGCGGTCTCCCGTGGCGTCTCCGTCCTCATGAAGAGCACGGGCCTCGCGAACCTGGTCCTGGCGAACTCCGCAAACGCCCTCAACGGCACCCCCGCGGTCGTGTTCACCATCGGCTCGTTCCTCCTCCTCTTCCTGCTGTCCTTCCTCATCCCGTCGACCTCTGGCCTGGCCACGCTGTCCATGCCCATCCTCGGGCCCCTGGCTGCGCGCCTTGGCTTCAACCCCGCGATCATGATCATGATCTTCTCTGCCGCGTGTGGCGTCGTGAACCTGATCACCCCGACCTCCGGTGCGATCATGGGCGGCCTGGCACTGTCCCGAATCGAGTACGGTACCTGGGTCAAGTTCGCACTCAAGATCGTCGTCGCGATTTCGGTCGCCTGCATGGTTATCCTCTCCATCGCAATGGTCGCCATCCCGGCGTAGCCTGCGCACAAAGAGTAGAGAAGGGCGTCTCCCTCGGGAGGCGCCCTTTTTTGCGAGCATTCGCGCTCTGTGCCGGATGGTTTTCGGTAAAGACGGGAGCCCTTCTCGCCTGCGCCTCGTGCGCTGGGCGAGAAGGGCTCCCGTCTTTGCTGTTATGCGTGCGTGACTACGGCATCCGTGCGACCGTGGCGCCCTGCGGGCTGCGGCGTATGGCGCTAGTAGACCATGCCCATGGCCTCGCGGACCTCGTCCAAGGTCTGGCGGGCAATCTCGTTTGCCTTGGCGTTGCCGTCGTGGAGGACGTCCTTCACGTAGTCGAGGTCGTCCTCGTAGGCGTGGCGACGCTCGCGGATGGGCGCGAAGTAGTCGTTCACGGCCTGGGTCACGTACTTCTTGAGCTGGCCGGAGCCGCCGTTGCCGATCTCCTCCGCGATCTCCCTCGGGTCGCGGCCGGTGCAGATGCCCGCGGTGGTGAGCAAGGCGGATACGCCGGGACGCGCCTCGGGGTCGAACGTGATGAAGCGCTCGGAGTCGGTCTTGGACTTCTTGATGAGGCGCGCGGTCTCCTCAGCCGTCATCGAGATTGAGATGGCGTTGCCGTAGGACTTGCTCATCTTGCGGCCGTCGAGGCCGGGGATGAGCGGCGTGGAGGTGAGGAGCCCCGTCACGTCCGGGAACACCTTGCCGTAGCGCTCGTTGAAGCGGCGCGCGATCTTGCTGGTGACCTCGATGTGGGGAAGCTGGTCGCGGCCGACGGGGACGACGTTGCCCTTGCAGAACAGGATGTCGCACGCCTGGTGCACCGGGTAGGTGAGCAGAAGGCCCGTGAGCGAGTGGCCGGACGCCTCCATCTCGGCCTTGACGGTTGGGTTGCGCTGGAGCTCCGCCTCTGTCACGAGCGAGAGGAACGGCAGCATGAGCTGGTTTTCCGCCGGGACGGCGGAGTGGGTGAAGATCATGGTCTTGGCGGGGTCGATGCCGCAGGCGAGGTAGTCCATCACCATGTTGTACACGTTGTCGCGGATGTGCTCCGTCGTGTCGCGGTCCGTGATGACCTGGTAGTCCGCGATGATGATGTTGGTGCGGACGCCAAGGTCCTGCAGGCGCACGCGCTCCTTGATGGTGCCGAAGTAGTGGCCCAGGTGCAGGCGCCCGGTGGGCCTGTCGCCCGTGAGCATGGTGTATTTCTCGACCTTGCCGGAGGCGATGTCCGACTCTACCTCCCTGCTGCGCTTCAGGGCGGCCTCGTAGCTTCCCTCGTTGGGCATGGGTTTCTCTCCTTGCGTGGGTTGGTGTCGTTAGCTGGCGAAGAGCCAGCCCCTCTATCCTACGGCAAAACGGGGCGCGTGGGTGGCAGGGAGTTTAGCTCTGTCTTGGCGTCGCGCCACCAGGGGCAGAAGCCGTCCATGAGAGCGTGGAAGCGCGCGTTGTGGCTGGGCTCCAGCAGGTGGCAGAGCTCGTGCGCCACGACGGACTCCACGCTGGACGCCGGGTGGCACGCGAGCTCGAGGTTGAGCGTGATGCGTCCGGTGCGCACGTTGCACGAGCCCCAGCGTGATGTCATGATTCTGAGGCGGACCCCGGTGCAGCGGACGTCCATTTGGCACTCGTAGCGCGCGAACAGGGGAGGGAGGACCTCTTGGAGCGTGGCTCGCCACAGGGCCTGCAGCGCGAGGTCCACGTTGGCCGGACCGGCGTCGTCCCTTGGCACGTGGGCGACGACCGCGTTGGCCGTGTGGATGGCATACGGAGCGGAGCCGGAGGGGAGGTCCTTCTCGACCGAGAGGGAGAGCGTCTTTCCCAGAAGGCGCGTGGTGCCGCCGTCGCGCAGGGATTGTGCGCGCGCAGCCTGGCGGGCGAGCACCTGCGCCCGTGCGGAGCGGACCCAGTCCTCGCGGGACTCGACGAACGCGCGGACCTGAGCGAGCGGGACGCGGGCGGGCGCACTCACGGCGACGGAGCCGTCGCGTCGCACGCGCAGGTTGACGCGGCTGACGCGCTTTCTGGTGACGGTAACGTCTATGTTGCCGAGGCGGATGGTCTGTTGCGCGGTCTTGGGCACGGGCGAGTCTTCCTTGCGGGGCTAAAATGTTGCCGGGTGGGGACGGACGTCCCCGTTGCGGGCCTGTATGGGTTAGACTTTAGACGAATGCGACGTGGAAAGGGAGCCGATGGCCAGTTCTTGTGGTGAGGATGCGAGCAAGTCCGCGCTCCGCGAGAGATACCTGGCCGTGCGAAAGGCGCTGAGCCCCAGGTTCAGGGCGAGGCTGGACGGGAGCATAGCCAGCAACCTGAGGGCGCTTCCGGAGTACCGTCGCGATACGTGGCTTTTGGCGTACGTGCCGTTTGAGGACGAGATTCCAACCCGCAAGATCATCGAGCGCGCATGGGCGGACGGCAAGCGCGTGGCGCTGCCGCGCTGCATTCCGGGGCCGACGTCGCTCAAGTTTGTGGAGGTGTCCAGCCTCGACGGGCTGCGTGCCGGCGCGCGCGGCGTGCTGGAGCCTGTGGCGGACGAGGATGCCGTGGTGCCGGAGGAGGAGCTCGCGGACTCCGTGTGCCTGGTGCCGGGCCTGGTGTTTGACGCGGAGGGCCACCGCATTGGCTACGGCGCCGGCTACTACGACAACTTCCTGGCGGGATACGCCGGCACGAAGGTGGGCCTTGCGCGTGGCATGCAGATAAGCAGCAACCCGCTTCCGCACGACGACCACGACGTGGCCGTGGACGTAATCGTGAGCGACGGCGCCATCTGGCGCTGCCGGCGGGAGGAAGACAGGTAGCGCGCGGCGACAGCGCGCGGCGGGGCGGTCCCGGGTCGAGGGGCTACGGCCGTTAGAGCCGCGACAGGTGGTCTGCCAGGTCGCGGATGGCCTTCGCGTAGCCCTGGATGCCCATGCCCATGACGGTCTCGAAGCACGCCTTGCGCACGTAGGACACCTGGCGGAAGTCCTCGCGCTCGCTCACCTTGGAGATGTGCACCTCGACAGCGGGAATCTGCACCGCCTTGAGCGCGTCCAGGATCGCGACGGACGTGTGGGTGTAGGCGGCAGGGTTGATGACGATGCCGTCGATGGTGCCCATGGCCTCCTGGATGCGGTCCACGATGTCGCCCTCGTGGTTGGACTGGTAGCACTCGCAAGACGCGAAGCCGGCGTCCTTTGCCACCTCGTGGCAGAGCGCCAGCAGCGACGCGTAGTCCTCGTGGCCATAGAGGTCGGGCTCGCGCACGCCCAGCAGGTTGATGTTCGGCCCGTTGATCACAAGCAGGCGCGGGCCGTCGGTGGGTAAGGGGGCCGCGAGCGCGTCGTCCGCGTCCTTCTCGCCTGCGGGGCTGTCCTCTGCGGCGTCGTCGTCAGCCGGGTCGTCCTCGAACGTCTCGTAGAGTTCGTCCGCGTCGTCGTCCGAATCGGCGGCGTCGTCCAGCTCCATGAGGCGCTGCAGGTCAAGGTTGGCGTCCGCGTCCGCATGCGCGAGCGAGGCGCGCGTCTTCAGCGGCGCGTGGGCGAGAAGCGCCTGCGCACGTGGCTGGGGCGCTGCCGAGGCCGCGTCGTCGATGGCGCCCGCGAGCTCCTCGATGCCGGCCTCGCGCGGCTTGGTGTTCGTGATGTGCACGTTCATCCCGTTTGCCGCACGCTTGCCCAGGGGCGGGAGCTCCATGGTGGGCTCCAGGCCGGTGATTGCCTGGAACGCGTTGAACACGTCCTGCACGGAGCGCGGCCCAAACACGACCTCGAGGCCGTTTGAGCCGAAGGTCACCACGCCGAGCACGCCCGTCGTGTTGATGAGCGCGTCGCGGTCCACGAGCGTGGGGTTTGCCACGCGCAGCCTCAGCCGCGTCATGCAGAGGTCGTTCTGCACGACGTTGCCCTTGCCGCCGATGTTCTTGAGTACCGCCCGCGCGGCCGCCTGCGCGTCCATATGCCAGAGTCTCCAAACGTTGCGTCCTGTTTCCAGAACCAAGTATACGGATGCGCGGGCAGGGGGACGTTTTCATTGGGTGTTGGTTGCGCGAGCGTTGCGATGTTTTCCGTAAACGTTCCCGAAAACGTTTCCGAGCATGGTTTGCTCCCGGGAACGTCGACGCGTGGCGCGGCTACCGCGCAAGGAGCCCCAGTGCCGCCGCGATGGCGCGCGCGTCGCCCGCAGCGCTTCCCGTGCACGGCTGCACGAGGTCTGCCCACGCACGGTACAGCGGCATGCGCTCCCTCGCAAGCGCCTGGATCCCGCGCTCCTGCGAAAGCGGCCGGTTCGCCTGCGACAGCTGATTGGCGGGACGGTCCAGCTGCACGATGGTGCCGTTCTGGTGCAGGAGGTCGTAGTTGCGCGGCTGCGTGACGATGCCGCCGCCGCAGGCCACGATGAGGCTGGAGCGGCTGCCGTAGTCCGAGGCGACCTGCGTCTCCTTCGCGCGGAACTCTGCCTCGCCGTGCTCGCGGATGAAATCGGCCGCCGAGGTGCCAAACTCGAGCCTGAACGCATCGTCCAGGTCCACGAACGGACGTCCCAAAAGGTGCGCAAGCGCGCGGCCCGTCGTGGTCTTTCCCACGCCCGGCATGCCTATGAGCACGACGTTTTCGGTCTGCTCGCAGATCTCCTTCTCGATGGAGCCCACGAGCGAGCGGTCGATTCGTACGCCCTGGAACTGCTCGCTCGAGAAGAGCGCCTGCGCCACCAGCATGGCAAGGCCGCTCTGCCACGGCAGGCCCAGCCGCTCCGCCGCAAGGCAGATGCCGGTGCGGCGGGGGTTGTACACCACGTCCAGAACGCCGCGCAGTTCCGTGAGCGCCGCGAGGTCGCGCTCTGGCACCACGGAGGCCGGGCACTTGGGATACATGCCCACCGGCGTCGTGTTCACGACGAGAAGCGCGTGGGGGTGCCGCTCGGGAAGGCCCCCGTAGCCGTCGCTCCCATGGCGCGATATGACGGACACGTGCGCACCGGTGTCCTCGAGCGCAGCCTGCACGGCCTGGCTTGCGCCGCCGTCGCCCAGCACGAGGACGTCCGCGCCTGCGAGCGCGGAGGCGCCTTCAAGCCCCAGGCGGTCGCGGCAGAACGACTCCAGCATCCACCCAAAGCCCAGGACGTCGGTGTTGTCCGCGTACACGCTGCCGTCTGGCCTGCGCACGAGCGTGTTCGCCACGCCGAGGCGCTCCACGCGCTCGGAACGCTCGTCCGCAAGACGTGCCGCGTTGCGCTTGTACGGGATGGTCACGTTGAGCCCGCGCCACGACGCGTCGTTGCGCACGAACGGCGCGACCTCGTCCGGCTCCAGCTCGATCAGGTCGTATGGCGTGGAGCCAAGCCGCGCGTGGATGAGCGGCGACCAGCTGTGGCCGAGCGTGCGCCCCAGCAGGCCAAACCGATCGCCGCCCGCGGTCTTGCCCTCGCCCCGTGCCATGCTAGATCACCTCGCTGTAGCTGCCGAGGTAGCGGAACTCCTCGCACGTGGACTCAAGCGAGCGCACCAGCGTGAAGAACTCCGGGGACGCGGCGGGGCAGTCGATGTCGAAGTAGAACATGAACTCGAAGTCGCGGTCCGGTATGGGACGGCTCTCGAGCTTGATGATGTTGATGTCCAGGTCGTAGAACTTTGCGAGCACCTTGTACAGGGCGCCCGGCTCGTGGTTCACCACCAGCATGAACGTGCTGCGGTTTGCGCCGGGGTAGATCACGAGGTCCTTCGATATGCACGCGAAGCGCGTGTAGTTGTTGCCCTGGTCCTGCACGCCGGACGCGAGCACGTCCAGCCCGTAGATCCTGGCGCACGCCCGCGACGCGAGCGCGGCCACGTCGCGCCGCTCGCTTTCCGCCACCATCTTCGAGGCCATGGCCGTGTTCTCGCACGCGTGCACCGTGACGCCCCTCAGGGACGAGAGGAACTCCCCGCACTGGTTGATCGCCTGCTCGTGACTGTAGATGTGGCGCACGTCCTCCAGGCCGCAGCCGGGCTTTGCCAGTAGGTTGTGATCGATCTTCAGGCGACAGGTGCGCACGATGTGGAAGTTGTGGCGCATCATGAGGTCGAACACCTGGTTGACCGAGCCCGCCGTGCTGTTCTCGATTGGCAGCACGCCAAAGTCGGCGTAGTTCTCCTCCACGGCGCGAAACACCGCGTCGAACGTGTCGAAGTAGCCTATGTTCGCGTGGCGGAAGATACGGTCCGTCGCTATCTGCTGGTACGCGCCCTCGACTCCCTGGCACGCCACGTATGCGTCTCGCGGAAACAGCTCCGGGCTGCGTGCGAGGGCGTCGCGAATCTTCTCCACCGTGTCGCCGCCTGCGCCCAGGCGCTCGCCCTGGCGGTTGCGCGAGGCCTCCATCAGCAGCTCGAACAACACCTCCGTGTAGACCTTCATGTCCTCGGGTACCTGGGCGGCGCGCCGGGCCAGAAGCTCGCGCTCGCGCGACCTGTCGAGCACGGGCAGGTTGTGCGCGCGCTTGTACGTGGCGACGGCGTCGGCGCACGACATGCGGCGCTTGAAGAGCTCCACGATTTCCGTGTCTATCGAGTCGATCTCTTTCCTGATGTCAGAGAGGTCTTCCACTGTTCCTCCGTGGTTCTTCTCGCCCGCGGTGGCATCTGCCTGTGCGGGCCTCGTGTTACGTGACGGGCGGACGCCCGGGGCGCCATGGCCAGGGGGCTGCGCCTGCGGGGCTGCGCCTGGGGGCTACGCCTGGGGCTCTGGCGGGAAGCTCAGGAGCGCGTCCAGCAGCGCAAGCGCGCAGATGGCCTCTGCCACGGGCACGGCGCGCGTCGCGACGCACGGGTCGTGGCGACCGTGCACCTCGAGCGTGGCGTCGGAGCCGCTGGTGAGGTCGACGCTCTCCTGCGGGCGAGAAATGCTGGATGTGGGCTTGAGGGCCATGCGGAAGAGCACGGGGGCGCCGGTCGTTATGCCGCCGAGCGCGCCGCCGGCGTTGTTCGTCACGGGCGTGACGGCGCCGTCCACCATGCGGTACGGGTCGTTGTCCTCGCTGCCGCGCAGGCGCGCCGCCTCGAAGCCGCGACCAAACTCCACGCCCTTCACGGCGGGAACGCCGAACGCGGCGCGTGCGATGAGGTTCTCTATGCCGTCGAACATGGGCGAGCCCACGCCAGCCGGCATGCCCGTGGCCACGCACTCCACGACGCCGCCGACGGAGTCGAGCTCGCGGCGGGCGTCGTCTATGGCGGCGAGCATGGCCTTGCCGGCGGCAGCGTCTATCGTCGGGAACGTGCGGCCGTCCGCGAGCGCGTCGAGCTGCGACTCAAGGCGCGCCCGAGACGCGGGCGCGTTGTCGAGCGCGCACAGCGGCTCGTCGCGCACGTCCGCCACGCTCAGCAGGTGAGCGCCCACGCGAACACCATGCCCCGCCAGAATCTGGAGCGCGATGCCGCCCGCGGCGCACAGGGGCGCCGTCAGCCGGCCAGAGAAGTGGCCGCCACCGGGGACGTCCTGGTTGCCGTGCCACTTTGCCCACGCGGTGTAGTCCGCGTGCCCCGGGCGCGGCACCGCCATGAGGTTGTCGTAGTCGCGCGAGCGGGTGTTGGTGTTCTCGATCACGACGGCGAGCGGCGCGCCGCACGTGGCGCCCTTGGGGTTGAGGCCGCTCACGATGCGCGGCAGGTCCGCCTCCTTGCGCGGCGTCGTCCACGGTCCCTGGCCGGGGGCGCGGCGCGCCATAAAGCGCCCGAGCGCCTCCGTGTCGACCACGTGGCCCGAGGGGAGCCCCTCCACGACGCAGCCGACGGCCTGGGAGTGCGACTGTCCAAACACGGTGACCCTGAGGGCGTTTCCAAAGGTGGATGGCATGGCTTACTCGCTTTCGCGTACGACTCCGCCCAGCGAGCGGAAGTCGTCGAAGAAGGTGGGGTAGGACTTCGCGACGCACTCCGCGCCGCGGATGGTTGTGGGGCCCTGCGCATGAGCGGCGCACACGGCCGCCATCATGGCGATGCGGTGGTCGTTCGCCGCGTCGACGACGCCGCCCGTGAGGCTGCCCGTCCCACGGACGAGAAGGTCGTCGCCCTCGACCGTGGCGTCGCCTCCCATGCACGCGATGGCGGCACGCACGGTCTCGAGCCGGTCGGACTCCTTCAGGCGCAGGCGCGCGGCGTCGGTGATGCGGGTCTTGCCCTGGGCGTACGCGGCCATGGCCGCGATGGGGGGCACCAGGTCCGGGATATCGGCCACGCTCACGGTCCTGCCACGAAGCGCGGCGCGCTCCGTGGTGGCGCCGCCGCCTTCGGTGCGCGTGCGGGCTCCCAGGAGAGACGCTACGGTGACGATGGCGGCATCGCCCTGGGGGCTCCTGACATCGAGCCCCGTCACGCTCACGGGCCCGGCGATGGCGCCGGCCGCGAGCCAGAACGCGGAGTTCGACCAGTCGCCCTCCACGGCGACGGTTCCGGGCGTGCGCACGGCCTGCGGGGCCACCTCGAACAGCTCGAAAGACGCGTCGTCTGCCTGCTCGTGCGTCACGCGGACGTCCACGCCGAACGTGCGGAGGGCGTCTGTCGTGATGGTCACGTACGCGCGAGACTCGAACGGCTCGCTCACGCGCACGCGCACGCCGCCGGGAATGAGCGGCGCGGCCATGAGGAGGCCGGACACGTATTGGGACGAGACGTCTCCCGGGATGTCGAACGTGCCGCCGGCGAGGTCTCCCTCCACGCGAAGCGGCAGGACGCCCTTCTGGGAAAGGCGTGCGCCGTGGGACGCGAGCTCCTCGTAGAGAGGGGAGAGCGGCCGCTTGGCCAGGCGGCCGTGGCCGTCGAGCGCGCACGGGCTTCCCAGCGCCGCCGCCACGGGCAGCATGAAGCGCAGCGTGGAGCCCGACTCGCCGCAGTCGAGCGTCGCTCCCGAGGCGGGAAGCGGCGTGCCGCTCGCGTCGCGCGGGATGGGCCGCACGCGAAAGCCGAGCCTCGTGCGCGCGATGCGTGCGCCGAGCGCCTCGAGGCAGCGCACCGTGGCCTCGATGTCCTTCGAGGTGGTGTTGCAGTCAATGTCGGTCGTGCCGTCCGCGAGGGCTGCGAGGATGAGCAGCCGGTGCGCGACGGACTTGGATGCCACCGCCGGCACCGTGCCCGATAGCGGATGGGGTTCGATCGTGACGTCCATGCTCTTCTCCTTTGGGCCTATGCGGCGTCCGTGCCGCAGCCCAGGTCGACGAGGTGGCGAAACTCCGGCAGCGACACGGTCTTGACCTCGACTTCACCAATGCGCGTGGGCACGACGACGTTCACCGTGCTCCCGTGGCGCTTCTTGTCGTGCGTCGCGAACGAGAAGAGCGTGTCGTGGTCGACCGCGGTGTCCGTCGGGAGCCCATAGGCCGCCACGGCGCGGACGATGTCGTCCGCCACGTCCTGCGCGCACCAGCCCATGCGCGCGGACGCGCGGGCGATGCAGCACATGCCTGCGGCGACGCTCGAGCCGTGACCGAGCGAAAAGTCGCTCGCCGCCTCTATGGCGTGACCTATGGTGTGGCCGAAGTTCAGGATCTGGCGAAGCCCCCGCTCGCGCTCGTCCGCGTCCACGACGTCGCGCTTGATCTCGACGTTGCGGCAGATCACGTCCTGGAGCTCTTGGGGGTCGAAGCCCTCGGCGTTTATGGGGCGCGCCGCCAGGCGGCGGAACAGCGCCTCGTCGCGGATGACGCCGTGCTTGATGACCTCGCCGCACGAGTCCGTGAAAAGCTCCGGCGTGAGCGTGTCAAGGCAGTCCACGTCCGCGATCACGAGCGACGGTTGGAAGAACGCGCCGGCGAGGTTCTTGCCGGCCTCGAGGTCCACGGCCGTCTTTCCGCCCACGGAGGAGTCCACCATGGCAAGAAGAGAGGTGGGCACCTGCACGACCTTGCATCCGCGCAGGTACAGTGCCGCAGCGAGACCGCCCATGTCGCCGGTGACGCCGCCGCCGACCGCGACGACGACGTCGTCGCGCGTGAGCTCCGCCGCGGCGAGTCCCTCGAGCAGGTCCGAGAGGGTCGGGAGGCGCTTGTACTTCTCGCCCGCGGGAAACACCTGGAGCGTCGTTCGGTAGCCGGCGTCCGCAAGCGACTCGGCCACGGCGTTCGCGTACAGCGGCGCCACGTTGTCGTCCGCGATGACGCACGCCGCGGAGCCGCTGCACGCCTGGCGCGTGAGCGCGCCGGTCTCGTCGATCACGCCCTGGCCGATGAGGACGTCGTAGCTGCGCGACGGCGTGCTCACGTGAACGGTCGAGGTGCTCATCTGCGCTCGGCCTCCTTCTTCAGGCGGTCGCCCTCGGCGAGAAGGGCCTCGAGCCCCTGCCCGTCGCGCGCGTCGATCGCGTCCTTGTACTGCTGGAGGTTGTCGATCAGGGTCCCGATCTCGCGCGAGAGGTTGTCCGCGTTGTCGAGGAACAGCTCGCGCCACATGGGGGCGTTCAGGCGTGCGACGCGCGTGAGGTCCTTGTACGAGCCGGCGGAGAAGCCCTTGTGGCTCTGGGCCGCGGGGCTCTTGACGTACGCGTTGGACACGACGTGCGCCAGCTGCGACGTGTACGCGATCTGCTCGTCGTGGAAGGCCGCGGTGGAGAGCGTGAACGATCCGAAGCCGCATGGCTCGAGCAGGTGCTTCAGGCGCTCGAGCACGCTTGCGCGGTCGAAATCGTCCATCTGGGGCGGCACGACCACCATCGGCGCGCCGTGGAACATGTTCGCGCGGGAGTGCGCGAAGCCGGAGTACTGGGTGCCCGCCATGGGGTGGCAGCCCACGAACGTCCAGTCGTGGCCCTCGGCGATGGCGAAGCACTTCTCGCATATGACGCGCTTCACGCCAACGGTGTCGATGACGATGGCTCCGGGCGAGATGAGGTCTGCCATCTTCTGCAGCCAGTCGATGGAGACCTGGGGGTAGCCCGCGAGGATGATGAGCTCGCACGTGGGGATGACGTCGTTCGTGAGCTCGCCGTCGATGGTCTCGATCTCTGCGAGCTCCACGGTGGCGTGGGTGCGGTTCCACGCGTACACCTCGCGGCCGCCCTCGTGCTCCGCCTTGGCGAACGAGCCGCCCATGAGGCCGAGGCCGACGACGCCGACCCTGTCCGCAACGTAGGTCGACTGCGCCATCACGCCTCGACCCCGCCCTCGTCGAGGTCCTGGCAGATCGCCTCGCGGATGACGCGGATGCGACGCATCGCATCGTCGAACTGCGCCGGCGTGAGCGCCTGGGCGCCGTCGGACCATGCCTGGGACGGGTTGTCGTGGACCTCGATCTCGAGGCCGTCCGCGCCGGCGGCCGTCGCGGCGTACGCGGCGGGGCGCACGTAGCGCGTGTAGCCGGTGGAGTGGCTGGGGTCGCCGATGATGGGCAGGTGCGACAGGTGGTGCACCACGGGGATGGCGTTCACGTCGAATGTGTTTCGCGTGCGGGTCTCGAACGTGCGGATGCCGCGCTCGCACAGGATTACGTTGGGGTTGCCCTCGCTCATGATGTACTCCGCACCCATGAGGAGCTCGTCGATGGTCTCGGACATGCCGCGCTTCAGCAGCACGGGGGTGCGGGTCTTTCCGACTTCCCTCAGAAGCGGGAAGTTCTGGGCGTTGCGGGCGCCGATCTGCATGACGTCGATTCCCTTGTCCAGGAAGAGCTGGACGTCACGAGGGTCCATCACCTCCGTGACGACGGGCATGTCGAGCTCCGCGGACGCCTCGAGCAGGATGTCGAGGCCCTTCTCGCCCATGCCCTGGTACGAGTACGGGCTGGTGCGGGGCTTGTACGCGCCGCCGCGCAGCATCGTTGCGCCGGAGCGCTTCACGGCGCGGGCGATGTCGATCAGGCCCTTGCCCTCGACGGAGCACGGGCCGGCGATGACCTGGAAGTTGCCGCCGCCCACGAGCACGCCGTGGCCGCAGTCGACGACGGTGTCCTCGGGGTGGAACTTGCGGTTTGCCTTCTTGAACGGCTCGGAGACGCGGCGTACCTGGTCGATGATGTCCATGGACTCCAGGAGGAACGGGTCGATCTGCGTGGTGTCGCCGATGATGCCGACGATGGTTTCGTTCTCGCCCCTCGAGACGTTCGTCTTGAAGCCGCGGTCCTCGATCCACCTGACGAAGTGGCTCAGCTGCTCTGGCGTGGCCGAGTCCTTAACGATTGCGATCATGTGCATACCTTTCGTGCGCCGGCGCACGCGTGCGGGCGCAGTAGCTTTCCATACGCAACCGATGCTAGCGCATGGTATTCGGTATGTATCACATCGGTATTCAAAGCGTTACGAAAAAAGGACGCCCGAAGGCGTCCCGCGTCACGCTATGGTGACCCCAGTGGGGCTCGAACCCACGACCTTTCGCTCCGGAGGCGAACGCTCTGATCCACTGAGCTATGGGGCCAGGGAGAGATGTTACTACAAGATCGACGGAATGTCTCGCGGGGAGTGCGGGCACGTTTTGAAATCGGGTAGACTGAGGGAGCTGGCTTGACGGCACGCGCGGCGGAAGCCGCGGAAAACGGCTGCGGCGGAGGTGTTTCTTGGAGCGAGGCGACGGAGGCACGTATCTGGGCGAGGGCGGGCGCGCTGCGTCCGGCCTGACGGACGAGCAGGTCGCGGAGCGCGTGCGCGCCGGGCAGGTGAACGCGAACGCGGACGTGAAGACGAAGTCCGTGTGGCAGATCCTTGGCGAGCACACGTTCACGCTGTTCAACGCAGTGAACGTCGCGATGGCGGCCCTGGTGGTGTCCACGGGCTCGTACAAGAACGTCGCGTTCATGGCCGTGGTCGTAAGCAACCTCGTCATAGGCGTCTTTCAGGAGATCCGCGCGAAGCGCAAGGTGGACAGGCTGTCGATCCTGACCGCGAAGGACGTGTGCGTGCTGCGCGCGGGCGAGAAGCGCCACGTGCCGGTGTCGGCAGTCGTGCGGGACGACGTGGTCTTGCTTGCCCACGGCGACCAGGTGCCGGCCGACGGCGTGGTGCTGGAGGGCAGTCCGCGCATGGACGAGAGCCTGCTGACGGGCGAGAGCAACGCCATCGAGAAGGCCGTGGGCGACGAGGTGCTGTCCGGCTCGTTTGTGGACTCCGGCGCGTTTGCGTACCGTGTGACGCGCGTGGGGCGCGACGCCTACGCGGCGCAGATCAACGCGGAGGCAAAGTACGTGAAGCGGGTGCGCTCCGAGATACTCTCCACGCTGTCCGCGATCATCAGGCTCGGCACCATCGCGCTCGTGCCGCTTGGCGCGGGGCTGTTTGCGCGCATCATCCTCATGGGCCGCTACGGCTACGACGACGCGGTGCTGCAGACCGTTGCGGCCGTGGTGGGCATGATCCCGCAGGGGTTGGTGCTGCTTACGTCGAGCGTGTTCGCCATCGCGACGACGCGGCTCGCGTCCAGGAGCGTGCTGGTGCAGCAGTCGTACTGCGTCGAGACGCTCGCGCGCGTGGACGTGCTCTGCCTGGACAAGACGGGCACCATCACGACGGGCGCCATGGAGGTGGCGGAGGTGCGCGGCGACGCGGCGCAGGCCGCGGTCACGATCGCCGCCGCGA
Organism: Parafannyhessea umbonata; assembly: GCF_900105025.1. GTDB lineage: Bacteria > Actinomycetota > Coriobacteriia > Coriobacteriales > Atopobiaceae > Parafannyhessea > Parafannyhessea umbonata. Next base: position 1,038,729 of record NZ_LT629759.1, on the reverse strand, counting down.
ACGAGGCGGACGCGAACGAGACGGCGCGCGCGATCCTGGAGTACGGCAGGGCGCGGGGCGTGGAAGCGCTTGCGGTCACGAGGGCTGTGCCCTTCTCGTCCAAGACGAAGTGCTCCGGATGCGTCACGGCGGACGGGACGGCGCTGGTGATGGGCGCAGCGCAGTTTGTGATGGGTTCTGCGTTTGGGCGGGTGGAGGACGAGGTCCGCTCCTTCCCGGGCCTCATGCGCGTGCTGGTGGTTGCGCGCGTGGACGGCTTTGCACGGGACGGCGCCGCGGTAGGGACGCCGCGCGTGCTCGGCTTCCTGGGCATACGCGACCAGATTCGCCCGACGGCAGCGCGCACCATGGGCTACTTCCGCGAGCAGGGCGTTGACATCCGCGTCATTTCCGGCGACGACCCGCGCACGGTGTCCAACATCGCGGCGGCCGTGGGGGTGCCGGGGGCCGAGAAGTGCGTGGACGCCTCGACCCTGGAGACGGACGAGGACGTGGAGGCCGCCGTGGCCGCATGCCGCGTGTTCGGCCGCGTCACGCCCCACATGAAGCGGCGGCTGGTGCGCACGCTGCACGAGGCGGGCCACGTGGTCGCCATGACGGGTGACGGCGTGAACGACGTGCTTGCCCTGAAGGACGCGGACTGCTCCGTCGCCATGGCGTCGGGTTCGGCCGCGGCCAGGAACGTGGCCGAGATCGTGCTTGCGGACAACGACTTCGCACACCTGCCGGAGGTTGTGGCGGAGGGAAGGCGCTCCATCAACAACCTGCAGCGCTCCGCGTCGCTCTTCCTCATGAAGACCGTGTACTCCGCCGTGCTCGCCCTCGTGTGCATCGTGCTGCCGCCGTACCCGTTCATCCCCGTGCAGATGTCGCTCGTGTCCACGGCCATCATCGGCACGCCGTCGTTTTTGCTGGCGCTGGAGCCCAACCACGAGCGCGTGCGGGGCAGGTTCCTCACGAACGTGCTGTCGCGCTCGCTGCCGGCGTCCGTGGCGATCATCCTCGCGATCGTGGCTTCCATCGCGACGGCAAAACTCATGGGCTGGCCGGACGGCGTCATGTCGACGGTCTGCATGTTCCAGATGTTCGCCGTCGGCATCGCGCTCATCTACCGAATCTCGCGGCCGCTGAACCCCTTGCGCGTGGGCGTCATCTGCGTGGTGGTCGCGATCGTGGTCGCGGGAACGACGGTGGGGGCGGGGTTCTTCTCGGTCGTTTCGCCTACGTTTAATTCTGCTGTCACGTCCGTCGCGATCGCGGCGGCAGCGATAGTCTTGTTCAACAGGTTGTACGACGAATCCGTTGCGGAGGCCGGCCCCAGGGGCCTCGTCGGGTTCCTCATAAGGAAGTTGGAGGCGCTTGATGACAGTGAGTAAAGAGTTCGAGGCCGCCGTCAGGGCTGCCAGGCACCCCAAGACGCTCGAGGCGGCAGGCGCCGGCTACGCGGTGTACGACGTGTCCGGCGTGCCGGGCGCGGAGCGGCTGCCCAGGGCGCTTGTGGTGCTTCTGGAGAACTGCGTGCGCCGCGCCGCCACGGACGAGGAGGCCGTAGAGCTCGCGAGCCGCGTGGTAGAGGCGGGCCTTGCCGGCGAGCAGGGCCGCGAGATCCAGTTCATGCCGTCGCGCGTGCTGTTTCAGGACTTCACCGGCGTGCCCGTCTTCGTGGACTTCGCGGCCATGCGCGACGCGATGCTCGAGCGCGGCGGCGACCCGTCGAAGGTGAGCCCGCGCATCCCGTGCACCCTCGTGGTGGACCACTCCGTCATCGCGGACGTGACGGGAACCGAGGACGCCGCCCTCCAGAACCAGCGCAAGGAGGCCCAGCGCAACCGCGAGCGCTTCGCGTTCCTTAAGTGGGCCGCGAACTCCTTCGACAACGTGCGCATCGTGCCGCCCGGGGAGGGCATCTGCCACCAGCTGAACATGGAGCGCTTCAGCCAGGTCGTGGGAACCGACGCGCTTGCCGCGGACGATTGTCCGGTCGCGTGCTTCGACACGCTCGTGGGCACGGACTCCCACACGACGACGGCAAACGGCCTCGGCGTGCTCGGCTGGGGCGTCGGCGGCATCGAGGCGGAGGCTGCGGCACTGGGCAAGCCAATCTCCATGCTCGTGCCGCCCGTCGTGGCGCTCAGGCTCACGGGAGCGCTCCGCGACGGCGTGAGCGGCATGGACCTCGCGCTCACCGTGGCGCAGCTCCTGCGCGCAGAGGGCGTCGTCGGCACGCTCGTGGAGGTCACGGGCGACGGCGTCCAGACGCTTACCGCGACGCAGCGCGCGTGCGTCGCGAACATGACGCCGGAGTACGGCGCCACGACGACGCTCTTCCCCGTGGACGAGCGCTCCGTCGAGTACCTGCGGCTCACGGGCAGAAGCAGCGCCCAGATCGAGCTCATCCGCTCCTACCTCGGGATGCAGGGCGTCTTCGGCGAGACGCACGGCCGCACGTACGCTCGCGAGGTCACGCTCGACCTCGCGAGCGTCGAGCCGAGCCTCGCCGGCCCGTCGCGCCCGCACGACCGCGTGACGCCCGCAGGCCTGCCGGAGCGCTTCTCCAAGGGTCTTGCCGCGCACGGCGTGAAGGACCCCGCCGCCCGCTTCGACGTGGCGCTGGGCGAGAAGAGCGTGAGCCTGGGTCACGGCGCCATCGCCATCGCGGCCATCACCAGCTGCACCACGGCGACGGACCCCGCGATGATGGTGGGGGCAGGCATCTTGGCGAAGAAGGCCGTCGAGCGCGGCCTTACGCCGAAGCCCTGGGTGAAGAAGGTGCTGGCTCCGGGCTCGCGCGTCACGTCGCTCATGCTCGAGCGCGCGGGGCTGACGGGCGCCCTCAGGAAGCTCGGCTTCTACACCTGCGGATTTGGCTGCATGAGCTGCATCGGCAACTCGGGCGACATCCCGGAGTCGCTGAAGGAGCTCTCGTCGAGCATGGAGCTCACGAGCGTGCTTTCCGGCAACCGCAACTTCGAGGGCCGCATATCGCCGTACGTGAGCCAGAACTACCTCATGCAGCCGGCGCTCGTCGTGGCGTACTCGCTCGTCGGCACGGTGGACGTCGACCTCGCGCACGAGGCGGTCGGCGTGGGCGGGGACGGAAGCGAGGTCATGCTGAAGGACATCATGCCCACGAACGAGGAGATCGCGGCCGTGCTGGACGAGGTCCTCACCCCGGAGCTCTTCCGCGAGGGCGCGCGAGGGCTGTTCGAGGGGTCGAGCGTGTGGCGTGACATCAACGCGGGCTCGAGCGACACGTTCGGGTGGGACGAGGACTCCACCTACGTGAGGAGGGCGCCGTACTTCGACGACGCGAAGCACCGCGACGTCGTGGAGGTGAGCGGGGCACGGGCGCTCGCCCTTCTCGGCGACTTCGTGACGACTGACCACATATCGCCCGCGGGAGCGATCGCTGCGGACTCGCCGGCAGCCCGCTACCTGCTCGAGCACGGCGTCAAGCCGGAGGACTTCAACACGTACGGCAGCCGTCGAGGCAACCACGAGGTCATGATGCGCGGCACGTTCGCGAACGTGAAGCTCTCGAACGCGCTCGCGGAGGGGCGCAAGGGCGGCTGGACGCGCGACTTCATCGACGGCGAGGTCAAGAGCATCTTCGACGCGTCCGTGGACTACGCGGAGCATGGGGTTCCGCTCGTCGTCGTGGCCGGCAAGCTGTACGGCTCGGGGTCGAGTCGCGACTGGGCGGGGAAGGGCCCGGCGCTTCTGGGCGTGCGTGCCGTCATAGCGCAGAGCTTCGAGCGTATCCACCGCTCGAACCTGGTGCAGATGGGCGTGCTTCCCCTGCAGCTGAAGGAAGGGGAGAGTGCGGAGACCCTCGGGCTCGACGGGACGGAGACGTACGACGTGTCCCCCGTGGACGTGAGCGAGGGGCTTCCGGCCGAGCGCACGGCGACCGTCACGGCGACGAGGCGGGACGGCACGAAGATTGTGTTCGAGTGCGTCGTGAGGGTGGACACGCCGATGGAGGGGGACTATCTTTCATCGGGCGGCATCCTGCCCTACGTGCTGGACGAGCTCGCAGAGTAGAATCGGTCTCGCGGGGGTGCTTGCGTGTCCCCGCGAGGCTCTTGCGCCTTCGATCGAAGCGACCTGGAGGTCAGTGTGATTTGCCCTAACTGTGGATCAAACGTGCCAGACGGGCTGAAGAAGTGCCCCGCGTGCCATGCGGACATGGTCCGCGTCGTCGTCGAGCGCGACGCGGACGAGACGTGGTGCAAGAGCTGCGGCTCCCTTGTTCCGAGGGGACAGCTCGTGTGCCCGTGCTGCGGCATGCCGGTCGACTCCGGGGACGACCAGGACTTCGCGGAGCGCGCCATAGAGGCCGGAGACGCCACGGGCGACCTGTCGAGCGACAGCGAGCAGACGAACGTGATGCCCAGGATCGAGAGTGCCATACCGTCCGAGGACGACGAGACGAGCACGGTCGCGGAGCACGACCGCCTGCCAAGGGCGAAGGTCATGATCATCACGATGGCGACGGCCGTCGCGGCGGTGAGCGGCCTCGTGCTGCTGATAACCCACCCCTGGAACCCCGGGGCGTTCGACGACAGGGCGAAGACGGACGCGAGCACGTCCATGGCCGGCTACCCCGGCGCGATCAAGGAGCTGAAGGGACAGGACAAGGGTTCGAGCCAGAAGTCCGCGAAGAGCGGGGACGACGCCACCTACGAGGCGCTCTCGAAGGCGTACAAGAGGCTCAAAACGCTCGAGAAGAAGGTCGACGAGAACGAGGACCTGTTCAACGACGTCGCGTACTCCGGCTCCCAGGAGCAGAGGAACTCCGGCAAGAGCAAGGCGGAGGCGATCTCGCTCGAGATCAGCAACCTCATAGGCGACATAAAGGACGTGGACGTGACGTCGGGCACGTACGCAGACGACGAGAAGAACCTCCTCACGCTTGGCAACTACATGCGCAACAGGATGGATGCCCTGTACGAGGCATGGAAGCGCTCCGCGATGTCTGACAACCCGCAGACGGACAAGTCGCTCATCGAGGAGCCCCTGAAGGACGGCGGGGCATCGGTTACGGCGAGCTACAAGAAGCTGTTCGACGACAACTACGATGACTGGAAGCCGACGAAGAAAAGCTCCCAGTGACGCATGCGTTCTGCCGAATATGTGAAACAATATCGCTGCTGCTAGAATTAACAGGATGAATAGGCTCAGCACGAGCGAGGGCTCGACCGTAGTTTGAAGGGGGAGACATGGGATTCTTTTCCGAACCCGTCTACACGCCCGAGTACGAGGTGGCCGGTGACGAGGTCGCCGTCTTCGACACGAGCAAGGGGACTATCCGCGTAAGTCTCGACGGAGAGGGCGCCCCCATCCACGTCGCAAACTTCTGCGAGCTTGCGAGCGCGGGCTTCTACGATGGGCTGAAGTTCCACCGCTACGTCCCGGACTTCGTGATCCAGGGCGGATGCCCGAACACGAGGGACATGACCCCCGAGCAGGTCGCGTCTGGTATGCCCGGGCCTGACGGCATGCCGGGCACGGGCGGCCCCGGCTATCGCATCAAGCACGAGTACGACGTAAACCCACGCAACAGCCACGTTGACGGTGCCCTTGCCATGGCGCGCTCCCAGAACCCGGACTCCGCAGGCTCCCAGTTCTACTTCTGCCTTGGCGCACAGCACTTCCTCGACCCGAACTACACGGTGTTTGGAAACACGATCGAGGGGATGGACGTCATCTCCAAGCTGCGCGCGGGAGACCTCATCCGGTACATCAGGATTGAGCACGCGCAGCGATAGAAGAACAGACACACTCGATAGAGGATCATCATGAATCAGCAAGCATACGAGGCCGGTAAGAACGCGTACAAGCAGGGCGATCTTGCCACGGCGGTGGCCCAGCTCACCGCGGCGAAGGCGCCGGGCGAGGTCTCGGGCGCCATCGACCACCTGCTTGGCAACTGCCTCATGAAGCTCGGACGCTTCACGGAGGCGGCGAACTCCTATGCGGATGCGCTCAGGGACGTGAACTACGGACACTCCGGCGCGCTCGCCTGCAATCGCGGCCGCGCCCTCATAGCGGCCGGCAAGCCGCAGGAGGCAATCGCCTCGCTTACCCTCGCCGTGAAGGACGAGGACTATGCGACGCCGTACAAGGCGTACACCGCGCTTGGCAACGCGTACATGCGCGTCGGGAACGTGCGCGACGCTGGCGTCGCATACCGCAACGCAGCAATCGACGAGAAGAACCCCGACCCCAGCTCCGCTCTCCGCAGCCTGGGCGGCTGCTTCATGCAGATGGGGCGTGCGGTCGACGCCGTGGAGGCGTATCGTACCGCGCTGGACTTCTCGTCCCCGCAGAACAGCCAGAACGCCATCTACGGCGACCTCGGCCTGGCGTACGTCGCGGCGAACCGCATGACCGAGGCCGTCGACGCGTTCAATCGCGCGACGGCGGACGGGTCGTACACGTTGCGGCCGGAGGCACAGGCGGCCTACGACGCCGCGAAGAAGGCCGTCTCTGCGATTTCCGATGGCGGTCCGTCTGAGACGGACGCATTTCTCGCCGCGGCGGGATACGGCACTGGCGCCGCGATCGACCCGCTCGACCCCACGGGCCAGACGGGGGAGTTCATGCCCTCTCCCGAGGACACGGGATTCTTTTCCGTCAAGGAGGAGGACCTCGTCGCGCAGGACAAGAAGGCGCGCAAGGAGCGCAAGGTCCGCCGCAAGAAGAGCCATCGCGGGCTGAAGGTGTTCCTCACCATCCTCATCATCCTGCTGATTGCGGCCGGCGCCGCGGGATTCGCATATTACAGGGGCTACGGCTTCCCGACGCAGCAGTCGGTCGTCGAGGACCTCTTCGAGGCGGGGGCCTCTGGAAAGGACATCTCGCCCTATCTCGAGTCCGGTCTCTCGAGTGACGAGAGGGCTCAGGTCAGGAGCCTGCTCCCGACTGGCTCCTCCAGTGTCTCTATTGATGGGCTGGACAAGTCGATGAGCAAATCGACTGCCATGGTGACGGTGACGCTGTCCGCCGGTGGCGAGCAGAGCTACAAGATTTCGCTCGTGAGGGACGGCATCGGCTGGAAGGTGAAGTCCGTCGCTCCGGTGTACGCGTCTGGCGATGGCAAGGACGCCTCTGTCAGCGACACGAGCACCTCCGCATCCGGCACGACCGCTCAGAATAGTGGAACTGACGTGTCCACGAGCGATGCGAGCGCTTCTGAGGGCGCCTCTACGGGTACCATTTCCACGGGCGAATAGAGCAAGCCCACAAAGTGAATGAGCGTCGGGCGAGACGGCCCGCATTGGATAGGATTGGGAGCAATGTCGATCATCGACTCACTCTTCGGCGAATATGACGGGGACCTGGCCATTGACCTCGGAACCGCGAACACCCTTGTCGCGGTTCGCGGCCGCGGCATCGTTTTGAACGAGCCCTCCGTCGTGGCCATCGACAAAAGCGAGGATCGAGTGCTCGCCGTCGGCGCCGACGCAAAGCGCATGATAGGCAGAACCCCTGGCTCGATTATCGCGGAGCGCCCCCTTAAGGACGGCGTCATCGCGGACTTCGATGTCACGGAGGTCATGCTCCGCTACTTCATCGAGAAGGCGCGCGGGAGTCACAGGTATCCCTGGTCTCCCAGGCCGAGGGTTGTCATCTGCGTCCCCTCCGGCGTCACGTCCGTGGAGAAGCGCGCGGTATTTGAGGCTACTATCTCCGCCGGCGCGCGACAGGCATACCTGATCGAGGAGCCCATGGCAGCCGCCATCGGCGCTGACCTGCCGATCGAGGACCCGACGGGCTCGATGGTCGTGGACATCGGCGGCGGAACGACCGAGGTGGCCGTCATTGCAATGGGCGGCATAGTCGTATCGCAGTCCATCAGGATCGCGGGCGACGAGTTCGACCAGACCATCCTCGAGCACGTACGCGACGCGTACAACCTCTCCATCGGCGAGCGTACCGCGGAGGACATCAAGATCAAGGTGGGCTCTGCGGCTCCGCTTGCGGAGGAGCTCGACGTCGAGGTGAACGGCCGCGACGTGATGAGCGGTCTCCCGAAGAGCGTCAGGATCGAGTCCGAGGAGATCAGGCGCGCCCTCGACAAGCCGCTTGACGAGGTCACCAAGGCCGTGAAGGACGCCCTCGACGTCACGCCGCCAGACCTGGCGTCTGACCTCATGTACTACGGCGTGCTGCTCACCGGGGGCGGTGGTATGCTTCGCGGCCTCGACCAGCGCCTGCGCGAGGAGACTGGCGTTCCCGTGAACGTGAGCCCGACGGCGCTCGAGAACGTCGTGAACGGCTGCGCGAAGGTCCTCGAGGCAAACGCCCTCTCCGGTGGCTTCGTCCAGAGCGCAAGCTAGCGGGTGAGCCAGGTGCCGACTCTAAACGGCGGGGGCCTCTCTTCCTCGGGACTGCACAAGGACAACTCGGGAAGCGGCGGTCGCCTTGCCGTCGTGTTCGTAGTGCTTTCGCTCGTGATGTTCACCATGAGCGCGCGCGAGACGAACGGCGGGTTCTTCACGACGGTCAGGGCCGTATATTCCACGGTCACGACGCCCGTGCGCTACGTGGGCGTCATCGTGACTGCCCCGTTCCAGGGACTGGGAAACGTATTCGCGAACCTCACCGCAAGCCAGAAGTCGCTCTCGGAGCTCAAGGCGGAAAACGAGAAGTTGAAGGCGCGAAACGCCGAGCTCGAGGAGGCCGAGAAGACCTCCGAGCGGCTTGAGGAACTGCTGAGCCTGCAAAGCACGTACAAGCTGAAGTCGAAGGCCGCGAGGATCATTTCGGGGTCGACGGACTCCTGGAGCGATACGGTTACCATCGACAAGGGGTCTTCCTCGGGGCTCGCCGTGGGCATGCCGGTCACTGACTCGCGCGGTGCGATCGGTCAGATTGTGAGCTGCGGCGCGACGTCCTCGACGGTGCGCCTCGTCACGGACGAGAACTCGAGCGTTTCGGCGATGGTCCAGTCGAGCCGGGCGCAGGGGATACTTTCCGGCAGTGCGGACGGGACGCTTCACCTGAAGCTCATCAGCACCGACTCCACGGTGAAGGTCGGCGACACGGTCGTGACGAGTGGCCTTGGTGGCGTGTTCCCGAAGGGGCTGCCTCTTGGCACCGTCATGAGCGTGAACAAATCCGCCGGCGCCCTGTATTACGAGATTGCGGTAAAGCCGTTCTCCACGACGGAGAACTTCGAGGAGGTGCTGGTCATCACGTCGCTGACGCAGGACCAGCGCGCGACGTCAGATGATATCGCCGCCGCAGACGCGCAGGAGTCGAAAGCGGTCAAAGGCGGGAGCGACTCCTCGACCTCGGACTCCTCGAGTTCCGGAACTTCCGAATCAGACGCGTCGGGCAAGGACTCTTCCTCCACGGAGAGCGACGCGAGCGAGAAGAGCAGTGACGACTAGGTCGATGGGGGTGACGCTGGATGCAGGTCAAGGACTCTAACAAGAACAAGAGGAGCATCGGTTGGCTCGCGCTTGCATGCCTCTTGCTGCAGCTCGCCGTTGCCCCGAACTTCGGCATCGGCAACGGCCGGATTAACTTCGCGCTGATATTCAGCGCCGTCGTTGCCCTCACGATCGGTGGGCGAACGGGCGTGTTATGCGGGTTTCTCGCCGGCTTCGTGTTCGACCTCTCGACCACGGGACCGGTCGGTCTCATGGCGCTCCTCCTGACCGTATCGTCCTTCCAGATGGGCATGGAGTGCAGGAACCGCCTCTCCGAGGACCTGGGTCCGTCCGTCATTCTCTTCGCGATACACGCTTTGGTCGTGAGCCTGGCGTACCATCTGGCGATGCTCGTTGTGGGGCAGGCGAGCTCCGCGTTCGACGTGATCGTGCTCAGGATGCTGCCGACGCTCTTCCTGACCGTGCTCGCGTTCGTTCCTTTTGCGTACATTTACTCCCACGGGGGCGGAAGCGGGCTCGACCTGGGTAGGAAGAGTGCACGTGGGGGTCATGCGAAGCATGGCCCAAAGTACACCCTCGGCAAGCTATAGGGTCGCGATTTGAATCCTATCGTCATCATAATCATCGTCCTCGCGCTGGTGCTCATAGCGCTTCTCGTCGCGTTCTTCCTGTTTGGGAGGGGCGAGACGCGCTTCAAGTTCGACATCGGCGGCGGTGCTCCCAGGGCGTCCGGCGGCTCCGACATGTCCAAGGAGGGCGGCTTCAAGTCGAGGCTCTTCGGGTTGGGCATCTTCTCCGGCTCGATTATCGCGGCGCTTCTGGCGAAACTCTGGACGATGCAGCTGGTTTCAGCGGGCGAGTACAGTCAGCAGGCGGAGTCCAACAGGTCGAGGACCATCTCCACGTCTGCGCCGCGCGGCCGCATCCTGGACAGGAACGGCGTCGAGCTCGTGAACAACAGGGCGAGCCTCACCGTCGTCGCGAAGAGCGACGTGGCTGGGGACGCGATAGAGATGAAGCTCGTGGGCAACCTCATAGGCATGCCCGAGATGGCTGTGAAGCGCAAGATAGAGGACGCGACGGGAGGGGCCCAGAGCCTGAGACCCATCGCCGTGGACGTTTCGCGCCGTGTCGTCGCGTTCATCGACGAGCATCAGTACGTGTTCAAGGGCATCAGCGTTGAGGAGAGGACCCAGCGCCACTATCCGCAGGGAAGTCTTGCCGCGCATGTCCTTGGGTACACGGGGACCGTGAGCTCCGAGCAGCTGAAGAAGTCCGGCACGCAGGACGACGACGCGAAGATATCGTACGCGTCCGGCGACGTCGTAGGCCAGGCGGGCGTGGAGTACGAGTACGAGAACGTTCTTCAGGGCGTGAAGGGCGAGCAGAAGGTTTACGTGGACGCCGCGGGAAACGTACTGAGCTACTCCAGCTCCGTGCAGCCGAGGAGCGGCTCGGACGTCGTGCTGACGCTGGACGCGAACATCCAGCGTGCGGCGGAGGAGTCGCTCGCGAAGCGCATAAAGAAGCTGCGCGAGATGGGCAGGACGGACTGCCACGCGGGGTGTGCCATCGCGATGGACGTGACGAACGGCGAGATACTCGCCATGGCGTCCGCGCCCACGTACTCGCCGAACGTGTTCGTTGGTGGCATCTCGAGCGAGGACTGGAAGAGCCTCTCGTCCGACGAGAGCCACTACCCGCTCATGAACCGCGCCATCGCGGGCCAATATCCCTCCGCATCCACCATCAAGCCCCTCTCCGCGTTCGCGGCGCTTAACTATGGCATCGCGAACACGGGCTCGACGTACTACTGCTCCGGCTACTGGACCGGCTTTGGCAAGGGCTTCGGCCAGTACTGCTGGAAGCACAGCGGCCACGGCTCGGTGAACATCCAGAGCGGCATCACGTACTCGTGCGACGTCGTGTTCTACGAGATAGGCAAGGGGTTCTTCTACTCCAAGGAGCCGGAGGGGCTCCAGAAGACGTACAAGCGGTGGGGACTGGGAAAGAAGACGGGCATCGACCTGCCGAGCGAGTCCGCGGGCCGCGTGCCGACCCCCGAGTGGAAGTGGAAGTACTTCTCGTCCTCGTCCGAGGATGCGCGCACGTGGCAGGGCGGTGACACGACCAACCTCGTCATCGGCCAGGGCGACCTGCTGGTGACGCCGCTGCAGATGCTCTGCGCGTACGCTGGCATATCGCTTGACGGCACGATCTATCGACCGCACGTGCTGAGGTACGTGAAGAGCCCCATCGGCGACGGGTCGGTGGTGAAGTACAAGCCCGAGGTCGAGCGCAAGGTGACCGAGAAGCGGGCGTACATGGACGAGATCCACCGCGGCCTGAAGGGCGTGATCTATGAGGAGTCCGAGGCGCAGACGGAGCACTTCACGAACCTCTCCGTCACCGTCGCCGGCAAGACAGGCTCCGCCCAGACGTCGAAGTCGCAGCCGACGGGATGGTTCATCGCGTATGCGCCGTACGATGATCCAAAGTACGTCGTGGCGTCCGTCATAGAGTATGGCGGCTATGGCTCCGAGGGCGCCATGTACGTGGTGAGAGACATCCTTGGTCAGATCTACAACCAGCCGGACACCGCGACGTCGGTCGACAGCTCCGGCGTTCAGTAGGGAGGGGGCGACATGGCCCAGAAGAACTCCGCCGAGGGGGCGAAGGTGAACGAGAAGGGCCTTGGCTCCTTCTCGGCGTTCTACTCTCACATCATGAACCGTCGCGGGATGGCACCCCGGCCGTCCGCAGGCAGGAACATCGCGCGCAGCTCGGTCTACATACCGCAGCTCATCCCGGCGATCCTGCTGGTGGTGTACGGCGCCATCGTCATCTGGTCCGCTTCGCTTTCCATCGCGGACGCGAGGTTCTCAAGGCACCTCGTGGGCATCGCGATCGGCGTCATCATGGCGGTGCTCATATGGCGCTACGACTACCGCGCGCTCGCGAACATGACGACGGCCATGCTCGTGACGATCGTGATCCTCATGTTCCTGCCCAAGGTGCCGGGGCTCAGCTATACGGCCCTCGGCATGACGGGTTGGATCAAGATTCCGATAATTGGCATGACGTACCAGCCCTCGGAGCTCGCGAAGCTCGTGACCATCTACCTCATGGCCGCGCTCGGCGCCCAGTACAACGGCAAGGTCGACACGCTGAGGGACTACCTGAAGCTCTGCGGCATCCTGTGCGTGCCGTTTCTGCTCATCCTGACGCAGCCCGACCTGGGCACGGGCCTCATCATCCTCGTGACCGGCGCCGCGATCATCATCTGCGCGGGCGCAAGGCGGTCGTGGGTCATCGTGACCATAGCCGGCATCGTGGCGCTCGCGACGCTCGTCGTCGTGATGTCCATGACGCCTGGCGTGCCGCATCCGCTGAAGCAGTACCAGCTGAACCGACTCATCGTGTTCGCCGACCCGTCCGTGGACCCCTCCGGCAACGGCTACAACCTCCAGCAGGCGAAGATCGCGGTCGGATCCGGCGGGATGTTCGGCAAGGGCATCGGCAAGGCGACGCAGGCCGGCGGCGGCTTCCTTCCCGAGGCACACACGGACTTCGTCTTCGCGCTTCTCGCCGAGGAATTTGGCTTCGTGGGCTCCGTGGTGCTGCTGATGCTGTTCGCGGCGCTCATATTCTCGACCATCTTCCTCGCGATGAGGATCGAGTCGCCGTTTGGGAAGCTCGTGCTCGTGGGGTGCGCTACGATGTGGTCGTTCCAGCTTCTGCAGAACGTGGGCATGTGCATAGGCATAATGCCCATCACCGGCATCCCGCTGCCGTTCGTGAGCTACGGCTCGTCCTCGATGTCCGTGCAGATAGCGGCGGTGGGAATGGTGCAGTCCGTCTGGCACCACAAGCCGAAGGCGGCGTAGCGCCGCGTTCGAAATCGACGCCCGCGAGGTGAGGTTATGCCCAAGAAGAGCAAGGTTTCCCTGGGCGACATCGCAGACATCCTGCGTGCCGGTCAGAAGAGCGAGAAGGAAAGGTCGGCGCCGCTGAGCGTCCTTGTGGTGGTTGACACGAGCGCCGCGAGGGACGTGGTCCTTGCGGTGAAGGACGCGTTCATGCCGCGCCAGGCGACGGCGACGGTACGTGTGGAGTCACTTGCCGCGTGTGAGCCGCCCGCGCCGGGCTGGGACGTGGCCGTGGTGGTGGCCGGCACGCACGTAGCGGCCGCGGAGCGCGTGGCGGAGGGCTTGGCCCGCTGCGGCGTGCCCGTGGGCGTCGTGGTGGACTCCGTGCTGGACCTGGGTGCAAAAGAACTTCCCGAGGAGGTGGCCGCACTGGTGAGCGCCGTTCCGGCCTCGGGCGCGGATGCGGTGCGCGCAAACCTCGCCAGCTGGCTGGTGGGCGCCGTGGGCGAGAAGGGCATAGCCTTTGCCGCGAGCTTCCCGTTCTGCCGCGACCAAAAGGTGCGCGAGCTCGTGAGGACGAGTGCGCTTGAGAACGCGGCGGTCGGAGCCGTTCAGGTGCTGCCGAGCGCGGACTTCCCCATAATGACGGTGCGCCAGGCGAAGCTGGCGCTGGACGTCGCGGCGGCGTGTGGGCGTCCCGTGTCCGTTGCTAGCTCGGCGGACGTCGCCGCCGTCATTGCGGCGGGGTTTGCGTGGCGCTCCGTGGCCCGCCGCGCTACGGAGGTCCTGCCTGTGCCGAAGTGGGCCGTGAAGGCGGCCGTTGGCTTTGCGGGCACCGTCGCGACGGGCGCTGTCGCGCGCCTGCGCAACGACCCGCCCACGCTGCCGGACGTGCGAGACCTTGTGGCGGACTCCGGCGTGGGGCCGGTCGTGGACGCGGCGTCGCGCGTGGCGAGCCGCGCGGCGAAGGCCGCGGCCGCGCGTGCGGGCGCGGGCTTTGCGGCGCGCCCGGGCGAGGACCGCGTGCGCACGGGGGATGCACGTCGCACGCTGCCGGCGCCGCGAGAGGCTGCGGGACGAGACGACAGGGGCGGCCGCGACGACGGCTACGTGGTGATATCTGGGGGATGCGATGAGGCTTAGGCGAGAAGACCTGTATTCGCGGCTGGAGCCGCTGCTTGGACAGGTGGAGAAGCCCTCCCGCTACCTCGACCACGAGTGGGGCGCCATCGAGGAGCAGAACGGCCCGTTCCACGTGGTGCTCATGTACCCGGACGTGTACGAGGTTGGCCTTCCCAACATGGGGCTCTCCATCCTGTACACGGCGATCAACCGCGTCGAGGGCATGTCGTGCGAGCGCGGCTACCTGCCGTGGGTGGACATGGCCGACCTCATGCGCGCAAAGGACGTGCCGCTGCTTGCGCTGGAGAGCTCTTCTCCCATAGCGTCCTTCGACGTGGTGGGATTCACGCTCGCTCACGAGATGGCGTGCACGAACATCGTTGAGGCGCTCGACCTCTCGCGCATCCCCGTTCGCGCGGAGGAGCGTGCGCAGGACGACCCCATCGTCGTGGCGGGCGGACCGTCCGTGTGGAACTGCGAGCCGGTCTCGCCCATGTTCGACGCGGTGCTTCTGGGTGACGGCGAGGAGGCCATGGTCGAGATCTGCTCGTGCGTGCGCGACGCGCGCGCGAGGGGACTGGCCAGGCGCGACATACTGCTCGAGCTCTCGCGCGTTCAGGGCGTGTACGTGCCGAGCCTGTACGACGTCGTCGTGGACGACACGTCGACGCAGTGGGGCTACGCCGTCCCGAAGCCGCAGACGGGCGCGCCCGCGGTGGTGTACAAGCGAAGCCTGCAGGACTTCTCGTCCACGGAGCCCGTACCGCAGAGGATCGTGCCGTACATGGACGTGGTTCAGGACCGCCTTGCCGTGGAGGTGCTGCGCGGCTGCGCGCGCGGCTGCCGCTTCTGCCAGGCGGGCATGACGTACCGACCGGTGCGCGAGCGCCCGGCGGAGCAGGTGGTTGCCGCGGCGCGCGAGGGCCTTGCGCTCACCGGGCACGACGAGGTGTCGCTCACGTCGCTCTCCACGACGGACCACTCGCAGTGCGCGCAGATCCTGCACACCTTAAACGAGGACGTCCGCGGAACGGGCGTGCGCGTGTCCATCCCGTCGCAGCGCCTGGACTCGTTTGGCGTCGAGATGGCGGCGGAGGTGGGAGGGTCAAAGCGCGGCGGCCTCACGTTCGCCCCGGAGGCCGGAAGCCAGCGCCTGCGCGACGTCATAAACAAGAACGTGACCGAGAAGGACATAGACACCGCGGCCGAGAACGCGTTTCGTAACGGTTGGCGCCGTATGAAGCTGTACTTCATGATGGGCCTGCCGACCGAGACGGACGACGACATCGTGGCGATCAACGAGACCGCCGACCGCGTGTTGGAGATAGGCCGAAGCGTCGTTGGCAGGGGGCCCAAGAGTGGCGTGAGCGTTTCCATCTCCGTCGCGGTGTTCGTGCCGAAGGCGTACACGCCGTTCCAGTGGTGCGGCCAGCTCGACCTCCAGGAGGTGCGCAGACGGCAGCAGCTGCTCTTGAGCACGTGCCCGGACCATGCCATCAAGATCTCGTATCACGACGCGGAGGTCTCGCTCATCGAGGCCGTGCTCTCGAAGGTCGGGCGCCGTGGCTTCGACCTCATCCTCGCGGCGTGGCGGCACGGCTGTCGCTTCGACGCGTGGACGGACCAGTTCTCGTTCGAGCGCTGGACGGCCGCGGCGGCCGAGGTGGGCATGGACCTGGAGGCGATCGCCTCCGCTGACACGCCGCTCGACGTGCGCCTGCCGTGGGAGCACACGTCGCCGGCAGTGTCGCAGGGGTTCCTGAGGCGCGAGTACCGCCGTGCGACGCAGGGCGTGACGACGCCGGACTGCACGAGGGAGAGCTGCGTGGGCTGCGGCGTGTGCCCGAAGCTCGGTGTTGAGAACGCGATCGTGGGGGACAGGCATGGCAGACACTAGCAACCAGTCGCGGCTGCGCGTGAGGTATCGCAAGGACGGGCGCCTGGCCTACCTGGGCCACCTCGAGGTGCTTGGCACCATCAACCGCTCCATCAGGCGCTCCGGCGTGCCGTTTGCCGTGGGCAACGGCTTCGCGCGGCGCATCAGGCTCCAATTCTCGCAGGCGCTGCCCGTGGGGGCGTCCTCGACGGGGGAGTACTACGACCTCATGGTGACGGAGCACCCGGATCCCGCCAGCGCTCTAGAGATGCTGCGCGCCGCGACGCCGCGCGGGCTTGCGCCAGACGCCGCGGCATACGTGTCGCGCCGGCTTCCTGCCCTCGAGGCCTGGGTGAACCGCGCGGACTGGGACGTGACGGTGCGCGGCCCGCGGTCGGCGCGCGCGCTCGACGCGGCGCTCGGGGAGCTGAGGGAGAAGGGCGAGCTCCACTACATGAGGGGCGAGAAGCCCAAGTCCATCGACCTCGGCCGCGCGCTGGTCTCATGGGACGTGACGCCGTGCGAGGAGGGACTCCGCGTCCTTCTCGCCACGCGCTCCTCGAACGACGGCGCGCTGCGACCGCAGGTGCTGCTTGACGCGGCGTTTTCGACGGAGCGTCTTGCGGCCGACGTCGCGCTGTCCGGCCGTCCGACGCTTTCCGTGTGCCGCGTGGGGCAGTGGCACGAGGGTGAAGATGGCAATCTCGTGGAGCCGCTCCCAAGCGCCGTCGGGGGCGCCTAAACGCAGGTATTCTGTGCTAGGCGTGTTCTGCGTGTGAACGATGTTTCCCCGTTGACTCTGCAGGTCATCGCTAGTAAGATGTTCAGCTGTTGCACTAGAACCAGTAATGAAGGGTTAACACATGTACGCAATCGTTACCACTGGTGGCAAGCAGTATAAGGTTGCCAAGGGCGACATCTTCGATGTCGAGAAGCTCGACGCGCAGCCTGGCGACAAGGTCAAGCTTGACGTCCTCATGCTTAATGATGGCAAGAAGACCGTCGTTGACGCTGCCACGCTCGCGAAGAAGAAGGTCACCTGCGAGGTGCTCGACCAGTTCAAGGGCGAGAAGGTCCTCGTCTTCAAGCTGAAGAAGCGCAAGCGCTATCACCGCACCAAGGGTCACCGTCAGAACCTGACGAAGCTCCAGGTCACCTCCATGCCGACCACCAGGACTGCCGCAAAGTCTGCCTCTACCGAGGAAGCCGCAGAGTAGTCTTCACAGTTTCAAGTTTTCTTAGCTACGTAGAGAGCAGGTAACAGAATGGCTCACAAGAAAGGCCAGGGTACTTCCCGTAACGGTCGCGACTCCAACGCCCAGCGCCTCGGCACCAAGATCTTTGGCGGCCAGGCCGTCAAGACCGGCCAGATCATCGTTCGCCAGCGCGGCACGCACATCACCCCGGGCGACAACGTCGGCCGCGGCAAGGACGACACCCTGTTCGCCCTCGCAGACGGCACCGTCGAGTTCGTGAAGGGCAAGAAGCACTACGTGCACGTCCGCACCGCCTAGTTGCGGCACACAGACGCGAATGACACCCTGGGCCCCTGGTCCGGGGTGTTTTTCTATCTTGGCGGACACGTGCGAGACGATGTCGAATGTCGGGCCAGGATGGCTTACCATTTGACACAGCCAAGGAGGTTACAATGCCAACCAACACATTTACCGACGTATGTCGCATCAACGTGAGGGGCGGGGACGGCGGTGCGGGATGCATGTCGTTCCGCCGAGAGGCGCATGTGCCTAAGGGCGGGCCCGACGGCGGCGACGGCGGCCGCGGCGGCGACGTGGTCCTCGAGACCGACCCGCAGCTCTCCTCGCTCATCGACTACCGCTTCAAGCACCACTTCCGCGCCGAGAGGGGAACCCACGGAAAGGGCGCGCGCAAGCATGGCAGGGACGGGCAGGACCTTGTGCTGAAGGTGCCGCTGGGCACCGTGGTGCACGAGCTCGATCCCCAGAC
Source organism: Parafannyhessea umbonata (assembly GCF_900105025.1). Lineage (GTDB taxonomy): Bacteria > Actinomycetota > Coriobacteriia > Coriobacteriales > Atopobiaceae > Parafannyhessea > Parafannyhessea umbonata. The sequence continues at coordinate 1,020,493 of NZ_LT629759.1, read as the reverse complement.
CATGGAGCCCCTCTACGACATCGCGGACCTCACGAAGGTGGGACAGAGGGTCGTCGTGGCACCGGGCGGCGTGGGCGGCCGCGGCAACATACACTTCGTCACGTCCGTGCGTCGTGCGCCGGCGTTTGCGGAGAAGGGCGAGCCCTCCCAGGAGCACTGGATCGAGCTCGAGATGAAGCTCATGGCGGACGCGGCGCTCGTGGGCATGCCGTCCGTGGGAAAAAGCTCCATCATCGCCAGAATCTCTGCCGCGCGGCCGAAGATCGCGGACTACCCGTTCACGACGCTCGTGCCGAACCTCGGCATGGTGCGCGCGAAGGATGGCTCGTCGTTCGTCGTCGCGGACGTCCCCGGCCTCATCGAGGGTGCGAGCGAGGGCAAGGGCCTTGGGCACCAGTTCCTGCGCCACATAGAGCGCACGGCCCTCATCCTGCACGTCGTGGACGTGACGGGCGGCTACGAGGGACGCGATCCGGTGGAGGACTATCGCGCCATCAACCACGAGCTGGACGCGTACGCCGCAGAGCTTGCGGAGCGCCCGCAGATCGTCGTCGCGAACAAGTGCGACATGCCGGGCGCGGAGGACGCCGTCAGGCGCCTGCGCGAGGAGGCCGAGAAGGACGGCCGCCCGTTCTTCTCGGTGTCTGCCGTGACGGGCAAGGGCTTGGATGAGCTTGTGTCCAGGACCGCCGCCGAGGTGAGGGCCCTGAGGAGCGCCGTCAAGGTCGAGGAGGATGCGGAGTCGAGCGTCGCGCTGAACCAGGGCGCGGAGCTCATGCGCCGTCGCAGGGACGCCATGGTCTCCATAAAGAGCGAGTCCACAGGCATCTGGCGCGTTTCCGGCGGTGCCGTGGAGCGCATGGTCATCCAGACGGACTGGGACAACGACGAGGCCATCGCCTACCTGCAGCACAGGTTCGACAGGATCGGGCTCGACGACAAGCTCGCCGCGGCCGGCTGCAGGAACGGAGACGAGGTCAGGATCTTGGGCTACAGCTTCACGTACGAGGGACCCGAGGACGAGGACGACTTCGACGAGCTGGACGATTCTGACGACTCGATGCTCGACGGGCTCGAGGATGCGGACGCGGACGAGGGCGCGCCCGAGGTCGAGGTCGTGGAAGTGCAGGCGGGGGAGTAGGGATGGAGGACATCTTCGAGGCCCCAAACGTCATCGTGGTGAAGGTGGGCTCGTCCACGCTGGTGGACGAGTCTGGGCGTCCCGACCGTACGTTCATAGGGTCGCTGTGCGACCAGGCGGCCGACCTGCAGGAGCGGGGCTACCACGTCGTCATCGTTTCCTCCGGCGCCGTCGCGGCCGGCATGGAGAGGCTGGGCTTGGACGCCCGACCGACGGACATGCCAGGCCGCCAGGCGTGCGCCGCGGCCGGTCAGGCCGCGCTCACGGAGGTGTACGCAGAACAGCTCGCGCGCCGCGGCGTGCCATGCGGCCAGGTGCTTCTGACCCGTAGGGACCTGACGGACCGCGAGGGCTACCTGAACGCCCGAAACACCCTGGGCAGGATGCTGGAGCTGGGAGCTGTTCCCGTGGTGAACGAGAACGACACCGTGTCGTTCACAGAGATCAACTTTGGCGACAACGACATGCTTGGCGCCATCGTCGCGGCGATGCTGAACGCGGACCTGTACGTGATCCTTTCGGACATCGACGGGCTATACACCGCGAACCCCGCACATGATCCCACGGCGCGCCTCGTTTTGCGCGTGGAGGAGGTGACGCCCAGGATATCCGCGATGGCGGGAGGCGCCGGCTCTGCCGTCGGTACGGGCGGCATGGCGTCCAAGGTGCGTGCGGCCCGCGCGATGATTGCGGCCGGCGTTCCCATGGTGGTGTGCCGCGGTCGCGAGCGCGACTCCTTCAGACGCGTCGTCGAGGGAGAAAGGCTTGGCACCAGGTTCGAGGGGCCGGCGGGAGTCCAGCACGAGAGCGCCAGGAAGCTCTGGATCGGCCTCGCCGAGATGCCGCGCGGTTCCGTCCTCCTGGACGCGGGCGCGAGCCGGGCCATCCTGGAGCGCGGCGCGTCCGTGCTTCCCGTGGGCGTCACGAGCGCGGAGGGGCGCTTCTCGACTGGCGACGTCGTGAACGTCGTATCTTCGGAAGGAGCGCTTATCGGGCGCGGCATCACGCGATACTCCTCGGAGGACATCGGGCGCGTGCATGGGCTCCGGCTTGACGTGATCGCGCGCTTCATGCCCGAGAAGGACGGCCAGCCCGTCATACACCGCGACGAGCTGCTGGTGTTCTAGGGGGTGCCAATGGGACTGAGCATCGACGAGATAGAGCGCGTGGCAGCGGACGTCGTGAGACGTGGCGACCTGCCCATGCTCGGGCAGGAGCCGGGCCGCGCGTACAGGCTTGGCGTGATGGGCGGCACGTTCGACCCCATCCACAACGGCCACCTGGTTGCGGCGGAGCAGGCGTTCGACGACCTCGAACTGGACACCGTCGTGTTCATGCCGGCCGGACGCCCCGCGTTCAAGCAGGACAAGCAGGTGTCCGAAGGCGAGGACCGCTATGCGATGACGCTCCTTGCGACGGCGGACAACCCGCACTTCCTCGCAAGTCGCTTCGAGGTGGACCGTGCGGGGATCACGTACACGGCGGACACGCTGGAGCGCCTGCGCGCCATCTACCCGGAGAACGTGGAGATTTACTTCATTACCGGCGCCGACGCCATAGCGGATATCGTGCGCTGGCGTGACGCGGAGCGCCTGAGCAGGCTTGCGCACCTCGTGGGCGCAACGCGGCCCGGATACGACCTATCGCACGCGCAGCGGGCGATCGAGGAGTCGGGCATACGCTTCGACGTGACGTACCTTGAGGTGCCGGCGCTGGCGATTTCTTCCAGCTACCTGCGCGAGCGCGTGCGCCATGGGCAGAGCCTCAGGTACCTGACTCCGGACGCCGTTACGGGGTACATACACAAGCACCAGCTGTACGGCGCGAGCCAGCTTGGCTATGGCTCCAAGCCAACGGAAGGTCGTGAGTAGACAGATGAGAAGGGCAGAGTACACACGTGACCAGCTATCCTGCATAGGGAGGCTCGAGTCGGACCTGACGGACCGCATGAGCGCCGTGAAGCCGCGCCGCCTTGCGCACTCGCTTTCCGTCGCGCGGTGCGCGGAGTCCCTTGCGCTGCGCTACGACGTGGACCCGTTCCTCGCGCGTGTCGCCGGCATCCTGCACGACTGGGACAAGGTGGTGCCGGATGACGAGCTCGTGCGGCGTGCGCGCGAGCTGGGGATCGAATTCGGGGTCGATCTCGACCTGGTGAGGCCGCTGCTTCACGGCGTCGTGGCCGCGCGCGAGCTGCCGGCGCTCTACCCAAAGCTTCCGCCTGAGGTGTTCCAGGCGATCGCGCGCCACACGACGGCAGCCGTTGACATGACGCCCCTGGACGAGGTGGTGTTCGTGGCGGACGGCATCGAGCCCCTGCGCACGGGAAGCGTTGGCATCCAAGAGACGCGCGACATGGTGGGCAAAGCCTCCCTGGACGACGTGTTCTGGAACTCGTTCTGCGGGGGAATCACGTACGTGGTGGAAACCAGGCGCTACCTGTATCCGGGTACGCTTGACATATACAACGAGATCGCCCTGAGGAGGGCGAGGGCCGGGTCAGACGCCCCGGCCGGAAGGTAGGCAACATGACGGTTACATCGCTCGAGCTTGCGAAGGCGGCCGCGACCGCCGCGGACGACAAGAAGGCAACGGACATCGTGCTTCTGGACCTGAGGCACGCGACGGACGTGTGCGACTACTTCCTCATCTGCACGGTGCAGAACAACCCTCAGCTGGACGCGGTGACCGAGGAGGTCAAGACGCGCCTGGCCGCCGAGTGCGGCGAGAAGCCCGTGTCCACGGAGGGCCGCGGCGGCTCGTCCTGGGTGCTCATGGACTACGGCGCGCTCGTGGTGCACGTCTTCAAGCCGGAGGCTCGCGACTACTACCGGCTGGAGTGCCTGTGGGGAGACGCCCCGCGCGTGGAGCTGGGCCTGGAGGGCGAGGCCGCTCGCTAGTCCGCTTCCTTGTTCATGGGGGCGGTGTCAGAGGCGGACTCCCTCAGCCTGAGCTCGGACCCAAGGCTCAGCGACCCCTTCCCAAAGCGCGAGCGCACCTCGTCCGCCGCGACGGAGAGCGCCCTGAGGTCACGGTGTCTTCCCGGCGCCGTGGCCTCGTCATTCTCGCCCGCTTCGGGCGAGAAGAGCTCGAGCTGTCGCTGGCGGGGCGCCTCGGGGCCAAAGCCGCTCACGCCCACGCCCACCAGGCGGACGGGCGTGCCTTCGTGCCAGACGTCGTCCAGCAGGCGCAGCGCCTGGGCGCCGAAGACGTGCTCGTCGTCCGTGGGGGCGTCAAGCTGGCGCTGAGCGGTGCGCGTCTTGTCGTACGAGAACTTCAGCTTCAGCGTCACCTGGTGGCCGCGCAGCCCCTTCGACCTCAGGCGCGTGCCTACCATCTGGCTCACCATGCGCACGGCGGCGGCAACGTCCTCGCGCGTCGTCAGGTCGTGCGCGAACGTGCGCTCGTTCGACACCGATTTCGCGGCCTCCGGCTTCGCGCGCTCGCGCACGCGCGACACCTCGCGGCCCGCGGCGCGCGTGACGAGGCTCGGTCCCGCGACGCCAAGCGCTCGGCGCATGCGCTCCGGGTCCTGGCGCGCGAGCTGTCCCAGCGTGGCGACGCCCATCTGCCTCAGCCGCGCCTCCGTCGCCTTGCCGACGCCGCTCATGGCAGAAACGGGCAACGGCGCCAAAAACGCCGCCTCAGTCCCAGGCAGAACCACGGTCATGCCGCGCGGCTTCTGGCGCTCGGACGCGATCTTCGCGACGGTCTTGCTGGTGCCAAGGCCTATGGAGCAGGTGACGCCTAGCTCAGCCACGCGGCCCTGGATGCGCCGGCAGATGGCGATGGGGCTCTCGCGCGAGAAGCGTCCGGGCGTCACGTCGAAGAACGCCTCGTCGATCGAGACCTGCTCCACGAGCGGCGTCTCGTCCAGGATCGTCTGCATCACCCGTGCGGACATCTGGCGGTAGCGATCGAAGTGCCCCTGCGTCCAGATGGCGTCCGGGCACAGACGCTTCGCCTGGTACGAGGGCATGGCAGAGTGCACGCCAAAGCGCCTGGCCTCGTACGACGCGGTCGAGACGACGCCTCGCCGCTCCGGCGATCCGCCCACGATGACTGGCTTGCCGCGCCACTGCGGATGGTCGAGCTGCTCCACGGACGCAAAGAACGCGTCAAGGTCGAGCAGGCCTATGGCAGGCCCCGACCACTCTGTCATGGACGTTGTCACCGCGCCTCCCTCCGCTCGCGCCGCGCCCGCGCGCGGCGACGATCGCTCCCGTCACTGCGCAGATTATAGGCCACGGCCAGGCCGCCGCCCGCGAGGGGAGGAAGCCGGGCCGCGCGACTGCACGCTTGGGGTGACGCACGATCGGGCGATGGGGCATAGGCATGCCATGTAGGCGAGAAGGACGACGCATCGCGCCCTAGAGGGTCACCGTGAACGTGGTACCGCTCTTCTCGTCACTCGTGCACTGGATGGAGCCGCCGTGCGCGTCGACGGTGGACTTCGCGATCGCGAGGCCCAGGCCGAAGCCGCCGGCGCCGCCGTCGCGGGTGCGCGCCTTGTCGGAGCGGTAGAACCGCTCGAAGACGTGCGGCAGGTCCTCCGCGGGGATCGTGGGTCCCTGGTTGTTCACCGTCAGCCGGCAGCCCTTGCTCCGTTGCTCGAGGGTCACCTTGACGGTGGTGCCCACGGCGGCGTACTTCACGGCGTTGTCGATAAGGATGCGGACCATGCGGCGCAGCCAGTCCGCGTCGCCCTGCACGTGCACGCCCTCGGTGACGGAATCCTCCACGGACGTCCCGCGCTCGAACGCGACGGCGTCGAACTCGAGGGCGGCGGAGCTCACGATTTCAGAGAGGTCGACGTCGGTGCGCTTCAGGATGTCCGCGGTGCCGGCGATGCTCTCGTCGGCGCGCGCGAGCTGCAGAAGGTCGTTTACGAGCGTCTTCATGTGGCCGGCCTCCTCGGCCGTGCTGTCCACCCAGCGCCTGGTGTCCGCGGGGAGGGCCTTGTCGCGTTGGAGAATCTGCGTGTTGGCGAGGATTACGGCAAGCGGGGTCTTCAGCTCGTGCGACGCGTCGGACACGAAGCGGCGCTGCTGGTCCCACGCGCGCTGGACGGGCGCGAGCGCCCAGTCCGCGAGTTTCCACGAGATGCCGAGCAGGACCAGTATGCCCAGTGCGATGATCTCGATGTTGCGAACGAAGGCGTTGTGGAACGTGTCGTCCACGGCGGTCGTGTCCACGATGGCGATTCGGGTGGTGCCGGAGCCCGTGGTGGCCGACTTCCACGACACGTGGTACTCGGGAAGGCTCCCGTGGTTCGAGGACGCCTCGAGCGCCTGATCCACAACCTTCTCGAGCACGGGGCCGTTTATGCTCACGTTGTCGTCGCTCGACTCGAGGACGACGCCGCTCTGCGATATCTCCACGGTGAGCGCAAGCATGTTGGAGCGGTGCTTGGTGCCGGCTTCGCTCTTTCGCGCGGCGCCGATGACGGGGACCGCCTCGGTTGACCCCTCGAGGTTGCGGTCGAGGGCGTCCTTGATGAGACCCTGTTGGTTGACGTAGGCTGAGTAGAGCGACATCGCAAGGACGCCCGCGAGGACGAGCCCCGCGAGCGTCGTGACGATGGCTACGAACTTCCTCTTGAGCTTCTTGAGCATGGTGCACCGACGCTACTCTTGGACGTCAAACGCCTCGAGGCGGTAGCCAAGCATGCGCAGTGTCGTGATCTGCACCTTGGAGTGCACGTGCGTGAGCTTCTTGCGCAAAAACGAGATGTACGCCTCGACGGAGTTCTCGGACGCGTCGGCGTCGGCGCCCCACACGCGGGTGAGGAGGTCCTGCTTCGAGACGACGCGCGCGTTGGAGCTCATGAGCATCTTCAGGACCTCGAACTCCTTGCCCGAGAGATGCACTTCTCGCCCGTCGCACGAGAGGTCGTGCGTCTCGAGGTCGAGCGTGAGGTCCGCGAAGGTCACGGTGTCGATCACGACGTCGCCCTGACGGCGCGTGAGGGCGCGGAGGCGGGCGAGAAGTTCCGCTGCCTCGAACGGCTTCGTCATGTAGTCGTCCGCGCCGGCGTCGAGGCCCTCGACCTTGTCCGAGGTGGACGTGCGGGCCGTGAGCATGAGCACGGGGATGGAGTTGCCCTGGTGGCGGAGCTCGCGCACGATCTGGATGCCGTCCATGCCGGGGAGCATGACATCCATGATGACGGCGTCGTACAGGCCGCTCTCCGCGGAGGTGAGGCCGGCGTTGCCGTCGTACACGGCCTCGCAGTTGAATCCGGCGTCAGACACGATGCGAACGATGGCGTCGGCGAGGTTTCTCTCGTCCTCCACGACAAGTATGTTCATGGGGCCTCCTTGGGTTTCTGAAATCCTATTGTTGGGTGCAATATAGCGAGCGAGTCTTAAGGCCGCCTTAAATAGCGTTCCCCGTCAAAGGCACTGCACAATTGGCGCGCAAGGTTCACAAAAACGACACCTTGATACGTCAGGGCGGTGTCGTAGAATGTAGAGTCGCTAATTGCGGCTATGCGGCGCACAAACTCATCTGACCCCGGCGCCGCCTATGTAAAGGAGTTTTGTTTTGGCAGTTAAGATTCGTCTCGCCCGTCACGGTGCAAAGAAGCGTCCGTACTACCGCGTCGTCGTCGCCGACGGCCGCATGCCCCGCGATGGTCGTTACATCGAGCTCGTTGGTCGCTACAACCCGCTGACCACCCCGAAGACCATCGACCTCGACCTCGAGAAGATCGACGAGTGGGTCGCCAAGGGCGCCCAGCCCAGCAACGCCGTCGCTCACCTGATTGACATCGCCCGCAGCGACGCTCCCGCTCCCGAGAAGAAGCAGAAGCTCTCCAAGAAGGCTGCCGCCAAGGCCGCTGCTGCCGCCGAGGACGCGGAGTAGCCATCGTGTCCGAGGAAATCGCGGACGTCGTGGATTCCCTGGACCAGCTCTCTGACGACTCTGAGGAACTTGCCTCCGATAAGGTGGCGGACCTGGTTGAGTACATCGTCTGCGGACTCGTGACCAACGAGGACGCCGTCTCGCTGGACGTTACGGACAGCGAGGGTGCAGCGCTCATCGAGGTCTCCTGTGCCGAGGAGGATGCCGGAAGGATTATCGGCAGGAGGGGTCGCACCATAAAGGCCATCCGCACGCTCGCGCGTGCGCTCGGCTCGAGGGTGGGCACCTCCGTAGAGGTTGAGGTTCTAGGCTAGACGTCTCGTGCGTATCGAATACAGAGCCATAGCCCGTGTGGTAAAGACCCACGGGAGGAAAGGGGAGGTCGTGACGGTTCCCGTCCACGGCCTTCCCTCGCTTATGCGCAAGGGCCTTGAGGTCGCGGTCGTACCGCCGCCGCTGAAGGGTCCTCGCGTGCGCAGCGTCGCGTCCGCGGACGACGGGGACAGGGGCCAGCTGGTCCGCCTCGCCGGCGTGGACGGCATCGACGCGGCATCGTCGCTCGTGGGCAAGACGCTGCTGGCCCGCGTGGGCGACCTGCCGGAGGGCTTCGAGTACCATGACGCCGACTGGCTCATGGGAAGGTCCGTCGTGGACGAGAAGATCGGCCCCCTCGGCAAAATCGAGGAGGTCATGGTGGGCCCGGCGAACGACGTCTGGTCGATCATGGGCCCCTTCGGGGAGGTCATGCTCCCCGTGGTGGACGAGTTCGTCCTTGGGACGGACGAGGATGGCGCCATCCACGTGAGCGCGCCGGACGGACTGGTCGATGCGGAGGGATAGGATGAGGTTCGAGACGCTCTCGGTGTTCCCGCAGGTCTTCGCACCCTACCTGGACGAGTCGATCATGGGTCGCGCGCAGCGCAAGGGGATACTCGACTTCGAGGCGTACGACCTCAGGCACTGGACCCACGACCGTCATAACACCGTGGACGATGCGCCGTTCGGCGGCGGGCAGGGCATGCTCATGAAGCCGGCTCCGATCTTCGAGGCGGTGCGCGACATCGCCTCGAGGGGCGATGCGAAGCCGCACGTCGTGTTCTTCTCGCCCTGCGGGAAGCGCTACGACGAATCGTGCGCCCAACGCCTTGCCACGCTGGACCGCGTGCTTCTGGTGTGCGGCCGATACGAGGGCATGGACGAGCGCGCCTACGAGCTCGCGGACGAGGTGTTCTCGCTCGGCGACTACGTGCTCACCGGCGGCGAGCTCGCGGCGCTCGTGGTGATCGACTCCGTCGTGAGGCTGCTGCCGGGTGCCCTGGGCGACGAGAAGAGCGCCGAGGACGAGTCGTTCAGCGACGGCCTGCTGGAGTACGCGCAGTACACGCGCCCGGCGGACTTCGAGGGAAGGCGCGTTCCGGACGTGCTGCTCTCCGGCGACCATGGCGCCGTGGACGCGTGGCGCAGGCGAAGCTCAATCGAGCGCACGGCCCGCTGGCGCCCGGACCTGCTGGACGGCGCGACCCTGACCGACGAAGAGCGCGCGTTCGCCCGCGAGGCGACGCGGCGCGAGGAGGGTGAGTGCGATGGCTGAGGTAGAGGACGGCCGGAGAGGCGGAAGGCTACCCGCATGGCTCGACTGGGTCATCACGATTGCCGTGGGCGTGGCGCTTGCGCTTCTGGTGCGCACGTTCGTGGCGGAGGTGTACATCGTTCCGTCCGGCTCGATGCTCGAGACCATCCAGGAGGGGGACCGCCTGGTGGGCGAGAAGGTCACCTACCGGGGCTCGACGCCGAGGCGCGGGGACGTGGTTACGTTCGACGACCCCGAGAAGCCCGGCACGACGCTCATCAAGAGGGTCATCGCGACGGGTGGGCAGACGGTTGACCTTAAGGACGGCCACGTGTACGTGGACGGAAAGCAGCTGGACGAGCCGTATGTGCTCGACAGGCCCACCTACCCGCTCGAGCAGCAGTCCAGCATCCTTGGCGAGGCAATTGCATATCCGTACAAGGTGCCGGACGGCTGCATCTGGGTCATGGGCGACAACAGGACGAACTCGCTCGACTCAAGGTACTTTGGGCCCGTGAGCACAAGTAAGGTATCCTCGAGGGCGCTGTTCATTTTCTGGCCGATAAGCGACGCGCGCGGGCTATAGCCGCCGCGCCGGAAGACATACGATGGGAGCTTTAAGGGACATGAGCGACAAGCCGCTTACGTTTCAGGAGATCATCCTGACGCTTGATAAGTACTGGGCGGAGCAGGGCTGCACCGTCATGCAGCCGTACGACAGCGAGGTCGGTGCAGGCACGTTCCACACGGCCACGCTGCTGCGCTCACTGGGACCCGCCGCCTGGCGCACCTGCTACCCGCAGCCGTGCCGCCGCCCTGCGGACGGCCGCTACGGCGACAACCCCAACCGCCTGCAGCACTACTACCAGTTCCAGGTGCTGCTGAAGCCGTCCCCCGTGGACTCGCAGGACCTGTACCTGGGGTCGCTCGCGGCCATCGGCCTCGATCCCAACGACCACGACGTGCGCTTCGTCGAGGACGACTGGGAGTCTCCCACGCTCGGTGCCTGGGGCCTTGGCTGGGAGGTGTGGCTCAACGGCATGGAGGTGACGCAGTTCACGTACTTCCAGCAGGTGGGCGGCCTGGAGGTCGACCCCGTTCCCGTCGAGATCACCTACGGCCTCGAGCGCATCGCCATGTACGCCCAGGGCGTGAACTCCGTGTACGACCTCGTGTGGAGCTACCTGCCCGACGGCACGCCCATGACGTACGGCGACGTGTTCCACGAGAACGAGTTCGAGTTCTCCACCTATAACTTCGAGGTCGCGAACGTAGACATGATGCGTCAGAAGTTCGACGACTACGAGAGGGAGTGCCATGCCTGCCTTGACCGCAAGCTGCCGCTTCCCGCGTACGACTGCGTCATGAAGTGCTCGCACGCGTTCAACCTGCTCGACTCCCGCGGTGCCATCTCCGCTACGGAGAGGGCAAACTACATCCTCCGCGTCCGCACTATCGCCAAGGCCTGCTGCGAGGCCTACCTTGAGCTGGTGGCGTCCAAGACCGACGCGGACAACAAGAAGGGGGAGGTGGCCTAAATGGCAGACACCTTGGATTTCCTGCTTGAGGTCGGCACGGAGGAGATGCCGTCCGCCCCGCTCATCCACGCCATCAAGCAGTTCGGCGAGCTCGTCCGCGCCGGCCTGGACGAGGCTGGTCTCGATCACGGCGCGGTCACTCCCATGAGCACCCCGCGCCGCCTGACCGTCCTGGTGAAGGACGTCGCCACCTCCACGAAAGAGGCCCACGAAGTCAAGCGCGGCCCTGCGGCGAGCATCGCGTTCGACGCTGACGGCAACCCCACGAAAGCTGCCGCAGGCTTCGCGCGCAAGTTCGGCCTTGACGCGACGGAGCTCGTGCGCAGGCAGGATGCCGACGGCAGAGAGTACGTCTTCGCCGAGAAGAACGTGCCCTCCAGGCCGGCGGTCCCCATCCTGACCGAGCTCTCCCAGAACTCCATCGCCTCCCTCGAGTGGCCGAACTACCGCAGCCAGCGCTGGGGGTCCGAGCACGCGACGTTCGTGCGGCCCATCCGCTGGATCTGCGCGCTTTTGGGGGAGGAGGTCGTCCCCGTCGAATACGCGGACGTCACGTCCTCCAACGTCACGCGCGGGCACCGCGTGCTTGGCCCTGGCGAGCATGTGGTGAAGGACCCGGCGTGCTACGTCGACGTGTGCCGCGAGGCGGGTGTGCTCTTCGAGGACGAGCGCCGCAAGGTCATTCGCGACGGCATCGCCCAGGTCGAGGCGGAGCGCGGCGGCGCGCACGTGGACACACCGAAGCGCATCTTCGACGAGGTCGTGAACCTCACGGAGTACCCCACGGTCCTCGTGGGCAAGTTCGACGAGGAGTTCCTTGACGTCCCGAACGAGATCATCTGCGACTCGATGCTCTCCAACCAGCGCTACTTCCCGGTGTACGACGCCAAGGGCGCACTCACGCGCGAGTTCGTCGTCGTCTCCAACAGCGCGCGCCGCAACAACGAGCGCGTCATCGACGGCAATGAGCGCGTCGTGCGTGCCCGCCTGGACGATGCGAAGTTCTTCTACGAGGAGGACCTTAAGAGGCCGCTTGCGGACTACGTCCAGAAGCTGAAGGACGTCGTGTTCCAGGAGAAGCTCGGCACCGTGTACCAGAAGGCGCTGCGCATGCAGGAGGTCGCCCCCGAGGTCGCGACCCAGGCAGGATGCGACGACACGACGGTGTCGAACGCCGCACGCGCGGCCCTTCTCGCCAAGGCGGACCTCGTGACCCAGGCCGTCGTGGAGTTCACGAGCCAGCAGGGCGTGATGGGCGGCTACTACGCGAAGGCGTCCGGCGAGCCCGAGGAGGTTGCGGAGGCCATCCGCGACCACTACCGCCCGCGCTTTGCGGGGGACGAGCTGCCGTCCGGCGTCGTCGGCAAGTGCGTCGCCGTCGCGGACAAGCTCGACACCGTCTGCGGCATCTTCGCGATCGACGAGCCTCCCACAGGCTCTTCCGACCCGTTTGCCGTTCGCCGTTCCGCCATCGGCATCATCTCGATGCTTCGCACGATGCCGTCCGTATCGCTGAAGTCGCTCATCGCGAAGTCGCTGGACGCGTATGCGCGACAGGGGCTCGAGTTCGACTCCGACAAGGTGCAGGCCCAGGTCGAGAAGTTCTTCGCCGGCCGCCTGAGCACGATTGCCAAGGACGAGAAGATCTCGCCCGACACGATCGAGGCGGTCTCGAGCGTGGGCGTCATCGACCCCGAGGAGTTCCTGGAGCGTGCGCATGCGCTCGAGGACGCGAGGCGCGACCAGCCGGAGCTCTTCGACGACCTTGCGACCGCATACGCCCGCGCCGCGCACCTCGGCGACGCCAAGCTCGGCATCGAGGTGGACGAGTCCATCATGGGCGATGCGGAGAAGGCCCTTCTGGATGCGTGCCAGAGAGGTGACGAAAACGTGGAGAAGGCGCTTGGAGAGGCGGACTACAGGGGTGCCTGCAAGGCTCTCGCCGAACTAAGGGAGCCAATCGACCGTTTCTTTGATGACGTACTCGTCATGGACGAGGACACTGTAGTAAGGGAGAACCGCCTTCGGTTGCTGAACCGTTTCGCATCGGTGTTCAGCGGCGTCGCAAACATTGGCGTCCTCTCGAAGAAGAAGTAGGATTGACTTTGGTTAGGTCGTAATGCGGGGGCTGAGCCCCTTGGCTTGGAGGTTGATATGGCAGACGAAACGATTCTTGAGGACGACATCTTTGACGTGCCAACTCCCGTCGTGATCGTTATCTCGGACGCGCGCGGCAAGACGGCTACGAGCGTCGTCGAGGCTGCTGCCGACCAGTTTGGCGAGGACAGCGTGATCATCAAGAGCGTCGGCAACGTCAGGGACCTTGCTACCGTCACCAAGTATCTCGACGAGAACGTGGAGGAGGGTGTGCAGACCGCCGTGTTCCACACCATCGTCGACAGGAACCTTCGTAGGGACATCCGTCGCGAGCTTGACGGCCGTGGCATCCCCTCGATCGACCTGCTTGGTCCTGCAATTACGGTACTTATGTCGCTTACCGGCGAGGAGCCGAAGCTCGAGGCCGGCCGTCGAGTCGATAGCAAGGTGGAAGAGCTCTAGCACTTACTCCATAACTTCCACAAAGTAAAGAACTATTCCATGCATGGCAGTCGCTGGCACCCGAATGGATGCCAGCGACCTTTTTTACCCGTTAACGTTTATTTCTGAGCAAACAACCAATATGTGTGGATACAATAGGTTTCGTTAGGGACGCCACCGCAGGGGTTTCAGAGTGGCGCCGCAAGTGTTGGGGTGCGGCTTCGCACCATGGAAAAACGATCAGGGGTGTCAAATGGCTGAAAAGCACGTGTACAAATTCGGCGTTGACGAAAACGGTAACAACGTTACCGAGGTCGCCGGCAAGAGCGTTGACGAGGCCAAGTGGATTACGGGCGGCAAGGGCGCGAACCTCGCCGAGATGGCAAACATTGGCCTGCCCGTTCCTCCAGGATTCTCCATCACCTGCCAGACCTGCGTTGCCTACTCCAGCGCAGGAAACGTATGGCCCGATGGCGTCCTCGACGAGATTGACGAGTACCGCAAGGACCTCGAGAAGCGCATGGGCAAGAAGATCGGCGACCCCGACGATCCCCTGCTGGTCTCGGTCCGCTCCGGCGCTCCGTTCTCCATGCCTGGCATGATGGACACGGTCCTGAACCTCGGCCTGAACGACGAGTCTGTCAACGGCCTCATCAAGCAGACGAACAACGAGCGCTTCGCGTGGGACTCCTATCGCCGTTTCGTCCAGATGTTCTCTGATGTCGTGATGGGCGTCGACGGCCAGCTGTTCGAGGATGCCATCAACGAGAAGAAGGCCGAGAAGGGCGTCAAGCTCGACACCGAGCTCGACGCTGACGACCTCAAGGACCTGACTGAGACCTTCAAGGGCATCTTCGCGAAGAACGTCGATTCCCAGGCCCACCCCGAGGTCGCACCGAACGGCGTCGCGGAGTTCCCGCAGGATCCCTACCTGCAGCTGCGCCTTGCCGAGCAGGCCGTCTTCGGCTCCTGGAACACCGAGCGCGCCGTCCTGTACCGCAAGCAGAACAAGATCCCCGATGATCTCGGCACTGCTGTCAATGTCCAGGTCATGGTCTTCGGCAACAAGGGTAACACCTCCGCTACCGGCGTCGCCTTCACGCGCAACCCGGCTGACGGCACCAACGAGCGCTACGGTGACTTCCTGGTGAACGCCCAGGGCGAGGACGTCGTCGCCGGCATCCGCAACACCGAGCCCATCGCAGACCTTCCGAAGACCCCGGGTCTCGAGGAGGCAGGCAAGGAGCTCTACCACGTCTTCGAGATCCTCGAGGACCACTATGCGGACATGATGGACCTCGAGTTCACCATCGAGCAGGGCAAGCTCTGGATGCTCCAGACCCGTGTCGGCAAGCGTACCGCGCTTTCCGCCCTCAAGGTCGCCATGCAGATGGTCGACGAGGGGCGTATTACCCGCGAGCAGGCCATCATGCGCGTCGCCCCGGAGCAGCTCGACCAGCTCCTGCACCCGCAGTTCGATCCGAAGGCCAAGTTCGACGTCGTCGCCAAGGGCATGAACGCTTCCCCCGGCGCTGCCGTCGGTGCCGTCGTGTTCTCCTCCGACGCGGCAGTTCACTACCACAACATCGAGAAGCCGTGCATCCTCGTCCGCTGGGAGACCACTCCTGACGATCTCAAGGGCATGGTTGCGGCCGAGGGCATCCTCACCTCTCACGGCGGCAAGACGTCCCACGCGGCCGTCATCGCTCGTGGCATGGGCGCGCCCTGCGTCTGCGGCGCCGAGGCGCTGAAGATCGACGCAAAGGCCAAGGAGTGCAAGATCTCCGGCACCGACGTCGTTCTGCACGAGGGTGACATCATCTCCATCAACGGCACCACCGGCGACATCATCGTCGGCGCGGTTCCCCTGACCCGCCCGGAGCTCACCGGCGACCTCGAGACCATCCTCGAGTGGGCTGACGACGTCCGTCACGACGCCTCCCGTGGCCGCCTGTTCGGCGTTCGCACCAACGCGGACAACCCCGCGGACGCGCAGCTCTCCGTCGACTTCGGTGCAGAGGGCATCGGCCTCGACCGTACCGAGCACATGTTCCTGGGCGAGCGCAAGCAGATCATTCAGTCGTTCATCCTCGCCGACAACGATGGCCAGAAGCAGCAGGCGCTCGGCCAGCTCCTCCAGGCTCAGACCGGCGACTTCGAGGGCATGTTCAAGGCCATGGACGGCAAGACGGTCATCGTGCGTCTGCTCGACCCGCCCCTGCACGAGTTCCTCGACGACCCGCGTGACCTTGCGGTCGAGATTGCCCGCGCCGAGGGCCGTGGCGAGACCGAGGTCCAGCTCAAGGCCATGCGCGACCGCCTTGCGCGCCTCGACTCCTTCCAGGAGGCCAACCCCATGCTCGGCCTTCGCGGCTGCCGTCTGGGCATCGTGTATCCCGAGCTCAACGACATGCAGGTCCGCGCCATCGCCGGCGCCGCTGCGTCGCTGAAGAAGCAGGGATTTGACCCCAAGCCCGAGATCATGGTTCCTCTCATCTCCACGGTCGAGGAGCTCAAGCTTGTCCGCGAGCAGATCGAGGCTGGCGTGCAGGCTGTCGCAGAGGCCGAGGGCGTCGAGCTCAACATCCCCGTCGGCTGCATGATCGAGCTGCCGCGTGCCGCCGTCACCGCTGACGAGATTGGCGAGTACGCAGACTTCTTCTCCTTCGGCACGAACGACCTCACGCAGACCACCTTTGGCTTCTCGCGCGACGACGTCGAGTCCGCGTTCATCCCGCAGTACCTGGCGAAGAAGATTCTCAAGACCAACCCGTTCGAGACCCTGGACACAGGTGTCGCAAAGCTCGTGAAGATGGGCGTCGAGGGCGGCCACAAGGCAAACCCGACCATCGTCTGCGGCGTCTGCGGCGAGACCGGCGGCGATCCGGACTCCATCCAGATGTACTACGACCTCGGCCTTGACTACGTGTCCTGCTCGCCGTACCGCGTGCCCATCGCGCGCCTTGCGGCTGCCCAGGCTAAGATCAACTCCAACGGCGGTCCCGAGAAGGTCACAAAGTAGCCGCGACCTCGTTGAGCGTAGATCATAGTTTTTAGTGGGGGAGAAGGACGTGCGTCCTTCTCCCCTTGCCCATATTTGGGCGAAGGGAGGCGCTTGGCATGGGACTTTTGGGAAGGAAGGCGCAAGAGAGGAGGGAGCATGAACTCCTGTCTCGCCATGCTGCGTTTTCCGACGAGTCCGCGGGAAGGCTCGTGCCAGAAGAGCCCGACGGGCTGAGGACGTGCTACCAACGCGATCGTGACCGCATTCTTCATAGTAAGAGCTTCAGGCGCCTTGCGAACAAGACGCAGGTGTTCCTGGCGCCGGAGGGAGACCACTACAGAACGAGGCTCACGCATACGCTTGAGGTGGCGCAGATTGCGCGCGACATCGCGAGACCGCTTGGACTGAACGAGGACCTGACCGAGGCCATAGCGCTTGGACACGACCTGGGCCACACGCCGTTTGGCCATGCGGGCGAGCGGGCCCTTCGCGCGGCGATGGCCGGATACCTTGGCATCGACCCTCGTTCGAGCGCCGCAGAGGATTTGTTTAGGCACAACGAGCAGAGCGTACGCGTGGTTAGCTACTTCGAGAGGGACGGCAGGGGGCTGAACCTCTCGCGCGAGGTGCTCGACGGCATACGCTGCCACGTGGGAGGTCTGCGCGCAACGACGCTCGAAGGAAGGGTCGTCGCGAAGGCGGACCGCATAGCCTACGTGACGCACGACATAGACGATGCGGAGCGTGCGGGACTGCTGACGGAGGAGATGCTTCCCGAGAAGTGCAGGGACGAGCTTGGGCGCACGTCTTCGGAGCGCATCAAGACCATGGTGGAGGATGCCGTGACGTGCAGCTCGGACACGGACGACGTCGTCATGTCGCCTGAGGTGTGGGGCGCCCTCATGGGCATGAGAGCGTTCTTGTTCTCGAACCTCTACAAGCGCGGAGATGCCAAGTCGGAGGAGCCGAAGGCCGAGCACGTGGTCGCGGCGCTGTTTGACTATTTTACGGATCATGTGGACGAGATACCCGATGAGTACCACTTGGCAGAAGGGCAGCGGGAGGTCATGGTGGCTGACTACATAAGCTCGATGACGGACCGTTTTGCCATCAGGCTTTACCGGGACATTTTCGTGCCTCGGGCATGGGGTATGCGATAAGTTTGGACTCCATATGCATGAGACATAACGATATGCCGTCGTTGGGCGATCCCATAACGTTCTCTCTAGCCCTTGCTCTTGTGTCTTTGTGTATGGATATGTTTTGACGGGCACTTTCTGCTTGTGCAGATTTCTGCCGTGGAATATACTTCTCGATTGTGTGTAAACCTATGTGCCGCGCACACCGCGACGGCACCTCTAGAAGTGAGGAAACTATGGACTACATTCGCGCAATCGAGCGCCAGCAGATCCGCGAGGACATCCCCGAGGTCCGCGTTGGCGACAACGTCAAGGTGCACTACCGCATCAAGGAGGGTGACCGCGAGCGCATCCAGGTCTTCCAGGGCGACGTCATCCGTATGAGCGGCGCCGGCTCCCGTGAGACCTTCACCGTCCGCAAGATCTCCTTTGGCGTCGGCGTCGAGCGCACCTTCCCCCTGCACTCGCCCAAGATCGGCAAGCTCGAGGTTGTGCGTCACGGTGACATCCGTCGCGCTAAGCTCTACTACCTGCGCGATCGCGTCGGCAAGGCCGCCCGCATCCGCGAGAAGCGCTAAGGGTTTCTCAGTCGCACGCATTGAGCGGCACCCCAAGGGGTGTCGCTCTTTTTTTAGGAGCTGACATGAGCGAAAGAGTTCATCCCGCCAGTGCGCGCGAGGTTGCCGCACGACTTTCAGATGCCGGGCTCGACGAGATAGACGAGCTTCTGAAACGCTATGGCGGCGACCCGCGAAAGCAGGTGCAGCATGCCGTGGCCGCGGCCAAGAGGCGCCGTGACCGTGAGACGTCCGAGCGAGACCGCGTGAGCGGCATGTACGATCTCCAGCGGGAGCTTGGTGGAGACGGCATCGTCCTAGGCGTAGACGAGGTGGGGAGAGGCGCCCTTGCAGGTCCCCTTACGGTATGTGCGGTCGCGCTGCCGGCGAATCCCAGAATATGGGGACTGAACGACTCGAAGCAGCTCACCCCGGCCCGTAGGGAGGCGCTTGCGGCCCAGATTGCCGAAATTGCGACAGCGATAGGCATCGCGCATATAGAGCCCGCGTCCATTGACGCAGTGGGCATGTCGTCCGCACTCAGGATGGCCATGGCAAACGCGATCGAAGACGCTGGAGTCAATCCGGACTGCGTGCTCATAGACGGAAATCCCGTACATGTTCATCCAAGGGAGAAGACCTTGGTCAAGGGTGACGCACGCGTTGCATGCATCGCGGCGGCCTCCATCGTTGCGAAGGTTACGAGGGATGCCATGATGGTGGCATACGATGCGGAGTATCCGGAGTACCACCTTGCGGAATGCAAGGGGTATGGGTCTGCGGCGCACATCGAGGCGATCAAGCGAATCGGCCTGAGCCCGATCCATAGGGTGTCGTTCTGTGGAAACTTCTTGGAGACCCCCTCACTCTTCTAATCAAAAATGAAACATCAGCATCAGTGCTCAGCTCGCGTACCTGCGGCGCAGGGGCGTTAGATACGAAACGTCGGAGCCAGTAAAGGCTTCTGGAAGGCACATGAAAGCTTGCTGCGAGCCGCAGGTGAGAACCTCTTGGTCCCAGTTGACGAGGACGGGAGGACGCATGTGCGACAACGAGTTCTACCAGAACGGTGCGGACGTCTTGGAGAAGGGGCAGCCTGCACCGGCTCCAGACGAGTCCTATACCTCTGCTGGCGGGGGCCATGCGCCTGGGAGCCAAGGGGGCCCGACCCAATACGCAAGCGAGGGCGGGAACCAGGGCGGGCAGACGAGGAGCCACAAGCCCGTGATGGAGATGAGTGCACGCGAGGTAGGCGACATGGGCGAGCACATCGCCTGCTGCTACCTGCAGAATCACGGATACAGCATCGTCTCTCGAAACTGGATGTGCAAGATGGGGGAGGCGGACATCGTTGCCACCCAGGTGGACGAAGACGGCAATGAAGTGTGCGTGCTCGTCGAGGTCAAAACGAGACTTGCCCTGGGCAAGGAGGATGACGGCATGCCCGAGCTCGCCGTTAATGGCGAAAAGCAAAAGAGGTATCGCAGCATCGCGGAGACGTTCCTCAGTGTCTCCACTCGGTTTCACCAGGTGAGATTCGACGTAATCGCAATCAAGATAGTCGCGGAGCACTCTGCGAAGCTCAGGCATCTCATCGGCGCCTACGAGGCTGACGACTGATGGCTGGCGGATTGCTGAGCGTGGCGTCGGCGACTCTGAGGGGTATCGAGGCCCTTCCGGTGGACGTGGAGATTGCCACGTCAGCGGGCATACCAGGCATGTCGATTGTTGGGATGCCAGACGGAAGCGTCCTGGAGGCACGCGCTCGTGTGAGATGCGCCATTAAGGCCTCGGGCTTCAACGTGTCGAGGCTGAGGTTTACGGTGAACCTGTCGCCAGGGGAACTCAAGAAGTCGGGGACGGGCTTTGATTTGCCGCTCGCTGTTGCCATGCTCGCGGTGACGGGGCAGATTCCTACAAGCGGGCTCGACGACTGCATGTTCGTGGGCGAGCTTGCGCTTGACGGTTCGGTAAGCGCGGTTAGGGGACTCGTGGCCTACAGGAAGCTAGCCGAGAGGACGGGGAAGACCCTCGTCTGTCTGGCGTCATCCTGTGGCGGTGCAAGCGAGGGAGTCCTCAATGTCGAACGGCTTGAAGACCTACGCCGAGGGGTGAGGGGCCTCCATGCGGGGGGACGGGAAGGGAGGCCGGTGACTCCTGACGGTGGGCCGGAGCTCGATTACGAGGACGTCCTCGACCAGGAGTCGGCAAAACGCGCACTCGTGATATCCGCCGCGGGGAGGCATGGCCTACTCATGGTCGGGCCTCCCGGTTCGGGAAAATCCATGCTCGCGCGGCGACTCCCGACGATACTCCCCCCATTGACTCCCGAGGAGGCCGAGGAAGTTGCGTTGATTGGATCTGTTGCCGGCCTGTCGGTGGGCAGGCAAGATAACGGTGCCAGACCTTTCAGGGCGCCCCACCACTCAATATCGCAGGCGGGAATGATTGGGGGTGGCAGTCCCGTGCATCCCGGGGAGGTTACCCTCGCTCACCACGGCGTACTGTTCCTCGACGAGTTGCCAGAGTTCTCCACCAACGTGCTGCAGTCTCTGAGACAGCCGTTCGAGGAGCACGTGGTGAGGTTGGTGCGCGCGGACGGACTCTATAGGTTCCCCTGCGACTTCACGTTTCTCGCGGCTGCCAACCCCTGTCCCTGCGGATACCTCGGAGACCCGGCGCATGCATGCACCTGTGCCCCGGCAAAGGTGGCGCAGTACCAGTCGAGGGTAGGTGGCCCCCTGAAAGACCGAATAGACGTACACATCTTCGTTTCAAGACCCGATTCCAGAAAGGTCGTGGAGGGCGCGCGCGGCATGAGCTCCGCGCAGATGCGCGACCTCGTGCTCGGGGCGCGGGAGTTCAGGGCTTGGAGGGAATCCGTGCTTGGCCACAAGGACGAGGAAGGACTCGAGGGTATGGCCTTGGGAGAGGAGGCTGCTTCGGTGCTGGAGTCAATGGCCCGAAGTCTTGGGTTCGGTGGCAGGTCGATTGTGCGCGTCGCGAAGGTGGCGAGAACAATAGCGGACATACGACAAGGCGAGTCGGTGTCGAAGGAGGACGTGCTGGAGGCGTGCGCGTATAGAGATAGGAGGGGGTAGGCATGGGGGAGGAATCCTTCGAGTTGAGACGGGGCGAAGAGGGGTATCCGCAGCGGCTCGAGGACCTCTCTGACCCTCCCGAGTGCCTCTATGGCATCGGTGCCGCGGGCGTGCTCGAGGATATGGCCATCGCTATCGTAGGCTCCAGGCGCGCTTCCCCCTACGGGGTCGCCACTGCCGAAATGGCGGGGAGGATTGCGGCGGAGAGCGGACTCGTTGTCGTTTCGGGAGGAGCCCTTGGTTGCGATGCGGCGGCGCTGAGGGCGGCACAAGGGTCAGGAGGCACAACCGTGGTCGTATGTGGGTGCGGTGCCGACGTCATCTACCCTCAATCGTCGCGGGACGTGTTCGAGGGTGCAATCTCGAAGGGTGCGGTGATTTCCCTCGAGAGGTGGGGCACCCCTCCGCGGAGGTACGCCTTCCCGAAGAGGAACAGAATCATCGCGGCGATGTCCGAGTCTACGCTCGTCGTGGAGGCTGGCGTGCGCTCTGGAACCATGAGCACGGCGGAGGCCGCGGCCTCTATGGGAAGGAGACTGTATGCGATACCGGGATCAATCTACTCGCCGCAGTCTGTTGGGACGAACGAGCTCATCTCGGATGGCGCGAGCATCGTGTGCTCTGAACGAGACCTCGAGATGTGCATCGCGCTGGATTACGACAAACTAAGGCTCTGCGCGGATGGTTCGCATTCTGAGCATGGTCGCGTTCTCTCTGCCCTTGTGGCTTCCCCAACGAGGGCGGACGAGCTGGCGAACAGACTGGGCGAAAGCGTTATCACGATCCTTGGTACGCTGAGCGACTACGAGGCGCGGGGAATGGTCGTCCGACTCCCGGACGGAAGATACTCGCCTACAGCCGAGCTCCTTCGTGCTTCGGATAGAATGGGTCACTGAGAATGGATGACGAGAGGAGTGCGCGTTGTCGAAAAGTGTTGTCGTGATCGGTGGGGGACTTGCCGGCAGTGAATGTGCGCTGCAGCTTGCGGCGCGCGGGGTCTCCGTGACCCTCGTCGAACAGCGTCCCGTGGCAAGCACGGCTGCTCATCACACCGACGGCTTCGCCGAACTCGTATGCTCGAACTCCCTCAAGTCAATGAGGCACGATAGCGCGGCGGGGCTCCTGAAGGAGGAGCTCGAGAAGATGGGGTCGAGACTCATCCGACTGGCGAAGGAATCGGCCGTACCCGCAGGAGGGGCTCTTGCCGTGGACCGGGAGAGGTTCTCCGCACTTGTGGGTCGTGCAATCGAGGAGGACGCGGGCATAACCGTGGAGCGTCGAATCGCAGAGGGGATTCCGGAAGGCCCCTGCGTCATAGCCGCTGGGCCGCTCTGTGGAGACGCCCTTTTCTCATCGATCGCCGAGAAGGTCGGTGGCGATTCCCTTTCGTTCTATGATGCCGCAGCACCGATCGTCGATGCGGAGTCACTGGACAGAGACATCGTGTTCTCGCAGTCGCGTTACGACGAACAAGGCAGGGGAGACTACCTCAACTGTCCGATGTCCCGAGAGGAGTACGAGAGCTTCTACGATGAGTTGATCTCTGCGAAGCGCGTCGTCTCCAAGGAGTTCGAGCAGAGCGACCTCTTCAGCGCGTGCCAGCCTGTCGAGGAGGTAGCGAGGACGGGTAGGGACTCGCTCAGGTTCGGCGCACTGAAGCCGGTGGGGCTTACCGACCCCCGCTCTGGCAGAAGACCATGGGCGGCGGTGCAGCTCAGGGCCGAGAACGCCGACCTGACCGCATACAACCTTGTAGGATTCCAGACGAACCTGACGTGGGGCGAGCAGAAGCGTGTGTTTCGCATGATTCCCGGCCTCGAGAACGCCGAGTTCTTCAGGTATGGAGTAATGCACAGGAACTCATTCGTGGACACCCCGAGGGTGCTTGACCATACGTTCAGAATCCCGGGAACTCAGACGAGGCTCGCGGGGCAGATAACCGGCACCGAGGGGTATACCGAGGCAATCGCCTCGGGGTTGCTCGCGGCTCTCAACACATATGCGGATATCACCGGCATCGAGGAGGTTGATCTTCCGAGGACGGGTGCGCTGGGATCGCTCGTCGCGTATGCGACCGACCCCGAGACCAAGCCGTATCAGCCTATGCACGTGAACTTCGGACTCGTCCCACCGCTCGAAGGCGGGAGACTTAAGAAGAGGGAGAGATATCAGGCATATGCGGACCGCGCAGCCGTCGACCTGGACAGATACCTGGAGTCACGTCGCGACCTCTTCGAAACCTGCCGGTAGCACGAAGTGAGTCACTATGGATGATGGTGGACGGGAGCTCGAGAGGTTCCGTTCGTGCGTCGGGCGGTTTCTCAGGCATATAGGGGGAGTCGAAAGACTTTCGGACAACACCGTAAGGGCTTATTCGGGAGACCTTAAGTCCTATCTCGACTGGGTGAAGAGGAGTCACGTCGACCCGTTCCGCGTTACGCACGCCGAGGTGAGAGGCTACCTTGCCGAGATGAGTCGGGCAAGGTATTCGACGGCAACCATGAACAGGAGACTATCATCGGTGCGAGACCTCTACAGGTGGCTTGTGGAGGAGGGCGTGACCACGGAGGACGCGGCGGCGGCGATCGTGAGCCCGAAGAGGGCGAAGACGCTCCCGAGGACGCTTACCGAGGAGGAGGCCGAGAGGCTTCTGGAGGCTTGTGACGGACCGGACGCGAAGGACGTGAGGGACAGGGCCTTCCTGGAGCTTCTCTACGCGACCGGAGCGAGAATCTCCGAGGTGTCGAAGCTCGACGTAAGGGACGTTGACCTCGATCGGCGACAGGTGAGGCTCGAAGGAAAGGGCTCCAAGACGCGTATCGTACCGATATACGAGATTGCGGCGGAGCGAGTAAGGTCCTACGTTCTGGAGGCGAGGCCTGGACTTGCCGCGAAAAGCCATACGCACGAAGAAGGCCTCTTCCTTTCTACCCGTGGAAACAGGATGTCCGCGGACGCACTCAGGACCGTGTTCGAGAGGAGGGCGGTCGCAGCGGGCATTGACAGGCGAGTCACCCCGCACGCAATGAGGCACACGTACGCCACGGAGCTCCTCTCTGGCGGCGCCGACCTGAGAAGCGTGCAGACGCTTCTTGGACACGCCGACCTCTCGACGACGCAGATATACACCCACCTCACTATTGACAGGATGAAGGCGGCTGCTCGTCAGGCTCACCCGAGGGGGGAGTAGGAGTGTGACGAGGGTCCAAGTGGCGAAGGCCGGAGCGTGCAAAGCGATGGACACTGACAAGATGCGGCATGTGATGCGGAGCGACTTGTGGAGCTGATACGATTTTTTCACGTCGTGGAAAAACGGCCCTCCCGCTGTTATAATTTTTTCTCGCTGTGCGACCGCACGGCATAAATTCACACGTGTGACGACTCGTCGGCCACGGTGCCTAAGGCGACAGCCGCGCCTTAGGTGGTTCGCACGGGGTTGATATCACACGGAGGACCAACCAATGGAGGTTTTCAGAATGGCTGTTAAGATCAACATCCGTACCCTGCTCGAGGCTGGCTGCCACTACGGCCACCAGACGCGCCGCTGGAACCCGAAGATGAAGCCCTATATCTTCGGCGAGCGCAACGGCATCTACATCCTCGACCTCAAGCAGACCGTGCTCGACGCCGACAAGGCCTACACCTTCCTGAAGGACACCGCTGCCAAGGGTGGTCGCGTCCTGTTCGTCGGCACCAAGAAGCAGGCCCAGGAGCCCATCGCCACCCAGGCCGAGCGCTGCGGCATGCCTTTCATCAACCAGCGCTGGCTCGGCGGCATGCTGACCAACTTCGTTACCATGCGCTCCCGCATCGACCGCATGGAGGAGCTCGAGGCCATGGTCGAGGACGGCCGCATGGCCCTTCTTCCCAAGAAGGAGCAGGCTGTCCTGACCAAGGAGCTCGAGAAGCTCCAGCGCAACCTCGGTGGCGCCCGTGACCTGCACACCCTGCCGCAGGCCCTGTTCGTCGTCGACAGCAAGCGCGAGGAGATTGCCATCCGCGAGGCCAACCGCCTGCACATCCCCGTCGTCGCCCTTCTCGACACCAACTCCGATCCGGACGTCGTCGACTACGGCATCCCCGCGAACGACGACGCGATTCGCTCCGTCAACCTCATGTGCGAGCTTGTCGCCGACGCCGTTCTGGCTGGTTCCGGTAAGGAGCAGATCACTGAGCAGGAGATGGCTGCCGGCGAGACGACCCCTGCGGTCGAGACCCCCGCTGCCGAGTAGCTAAAGGTCAGAAGCTCTATAAGATTTCAACCCCAAAGGAGGGGCAACATGGCAAAGATTACCGCCGCCCTCGTCAAGCAGCTCCGCGAGATGACCGACTCCCCCATGATGGAGTGCAAGAAGGCTCTCGTCGAGGCCGATGGCGACATCGACAAGGCCGTCGACGTTCTCCGCAAGATGGGCGTTGCCAAGGCCGTCAAGCGTGCCGGCCGCGAGACGAACGAGGGCACCGTCGCCGCCTACATTTCCGAGGACGGCAAGACCGGCGCTCTTCTCGAGCTCACCTGCGAGACCGACTTCGTCGGCACCAACCCCAAGTTCACCGGCTTCGCAAATGAGCTTGCGAAGGTCGTCGTCGAGAACGACCCCGCTGATGACGAGGTTCTCAAGGCCTGCAAGATGGGTGAGAGCACCGTTGCTGACGAGCTCACCGAGATGATCCACGTTATCGGCGAGAACATGAAGGTTGCCCGCTTCCAGCGTGTCTCCGTGGAGAACGGCGCCCTTGCGAAGTACGTCCACCACAATGGCAAGCTCGCTGACATCGTGACCTTCGAGTTCGCGAAGCCCGAGACCGCTGCTGCTGACGAGTTCAAGAGCTTCGCTCACGACGTCGCGATGCAGGTAGCTGCATCCAACCCCGTCTCTGCTCGTCGCGAGGACGTCCCCGCTGAGGTTCTTGAGCACGAGAAGAGCATCTACATGGCTCAGGCCGCCGAGTCCGGCAAGCCGGAGTTCATCCAGGAGAAGATTGCCCTCGGAAAGCTCGAGAAGTTCTACAAGGAGAACTGCCTGACCGAGCAGGAGTCCATCAAGGAGTCCGGTGTCACGATCAACGAGCTCGCCGCCAAGGTCTCCAAGAGCCTCGGCGACGACGTCAAGGTCGTCAGCTTCGTGCGCTTCTCCTTCGGCGAATAGCTAGGGACAGAGTGTTTTCTGTGGAGCCGGTGCCATGCACCGGCTCCTTTTATATGGCGCTGGGGACTGCTTGCCTATTGGTTGGGTGGTTCTTCTCGCGCTTTGCTAGAATCTTATGAGCGTGAACGAACAGCTTTTTAGTCTTCCCCAAGTGACTGGAGGCCTGGATTGTCCGACTACAAGTTCAAGCGTGTGCTTCTGAAGCTCTCCGGAGAGGCCCTCATGGGCTCAAAGGAGTTTGGCATCGACCCCGACGTTCCGCAGAAGATTGCGGAAGAGCTCAAGCCCGCCTATGACGCGGGAATGCAGATTGCCGTCGTCGTCGGTGGCGGCAACATCTTCAGGGGTCTCTCTGGCGCGGCCGCAGGCATGGATAGGGCCCAGGGCGACAACATGGGCATGCTCGCGACCGTGATCAACTCGCTTGCGCTGCAGGACACCTTTGAGCGCAACGGGATGATCTGCAGGGTCATGAGCGCGATCGAGATGCACCAGGTCTCCGAGACCTACATCAGGCGTCGAGCGATCAGGCACCTGGAGAAGGGACGGATTACGATCTTTGCGGCCGGTACCGGAAACCCGTACTTCACAACAGACACTGCCGCCGCGCTGCGCGCGTGCGAGATCGGCGCGGAGATTCTCATGAAGGCGACGAAGGTCGACGGCATCTACGACTCCGACCCCATGAAGAACCCGGATGCGAAGAAGTTCGACACCATCACCTACATGAACGTCCTCAACAGGGACCTTCACGTTATGGATGCGACCGCGACGGCACTCTGCCATGACAACCACATGCCTATCATGGTGTTCAACCTCGATGAGGACGGCATTTTTGACAGGGCGCTTCGCGGCGAGCACGTTGGAACGATCGTCGTAGACGAATAGGAGAGCGAAATGAGCACCTTTACAGATTCCGCCAAGAAGAGCATGGACAAGGCGATCGATGCGCTGAAGTTCAACTTCAGCAAGGTCCGCACGGGTCGCGCTAATGCGCATGTGCTCGACGGCATCAGCGTCGAGTACTACGGGCAGCCCACCCCCATCACGCAGCTCGCAGGGGTGAAGGTCCCCGAGGCCTCCATGCTCGTGATCGAGCCGTGGGACAAGACGGCGCTCAAGGCGATCGAGAAGGCCATCGAGGCCTCCGACCTGGGCATTACCCCCGGCAATGACGGTGTCTCCATCCGCCTGCCGTTCCCGAAGCCGACGGAGGAGCGCCGCAAGGAGCTCGTGAAGGACTGCAACAAGTATGCAGAGGAGGCGCGCGTGGCCATCAGGAACGCCCGCCGCGACGCCATCCACGCGGCCGAGAAGGACGAGGAGCTCTCCGAGGACGACGTGAACCGCGAGAAGAAGCAGATTCAGAAGGTGACGGACGAGTTCGTCGCAAAGGTCGACTCTATGCTGAAGGAGAAGACCTCCGAGGTTATGGAGATCTAGCTTGAGACGCGACTTGGATAAGCTCGCAGCGTACTACGCGGACGCACCCGGCGACATCTCGCTTGCGGACGTAGACCTTGGACGTGTTCCCAGGCACGTCTCCATCATCATGGACGGCAACGGCCGCTGGGCGCAGGCGCGCGGGCTCGACCGCTCTGAGGGACACGTCGCTGGCGTCGACTCGCTGCGCGAGACGGTCACCACGAGCGTCCGGCTTGGCGTGGACGCGCTTTCCGTGTACGCGTTCTCGACCGAGAACTGGAAGCGCCCGCAGAAGGAGGTCAACCTCCTGATGCACTTGTTTGCGACGACCCTCCTGAAGGAGCTGCCGCTCTTCCATCAGGAGAACGTGCGCCTGCGTTTCCTGGGAGACCTGACGCAGCTTCCGGCGGAGACGCGCGCCGTGTTCCAGGAAGGGCTCGACGAGACGGCTGACCACGACGGCATGACGTTCGCGCTCGCGGTGAACTACGGCTCGCGCGCGGAAATCGTACGCGCGTGCAGGGGCATCGCGCAGGATGTTGCCGCGGGCAAGATGTCTGCCGACGACGTGGACGAGGAGCTCTTCTCGTCCAGGCTCTACACGGCGGGCATGCCTGACCCCGACCTGCTCATCAGGACGTCGGGCGAGCTCAGACTCTCCAACTACCTGCTGTGGCAGCTGGCATATACGGAGTTCTATGTGACTGACACCCTGTGGCCGGACTTCGACCGCTGGGAGTACTTGAGGGCCGTTCGTTCCTTCCAGGGCAGGAACCGGCGCTTTGGAGGTGTGACGGGCAAGTGAGCGACATGGGTGACAATCAGGTCGAGAAGAACGTGGAGTCCCGGGCGGGCAGTGCCTCGGCGACGGGGGAGAACGCGTCGCAGCGTCCGGCGGAACAGGCGCCCGAAGCGGCGCCGAAGCAGGAGGCCGCTCCCGCATCTGGCGCGAAGGAGACGCATGCCGAGGCCAATCACGAGGAGGCCGGGCAGAAGGACGGCGGAAAGCACCCGTCAACCATGACCATGCGCATCGTCTCCGGCGCCATCTACGCAATCGGAACGGTCGCGTGCCTTTTCTTGGGCACGTGGCCTACGGCGATTCTCATCGCGGTTATGGCGTTCCTGTGCTGCTCGGAGTTCCTTAAGATGTCTCGCCGCAGCGGCAGGATGCCAAATGACGTCATAGCGCTCGCATTCGCGGTAATCTTCCCGTTCGCGCCGCTCTCGAACATCTCAGACTCGGAGTTCTTCGTCATATTCGCGCTGCTCGTGGTGTGTGCGCTGTGGTACGTGTCAACGCCGCGGGCAAACATGGGCGACGTGGCCCTCACGGTGTTCGGGCCCATCTACACGTCGCTCGCGTTCTCGAGCATCGTGATCATCCGCGACGCCTTCCCCGGCTGGAGGGGCGCCCTTCTCACCTTTGCGGTCATGGGGTCCATCTGGCTCAGCGACTCGTGCGCATACTTCGTGGGATCAAAGCTCGGCAAGCACAAGCTTGCGCCCAGAATCTCTCCCAACAAGAGCGTCGAGGGCTTCTGGGGCGGCATGGTCGGCAGCGTCGCCGTGTGGGCCGTCGTGTTCGCGCTCGGCATCTACAACATCAACCTGCCGTACGCCATCGCGTGCGGCGTGCTGGTTGACGCGGCCGCCGTCGCGGGAGACCTCTTCGAGTCTCGCATCAAGCGCGGCGTCGGCGTGAAGGACTCGGGAAACCTCATGCCTGGCCACGGTGGCATGCTCGACAGGTCCGACTCGCTCCTCTTTGGCGGCATGACCGCGTTCCTGCTGCTCAGGCTGGGAGGAATCCTGTGAGCATATTCGAGGGCTTCAAGTCTGGCGTGATGCGGCACGAGCCGCAGCGCGTCGCGGTGCTGGGCGCGTCGGGATCGATCGGGACGCAGACGCTCGACGTCTGCCGCAGGCATGCGGACCGCCTGAGCGTCGTCGCCGTTGCCGTGAACGACTCCGTCTCGTTTGCCGTGAAGGCCGCGCGCGAGTTTGGCTGCGCCTACGTCGTGATCGCTAACGAGGCGCACCGGGACGACCCGGCACTTGCCGATCTTCCCGCTTCCTGCAAGGTGAGCTTTGGCCAGGAGGGCCTCACGTGCGTCGCTTCCGCGGAGGACGTGGACAGCGTCGTGGACGCGGTCGTGGGGTTCGCGGGCATCTATGCGGGATACGCCGCGCTCAAGGCCGGCAAGGCGCTCATGTACGCAAACAAGGAGTCGCTTGTCGTCGGCGGCGACCTTCTCATGCCGCTCGCACGCCCCGGTCGGCTCATCCCGGTCGACTCGGAGCACAGCGCCATATACCAGTGTCTGGTGGGGGAGCACCGCTCGGACGTCCATAGAATCTGGCTCACGTGCTCCGGCGGCCCGTTCTTTGGCATGGGCCGAGAAGAGCTCTCCCGCGTGACCGCCGCCATGGCGCTCAAGCATCCCACGTGGGCCATGGGCGCCAAGATTACGATCGACTCCGCGACGCTCATGAACAAGGGCCTCGAGGTGCTCGAGGCTCACCACCTGTTTGACGTCCCCGTCGACATGGTGAACGTGCTTGTGCACCCTCAGAGCATGGTGCACTCGATGGTCGAGTTCGAGGACGGCGTCGTGAAGGCTCAGCTTGGCCCCTCTGACATGCGCATACCCATCCAATACGCGCTCAGCTACCCCGAGCGCTGGGAGACGCCCGCGCCGCGCGTGGACTACTGCGAGGTGCCGGACTTCACGTTCGGCCGCGCGGACGAGGACGCGTTCGGCTGCCTCAGGCTCGCGAAGGAGGCCGGCCGCGACGGCGGCACCATGCCGTGTGCGATGAACGCGGCAAACGAGGTCGCGAACCTCGCGTTCAGGCAGGGCCGTTGCGGCTTCCTGGACGTTGAGGCGACGGTCGCCCACGTGATGGGGAAGACCGATGCCGTCCCGGTGGAGTCCCTGCCGCAGCTTGAGGAAGTCGACGCTCGCTCTCGCGAGCTCGCCGCATCCTACCTGGACGGGACATGCCGCTGATGGGCGTCGTGTCCGCGGTGTTCTGGGGCGTGGTCGTACTGTCGCTTCTTGTGTTCCTGCACGAGGGGGGCCACTTCCTCGCGGCTCGCGCCTGCGGCATGCGCGTGACGGAGTTCTATCTGGGCATGCCGTGCCGCCACCACATCGCGCGGAAGTCCCGCACGTACGGCACGGAGTTTGGCGTCACGCCTATACTGCTCGGCGGCTACACGCGCATCTGCGGCATGGAGGGCACGCACGACGATCTCCTGCCCGCCTGCTTCGGCATCGTCCAGCGTGAGGGTCGCGTGCTTGCCACGGACGTCGCCGCAGAGCTCGGCGTGGACGCCGACCGCGCGTACGACTTGCTTGCGACGCTTGCGGACTGGGCGGCCATTCGTCCGCACTACGATGCCGGGAAGGGCGAAGCCCCGTCGCAGGGCACCTTGCCCGAGGCGTTCGAGACCCTCCGCCGCGACCCCAACATGCTGACGGAATACGATGCGGGCCACGACTTCTCGCTTTCTGGCACGACGGAGGCAAGCGAGCCGCGACCGCTCGAAGACCCGAACAAGGCGCTTGCGAGCGAGAAGAGCCGTACCTATCTGGGCAAGGGCTTCCTCAAACGCACCTTCACGCTGGTTGCGGGGCCGCTCGTGAACATCGCGCTCGCGTTTCTCATCGTGACGGCAAGCCTCTCCATCGCAGGCGTCGAAGTTGCGGTGAACTCCAACCGCCTTGGCGCCGTTACCGCGGACTCGGCCGCGCAGGCGGCGGGCCTCAGGGCAGGCGACGTCGTCACGAGCGTCGGCGGCAGGCCTTGCGAGGACTGGAACAGCCTCGCGTCTGCCATTGACGCCGCGCTTGAGACCGGCGAGGACTTCGACGTGACGTACACACGCGGCGGCTCCACGCACGAGGCCGTCGTCAAGACGGGGGGCAAGCGCCTGAGCGCGCTCGGCGTCGAGGCGCTTACGCGTCGCATGCGCCTGAGCCTGCCGGACGCCGCGTACTCAGCCGTGCGCTACGGCCAGGAGGTCGCCGGCTTTGCGGCGAGGCTCATCATGCCGCAGCACACCATGGAGACGCTCGGGTCCGCCTCCTCCGTGGTCGGCATCTCCGCTGCGGCCAGCCAGGCGGCGTCAAGCGGCATGAACGACTTTCTCCTCTTCATCGCGATGGTGTCCATGTCGCTCGGGTTCATGAACCTGCTTCCCATCCCGCCGCTCGACGGCGGGAAGGTTCTGATAGAGATTGTCCAGCTCGTAATTCGCAGGCAGCTATCCGTCAGGGTGCAGGCGTACATCAGCTACGCCGGCCTGGCTTTCTTCCTGTTCATCTTCGTGTTCGCCCTCAAGAACGACGTCGTGCGCCTCGTTATTGGCTGACGTCGTCGGGGCCGATAGGGGGTTTGTATGAGTGATGAGAAAAGCGTGCGCCCCGCTCGCGAGCTCACGCACCAGGTGCACGTGGGGAGCGTTGCCGTCGGCGGCGGCGCGCCCGTGTCGGTGCAGTCCATGTGCACCACGAAGACGGACGATCCCGCGTCCACGCTCGCGCAGATCGAGGGTCTCGCAAAGGCCGGCTGCGAGATCATACGCGTCGCCGTCCCCAACGCGGCGGCGCTGGATGGCTTCGGCGAGATCTGCGCCCAGAGTCCGCTTCCCGTGGTCGCGGACATCCACTTCGACCACCGGCTTGCCATAGAGGCGGCGCGCCGAGGCGCGGCTGCGCTTCGCATAAACCCCGGCAACATCGGCTCGTTCGACCGCGTGGACGCCGTGATCGACGAAGCCGGAAGCCGGGGGATCCCCATCCGCATCGGCGTGAACGCAGGCTCGCTCGATCCCAAGGTCGACGCGCGCCAGGACCTCACGCTGCCGCAGAAGCTCGTCGCGTCCGCCTCCTCCTACGTGGAGCACTTCCGCGAGCGTGGCTTCGACGACATCGTGCTCTCCGCGAAGGCGCACTCCGTGCCCATCACGCTCCAGACGTACCGCATGCTCTCGCGCGAGCTTCCCACGGTGCCGCTGCACGTGGGCGTCACGGAGGCCGGCACGTTGCGGCAAGGCACGGTCAAGAACTGCGCAGGCGTCGGCATCCTGCTCGAGCAGGGCATAGGTGACACCATGCGCCTCTCGCTCACGGCCGACCCCGTGGAGGAGGTCAACGTCGCCTGGGACCTTCTGTCCTCGCTCGGCATGCGTCGACTGCATCCCGAGCTCGTCAGCTGTCCCACGTGCGGGCGCTGCCAGGTCAACCTCATCGGTATGGCGGAGGAGGTCTCCCGCAGGCTCGCCACGGTCAAGGCACCGATCTCCGTCGCGGTCATGGGGTGCGTCGTAAACGGCCCCGGCGAGTCGCGCGACGCGGACCTCGGCATCGCGTGCGGCCGCGGCCAGGGCGTGCTGTTCCGCAATGGCGAGAAGATTCGAAACGTCCCGGAAGACCAGATCGTGGACGAGCTCTTCCGCGAGATAGAGGCCCGCTACGGGGACTAGATCGCGGGCGACGCAGGCGAGAAGGACGCGTAGAATGTACCCTTGGTGTTCTTGCCGACGCAGGCGTCGGCCGGCAGAGACTTGGAAGGAAGCACGTTGAGAAAGTACATGCAGATGTCGAAGCTCTACGCTCCGACCCTCAAGGAAGACCCCAGGGAGGCGGAGCTTGCAAGCCACAGGCTGCTGCTTCGTGCGGGAATGATTCGCCGCGGCGCGGTGGGCCTGTACAGCTACCTGCCGCTCGCGTGGCGCTCCATCAACAAGATCGAGGACATCATCCGCGACGAGATGGAGGCCATCGACGCGCAGGAGATGCAGGTGCCAATCCTGACGGACGGGGACCTCTGGCACCAGAGCGGCCGCTGGAACGCCTACGGCCCCGAGCTCATGCGCCTGAGTGACCGCTACGAGCACGAATACGCGCTCGGCCCCACCCACGAGGAGACGTTCACGGACCTGGTGCGCAACGAGCTCCGCAGCTATAGGCAGCTGCCCGTCACGCTCTACCAAATGCAGGACAAGTTCCGCGACGAGCGCAGGCCCCGCTTTGGCCTCATGCGCGGCCGCGAGTTCATCATGAAGGACGCCTACTCGTTCAGCGCGACGCAGGAGTCCCTGCAGGAGTGCTACGACAAGCAGAAGCAGGCCTATGCAAACGTGTGCGAGCGCGTGGGGCTCAGGGCGCTTCCCGTCGTGGCGGACTCTGGCCAGATCGGCGGCGACACGTCCGTCGAGTTCATGGCGCTCGCCGACGCCGGCGAGGCCGCGCTCGTGTACTGCGACGACTGCGGCTTCGCGGCCGACACCGAGGCCGCGACCGCCGGCGTGACCGTGGCCGACGGCGAGCCGGGCGACATGGAGAAGATCTCGACCCCCGGAATCGGCACCATCGACGACGTCTCGTCGTTTCTCCATATCCCCGCGTCGGCGACCCGCAAGGCGCTTGCGCTCGTGGACGGCGACGGGAAGCCCGTCGTATGCTTCGTCCCCGGCGACCACGAGCTGAACGACGTGAAGGCGGAGCACGCGTTTGGCGAGTACCACCTGATGAGCGACGAGGAGCTCAAGGAGTACGGCCTCGTGAAGGGCTTCATCGGGCCGGTCGGCCTTCCCGATGGCATCCGCGTCTTCTTCGACGAGTCGCTGCGCCCGTCCGAGTGGTGGACCATCGGCGCGAACGAGGCGGACTTCCACTTCGTGCACGCCCACCCCGGCCGCGACTTCACGATCGCGGACAACGCGTGGGTCGACGTCGTCACGGCCAGGGCGGGCGACCGCTGCCCCAAGTGCGGCGCACCCCTGAAGGAGGCCCGTGGCATCGAGGTCTCGCAGGTGTTCCAGCTCGGCACGAAGTACTCCGAGGCGATGGGCGCCACGTTCATGGACGAGGACGGCGTGGAGAAGCCTCTGATCATGGGCTGCTACGGCATCGGCATAAGCCGCACGCTGCAGGCGATCGTGGAGCAGCACCACGACGAGCACGGCATCATCTGGCCGGTGAGCGTCGCTCCGTACGAGGTCGAGGTCATTCCGCTGGACGTGCACGACGAGCTCGTGTGGCCCGTCGCGGACAAGGTCGCGAGCGAGCTTCTGGAGCTTGGCGTCGACGTGATGGTGGACGACTGCAAGGAGCGCCCGGGCGTCAAGTTCAACGATGCCGACCTCATGGGCATGCCGTTCCAGGTGGTCTGCGGCAAGAAGGCCGTGAAGAACGGCAACGTCGAGCTTAAGGTGCGCGCGACTGGTGAGCGCACGGAGGTAGCGATAGAGGACGTGGCACGGCTTCTGGCCCAGAGGGTCGAGGCCGAGCGCGCGTAGGCGCACCGCACAGAGGTAACGTCAGGCGGCCTGACCCAGGGGGGAGGGCCGCCTCGCTTATGCGAACGTGGGAAGAAGGGGAGAAGAGCGTGGATTACAAGGAGCTTGCGGCTGCGGCGCGCGGCAACATGGGTCCGTGGTGCAAGGCATGCCCCGTATGCGACGGCCGCGCATGCGGCTCGCACATGCCAGGTCCCGGATCGAAGGGCACGGGCACGGTTGCGGCGCGAAACTTTGCGGCGTGGCAGGACGTGCGCGTGCAGATGGACACGATCCACGAGGCCTGCGATGCCGACACGTCCGTGAAGCTGTTTGGCAGAAGGCTCTCGGTTCCCGTAATGATCGGTCCCCTGGGCGACGTGAGGCTCCACTACGGTGACAAGTGGGAGATGGAGGACTACAACTCCTGCATCCTGCACGCGGCTGCCGATGCAGGTTCGCTTGCGTGGACGGGCGACGGGAAGATTGCCTCCATTCACGAGTCCGCAGTGCATGACATACGCGACCTCGACGGCCTCGGCGTCACCACCATCAAGCCGTGGAACCTCGAGACCGTGATGCGGAAGCTCGAACTTGCGCTCACGGCCCGTCCGGTCGCCATCGCGATGGACATAGACGCCGCGGGACTCCCGTTCCTGAAGGGCTTCCAGCCGCCCGCGGGACCGAAGTCCGTGGCGGAGCTGCAACAGGTGGCGGATGCCTGCCATGCTCACGACACGCCGTTCGTGCTGAAGGGCATTATGGGCGGGCGTGCGGCACGCAAGGCCGCGGAGGCTGGTGCGGACGCCATCGTGGTGAGCAACCACGGCGGCCGCGTGCAGGACGGTGTCCCCGCGACGGCGGAGGTGCTGCCCGCGATAGAGCGGGAGGTCGGCGGCGACCTCAAGGTCCTTGTGGACGGGGGCATCCGTTCTGGCCTCGACGTGTTCCGCGCACTGGCACTCGGCGCGGATGCATGCCTTGTGTGCAGGCCGTTTGCCGTCGTGACGTACGGTGCGGGAGCAGAGGGCGTAAAGGACTACTTCGCGCAGCTTACGCGGGAGCTAAGGGACACGATGGAGATGTGCGGCGCGCGTACGGTGGCGGACATCGGCCCGGAAATGCTTGCGTGACTCACGCG
Source organism: Parafannyhessea umbonata (assembly GCF_900105025.1). GTDB lineage: Bacteria > Actinomycetota > Coriobacteriia > Coriobacteriales > Atopobiaceae > Parafannyhessea > Parafannyhessea umbonata. The sequence continues at coordinate 984,034 of NZ_LT629759.1, read as the reverse complement.
CAACGCAAAAAGTTTTTCTGGTCAAAGGTGTGTATGTCCGCAGGTAAAGGCATGCGGGCACAAAAATCTGCAAACAATTTTGTGATTGATGGCACTTCTCGGCTTTACAAGGCGCCATGTTCTGATAGTATAGCTACCGCACTGAGGGCGATTAGCTCAGGGGTAGAGCACTTCCTTCACACGGAAGGGGTCGCTGGTTCAAATCCAGCATCGCCCACCATCGAATTCGAGGGCCGGACGGGTGACCGTTCGGCCTTTTTTTGGTGTGCAGCTCCTACTGCATCTACATACATGAGCGCGCCCGCCTGGAGTTCCAAGCGGGCGCGTCTGTCTTGCTGCAAAATGCCTTGGGGGAGAAGGGCAAGGTCCCAGGCCGGGGACCGCGTCGCGTGGCGCGGCCTTGAGGGCGTGGAAGCCCCCTACTTGGCGTCCAGGATCGTGACGACCTTCTTCGAGAGCACGAAGACGAGAAGTGCCATCACGACGCAGGTGGAGCCGATGAATATCTCGGCGAGGGACTTCTGGGGTGCGACGAGGATGTACGCGGCGCAGAAGAACATCACGAGCACCATTACCGAGCTCATGTTGCGGATCTGCCTGGCGTTGGAGGGCACGTTGATCTTGCGGGCGCACTGGAAGCCCATGTAGGAGCAGAGCACGCCGTCGATCAGTCCGACGTACGCGCGCGGGTTCAGGTGGTTCACAACGATGAGGGCGATTGCGGATGCGGTCGCGAGCACACCGACGATGAGTGAGATGATGCATACGATCTTGAGCTTCTTGCACGCGTCGTTCATGTGGGTCTCCGTTTCGGGTTTGTGGGCGGTCGCCCGTGCGACCGCGCTGCGTGACGGGGGAGACGTCCCCCCCCCTCTGTCTTGGTTCCCAATAGAGTGAAGTTTAGCGTTTTGTGGAGGAAGTTCACAACTGGGGACCCAGTCAGGCGGTTTGAAGATTCTCGCTTGACCGGATGGATGACTTTGGTACTATATCTCTCGCACCAACGAACGGGGAATTAGCTCAGTTGGGAGAGCGCATGACTGGCAGTCATGAGGTCAGGGGTTCGAATCCCCTATTCTCCACCACGTAGACTCTGGGGCGGCGGCTGTGGTCGCCGCCCTTTCCAGTTTCCGGGCCTATGGCGCAACGGTTAGCGCAGGGGACTCATAATCCCTGGGTTGGGAGTTCGAATCTCTCTGGGCCCACCACACGCTTCGGGACCCCCACGGGGGTCCCTTTTTTGGAGGCTTCGGTAGTTTGTGTGACAAGGGGCTAGCCTAGGCAGCAACGCTCTTCGCTCCCTTCACGCCCTTCTTCCTCGCCTTCACCGGGCGACCCGGGAGCTGGGGCTGGCAGTCGCCGCACCTGAGCATGAGCAGGGCCACGAGGTTGTCGGTGTTGCGGAAGCCGTAGCCCATCCTCACCGTCACCTTGATCTTGTTGTTGATGGCCTCTACGCGCCCGTTGCTGATGCCGAGCTCGACTGCGGCGATGATGTCGTCGCGCCGGCGGCGCACCTTCTTCTCCACGGCGACGACCTTGGCGATCTTGCAGTAGGCGGCCCTGTGCATCCAGTCGTCGAGCAGCTCGGCGGCCTCGGAGCCGTCGGCTGCCCGGAAGACGGCCCGCAGGTCCTCCTTGAGCTCCCAGGCCCTGACCAGCCGCGAGCCGGCCCTCTTCTTGAGCGCCTCGAGCCTCGCCCTCTGGCCGTCGGTGAGGTCCTCGGGGTTCTTCACGAGCGCGTAGCGGCTGCCCTTGATGGAGGCCGCCTCCTCCTCGAGCGCCCTGACCTCCTCGGGCGGCAGCTCGCCTTTGGCAGGCCTGCCGCGCTTGCCCTCGGGCCTGGGCCTGGCGGCCCTGGCGGCGGCCCTGGCGGCGTTCCACTCCTCGCAGCGCACGGCGTCGAGCGCGTCGTTCATCCACTGGACCACGTGGAAGGGGTCCATGACCCACCTCGCGTTGGGGCAGCGGCGCTTGACCAGCTGCCTTATCCACCTCGCGCCGTCGGCGGTCACCACCTCTATGGCGCGCCTCTGCTCGCGCGTGAGCTCGTCGAGGAACAGGTTGAGCACGTCCTTGCCGGTGCCCTCGTGCGCCCAGATGAGGCAGCCGCGGTCGTGGTCGACGACCACCGTGACGTACTTGTGGCCCTTCTTGTACGACGTCTCGTCGATGCCGATGCGGCGCACGCCGTCGAACCTCGAGGCGCCGCGCGCGGCCTCCAGCTCGGCGTAGACGCGCCTGCACACGCCGCCCACGCTGTGCCACTCGACGCGGGCGAGCTCGGAGACCGCCGAGGCGGTGCAGCGGACCGCCAGCCACGCCACCCAGTCCTCGAAGTCGCGCGTGAAGCGCGCCCCGTGCCGCGCCCAGGGGACGGCCTCGGTGCGCACGCCGTGCTCCGGGCAGCGCACCCTGCAGGGCGCGTACTCCAGGTAGCAGGCCGAGCGCGCCAGGTCCATCGCCCTCCACAGCCTGGGGGCCCCGCGGTTCGCCATGTCGTAGAAGTCGCAGGCCCTGCCGCATACGGGGCAGCGGCGCTGCTCGCGCTTGTAGGGCCGGACGCTCACGACGATGCGCTCGGCCTCGATGCGCGCGCCCAGGACGACCGTGCGGGCCAGACCGAGGGCGAGAAGTAGTAGACTCTTCATGCGTCACACCTCTTCGGTTGTCTGAATTTGGCTTAGCAATCATAGGCGGATGACGCGGAAACGGCCCCTCCCGGGGCCGTTTCAGTTCCAGATCGTTGTTTTCGCCCGCTGAGCTGGGCCTATGCCGGAATCTCTCCCACAGAAACCACCGAAGAGCCCTTTTTTGTTGTCTGAAATTGGCAAAACTTTTCTGTTGACTCGCATCCTCGTTTTGGTAACATATTTTCCGCACCAACGAACGGGGAATTAGCTCAGTTGGGAGAGCGCATGACTGGCAGTCATGAGGTCAGGGGTTCGAATCCCCTATTCTCCACCACGTAGACTCTGGGGCGGCGGCTGTGGTCGCCGCCCTTTCCAGTTTCCGGGCCTATGGCGCAACGGTTAGCGCAGGGGACTCATAATCCCTGGGTTGGGAGTTCGAATCTCTCTGGGCCCACCACATGCTTCGGGACCCCCACGGGGGTCCCTTTTTTGTCGCCGCCGACCATTTGCTGCACGCGGTCTCGTTGGGCGTGCCATAGACCCGTGGCATCCGCGCGGCGCGCGCGACGGAGCCGTCGGTGCAACTCAGCCCGAAACCGACCTGCAATGGTGCTTTGGTAAGTGTCGCGAGCGGCGTGCGCGGCAGGTGCCGGAGCCACGTATAATCGGGTGGATTGTACTTCTCGGGCAGACGCCCGTATGGTGGAACGGACAGCACTTGATAGCACTTGCAGACAAGATCACGAAGTCGTTTGGCGGCCGTGTCCTGTACACGGCCGCAACGTTGCAGCTGAACGCGGGGGAGCGCTGGGGCCTGGTCGGGCCCAACGGCGCGGGCAAGACCACGCTCCTCAAGATCATGATGGGGCTGGAGGAGCCTGACGAGGGCACCGTGTCGTTCGCGCGCGACGCGTCCATAGGCTACCTGGAGCAGGAGACGCACCTCGCAGGCGAGAAGAGCGCGCTCGGCGAGGTCGTGGACTCCGCCGTGGAGGTCAAGCGCCTCGAGGCTCGCATCAAGGAGATGGAGCGCCAGATATCCGAGATGCCTGAGGGCGACGAGCAGTACGCGCTGCTGGAGCGCTACGGCGCGGCGCAGGACCGCTACGAGCGCCTTGGGGGCTACGAGCTCGAGGCGAGGGCGAAGCAGATCCTGGGCGGCCTGGGATTTCCCGTCGAGGACTTCGACAAGCCGGCGAAGGAGTTCTCCGGCGGCTGGCAGATGCGCATTGCCCTGTCGAAGCTGCTGCTGAGGCATCCCGACCTTCTCCTTCTGGACGAGCCCACCAACCACCTGGACCTGGAATCCGTAAAGTGGCTGGAGTCGTTCCTGGCGGGCTACGACGGCGCCGTGCTGCTGGTGAGCCACGACCGCTCGTTCATGGACGCGTGCGTGAGCCACATCGCGTCGCTCGAGAACAAGCGCCTCATGACGTACACGGGAAACTACACCAGCTACCTGCACCAGCGCGAGGACAACCTGGAGCAGCTCCGTGCGAAGCGCGCGGCGCAGGAGCGCGACATCCAGCACATGGAGGTCTTCATCGACCGCTTCCGCTACAAGCCCACGAAGGCGAAGCAGGTGCAGGAGCGCATCAAGAAGCTCGAGAAGGTGCGCGAGGAGCTGGTGGTGCTGCCGGAGTCCTCCAAGAAGGTGCACTTCAAGTTCCCCGATCCGCCGCGCACCGGAGACGAGGTCGTGAGCCTGGAGGGGATCTCGAAGCACTACGAGGACAACGACGTGTACGACGGCGTGAGCCTGAAGCTGTACCGCGGCGACCACGTGGCGCTCGTGGGCCCCAACGGCGCGGGAAAGTCCACGCTCATGAAGATCATCAACGGGCACGAGGCCCCCACGGCGGGCACCGTGAAGCTTGGCCAGAACGTGACCGTGGCATACTACGCGCAGCACCAGCTCGAGACCCTGCGCGAGTCCTACACCGTGCTGCAGGAGATGGACGAGGCGGCCCCCGGCTGGACCTCCTCCCAGGAGCGCAAGCTGCTTGGCGCGTTTTTGTTCCACGGCGACGACGTGGAGAAGAAGGTCGGCGTGCTTTCCGGCGGCGAGCGCGCGCGTCTGGCGCTCGCGCGCATGCTCGTGGCGCCGGACCCGCTGCTGTGCCTGGACGAGCCCACGAACCACCTGGACATCGACTCCGTGGACGTTCTGGAGGAGGCCCTCGTCAACTTCCCGGGCACCATCGTGCTCATCAGCCACGACGAGCACCTGGTGCGCGCGGTGGCGAACAAGGTGGTGGACGTGCGCGACCACAAGGTGACGCTCTACGACGGTGACTACGACTACTACCTGTACAAGCGCGCGGAGCTCGAGGGCCAGGCGCAGGGCGCCGAGGCGGGCGAGAAGGACGCGGCGCCCAGGCAGGCGGCGGCGCCTTCGGCAGCTACCGCGCCGTCCGCGCCCGCCGGCCGCAACGTGAAGACGAAGGAGCAGCGTCGCGCGGAGGCGGAGGCCAGAAACGCTGCGAACAAGGCCGTTCGCGAGGAGAGGAAGCGCCTGAAGCAGGTGGAGGCGGCGCTGAAGCCGGCGCAGGCGCGCTACAAGGAGCTTGTGAACATGATGGCCGACGAGGCGCTGTACAACGACGCCGCGAAGTTCGACCAGTGCATGAAGGAGTACAACGCACTCTCGAAGAAGATCCCGGCGCTCGAGGAGGAGTGGCTGGAGCTTACCGAGAAGATCGAGGAGAGTCTGAATGCCTAGGCACGCCGCCCCGGACTGGGACGAGGGGACGCGGGCGTATCCCGCGACGCAGACGCGCCGCCAGGCGCAGGACGCGCCCGTGGATGCTGCCGGCGCGATGCCCGCCGACGAGTCGCGGACCCAGCCGTACGCAGGCCAGCCGTACGCGCGGCGGCAGTACGCTGCGGCACCGCAGCGGCCGTACGTGGCGCCGGTGGAGAGCCCGAGGCAGACGCCCTTCTCGCCCCAGGGCGCGCAGGTGTCGCCCGCGGCGCGGCGGGCGTCCGGCCGTGCGGCGTCGTGGCTGCTTAAGGTGGTCGCGCTCGCGTGCAGGCTGTACGCGATCGCGCTTGCGGCGCTCGTGGTGGCGAATGCCGTGGTGCTGGGCTCATGGCGCATCCACGTGGTAGAGCTCACCGCGGCGTTCACGGCGTGGCTGCCGTCGTCCGTCTCTGGCACGCTCGTGTACCAGACGCCGTTTGGCGGCGTGCTGCGCGGGGACTTCGTCGCGGTGGCCATCGCGCTGTTCGTGATCGACTGGCTGCTTGTGCGCAAGGCGCGCTCGCTTGGTGCAAGGTAGGAAAACATGCTCTCTAACCAGAGGATATTCATGATCGTGGGCTCGGTCGCCCTTGTGATGCTCTCGGCGGTCGTGCACGAGGTGGCGCACGGCTGGGTAGCGTACAAGCTGGGCGACCCCACGGCGAAGCAGGCGGGCAGGCTCACGCTCAACCCGCTCGCGCACCTTGACCCGGTGGGGTCCGTGCTGCTGCCGCTCCTGATGGCGTGGATCGGCGGGCCGGTGTTCGCGTTCGCGAAGCCGGTGCCGTACAACCCGTACAACCTCAGGAACCCCCGTCGCGACGAGGTGCTGGTGGCGCTTGCGGGCCCGGCGTCCAACCTGCTGCAGGCGCTCGTGGGCTCGTTGGCGTTCAGGCTCGCGTTCGCGTCGTGGTCCGGCGCGGCAGATGCGCTGTACTGGGTGCTCATGGCGCTGCAGATCTACGTGTACGTCAACCTGACGCTCATGTTCTTCAACCTCATACCGCTGCCGCCGCTCGACGGCTCCAAGATCGTGATGCCGCTTCTGCACGGCAGCGCGCGGCAGAGCTACTACAAGATCCAGCAGTACAGCATGCCCATCCTTCTGGTCGTGCTGTACGTGCTGCCGTCCGTCCTGGGCTTCGACCCGCTGGGCATGTACCTGGACGCGACCGCCGGGAACCTCGCGACGCTCATGATGGGGGCGTAGGTGTCGTACAACGTAAAGACACAGGCGTACTCTGGACCGTTCGACCTGCTGCTGCAGCTGGTCAGTCGGCAGAAGCTCGACATCGGGTCCATCTCGATCGCCGAGGTGGCCGACCAGTACATGCGCGAGGTGCAGTCCATGGGCGAGCTCGACCTGGACGTGGCGAGCGACTTCGTGCTCGTGGCGTCCACGCTGCTCGACATGAAGGCGGCCGCGCTCGTGCCGGACGAGCCGCAGCGCCCGCGAGGGGTGGACGACGAGGACGACGACGAGGACGACCTCGCGAGCCTCTCGCCCGACGAGGCGCGCGAGGTGCTCATTGCGCGGCTCATCGCGTACAAGCAGTTCCGAAACGCCGCCGCGGCGCTCGGCAGCCGCATGGAGGCGGAGAGCCTGATGGAGCCGCGCACGGCCGGCCCGGACCCGGAGTTCATGGGACTCATGCCGGACTACCTCGAGGGCATCACGCTGCGCTCGCTCGCGGTGATCTGCGCGGACCTGGACAGCCGCCGCCAGGGCTTCCTGCTGGAGGCGGAGCACATCGCCCCGAAGCGACTGCCCATTGCGCTCACCGTCGCGTCAGTCGACCGCGTCACGCGCGCCCACCCGCTCGTGAGCTTCTCCGAGCTGCTCGACGGCGACCTGCGCCCCGAGACGCTCGTCGCGACGTTCCTCGCGATACTGGAGCTGGAGAAGCGCGGGTCCGTCGTGTTGACGCAGGAGCAGACGTTCGGCGAGATAGACGTCGCGCGCGTCGAGGGCGCGAAGCCGTTCGAGCTCGACAACTCGGACCTCACGAGCATCGAGGAGGATGCCTGATGCAGGACCTTGAACATCTTGACCACGACTCGCTGAAGGGGGCGCTGGAGGCGCTTCTTCTCGTCTCGACGGACGCCGTCCCCGCGACCGAGCTCTCGAAGGCCCTGGGCGTCGCCCCGAGCGAGGCGGCGGGTGCGCTGGCGGAGCTCGCGGCGGAGTACTCCGACGCAAACCGCGGCTTCCAGCTGCGCGAGGTCGCGGGCGGCTGGAGGCTGTTCACCCACCCCGCCTACCACGACGCCGTGGAGCGCTACGTGCTCTCGTGGGACACGCGGCGCCTCTCGCAGGCCGCGCTCGAGACGCTGGCGGTCATCGCATACCACCAGCCGGTCACGCGCGAGGGCGTGAAGGCCGTCCGCGGAGTCAACTCGGACGGCGTGATCGGCTCGCTTAAGGAGAAGGGCCTCGTGCGCGAGGTGGGGCGCGAGCGCGACCGCAGCCACGCCATGCAGTACGGCACTACGCGGCGCTTCCTGGAGACGTTTGGCCTGCGCAGCCTGCGCGACCTGCCGCCTCTGGAGGACTTCGCGCCAGACGAGGAGTCGAAGCGCTTCATCCGCGAGCGGCTCTCTGGCAGCGCGATATCCTCCACGCTTGAGGAGGCCACGGCCGACATCGAGGAGGAGCAGGAGCTGCTGGGAGACGCGTTCGCGGGCGACGAGGCCCCCGGTTCGTCCGAGGAGGATGAGGCCGACGGCGCCACCGCGGACCGCGAGGGCGAGGCGGAGCGCTGATGGGTCGGCAAAGCGATGGCGCCGAGAAGAGCGGCGGCCTCGACATAGCCTACACCATGAGGCTCCAGCGCTACCTGGCCCGGGCGGGCGTCGCGAGCCGCCGCGGTTCAGAGGCTCTTATGACCGCGGGCCGCGTGCGCGTGAACGGCCAGGTCGTGACGGAGCTCGGCAGCAAGGTGACGCCGGGCGTGGACGTGGTGACGGTGGACGGGCGCGCGTGCACGCTCGCGGACGACTCCGCGTACGTGATGCTGTACAAGCCGTCCGGCTACGTCACCACCATGAGCGACCCGCAGGGAAGGCCGTGCGTGGCGTCGCTCGTGCCCACGAAGCGCTACCCGGGGCTCTTTCCCGTGGGGAGGCTCGACGCCGACACGACCGGTCTTCTCCTCTTCACCACCAACGGCGACGTGGCCAACCAGATGCTGCACCCGTCGCATCACGTGTGGAAGCACTACGTGGCGCTCGTGCGTGGCGTGCCAACCCGCCACCAGCTGCAGATGCTGCGCGACGGCGTGAAGATGCCGGACGGCGTGGCGTCGCCCGCCAAGGCGCGGCTGCTCTCCGCGGACGACCCGGCTGCGCTGCCCGTCATAGGCGAGGGCCTGCCGTACAACCACGCCGTGGTGAGCCTCTCGATTCACGAGGGCCGCAAGCACCAGGTGAAGAAGATGCTGCGCTCCATCGGTCACGAGGTGGTGCGGCTGCACCGCGACGAGTTTGGCCCGCTCGCGCTCTCGGGTCTGATGCCGGGACAGTGGCGGCCCCTCACGGACGCGGAGCGTGCGATGATAGAGGGGCTGGCATCGCAGGGCGAGGCGGCGCCCGCGCCGCGGGAGGCCTCGGCGGCTCGGCGGGGACACGGCGCGCGAGCGCCCAGGGAAGGAAGGGAGACCCATCGTGGCTAGGCAGCGGATTCTACTGATGCGTCACCCCGAGACGCGCGAGAACATGGAGGGCGTGCTTTCCGGGCGGATCGACGTGGACCTCACGCCCAGGGGAGAAGAGCAGATGCGCCGTGCCATAGAGGCCGTCGTGGCTTGGGGGCCCGACCGCATCTGGTGCTCCCCGCTGTCGCGCTGCCGCTCCATCGCGGAGGAGGCGGCGTTTCGCCTGGGAATCGAGTGCCGCGTGGAGCCTGGGCTCGCGGAGATAAACTTTGGTAGCATCCAGGGCATGCGGATGGACGCGGTGCACGAGCTTGGCTACGACTTCCCGTGGCCGCTGGACGCGGAAGGGCGCTCCATGCCGGCGCCGGGCGCGGAGAGCTTCGAGGACCTGCTGGGGCGCGCTCGCGGCGTGCTTGCGGCGCTGGAGCCGCTGGAGGGCCGCACGGCGTGCATCAGCCACGGCGGCATGTCCCGCGCCATCCTGGGTGCCGTGTTCGGTACGCCGCTCTCCACGTTCTGGCATGTGACGCTCCCCAACGTGAGCTCGCAGATCCTCACGTACGGGGGCGGGCACTTCTCGCTCGCGGCGCTTGCCCTTGCCCCGAGGAGGTCATCCGCCGCATGCGCGAGCCCGACCTCATAGGAATCGACACGACGCAGAACATCTCTGGGAGGGATGCAAGATGATAGTAGCCATTGACGGACCGGCGGGATCGGGCAAGTCGACGACGGCCCACGCCATCGCAGACCGGTGCAACCTCACGTTTCTTGACACCGGGGCGATGTATCGCGCCGTCACGTGGCGCTGCCTTGATGCGGGCGTGGACGTAGGCGACGACGACGCGGTATCGGCCGTGGCCGAGCGCGCGAGAATAGAGTTTGGCAAGTCTGCCGACGGCCAGACGGTGAGCATCGACGGAAGGGACGTGACGCGCCAGATCCGCACGCCGGAGGTGGACCGCAACGTGTCCGTGGTCTCCGCCTACCCCAGGGTGCGCGAGGCCATGGTGGCACGCCAGCGCGAGCTGGGTTCTGCCGGGGACGTCGTGGCAGAGGGAAGGGACATCGGCACCGTCGTCTTTCCCAACGCCGAGGTGAAGGTGTTCCTGACGGCGGACGCCGCGGCGCGCGCCCACCGCAGGGCCGTGCAGCGCGAGGGCGGCGACGCCGGCCGCGACGCCGGCGCGAAGGCCGACGCGGCCGAGGAGCAGCAGATCCTTCGGGACCTGGTGCGCCGCGACAAGCTGGACAGCTCGCGCAAGGAGTCCCCGCTGAAGCCGGCGGCAGACGCGCACATGATCGACAACTCCGCGCTCACGCCGGAGCAGGTGGTGCAGCAGATCGTGGACCTGATGGAGGCGGCGCGCGCCAAGGGCGGCGCTGCGAAGGCAGGCGAGGTCGCCCCTTTTGACAAGGGGGGCGAGTCCTTCTCGCCCAAGACGGACGGCAACGAGGCGGCACCCGCGAAGGCGGGCGTCGCGAAGAACGGCGCAGGCGAGAAGGACGCGGGCAGGCCGGCTGCGAAGGCCGCCGCAAAGCCTAAGGCGGCGGGCCGGATGCGCGCGTTCGCGGGCAACACGTTCGACGACTACTACGACCACGGGATGAAGGAGTTTCCGCTGCCGGCGCGGGCGCTTCTGGCCGTGGCAGCCGCGATCGTGTGGGCGGTCACGAAGGTTTTGTGGCCGTGGAAGATCGAGGACGTGCGGCTGCTTCGCGACGACGCGCGCGGGCGCATGATCGTGATGAACCACACCTCGATGCTCGACCCCGTGGTGATAGTCTGCGACCTTTACTTCCATGGCATCCGCGTGAGGCCGATCTCGAAGAGCGAGTTCAACAAGACGAATTTAGTGTCGTGGCTGTTCTCGCGCGCGGGGACCATTCCCGTGAAGCGCGGCACGGCGGACCTGAAGGCGGTGCGCCGAGCCCAGGCGGCCCTCACGCGCGGTGAGTGCGTGCTGGTGTTTCCCGAGGGCACGCGCATCAAGAGCGACGACCAGCCCGTCACCATCCACGGCGGGTTTGCGCTCATGGCGCAGATGGCGAAGGCGCCCGTGCAGCCCGTCGCCATCGTGGGCGCGCGCGACATCACGCCGAAGGGCACCCACTGGAAGCGCTTTGGCCGCGTGTTCTGCAAGGCGGGGGAGTGCATCGAGTTTTCGGACCTGGGCGTGAGGGGTCGCAAGCAGCAGGCGCTCAGGATGGAGGAGGTTGCGATGGAGCGCGTGTACGCGCTGCGCGACGAACTCCGTCGCGAGCACCCGGGAAAGATGTAGGAGGAACGCATGCCGACGATAGAGGTCGCCCGGGAGGCCGGTGCCTGCTATGGGGTAAACCGCGCGCTCGACTTGGTGCGCGATGCCGCGGCGCAGGCAAAGGGGCCCATCCACACGCTCGGGCCGCTCATCCACAACCCAACCGTGGTCGCTTCCCTTGCGGATGCGGGCGTCACGGTGGCAAGCGCGCCGGACGAGTACCACGGCGGCACGCTGGTGCTGCGCACGCACGGCGTCACGCCGGACGAGGAGGCCCGCGCGCGCGACGCCGCCGACAGCGTTCTGGACGCGACGTGCCCGTTTGTGGTGCGCGCCCACCGCGCGGCCGAGACGCTCACGCGCGAGGGCTACCAGGTGCTGGTGTTTGGCGAGGCGGGCCACCCCGAGGTCATGGGAACGCTCGGCAACGCGCCTGGTGCGACGGTGGTGGAGCGCCCGGAGGACGCGGACGAGCTCAAGCTTCGCCGCAAGGTGGGTATTGTGGTTCAGACCACGCAGTCCCGCGCGCGCCTGGCAGAGCTCGTGAGGCGCCTCTTGGGTCGCACGGACGAGGTCCGCGTGATGGACACCATCTGCGAGGCGACGTCTGCCCGGCAGGCCGCCGCGGCGGAGCTTGCCGCACGCGTGGACGCGATGGTGGTCATCGGCGGCAGGATGTCCGCGAACACGCGCAGGCTCGCGCAGATCTGCGCGGACGCGTGCGCGCGCACCAACCACATAGAGACGGCGGCCGAGCTCGACCCCGCGTGGTTCGCGGGCGTGGGGGCCATCGGCGTGACGGCTGGCGCATCCACCCCCCAGACGCAGATAGACGGGGTCGTGGACGCCATCCGTAGGCTCACGGGCGCCACGTGCGTCGACGCGCCCGCCCCGGGCGAGAAGGACGGGGCCCAGCCCTAGCGTCTGCCCGTGGCCCCAAGATCTTCTCGCCCCAGGCGCCACGCGCCCAGGCGTCATGAGGCGCGCTCCCGATACGGCGCGCTTTCGCTGTGTTGGTGTGGGTGCCGCTCAACCGAATAGCCCGCGCGAGCGAATGGTAGACTGAGCGTATGTGTGCCCCTATAGCAAGGAGTGATATGTCAAAGCCAATCGTCGCCGTTGTCGGCCGGCCCAACGTGGGCAAGTCCACGCTGGTGAACCGCCTCTCCGTCAATCGCGATGCAATAGTGCACGAGTCGCGCGGCGTCACGCGCGACCGCTCGTACCACGACTGCGACTGGAACGGTCGCGACTTCGTACTGATAGACACGGGCGGTATCGAGTCCGCGAAGAGCAAGGACGTGTTTGCCCCGCGCATCCGCGAGCAGGCGCTCGCCGCGTGCGACGAGGCAGACGCGATCATCTTCGTCGTGGACGGGACCGTGGGCGTCACGGACGAGGACGAGGAGGTCGCGCGCGTGGTACGGCGCTCGAAGAAGCCCGTGTTCCTGTGCGTGAACAAGCTGGACAACCCGAGCAAGGAGCTGAACAGCTGGGATTACTACTCGCTGGGCGTGGGCGAGCCGCGCGGCATTTCCGCGGGACACGGCTTTGGCACCGGCGACCTGCTGGACGACGTTGTGGCGGCGCTTCCCGAGGAGGGCGAGCCCGAGCCGGAGCGCGAGGACGGCGTGCTGAACGTCGCCATCATCGGCAGGCCGAACGTGGGCAAGTCCTCGCTCACGAACCGCCTTGCGAAACGCAACCGCTCCATCGTGAGCGACGTCGCGGGCACCACGCGCGACGCCGTCGACATCGAGATCGCATGGAAGGGCAGCCGGATCCGCCTGGTGGACACGGCCGGCATGCGAAAGAAGACCCAGGTGCACGAGGACGTGGAGTACTACAGCCTCGTGAGGGGCCTGCAGGCCATGGACAAGGCAGACGTATGCCTGCTGGTGGTTGACGCGAGCGTCGGCGTGACGGAGCAGGACCAGAAGCTCGCGGGCATGGCCATCGACCGCGGCTGCGCCATCGTGGTCGTGCTGAACAAGTGGGACCTCATCGACACGGAGGAGAAGCGCGAGGCCGTGAGGGCGTCGCTCGACCAGCGGATGACGTTCGCACGCTGGGCGCCGTCCGTCAACGTGAGCGCCCTTACGGGCCGTGCGACGGACAAGGTGCTCGCCGCGGCCGTGAAGGCGTCGGAGAACCACGCGCGCCAGGTGAAGACGTCGGAGCTGAACAGGCTCGTCACCTCCATCCGCGAGGGCGGCCACACCGTGACGTACAAGAACCGCCGCCTGAAGATCCACTACGCGACGCAGACGGGCACGAAGCCTCCGGCGCTCACGTTCTGGTGCAACGCGCCGGATTTGGTGGACGACAACTACGAGCGGTTCCTGGAGAACCGCATCCGCGAGACGTTCGACTTCGAGGGCACGCCGCTGAGGCTCAGGTTCAGGCGGAAGGACGACTAGCATGCCAACCATCGTTATCGCGACGCTCGCGTGCATGGCGGGCGCGTTTCTCATCTGCGGCATCCCGAGCGGGCTCATCATCGCCAGGCACTCCAGCGAGCACGTGGACGTGCGCAAGGTGGGCTCCGGAAACATTGGGATGACGAACGTGGCGCGCTCCGCCGGCGGCGGCGCGGCGGCGCTCACGCTCTTGTGCGACGCGGGCAAGGGCTACCTCGCCATTATGCTTGGGCGCCTCGTGGTGTCCCAGGTGGCGTTTGGCGGGGACTTCTCGCAGACGGCCGCGCTCGGGGCATCCGGCTGGTCGACGACCGCGCTGTACATGGCATGCGTGCTCGGCCACGTGTACTCGCCCTACCTGGGCTTCCACGGTGGCAAGGGCATCAGCGTGGGCCTGGGCGCAGGCCTTGGCTTCTGCTGGCCCGTCACGCTCATGATGCTCGCCGTGTTCCTGGTGCTTGCCGTGCCGACGCGCTACGTGTCGCTCGGCTCCGTGAGCGCTGCCATATCGCTTCCCATCATCTCGTTCGCGTGGGGCATCCGCGGCGTTGCGATCGTGCCGCTTCTGGTGGTGGCGGCCGTCGTGGTGTTTGCGCACAGGGGCAACATCAAGAAGCTCGCGTACGGGCAGGAGCGCAAGTTCAGCGTGCGCAAGCGCGGCGACAGGGAGGGCAGGTAGCGATGGCGGGAAGGATGGCCGTCATCGGCTCCGGCTCCTGGGGCACCGCCGCGGCGGGCCTTCTTGCGGCGCACGCGGACGACGTGCGCGTGTGGGCGCACTCGCCGAAGGTGGCCGAGGCCATCAACCGCACGCACAGGAACCCGCGGCACCTGACCGACTACGAGCTGCCGGCAAACGTGAGCGCGAGCCACGACTTCGCCCAGGTGCTCGACGGCGCCGAGTCCATGGTCATGGTCGTGCCGTCCTCGTTCCTGCGCGGAATCTGCGAGGAGCTCAAGGGGCTCGTTCCCGAGGACCTGCCCATCGTGGTCCTCACGAAGGGCATCGAGCCCGGAACGCACCTGCTCATGGCCGACGTGGTGGCGGACGTGCTGGGAAACCCGGCGCGCGTCGCGGCGCTTTCCGGCCCCAACCACGCGGAGGAGATCTGCCAGGGCCTGATATCCGCCGCTGTCGTCGCGTGCCAGAGCGAGGAGCTCGCGGCGTACTTCCAAGAGGCGTTTGTCTCGCAGGAGTTTCGCGTGTACCGCTCGCAGGACATCAAGGGCGTCGAGGTGTGCGCGGCCGTGAAGAACGTCGTCGCGATCGCGTGCGGCATCTGCGCGGGCCTGGGCCTTGGCGACAACACGCTCGCGGTCCTCATGACCCGCGGCCTCGCGGAGATCAGCCGGATCGTGTGCGCCGTGGGCGGCGACCCCATGACGTGCATGGGCCTGGCCGGCATGGGCGACCTCGTGGCGACCTGCACTTCTCGTCACTCGCGCAACCGCACGTTTGGCGAGGCGTTCTCGCACGGCGAGAGCCTCGAGGACTACGAGGAGCGCACCGGCATGGTGGTGGAGGGTGCACGAGCGGCGCAGAGCACGTGGGAGCTCGCGCGGGAGCTTGGCATAGAGGCTCCGCTCACGAATGCCGTCCACTCGATTCTGTATGATGGGACGGAACTGGGCGAGGCGGCCCAGCTGCTTTTGGACCGTGACCCGCACGTGGAGTTCTACGGTCTCGACACAAGGGAATAGAGCGCAGGGGAGAAGATCGAAGACATGTCAAACGAAAGCGTACTGATTGCACCGTCGGTCCTCTCGGCCGATTTCACGCGTCTGGGCGAGGAACTCGAGAGCATAGCGAACGCGGACCTCGTCCACTACGACGTGATGGACGGGCACTTCGTGCCGAACCTGAGCTTTGGCACGGAGATCCTACGCCAGGCGAAGGCCGCGACGAAGCTTCCCCTGGACGTGCACCTCATGGTGACGAACCCCGAGGAGCAGGTGCCGTGGTACCTCGAGGCCGGGGCGGACGTCGTGACGTTCCACTACGAGGCCCAGACGCACGCGGACAGGCTCGTGGGGCTCATCCACGACGCCGGAGCGAAGGCGTGCGTCGCTCTTAACCCGGGCACGCCGGTGGTCGCGCTCGACGCGATCCTGGACGAGCTCGACATGGTGCTGGTGATGACGGTGAACCCCGGCTTTGGCGGGCAGAGCTTCATCCCGGGCTCCATCGGGAAGCTGAGGGCCCTGCGCAGGATGTGCGCGGAGCACGGCGTGAGCCCTCTCGTCGAGGTGGACGGAGGCATCGGCGCGGACAACGTGGGCGAGGTTGTCGCCGCGGGCGCGAACGTGATAGTAGCCGGAAGCAAGGTGTTCAAGGCGGCGGACCACGCCGCGGCGATTGAGGAGCTCCGCCGCAACGGCACCATGGGGCTCGCCAAGAGGGCATAGGGATGCAGAAGAATAACTACGTGTACCTGGACTATGCGGCCTCCGCGCCCATGTGCGAGGAGGCCATCGAGGCCGAGCGCGCATACGAGGAGTCCGAGATAGCGGGCGCGAACCCGAACTCTCTCCATACGCTCGGTCGCATGGCGTATGCAAAGTTGGAGCAGTGCCGTCGCGACATCGCGCGCTGCGTGGGCGGCGGCTTCAGGCCGTCGGACGTGGTGTTCACCTCGGGCGGCACCGAGTCGAACAACCTCGCGCTGTACGGCATGGCCGAGGGCGCGCGCGACCGCGACCGCAAAAGGACGAGGGTCATCGTGTCTGCCATCGAGCACGACAGCGAGCTCGACGTGGTGCCGGCGCTGCGCGGACGCGGCTTCGAGGTGGAGCTCGCCCGGCCAAACCGCGAGGGCGTCGTGACGGAGGAGGCCGTGCGGAAGCTGCTGGGTCCGGACGTGGCGCTCGTGAGCGTGATGAGCGCGAACAACGAGACCGGCGTCGTGCAGCCAGTGGGAAAGATCGCCCGCGCGGCGCACGAGGCGGGCGCGCTGTTCCACACGGACGCGGTGCAGGCGTTCGGGCGCATACCGCTCGACGTGGACCAGGCGGATGCCGTGAGCATCGCGGCGCACAAGATCGGCGGCCCGGTGGGCATAGGCGCGCTCATGGTGCGCTCGCGCTGTCCCTTGAGGCCCCAGAGCTTCGGCGGCGGTCAGGAGCAGGGGCGTCGCCCCGGCACGCAGGACGTGCGCGGCGCGCTCGCGTTTTCGGCTGCGGCGAGGCGCTGCGCGGACGGCCTGGAGCGTACCCGCGAGCTTGTCCAGGGCAGGGCGAACGCGCTCTTCTCGCGCCTGTGTGCGGAGGGGACGGGCATCCTGCCCACGGTGAGCGCCACGGTGGACGAGGGGCGCCTGCCTGGGATGGTCTCCGTCATGGTGCCGAGCCTGGACTCCGAGACGCTCATACTGAAGCTTGACCAGGCGGGGTTCGAGGTGTCCGCGGGATCGGCGTGCTCGTCTGGCTCGCTCGACCCCAGCCACGTGCTCTCCGCCATGGGGATCGCCCGGGGCGACGCCCTGGGATCGCTCAGGATTTCGTTCGACGAGCGCGTGGGCGAGGACGACCTGGACCGCTTCGCGGACGCACTGCTCGACATCGTCTTAAGCAACCGGAGGTAGACATGAACGACTACGAGGCGCTCCTGCGCCTTCAGCAGATTGACCTGGAGCTCATGCGCGACAGTCGCAGGCTCAAGGCGATGCCGCAGCAGAAGAGGATCGCCGCGGCCGACGCGGCGAAGCGCAAGGTCGCCGGCGAGCTCACGAAGATCGTGGGCCAGCGAAAGGACGCCGAGCTCGAGCTTCAGGACGCAGAGGCGGAGCACGAGCACCTGATGCAGAAGACGGACGAGGTGAAGGCCCTTGCGCAGGAGGGCGACTACCGCCAGGCGTCAAGCATCGAGCAGCAGCTGACCTCGCTCGCCAAGAAGATGGAGAAGATCGAGTTCAACTACAAGGAGATGTCCGACCGCCTGAAGCGTCTGCAGAAGGCCGAGAGGAACGCACGCGACCTGGACGCGAAGATCGACGAGGAACGCACGGCACAGCAGGCGTCGTTCGAGCGCGAAACCGCGGACATAATGGCGCGGGTGCGCCAGCTGGCCGAGGAGCGCAAGCGCATGGTCGCCGCGCTGGACGAGGACACGCTCGCGCGCTACGACGCCGCGGCGAAGCGCTTTGGCGGACTGGCCGTTGAGAAGCTGGAGGGAAACGTGCCCTCGATCTGCCGGGTGAAGCTGCAGCCGAGCCTGTTCAGCGACCTGAAGCACGCCGGGTCGATCACGGAGTGCCCGTACTGCCACCGCCTGCTGGTGACCGAGGAGGTCGCCGACTGATGGCCAACGTGACGTTGGTGGTGTGCGGCGGCATTGCGGCGTACAAGGCGTGCGAGGTCTTGCGTGGCCTGCAGAAGGCCGGCTGCGACGTGCGCGTTGCCATGACGCAGGACGCGACGCGCTTCGTGGGCGCCACCACGTTCGGGGCGCTTACGCACCACGAGGTCGTGACGTCGCTCTATGGCATGCACGAGACGGCCATCCCGCACGTGGAGGCCGCGGACTTCGCGGACCTGGTGCTCGTGGTGCCCGCGACGGCGAACGTGATGGCGAAGATGGCGTGCGGCATCGCGGACGACGCGGCAACGGCAACGATCCTGGCGGCGCACTCGGACGTGCTGGTGGCGCCGGCCATGAACGTGAACATGTGGCGCAACCCCGCGACGCAGGCGAACGTGGCGCTGCTGCGCGAGCGCGGCATACGCTTCGTGATGCCAGCGTCCGGCGAGCTTGCCTGCGGGTACGTGGGCGAGGGCAAGCTCGCGCCCGTGGAGGACATCGTGGCCGCGGCGCTTGACCTTCTTGGCAAGGCCGAAGGCGTGGTTTACGCGCAAGGGAAGGGCGCAGGCGAGAAGGACGCGGCGCTTGCGGGCAAAAACATAGTCGTGACGGCGGGGCCCACCCACGAGGCGATCGACCCCGTGCGCTACATCGCGAACGCGTCCACCGGCAAGATGGGCTATGCCATCGCGCGCGAGGCCGCACGCCGCGGCGCGCACGTGACGCTCGTGAGCGGCCCGACGGCGCTTGAGGCACCCGAAGACGTGCGCCGCGTGGACGTGGTGAGCGCCGCCCAGATGTACGAGGCGGCGCTTGCGGCGTTCGAGGGGGCGGACGCGGCGATATGTGCCGCCGCGGTGGCGGACTACACGCCGAAGGCGCCGGCGGACCACAAGCTGAAGAAGACGGCGGAGCGCCTGGACCGCATCGAGCTCGTGGAGACGGCGGACATCCTGCGCGACCTGAGCGCACGCAAGGGTGGGCGCGTCGTGGTGGGGTTTGCGGCCGAGACGGACGACCTTCTTGCCCACGCGCGCCAGAAGCTTGCGCGCAAGGGCTGCGACCTCATCGTTGCGAACGACGTGAGCAGGGCCGACAGCACGTTTGGGTCTGACACGGACCGCGTGGCCTTCGTGTACCCTGACCGCGTGGAGCAGATGGAGACCCTGCCGCTCGAGCGCGTGGCGGCAGAGCTGCTGGACAGGCTCGGCACCCTCCTGGGAGAGGTGCGCTAGGGTGGGCGCGATCACGATCGGCTGCCACCTGTCCACGTCCGGCGGATACGAGGCCATGGGCAGGACGGCGCTCGAGATCGGCGCGAACACGTTCGCGTTCTTCACGCGCAACCCCAGGGGCGGAAGCGCGAAGGCGCTGGACCCGAAGGACGTGGAGGCGCTTCTCGCCCTGATGGGCACGCACGGCTTTGGGAGGCTCGTGGCGCACGCGCCGTACACCATGAATCTGTGCTCGGCCACGCCCAGGACCGTGGAATTTGCGCGCGAGGCCATGGCCGGTGACCTTGAGCGCATGGAGGCGCTGCCGGGCAACTACTACAACTTCCATCCCGGCAGCCACGTGAGGCAGGGGGCTGATCGCGGCATCGAGCTCATCTGCGAGGGGCTGAACCAGGTGCTCGTGCGCGGGCAGCGCACGCGCGTGCTGCTGGAGACCATGGCCGGCAAGGGCACGGAGGTGGGTCGGAGCTTCGAGGAGTTGGCGCGCATCATCGACGGCACGCACGAGGACCAGCTGCTTGGCGTGTGCCTGGACACGTGCCACGTGAGCGACGCCGGCTACGACGTGGCGGGCGACCTGGATGGCGTGCTGGACGAGTTCGACCGCGTGATCGGCCTCGACCGGCTGTGCGCGCTGCACCTGAACGACTCGAAGAACCCCCGCGGCTCGCACAAGGACCGCCACGAGAAGATCGGCGTGGGCACGCTGGGCCTGGACGCCTTCCGCGCGGTGGTGAGAAACCCCAGGACGCGCGACCTGCCGATGATACTGGAGACGCCGAACGACCTTGCGGGGTACAAGCGCGAGATTGTGCTTCTGCGTGGGCTCGCGGCGGACGTGGAGGAATAGCTTTGGGAATTCTTATTGGCTGCGAGCACCTGAGCATGGAGTGGCCGGGCAAGCAGGTGCTGCGCGACCAGACCATAGGCATCAACGAGGGCGAGCGCATAGGCATCGTCGGCAGGAACGGCGACGGAAAGTCGACGCTTCTGGAGCTGGTGGCGAAGCGCCTGGAGCCGGACTCTGGCAAGGTGACGTACCGAAACAACATCGAGGTTGGCATGCTTGCCCAGGACGACGCGCTCGACGACGCGGACACGGTGGAGCACGCCGTGGTGGGCGACGTGCCGGAGTACGTGTGGGCATCCGACCCCAAGGTGCGCTCCATCGTGGACGAGCTTCTGGGCGACGTGGACTGGCACGCAAGGGTGGGCGAGCTCTCTGGCGGGCAGCGCCGACGTTGCGACCTGGCGCGCGTGCTCGTGGGCACGTGGGACGTGATCCTGATGGACGAGCCCACGAACCACCTGGACATGGGCGCGATCACGTGGCTTGCGCGCCACCTGAGGCACCGCTGGCAGCAGGGGCAGGGCGCCCTTCTCGTCGTGACGCACGACCGCTGGTTTCTGGACGAGGTGTGCGAGCACATGTGGGAGGTGCACGACGGGGTCATCGACCCGTTCGAGGGCGGCTACTCCGCGTACATACAGCAGCGCGTGGAGCGTCAGCGCCAGGCGGCCGTGACGGAGGAGCGCCGCCAGAACACCCTGCGCAAGGAGCTCAACTGGCTCGCGCACGGCGCGAAGGCGCGCTCGAGCAAGCCAAAGTTCAGGATCGACGCCGCGATGGCGCTTCTGGCGGACGACCCGCCGCTGCGCAACACCACCGAGCTCAAGCGCCTTGCCGTGAGCCGCCTGGGCAAGCAGGTGATGGAGCTTAAGAACGTGAGCGCCGGCTACGGCGACCGCCAGGTGCTGAGCGACGTGAACTGGCTCATAGGGCCGGGCGACCGCTACGGCATCCTGGGCGAGAACGGCGCCGGCAAGTCCACGCTCCTGAAGGTGATGACGGGCCGCATGCTGCCGAGCGCCGGCTACGTGAAGATCGGCAAGTCCGTGAAGTTCGGCATCCTTTCGCAGCACCTGGACCAGCTGCGCGAGAAGGACGACTGGCGCGTGGAGGAGCTCCTGGCCACGTTCAAGAAGTACTACGTGGTGGACGGCAAGCCGCAGAGCCCGGAGCAGCTGCTGGAGCGCCTGGGCTTCGAGCGCAGGGAGTTCCCGACGTTCATAAAGGACCTGTCCGGCGGCCAGAGGCGGCGCCTGTCGATACTGTGCGTCCTTCTCCGCGAGCCCAACGTGCTCATCCTGGACGAGCCCGGAAACGACCTCGACACGGACATGCTCGCCGTGCTGGAGGACCTCCTTGACACGTGGCCGGGCACGCTCATTTTGGTGAGCCACGACCGCTACCTGATGGAGCGCGTGACGGACGACCAGTTTGCCCTGATAGACGGCCACGTGCGCCATGTGCCGGGCGGCGTGGACGAATACCTATCGCTTTTGGATGGCAGCATACAAAAGTCGAATTCGACAAGCGGTGCCGCTACGCCTAACGTGGATGCGCAGGGCGAGAAGGACGCCGGCCAGGCGCCGACGGGCCTTTCCAACGCCGAGCGCCGCGAGCTGAAGAAGCGCTACGACGCCGTGGCGCGCAAGCTGCAGAAGCTCGAGGGCGAGCCGGAGCGGCTGCGTGCGCGCATGGCGGGGCTTGACGCATCGGACTACCAGGGCCTCATGGACGCGCAGGCCCAGATAGACGAGGTGGAGGCGCAGGTGGACGAGCTCGAGACGGAGTGGATAGAGCTTTCGGACCGGCTGGGCCTGGACTAGCCGCAAAGGGGAGTCGTTTTGCGGGAGCTGCTGAGCAAGTACCTGCGGGGATACCGCGGGCGCGTGACCGTGGGCATGACGGTCAAGGTGGTGGAGGTCGTGTTCGACCTCATGACGCCCATGATCGTGGCGCGCATGATAGACGTGGGCGTCGCGCGCCACGACGCGCGCTACGTGCTGAGGATGGGCGCGCTTTTGGTGTGCCTCTCGTGCGTGGGCTATTGCTTCACGCTGGTGTGCCAGAGGATGGCGGCCCTGGTGTCGCAGGGCATGGGCACGGACCTGCGCGACGCGCTCTTCCGCAAGACGATGGAGCTCTCCGCCGAGGACGTGGACCGCTTTGGCACGCCGTCCCTTACCACGCGCATCACGAACGACGTGAACCAGGTGCAGGTGGCGATCGCCCTGGGCATCCGCCAGCTCATACGCTGGCCGCTTCTGGCCGTGGGCTCCATGGTGGCCGCGCTTCTGATCGACGTCCGCCTAGGCTGCATCTTCCTTCTGTGCACGCCGCTCATCGCGCTCGTGTTCTGGTTCGTGATGTCGCGCGCCGTGCCGTACTTCCGGCAGATGCAGACGCGCCTTGACCGCGTGAGCCTCATCACGCGCGAGTCGCTTTCCGGCGTGCGCGTCATACGCGCGTTCCGTCGCGAGAAGGACGAGTTTGACCGCTTTAGCCGTGCCGCGAACGACCAGGCCGCCACGGCCGTGGCCGCGGGCAGGCTGACGGCGCTTCTGAGCCCGGCCACGTTCGTGGTGCTGAACGCCGGCGTGGTCGCCATCCTGTGGAGCGGCGCGTTTCGCGTGAGCGCGGGCGACCTAACGCAGGGGGAGGTCATGGCGTTCGTCAACTACATGACGCAGACGCTTCTGGCCGTGGCATACGTGGCGAACCTCGTGGTCACGTTCACGCGCGGGTCGGCCTCAGCGCAGCGCATCATGGAGGTGCTGGACGCGAGGCCGGCCCTTGCGCAGACGGCGACGGACGACGTGAGGCTCCCCGCCCGCGGAGCTGCGCCGGCCGTGGGCATGAGGGACGCCACGTTCTGCTATGCGGGCTCCTCGCAGCCGGCGCTCGCGCACGTGACGCTTGACGTGCGCGAGGGGGAGACCCTGGGCGTCATAGGCGGCACGGGCTCGGGCAAGTCGACGCTGGCGCAGCTTCTGCCGCGCCTGTACGACACCACGTCCGGCAGTGTGAGCGTGCTCGGGCGCGACGTGCGCGAGTGGCCGCTGGACCAGCTGCGCTCCACCGTGGCCATCGTGCCGCAGCGGGCATCGCTCATGACGGGGACGGTCCGCTCGAACCTGACGTGGAGAAAGCCTGACGCGACGGACGAGGAGCTGTGGGACGCTCTCGCTCTTGCTCAGGCGGACGACTTCGTGAGGGCGAAGCCGGCGGGACTCGACGAGCCGGTTGAGGCCGACGGCAAGAACTTCAGCGGCGGCCAGCGCCAGCGCCTCACCATCGCGCGTGCCCTCGTGGGGTCGCCGCGCATTGTGGTGCTGGACGACTCCGCCTCCGCACTCGACTTCGCGACGGACGCGCGCCTGAGGCAGGCCCTGGCCTCGCTTTCGGGCACGACGACGAGCGTCGTCGTTTCTCAGCGCGTGAGCGCGGTTATGGGTGCCACGAAGGTGCTCGTGCTCGACCACGGCCACGTGGCCGGCATCGGCACGCACGCGGAGCTGCTGCGCACGTGCGCGCTGTACCGCGAGATCTGCCTGTCGCAGCTCTCGCCGGAGGAGGTGTCCGCATAATGGCAAATCCGTATGCAGCCGGCGGATCTGCCGCCGCAACCATATCCACGGTCCGCGGCAACGCGGGCGCGGGGGAAGGTCCCAACCAGGAGATGGACGTCACCGGCTACGGCGTGGGCACGGTGCTGCGCCGCGTCATGCGCTACGTGGGGCCGCACCTGCCGCTTCTGGTGGTGGCGTTCTTGACGGCTGCCGCGTCCGTCGTGCTGCAGCTGTACGTTCCGGTGCTCATAGGCAACGCCATCGACTGCATGGTCGCCGCCGGCCGCGTGGACTTCGCGCGCCTCGCGCCCATCCTGCAAAGGCTCGCCTCTGTGGTGGCCGCCGCGGGCGCGTGCCAGTGGGTGCAGGGCTACTGCACGAACCGCCTCTCGTACAACACGGCGCGCGACCTGCGCGTGGACGCATACGGCAAGCTCGAGCGCCTGCCGCTCTCGTTCGTGGACTCGCACTCCCACGGCGACCTTCTGTCCCGCGTGATAAACGACGTGGACCAGGTGAGCGACGGCCTGCTGCAGGGCTTCACGCAGCTGTTCAACGGCGTTGCCACCATCGTGGGCACAATCGCGTTCATGCTTTCCATCTCCGTGTCCGTCGCGCTCGTGGTCATCCTGCTCACGCCGCTCTCCGTGCTGGCGGCAGGCATCATAACGCGCAAGTCCGCGGCGTCGTTCGCGGCGCAGCAGGCGCTCCAGGGCGAGCTCGGCGGATTCGCGGAGGAGGTCATCGGCAACCAGAAGCTCGTGACGGCGTTTGCGCACGCGCCGGCAGACGTTGCCACGTTTGGCCGCGTAAACTCCCGGCTGTACGAGAAGGGCGTGCGTGCGCAGTTCATAAGCAGCCTCAGCAACCCGTCCACCAGGCTCGTGAACAACATCACGTACGCCGCGGTCGCGATCGCCGGTTGCGCGAGCGTCATATCTGGCTGGCCCACGCCGCTTACCGTGGGCCAGGTGCAGAGCTTCCTCTCGTACGCAAACCAGTACATGAAGCCGTTCAACGAGATTTCCGCCGTCGTGACGCAGGTACAGACCGCGTTCGCCTCCGCGCGGCGCCTGCTCGCGCTCATGGACGCCGTGGAGGAGGAGCCCGACGCCCCAACCGCGAAGGCGCTTCCGGCGCCGCGTGGCGAGCTCGAGATGGACCACGTGTGCTTCTCGTACACGAAGGACCGCCCGCTTCTTCAGGACGTGTGCATCCACGTGCCGGCCGGCAAGCGCTTTGCGCTGGTGGGCCCCACCGGCTGCGGCAAGACGACGCTCATCAATCTGCTGCTGCGATTCTACGACGTGGACGGCGGCACCATCACGCTCGACGGCGCGGACACGCGCGGCCTCACGCGGCAGAGCCTGCGCTCCGCGTTCGGCATGGTGCTGCAAGAGACGTGGCTGTTCGAGGGCACGGTGCGCGACAACATCGCCTACGGCGTGCCGGGCGCCACGGACGAGCAGGTGGTCGCCGCGGCAAGACGCGCCCACGCGCACAAGTTCATCATGCAGCTGCCCCAGGGCTACCAGACGCTGGTGGGCGAGGGCGGAGGCGCCCTTTCGCAGGGGCAGCGCCAGCTGCTGTGCATAGCCCGCGTCATGATGTGCGACCCGGCGGTGCTCTTGCTCGACGAGGCCACGAGCTCCATCGACACCCGCACGGAGCTGCAGGTGCAGGACGCGTTCGACCGCATGATGGAAGGCCGCACGTCGCTTGTGGTCGCACACAGGCTCTCGACCGTGCGCAACGCGGACTGCATCATCGTCATGCGCGACGGCCGCGTGGTGGAGAAGGGCACGCACGACGAGCTGCTGGCCGCCGGCGGGTTCTATCGCGACCTCTACCAGAGCCAGTTCGCCCGCTAACCGAGGCATGCGGCGCCACCTTCCGTCCCGCAACTAGCATATGGAACGCCGGGCGTGCCCCGGTGGCCACTGCGAGACGGAGGGACCGATGGACGGTACCACAATATATGACGCGCTCGTGATAGGCGCCGGCGTGAGCGGGTGCTCCATAGCCCGCGAGCTCAGCCGCCTGGACGGGCGCTTTCTTGTGCTCGAGGCGGAGGACGACGTGTGCGCCGGCACGTCGAAGGCAAACTCCGCCATCGTGCACGCCGGCTTCGACGCGAAGACCGGCACGCTCATGGCGAAGCTCAACGTGGAGGGCAACGCCCTGTTTCCGCAGCTCGCACGCGAGCTGGGCTTTGCGTTCGACCGCATAGGCTCGCTCGTGGTGTGCACGCGTCAGGAGGACATGCCAGCGCTCGAGGCGCTGCTCGAGCGCGGCCGCGCAAACGGCGTGCCGGAGCTTCGCATCGTGGGGCGCGAGGAGCTCGTGCGGATGGAGCCAAACATCGCGGACGGGGCCGTCGCGGCGCTGTGGGCGCCCACGGCCGGCATCTGCGACCCGTTTGCGCTCACGGCCGCGCTGGCGGAAAGCGCGGCCACAAACGGCGTGCGCTTCCGCTTCAACGCGCGGGTCACGGCGGTTGGGCCCGCGACGCTTGACGGCGGCGCGCCCGGCTGGAAGGTGACGGCCGGAAACGCCACGTTCTTCTCGCGCGTTGTCATAAACGCGGCCGGCGTGTACGCGGACCAGATTCACAACATGGTGAGCGCGGACACGCTCACGATCACCCCGCGCCGCGGCGAGTACGAGCTCTTGGACACCACGGCCGGCTCCCACGTGCGCCACACCGTGTTCATGTTGCCCACCAAGATGGGCAAGGGCGTGCTCGTGACGCCAACGGTCCACGGAAACCTGCTGGTGGGGCCCACCGCAGACGACATCGAGGACAAGCGCGGCACCCAGACCACGCCGGAGGGGCTCAAGACCGTGCGCCGCAAGAGCGCGCTCACGGTGAAGGACATCCCGTTCCGCGAGACCATCACGTCGTTCTCCGGCCTGCGCGCGCACCAGCCGGGGCACGAGTTCATCATTGGCCCCGTTGCCGGTGCGCCGGGATTTCTGGATTGCGCCGGCATCGAGAGCCCCGGACTCACCGCGTGCCCCGCCATCGGTCGCATGGTGGCCGCGCAGGCAAACGAGATCCTGGGCCTGCCGCGCAACCAGTCGTTCGAGCCGCGCCGTCGCCCCATCCCCGATCTGAAGCGCATAAGCCAGGCAGAGTGGGAGCGCCTGATAGAGCGCGACCCGGCATACGGCACCATCGTGTGCCGCTGCTGCCGCGTGAGCGAGGCGCAGATCCGCGACGCCTGCCGCCGCGTGCCGGGAGCGCGCTCGCTCGACGGCGTGAAGCACCGCACCGGCGCGTGCATGGGCCGCTGCCAGGCGGGGTTCTGCACGCCGCGCATCATGGAGATCCTGGCCGAGGAGGTCGACGGCCTCGCCATGGAGGACGTCACGAAGTGCGGGCCGGGCTCGCGCATGGTCGTGGGCCACGACAAGCAGGCGGAGGGAGGCAAGCGCCATGACTAGCACAACAGCGAGTGCCATGACTAGCACAACTGCGGGTGCCATGACCGGCGCAAAGGACAGCGTGGGCGAGAAGAACGCCGCCGCGGCCGATGCCGTGCCAGAGCTGGCGCGCGACATCGTGGTCGTGGGCGGGGGCTCCGCAGGCCTTGCCGCCGCCATTGCCGCGCACGACGCCGGCGTCGAGTCCGTGCTGGTGCTTGAGCGCGAGCCGCAGCTGGGCGGCATCCTCAACCAGTGCATCCACAACGGCTTTGGCCTCCACACGTTCAAGGAGGAGCTCACGGGCCCGGAGTACGCGGCCCGCTATGTGGCACGGGCGCGCGAGCGCAACATCGAGCGCATGCTGAGGACCACGGTGCTGGACGTGTCCCCGGAGCGCGTGGTGACGGCCGTCAGCGCGGAGCGCGGCATCTTCCGCGTGCGCGCGAGGGCCGTGGTGCTTGCGATGGGCTGCCGCGAGCGGCCGCGCGGCGCGCTGGACATCTGCGGCACGCGCCCGGCCGGCGTGTACACGGCCGGCACGGCGCAGCGTCTGGTAAACATCGACGGCCTGCTGCCGGGGCGTGAGGTCGTGATCCTGGGCTCCGGTGACATAGGGCTCATCATGGCGCGCAGGCTCACGCTCGAGGGAGCGCACGTGGCATGCGTGGCGGAGCTCATGCCGTACTCCGGCGGCCTCAAGCGCAACATCGTGCAGTGCCTGGACGACTTTGGCATACCGCTCAAGCTCTCGCACACCGTGGTGAACGTGGAGGGCGAGCGCCGCGTAGAGGCCGTCACCATCGCCAAGGTGGACGAGCACCTGCGCCCCATACCCGGCACGGAGGTGCGCTACCCGTGCGACACGCTGCTGCTCTCCGTGGGGCTGCTGCCGGAAAACGAGCTCAGCCGACAGGCCGGCGTGCGCATAAACCCCGTCACGCGCGGCGCGTACGTGAACGACCAGCTCATGACCAGCGTTCCGGGCGTGTTTGCCTGCGGCAACGTTCTGCACGTGCACGACCTGGTGGATTACGTGAGCGAGGAGTCCGCGCACGCCGGTGCGTGCGCCGCGCGCTACGTGCAAGAGGGCGCGGGCGAGAAGGACGACCCCGCCGCCGCGACCGAGCTTCCCATAGAGGCCACGGGCGGGGTGCGCTACACCGTGCCCTCGTTTGTCTCGCCCGGGCGCATGGCGGATGCGATGAAGCTGCGTTTTCGCGTGGGCGCGGTCTACCAGGACCGCTACGTGTCCGTCTACGTGGGAGATCGTCGCGTGTCGCACCGTCGCAAGCCCGTGATGGCACCGGGCGAGATGCAGGAGGTTACGCTGAGGCGGGCCGACCTTGCGGACGCTCGCCCCGGGGATGCCGTCCGCGTTCTGCTGGAGGATGAGTAGCATGTCGCAGGAAACGAGAGGCGCCGCATGCGACGTCACGCTCACGTGCATACGCTGCCCCAAGGGCTGCCAGGTGACGGTGACGCTGGAAGGCGGCCAGGTCACGTCCGTCGCGGGCAACGGCTGTCCGCGCGGAGACGCGTACGTCCGCAAGGAGGTGACGGACCCCACGCGCGTGGTGACGACGGTGGTGCCCGTGAGTGGGTCTGACGTTGCGCGCATGGTATCGGTCAAGACCGCGGGCGACGTGCCGAAGGCGAAGGTGCTGGACGTTGTGCGCGCGCTTTCGGACGTGAGCATGGCGGCGCCGGTGCACATTGGCGACGTGGTGCTTGCGGACGTCTGCGGCACGGGCGTGGACGTGATCGCCACGAAGGACGTGTAGCCCGCGGCCCTACGCCGCGCGGGCCGCGGGCCGTGCCTCGACGCACCACGTCCTGCGGCCCCACGTCCCGCGGCCCTAAAAAGGATCCTACAGCGCCTCCCAGCGGCAGCGGCGCATGTCGACCCTGCCGCTGGGTGTAAACGCAACGCCCTCGTCCTCAAGCATGGCGCGCTGGGCGCCGGGCCCGCCAAACGCGAAGCCGGGCGCGAGGGATCCGTCCGCAAACACCACGCGGTGGCACGGCACGCCGCCGGCGACGCCGGGACTCGCGTGCATGGCAAAGCCCACGTAACGCGCCTTGCGCGGCTCTCCCATCATCGCGGCTATCTGCCCGTACGTCGCCACGCGGCCGCACGGTATCTGTCGCACCACGTTGTATGCGCGTTCGAAAAAGCCCTCGTCCATGCGTGCCCCCATCTGCTATGTTTGCTAGGTACAATATCCCACGGCGCCGGCCGTGCCAACAGAGAAGGACAGCATGACGGAAAGCGACCTGAACCAGCTCGTAAGCCAGACCGCGGCGCCGCAGGACACACGCCCTCTTCGCTCGCAGGAGCGGTCGCGCACGCGTGCGACGCACACGGTGGTACACGGCGACATGAACGGCGAGAACCGCCTGTTTGGCGGTCGCCTCATGGAGTGGATAGACGAGGCTGCCGGCATCGCCGCGCGCCGACACTGCGGAGGCTCCGTCACAACGGCGTGCGTAGACAGCCTGGTGTTCAAGAACCCGGCCTACCTCAACGAGATCGTGGTTATCGACGCGTACGTCACGTACGTCGGCAGGACGTCGCTCGAGGTGCGTGTGGACTCCTACGTGGAGGACGTCGCGACGGGGGAGCGCAAGCAGATCAACGTCGCCTACCTCACGGAGGTCTGCGTAGGGGAGGATGAGCGACCCCGGCGAATTCCGTTTGGCCTGAAGCTCGAAACGGAAGAACAGCGCAACGAGTGGCACATGGCGCAGATTCGCAAGATGATACGCCGCGAGCGCCAGGAGCAGGGCATCTAGCGGTCGTCGGGTCATCGTCGGCGATTGATTTTCGAAAATTGTCGCAATTTCCGCTTGCCCCGTACTTCTCGTCCTGCTATATTATTCAACCGCAGGCGGGCGAGAGCCCAAACGCACAAACGGGTGGTGGCGCAGCTTGGTAGCGCACTTGACTGGGGGTCAAGGGGTCGCTGGTTCGAATCCAGTCCACCCGACCACGAAACCGCAGGTCAGAGGCTTAAGCCTCTGACCTTTTTCTTTAGGTGTCCTATTTTGTGTCCTATTTGTGTCCTGTAAAACGTGCAACTGGGTTCTTCTGATGTCCCGAAATGTCCTATTTTGCAATAGGGGGAAACTCCTCGGCGAACGGTTGCGATACGCGTCTTCGTGCAGTATCGCCACATCAGGAATGCGTCAGTTTGCGCGCCTCTATGGGGCTCCCAAGCCGGCCTGCGCGCATGAGGTCAGGCCGCCGTTCGACCTCTCGCCTTCGCATAGTGGCTCGCCTGTCGACAAGTGCCCGAGACTCTGCACGCAGCATACGAACCATCGGCCTGCCTTGTGTATCCTCGGCTTGGGCGCTTGTGAAGGAACCGTGGCGTCCTGGGGGAATTCCCGGCCATTGCGGACGACGCGGACAGCGGGGGACAGGCCGGCAGACGCGGCCAGAGGCACCGACACCAGCGGATAGCATGCGAATCGTCAGGTAACCCAAGGGCGTCACGCTCCATCCGAGGATGGGAGGTGACACCAGATGAGGGAAGGCGACACGCATGCAGGAAGAGCAGACACCAGACCTCTCCCGGATGAACCGGCCGCTCAGCACGCAGGAGGTCTCGCGGTACCTCGGGCTCTGCGAGCGCCAGGTCCTGCGCATGGTCCATAACGGGCAGATCCCAGCAAAGAAGTTCGGCCACAACTGGTACTACTCGCCAAGGAAGATCGCCCAGCTGGTCGGGATGCTGGACCAATGACGCCGCCCATGGGAGTGGCGTCATGCGTTTTCCGCGAAGGCTGCCGTTGCAGAAGCTTGCAGAAGGCTGTCCCGTGGCCTGCCGACGGGGGATGCTCCATCCCGCCGTATCCTCGCTGTCGAGGGGCAAGGGGGTCCAGATGAGTCGTCGGGAAATCGGAAGCAGCTTGGACATGATATCGGCGGACGAGGCCGCGAGGATCCTCAGGGTCTCCCCGAGGACGGTAAGGCGGCTCTGCATGGACCGGAAGATCCCCGCCGTCAAGGTGGGCAGCCAGTGGCGCATCGACAGGACGGAGCTCATGAGGACGCTAGCCAGGGACAGCAGGATGTCCTGCTGGCTCGGAATGGATGGCAAATAGGCTCGGATCCCGTCTGCGGTCGGTCTCGCGCGGCGTCTCGAATGGAGCTGATCAGAGATGAGACAGACCACAAAAGCAGAGAGAATCAACGGCAGCCGCAGCACCATCCTCATCAAGGAGTACTACTCCGTCGAGGAGGTCTCCCGCCTCCTGCACATCAGCGAGAGGACGGTGAGGGAGCTCGCGCACCGCGAGGAGGACCCGCTCCCGTTCCGGCTCCTCTTCGGGCAGCAGAGGAACTCCTTCATACACCGCGAGGACCTCATGGACTGGCTCGAGTCGAACTCGCAGCTCGTCCGTGACGCCGCGAAGAAGCAGATGGGCCAGGCGTGATGCAAAGTCACTCGGCCGGCGAGTTCGCCACGGTGTACCGCTTCATGACAGAGGGGCTGGGGCTCCGGGGATCAGACCTCCTCGTCTACGCGAGGGTCTTCAGCTTCTGCCAGGAGGAGGGCGGAACCTACTTCGAGTCGGCCGAGAGCTGCGCCGCGTTCCTGAACATGTCGGAGAGACAGGTCAGAAGGTCCCTCGGGAACCTCGTCTCGAGGGACCTCATAGCAGAGACCGCCGATGCCGAGACGTGCCCGAGGGGCAGGGCCTTCGTCCTTCGCAGGGAGGCCGTCAGCGCGGCGATAACGCGCGTGGAGGGCGGCGAGACCACGGACAAATTGTCCGCGGGCAAGTCGGGAAGCGGACATATTGTCCGCGGCTCCGGACATCCTGGCCACGGCCGCGGACAGATTGTCCGCCCCTATATAGATAGAAGAGAAGAGTAGAACGAATCTCATATGAGAGACCGGAGAGGAGACGGGCGCAGTGGGCTCGATTGGCAGGATCGGCGCGGACGCGGAATGCGACGGGCGGCAGCCATGTCGCCAGACGCTCGTGACGCCCGAGGAGGCGATTGCGCGGGGGCTGGTCCGCGAGGTCCCGCCTCCCGCGAGGTGCGCGTACTGCGGGAGGCCGCTCAGGCCGCTCGGAGTCCCCGTCTTCGGGAGCGTCGCCTGGGTGTCGCACGAGCCATGCGAATGCGAAGGGGCCGAGCGCGAGAGGAGGGAGGAGGAGAGGAGGGCCCTGGACGAGATGGCCGCGGAGAGGGAGCGCAGGCTCGAGAGGTCGGGGATCCCGCTCAGGTTCCGAAAGGCGACCCCAACAGAGGCCCGGTGCGCCGCCTATGCGGATGCCCTTCCCGGGTCGGGGCCCAACGGGCTCTTCATCCACGGACCGGTCGGCACGGGGAAGACCCACAACGCGGCGGCGGTCGCCATAGCGGCCACGGACCGGGGGCTAAGGACCGTCTTCACCTCGGCAATCGCCATATTCTCGAGCATCAGGGAGACCTTCGACGGGGGAGGCTCGAGCAAGAGGGCCCTCGAGAGGTACTCGTCGTGCGAGATGCTGGTCCTGGACGACCTGGGCAAGGAGTCCAGCTCGAGGTGGTCCCTCATGACGCTGTTCGCCATCGTCAACGCCAGGTACGAGGGCATGAGGCCGACGGTCGTCACGTCGCAGTACACGCTGTCGCAGCTGAGGTCGAGGCTCGCGTCGACCGGCGAGGCGGAGACGGCCACCGCCATAGCCTCGCGAATCGCCGCGACGTGCGCCGACGTGGAGCTCACGGGACCTGACCTGAGGAGAGGCGCCTTTGGACCCCGAGGGACGCAACCTAAACAGAGGACATATTCTGTCGCAAGTCGATCAATACTCGAAAACTTCAAGTAGGGCATTTTGTCGTTATGTCTGGCTCTTCGGTGGTTTCTGTGGGAGAGATTCCGGCATAGGCCCAGCTCAGCGGGCGAAAACAACGATCTGGAACTGAAACGGCCCCGGGAGGGGCCGTTTCCGCGTCATCCGCCTATGATTGCTAAGCCAAATTCAGACAACCGAAGAGGTGTGACGCATGAAGAGTCTACTACTTCTCGCCCTCGGTCTGGCCCGCACGGTCGTCCTGGGCGCGCGCATCGAGGCCGAGCGCATCGTCGTGAGCGTCCGGCCCTACAAGCGCGAGCAGCGCCGCTGCCCCGTATGCGGCAGGGCCTGCGACTTCTACGACATGGCGAACCGCGGGGCCCCCAGGCTGTGGAGGGCGATGGACCTGGCGCGCTCGGCCTGCTACCTGGAGTACGCGCCCTGCAGGGTGCGCTGCCCGGAGCACGGCGTGCGCACCGAGGCCGTCCCCTGGGCGCGGCACGGGGCGCGCTTCACGCGCGACTTCGAGGACTGGGTGGCGTGGCTGGCGGTCCGCTGCACCGCCCCGGCGGTCTCCGAGCTCGCCCGCGTCGAGTGGCACAGCGTGGGCGGCGTGTGCAGGCGCGTCTACGCCGAGCTGGAGGCCGCGCGCGGCGCCTCGAGGTTCGACGGCGTGCGCCGCATCGGCATCGACGAGACGTCGTACAAGAAGGGCCACAAGTACGTCATGGTGGTCGTCGACCACGACCGCGGCTGCCTCATCTGGGCGCACGAGGGCACCGGCAAGGACGTGCTCAACCTGTTCCTCGACGAGCTCACGCGCGAGCAGAGGCGCGCCATAGAGGTGGTGACCGCCGACGGCGCGAGGTGGATAAGGCAGCTGGTCAAGCGCCGCTGCCCCAACGCGAGGTGGGTCATGGACCCCTTCCACGTGGTCCAGTGGATGAACGACGCGCTCGACGCCGTGCGCTGCGAGGAGTGGAACGCCGCCAGGGCCGCCGCCAGGGCCGCCAGGCCCAGGCCCGAGGGCAAGCGCGGCAGGCCTGCCAAAGGCGAGCTGCCGCCCGAGGAGGTCAGGGCGCTCGAGGAGGAGGCGGCCTCCATCAAGGGCAGCCGCTACGCGCTCGTGAAGAACCCCGAGGACCTCACCGACGGCCAGAGGGCGAGGCTCGAGGCGCTCAAGAAGAGGGCCGGCTCGCGGCTGGTCAGGGCCTGGGAGCTCAAGGAGGACCTGCGGGCCGTCTTCCGGGCAGCCGACGGCTCCGAGGCCGCCGAGCTGCTCGACGACTGGATGCACAGGGCCGCCTACTGCAAGATCGCCAAGGTCGTCGCCGTGGAGAAGAAGGTGCGCCGCCGGCGCGACGACATCATCGCCGCAGTCGAGCTCGGCATCAGCAACGGGCGCGTAGAGGCCATCAACAACAAGATCAAGGTGGCGGTGAGGATGGGCTACGGCTTCCGCAACACCGACAACCTCGTGGCCCTGCTCATGCTCAGGTGCGGCGACTGCCAGCCCCAGCTCCCGGGTCGCCCGGTGAAGGCGAGGAAGAAGGGCGTGAAGGGAGCGAAGAGCGTTGCTGCCTAGGCTAGCCCCTTGTCACACAAACTACCGAAGCCTCATTTTTCCCGGCTAGGACTTGCGGTACGTAAGAGAGTGCAACCTCCTGAGAACATATCTACATCCATTCCATGAGACGCCCTGGGGAGCGCTCGGTACTTTTCATCAAAGTTCCGAGAGCGAATCTGCATCGAGGATTACGGGGCGGGTAACCAAAAACTAATGGTTAATGCTACCAATTCCTCGCGATATTGACTCGAAATGGACTGGGTGCGCGTGGACAACGCGGCCCATACGGACATCCGCCTCGCATTGAATCGTAGGCGGCGGGCCGCAACCGGCACCCAGCTAACGACGAGAGAGACAGGCCGCGCAAGCCGGCCCGTCCACGAGCCGCCCGCCATGGAGGACACATGGCAGACGACTTCGGCGACGACGCCGGCCAGCAGATATTCGACTGGGCGCTGCGACTCGGCCTGGAGGGGTACCGCCGCGGCGGAGGCCCCGCGGGGCAGCGCGCCGTCGAGGAGGCGATAGGGCGCCTCGAGGCCGCGCTGGAGAGCGCCAGGGACGCCATAGGCGCACAGCCCGAGCAACCCGGCGGAGCCCCGAAGGAGGCTCGGGCCGACGCGAGGTTCGCACGGCTCGACATGTCGGAGTTCGCCGAGCTCGAGGACGGGCAGAGGGTAATCTCCGCGGTGGACGCGAAGCTCACGGCAAACGACATATGGCACGGGATGACGGAGGACGGAGGTACGCCCTGGCTCGTCTTCAAGACGGCCGACGCGCCGGCGGTCGCGTCGGCATTCGACCAGCTCGTCTCCGACACCAAGGCCGCCGCGAGCAGGGCGGCCGAGCGAATCCGACAGGAGCAGGAGCGGGATGACAGGTCCCGCGGCGCGGACCGTGACCGGGAGCCCCTCAAGGAGAGGGCGGAGCGCGCGAGGAGGGCCTCCGAGGCCCAGTCGCACGACACGGAACGCGACCGCGCGCCGGAGCAGGACCGCGTGGAGACGAGGTCGAAGTGAGGGCACGAGGAGCGGGCGCCACGGTTGCGGCCGGGCTCTCCGCCGCCGCGTTCGCTATCGGCGACGTCGCCGCCGCGGCAGTACCAGCCGGCGCGCCCGCCGACCCGGAATCCACGATTAGCGGGGTCCTGTCAGGGATCATCGCGGGGACGGCGTCGCCGAGCGCGGAGCCGCTCCCGCTCGCCGTCGGGCTCGCCTGCGCCGCGGGGGTCTGGCTCGCCTGGGCGAGGAGGCTCTCTCTCGCCGGGGAGCACAGGAGCGGAGAGGAGCACGGCAGCGCGAGGTGGGCGAGCCCGAGGGAGGCCAGGGCGTTCGCCGACCGGGGGGACCCAAGGAACAACATCATCCTCACGCAGCACGTTTCCCTCGCCATGTCCAGGGCCGACCACGACCCCAGGCTCGAGCGCAACAGGAACGTCCTCGTGATCGGAGGGTCCGGCTCCGGCAAGACCCGCTCCTACGTGATCCCCAACGTCCTACAGATGAACGCGAGCCTCCTTGTGACCGACCCCAAGGGCACGCTCGAGGCTGAGCTGGGGCCGGCCCTGCGCTCCGCCGGCTACGAGGTCGCCAGGATCGACACCGTGGACTTCGGCCGCTCGGCGCGCTACAACCCGCTCGCCTACGTGCGCACGCAGCAGGACGTGCTCGAGGTCGTCGACTGCATCATCGCCAACACCACGAGGGAGGGCCCCTCCTCGGCGGACCCGTTCTGGGAGAACGCGGAGAGGCTCCTCTACAGCGCGCTCGTGGCATACCTCGTCTGGCACTGCCCGGAGGCCGACAGGAACCTCCCGGGCCTCATGACGCTCCTCTCGCTGGCGTCGGCGAGCGAGGGGGACGAGGGCTACAGGAGCCCGCTCGACGTGCTCTTCGACGAGCTCGAGACGGGAAAGAGGTGCGTCGTCGGCGATTGCCCCCGCGACGGGGGCGCGCGCTCCTTCTCGGGCGGGAGCCGAGTTACGTGGGTCAGGGTCGCGGAGCCGCTCGCGCCGGAGGAGGACTTCGCGCTCGGCCGCTACCGCGCCTTCAGGGTCGCCGCAGGCAGGACCCTCAAGTCGATAATCATCAGCTGCAACGCGAGGCTCGCTCCGCTCGGCGGCGAGGAGATCCGGCGCGTCCTCTCGGGCGACGACCTCGGGATTGACCTCATGGGCGAGCCGGGCCGCAGGGTCGCGGTCTTCGCCACCACGTCGGACACGAACGGGACCTTCTCGTTCCTCCTGGCGCTCCTCGTCTGGCAGGCGACGAACCTGCTCTGCGAGCGGGCCCTGAGGGTGCACGGCGGGTCGCTGCCGACCCCGGTCCACCTCGTCCTGGACGAGTTCGCGAACATCGGGAGGCTCCCGGACTTCGAGCGCACCATCGCCGTCGTCCGCTCGAGGAACATCGGGGTCTCGGTCATCCTCCAGTCGCTCTCGCAGCTCAAGGCCCGATACGGGGAGTCGGCGCAGACGATCGTGGACTGCTGCGACACGACGCTTTTCCTGGGCGGCAACTCCAACGAGACGAACAGGGGGATCTCGGAGAAGGTCGGCAAGCAGACCGTCTCGGTCATCGGCGCCAGCGAGAGCAGGGGCGCGACCAGCAGCTCCACGCAGAGCAGGCAGGCCGCGGAGCGCGACCTGATACAGCCCTCGGAGCTCGCGAGGCTCGACCGGAGGAAGGCGGTCGTCCTCATCGCCGGCGCGAACCCGGTCCTGGACAGGAAGTACGACCCTAGGAGGCACCCGGCATGGCGCGGGGAGGTGGTCGCGATGAAATGAACGTCCGGCCTGGCGAGAGGGCGGCGGCGCCGGGCCGAGACCACGCCGCCACCATGGGTCCCTACGCTTCGGAGGACAAGTTGCTCAACCAAATCATCAAGCTCGTGTCGGGCTGCGTCTCGTTCCTCGGCGGGTTCCTCGTCGTTTGGGGCGCCGTGAGCCTGGGCCTCGCGATACGCGAGCAGCAGGGCGGCGCGCAGATCGCGAGCGCCATATCGACCATCGCGGGCGGGGCGATCATCATCGCCGCCTCGGTCTACTTCGGGATGCTAGACACGTCCTGGCTCCCGGCCTAGGGGGCGGCGATGGCGTCGCTATCTGTCGCGGTCCACAAGGACATAGGCGAGTACCAGGAGAAGGTCGTGGGCAAGCTCAGCCTGAGGACGCTGCTCTGCGTCACGGGCGGGCTCGCCACGTCGGTGGCGACGGCGTCCGCGCTCTACGCGGCTCTTGGCGTGGAGCCCGCCGACGCGAGCCTGCCGGTGATGTGCGCGTCCCTCCCATTCTGGCTGCTGGGCTTCTGGCGGCCGCACGGGATGAGGGCTGAGGAGTTCGCCCCCATGCTCTGGGAGCACGCGACCTGGGACGGGGTGCTCGCGTACGGGACGTCGTGCATGCTCGCCGCACCGCCGGAGCCGATCGCCCAGCGGACGACCAGGAGGCACAGGAGGAACGCGAGGAGGAAGGGGGCGGAGCTCCGTGAGCCGAGCAGGGAAGCAGAGGGATAGCGCGCGCTGCGCGGGACCCTGGGAGAGGCTCTCGCTGATGATATCGGGCGGGGGCTCCGCCGAGCGCGACCTCAGGGAGCACGACCGCGAGGCGAGCGAGAGGGCGGCCGCCCGAAGGAGGTCGCTGCGCGCGGCGCGCGACGTATACAACGCGGTCGGCTTCGACTCGCTGTGGGCCGACGGCATCTGCGAGGTCGACCCGGGGATCTTCTCGCAGACCCTCGAGTTCTCCGACATCAGCTACCAGAGCGCCCGCAGGGAGGCGAAGGAGTCCGTCTTCTCGGCCTGGTGCCAGCTCTTCGACTCCATCGGCGAGGACGTCGCGCTCCAGCTCTCGGTCGTGAACACGCCCATCCCCGCCGAGGAGATCGGGCACCGCTCCTTCTTCGCGGAGAGGGGGAGGACCGCCGCGCTCGCCGAGGAGTACAACCGAATCCTCAACGACAAGATGCGCGAGGGCGTCTCGAACCTCGTTCGCTCGCGATACATCACGTTCTCCGTCGGGGCGAGAGACGTGGGGTCCGCCGTGCCCAGGCTCGCGCGCGTGCGCGGGGACGTGACCCAGTCCCTCCAGAGGATACGATGCGACGCCACTCCGCTCGACGGCCCGGCGCGCCTGCGCGCCATCGCGGAGCTGCTGCGCCCCGGCAACCCTCCCGCCGCCGGGTGGGAGGCGCTCGGGGCCACCTCCGGGCTGCGCGCGAAGGACCTCGCTTGCCCCAACTGCATCGAGGCGAAGCCCGAGGGGTCCGCGTCGTGCCTCTGGATCGACGGGACGTGGTGCCAGACGCTCGCCTTCCGCTCGTTCGGCTCGGAGCTCTCGGACCGTTGCGTGGCCGAGATCGTCGACCTTCCCGTACCGCTCGCGGTGAGCCTGCACGTGAGGGGCATGGACAAGTCGCGCGCGATCGCCTTCGTGAAGAAGCGGCTCGCGTGGATGGACAAGGAGATCATCGACGAGCAGATGACCGCCGTGAAGCGCGGCTACGACTTCGACATCCTCCCCTCCGAGCTCAAGTACTCGAAGGCGGAGGCCGAGGACCTCCTCGACCACCTGCAGAACAAGAACCAGAGGCTCTTCCGCTACACGGGGCTCGTGTACACCTACGCGGACACCCGCGACGCGCTGCGCAACCAGGTCGAGCAGATCATGCGCACGGCGCGGTCGAACTCGATCGACGTCGGGACCCTCGACTACCGGCAGAGGGAGGGGCTCAACTCGGTGCTGCCCCTCGGGGCCAACCGCGTGGATGTCGGCAGGATGATGACCACCGCTGAGGTGGCGATCCAGATGCCCTTCGCGACGCAGGAGCTCAACCAGGAGGGCGGCGGCTACTACGGCCAGAACAAGGAGAGCTCGAACCTGGTGATCTGCAACAGGCGCAGCCTCGCGAGCCCCATGGGGTTCGTCGCCGGCAAGCCTGGCAGCGGAAAGTCCTTCTCCACGAAGAGGGAGATCCTCAACACCATCCTCGCTTACCCCGACGACCAGGTGATCATCTTCGACCCCGCGGGGGAGTACTCCGCGGTGACGGAGCCGTGCGGCGGGACCACGATCAGGCTCGGGCCGGACTCCGACTCGCACCTCAACCCCTTCGACCTCACCGACGTGGCGGACCTCAGCCCCAGCGCCCAGCGGGCGTTCAAGATCGACGCCTTCCTCGCGCTCTCCGCGGCGACCATGTCCGAGGGGAGCCAGGGGCTCCCCGAGGCGGACAAGTCCATCATCGCCCGCTGCGTCGAGGCGTGCTACGAGAGCCGCTCCGGGGACGGCGGCACCCCCACGCTCGGCGACCTCTACGAGGAGCTGCTCGCGCAGGAGGAGCGCGAGGCGCGCGACATCGCGCTGCGCTACGAGCGCTACGCCGTGGGAGCGCAGTCCTTCTTCAACCACGAGTCGGACGTCGACCTCTCGAACCGGATCGTCGACGTAGACCTCAGGGACCTCACCTCGAACCTCCGGACCTTCGGGATGCTCACGGCGCTCGAGTCCGTGCGCAACCGCATGTACTCGAACTACGAGCGGGGAGTCACCACGTGGCTCTACATCGACGAGGTCCAGTCCCTCTTCGAGCACCCGGCGATCGTCTCGTACTTCTCGCGCTTCTGGGCGGAGGGGCGAAAGTTCGGCCTCGTGGCCACCGGCATAACGCAGAACTCGGTCTACATGCTGGAGCACGAGGAGGCCAGGAACATGGTGCTCAACTCGGACTTCATCCTCCTCCACAAGCAGTCGCCCGTGGACCGAAGGGCCTGGGTCGACCTCCTGGGCCTCTCCGAGCAGGAGTCGCGCTACATAGACGAGTCGATCAAGCCGGGCGAGGGGCTCCTCGTCGCCGGCGGCGCGCGCGTCCCCATCAAGGACGACTTCCCCAGGGGCGCGCTCTACGACCTCTTCAACACGAAGCCGAGCGAGCAGGCGCCGAGGCGGCGCCGCAGGAAGGCGACGGCGCGGAGGGGGGAGAGGTGAGCGCCCGGGAGGCCGGTGCGGCAAGCTCCGCGGCGCACGAGGCCCCGGACGCGTCCGCCGTCGCATTCGAGGGGCGCACGGACGCCGTGAGCGCGGGAATCGCGCACGACGAGGCTGACACGGCCCTGTCGGAGCTCAGGGGCCGCCGCGCGGCGGCGATGGGGCGCGCGGCCAGGGCGCGCAGGGCGACCGCAACGGCATCGCGCGACGCGTTCGGGGAGTCCGACGAGGAGCTCGGGGCGGACGCGCTGTCCCGCCCCGCCGGCGCGGCGTCCCGCGCGACATCAAGGCGCCTGCGGCG
Organism: Parafannyhessea umbonata; assembly: GCF_900105025.1. Classification (GTDB taxonomy): domain Bacteria; phylum Actinomycetota; class Coriobacteriia; order Coriobacteriales; family Atopobiaceae; genus Parafannyhessea; species Parafannyhessea umbonata. Next base: position 943,303 of record NZ_LT629759.1, on the reverse strand, counting down.
CGCACGGGGAGGCGACGGCTCGCCGGGGACCGGCGGCGGAGGCCACGCGCTGTCCCGCCCCGCACCGGCGCAGGGAGTGCCGCCCGCACCGGAGGAAGGCGTTCCGCCGGTGGCGACCCGCGAGGAGGCGGCGATCACGGCGACGGGAGCGACCGGAACCCCCGGGGACTCGCGGCCGCCCAGGACGGCCGCCCCGGTGCGAGAGGCGCCCCGCCGACACGGCGCGCGGTCAAGGCTCGCAGCGCTCGACGGCAGGGAGGGCGCCGGAACCGGCAGGGCGCGCCCGCGCAGGACCGGGCCCCCTCGGAGGGGCTGGAGGCGCGAGGCGGCGCCGCCTCGCGAGGCCATGCCGGGAACGACAAGGGCCGCGGAGACGGCGAGAGCCGCCGGCAAGGCGGCGTACGCGGCGGGCGCGCCAGCGACGGTCCCGATAGCCGGCATCCTCGCCGGAGCCGTCGTCGCGGTGCTCGCCGCGGCGATGATCTCGCAGGCGGTCGGCTCGCTCTTCGGGTTCTGGGACAACGAGGCCTCGAGGCGCGCGTCGGTAGAGGGGCTCCCTCCCTACGTCACCTACTCGATGGTCCTGGCGGCCCTCGAGTGCCAGGACGAGTACGGTCACCCGGCGGGCTGCACGCTCGCCCAGGTCATCGTCGAGTCGGGCGTAGGGGACCACCTCTCTGGCCTCGCCACGAGGGACAACAACCTCTTCGGCATCAAGTGGGCACCGAGCTTCGCCTCCTGCCCCGAGGTCGCGGGAAAGGAGTCCTGGCAGACGCGGGAGGAGTACGGGGGCGCCTCGGTCACCGTCGTTGACGCATTCACGAGGTTCAGGTCCTACGAGGACTGCATCCGCTTCCGCTCGCGCGTCCTGCTGCAGGCGGGAAGGTACTCGGGAAACGAGAAGATCCGCAGGGCCATCGAGGGCAGGGACTCGGACCTCATGGCCGAGGGCCTCAAGGACGCGGGCTACGCCACGTCGTCCTCCTACGTCGACTCGCTCAAGGCCGCGATGGACGCCTACGGCCTCAGGCGCTTCGACTCGATGAGCGCGGACGACCTCAGGCGGGCCGGGCCCGCTGGCGCCCCATCGGGCAAGGGGGCGACCATCGTCGCCGCGGCCCAGACCCAGCTCGGCACGCCCTACGTCTGGGGAGGGTCCACGCCCAACAAGGCGCTCGACTGCTCCGGGCTCACGCAGTGGTGCTACGCGCAGGCGGGAATCCGGATACCGCACCAGAGCGACGCGCAGCTGAGGGCGGGGACGATGGTGCCGCTCTCCCAGGCGGAGCCGGGCGACATCCTCTGGAGGCCCGGCCACGTCGCCATCTACATCGGCGGCGACTCCTACATACACGCGCCGCAGCCAGGGGACCACGTCCGCGTGGGTACCGGGATAAGCCGGTTCACGTGCGCGGTCAGAATCCAGTAGGGAGGAAGGGACATGGAGAAGAGGCGAAGGGCCGTCGCCGCGCTCGCCGCCGGGGCGGTCGCCGTCGCGCTGGGGCGGGCGCGGCGCGCTGCGCTGCGTCGCGAGCCGACAAGGCGGACCCGACGGACAATGGCTCGGAGACCGCCGCCTGGGTCGACGCCGCGGACGGACAGGGCTCCGACTCTGGCGCAAGCGCGGAGGAGGCGCGGCAGTCGTGCGCGGAGGAGCTCGAGTCGCGGGAGTGGATGGGCGCCGAGGACGCGTCGCTCAGGATGACGGCGTCCGGGGGCAGGCTCGTCGAGACCGACGGCACCGACACGCGCACGTCGTCCTACGAGGTCACCTCCGACGGGGACGGGGAGTGCGGCCTCAGGGTGACACGCGCCGACGGGACCGTTGTCCAGGCCACCGTGACCATCAGGGGCAGGGGCGACGGCGCGAGGCTCAGGTGCGAGCAGCTCCAGACCTCGTTCGACTGGGTTCCCGCCCCGCCTGGCGGCGAGGTCAGGGTCACGGGCGTGGACGAGGAGTACCTCGCGCTCGTCGGCGGGAGCGAGGACGCGCTCGACCTCGCCGTGTCCCTCTGGGTGTCCGAGCACGTCCCCGGGGCCACGGAGGCCGCGTTCGACGGCGAGGTGTACATCGACACGAAGGCGGACAGCGTGACGGCGACCTTCACCTGCGACGACCCGGGGAGGTCGATCGTCTCGGCCACGTGGGCCGACGGCGCCTTCTCGGTGACGGGATAGCCGTGGGACGCCACGTGCCGAGCCGAGCGTGCCGCCTGGCCCTGGCGGCCGCGCTCGCCATCGGCATCGCCCTCCTCGTCCCGCGCCCCGCCTGGGCTTCCATCGGGGACGACATCAACTCCTGGATGTGCGGGGTCCTTCGCGACACCTGCAACTGGATCTTCGACGCCCAGGCCAGGGTGCTGGCATCCATAGGGGTCGACGGGGTCCTTTCGAAGCCCTTCGACAGGATGCTGGGCACGGCGGGCGAGGTGACCCTCTTCGACATCGCCCGCGGGGTGTGGAGGACTGCGATCCTGCCCATAGGCTGCGGGGTCCTCAGCATGGTCTTCACGGTCCAGCTGATACACCTCTCCCAGCGCATGGACGGGAACGCCTCGATGCCGGCGGTGCGGGAGGTCGTGTTCCTCCTCGTCTTCTTCGCCGTGTGCCTCTTCCTCGTGCAGAACTCCTTCGAGCTCATGCGCGCGGTCTACGAGGTGGCGCGGCTCGCTATCACGAGGACGACCTCGGCGTTCGGGTCCGGCGGCGCGATGGACCTCGCAAAGGTCTCGATCGTCACCACCGAGGACAGCGTCCCCGCCCTCGTGGCGATGATCGTCGTCGCGCTCGTGAGCTGGGTCGTGGTCATCGCCGCCTACGTGGTTGCGCTTGTGGTCTCGTGGGCACGCGCCATACAGCTCTACCTCATGGCGGCCCTGAGCCCGATCCCGCTGTCGCTGCTGGGGCTCGAGGACACGCGCCAGGCCGGCGTCGCGTACCTCAGGAGCTTCGCCTCCGTGTGCCTCGCGGGGCTCATCATCACCGTCACCCTCATCGCCTTCCCGGTCGTGCTGGGAGGGCTCAACGCGGCGAGCGCCGGGGCCGGGGCAGCCGTGGACAGCGTTGTCGGGGGGCTCAGCTACGCGCTCCAGTACCTCGCGATGTGCGTGCTGCTGATCCTCTCGCTCACGAAGAGCGGCTCCTGGGCCAGGGACGTCCTGGGCGGGTAGCCGAGAGGCGCCAAGGGGCCGGGACCGTCCCGGCAAGCGAAGAGAAGGAGGAAGGAAATGGAAGGTCCGGAAGGCAAGCGAAGGGAGCGGGTCTGGCTCTCGTTCCACGAGAGGTACGTGCGGCGGACGGAGTACGCCGACCGCGAGACGGGTGAGGAGAGGGTCCTCTTCACCGTGACCCTTCCCAGGGGGACCGAGGTCGACGCCGTCGACCTCGGCGGGTGGCAGTTCCACCCGAGGTACGTGGAGCCCAACCACTCCAGGTACCACGACGAGCACTGGAGGGAGGTCCCGCTCCTCGCCGACAGGCCGGTGAGGCTCAGCCGGGACGTACTCGACGCTGACGGCAACCCACTGCCGGACGGGGAGGGGCGCAACCAGAAGGAATGCGCGGAGGTGGACCCGTCGAGGCTCGGAGAGGCGCTCGTCGAGTCGAGGCGCAGGTGGTACGAGCAGAACTGCCGCGGGCGCGCAGAGGAGCGGGCCGACGGTGCCGGGGGACTCTCCGCCCGGGCGCAGGAGGCGCGGGCCGCCTCCGAGGCGATCGGCACGCCATGCGACGCCACACCAAGGAGAAGATAGGGGAAGAGATGAGGATCGCTAAGGAAAGGGCCCACTCGGCCCGGCGCGCCCTGCGGGCGTGGAGACGTGACGGCGGGGCCAAGCGCATGAAGGCCGCCCTCCTATCGGTAGCGCTCGTCCTGAGCCAGCTGCTCGGGGCGCTCGCGCCGACCGTCGCGCTCGCGGCGGAATCGAGCTCATGGTTCGACAACCCGAACGGCACGAGGTACATAAGCGACGTCGTCGGCGTCACGCGAGAGCAGGTGGTGGGCGAACTCGAGTCGCACCAGGGCGACTCGTTCTACCTCGGCACGCCCTACCTCGGGCTCGGGGACACCGGCGACATGCCTAGACCGAACGGTGACCACGGCTCGTACCGAGCGGGGATGCAGTGCACGGGCTTCGTCTGCTACGTGATGGCCGCCGCCGGCGGGAACCCCTACTCGGCGCTATCCACGAACGGCGCCAACTGGTGGAACACCAACGTGTGGGAGAGGATATGCAAGGCGCAGGACGTCGTGTCCTACCGCTTCGACACCAAGGAAGAGCTGCTCGCCTCGGGACTCGCGCAACGGGGAGACATCATCGTCGCGACCCCCGACTCGTCCGTGCCCGTGAGCGGGACCGACCGATACGGCAACACCTGGGACGGCCACGCGGGCTTCTTCTGGGGCTCCAGCCCCTCCGATGACCTCATGTGGCACTCCGTGCACTCGAGCAACGGGTTCGGCACGATCGAGAGCGGCAACCAGACCTCCGCGATCCAGGGGAAGGTCTGGCCGTCGCACTACATCCTCATCCCGCTCGGACAGTCGAGGGGAAGGGTGACCGTCACGAAGGCGTCATCCGACCCCGCGGTCACCGACGGCAACACACTCTACTCCGTCGGGGAGCCGTATACGGCCTCTTCTCTGACGAGGGCTGCACGAAGGACACGGGGGTGCGCCTGACCACCAGGGAGGACGGCACGAGCGAGGCCGTCGAGGTCTCGCCCGGGACCTACTGGGCGCGCGAGCTCTCGGCGCCAAGGGGATATGCCCTCTCGAACGCGACGACGAGGGTGGAAGTGCCCGCGGGCGGCGAGGCCGACGCGAGCGCGTCGGACGTCCCGCAGACGAACCCACTCGGCCTCGTGCTCGCGAAGGCCGACGCGGAGACGGGCGAGGCGTCCCCGCTCGGCGCGGCCAGCCTCGCGGGCGCGGAGTTCGAGGTCCGCTACTACGCAGGCCAGTACGACGAGGGGAGCCTCCCCGCGAAGGCCACCCGCACCTGGACCGTCTCCACGGGGGAGGACGGCACCGCGGACCTCTCGTCCGCCACGGGCGACGACCTCTACCGCGACGCGGCAGGCAACGCCGTCGTCCCGCTGGGCACCGTGGCCATAAGGGAGACCAAGGCGCCGGAGGGATACGTGGCTTCGGACAAGACCTTCGTCACGCGCGTGACCGCAGAGGGGACCGCCGAGCACGTCTCGACCTACGCCGCGCCCACGGTCGCCGAGCAGGTCCGCCGCGGCGACCTCGAGCTCGTGAAGGCGGAGTCCGGAAGCATGCGGCGCCTCGCGGGCGTGCCCTTCCGGATCACCTCCGCCACCACGGGCGAGTCCCACGTCATCGTGACCGACGAGAACGGCCAGGCGAGCACCGCGTCGTCCTGGGCCGCCCACACCACGCGCACGAACGCGAACGACTCGGCGGGCGAGGGGTCCTGGGACGCCTCCGCGGGCGTGTGGTTCAGCGGCACCGCGGACTCCCAGACCGCCCCGGACGACTCCAAGGGCGCGCTGCCCTACGACACGTACCTCGTCGAGGAGCTCCCGTGCGACGCGAACCAGGGGCTCCGCCTCGTGAGCATGACCGTGCAGGTCACGCGCGACGCCACCACCGTGGACCTCGGAACCGTCGACGACGACCAGGGCCCGCGCATAGCCACGACCCTCACCGGCGAGGGAGGGGAGCACCTGGCCGAGGCCGCCGGGAGCGTCACGCTCACGGACGAGGTGGAGTACGAGAACCTAGAGCCAGGGAAGGAGTACGAGCTCACGGGAACCCTCATGGACCGCGAGACCGGCAAGGCCGTGACCGGCGCGGACGGCAAGGCCGTCACCGCCACCGCAAGGCTCACCCCCAAGCTCTCCACGGGCAAGGCCAAGGTCACCTTCGAGTTCGACGCGACCGGGCTCTCCGGCCACTCCGTCGTGGCGTTCGAGGAGCTCGGCCAGGGCGGGAAGGTGGTTGCCACGCACGCAGACATCGACGATGAGGGGCAGACGGTCCTGTTCCCCAAGATCGGCACCACCGCGACGGACGCGGAGGACGGCTCCCACGACGCGGCGGCAGACGACGACGTGACCATCACGGACACCGTCGAGTACCAGAACCTCGTGCCCGGGAAGGAGTACGAGCTCACCGGCACCCTCATGGACCGCGAGACCGGCGAGGCGGTCACGGACGCGAGGGGCGAGAGGGTCACAGCGACCACGAAGCTCACGCCCGAGGAGGCAAGCGGAACGGCGACCGTCACGTTCAGGTTCGACGGCTCCGACCTCGCGGGACGCACGGTCGTCGCCTTCGAGGAGCTCTCGCGCGAAGGCCACGTGTACGCCACTCACTCCGACCTCTCCGACGAGGGCCAGAGCGTCGCGTTCCCCCAGGTGAGGACGACGGCGAGCGACGCCGCTGACGGCGACAAGGTCATCGACGCGGCGCCCGGCCAGCGCGTGGCCGACACCGTCTCCTACTCCAACGTCACCCCCGGGACCGAATACAAGGTCAGGGGACACCTGCTCGACGCCGAGACGGGCAAGGAGCTCGCCACGGCGGAGACGACCGTCACCCCCGAGTCCTCCGAGGGCACCGTCGAGGTCGCCTTCGACGTGGACGGCACCGGACTCGAGGGGAGGAAGCTCGTCTGCACGGAGGAGCTCTCCCGCGCGGACAAGGTCGTCGCCACCCACGCCGACCTAAAGGACGAGGGACAGACCGTGAGCCTGCCCGGCATCCACACCACGGCGACCGACGCGGCGGACGGCGACCACGAGGCCACGGCCGCGGACAAGGTTGCCATCACGGACAGGGTCGAGTGGTCCGGGCTCGTCAAGGGCCGCGAGTACACGGTCACGGGCACGCTCATGGACAAGTCCACGGGCGAGAGGGTCACGGGAGGCGACGGCAGCCCCGTCACCGCCAGCGCCACCTTCACCGCGGACGCCGAGTCCGGCAGCACCGACGTCACGTTCGAGTTCGACGGCAGCGCGCTCGCCGGGCACGACGTGGTCGCCTTCGAGACCATCGCCCACGACGGGAGGACCGTGGCCACCCACGCAGACCTCGAGGACGAGGGACAGACGGTGAGCATCACCGAGGCCCCGCCCGAGACCCCCAAGGAGGAGAAGGCCACCAAGGGCGGCAGCCAGCTGCCCAAGACCGGCGACGCCGGGATCCCGGTCGCCCCCATCGCGGGTCTCTGCGCCGCGGCAGGCCTCTCGCTCGCAGGCGCACGCGCGCTCAGGCGCCGCGGAAAGGGCGGCGAGCCCGACGTCCGCATCGAGCGCGGACCCGAGGGCGGCACCGGCCCGCTGGGAGGGGGCGGAACCGATGATTAGCCACTTCGGCGCCATCGCCCTCTACCTCCTCGGCGCGCTCTCCGGCGCCACGGCAGTCGCGGCAATCGCGCTCTGCAGGGCGGCCGGGACCGCGGACGATCGCGAGGAGTAGCGGCAAAGATAGCGGGGCGGCCCGGACGGGTCGCCCCATCTTCTACAGGGAGGAAGGCATGCGCGCTGAGAAGGGCAGGGACACGCTCGCCGAGGGGCGGGCGAGGCTCGTGGAGTCGCTCGCGAGCGCCATGGAGGAGGACGGGCTCTCGTGGTACGCGGGGTGGGAGAGGTGCTGGTCGGCGAGGAACGCCGCGACCGGCGCCCGGTACAGGGGCGTCAACAGGCTCTCCCTCGCGGCCGCGTCCGCACGATGCGGATTCGAGGACCCCAGGTGGGTCACGTACAACCAGGCGCGGGACGCCGGCTGGCACGTGCGCCGCGGCGAGAGGGCGCAGGCCACGGTGGAGTTCTGGAGCTGGTACGTGCCGATCATGCGCGCAGGAAGGCAGTCGGTCGTCACGGTACAGAGGGCGCGGGAGCTCGTCGCCGCGGGGAGGATCTCGGAGGACGACGTCTGCGGGGACAGGTTCCTGAGGGGGAGGGGCGCCTGGGTCTTCAACGCGAGCCAGGTGGAGGGCGTCCCGCCCGTCATGGAGCCTCGCACGGCGGAGCCGGGGTCGGAGCCCTGGAGGGTGGCAGACGACCTCATCGCGTCGTCGAGGTGCCCCGTGCGGGAGACGAGGAGCGACGACGCCTTCTACGCCCCGGCCGAGGACGCGATCACCATGCCGCTCCGCGGCCAGTTCGAGTCCGCCGAGGGCTTCTGCAGGACGCTGATGCACGAGATGTGCCACTCGACCGCGGGCGAGCTCGGCAGGCCGCTTCCGAGCGACCACGAGTCCTATGCGTTCGAGGAGCTGGTCGCGGAGCTCGGGAGCGCCTTCTCCGCTGCGGACGCGGGGCTCGACATGTCCGCGGTCGCGAGGGGAGGGTCGGTGCAGACCTGGACCCAGAACCACGCGGCGTACCTCAGGTCTTGGCTGGACGAGATCAGGGACGACCCATCCGCCCTCGCGAGGGCCGCCTCGGAGGCGTCGCGCGCGTCCGACCTCGTCATCGGCAGGTACGACGAGGCGCGGGCGGAGCGGGCACGCTCGCGCTCGAGGGACGAGAGGCCGCTCTCCGAGAGGGCAGGAAGCGCGAGGGAGGCCGCCGCGCGGCTCGCGACCGTCGACATGGCGCCGGAGGACATGAGGGCGAAGTAGGGAAGCCGCAGGCATACGTGACGCCGCGAGCCCCTCTGGGGCCCTCTGGGAAGCGCCCCTGACCAATGCGGCCGCGATGGGGTTGGGGCTTTGGCGGACGCGCCCTCAGAGCACGGCGCGAAACGCCAGCCTCAGCGCCCAGAGGAGTACGCGCAGGAGCCCCCTCAGGACGGCAAGCGTGATCCTGCCTACGGTCGAGAGGAACCGCCTCATGACGCACCTCCGGATTCCAGGTCCGACGTTGGCGTGACGGTAGCACGCACGCGCGACATGAATTCGAGGCTCTCGGTCGGCACGCCGGCCCAGGCGCAGACCCTGCCGGCCGCGTCGCGCGGGTCGTCGCCCGCCACCTCGGGGATGGAGAGGCCCGTGCGGTACGCCCAGGCGGCAAGGGCCGGCAGGTCGGACGGCCCGTCGTCAAGCGAGGCGCGGACGTCCTCGAGCCGCGAGACGTCCACGAGGCCGTCGCCCACCCTCATCCACCTCGTGGTGCCGTCGACGTCCACCCTGGACGCCGCCGCCAGCTCACCTGCCGTCGCGAGCTGCGCCCTCCAGCCCCGGCGCCTCCTGAGCGCATCGCCCTCGGCCACGCCCTGCGAGTCGTAGTAGTCGAGCTCGATCCACATTCCGTCGTCCCCAAGGCTGAGGACGAGGTCCGAGAGGACGCTCCTCCCCGGGAACGGGTCGGGGCGCGTGAGCCGGTCTGAGTCGAACTCCTCGACCCGCCCGTCAACGTACGACAACGTGACCCTCATCTCCCCCTCCCGTCCGTCCGGCCGTCGTCTCCGCGGTCCGGCTGCCGCCTTCCGATGGACCCGTCGCCGCGCCTCGCGTCGCGGCGGGTGACGCCTCGCGCGTCGTCCCGCCGCACGTGACCGTTGCGCGCTGCGGCCTCCCGCCGCTCCGGCAGCATGCCGTGCCTCCTTGCCAGCGCGATCGCCGCGTCGATGCGCTCCCTCTCGCCGGGGTCTCCGCATCGCGCGGCCACGGCCGCGAGCTCCTCGACGGACCGTGCGCGCGTCTCCCCGATCACGGCGACGGCGGAGGAGAGCCCCCTGAGCTCGGAGAAGTCCCTGAGCTCGATCGCGCGGCGCGCGGCCTCCTCGACGCCCATGACGGAGCCGTCCGGCAGCAGCGCCTCCCCACGGCGGGCGGCGAGCCTAGTGAGCACGTCCTCTCGCCGGTAGTCGGTGCCGAGCCTCGTGCCGCTCACCCTCCTGGCGGGCTGGTCCGCGAGGCAGAAGGTCCAGTCCCTCCCGTCGCCGCGGACGCTCGTCTCAACGCCCAGCCGCGAGAGGCTGCCGAGCAGCTCTCGCTCCGTCCTGGAGGAGGCGACGGCGACGTCCACCCTCGACCTGATGTCGGCGACCCAGGAGTACGCGCCCCTGGACGAGAGCTCCGCCTCCGCGCGCCCGACGTGGACCCGCTGGTAGTTCTCCCTCGTGCCTCGCTTGCGCGTGTCCGGGTGCCGCGCGTCGATCCTGCCCTCGAAGTGCGAGAGCCCCATTTCCCGCGCGATCGCCTGCAGCCGCCCGTTCAGGAGGCCTGGGTCGGGGTCGCGGAGCCTGTTCCCGGTGGCGAGGTTCGTGTTGTTCACGATCACGTGCGCGTGGGGGACGTGGCCATCGTTGTCGTCGTGGTAGACGATGGCCACCTGGAAGTCCGGGAAGCTCTCCTCGGCCCAGCGCACGGCGAGCCCCCTCAGCTCCGCGAGCGAGACGCCGTCGCGCGGGTCGGGGGAGAGCACGTAGTGCTTGTAGGTCCGGGCGGGCCTCCCGCGGTACGGGGCGTCGTTGCCGTTGGCGCGCCTCGTCTCGTCCATGGCCGCGTCCCAATCGAAGCGAGCCTCGACGGGCCCCACCTGGCGCGGGGACTCGTCCATCCGCGAGAAGTGCAGGAGGTCCCTGGCGAGCGCCCTCCCGTCCCGCTCGAGGTACCTCCTCGCGGCGGCGAGCCCCGTGTGTCCCGATATGGCCTTGATTGCCGGCACGCCGGTCAGCTCCAGAGGAAGACGGCCGGCCTGTCGGAGAGCCTCGCCACGTCCTCGCGGAGGCATCCGAGCGAGTCCGCCACGTAGGTCATCTCGGTGTCCACGACCCTGAGGACCTCGAGCGCGTCCTCGGCCGTCACCTCGTCCGGGGACTCGCGTGCGACCTTCGCGATCGTGTTGAGCGCCGCCACGGACTGGTTGTAGAGCGTGCCTATGGAGCGCAGGTTGCGCACGATGCCGTGTGAGGTCTCGTAGTCGAAGGCGACGGTGCCCGCCCCTATGCGCGTCCCGCCGTCCGCGAGGCAGTGTATCAGGAGCCTCACCACCTGGCTCCTGGAGCAGCCCATCTCGGCGGAGGCCCGGTCCAGGGCCTCGAGCTCCCCGTCGGAGACCCGGACGTTCAGGCGCCTCGGCATGGCGTCACGGCTCAAGTCGGTCACCCCCAGGGGCGCGGGGCATCCCCCGCAGAGAGAAGGGACGTTCGGACGGTGCGGCCGCGGAGGCGTCTCCCCGGGGCACAGACGAAAGTCTGCGCCATCGGGACGGATCCCGCGGCCACCTTGTCCAATGCGTCCGCGGCGTCCATCCTGGCCACCGTGGGTGTACAGGATGGGCTACTTGCTGTCCTTAGAGGTGCTCGTTGCAATCTCAATCCCTGAGATTCGAGGCGGCAGCCCGTTGACCGGCATCTGCTAGAAACCTGCAAGCCCTCTGCTAGAATGGACTGCACTTGTACTGCACGCGGCATTCGAGGAGAGTCCCCATGAAGTACTCAGAGCTCGTCGACTCCGGCGCCACCCCCACCGAGATTCAGGCGTTCCTCGTGGGTTCGGAGAACGTCCCGGTCACTATGCGAATCCCGCGGAACCTGCGCGACGCGGCGAAGGAAGCGGCGGAGCTGAAGGGCATGAGCCTGACAACGTACGTGAAGGTATGCCTCATAGAGAGGCTCTCGGAGGGAAGCAAAGAATGACGCATCCCCCCTTCTTCGACAACAAGGCGAACATCGTGAAGGACGACCTGGTCTCGACCATCAGGTCCGGCGACCGCGTGTCGGTCGCGGCCGAGGTCTTCTCGATGTACGCCTACCAGGAGCTCAAGGAGCAGCTCGACGGCCTCGACGAGTTCCGCTTCATCTTCACGTCGCAGGCGTTCACCAGGAGCCGGCCCCCCAAGCAGGAGCGGGAGTTCTACATCCCCCGGCTCGCCCGGGAGAAGGGGCTCTGCGGGACCCAGCTGGAGATTCGCCTCCGCAACGAGCTGACGCAGAAGTCGGTCGCCTCCGAGTGCGCCCGCTGGATCCGCCGGAAGGCCAAGTTCCGCTCCTTCGGCGTGGACAACGGGATGGACAACACCTTCCTCGTGGTGGACGGCCCGGAGGGGACCGCCGCCTACACGCCGTTCGCCGGGCTGACCACGGCGGAGCTGGGCGTGGACAACTCCTCGGGCAGGCAGGCGCTTGTCATGCGGCCGGACGCGTCCACGTCGAGGGCCCTCCTCGACATCTTCGACGAGGCCTGGGACTCCGGCCGGCTCGACGACGTGACGGACGCGGTGGTCGACTCCATCACGGCCATGTACAAGGAGAACCCTCCCGAACTCGTCTACTACATGGCCCTCTACCGCATCTTCAGCGAGTTCCTCGACGACGTGTCCGAGGACGTGCTCCCCAAGGAGGGCACCGGCTTCCGCGAGAGCGCCATTTGGGGCAAGCTGTACGACTTCCAGAGGGATGCCGCCATCGCGATCATCAACAAGCTCGAGACCTTCGACGGCTGCATCCTCGCGGACTCCGTCGGCCTGGGCAAGACGTTCACGGCGCTCGCGGTCATAAAGTACTACGAGTCCCGCAACAGGAACGTGCTCGTCCTGTGCCCCAAGAAGCTCCGGGACAACTGGACAACATACAACCGCAACGTCGTGAACAACCCCATCGCCTCGGACAGGCTCCGCTACGACGTGCTCTACCACACGGACCTCTCGCGCGAGCGCGGGATGTCCGAGACCATGGGGGTCGACCTCTCCCGCGTCAACTGGGGCAACTACGACCTCGTCGTGATAGACGAGAGCCACAACTTCAGGAACGGCGGCGACTCGGCCACCAACGACAGGCTCAACCGATACCAGACCCTTATGGAGAAGGTCATCAAGCAGGGCGTGAGGACCAAGGTGCTCATGCTCTCCGCCACCCCGGTCAACAACCGCTTCCGCGACCTCAGGAACCAGCTCGCGCTCGCCTACCAGGGAGACCCGGAGGCGTGGTCGGCACGCCTCGGGCTCTCGTGCGACGTGGAGACGGTCTTCAGGAACGCGCAGGGCGCCTACACCGCGTGGTCCAAGCTGCCCGTCGGCCAGAGGACCACCGCCAGGCTCCAGGACATGCTCGACTTCGACTTCTTCGAGGTGCTGGACCAGGTTACGATCGCACGCAGCAGGCGGCACATACAGCAGTACTACGACACGGCGGCGCTCGGGCCGTTCCCGAGGCGCCTCCCGCCCATCTCGCGCGACCCCAGCCTCTCGACGCTGCCTGGCGCCATCAACTACCGCGAGATCTACGCGGAGCTGGACTCCCTCACGCTCTCGGTCTACATGCCAAGCGCCTTCCTGCAGCCGAGCAAGGTGGGGAAGTACGAGGACCCCGAGAGCGGCAACCTCTCCGCCGCCGGTCGCGAGGCGGGCATCAGGCGCCTCATGACGACGAACCTCCTCAAGCGGCTCGAGAGCTCCGTGAGCTCCTTTCGGCTCACGCTCGAGCGCGTGCTCTCCTACATGGAGCAGACGCTTCAGACCATCGAGCACTACAAGCAGCACAGAGAGGGGAACGCCTCGGTCTCGGACGCCGGAGCTACTATCGACCTCGACCTCGACCCCGACGACGCGGAGGCGGTGGAGGCCGGTGGCGGCACAGGGATCCTTCTCGAGGACATGGACTGGATGAGCTGGGAGGGGGAGGTAGCGCGCGACGCGGACACGGTGCGCCTGCTGCTCTCCATGATCGATGACATCGACCCCGCCCACGACGCGAAGCTCCTGCGGCTCTGCGAGGACATCCGAGAGAAGGCCGAGCACCCCATAAACCCCGGCAACAGGAACGTGCTCGTCTTCACCGCGTTCTCCGACACGGCGCGCTACCTCTACGAGCACGTCTCCGAGTTCGCGAAGAATGAGCTCGGCCTGAATACCGCCGTCGTCACGGGTAAGGGCTGTATGACCAACTGCCCCGGCATCCCCGCGAGGATGGCCGAGGTGCTCGAGTGCTTCAGCCCCGCCTCCAAGGAGCGCGCCGTGCTCTCGCCTGCGCTCGAGGGCCACGACATAGACGTCCTCATAGCCACGGACTGCATCTCCGAGGGCCAGAACCTGCAGGACTGCGACTACCTCGTGAACTACGACATCCACTGGAACCCCGTGCGCATCGTGCAGCGCTTCGGGCGGATCGACCGCATCGGCTCCAGGAATGCCTGCATCCAACTCGTCAACTACTGGCCCAACGTCGAGCTGGACGAGTACATCAACCTTAAGGAGCGGGTCGAGGCGCGGATGAGGGCGACCGTGCTCGCGTCAACGGGGGACGACGACTACGTGAACCCGGGCGAGAGGGGCGACCTCGAGTACCGCAGGCAGCAGCTAGAGCAGATGCGCCACGAGGTCGTCGACCTCGAGGACGTCTCCGGCGGGGTCTCGATCACGGACCTGGGGCTCAACGAGTTCCGCATGGACCTGCTTGCCTACTACAAGGAAAACCCCGAGATAGACCGGCTCCCCTCCGGGATCGAGGCGGTCTGCGAGGGCGACACGCCCGGCATCGTCTTCGTCCTTCGCAACGTGAACGAGGCGATGAACCCCGACGGCAGGAACCGCATCCACCCCTTCTATGTGGTACAGGTCGCCTCGGACGGGGAGGTGGTCCACTCACACCTGGAGCCCAAGGCAGTCCTCGACGAGATGAGGCTACTCTGCAAGGGGAGAGGCGAACCGGACCCGCGGCTCTACAAGCCCCTCAACAGAGAGACCAAGAACGGCCGCGACATGCGCTGGGCAATGGGACTCCTCAATGCCGCCGTGAGCTCCATCATGGGCGCCAAGGAGGAGTCGGACGTGGACAGCTTCTTCGGCGGCGGCACGACCGGCTTCCTGGAGAACGACGTGGCGGGCCTCGACGACTTCGAGCTCGTGTGCTTCCTGGTGGTGAGGCCCAGATGCTAGGACTGCCGAGCACGACGGAGGTCGACAGGGTCCTGCCGAAGAGGGCGTTCTACGAGCACCTTCAGCTCGACCCCGCGACCAGGCGATCGTTCGTGGACGACATCGAGTCCATCACCCTGAGGAACTCGATTAAGCCCTCGACGACCGGCATCCCCGCGGGGGATGTCGTCCAGGAGGTGCTCGTCCTCGAGGTGGCGCTCAAGGGAGCAACGGTGCCGAAGGCCGCGCTAGCGGCAATCGCCCGCTCGAACCCGCACAGGCTGCTGTTCGCATGCACCCGGGACGGAAGGGCGTGCCTTGCGGTGCTGCTCGGGAGCCTCGTCGTGGGACAGTGGCAGGACGCCGGCGAGCTCGCGCTCAGGCTCGACCCCACCGGCATGGACCAGACCTGGGACCTCATGGCATCGCAGGTGGCCTACGGCGATGAGGGACGTGCAGGCGAGACCGTGGAGGAACGCCATGCCACGGACGAGAAGATCGAGCGTCTCAAGGAGCGGCTTGCCAAGGTAGAGGCAAGGCACAGGAAAGAGAAGCAGTTCGCGCGCAGGAACCGGCTCTTCGACGAGGAAAACAAGTTGCGCGAAGAGATACGACGTCTTATGGAAGGCGGTGCCAAATGAAGATCGAGCATCTCGACATCATCAACTACAAGAGCATCAAAGAACTTCACGTTGATCTTAACCCTCGCATCAACGTATTCATCGGTGCCAACAACGTTGGGAAGAGCAACATCATGGCAGCCATGGAGTACCTGCTCGGACCCACATATCCTGTACCGAACCGACTGGATAAGTCAGATTTTTACAACGGCAAAGATGACCAGCCTTTGAAGATTGCGATGCGGTTCGATGATAGAAACATCCTCTCATTTGACTCCACCTGGGTTGACTACCGAGGTAAAGAGAGACATGGCCTGAATCTGAATGGCAGCTACGCCAACGGCGATGCTCGCGACAAATATGGGGTATGTAAAATTACTGGTTGGATTCGTTA
This sequence comes from Parafannyhessea umbonata, assembly GCF_900105025.1. Classification (GTDB taxonomy): domain Bacteria; phylum Actinomycetota; class Coriobacteriia; order Coriobacteriales; family Atopobiaceae; genus Parafannyhessea; species Parafannyhessea umbonata. The sequence continues at coordinate 927,517 of NZ_LT629759.1, read as the reverse complement.
AGTCAGTGGTTGGCGAAACCGTTCGCCAGAGTTGTTAAACTATTGGTTGGCTAACAGCTCAAATCATGGCTTTCGGTTGTAAAATACATGGTTGGAATTCTATTTCTCTCAGAGAGGACCGACCATGGCCGTGAAGTCCGCGTTCGACTACGTGAACGAGATATGGGGCATCGCAAACTACGTGCGCGACGTGATCCGCCCCGCCGACTACAACAAGCTCATTCTGCCCTTTGCGGTGCTGAGGCGCTTCGAGTGCGCGCTCGATGCGACGAGAGGTGCGGTCAGCAGGCAAGCCGCCAAGGGAGTTTGGGACGACGACGACCCGAAGTACTGCGCCATCTCGGGCCACTGCTTCTACAACGTGACGAGCTTCACGCTCTCCAACCTCGGTGCCACTAAGACCTGTGACGCCCTCATGGCCTACATCAACGGCTTCTCCGCGAACGCCCGCGAGGTCTTGCAGCGCTTCGAGATGCGCCAGACCTGCGAGAAGCTGGACGAGAAGGGCATGCTCTACGAGGTCTGCACGCGCTTCGCGAGCTTCGACCTTGGACCTGAGTCGGTCTCGGACCGCATGATGACCGACATCTACGAGCACCTCATCCAGCGCTACGGCGAGGAGATCTCGCAGGACGCCGAGGACTTCATGACGCCCAAGGACGTCGCTCGCCTCGCCACCGCGCTGCTCTTCGCAAACGAGGACACGCTGCTCAACGCCGACAACGGCGACATCCGCACGCTCTACGACGGCAGCTGCGGGACCTGTGGCTTCATCTGCGACGCGCTCGACCAGCTCGACGAATGGCACGACAAGGGACACTTCAGCAGCCCCACCAAGATCGTCCCCTACGGCCAGGAGCTCGAAGACGCGACGTGGGCCATGGGCAAGGCGGCCCTTATGCTGCGCAACATCGCCGGTGGCTCCGGTGACGTGCTCGACCAGATGAGCGACCTCTCGGCGGGCATCATGCTCGGCGACACCCTCGACGACGACAGGTTCGATGGGCGCACCTTCAACTACCAGCTCACCAACCCACCTTACGGGAAGGAGTGGAGGAAGGAACAGGACGGCGTGGTCGAGGAGGCGCAGAGGGGCTTCGGCGGCAAGTTCGGCGCGGGCCTTCCCAGCATCGACGACGGGAGTATGCTGTTCCTTCAGAACGTCGCCGCGAAGATGGCGCCTGTCGAGGAGGGCGGCGGCAAGGCGGCCATCGTGCTCTCCGGCTCTCCTCTGTTCAACGGGGACGCGGGAAGCGGGCCCTCGAACATCCGCCGCTGGCTCTTCCATGAGGACCTGGTCGACTGCATCGTTAAGCTCCCAACCGAGATCTTCTTCCGCACGGGCATCGCCACCTATGTCTGGGTGCTCAACAACCATAAGCCCGAGAACCGTAAGGGCTACGTCCAGCTCATCGACGCCTCCGAGGAGAGGACGGCGCTGCGCAAGAGCCAGGGCAACAAGCGATACGAAATCGGCGAGGAGCAGGCAGCGTGGATCGTCCGCACTTACGTCGACGGCCACGACCACGGCAAGTCGGTCATCGTTCCCGTCGAGGACTTCATGTACCGCAAGGTAACGACCCAGCGCCCGCTGCGCGTGTTCGTCGAGCCTACGCCCGAGAAGCTCGACGAGCTCTTCTCGTTCAGCAAACCCATGGAGAAGATGACTGGGGAAAACCGGGCGACCATCCGGTTGTGGGCGGCGGCGAACGAGGGCGACGCGCTCACCTATGCTCAGCTCCTCAAGGACGTCGATGGGCTCTTCAAGAGGCTCGAGAACCCTAAGCCGCAGAAGACGAAGCTCGTCGAGGCGCTCGTCAAGGTGTTCGGTCGGCAAGACCCCTCCGCGGAGCCGGCGGTCGACGCGAAGGGCAACCCCGTGTTCGACCCCGAGCTGAGGGACTCCGAGAACGTGCCGCTCGGCATGGACATCGACGACTACATGGCGAGCGAGGTGCTGCCCTACGCACCCGACGCCGTCGTGGACGCGTCCGTGATCGACGAGCCGAGGTTCGACAAGAAGACCGGTCTCACCTCCAACCCGCTCGGCGACGGTGGGGTGGGCGTGGTCGGCACGTCAATCTCGTTCAACAGGTACTTCTACAAGTATGAGAAGCCCCGCGACCCCGAGGTCATCGCGAAGGAGATCCTCGCGCTCGAGGACGGCCTCGGCGAGCTCATGAGGGGGTTCCTGGCATGAGGGAGATGAAGGACAGCGGGGTTGAGTGGATTGGCGAGGTGCCCCAGAATTGGAAACAAAGCAAGGTTAAGTATCTCATGTCGCTCACAAACGGTCGTGCCTATAAGCAACAGGAGCTTCTTGCCAAAGGAACTTATCGGGTTTTGAGAGTGGGCAATTTCAACACCAACGACAAGTGGTATTACAGCGATTTGGAGCTCCCGGAAAAGCAGTACTGCAAAAAGGGAGATCTCCTCTATCTGTGGGCGACAACCTTTGGGCCCGTATTTTGGAATGAAGAAAAGGTTATATATCACTACCACATCTGGAAGGTCGATCAGTTTAGAGATTATCTCCAGCGGTATGCCTTTTATGCGCTCGGCGCCAACGCTGAATGGCAGCGAATGCAGAGCCATGGCTCAACGATGGTCCATGTGACAAAAGAAGGCGTAGAAAACACCGTGTTTCCCGTGCCACCTCTTTCTGAGCAACGCCGTATCGTCTCCTACCTCGACGAGCGTTGCGCCGCCATCGATGCAGACATCGACAAGCGCCGTGAGGTCATCGAGAAGCTCAAAGAGTACAAGAAGTCCCTCATCGCGCGTGCTGTGACGAAGGGCCTCGACCCGAATACTGAAATGAAGGACAGCGGGGTCGAGTGGCTCGGCAAGGTGCCGACTACCTGGGAAATTTTACGTATCGGCTCTCTATTTCAACAAAGGAGGGTTCTGATTGACGACGCGACAGAAGATGAACTTCTTTCTGTCTCCGAATACTACGGCGTTGACTATCGAAAGAAACGTATCAAGGAAAGCGATACGCTGGTGCGAGCAGAATCGCTGCGTGGATATCAGCAATGCAAGTGCGGCGACCTGATAATGAATATTATGCTTGCCTGGAAAGGCGCACAGGCCGTTTCGGAACACGATGGCGTAATTAGCCCCTCTTATGGCGTCTTTAGCCCCAAGGGCTCCATTTGTCCCCGCTATTTTCATTATCTGTTTAGAACGAACCTTTACTGTACTTATTTCAAATCGTTTTCGACTGGGATTATGGATTCCAGGCTTCGACTATATCCAGAGGTTTTCCTGAAACTCTCAGCTATAGTGCCGCCAATAGCTGATAGGGAATCAATTGTTGCGTTCCTCGATGAACGCTGTGCCGCCATCGACGAGGCGATCTCCCGACAGGAACAGCTCATCGAGAAGCTCGGAGAGTACCGCAAATCCATCATCCACCACGCCGTCACCGGCAAGATCGACTGCACGGAGGCTTAGCCATGGCGCTGTCCGACATGCATCGCGCGAGCAAAGGCCAGATTACCGTCGATTACAACGGCTTACGCAAGATTCACCAGGAGGACGCCTTCGAGCGCTACATCTCGCGCAAGGTCGCGGGGCTCGGCAACTCGGGCTGGGAACTCTCGCCCGACGACACGGGCTTCGACGCAGACAATGCGCTGGTCTTTGACGACTTCGTGGCCTGGCTCGAGGCTACCGCACCCGAGAAACTCGACAAAATGCGCCGCGAGAAGGGCGCCCGCTGGGCCGACCAGCTGAGACGCGCCCTGGTGAAGAGCCTCGAGAGGAACGGCACTGTCCTCACTCTGCGCAAGGGCTTCCAGATGGCGGGGTACCAGACCATCGAGTGCATGGCGGGCTACCCCGACGACGAGCGCGTCCCCGGCGCGAGGGAGCGTTACGACGCGAACATCCTGCGCTTCATGCACCAGGTCCACTACCAGACCGCCGGGAGCAAGTCGCTCGACTTCGCGCTCTTCGTCAACGGCATCCCCGTCGCCACGGGCGAGGTCAAGACCGAGCTCACGCAGACGGTCCGGGACGCGATCGACGAGTACGCCGAGGAGCGAAAGGCGGTGGAGCCCGACGGCGGCAGGAAGAACCCGCTGCTCATGTACAAGCGCGGGGCGGTCGTCCACTTCGCCGTCTCCGAGGACGAGGTCTGGATGTGCACGAACCTTGGCCCCTTCCCGAGCAAGTCGGCGAGGCCCCGATTCCTCCCGTTCAACCTGGGACGTGACGGCGGCGCGGGCAATCCGGACGCGCCGGAGGGCGAGTACAGGACCCACTACCTCTGGGACACCATTCTACAGCGCGACAACTGGCTGTCCATCTTCGACAGGTTCGTATTCGAGGAGGTCGAGGACAGGCAGGACGCGAGCGGTCGGTGGCGCAGGCAGGCGACGCAGATATTCCCCCGCTACCACCAGTTCGACGCCGAGAGAAAGGTCTTGGCCGATGCACGGGAGCACGGGCCGGGTCGCCGCTACCTCATCGAGCACTCGGCCGGCTCCGGCAAGACTGAGACCATCTCCTGGGCCGCGCACGACCTCGCGAGGCTCCGCCGCGCGGACGGCGAGAAGATGTTCTCGAGCGTCGTGGTGGTCACCGACAGGCTGTCGCTCGACCAGAACATAAAGAAGACCATCTCCCAGCTCTCCAAGGTGACGGGACAGGTCGTCATGGTCGGTCGCGACGAGCGGGGCAACGCCGTCGCCGACGGCTCCAAGAGCTCGCAGCTCGTCGAGGCCCTTCGGCAGAAGAGGGAGATCGTCGTCGTCACTATCCAGACGTTCCTCTACGCCTGGCCGGACATCGCGTCGCTGCCGGAGCTCGACGGCGCCGGCTTCGCGGTCATCGTCGACGAGGCCCACAGCTCCCAGGAAGGAAGCTCCGCCGCGTCCCTAAAGACCGCCTTCAACGCCGCGGCTGACAAGCTGAAGTTCGAGAGGATGCTCGACTTCGACGACGAGTCGGACGATGAGACCGTCATGGACGCCTACTTCGCCCAGATGCAGGCGAGCAACCTCATGCCGCCGAACGTCTCCTTCCTGGCGTTCACCGCGACCCCCAAGGCCGAGACCAAGACCCTCTTCGGGACCCCGACCGGCGAGATGGACGAGGATGGCAACCCGGTCATGGGCAGCTTCCACCTCTACCCGATGCGGCAGGCGATCGAGGAGGGCTACATCATCGACCCGCTTACGGGTTACGTGCCTTTGAGGACGCTATCGAGGATCGAGGACGAGTCCGAGGATGCCGATGACAGGCTCGTCGACGAACGCAGGGCAAAAAGGAAGATCGCTAAATGGCGCTCGCTCCACCCGACCAACGTAATGGAGAAGGCCAAGTGGATCATCGACCACTTCGTCGACAACGTGGCGCCGCTCCTGAACGGCGAGGCCAAGGCCATGATCGTCACCTCCGGCCGTCCCGAGGTGGTGCGCTACAAGTATGCGATCGAGGCATACCTGAAGTCGCGGCCCGACCTCGATCCGGCGAAGGTCGAGCCGAAGCTGCGCTTCAAGGTGCCCGGCGAACCTCTCGTCGCCTTCTCCCAGAAGGTGCTGGGTGACAAGTGCGTCCTGCCCGAGGACGAGTACCTCAAGGACAACCCGTTCGCCCTCATTGAGCGCGACTACGAGTACACCGAGGCCAACATGAACCCTGCCGGCGAGGGCGCGGTCGAGAGGGCGTTCGACCGACCGGAGCGCAGGCTCCTCATCGTCGCGAACAAGTTCCAGACCGGCTTCGACCAGAAGAAGCTCGTGGCCCTCTACGTTGACAAGCCCCTCGGCAACGCAATCGAGATCGTCCAGACCTACTCGCGCGTCAACAGGACGTGCTCTGGCAAGGACAAGGTCTTCGTGGTCGACTTCGTGAACGATCCCGAGACGGTGCTCGCGGCCTTCAAGACCTACGACAAGGGCGCAAGCATGAACATGGCTCAGGACCCCGACGTGGTCTACGAGCTGAAGGAGGCACTCGACGCCGCCGACGTGTATGCGACGCGCGACGTCGAGGAGTTCAAGGAGGCCCTCTATAGGTCAAAGGGCCTTGCCGCGGGCGGTGAGAGCGATGCCTACAGGGCGGCGCTCTACTCCGCCGTGTCGCGCCCCGCGGAGATCTTTCGGGAGAGGTTCGCCTCGGCCAAGGACTCGTATGAGACCTGGCTGGAGTGCGCCAACCGGGCGGAGGCGGCCGGCGAGGCCGAGGAGGCGGAGAGGGCCAAGAGGAGCGCGGACGAGGCGGCGGGGCGGGTCGCCGAGCTGATGACCTTCAGGAAGAAGCTCTCCAAGTACTGCTCCGCCTACACGTTCCTGTCCCAGGCGCTCGACTACGGCGATCCCGACCTCGAGGTGTTCTACGGCTTCGCAAAGCTGCTCGGCCACAGGATCGCGGGCACCTCGCTCGACGACGTCGACGTGCGTGGCCTCGTGCTCCGGGACTTCCGCATATCGGCCCAGAAGGTCCCCGAGGGGGTCGAGGGCGGCGAGCTCATGCCGGTGGGTGCCGGAGGTTCCGGATCAGCCCCCAAGCGAGACACCATGGCAAGAATCGTGGAACGGCTGAACCGTACGTGGGGCGACGAGGGCGACCCCCTCGTGAAGGCACGCGCCGTCAACGCGGTCTCCGACGCCGTGGCGGCAGACCCCGTGACCAACACCCAGATCACGAACACGAGCAACACGAAGGAGGCCGTCCTCGCGGACGGGCGCCTTCGCAACATCGTCATCAGGGCCCTCATGTCGATGATGAGCAACGAGCTGGGCGACCTCGCCGAGCAGGCGCTCGACGACCCGCAGGCGATCGAGCCCCTTGCCGACCAGGTGTACGACCTCATCTCGCAGGGGAAGCGCTACGACATCGCCGAGCTCGCCTCCTACCTCTCTAGGGGGAAGTAGATGGGCGCGGCAGGATACGTCGAGGAGCTGCTCGGCGTCCGGGACTGCGAGCTCATCGGCAGCTCGACCAAGGTCGATTGCGGCAGGAGGCTCCAGCAGTTCGACCTGAGATACCGTGGCCCCGTCCCCGCAACGTGCCCCGAGTGCGGGGGGACGCTGCACAGCCACGGCGCGAGGACCGTCGGCGTGGCGTCTACGCCCCACCTGGGCATCCCGACGAGGCTCGAGATAGGGTTCCCGCGGATGCGGTGCCCGGAGTGCGGCTACGTGTGGCGCCCGGAGATAGGCGGGGTCGACGAGGGCCACCGGATGACGGAGGCGGCATACGCCGACATCGCCCAGCGCTCGCTCAGGCTCACCTTCCGCGAGGTCGCCGAGGAGTACCCGCTCTCGCACGTCACCGTGAAGAACGTCTTCGAGGACTACGTCCGCGAGAACGCCTCGAGGCTTCGCTTCAAGGTGCCGGCGTTCCTGGGCATAGACGAGAAGAACCTCAAGAGGGTCGGCATGGTGACCGTGATCACCGACCTCGAGCACAGGACGGTATTCGACATGGTGCCCGGCAGGACGCAGTCAGACCTCGACGCCTACTTCTCCTCGTTGGAGGGCCTTGAGCGCGTGCGGTGGGTCTCGAGCGACATGTACCGGCCTTTCTGGAAGAGCATAGCCAAGTACACCCCGAACGCGACATGGGTCATCGACCACTTCCATGTCGTGAAGGGGGCCAACGAGGCCCTGGACACGATCCGCAAGGGCCTCCAGGGGACCCTCGACAGGAAGGGCCGCCTTGAGCTGAAGAAGGGCCTCGCCTACGCCCTCAGGAAGCGGACGAGCGACCTCAGCCCCTACGAGGCATCGGCCCTCAGGGCGCTGCGGGAGGACCCCTCCTACTCGACGCTGATGGCCGCGTACGACCTCAAGGAGGACTTCTTCGGCATCTACGACGACCATCCGTCCTCGCGCGAGGAGGCTGAGGCGGCGTTCGACGCCTGGGTTCGGGAGATTCCCGAAGGCAGGGACCTCAATCCGTTCAGAGCCCTTGCCCGGACCGTCCAGAACCACCGCGAGTTCATCTTCAACTACTGGGACTGCCCCAGCCGCATCTCGAACGGCTACACCGAGTGCGCGAACCGGCTCATCAACGAGACGGACATGAGGGGGCGCGGCTACTCGTTCGAGACGCTTCGGGCCAGGACCCTCTACCGAAGGCAGAACCTCGACCGCATCATCGCGAGCAACGGGCTCACGATTGGCCCTCGCATCGATGCACCCGGCCCGCTCTTCGTGACCGAGCCCGACCGCGAGGACGAGGCCGTGGACGAGTTCATAGACCCGAGGTCGGGAGTGAGGGTCGACGCAACGACTGGGGAGGTTCTTTAATGGGAAGTCTATTCACCGAGCATGTATTTCCACGATACGTGCGCCGTCAAGTGATGAAGCCGCAGATGAACGGCTTTAACGACCCCACCCTGAGGGATTTCTCCCTGCTGGACTCGTCCGTCCTGATGAATGAAGAGCTCAAGGGCGAGCTGTTCGAGGAGGAGTTCATCCGCTCGTTCCTCAACGCCGCGAAGGAACTGGCGGCCGCCGGAAGAAGGGCCATCGACAGGCCGGGGATGTACGTGATGCTGAAGCATTCCTATGCGATCCCGGTCCTGTTCCTCACGAGACACTGCATGGAGCTCGCTATCAAGCGGGCGATTAGGAAGTGCGGAGTCGAGCCCAAGAGAGAGCACAGCCTCACGAAGCTGTGGAGCTCCCTGCTCTCGAGGTTCCCAGGGCAGAGGTGCCGTGAGGACAACAGGGCCATCAAAAACATGGGCGCATTCGTAGGGGCCGTAGCCGGCATCGACGACAACGGCATCAGCCTTCGCTATCCGCAAGACAGTTCAGGAAGGCTCACACAGGATAGGCCGCTCTTCGTGAACGACGAGGAAGTCGCCTCATATCTCGAGAAGTTCGTAGAGCAACTAGAGCTGATCGACTTCGATTCAATGCGTAAAGACGGTAGATAAGTGGTTGGACTCTAGTATTCCAGATTGTTAAAAAGATGGTTGGATGCCTTAGCTATGACTCGAACGCGGCCAACCAGAGATTTACCAATTTCCAACCACTTATTTTACATACCCCAAATATGTTTCCGCATCAATCGGACCCGACCGTCGCATGAGGGAGAACCCCGCATCGAGCCAATGGACAATCCTTGGGCGAATGCTCATGTACGGTAAGGAAGCAAGCAACCGAAAACAAGAGATAGACCGCCAGCACTACACTATTCCGAACCAAAGACCAAAAGATAAGCATTGTGGGAAAATCTAAACTTTTGGATTTTCCTACAATGCCAACTACGGCGGAATCCCTCCCACTCCTTATATCTTTCTGTATACATTGAATTTGTATTTAGTAAAATGCAGACAACACCACGGATCGGCTTTTGGCTGGACAATTCCAACCAAACACCACAGCAGACAGCAGAAAACATTCTGAACGCTAGGAAGCCGGTATGATTGTTACATATAAGGGGAAGAAAAATTTCTTTTAGGTACTTGCTTTCCTAAAACTGATGTGATATCTTAAAACTGATGTGATACAATGATTTAATCCAGAAAAGGAGTAAAAAATATGCGGCAAGGTATTCTTAAATAAAATTTGATAATGGGCGCAAAAATGATTGCCCCTTGCAGGGGCTTGGTTTTTGTACCCAATTTTAAGAATACTTTTGCCTTTTTAGTAAATATCGTGACGGACCGCGGCTTATGTAAGTCGTGTATGTTTCTGTGTGTCCGAAGTCATGATCCCCAGCGGTAAAAGTATTAGCCGCTGGGGATTTTTGCGCCCATTCGGGCCTTGTATGGAGGATAGACATGAACATTATCAATATCGGGATTCTTGCCCATGTAGACGCTGGAAAGACGACCTTGACGGAGAGTCTGCTATATGCCAGTGGAGCCATTTCAGAACCAGGGAGCGTCGAAAAAGGGACAACGAGGACGGACACCTTGTTTTTGGAGCGGCAGCGTGGGATTACCATTCAAGCGGCAGTCACTTCCTTCCAGTGGCACAGATGTAAAGTTAACATTGTGGATACGCCCGGCCACATGGATTTTTTGGCGGAGGTGTACCGCTCTTTGGCTGTTTTAGATGGGGCCATCTTGGTGATCTCCGCGAAAGATGGCGTGCAGGCCCAGACCCGTATTCTGTTCCATGCCCTGCGGAAAATGAACATTCCCACCGTTATCTTTATCAACAAGATCGACCAGGCTGGCGTTGATTTGCAGAGCGTGGTTCAGTCTGTTCGGGATAAGCTCTCCGCCGATATTATCATCAAGCAGACGGTGTCGCTGTCCCCGGAAATAGTCCTGGAGGAAAATACCGACATAGAAGCATGGGATGCGGTCATCGAAAATAACGATGCATTATTGGAAAAGTATATCGCAGGAGAACCAATCAGCCAGGAAAAACTTGCGCGGGAGGAACAGCGGCGGGTTCAAGAAGCCTCCCTGTTTCCGGTCTATCATGGCAGCGCCAAAAAGGGCCTTGGCATTCAACCGTTGATGGATGCGGTGACAGGACTGTTCCAACCGATTGGGGAACAGGGGAGCGCCACCCTATGCGGCAGCGTTTTCAAGGTTGAGTACACCGATTGCGGCCAGCGGCGTGTCTATCTGCGGCTATACAGCGGAACGCTGCGCCTGCGGGATACGGTGGCCCTGGCCGGGAGAGAAAAGCTGAAAATCACAGAGATGCGTATTCCATCCAAAGGGGAAATTGTTCGGACAGACACCGCTTATCCGGGCGAAATTGTTATCCTTCCCAGCGACAGCGTGAGGTTAAACGATGTATTAGGGGATCAAACCCGGCTCCCTCGTAAAAGGTGGCGCGAGGCCCCCCTCCCCATGCTGCGGACGACGATTGCGCCGAAAACGGCAGCGCAAAGAGAACGGCTGCTGGACGCTCTTACGCAACTTGCGGATACTGACCCGCTTTTGCGCTGCGAAGTGGATTCCATCACCCATGAGATCATTCTTTCTTATTTGGGCCGGGTGCAGTTGGAGGTCGTTTCCGCTTTGCTGTCGGAAAAATACAAGATTGAAACAGTGGTAAAGGAACCCACCGTCATTTATATGGAGCGGCCGCTCAAAGCAGCCAGCCACACCATCCATATCGAGGTGCCGCCCAACCCGTTTTGGGCATCTATCGGACTGTCTGTTACACCACTCCCGCTTGGCTCCGGCGTACAATACGAGAGCCGGGTTTCGCTGGGATACTTGAACCAGAGTTTTCAAAACGCTGTCAGGGATGGTATCCGTTACGGGCTGGAGCAGGGCTTGTTCGGCTGGAACGTAACGGACTGTAAGATTTGCTTTGAATACGGGCTTTATTACAGTCCAGTCAGCACGCCGGCGGACTTCCGCTCATTGGCCCCGATTGTATTGGAACAGGCATTGAAGGAATCGGGGACGCAGCTGCTGGAACCTTATCTCTCCTTCACCCTCTATGCGCCCCAGGAATACCTTTCCAGGGCTTATCATGATGCACCGAAATACTGTGCCACCATCGAAACGGCCCAGGTAAAAAAGGATGAAGTTGTCTTTACTGGCGAGATTCCCGCCCGCTGTATACAGGCATACCGTACTGATCTGGCCTTTTACACCAACGGGCGGAGCGTATGCCTTACAGAGCTGAAAGGATATCAGGCCGCTGTCGGTCAGCCGGTCATCCAGCCCCGCCGTCCAAACAGCCGCCTGGACAAGGTGCGCCATATGTTTCAGAAGGTAATGTAAAGATACATAAGCAGTTGTCCCTCCCCGCCGTCGCCAGGTGTTCCTGACGGTGGGGAGGGCGGCCGCGGGAGGGCTTGGCTACGGCCGTGGCGGCAGGAAGGGGCGACCGCCCGGGTATTCCCCGAGCGGTCGCCTTCCTGCCGTGAGCGGTGTCTGTGCTATGACGTCCTAGGTCACTCCCTGCTCTCCGCCCACTGCCAGGCGCCTATGAGGTGGCGGAGCTTCGCCTGGCGCTCTCCCGTCACGACGATGGAGACCACGTCGTGGCGTATCGCGTCCACGTCGCTGTGGTCCGCGAGGTAGAGCAGGCACGCGCGCCTCATTATCGCGAACTCGGCCGCGCCTACGCTGAGCTCGGGCATCCTGGCCGAGCCCTCCTCGTACGCGGAGATGACGGCTATCAGCACCGTCTCATCCCCGTCCTCGGCCACCACCGGCGCGTCCTCGCCGTCGCAGGACCAGCCGTCTGCCACGTGGACCTCATATCCCCTGTGGGCGAGGTAGTCCCTCACGATGCCCTCGCACGTGACGGCGAGCCCCTCCTCGGCCATGGTCGCGGCACTCTCTGTCTTCTCGGTCATGGTGACCTCCCTAGGACGTGGGAAGGTCCTTTGCCCTCCCTCGCCCAAAGAGCGGCAAGGCCCGCGTGGCGGGGCGGCGCGCCCCTGCGGGCGTGGCGCGGCGCCGGCCCGTCGCGCGGGCCGTCAGGGAGCGGGAAGAGGTGCTTGCTCCCTGTGCCAGCGTCTTGGGCGGGGGAGGGCGTGGAGTTGCCGGAGCAGAAGTACACTGTGCTCCTGCTCCGGCCGGGCGCTTTCGACGGGCGCGAGGATAGGGGATGGGGCGGCTATCCCCGGCGCAGCGGATGTCGGAAGGGCACCATCTCCCAAGGTCCAGCCGCCCCGCGGGGCGGCTGGACCGTCTGGACCGGCTGGCAAGACGGCCTTTCGGAGAAGGGCGGCGAGCAGGGCTTACCGCTCAGGCTCGTCGTCCTCCGCTTGGGCATGCGACACGGTAGCCTCGGCGAGCTCCCTTGCCAAACGCCCCAGGAGGCACGTCGCGGCGTCCGCAGCGTCCCTCGGTGCGGAGGAGAGGTCGACGTGCTCCAGTATCGCCGAGATGCCCATCCCCGCTAATGCGACCTCTTCGAGGTCCGCGTTGCCGCAAGCGTCGTAGATCCACCTCATGGCATTTCCTCCAGTTCGCGCGTCCGCTTGATGCGGCAGCCATGCTACAACGAGACTGATGGCAATGCGTTGCGGGGATTCTCCGGGCAGATGCCGGGAATTTGGTGCCGGTGCCGGCGACCCGCGAATAGTGACGTCCGGCGCCCGGGCGCCTTGTGCCGGACTCGCTTTGGATGACGGTCGGATCGGTCGCCCTGGCAGGAGTGTCGCACGCATGCTCAGAAGCCGACACGCCACGATTCCGGAAGGCGTCGGCCTCGCCGGATACGAAAGGCAAAAAATTAGGCGGAGGCGCTCACGCGTCCCCGCCACATAAAACCCTCTCGGGTTTTGACATCCATATACACTATACCCGATCAGAACCAGCGGTCAACCAGCTCGGCGAGGAATTCCATGGACGCCTCCGCGGAGGCGTCGGGGCGGGTGACGGAGAGCACGGACCTAATGCCACCGGCAAGGGTACGGAGCCCGGCTGACGCCTCGCCTGCGAGCGCGGTCCCCTCGGCCATGCGCCTGTGGAGGAGCAGGAGCGAGGCTATCTGCTGGAGGCGCGGGTTCCTCATCCTGGACGCCCTAGACCTCTTCGAGAAGCCCGCGTCGCGCAGGGCGACGGTGAGGGCGTCCGGCGCCGGACGTGCGACGTGGCTCGCTGCGCCGAACCCGTTGATTATCGCGGAGGAGTGGGCGCAGGCGTTGCGCACCCCCTTCGCCGACCTGAGGAAGTAGTGCTCTCGCAGCATAGAGCGGTCGCCCCACCGGTTCGCGCAGAAGCGGTAGATGTCCGCGACGGTGCCGAAGGATGAGAGCTCGAGCAGCACCCATATGGGCATCTCGGCGGCGTAGTGCCTCTGGAGGTCTCCGGAGTACTCGTCGCGCCGGAGCCTCGAAATCTCTGCCTCCCTCCGGGAACGCTCGGCGGGGGAGAGCGAGGCCATGTAGTCGCGCACGATGGAGTAACCGTCCTCGTCCTGCCGCCTCGCCACCTCGTCGAGAACCCGCGCCTTCGCGAGGTGCTCCGCGTCGAGCGCAAGCGGCAGGAGCGCTGCCCTGAGATCCCGGTCGAGCCGCTCCAGGTCTACCAGGTCGCGGAAGTCGAGGTTCGCGTACTCGCCGTCGTGCGCCCCTCCGACGCGCTTCGGGAAGAGCGTCCGGTACGCGTACGCTGAAAAGAGGTACGACTCCCGCGAGAGGTAGCGCATGGCGTCTGCCTCGCCCATGCGCTCGAACGCTACTCCCTTGTCCCTGAGGAAAGCCACCTGCTCCTCGGGGTCGAGCTTAGGCTTCCCGCTACTGTTCCGTTGGCCCATCTCAAAACCCGCCAATCTAACCGTCCTGCGGCTGGTGAAGTAGTATTCTACGGCCTACGAGAGCCCCGCGGACATTATCCTGCCCATGAGGTCCATGCTCACCTTCTTGCTGTCGGCGAGCGCGTCCGCGTAGACGTTGAGGGTCATCGCGGCGTTGGAGTGGCCGAGGATGGCGCTCACGGTCTTCACGTCCACCCCCGACCCAATCGCCATGGTCGCGAAGGTGTGCCTAAGGTCGTGGAACCTCGGCGGCTCGCCCTGAGAGCCCACGAGCTTCGCCACCCTCACGAACGCCCTCCACTCCTGCCCGAGCGCCATCGGGCTCTTCCAGGCGCCGGTGACGGCGTTTCCCACGACGAAGAGGCCCTCGTCCCAGTCGAGCCCCATGGCCTCGCGCTCGCCGTGCATCGCGCGTGCCCTCGCCTCCAGCACGCGGGCGAGCTCGTCGCCGTAGGGGATGGTCCTGGCGGAGCTCCTGGTCTTCGGGGTGGAGAGCGCGAACGTGCCGTTCGCCCTCGTGAGGGCGTGCGAGACGCGGATCTTGCGTGACACGCGGTCGACGTCCTGCCACCTGAGGGCGCATATCTCCCCCTGCCTCATCCCCGTCATGAGCGCGAGGAGCACGGCGGTCGAGAACGGGTCGGCGACGCTCCCCAAGGTCTGGTTGAGCTGCCGGACGCTCTGTGCGTCGAGCGAGTTTATCGGCTTCGTAGGCCTCTTGGGCGCGTCGACGAGGTCGAAGGGGTTGGAGGGTATGTCGCCCAGCTTGCGCGCCCTAATGAAGGCGGTCTTGAGGAGCACGTGGGTGTGCGAGACCGTGTTTCCGCCGTAGCCGTCCTGTACCATGTCGCGCTCGAACTCCTGGATCTGCCGCGCGGTGACCTGCCCCACGGGGGTCTTGCCGAGCTCGGTGCCCAGGAGGTGCTTCGCGTACCAGCGGTAGCCGTCGGCCGTGGAGGCGAGGATGTTGCCGGTGGACTCCTTCAGGTCTATGTAGTCGAGGACGTAGCGGTAGACAGGCGTCTCGCAGGAGACGGTGCCGGAGAGCTCCTCGTCCTTTCGGACCTCCTCGTCGCGCCACTCCCGCAGGAGCTGCTCGGCTGCGCCCCTGCCGCGGTTGTCCCTCCTCACCTTCCCGTTCCTGCCGACCTTGTCCTCGTAGCACGGCACCTGTGTGGAACGGGTCATCTTGTGCTGCCTGCCGTCGTCGTCCTGCCAGCTTATCGCGAGGCGCCACTTCCCGAGCCTCTGGTTCTTGTACACGTAGCCGCTGCTGAGCTTCCTCGCCATCGTTCCTCCCAAAACTTGGAACCATCCGCCTGCGGAGGAGGGGCCCTCGCAGGACACAAAGGACACACATAGGACACCGTGTCCTATGTGTGTCCTGCGGACGACTTTACATGACGGGGGCTGTGGTCGCCTGATGTTGATGAAAGTACGCAAATGACCAGTTAAACAGCACAATTTGTGGAAGTAATGTCCTTTGTTGTCTATTGACATTCATCAAGGATTTTGCCCTGGGGGTCAAGGGGTCGCTGGTTCGAATCCAGTCCACCCGACCACGAATCCGCAGGTCAGAGGCTTAAGCCTCTGACCTTTTTTCTTGTGTGTACAGTTTTTGTACTTCGACGATCGGTCCTGCCCTACTTTTGTTTCAAGACTAGCGGGCGACCTTCGCGATCGTGTTGAGCGCCGTCACGGACTGGTTGTAGAGCGTCCCTATGGAGCGCAGGTTTCGCACGATGCCGTGTGAGGTCTCGTAGTCGAAGGCCACTGCGCCCGCCACCCATGCGCGTCCCGCCGTCCACCGGTAGAAGCAGCCGGTTCGTGAACGAGTTGGGGCGGCGGTTCTTCGGGGCCGCCGTCCTTTCTTTTATAAATACAGAAGTATTAGCAGGTGAACGGCATAAAGCTCAGTGACACCGGTCTTGGTGCGGCTTGACTTAAAAATAGGCGATTGAGATAATCGTTATGTTTATGTCATTCTCCATCTTAAGGGGGACGTATGCAGTACACCAAGCCCACGATTCTGAAGGCGGAGAAGGTCCAGGGCGCCAAGTGTGGCGACGGTCCTTGCGGGAGGCCTTGCAGCAAGAAGGCCTAAAGCAGGCTCTGCATAGAAGGCTACGAGACGCAGGGGCAGCCTCTGCGTCTCGTTAGTTCTGTCGGTGTTTGCAACTTGAGGACCACGCAATGTTCTACAAGATTAGGAATGACATCCAGTTCAGACAGTATGACGGGCATGGATACATCGCGGACAACTCCGAGTTCGGTTATCGGTTTCTCAGCGATTCGACCTCCAGCGGCAGAGAAGAGTATGTATCCGAGAGCGGTTCCGTCATGCTTGCCTCACTGAGCAAGACTCCCCGGAGCATCGAAGAGATCGTTGACGACCTGATGCGGGTGTTTATCGGGGTGGATCGCGAGGTACTGAAGGAAGATGTCATAGAGTTCTTCCAGATGCTTGTCGAAAGAGGCCTGCTGAGCGTCGGTGAAACCATGGAAGACTGCGTTGACCGACGTTGGTCAGGGACATCTGCCGAAGAAGACGGTGCCGGAGAGGCAATCGTCCCGACAGAGAACTGTGCGCGGGACAGAATCGGCCCCGACGACTTCCTGCGAGGCATCCACATCGAAATCGCGAGCGCCTGCAACGAGCGCTGCGTGCACTGCTACATCCCCCACCAGTACAAAACCGACGTGATCGATCCCGAGCTTCTCTATCGGATCCTTGACGAAGCGAGAGAGCTCAACGTCGTTCACGTCACTCTCTCTGGTGGTGAGCCCTTGCTTCACAAGGAGCTCATTGGTTTCCTCTCCAGATGCAGGGAGCTCGACCTGTCCGTCAACGTCCTGTCGAACCTCACGCTCCTTTCGGACGGCATCCTCAGCGAGATGAGAGAGAACCCACTCCTCTCGGTGCAAACATCTCTCTACTCCATGGACGCCGCCGTCCACGATGGTATCACCAGGCAAACAGGCAGCTTTGAGAAGACCAAGGACGGGCTCCTGAGGGTAATTGACGCTGGCATACCGGCGCAGATATCGTGCCCCATCATGAGGCAGAACAAGGACAGCTTCATCGACGTCGTCTCATGGGGAAGGGAGCACGACATCGCGGTCGCCATCGAGCCGGTGATCTTCGCCTCGTACGACCACTCGGGGGTCAACCTTGAGAACCGGATTCTCCTGAACGACCTCGAAGGCGTTCTGGAGAAGGAGTTCTCCCAAGGCTACGCGTCTGTGCTGATCGACTCGGCGGAGGAGAAGGAGTCTGTAGCCGCAAGCGACCCTGTCTGCTCGATCTGCCGGTACAGCCTCTGCGTGGCAGCCAACGGGGACGTCTATCCCTGTGTAGGCTGGCAGACCAACGTCCTCGGGAACCTGGCCCATCAGTCGCTGAGGGACATCTGGGTCGGATCCGAGAAGTTGCACCGGCTCCGGGAGGTCAAGAGGGGGGACTTCCCCAAGTGCGTCGACTGCGATGACAGGGGCTACTGCACCGTCTGCATGATGTGCAACTCGAACGAGAACCCCGATGGCGACCCGTTCGTCATCAACGACTTCCACTGCGAGGCCGCAGCGATGACCCATCGCAAGGTCGTCGAGTTCCTTGCGGAGGATGGCGGCGCGCTCAATTCCTGACGTAGACGAACCGGATGTCGGAAAGGCGTTGGCAGGCATGGAGAAGATACTCATAAGGGATGCCCACGAGCACAACCTGAAACACATCGACCTAGAGATCCCTATCGGGGCATTCACCTGCGTAACAGGTTGCTCGGGCTGTGGGAAGTCCTCGCTGGTCTTTGACACCATCTACGCCGAGAGTCAGAGGGGTTTTCTTGAGGGAATGACGGGCAACCTCTACGGGCAGAAGCTCATGAGCAAACCCAAGGTCGGGTCCATCGAGAACCTCCATCCCGCGCTCAACGTCTCCCAGAACTACTACAACGTCAACCCGCGCTCGACCGTTGGGACGGTGACAGAGGTCGCCTACTACCTTCGCTCACTCTTCGCGGTTACGAACAGCGACCGTTCTCGGGACATATCCGAAGGCACCTTCTCCTCGAACAACCCCAAGTCGTTCTGCCCAAATTGCTCAGGCCTCGGCACGGAGAGTGTGGTCTCCGAATCCCTTCTGATACCCGATCGCGAGGTGACCCTGCGCGATGGCGGTATCCTGTTCTTTAAGGGCCCCGCAGAGGGCAAGGAGCAGAAGCTCCTCGAGGCGCTCTGCGCTCACTACGGCATCGACATCGACCGGAGGGTCTCAGAGCTGAATGACCGTGAGCTCGACATACTTCTCCATGCGGACGACCAGGTGAGGCACAAGCTTTCCTACAAGGAGGGGAGGCGCCGTAAGCAGCACTTCGTGTACCTACAAGGTGCCGTTCCCGCCATCCGCGACCATCTCGACAGCGTCAACTCCACCGGCCAATCGTCGGCATACTCGAGGTTCATGGAGGAGCGGCCTTGCCACGTCTGCGGTGGCACCAAGCTGGGCCCTGAAGCCCTGTCCTACAAGGTCTGTGGCCTGAACTACGGCGAGGCGGAGGGAATGGAGCTCGTCGCGCTGCGCGAATGGCTTCACGGGGTTGTCCGCGACTTCTCGGACCACCCGAAGAAGGATGTAGTATCACAGCTTGTCGACGAGACGGATCGCAGGCTGGAGGCCCTGGCCGAGCTCAACGTCGGTTACCTGTGCCTGAGCAGGACCATCCCCTCGCTCTCTGATGGTGAAAGACAGCGCATCAGAATCGCCACCCAGCTCACCTGCTCGCTCAGGGGGCTGCTGTACATTCTGGACGAACCCTGCAAGGGACTACATCGCAGGGACACCGAGCGCATTATCCGCGCCACCAGGGACATGGTCGACCGAGGCAACACGGTCATTGCGATTGAGCACAACAAACAGTACATAGCCTCGGCGGACGAGACAATAGAGCTGGGGCCGGTCGGAGGGCCCGAGGGGGGCTATCTCGTGGGGGTGACGAACGGCATGGATTGCGACGAAGCCCCACTCGCCTTCAAGAGCCCCCACGCCGCCAAGCAGTACTTTGAGATTGGCGGAATCAACTTCAGGAACATCGACGGACAGGCGGTGCGATTCCCGATCGGTGGAATATCCTGCATCACCGGAGTGTCCGGTTCCGGCAAGTCGACGCTCGCCGAAGTGGTTGCCAGGTGCTTCGGGAAGAGGTCGGGAGACTGCTGCGAAACCTTCTCCGGCGGGGACTCCATCAAGAGGTGCCTGAGGGTCGATCAGGCTCCCGTCGGGAAGACCCCGAGATCAACCGTTGTCTCGTACCTAGGCATCTTTGATGAGATTCGGTCGCTTTTCGCCAAGACCGCAACGGCGCGCAAGATGAAGGTCGGTGCCAGCCAGTTCAGCATGAACATCAAGGGAGGCCGCTGCGAGTGCTGTCAGGGCACCGGGATGCAGAAGATCGAGCTGAACTACCTTCCGAGTACCTACATCCCCTGTCCGGAGTGTGGCGGGAGGAGGTTCAACGAGAAGGTCCTCGCCGTGGAGTACGAGGGGATGACGATCCTGGACGTGCTGGAGACGCCGATCTCCGAGCTGGTAGACAAGTTCGGAGGCTCAGCTAAGGTCCACTCAGTGCTCCGCAGCATGATCGAGCTGGGTCTGGGCTACCTGCGGCTCGGGCAGATGTCCATGAGCCTGTCGGGGGGCGAGGCCCAGCGCATAAAGCTCGCGAAGGCTCTCGGGACGCCCTCCCACGGAAGGAACCTTTACATCCTGGACGAACCCACGTCCGGCCTGAACGACGTTGACATCGCGAAGTTCGTCAAGGTGCTGATGTACCTGCAGGAGAAGGGCGACACAATCATTATCGTCGAGCACAACCTGGAGTTCGTCGCCACTGTCGCGGACTACGTTGTCGACTTCGGCGTGCACAGCGGTGCAGCTGGGGGAAAAGTGATGGCACAGGGGTCGCCCCGATCCGTCTTCACAGATGAGTCTTCATCGCTGTACGGGCTCTCTGTTCTGGCGAATTAATGTTGGTCCAGCCTTTTCTATCGGGCTCGAAAACACAGCGAAAACCAACGGGAGTGACGGCGAGGTCAAATAGATGAGCAGTGACAAGAACAGACTCAAGCAATGCACGGTAGTCCTGACCCGTGGCTGCAACCTGCGGTGCGACTTCTGCTTCGAGAAGGAGGCCGGCTACCGCGCGCATGACCAGCTGTCACTTGACGAGGCGAAGCGTATCGTAGACCTCTGCGGTGACGCAAACGTGAAGTACGTGTTCCTCACGGGCGGCGAGCCACTTACCTACCCTCACCTCCTTGACGTCCTCAAGTACATCAAGGAGGAGTACCCGGCAATCACTCCAACCATCGCGACCAACGGGGTCCTCCTCGAGGACATGGAGCTCTGCCAGAGACTCATTGACTGTGGCCTCAGGTACCTCGACATCTCCATGAAAGGGGCCGACGCATCGGAATGGAAAAGGGCGACCGGTTACGACGGATACGCCAAGCAACTACGAGCGATAAGAAACCTCGCCTCCACGGAGCTGGAGTTCACCTGCTCGATGGTGGTAACCGAAGAGAACGTCACGAGGGTGTGCGAGGCGGTCCGAGCTGCCCATGACAACGGCGCGAGGCAGTTCTCGTTCACCTTCTTCATCGACAACATCGAGTCGAATACAAAGGATATGGATTATCTAAAGGAGCACGATCCGTTTGCTCTGATCGAGTCGTTTGTCTCGCAGATTGACCGCCTGAACGCCATAACGGATGACTGGTGGGTCGAATACAGCTTCCCACTCTGCGCTTACACCGAACGACAGTTGAAACTGCTCGAGGGCAGATTGGCAGGACCCTGCCAGATCCACCTCCAGAACGCGATAACCGTCGACAATACGATGAAACTCTTGCCTTGTGACATGTACGCCAGCGCCAACTTGGGTCGACTCGGCGATGACTTCAGCACTTACGAAGAGCTCGATAACTGGATGGATGGTCACGAATATCAATCTGCAGTGGAGGAGATGCGGAAGTACCCATCCGAGAAATGCTCGTCTTGCGCGTTTCTAGACCAATGCTACGGCGGGTGTCCCGTCCTCTGGAAGAACTACTCGTTCGAGGCATTAATGAGCTTCAAAGCAAGTGTGGATTCCGATTCGTAGCGGCGTTGGTGCACCTCACGACCCGTAGTGCCAGAACAGCAGGATGATTCTCGCCACGAATCTCATCCACATCAGGAAGAACTTACCTATCGCACCCAGTACACGATTGGCCACGCCCATCTCACACGCTCCTACTCGAAAGTATCGTCCGAGTAAACACTAGCAGCCACACCGGACACAAATTCATAGCTGGCCACAGTCATGCCGAGCTTCTCGCAGATGAGCCGCTCACCATCGGGGCCATGAAGCTCGCCGGAAAGGGCGTCCCTCAGGTAGTCGTGCAGCCACACCGCGCGCCCCGCCATGGAGCGCGAGGGCTCGTCGGCGTCGTAGAAGAGGTCACTTGCCTCGTCGAGCTTCGCCACGTCGCAGAGGTCGGGCCCGACACGCACCCACTGGAGGCGCCCGTCGAGTTCGACAGAGCGGACCAGTGCCACCTCCTCCTCGGACAGGACGTGGAGGCGGCACCCCGCGGACCTCTGTGCCAGGGGCATGTCTGCGCCCTCCGAGCCTACGACCCGGTACCAGCTCGCCTCGACCCAGAGCCCGTCTTCGAGGACGACCCGCAGGTCCGTGAGGGCGTTCATCCTGCCCAGTGCGCTGTCGGTCGTCAGCGTGTTGGTGTCGAACTCCTCGATGGCGCCGTCCTGGAAGCGCACGGTGATCCTCATCGCTCGGGCCTCTCGTCTCTCCTCGTCTGCTGGCGGGCGGGACGGCTGCCGTTGCGATGCTTCTGCCCGCCTCCGTGGTTGTTGCGCATGCCCGTTGAACCTGCCGCCCTACGGCTGGGTTGTGCTGCCGACCGCTCGGGAAGTATCCCGTGCTCTGCGCAGTACTGCTTCGCTCGTTCCAGCCTGGCCACGGTCGCCTCGCGGTTGGGCATGCCGCGCATTCTGCTGGCAGCTGAGTCCATGACGGAGAGGCTCCTGAATCCGCCCTTGGAGACGACGCTCACAGCCTCCGATAGGGCGACGAGCTCTCGCAGGTCATTGACCTCGATGGCTCCGGCGGCGACCTCGCGGACGTTGCGCACGGTGACGGGGCCCTGCGCCCTCCTCGTGGGGCTCCTGAGCCAGCCCGTGACCTCGCGCCTGGTGTACGAGGCGCCGAGCTTGGATCCCGTCACCTGGCGGGAGGGCGTCCCGGCCAGGGAGTAGACCCAGTCTCCCTTCCTCGAGGCGGACTCGCGGACGTTGACGCCCATCTCCCGGAGCGCACCCTGGAAGTCCTCGGGGCTCTTGGCAATCCCTCGCGCGACATCGATTCTTGTTAATGGCAATCTAGAAGCTACCAGTCCGGGCGAAGCGATATTCCAGCCGGGGCAGTGCGCTTCGACCATCCAGGTCAATACAGTTTCACCATCCGGGGCAGCGAGAATCCGCTCCGTACGGACATGCGGAGACGGATCCGGAGGCAGCCAGGATGGAGACCAACCTAATCGGAGACATGGATATGCTCAGGGAGATGGGCGTGCGCCCCAGCTTCTCGGAGATGGCACGCAGATACGGGATGGACCGGCATACGGTCGCGAAGCACCGGAAGGGAGGCGCAGAGATGGAGGACGGTCGCCCCGCAAGGCGCAACGGCTTCGACAGATACAGGGATGAGACAGGGGACAGGGCCCAGATACCCGGCATAACGACGAAGGCGATGCACGAGCGGCTCCCCGGCAGGCATCCGGACGGGAAGCCCCCCCAAGTACGGCGCCCCCAGGCACTGGATGGATGCACGCGGGCTGAAGGCGGGCCAGCCCCTCCCCGACGCGCATCCCCGCCACGGGACGGAGCCGGGAAGGCAGCTCCAGTCCGGCTGGAAGGAGAGGCTGCTCCTGCACGGGCGGGACGGCGCCGAGTTCCTGTCCAGCGTGTGGAGCGTAGCCCTCGGATACTCGAGGAGGCGCATCTGCATCCGCTCTGACACGATCACGACGGACGACTTCGTGGGATGCGCCTACCAGACCGCCCAGAGGCTCGGCGGGGCCCCTCCCGAGTGGCTCACCGACAACATGTCCGCGCTCGTCACGATAGATTCCGGCGGGAAGAGGCACAGGGTGGAGAGGGCGTTCGCCTTCGCCGGGAGGATGGGCTTCAAGACAGGGCTCTGCGCCGCCAGGACGCCCCAGACGAAGG
The DNA here is from genome assembly GCF_900105025.1 of Parafannyhessea umbonata. Lineage (GTDB taxonomy): Bacteria > Actinomycetota > Coriobacteriia > Coriobacteriales > Atopobiaceae > Parafannyhessea > Parafannyhessea umbonata. The sequence goes on along the minus strand of NZ_LT629759.1, from coordinate 904,072 downwards.
GCAAGGACGAGAGCGCGACCGCTTCGAGAACCCCGCCTCGCGGAGAGCGGTCGTGAGCTCGCTTGGCGCCGGCCTTGCAACGTGGTCGTTGGTTCCGAGTCCGTTGATGACGGCGGCCGAGTGGGCACGGGCATGGCGACTCAGCCGAACGCCTCACTTAACGCTTTGACACGCTCGTCCACAACGCGGCCCATTATGTTGCCCTCCGCCTCCTTGAAACCGTTTCTTCTGGGCAACCGTTTCTCCTGGCTAGGTTCCTCCACGAACGTGTCGCGCCTACTATCCTCGCGGCCGCGGATGTGCTCTTTTCGGCTGTGACCACATGCTTATGCCAGCTACCGCTGTCCATCGATCTTGGACCTCCGCATCTCGCCAAAGACCGACGTGACGCGCTGTTGCCTGGGTCGGGATTGATGTTGACGTCAGACACGGGGGAGAACCCAGCTTCCTCCTCTTCGAAGGAAGCTGGGTTCCGTAGTTGTTCGTCTGCGTTTTGCAGGGCTATGTTCAAGGCGACGCGTGCGAACAGGGACTCGAGTCACCGTGTCAAAGTATCGCTCATGCGCTCTCCGATTGACACTTGTCGCCGTCGAGCCCTCCGCGCGCGGCGCTTCCCGGCAACCTAGTACCTGTTGATTCGACACTCCGCCTTGATGCGGCGGATGTCTTCCGGAAGCTCCTCGGCTGGCATGTTCTTGGGCGTGTCGCAGGTGCCCGACTTTGCCGCCACGTCGTAATACCAGCACTTGTAGGTGATGAAGTCGAGCGAGAGCCTGAGGTCCTCGATCAGCCTCAGGATGGCCTCGCGCCGCTCGTTCACGATGCGCCGGCGCTCCTCGATGGTGGAGTCCCCCTCGCGATAGAGGTCGATGTAGCGCTTGATCTCGCGGATGGGCATGCCAGAAACCTTGAGCCGCTCTATGAAGCGCGCCCACTCCAAGTCGTCCTCGGTGAACACGCGGATGCCGCCCTGGCTTCGCGCCATGTCCGGGAACAGGCCGTTCTTGTCGTAGTAGCGGATGGTCGATGCCGGCATTCCCAGCGCGGCCGCCGCCTCCCCAATGGTGTAGATCTTCTCCAAAACGCTTCCCCTCCTGGTGGCGCCCCGCACCCCGTCACTGGATGTGAAGCCGCTTTCATAATTTAGAGGAAGTATATTGACTTAAACCATAGTCTAAGTCTGAGAATCGTCCCAGCGACTCGAGGAAGACACAACTCGGACGATGGGAGACAGGGATGAACGACGAGAAGGACCCTAAGATCGTGCTGGGTGCCTGGGCCTGGGGAAACGATGGCACGTTTGGGCATGGGCTTGCCGAAGACGATCTTCGACCCGTGTTTGACGTCGCTATGAACGCGGGCCTCAACCTGTGGGACACCGCGTACGTCTATGGCATGGGCGAGTCCGAGAGGATGCTCGCAGGCTTCCTGAAGGACCTGCCACGCGAGGACTACCGCGTTTCCGACAAGCTCACGCCGCAGTGCATGGACGCATCATCCAAGACCGCCGTGGCCGACATGTACGAGATGCAGCTCCACACCATGGGGCTCGACCACTTCGACGTGTACTGGGTGCACAACACGATGGACGCGCCGCGCTGGATTGCCGAGCTCGCGGCGTTCTTCAAGGGCAGGGAGGACGCCCCCGTGATCGGTGTCTCCAACCACAACCTCGCAGAGGTCAAGCAGGCGGACGCAATCCTGCGCGAGCACGGGCTTCGCCTGGGCGCCGTGCAGAACCACTTCAGCCTCGTCAACCGCCCGTCCGAGGACTCGGGCATCCTCGATTGGTGCCACCAGAACGACGTCGAGTTCTGGTCGTACATGGTGCTCGAGCAGGGCGCTCTGTCCGGCAAGTACGACACGTCGCATCCCATGCCCGAGGGTTCCGCCCGCGCCCAGAAGTACAACCCGGTCCTCGACAGGCTCGAGACCCTCAACGCCGAGCTCGCCAAGGTCGCGGAGGCGCATGGCGTGGGGTTGGCGCAGGTCCCCGTCGCCTGGGCGATTGCCAAGGGGACGCGCCCCATCGTGGGCGTCACGAAGGAGTCGCACGTGACGGATGCCGCAAATGCAAGCTCCGTCGCGCTATCCACTGACGAGGTGCGCGAGCTCGAAAATGTCGCGGACTCTCTCGGCATCAACGCCGTGCGCGCCTGGGAAAAGAAGATGGACTAGGAGAGACAATGGCAAAGAAGAACCTTGGATCGAAGCTCGCACTGTACCCCACGCCCGTGACGGTCGTGGGTGCCATGACGGACAAGGGTCCCAACTGGCTTCTCGTCGCGCACGTCGGCATCATAGGGCACGACAGGGTGACCATCAGCTGCGCCAAGCAGCACTACACCAACCAGTGGATCCGCAAGAACGGCACCTGCTCGGTCAACCTGATCGATGAGAAGCTCCTTCGCGCGGCAGACCACGTGGGCAGCGTGAGCGGCGCCAAGGAGGACAAGTCCTGCGACTTTGCGTGGAGCGCGGCCGAGGACGGCGCGCCGCTCGTCGACGAGTCGCCCCTCTCGCTTGCCTGCTCCGTCGAGGATGTGTACGAGACGGACGGCTTCGAAACCTTCGTGCTCGCGATCGACGACACGTACGTGGATGAGGCATGCCTGGACGAGAAGGGAAAGATCGACTACGGCAGGGTGGCGCCGGTCCTCTTCGAGTTCCCCACCTACTCGTACTGGAGTCTTGGCGAGCGCGTCGGGGGATGCCTGCGTCTCGACAGGAAGTAGTCTCGTGCCTGGCGAGAACGGTGGGTTCGGATTCCGCGACATCCGGACGGCGCCAATCCAAATGAGGGAGTATTCACTATGACAAGAATGATCGTCACGTACTTCAGCGCTACCGGCACGACGGAGAGCGCTGCGAAGGCGCTTGCCAGGGCAACTGGCGGCGAGCTCTACCGGATTGAGCCCAAAGAGCGGTACACGAGGCGCGATCTAGACTGGAACGACGCGTCCAGTAGAACGTCAGCCGAGCGGAATGACGAGTCCTCGCGCCCCTCGCTCGCGGGCAAGGCACCGGACCTCTCTGCCTACGACGCCGTGTTGGTGGGGTTTCCCATCTGGTGGGCTGTGGAGCCCCGGATTGTTGACAGCTTCCTCGACTCCGTGGACCTTGCGGGCACGACCGTGGTCCCCTTCGCGACAAGTGGGGGAAGCGGGATCTCTCGCGCTACGGAGCGCATCAGGAAGCTTCATCCCGAGGCCCGCGTGCTCGACGGTCGCGTCCTTAACGGCTCGCCGTCAGGGCGTCGCCTTGCCGAGTGGGTCGATGGGCTTGGGGTGTAGCTGGCTTTCTGCGGCAATAAGTTAGCGGCATACTTCAGCGCCACAGGCACGGCGAAGCGCGCCGCTGAGAAGCTGGCATGGTGTTGGGGCTTAGCTGCGGCAATCCTAATATGACTGCTGCATCACCTTTCTTGCAGGATGCCTACGAGCTTGGCCGCAACCTATCGTAAAGATGCAGGAGGTCAGAAATGCACATTGAGATAGACTTTGACGGAACCATCGTCTCGGGAACACTGAACGATTCGGAAACCGCGAAAGCGTTCTTCGAAGCGCTCCCCATCTCCGTTCATGTGGGGTCCTCGGGAATGGATTTCTGTGGCCAGATGGAGCAGAGCTTTCCCTATGACGCGGCACAAGTCGGGTATGGATGGTCGAACGGTGACATCAACTACAACCCCGGCGGCGGTTGGTTCGCCGTCTTCTTCGATGGCGAAGACGCTTCAGGGTCCTATGGGGACCAGGTGAACATGGGCCGCTTGGACGATGGAGCCATCGAGACCTTGCACGGGCTGAGGGGGTCCTATGACGTCACGATCAGGAAGGCATAGCATGAAGATACTCGTCCTGCAGGGAAGCGCCCGCAAGAATGGGCATACGACCGCGTTGGCCCAGGCGTTCGCCGAGGGAGCGCGCGAAGCGGGCAATGAAGTGACTGTGTTCGACGTTGCCTCCATGGACATCCATGGGTGCATCGGGTGCGAGTGGTGTCACATCCAAGGGAACGGCGAATGCATCCAAAAGGATGACATGCAGCAGATCTACCCCCATTACGCCAGCGCTGACATGATTGTGCTGGCAAGCCCGATCTACTATGGCTCGTTCACGGGGCAGCTGCACTGCGCCATCCATCGGACCTATGCCCTTGAGATCCCGAAGGCATGCAAGAAGATGGCCATGATTCTGGATTCCGGATCTTCGGGCGTGTATGCCGCGGCCGAGCGCATCTACCATGGGTTCCTGCAAGGCTGGTACGGCGTGGAGGACTGTGGCATCTTCGAATATCCCGGCGCAGCCGCGTCCTCTCCCCAGAGCCTGGAAGAGGTTCGCCAGTTCGGCCGGAGCTTGTGAGGAGGAAGGCCCCCCGTGAAGAGAATCCTGTTGACAGCTGCCTTAGCGTCCGTGCTCTTCATCTCCTTCCTTGGAGTATGCGCTCAGGAGCAATCCAGCGATAAGAATGGCGTGAATGAATCCAGCGCGAATGCGATCGCACCTCAAGAGATTGATTCTGCGAACCAGGATGCGACGGCATCTGCTACCAAGCAAGGGAAGGAGTCCTCTATGAACCCGTCCATTTCAACGGTCATGCTCTCGGTTGAGGGACACCAGTTCGCCATCGACCTGGCTGATAATAAGACGGCGGCAGCCTTCGTGGCGATGCTCCCGCTGCAGACGGAGATGAGTGAGCTCAACAGGAACGAGAAGTACGTCTATCTGGACAGCTCGCTCCCGACCAACGCATCCAACCCCGGTACCATCGAGGCAGGGGATGTGATGCTCTATGGGAACAACTGCCTGGTGGTCTTCTACGAATCCCACGCCACCTCCTATGCCTATACGCGCATCGGTAAGATAGCGGATGCATCGGATTTGGCGGCCGTGGTGGGAAGCGGCTCCATCAGCGCAAGCTTCGATGCCGCGTGAGTAAATGTAAGTAAATATACGTGACGTAGTCATAATAAGAGCAAGGGGAAGAGCATGGGGAAACTAGGTTTCGGCATGATGCGTCTGCCGCTCAAGAGCGACGATGTGACGGACTTCGACTACGAAGAGCTGAACGCCATGGTGGACCGCTTCCTAGAGGCGGGGTTCACCTACTTCGATACCAGCGCGGCCTACCATGCAGGCAAGAGCGAAGAGGCTGCCCGCAAGTCCATCGTGGAGCGCCATCCGCGCGATTCGTTCACCATCGCGACGAAGTTCCCCACATTCAACCTCGTGCCCGAGGACAAGGTCGAGGAGACGTTCCAGGCGCAGCTGGACAACCTGGGCGTCGAGTATATCGATTACTACCTGATGCACGACATCCAGACAGTCTTCTACGAGGGCGTTGGGGGCGAGGATGGCATCATCCCGAAGACGCGCCTCTTCGAGCACATGAAGGAATGGAAGTCCCAAGGGCGCATCAAGCATCTGGGCATCTCCTTCCATGCGTCTGCCGAGCTTCTGGACAGGCTGCTGACCGAGCATCCCGAGGTGGAGTTCGTGCAGTTGGCCATCAATCCCATTGATTGGGATAGCGAGCTCGTCCAAGCGGCTAAGTGCTACGAAGTGGTTCGCCGCCACGGCCTTCCGGTGGTCGGCATGGAAATGGTAAAGGGCGGCGGCCTGTCGACGTTGCCCGAAGAGGCCGAGCAGCTCCTTCGTTCCTACCGGCCCGCTGATTCCATGACCTCGTGGTCCCTGCGCTTCAGCTTGGACCTGGAGGACACCATCGCCATCCTGTCGGGCATGTCGAACATGGAGCAGATGGAGGACAACATCCGAACCGCTCAGGCGGATAAGCGCTTCTCGAAGGAGGAGAAGCTGGCTTTCTGGCGTGCCATGGACATCTACCGCAACAGTGCGCCTATCACACCCCATATGATGAAGAGCTTCATCGGATTGACGTGGAATGGTGTACCTACCACAGCGATCCTCCAGGCCTACAGCATCTGCCAGATCCAGCCCGACCCCGGCTTCTCCGATGACAACAACTACTTCCGGGGTGCTCTTGCCGATGCCGGTATCGATATGCACGGTGATGTGCCCCACCCGCGCACCATCCTCCCTGATGGGACCGATGAGACGGAGTTGGTGAACAAGGCAGCGGATTGGCTGATCGAGAATTCGTTCTTCTAGAGGACGAATCCTCAGAGCAAGCGCAACGAATGGCGGTGGTAGACCCCCCAGGGGCACTTCCACCTGAGACGCTTGCGTGGTCTCCGGGTCCCCTTCGCGACAAGTGGGGGGAAGCGGGATCTCGCGCGCGACGGAGCGCATCAGGAAGCTTCATCCCGAGGCCCGCGTGCTCGACGGCCGCGTCCTTAACGGCTCGCCGTCAGGGCGTCGCCTTGCCGAGTGGGTCGATGGGCTTGGGATATAGCTGGCTTTTTGTCGAAAGGAGGCAATCGTGGAGTACGCGACTCTTGGCAGGACCGACATCAAGGTATCGCGCGTGTGCATCGGCGGCATGAGCTTTGGCAAGGTGTTTCCCGACTTTCACCAGTGGGTCATCGACCAGCCGGCAACGCAGGCCGTCCTCAGACGCGCCCTCGAGCTCGGCGTAAACTTCATCGACACGGCGAACTGCTACGCGCACGGTACGAGCGAGGAGTTCATAGGCACTTCTCTGAAGAACCTCGGGGTGAGGCGCGAGGACGTTGTGCTGGCGAGCAAGGTGTTCTTCAACGAGGGAAGCCTCGGGCACCTTACCAAGGCTGCGATAGAGCGCGAAATCGACGGCACCCTACGGCGCCTTGGCACCGACTACCTGGACCTCTACATCATCCACCGCTTCGACTACGACACACCCATCGAGGAGACCATGGAGGCGCTGGACGGCCTCGTGCGCGCGGGCAAGGTGCGGGCACTGGGCGCGAGCGCGATGTACGGCTACCAGTTCCACAACATGCAGGTCGCGGCGCAAGAAAACGGTTGGGTCCCGTTCAGCGCCATGCAGTGCCACTACAACCTGCTGTACCGCGAGGACGAGCGCGAGATGATTCCCGTGTGCCGGCAGTACGGCGTGTCGCTCACCCCGTACAGCCCGCTCGCGAGCGGCCACCTCACGCGTCCGACGTGGGACTCCGAAAGCAGGCGCTCCAAGACCGACTCCACCATGCGCGAGAAGTACGACCACGATAGGGAGTTGGATTTGCCGGTCGTCGCGCGCGTTGCCGAGCTGGCGCAAAGGCGAGGCGTGCCCATGGCCGACATTGCGCTCGCGTGGCATTGGGCCCGTGGGGTTGCCGCGCCCATCGTGGGCTGCTCCAGGCCCGACCGCGTGGACGACGCCGTGAGGGCGCTGGACTTGAGCCTTTCTGCCGAGGAGGCGGGCTTCCTCGAGGATCCATACCGCCCCCACGAGCTCGTTGGCCCCCTCGCGCGGCCGGGGGAGAGACCCCTTGCAGGCACGACCGACCCAACGTAGCAAGACGTCCGCCGTGCTTTCCGGCTAGCCGACGAAGCCACCCGCGCGCAGCATCCCCATGAGCATCGTAAGGAAAGTAAGCCCACCTGGCCAACGCAGGACTGACCGCAACGAATCTGTTAGGACGTACTTCAATCCAACAAATACGCGTTCTGCAGGAACTCTGAGTAGCCGACACGGTGACTTCTCGTAGAGAATAAGTGTGACGACATTTGGTGCGGAGGGGAGACATGGATTGCAAACGCTAGCGCTCAGCGCAAGCCCGAGGAAGGCATGGAACACCGCCAAGCTCTTGAAGTCCGCGGCCGAGGGCGCCAAGAGCGCCGGGTCCGAGGTCGAGTACATAGACCTGTATGACCTCAACTTCACCGGCTGCAGGAGCTGCATGCTCTGCAAGCGGAAAGGCGCCCAGAGGTGCCACTGCTACTGGAAGGACGACCTGTCCCCAATCATCGACAAGATATTCCGGGCGGACGTTCTTCTCATCGGCACCGCGATATACCTGGGTAGGCCTACGAGCCGCTACTTCGAGGTACTGGAGCGGCTGCACTTCTGCTCGCTTTCCTACGACGACTACAGCAACTACTTCACCGGAAAGGTGAACGTGGGGCTCTTCGTCAGCATGAACGCGTCGAAGGAGTTCTATGACAAGCTCTACAAGGACGCGTTCGAGGGCTACGCGCGCGAGCTCCAGATGCTCAACGGTGAGGTATGCCTGTACCCGTGCCACGATACGCTGCAGGTGGCCGATTACTCCAAGTACAACATGGCGGGCTTCGACGCCGAGAGAAAGAAGCTCTCGCGCGAGAAGAACTTCCCGAGGGACCTGGAGAACGCCTACCAGATTGGGCAGAGGCTGGTGCGCGAGACCTGCGAGTGAGCTGCTACCCTTAGCATCGTACCAAGGGCGCGTTTGAAAGGTGGACGGATGACGTTCGAGCAGGATGGTGAAAAGGGCGTCGCGCGCGACTCGGTAGATGCGCGGGCGCACGAGAGGCAGCGCCTCGTGGCAGACGTGAGGCACTTCTCGCCCACGTGCGAGCAGGAGGAGAAGGATCAGGAGCTGTTTCTGCGCTGGCTCGAGCGCCGCGACTGCCCCGACGTCAGCACGCGCGAAAATGACGTGGCGCATCTGACGGCGTCCGCGTGGGTGGTCGATGCAGACCGCACGCGCGTTCTCATGGCATACCACCGCATATACGACACCTGGGCGTGGCTGGGCGGTCATGCGGACGGCGACTTTGACCTGGCACGCGTGGCGCTGCGCGAGGTGGGGGAGGAGTCCGGCCTTGCGCACGCGCGCCTTGCCGTGCCGTCGCCCGTCTCGCTCGAGACGCTGTGCGTGAACGGCCACGTCAAGCGTGGCGCGTACGTGTGCAGCCACCTGCACCTCAACCTGACGTATCTGATCGAGGCCGACCTGGCCGAGCCCATCCGCCCGAAGCCGGACGAGAACAAGGCGGTTCGCTGGTTCGAGAAGGACGAGGTCCTCGCAAACGTGGCCGAGCCGTGGATGGAGCGTTGGGTTTACCCCAAGCTGCTGCGGCTTATGTAAGCTACACCGCATCCGATACCGGATGCGGTGCAGTCGATGCAACGATGCGCGCAGGTCTTTTGGGTCTGGTTAGCGGTCGTCGGCTCCGGAGGAAGCCTTTCTGAGTCTCGCTTGCTTCTTCCAAGGAGTCGTGCACGTCTCGCGGGCTAAACCCGCAGCGAACTCGGAGCCGCCCAGGTCCTATCCCTCCGGCTCGCCCTCAAGCTGGTCCTGAATCGCCAGGTACGCGGCGCTCACGTCGTCGAACACGGACTCGTCCAGCTCCAGCAGGTCAAAGCCGCCGTCGTCCGTCTCGCGGTACCCATAGATGTACACGTCGTCGCTTTCCTCGGGCCCCAGCGCGATATATTCGCCGCCGTCGTGCTCGAAGATGCCGATGACCTCGCACTCCTCCGAGGTCCCGTCGTCGTAGTCAAGCGTGATGAAGTAGTCGTCACCCAGCTCGACGTCCACGTCGCTCGAAGTCTCGTCTGCCATAGAAGCCTCCCTCGCACTCGTCCACGTGATGTCTCAATCTTAGGCGCTCAATCTTGTGCGTATCTGCGCAAACGCACGCCGTCTCGCACGAGGTGCCCATTGGCTGGCAAGCGGCTTGGCCCCGGCATCATGGTGTGCAAGCGCCCTGGCTACAGCTCCATCCACTGCCTCACGTCGTAGCCCCCGTCCTTGAACGCGGAGCACAGCATGTCCACGCGCGTAGGCTGCACGCGAATAACCATCATCGTGAACGGCAGCGCGCGAAGCCGATCCGTGGGGATGCCCTTGTGCTCGCATGCGGCAAGGTAGTCCGGCCCAAACGGCTCAAGCACCTCCGCGGTCCCCGTCACCTGCATGCCCGCAAGGTGGCCAAACGTGGGATCCGGGTCGAAGATCGCAAGGCACACGCGCTTGTTAGTGGCGAGTGCGCGGAACTTGAGCCCGCCTTCCGAGAACATCCAGAACGCGCCGTCGAACCACTCGTACTCGATGGGGGTGTTGCGCACGAGCGACCCGTCGGAGCTGGCGCACGCAAGCGCGCACACCCTGTGGCTCTCAACAAACTTCTCCATTGCGTCTTGAAGCTCTTCCTCCGGCATGCGGGCCGCGTCCTTCTCCCGTGCCTGCCAGTGTGCCGCTGCCTCGTCGTAGTTGACCATGCGTCCTCCGATCCTCGTGCCCGTTCGACACCCACACTTTAGTTTGCTATGCGGACACCTTTGCCCTAAACCAAAAACAAACCCGCATGCGACATGCGTGTCGTGTTGCTTTGCGAGGCTTCCGCCTACAATTTCGGCCGAAGGAGGTCGGGATGGAAAGACAAACGCAAGAAGGCCGGCGCCACGCGGGTGGCGAGTCTGCCCCTGAGGTGCGGGGCGTGGAGCAGGCCCGGGCGGTGGACCTGCGGCGCATGGGCGCATTTCTGCGTCAGCTGCGCTGCGAGCAGGACGTGACGCAAGAGGCGCTGGCAGATCGGCTTGGCGTGTCCGCGCGTACGGTGTCGCGCTGGGAGAACGGCACGACCATGCCGGACCTTGTCATGGTGGTTGAGCTGGCAAAGGCCTTTGGGGTGAGCATCCCGGAGCTTATTGGCGGAGGCAGAAAGGAGCCCGCGATGGATGCGGCGACGGAGGAGACGGCGCGCACGATGGCGACGTACGGGGAGCACGAGCTTCGCGCGCGCCGCAGGAAGACGGTGGCCGCCATGCTGGCGGCGTTTGGGGCGCTCGTGGTCATGAGCGCGCTCGCGGTGTTTCCGCGCGACAGCAGCTGGGGCTCCGTCTACGCGACGGCCGGCGCCATCGTGGTGGTCGCCACGGCGTGGGTGCTGCTTGCGGATGTATGCGCGACCCGCGCGCGTCGCGTGGCAGCGACGGCCGCGCTTGCAGTTGCCTTTGCAGCCATGTTCCTGCTGAGCGACTACGTGGGCGTGACGCAGTTTAACCAGCCGCCCCGCTTCTGCTATCAGAAGGAATACATGGCCGATTCCGCGGGACGCGAGCGCATGGTGTGGCGAACCCCGCTCTACAGCGTCGTGAGCAACGACCCGTCTAACCAGTCCGCGCCGCTCAGGATCCAGGCAAGCTAGCGGGCGCGCTGGCGCTGGGCGAGAAGGACGCCGCACGGACCCGAGGGCGGCACTTCTCGCCCGGCGTTGTGCCGCCCCGGATGTCCCACGCTACGTGCGCATGAGGGGCAGCGTGGAGCCGCCGTGCGGCATGATGAGCACGCGCGGCTCGCGGCCCAGGCGACGGCGCTGGGACTCCATGGCCGCATCCACGGCATCCTGCACGTGGGCAAACGGCGTCATGAAGCAGTCGCGCACCTGGTCGGGCTCCATGTCCGACACCAGGTACACGTCGCAGCGCAGCTCTATCTGCGCGATGGCCGCCGCCTTGTGGCCGCCCAGGCGGAAGTCGCGCTGCAGGTGGTCCACCACATCCCGTGGCGTGCGCGCCTCGTGCATCCACTTCGCAAACGTGTCCTGGCCCAGTCCCTCCGCGCACGAGCCCACCAGCACTATGACACCGCCGTCTTTCACGGGGTGCTTCGCGTTGTCGAGCGCCTTCTGCAGCTGGTACAGGTTCAGGTCCTTCGGCGCGCCGCCCTGGCTCACCACCACGACGTCCGCGTACTCGTGAAGCTCGCAGCCGTAGAGCTCGTCCAGCTTGCGGCACGCGTCGCGCTGCGCGGCCACAAAGTCGCCCGCGGCGCTGTACACCACGTTCTTCTCCTCGTCGAGGACCACGTTCACGATGAAGTCGAGGCCCACCATGGCGCAGGCTTCCTCAAGGTCCAGGCGGACGGGGCTCTCCATGTTGCCGGAGCGCGCGGCCGGGTCCACCATGAGCGAGTGGTTTGCCTGGATCGCGGCGAATGTGGAGCAACCGGGCATGATGGCCTTGGCGCCACCGGAGTAGCCCGCGAAGTAGTGGTACTCCACGTTGCCGAGCGCGACGCGCACGTCCGCCGCCGCGACCTCTGCCAGCACGTCGACCGGCGTGCCGTGCGACGTGGTGCCCACGTGCGCAAGCCCGCGCGAGTCCCCGTTCAGCACGCGCAGGCGCCCGTAGTACGGGCCCATGATGGCACGGAGCTCGTCTTCCGTCTGCGGGCGATGGCTACCCAGCGCGATGGCCAGAAGCACGTCCTCGTCGCGCACGCCGGCGGCATGGAGCTCGTCCATCACGGACGGCAGCACCGTCGCCGTGGGAAGCGGCCGCGTCACGTCGCTCGTGATGACGCACACGGTCTGGCCAGGGCGCACCAGCTCGCGCAGACGCGGCGTGCCTATGGGCGCCGCAAGCGAGGCGCGCACGACCTTCTCGCCCGTGGGGCCGCTCGCCACGGGGTTCGCGTGCATGACCTCGATGACGTCTTCCTGCGGAAGCTCGAAGCCCTCCGTGCGCGTGCCGATGCCAACCTCGTAGCGCATGCGTTACCTCCACGTTCGCGATGCCGCCGCCGCGGCGCGGTTCCTGACGCAACTGTACTACGGCGCGGCTCCGCGAGGCCCGCCCGCGGGCGGGCCGTGACGCATGCGTAATCTTGGCAGAGTTTGGGAGAAACGCGGGCAATCGGGTACCATAGCAACGTTACAAGCTAAAACGAGGAGAGACCCCTTGGGCACCAAGCGCGAGAACTTCAAGATATCCGTCAAGAACCAGGTCGGTCGCGACGCCGCGATCGCGCAGGCTCAGGGCACTAACGCACCGGAGGGAACCTCTGACAACCCCTCCCACCGCATATTTACCATCGCGAACGTGATCACGATGTGCCGCTTTGTCCTTACGGGCGTGTTTCTGTACATGTTCGTGAACGACCTCAATCGCTACCTGGCGCTCACGTTCTACGTGATAGCGGCCGTGACGGACTTTTTGGACGGCCAGGTGGCGCGCCGCACGCAGACGGTCAGCTGGCTCGGAAAGATCATGGACCCCGTGATGGACCGCGTGCTGCTGTTTACAGGCGTGCTCGGCCTCATGCTCAGGGGGGAGCTCCCGGTGTGGATGGCCGTGTTCGTGATCGGCCGCGATGCGTACCTGTTTGCAGGATCGATGATCCTGCAAAAGTACCAGCGCCGCCCGGTGGACGTGATCTACGTGGGCAAGTTCGCGACCGCGTTCCTCATGACGGGCTTCAGCTTTCTGCTGCTAGGGCTGCCCAAAGTAGGTGGCCTTGGCCTGGTGGATGTGGGCTGGCTTCCCGGTCTGGGCCACGCGCGCGCCACTCTTGGCATTTTCTTCGTGTACGCGGGGCTCCTGTGCTCGCTTGTGACGGCCCTCGTGTACACCAAGCGCGGCTTTGCCATCAAGCGCCGCGCGCTCGAGCTTGGCCACCGCACGGACGAGACCCCGGAGGGCGAGCCCACGCCTGCCTCCGCCGTCGCCGCGGAGGCGGCTGCAACCGGTGCCGCCGCAAAGGAGGCCGCGGTGCGCGAGGCTGCGGCCGAGCGCAGTGCGGAGCGCAGCGCCAAGAAGAAGGGCAGCCGTGCCACGGAGGCGAACTAGCAGGATGAGAAGAGCGATTTTCCTTGTGGCGACTATGCTATTGGCCGCCCTGTTTGCATGGCCCGCGGCGCCGGCTTTGGCCGAGGAGGCAAAGCCGCAGGTGACCGAGGCCAAGAGCTACGAGATCATCGACCAGGACGGCAACGTGCTCGCAAGCCACGACGCCACGGAGCACATGGCACCCGCCTCGATCACCAAAATCATGACGGCCATGGTCGCGCTGGACTCCGGCATGGACCTGGACAAGACGTGCACCATCCAGGACATGACGTACCAGGACGGCGCCCAGCTCGCCGGCTACAAGGCGGGCGATGCGCCCACGCTGCGCGAGCTCATGATGGCCATGCTCGTGTACTCCGCAAACGACGCCGCCGCAAACATCGCCGTCGCGGTGTCGGGCAGCGTCGACAAGTTCGCGGAGCTCATGAACAAGAAGGCCCAGGAAATCGGGATGACGAACACGCAGTTCAAGAACCCGCACGGCCTGGAGGAGGACGGGCACTACTCCTGCGCGCACGACCTCGCACTCATGGGCCGCTACGCACTGCAGAACTACCCGCTGATCGCGGCCGCCGTCACCACGCGATCCGTAACGGTCACGGCCGGAGGCCAGCAGAAGACGCTCGTATCCACGGACGACCTTATGGGAAGCTACGCCGGCCTGTGTGGCATCAAGACCGGCGCGGTCGAGTCCGGCACCACGTTTTTGGGATCGAGTCGCCGCTGGGGCGTCCAGCTCTTCTCGGCCGTGCTCGGCTGCTCAACGCACGAGGGGCGCTTCACGGACACTGCCATCCTGATGGACTGGGCGTACGACACCTACCTGGGGCGCATCAGCCTGGCGCGCAAGGCGTGGCCTGTGCGCGTGGTTTCTGACGCGGACTGCTTCTGGGCAAAGCGCGTGGTCACGGCGCAGTGGGACGCCGCCGGGCGCGTCTATCGCGGCCAGGACGTGACGTGGCACACCACGATGCTGCCCTCGGGCACGATGCTTGGCGCGCAGCAGCCGTTTGGTCGCTCCTCGTGGACGCAGCAGGGCCGACCCGTCGCGCGCGAAGTGTATAGTGCCAGCCGCTGGCTGCACCGAGTATCATCCTATAACGTATTTGCGCTGCCGCTGTTCTACGACGTGGCAGGTCTCGTCTCGTAGGGGGTCTCATGGCCGAGAAGGACAAGTTGCCGGGGGTCGTGGGACCCCTGTACGAAGAGCACCTGTTGCTTGGCGCGACGTTCGAGCGCACGGAGCTGGGGGCGCTCAGGACCGTGGCGTACGGCGCGTCCGCGCCCGTTGCGGAGTCGCTTGAGGACGGCACGCTCTTGGCTGACGCCACCGGCATGCGAATGCTCCTGGCCTCGGGCGATCCCGTGGCGGCGTTTGGCGAGGCCGCGTTCGCGGCGGAGCCACTTGCCGTGGGGCACGCGGTCTTCTCGCCCGTGTTCCTGGGCGACGGGGCCGTCGCGTCCATCCCGCTGGCGGCACGCACGGGAGACCACGAGCTGCTCGCGTTCGACGCGAGCCCGCGTGCGGGGGTGCTGTCTGCGTGGCTCACGTTTGTGGCGTCCATCGAGCAGAACGGCTTCCGTCCTTACGAGGGGCTCGAGGTTCAGGACGTGAGCCGCGACCTTGTGCCACTGGTCCTGTGGGGAAACGACGCCCCGCGCGTGCTGGGAGACTACGTGGACGGTGATTCCTCGCTGCCGCGGGCGGACCACGTGGCGAACCTCATGCTTGACGGTCACATCCCCGTGGTGGCATGCGCGGTTTTGCTCGGCGGGGCGCCGCTCTACGTGCTGCTTGTTCCGCCAAGCTTCGCGCGCGTGCTGTGGCGCAGTCTCTTGAGCTTTACGGGCGTGCGTCCGACGGGCCTTGCGGAGCTGTGTGATGCGGCGAACGCCAGCGCGCCGTGGCTCGACGCGCTGCAGAAGCCGGACCGCGTGCGATTTGACCGTGCCGACCTGCTGGAATGGGGCCTCATCAGGCCGTCGGCCGACTTCATAGGAGGTCGAGCCCTGTAGCGCGTGATTGGGACGGCCCCGCTCTGGATATAATTCCTAACATCAAACACGAGGGGGGCACGCCATGCACTACGACTTTCAGACTCTGCCACAGCGCCGCGACACGGGATCGGCAAAGTGGGAGCAAATGTATCGCGACCAGCCCAACCTGGGGCCTGACATAGTACCGCTTTCCGTTGCGGACATGGAGTTCGAAAACCCGCCGGAGGTAAAGCAGGCGCTACGCGAGTGGCTGGACGGCGCCGTCATGGGCTACACGGACCCTACGGACGAGTTCTTCTCTGCGTGCCTTGGCTGGCAGGAGCGCCGCCACGGCTGGACGCCCAAGCGCGAGTGGGTGGTGACGTCACCGGGCGTGGTGCCCGCGATCTTCAACGCGGTACGCACGCTCACGAGCCCCGGCGACGGCGTCATCGTGCAGCCGCCGGTGTATTACCCGTTCTTCATGGCAGTCGAGGCAAGCGGGCGGCACATCGTGCGCAACCCGCTTGCCGTGGACCGCACGGGCGGCACGCCCCGCTACCGCATGGACTTCGACGACCTGGAGCGCAAGGCCTCAAACCCCGCGAACACCATGCTGGTGCTCTGCAGTCCGCACAACCCCGTAGGCCGCGTTTGGACACGACGCGAGCTCGAGCGCGTGCTTGACATCTGCGCGCGCCACGACGTGACCATCGTCGCGGACGAGATTCACGACGACCTCATCATGCCCGGCGTCAGGCACACGGCCATCATGTCCGTCGCACGCCCGGCAGACTGGACGCGCCTTGTGGTGTGCACCGCGCCGAGCAAGACATTCAACATCGCCGGCTGCCAGGCGTCCGTGAACTACGTACCGGACGCGGACGTTCGCGAGCGCTTCGTGCGCGGTTTTACGGACGTTGCGTCTACGGAGCTCAACTGCTTTGCATATTCTGCGACCATTGCCGCATACACCCGTTGCGACGCATGGCTGGAGCAGCTGCTGGGCGTCATCTGGTCCAACTACCAGATGCTTCGCGACTTCATGCACGAACGCATGCCCGAGGTGGAGGTGTACCCGCTGGAGGGCACGTACCTCGCGTGGGCAGACTTTGGCGCATGGGGTCTCAGCCCACAGGGGCTCGAGCGCTTCATGCACGAGGACGCCCAGCTCTACCTGGACGAGGGTCACGTTTTTGGCAGCGAGGGCGACGGTTTCGAGCGCTTTAACCTCGCATGTCCCGATCACGTGCTGCGCTCTGCGCTGGAGCGCCTGTACGCCGCGGCGAGAAACGCCGGCCTCTTGGGTCCAAACGGAGGGAGCCAAAAGTGAAGTATGCAATAAACGCGCCTGCTGCGCCTGATTCCATCGGCCCATACTCCCAAGGCACGACTGCCGGCAGGCTCGTGTTCGCATCCGGACAGCTGCCCATCGACCCAAACAACTGCGACCGCCTGATAGCGGGAGACGCCGCGGTCCAGACCGAACGCGTCATCCAGATAGTCCAGGCACTTCTCGCCGAGGCGGACTGCACCCTGTCAGACGTCGCCCAGACGACGCTCTACCTGGCGAACCTGGATGACCTCGACACCGTGAACCACGTGTACGAGCGCTACTTCGTGGCGCCTGCCCCTGCCCGCACCGTCGTGGAGGTATCGCGCCTGCCCATGGGGGCGCTCGTCGAGATGGACTGCGTCGCGTGTCGCTAAAGCGCTATCATGGTACGGAAACCTAACAAGAGGGGAGATAGGCACATGCAGCCTACCAAGAACAACGACGCGGGAGCCACCAAGATCTTCCGCATGCCCGCTACGGACGCCACCTCTCCGGACCTCATGGCCGCGGCGACCCCCAGTCACCCCACCCTCACCATCGTGAAGGGGCCGCAGATGGGATCGACGTTCGAGCTGGCAGATAGCATCGTCACCATCGGGCGCGACCCCAGCAACACCGTGTTCCTGAACGACATGACGGTCTCTCGTCGCCATGCGCGCCTTGACCTTTCCGGCCTGGAGAGCGGCCTTGCCACCATCGAGGACCTCGGCTCGCTCAACGGCACGTGGGTCGACGGCGCCATCGTCAACCGCGCGCTGCTCAAGGATGGCTCGACCATCCAGGTGGGCACCTTCCGCATGATCTTCCACACCAACCGGAAGAACGTGAGGATCGAGACTGGAAACTAAGCCATGCCCGATGCCGGATACCTCACAATCGGCAAGGTAGTCAAGCGGCTGCAGGGCCAATACCCGGACCTATCCATATCAAAGGTCAGGTACCTCGAGGACGAGGGGTTGCTCAACCCGTCTCGCACGCCCTCGGGATACCGCCTGTACTCGCAGAAGGACGTCCACAGGCTCGAGACCATCCTCTACCTGCAGAAGAACCGCTTCATGCCGCTCTCCGTCATAAAGCAGCAGCTCGACGGGGGAGAAGGGCATGTGAGCCTTGCACAGACGCCGTATCCCAACGTAGGGGAGGACGACGAGGAGGTTCTCCAGAAGTTCCACCCCATCGACCGCATGCCGGAGCTTCTGGGCGTGCCCGTGAGCTTTGTGCGCCAGCTGTCCGAGGCCGGCGTCATCCAGCTTCGCGAGTCGCCGCACGGCCGCTCGCTCGTGGACGGCAAGGACTTCCAGCTCATCAGGACCTGCGGCGAGCTTCGGCACTTTGGCATCGGCCCGAAGAACCTCCGCCAGTACGTCACGGCAGCCAACAGGGAAAGCGCCATGTTCGAGCAGGCACTCGTCGTGTTTGCGAAGAAGGGCGGTGGGGTCGAGATGGAGCGCACGGAGGAGAACCGCCAGCAGTTTGGCCAGGCGCTCTCCGAGATGCTCGCGCTCACGGGTCAGGTACGTGACACCCTCATCCGCAGGCAGATCTCGAAGACCTTCAGCGAGATGGAAGAGTAGAATTACGTACTTGGCAGTGCGAAACAAGTGAAAGGAACACCCGTGGCAGAGAGCGACTACGCAGGCCTGATCGTGGACATTCCCGACTACCCCGAGCCTGGCGTCATCTTCAAGGACATCACGCCCCTCATGGCGGATCCCAAGGGCTTCGCGGCGGCCATCGACGACCTCGCAGACCACTTCAAGGATGCAGGCATCACCAAGGTAGTGGGCGCGGAGGCCCGCGGCTTCCTCGTGGGCGCGCCCGTCGCGTATCGCCTGGGTGCCGGCTTCGTGCCCGCGCGCAAGCCGGGCAAGCTGCCGCGCGACGTGTACTCGCAGTCGTATTCCCTCGAGTACGGCACGGACGAGCTCCAGATCCACAAGGACGCGCTCTCCGCGGATGACAAGGTCCTCATCATCGACGACCTTGTGGCAACCGGAGGCACCGCGGTCGCAACGGCGAAGCTCGTCGAGCAGGCCGGTGCGGAGGTCATGGGCTTCGGCTTCATCCTCGAGCTCTGCTACCTCGACCCACGCAAGGAGATTGGTGCCGCCTACAACCAGGACGTCTTCACGCTCATCAAGGTAAAGTAGCAGCAGGCAACGTGGCAACAGGCAAGTAGCTTCACCAGGCACCTGTCAGCGAGAGCCGACAGGTGCTTTTCGTTGGATGCGGGATGGAAGGCACATGGCAAGACGCAAGGACATCGTAACAAGGCACTTCTCGCGGCGCTTTCAGGTATACATGATCGGCGAGGGCCTCTTCGTTGGTCTCGCGGCGGGGGCGGTCGTCTCGCTCTATCGCCTGGCACTGTCGCACGCCGAGACCCTCCTGCGCACCATCGCGGCAGCCATCCAGTCCAACTGGGCGTTTCTGCCCCTGTGGTTTGCGTTTCTCGTCGTCATCTGCGGCATCGTGTGCCGCCTCATGGTATGGGAGCCCTTCACGCAGGGCTCCGGCATCCCACAGATCGACGCCGAAGTGATCGGCCGCCTCGACATGCCCTGGTGGCGCGTACTCTCTGCAAAGTTCGTCGAGGGCACGCTTTGCGCGCTCGGCGGCCTCTCGCTTGGACGAGAAGGACCAAGCGTTCAGCTCGGCGGCATGGCCGGCAAGGCGGTCTCGAAGCTGATGGGGCGCGAAAGGGGAGAGGAACGCCTCCTCACGACCTGTGGAGCGGCGGCCGGCATGTCCGCAGCGTTCAACGCGCCGCTCACGGGCGTACTCTTCGCAATCGAGGAGATCCACAAGGAGTTCAACGCGCCGCTCATCGTTTCCGTCATGGCAGCTGCCATCAGCTCCGACTTCGTGGTGTCCCAGGTTCTGGGCGTGAAGCCCGTGCTGCAGTTCGTGTTCGCGGCAGACCTGCCTCACCACAGCTACTTGTTCGTCATTGCGCTCGGCATCTTTTGCGGCATCGCCGGCGCCGCGCACAACCGCGGCATGTTCTGGATGACGGAGCAGTTCGACAAAATCAGGCAACATGCGCCATACACGCGCCTCATCATCCCATTTCTCGCTTCCGGCGTCCTCATATTCCTCGCGCCGGACCTTGCCTGCGGCGGAGACGCCATCGTGGAGCGACTCGCGACGCAGCAGTCGCTCGCCATCGGTACGATCGTACTTCTCCTTTTGGGCAAGTACCTCTTCACGACGCTCTGCTTTGGCTCTGGCGCGCCCGGCGGCACGCTGTTCCCTCTCTGCGTCATGGGAGCGCTCCTTGGCTGCCTGTTTGGCAGGCTTGCCGTCGCCTATCTGGGGCTTCCGTCCGTCTTCGTCACAAACTTCATCGTCCTGGGAATCGGTGGCCTGTTCGCGTCCGTCGTGAGGGCGCCCGTGACGGCCGTCGTGCTTGCGTTCGAGCTCACCGGCAGCATGGACGCGCTGCTATCCGTCTCCATCGTGTCCATCCTTTCGTACGTTACCGCCAACCTCCTGCAAGTTGATGCGTTCTACGAGCACCTGCTGGGTCGCCTTCTGGGCAACATGGGCCGCAAGGATTCCGACCGCCTGGATGGCAGCGGCGAGAAGTGCCTGCAGAACTTTGTCGTAGGGGCTGGTTCGGAATGTGAGGGCAAGCTCATCCGCGAAATACAGTGGCCAAAGTCCGTACGTGTGGTGCTGATTGACCGTGCCGGCGAGGAGGTCGTTCCCACGGGCAGCGTCAAGCTTCAAGCACTTGACAACTTGCTGCTGATTCTGGACGCTAACAAGCAGGACGAGGTGCGTGAGCGTTTGTGGCAGATGTTTGGCAGCTCGCTGACGTCCAATTGGAGACCGAAGTCATCACGCCTACGCCGCAAGATCCGCAAGGTTAGAGCCGAGCACGGCTCGAAGTAGGGGGAGCGGGTCAGCTTCGTAGCGTCGTCTGAACTTGACTGAGAAACTCTCTTACTTTACATAAGGTATATTATCACGGTTTTATAGACAATTGAGACGGTATACGCGCCACACGAATCCATGCCTTCCACGTCGCCTATGCGATGGAACTCTTGCTATTCGCACGGACATTGATCCCGTGCCTACATCACAACCAGAAGCAGCTGATTTCGTTCTGTCTTAGCCGCACGAGCTTTTTTACGGACACGTTGTGTAGCTAGGACTGTCCCAGGTCTCGTATCGCATTCGGATTGTCATTCGCACTAAGAGGATTGTCTCGACCCCTTGTGTGAAATAGGCACTCGTGCACGTACACGCTTATTGGCCTATGACACCATTCTCTAGTCCTTAGTCTCTTGTGAAGTCTGGGACATTCAATAGCGTGGCAATACTCGTAAAGACGACCTCCGGGGACACTTTTTTCGAACTCCCCATGACGTAGCCCCAATGTCACTCGTCGCTTTTGAACAACTGACGCTAAGGCCTCTGTCTTAACGCTACGAAAGACCAATCTATGCTACGTGAAGCGTTCGATCACAGAGGTGACGCGATTTCGCATTTCCGTGGGAGAAGCTCATGTCTCAACTAACTCTACAGCAGAACTTTAATACAACTTGAGCGTTACATAATATACATGAGGGTTTTGGCGAAGTCTAAAGGAATATGCCTCTGACCAGCAAAAACGCCGCCCTCGAATGTGAGGGCGGCGCAAGCATCAATCAGTAAGCAACTAGCAATTAGTAGGCAGCTAGCCTTCTACGGGCTGACCTAGGAATCCCGCAACGCTCGTGGCTGCGATGGCGCCATCAGAAGCCGCCGTAACAATCTGTCTAAGAGCCTTTTGGCGTATGTCGCCAGCAGCATAGAGTCCCGGCGTAGCAGTTGCCATATGGTCATCCGTTATTACATAACCGCTAGAGTCCCTCTCTACGAGGTCGCGAACGAGCTCGCTGGCGGGAACGCGCCCCACAAACACAAAGACCCCGAACGAGCCCTTGTCGAACTCCTGGGTGGTCTGCTCGCCAGTGACCGTGTTCTCGAAGGTGATTGACTCGAGGAGTCCGTCGCCGGACACGGAAACCACCTTCGAGTTGAACATGACGTCAATCTTGTCGCTCTTGTCGACCTGGCTTTGCACGGCTGCCTGAGCCCTCATGTGGTCCTTGCGAACGACCATGGTGACCTTGTCCGCAAACTTTGTAAGGAAGAGCGCCTCCTCGGCCGCGGAGTTACCGCCGCCGATAACAAAGACCTTCTTACCGCGATAGAACATGCCATCGCACGTGGCGCAGTAGGACACTCCCCTTCCGCCAAACTCCTTCTCGCCGGCAAAGCCCGCGTGCCGCGGCGTTGCACCACCGGAGACGATCACTGCCTTGGCAACGTACTCGTGCTCCGAGGTGGTAACGATGAAATCGTCCCCGTTCTTCTCGACGCTCCTGACGACTTCCATCTGAATGGTTCCGCCAAGGTCCTTTACCTGGCTCTGCATAGCCTCTACAAGACTGTAGCCGTCCGTGTGAGGAACGCCCGGATAGTTGTCGACCTCACTCGTGAGGATGACCTGTCCACCCACCGCCTCCTGCTCAAGGACGACGTTGTCGAGAAGAGCTCTCTGTGCGTAGATTGCCGCGGATAGACCGGCTGGCCCGCCGCCGATAATGACTAGGTCCTTCTTGATCTGATCCATGTCGGGTCCCTTCTTCGGAATCTGTTCTAATGGAAGTATACCCGACTCTGTTATATAGCGCACAATATAATCGGCCACATACAAAATGCATGCGGCCGATCACAGACTATTGAAGCTTGGTTTCTCGCGGGATTACTTCTGGGCTTCTGACGCCTCGCCCTTAGGCTTCGCGGGCGGGAGAATCAGATTCATGATGATGCCCACGAGCGTGGACGTGGCCATTCCCGGAAGAGTATAGGACCCGATGGGAATAGAAATGCCGGATGTCTCCATGCCAACGCCGAGGATGATCACGACGGAGGCGATCATGAGGTTGCGGTTCTCGTCGAAGTCTACGTGGTTGGTGACGAGCATCCTAAGTCCGTTAGAAGCGATAAGGCCGAACAGAAGGAGGCTCACGCCGCCCATGACGGGAACGGGAATGGAGTTGATGAACGCCGCGAGCTTCGGGCAGAAGCCGCCCACCAGCAGAGCGAAGCCGGCCGCGTACCAGAAGACCTGCGTCGAATAGACGCGCGTGACGCTCATGACTCCGATGTTCTCGGCATACGTCGTCGTAGGAGGACCGCCGAGGAAGCCGGAAATGAGCGTGGACAGGCCATCGCCAGCAAGCGAGCGCGGAAGCATTTCTCGGTAGTCCTTGCCTACGATCTCGCCGACGGCAAGAAGGTGCCCGATGTGCTCGATTACAACCACGATTGCGACGGGGGCGATGAGGGCCACGGCACCCGGATCGAAGTGCGGGGTCTGTACTGGCGGAAGTCCGACCCAGGGAGCGGAAACAACCTTGGAGAAGTCGACGAGTCCGAAGAAGCTGGAGACGACGTAGCCAACGATTATGGCGAGCAGGATAGGCAGCGTTCCAATCAGGCCTCCCATGCCGGAGAAGACCACTGCCGCGATGAGCGTGATGGCCGCAACGAGCGCACCACTCGCCACGAACGAATCAGTGGAAGAGTTGAGTGCCATCTTCGCCGCGGTCGCCGAGAGACCGACTCCAATGACAACCATGACCGAGGCGACGAGTACAGGTGGAAGGAGCCTGTCGAGCCATCCGGTTCC
Organism: Parafannyhessea umbonata; assembly: GCF_900105025.1. GTDB lineage: Bacteria > Actinomycetota > Coriobacteriia > Coriobacteriales > Atopobiaceae > Parafannyhessea > Parafannyhessea umbonata. The sequence goes on along the minus strand of NZ_LT629759.1, from coordinate 880,607 downwards.
CACGAGCTTGATGATTCCAGCCGTGGCAAGGAACACCAGTCCGGCCACCACGACGCCCGAGAGTGCCGTGTGAATGCTTCCCGTCGCCGCGGTTGCGGCGAGAATCGGGCTGATGAAGGCGAACGAGCTGCCAAGATAGCTTGGAATCTTGTTTCGCGTAACGAGCAGGTAGCAAATCGTTCCGATGCCGGAGCACATGATGGCGACGTTCGGGTTGAGTCCCGTGAGGACGGGAACCAAGACGGTGGAACCGAACATGCTCATCATGTGCTGGATGCCGAGAGGTATCGCGCGGCCTACGGACACGCGATCGTCGACACCGATGATCTCTCTTTCGTGGTGAGCCATGCACTCCCCTTTCTGTTTGTATGCTCAAAAAAAGGGCCCGGCATAGCCGGGCCCTCCCATGCCGGGACTAGGACATCAGGAAGTAGATGATGAAGGCCACGATGGCAACCCACATCAGCGGCTTGATCTCCTTTGCCTTGCCGGTAACTATGGCAGTGAGGCCATAGGCGATGAAGCCGAGGCCGATACCGGAGGAGATGGAGTAGGTCATGGCGATACCTGCGGCAGTAAGGAACGCAGGGAAGCCCTGCAGTAGGTCGGTCCAGTCGATCTCGTGCACCTCAGTCATCATGAGGAAACCGACGTAGACGAGCGCACCGCAGGTAGCAGCGGAGCTAACAACGGAAATCAGAGGCGCGAAGAAAGCAGCGAGAATAAACAGGACGCCAGTGGCGACGGACGTGAGACCCGTACGCCCACCATCGGCGGCGCCGGAGGCGGACTCGACGAAGGTGGTGATGGACGAAACACCCATTGCGCCACCGACGGCAGCGGCCGCGGAGTCGACGACGAGGATCTCCCTGATGTTCTCGACGTTTCCATCCTCGGTGAGGAACTCACCGTTCTTCGCAACGGCCATAGCCGTGCCCATGGTATCGAAGAAGTCGGACATCATGAGCGAGAAGGCGAACACAAGCGCCGTCGGGTTCGCAAACACCTTGAGCAAGCCCATGACGCCATTCTTGTCTGCCATGAACGGAGCGCCGACCGTGGAGAAGTCGAGTGCATCGACAATGCCCTTAGGAGCGGAGGTAACGCCCAGGGGGATTCCGACCAATACGGCAACGATGATGCCGAAGAGGATGCCGCCGTTCACGTTGAGCGCCGCAAAGATTAGCGTGGCAACAATGGAGACGATACCGACGATGAACGCAGGATCATAGACGTTGCCGAGGGTTACGACAGTGCCCTTGCCCGCGACGACAATGCCGGCGTTGACGAGGCCAATCATAGCAATGAAAAGACCAAGGCCGACGGAGATTGCATGACGAAGACTGACGGGAATTGCGTCCATGATCTTCTCGCGAAGTCCGCACAGGACGAGTATGAGGATGGCCATGCCCTCGACGAAGACAATGCCCATCGCCTCGTGCCAGTCGCCGCCGCACATACCAGGAGTAACGGCTGCGATCATCGCGTTAACACCAAGACCCGAGGCGCAGGCGAGCGGTCGATTGGCTGCAAGACCCATGATGATGGTCATGATGCCAGCGCCAACGCAGGTCGCAGTGACCAGAGCACTGGTCAGAGGCTTGCCGTCAGCACCCAGAACGGCGCCGCTGAGCACTGCGGGGTTAACCGCAATGATGTAGGCCATAGCGAGGAATGTCGTGAGGCCAGCGCGTAGCTCATCGCTAATCGACGAACCCCTTTCCCCAATGTGAAAGAACTTGTCCATGGAACTCCCCCTCTTGGTACAGACAAATAGATACTCGGGTCTATAGACCCTATTCAAAGGCGCCTAAACGCCACTTGAACCGAAACCACCGGACCCCCTGTCGGTCTCGTCCAGCTCTTTTACTTCTACGAGATTGACAACGGGCACCTCTTGTATAACGAGTTGCGCGATTCTGTCTCCCTTGTTAATGAGGATTGGGTTCTGTGGGTCAAGGTTAATTGCCACGACCTTAAGTTCACCTCGATAATGCGAATCAATAAGGCCAGGCGTATTAGGGAATGAAAGCCCCTGCTTTAAGGCGAGTCCACTACGCGGCTGCACAAAACCCGCGTAGCCTTCTGGTATCGCAATGGCAAGTCCAGTTGGAATGAGCTTTCTCTCAAAAGGCTTTAAAACCAAGTCGGCGTTTGATCTCAGGTCGAGACCCGCATCCCCAGGATAAGCATACTGCGGCAGCTCTACATCCTTATCGAGCCTCTTGATGGTCAGATTGACGTGTTCACTGTTCATCTGACAGGCTCCTCAGCTCCTCGTTGAACTCGTCAACGTCCTTGAAGTCTCGGTAAACAGACGCAAATCTGACATAGGCAACTTTGTCGATTGCAACGAGACGTTGCAGGACCAGCTTACCAATCTCCTGGGACTCGACTTCGGTCATACCATGATCCCTGAGGTACGATTCAATATCGTCTATCAGCGCGTTAAGTTGTTCCAAGGGAACGTCACGCTTAACCGTCGCAGCAACAAGACCGCGCATGATCTTTTGTCTGTCAAATGTTTCTTTTGAACCATCTTTTTTGACGACGAGAAGTGGCATTTCTTCCCGTCGCTCATAGGTAGTGAAACGAGTGCCACACTTCACACACTCACGCCTGCGTCTAATTGCGTCATTGCTTTCAGAAGGCCTAGAGTCAACGACTTTTGACTCGGTGCAGCCACATTTGGGACAGCGCAAAATACCTCCCTTACAGTTTTACAGTAGGAAGATTAACACTATTCCCACAATCAAAACCGCTCAGGAGGAAATTGGTTCATTTCGCGAAATATTGGTAGTAAAAGAGATACTTAGTCTTGATAGTTCGGCAACACGAGTTCAGAGCCGGACGTCAGTCCGTTGACGCCAATATCGTTATTGTTTTCAATCCAGTCTGCAATCTCTTGGGTTGAGACACCTTTCACTTTGCATAGCTCAGCATATGACCAGACTGATGATCCCTGCTCGACCACGACTCTGCTTGTTCTTACGCCTTTGAATGCGTTTGAGATTCTCTGTGCTTCTGCAGCATGCAGACCAAAGCTTCCCGCTATTACACTCGCTACGACTGCCGCAGCAATTACCGCTATTGAAAACGACGAAATTCTATCGCTCCGAACTTCCTCGCTTTTGCCGTAAATGTCCTTGCCTTTCTCGCTCCAATCATCTGCCGGATCCGAAGCGAAACCGGGTATCACGACAAAGGTATGGCTTTTCGGCCTGAGCGCGAGCGATCCATCAGTCGCATAGCCGTAGCTTGCGTACTCGTGCTGAATTGCGTTACTCATTTCGTCTCTTCCTCTCGAAGTTGTTGCCACCCGTTATAAGCAAGACGGTGGACATCAATTCGATTCCGAACATAGGTACGATTTTAAGGAGAACATATGTTTTTGTCAACGCAAATCAGAACATCTGTTTGAATTCCTTCGACAAATGAAATATCATTGCATTAGTCAAAGGAGGAGAACATGCCTAAGGACCGACTCAGCAAGCGTCAGCTGGATATCTACAACTTCATCTGCAAGTACACTGACGAGCACGGCTTTCCGCCTTCTGTACGTGAAATTGGAAAGGCAGTCGGCCTTGCATCCCCGTCGACCGTACACATGCACCTCAAGGTCCTCCAAGAGCGAGGTTACATCAAGCGCGACTCTAAGAAACCTCGAACGATTGAGGTTGTGGACGGCGAAGGCCGCCGAACCACTTCTCCCGTCAGCGCTCACGGAGTTGTTGAGATCAAGCAGGACTTGGACTCGAACTCTATAAGCCTTCCTCTGGTTGGTAGGGTTGCTGCTGGCATACCCATACTTGCCGAGCAAAACGTCGAAGAGACGCTTACGCTTCCGACAAGCATCGTCGGCGATGCGAGCTCATTTGTTCTCCGGGTTCATGGCCACTCCATGATTAACGCCGGAATCCTCGATGGCGACTACATCGTTGTGAAGGAGCAGCATGACGCCCATGACGGCGAGATTGTCGTTGCACTGATAAATGACTCCGCAACAGTCAAAACGTTTTATCGCGAGAAAGACCGCATCAGACTACAACCGGAGAACGACTCGATGGAGCCAATCTATGTCCAGAATCCCGTAATACTCGGAAGAGTGACGGGACTCTTCAGATCCATCTCGTAAGGAATCTATGCTTCGCAAAGACACCACAGAGACCGTAGTCCGTAATCGAGTCCATGTGTTCGATTTGATTCGTGGGTTTTCGGTCATCTCTATGGTTCTGTTCCATTACTGCTACGACCTTAGGTTTCTCGCAGGAGTGCCTCTGGAGTTCTTTGTATCGCCCTTCATAGATATTTGGAGGGCGAGCATTTCTTGGACGTTTGTCTTTGTCGCTGGCTCTATGTATTCCTACTCTCATAACAATTTGCGAAGGGCTGGCAAATATCTTCTCGTAGCCCTTCTCATCTTCGTCGTTACCTCAATCGCACGGGTAGACATACCTATTAACTTTGGCATTATCTTTTGCATGGGGGCATGCACTCTGGCGGCCTTCTTCTTAGACAGGCTGAGGATTCTGCCAAAGGGTATGGTTGGCGCCGTTCTGCTACTGCTCTTATTCCTCTCGTCCCTTCACATTCCTCAAGGGTACGTGTCACTCTTTGGGCTGAAAGTGTTTCTGCCGCAACAACTCTATGATTGTGGCTGGCTATCGTGGGCTGGCTTTCCAGGGCCATCTTTCTCCTCGGGTGACTACTATCCTCTTCTCCCCTATGTATTCCTCTACCTCTCTGCCAACTCCCTCATTTCGTATGCCAAACAGGCTGGGTTTCCAGACTGGTTCATCAAGATAAAAGGCGCCCCACTTGAGTTCGTGGGACGCCATGCACTTCCAATCTACCTTCTCCACCAGCCCGTGCTATTGCTTCTCTCGATTCCCTTTATGGGCTGAAACTCGCTGCGCAAGCGGTCTACTCGTCGTCGGCTTCATAAGGAGTAAGCGTGTCGGCCATACGCTTCGACGCCTTGACGGTAGCTAGCAAGCCCTCCTGCTCATACCTCTCGCGAACGACCTGGCATCTTTCGTGCACCATTTTCATGAGAAGCCCCTTCTCGTATGGTATCAAGACCGTCATCGTCTTATCCCCACGAGATGCTTCCTGCGACACTCGGTAGAGAAGTCCCTTTACCCCTGTCCCTTCTTTCGCTGAGATGAACTCGCACTCTGGGCGAGATGCAAGCATCTGAGCTTTTCCGTCCTTGTCAAGAAGATCAGTTTTGTTGTACACGACGACGGAGGGAATTTCGTCTGCTCCAATTTCCTTCAGAATCGAGTCAACCGCAGCGATTTCCTTATCGGCATTCCTGTCACTGCAGTCGACCACCTTGAGGATGAGGTCCGCCGCCGTAACTTCCGCAAGAGTAGACTTGAACGACTCCACGAGCATTGTCGGCAGCTTCTGGATGAATCCGACCGTATCCGTAACGGTTATCTTCCTGCCTTCTTCGAGGTCCATGGCGCGTGTAGTGGGGTCCAACGTTGCAAACAGCTCGTCCTGTACGTATACCCCTGCGTTCGTCAGCCTGTTCAGAAGGGTGGACTTTCCGGCGTTCGTGTAGCCTACAAGCGCGACGCGATAGACGCCGGAATCCCACCTCGCCTTGCTCCTGACCCCACGACGCGTCTCAAGCCGGTCAAGCTCCTTGCGAAGCCACGATATGCGTTTCCTCACAAGGCGCCTATCCACCTCCAGCTGACTCTCGCCCTGTCCGAATCGACTTCCGATTCCTCCACGGGTCTGCTCGCCCACAAGGTGGCTCCACATGCCCCTCAGGCGAGGATAGACGTATTGCAGCTGTGCCAGCTGGACCTGCAGCCTTCCCTCGTTCGTCTTCGCGTGCTCGCCAAAGATGTCGAGTATCAGGGCCGTCCTGTCAATCACCTTCACATCGCGACCGACTATTCGCTCGAGGTTCGACTGCTGCGAAGGCGTAAGCTCGTCGTCGAAGATGACGACGTCCGCCTCCAGGTTCCTCACTAGGCTCACGAGTTCCTCGGACTTGCCGCTCCCGATGAACGTCTTCGGCACGGGAGCATCCAGCCTCTGTACCATCCGGTAGACGACCTCTGCACCGTCGGTCTGAGCCAGACGCTCAAGCTCGTCCATGGACTCCTCTATCGACCATTCAGAGTTGCCCATGTCGACGCCCACCAGAATCGCCTTCTCGGGAACCGGCGCAGTGTAAAGGGGCTTGAACCTTCCCACTTACTCATCTCCATTGTTTTTAAAGCCGTCTATTATGAACTCTGCAGCCTCGGCAACTGTCATGGCATCCAAGTCGACCTCTTGGGCCCTGCCATCGCGACGTATCCAAGACAGCTGCCGCTTCGCATAGCGCCGAGACCTGAGTTTGATCGTCTCAACACATTTCTCGAGGCTACAGTGTCCGTCTAGGTACTCGACGACCTCCTTGTACCCAATGGCCTGCGCCGCCGTGGTCGATTCGCGTAGCCCTTGGTCGAGAAGGGCTTTTACCTCGTTCACCAGGCCCGCTGCCATCATCGCGTCCACACGGGTGTCGATGCGTTTGTACAGCTCTTCTCGCCTGCGAACCGTCGCGAAGATCGAGGCGGCGTAATGCGGGTTGTGTCGCTTGAGCCCCTCGTGCTCCTTTGCGTAAGACGTTCCGTCGTCCAGCAACTCGAGCGCGCGTTCCACCCTTCGCATGTTGTTGGGATGTATGAGTTCCGCGCTCCTTGCGTCGCGCTGTCTGAGTATCTGCCACAGCGCCGCAGCACCCCTCTGTCGGCCTATTTCCTCGTACTTGCGGCGTAGGTCGCCGTTCGTGGTGCCTCGGGGAAAGTCCATCTCGTCGATAACGGCGTCTAGGTAGAGGCCCGTGCCGCCGCACAGCACGGGCACCCTGTCGTCTTGGAGCAATGCGTCAACACAGGCCCTAGCGTCTCTCTGGAAAACCTGGACGGAGTAGTCTGACCTCACGTCTGCCACGTCCACCATGAGCAGGGGCACGCGCCTGGAATCCTCGGGTTCCTTCGCCGTACCGATGTCCATGCCGCGGTACACCTGCATGGAGTCCACGGACACGACTGAGGAGCCAAGCCGGAAGGCCACCTCGTCGGCAAGAGAGCTCTTGCCCGAGGCAGTCGGCCCCACGATCGCTATGATCCTAGGCCTGCCGTCGCTCATCGCGGCTCGCCGACCAGCTTACCCCGCAGGTACCATGTCTTCGCGACGTCCACCTGGACATCGCACATCTTGCCGATGTAGTCCTCCGCCTTCTTGCCCTCGGGCAGGTCGAACAGGACGGTTTGGTTCTTCGGGCTGTGGCCCACAAGCACCGAGCTGTCTCGTTTCGAAGTTCCCTCCACGAGCGACGTTACCGTCGTGTTCAGGTCGACCTGGTTCGCCTCGTGAGCAAGGTCCTCGACGAGCCGAGCAAGCCTGTCAAAGCGCTCCTGAATGACCTCGCGCGGGGTGTCGTCCTCGATCTTCGCGGCAGGAGTACCCGGGCGCTTGGAGTATATGAACGTGTACGCGGAGGAGAAGCCCACCTCGCGAACAAGCGAGAGCGTCTGCTCGAAGTCCTCCTCCGTCTCCCCCGGGAACCCGACGATTATGTCCGTGGTAAGCGCGATGCCCGGGACGGCGGCCTTGATGCGCTTTGCGAGGTCTATGTACTGCTCGCGCGTGTAGCTGCGGTTCATGGCCTTCAGCACGCGCGACGATCCGCTCTGCACCGCAAGGTGCAGGTGTGGCATCACGTTTGGCACCTCCGCCATAGCGGTGATGATCTCAGGCGAAAGGTCCTTTGGGTTTGACGAGGTGAAGCGTATGCGCTCGACACCCGTCTCCCCCACCGCGCGAAGCAGCTCCGCAAAGCGAAGCTCTCCATACAGATCCTTGCCGTACGAGTTCACGTTCTGGCCCAAAAGCGTCACCTCGCGCACCCCGTCGTCCACCAGGCGACGGCACTCGTCCACGATGCGCTCGAAAACGCGACTCTTCTCGCGCCCGCGAACATACGGCACGATGCAGTACGTGCAGAAGTTGTTGCAGCCGGTCATGATGGGAACCCACGCGTGGAACTGCTGCTCGCGATGGCTCGGAAGCTCCGTCGAGAAGCCCCTGTCCTCTTCGACCGTGTCGACGAACACCTCTCCGTCGTCACCGTCCTCGAAGGCATCCACCAAAAGCTGCGGGACCGATGCGAGCGCGCTCGTGCCGAACACGACGTCCACGTTGGGAATCTTCTTCCTGAGCGCCTCGCCGTCACGCTGCGCGATGCAGCCGCCGATGGCAACGATGCGCCTTCCGCAGGGCGGCTTCGGCAGCCTCACCAGGTTCGAAGCCTCGCCGTACAGGTGCGTGTCCGCCTTCTCGCGCACAGAGCACGTCATGAACACGACGATGTCCGCCTCGGAGACGTCACTTACCTGGACGCAACCGCAGTCATCCAGAAGACCCGCGACCCTCTCCGAGTCGTGCAGGTTCATCTGACACCCAAACGTGCGGACGTGATAGGTTTTCCCGACAAGCTGTGGAACGTAAGGCAAGCTAGACCAACTCCGTTGTTTCGTGGGGCGACGACTCCGTGCGAGCCGCGGGGACCAGGCGGTGGACGTAGACCGCTATGCGTATTGCCGTCCTGCTGTCACCGTTGATGTCGATGTCGGCAAACGTGGGCGCGCAGGAAATGTCCACGCCCGTGGGGATGAGGAAGCCGCGCGCAATGGCAACGGCCTTGATGGCCTGGTTGACGGCTCCCGCCCCTACCGCCTGCATGTTTACCGGGACGCCGTCCTTCACCATGCCGGCGATCGCACCTGCGACGGATGCCGGGGACGACTTGCTGGAGACCTTGAGAAACTCCATCTCTGTAACTCCTGATTACGCTGCGAGCTGTTTCGTTTCTGCTATGGGTTATTGACGTACTGAAGGTACCATTTCCTGCGCAAACGTCAATCCCGTAACTCTAATCCGATTCGTCTATGTCAAACGTCACGACAATCTTTCCGCGAGACACGCGAATGCGGGGTTCGTCCGAGAGGTTTAGGTAGTACTTCTCCGCAAGGATCCTAAAATCCCTCTCGACCGCGCGAGAGAATTCCTCCGCGTCACCCTTCGAAATCTTCAGGCCCCGCCTGTCCTTCATGAGGTCGACGGCTCGCTCGATCGACTTGTCGCTCTTGTGCGTGAGTCGCTTCAACACGCTGCGCTGCGGGTGTATCTGCCCCGCTATGATGCGGTGCGCGGTCCTCTCGCTCATGTCGAGTCCAAGGCTTCCCGAGACCCTCATGAGCTCGGAGGCATCCGCCGCGGCATGCATCCTCTCCAGCACGGGCAGCTCGCTCAGGTCGTCGATGAACAGCAGAGAAGAGCCTTCCACCGTCGGCTTGACGCGCCTTCGGGCCGTCGCCACCATCTCGGCGGGAGACCCGAAATACACGTTGCATCTTCCCCGCTCCTCAAGCGCGAACTCGCAGCACGTCCTCACGATGTTGTGCGGACCTGTGGCTACGACCTGGTTGCCCTCGTCGTCCGTACCGAGCGTCGGCCAGGTGGACTGGTCCTTGCGCTCCGCAAGGGTCTCTGCGTCGGTAACGATCCTGATGGCACTGCCAAGTCCCGGCGCCGAGGACATCACCCGAGCGGATTGTGCGTTCTCCCTTACGGAGTAGAGTGCCATGCCCCTGCCGTGGATTCCCCACCGATCCATGTGTACGGACTCGAGCTTTGAGGTAACGCGCGCCTCGAAGATCTTGTCCTGCATCTCCTGGGGAATGCCGCATCCGTCATCGAGAACGGTGAGGTAGCGCGTCCCACCCTCTCGCGTCGTCGCCACGAATATGTTTTCTGCTCCGGCGTCGCGCGAGTTTCGAAGCATCTCGATCACGACATCCTCTATGCAGCGGATGTCGTGCTTTGCCTGTCGCCTCTCGGCCTCGGCAACCCGGAGACGGACGAATCCGTCTCCGTAGTTCTCCTCGACCCTAAGAGACCTCTCGCCACCCATGGAGGCGACGAAGTCCACGAGGCTTGACGCAGAGTCGGACATCGCCACTACTTTGCGATGTCGACTGCGCGGGACTCACGAATAACGACGACGCGCACCTGACCGGGATACTCCATCTCGTCCTCGATCTGCTTCGCGATGTCGTGAGCGAGAACCGTGGCCTCAGAGTCAGAGATCTTCTCGGGCTCGACCATAACGTGGAGCTCGCGACCGGCCTGCATGGCATAGGTGCGCTCGACGCCATCATGCGCGTTCGAGATCTCCTCGAGCTTCTCAAGCCTCTTGATGTAGTTCTCGGCAGACTCGCGACGGGCTCCAGGACGTGCGGCGGAGATTGCATCAGCAGCTTGGACGAGAACGTCGAGTACGGTGTCAGGCTCGATGTCGGCATGGTGCGCCTCGATGGCGTGTACGATCTCGGGCTTCTCGCCATAGCGGCGGCAGAGGTCGGCGCCGATCACCGCATGCGGACCCTCGACCTCGTGGTCGATTGCCTTGCCAAGGTCGTGGAGGAGTCCAGCCCTCTTTGCGGGAGCGGGATCGAGGCCGAGCTCTGATGCCATGATTCCGCAAAGCTCGCTGACCTGAATGGAGTGCTGCAGCACGTTCTGGCCGAACGACGTCCTGTAGCGTAGGGCGCCAAGCGTCTTCACGAGCTCGGGGTGCAGGTCGTGAATGCCGGCATCGAACGCGGCCTGCTCGCCCGCCTCCTGCACGCGCTCGCTTACGAGCTTCTCGGCCTTCTTGTACATCTCCTCGATGCGCGCGGGGTGAATCCTGCCGTCCGCGATGAGGTTCTCGAGTGCCACGCGCGCCGTCTCGCGACGAACGGGATTGAAGCTCGAGAGGACGACGGTCTCGGGAGTGTCATCGATAACGAGGGAGACGCCCGTGACCTGCTCGAAGGTACGGATGTTCCTTCCCTCGCGGCCGATGATACGACCCTTGAGGTCATCGGAGGGAATGTGCACGGAGGTGACGGTTATCTCGCCGGCCTGGTCGGCGGCGCAACGTTGAATGGCCGTCGAGACGATCTCGCGCGCCGTCTTGTCGGCCTGGGCGCGCACCCGCTGCTCAGACTCACGCAGAATCTGAGCCTCGTCACGGACGGCCTCGGAGCGAACCCTGTCCAGCAGCTCCTGGTGTGCGTCCTCCTTCGTGAGGTCGGCGATGCGCTCCAGTTCTGACGTCTGCTTGTGGAAGAGCTGGTCAACCTCGTTCTTTCGCTTGTCGAGCTGCCCCTGGAGGCTCGAGAGCTGGTGCTCCTTGCGATCGAGCGCGTCGTTCCTGCGGTCGAGGGACTCCTCGCGCTGCATGATCCTGTTCTCGAGCTTCTGAATCTCCTGCTTGCGCTTCTTCTCGTCGGACTCGGACTTCTGCTTCAGCTGCAGAATCTCCTCACGAGCCTCTACGAGCGCGGCCTTCTTCGCGGTCTCCGCATCATGCCTGGCATCGCTCGCGATGCGCTGTGCCTGATCCCTTGCGTCCTCGACGGCCTTGTTGGCCTCCTGGACCTTCGAGTTGTTTCCACTCGCGACCACGAAATAGGTGACGAGCGCGCCTACGACGAGGCAGACAATTCCAATTACGATTTCCATGTCTGGGCTCCTTGATGTATGAACGTGCATGGTGGTTCTGGAGACTGCCATTGTTGGCAGAACCCGCCATCAGAGGAAAATCCCGGCCCTGGAAAGCCTATGTCAGCAGAACGGATATCAACTAATGGACGTCAGCTGCCATAACAGCAGACGAGAAAATACTCAAACGGCACATTTATCGTAAGTTTATTCGGGCTGACTGTCAATCTGGCCTTCCGCTTACAGGAAGCGTTGAACTTCTGGCAACATAATTACTGCAAACGTAGCCTTATTCTTCATCGTCGCAGATTCTGTGCGCCACGTCGTAGGCCACCGTAGCCGAGAAACCCCTGCCCATCACGAAGCGAACCACCTTCGAGAATCTGTTCCGCTCGGAGAACGTCTTCCTGGAAGCAATCTCCAAGGCGCGTTCGTACTCGCCGTCCTCGTCGAAGTACTCGTACGGCCAGCCGTCAAGGCCGCTCGCATCGATTCCCCTGACCCTCAGGGCGGCGGAGACCTTTCGCTCGCCCCATCCGGATGCCACCTTCGAGCGTATGAAGGCGTCCGCATATCTCGCATCATCAAGCAGCCCGACATCGCTTGCACGTCTAAGGTACTCGTCAATGATTGGGGCATAGAACCCGTCGTCGAGAAGCTTCGACCTCATCTCGACAGTCGAGTAGTCCCTCCTGTTCAGCAACGCCTCCGCTCGCTCGGAGCAGCACCTCCTCTCCAGTTCGCGTTCCACCTCCATGAGCGAGAGCGTACTGTCTGCCACCCAGGGCCTCTCCTCGGAAATCCCCTTCAGACGCTTCGCGACCATGACGGGAATTGACAGCTTTCGCTCCGAACCCTCCTCGGAAAGGACGAGCTCGGCACGCGGCTTTCGCGCGCCGAGCCTAGCTTCGCCCCGTTTCGGGAGTTTGAGCTCCCAGGACTCCATTCCTAAGCGTCCTTACCGTCGCCGTCGGCAGGCTTGGGAACGGGTTCACCGACCCTTTCGTCACCGAGCTCGAGGCCGCAGGCAACGCGCACCTTCTGGTCGATCTCGTCCCTGAGGTCGGGGTTCTCGGCAAGGAACTCCTTTGCCGCCTCGCGTCCCTGGCCAAGGCGCTCCGTCTCATACGTGAACCACGAGCCGCTCTTGTCCACGACGCCATAGTCGACGGCCATGTCCAGTATCGAGCCTTCCTTTGATATGCCCGTACCGTACATGATGTCGAACTCCGCCTGCTTGAATGGTGGCGCCACCTTGTTCTTGACGACCTTCACCCTTACACGGTTTCCAATGACATCGCCGTTCTTCTTGATGGAGTCGATCCTGCGGATGTCCATACGTACCGAGGAGAAGAACTTGAGGGCGCGGCCGCCTGGCGTGGTCTCGGGGTTGCCGAACATGACGCCGATCTTCTCGCGCAGCTGGTTGATGAAGATGCATGTGGTTTTCGACTTCGCGAGAGATCCCGCCAGCTTGCGAAGCGCCTGGCTCATAAGTCGTGCCTGCAGTCCCACCGTGGTGTCACCGATCTCTCCCTCGATCTCCGCACGTGGGACGAGCGCCGCGACGGAGTCCACGACGACCACGTCGATCGCGCCGGAGCGAACGAGCATGTCACAGATCTCGAGCGCCTGCTCTCCCGTGTCGGGCTGGGAGATTAGGACCTCGTCTATGTCGACGCCGATCCTCGCGGCATAGCCAGGGTCGAGGGCGTGCTCCGCGTCGATGAACGCGACGACGCCGCCCATCGCCTGAGCCTCTGCCAGGATCTCGAGGGAGAGGGTCGTCTTGCCCGAGGACTCGGGACCATAGATCTCTATGATTCTGCCCCTGGGCACCCCTCCTATGCCAAGTGCGGCGTCCAGCGCAATCGAACCAGTCGGAATGGCCTCGATCTCGAGGTCGGGGCCATCGTCGCCATACCTCATGATGGAGCCCTTGCCAAACTTCTTGATGATCTCCGACGTGGTGGCGTCAATCATCTTCTCGCGCTCTTCTCCGTACGTCTTCTCGTGCACCTCGCGCACGGAACCCTTGCTCTTGGCCATAGCCCTCCCCTTCTCTTTCATCAGTCGAAATTTTATACGAACAACCGTTCTAAGTCAATGTCGACACCCCATGTTAGCGCAGCGTGCTCGCAGATATTTCTCACTTGTCTTGTCGAACTCTTCGCCTTGCGATTCGCATGTCAAAGCAAGGGGACCCGGTAGTTCCGAGTCCCCAATTAATGAAATCAAACAGTGGTATTTATCACGCAATACGTACTATTAGTCGGCATCCGCGATGTAGCGCCACGACTTCATGAAGTAGTCGATGCCAGACCATGCCGTCAGCACGACCGCGATGATCAGGAGCACGTTCGAGATTCCCAGAAGTACGGTGTACAGGGGTCCCGCGGGAAGCGCCCGGACGAGCAGTAGTCCAGAAATCGAGACCATCGTGGTCGCGGTCTTCCACTTGCCAAGGTTGCTCGCCGCGATGACAGTGCCCTCGGAGGCGACAACCATCCGCAGGCCAGACACCAGAAACTCCCTTGCGACAATGATGAGGAGCACCCATGCGGAAACCGCGCCCTGCTCCAGCAGGAAGCACAGGGACACGATGACGACGAGCTTGTCGGCGATCGGGTCGAGGAACTTCCCGAACGTCGTCACCTCGTTGCGGCTGCGCGCAAGATAACCGTCAAGCTTGTCCGTAAGGGATAGCACCATGTAGAAGAGCGCCACGAAAAGCGCCGCTCCAGAGAACGCCTTGCCGTCGCCTGAACCACAGACCTCGGCCGCTACCAGCCAAATCGGCACAAACACGACTCGAATGGACGTGACGACGTTCGCCGGGGTCCAAATGCTGCTCTTTTTTTCTGCCATCAGGCTACTCTCCATCCACAATCTCGCCGACCAACTCGTAGCAGAACGAATCCACGAGGTCAACCGTTACGACGTCGCCAACCGTCGCCTCTCCCGACTCGATGTGAACCGCCCCGTCGCAGTCGGGGGCCTGGAACCAGGTGTGGCCGATAAGCTCCACTCCGTCGTCCGAATCGTCCACGCCGTCGATGATGACCTTGACCCTCTCGCCCACGTGCTTCGCCGTCGCGCTGAAGCCAAGCTCCTCCGCAACGTCGAGCAGACGCTGCGCGCGGTCCATCTTGACGTCCTCGGGCACCTGGCCCTCCATGGTGGCGCCCTTCGTGCCATCCTCCCTCGAGTACGGGAAGACGCTCATGTAGTCGAACTCCTGCTCCTTGAAGAAGTCGAGAAGAGCCTCGAACTCCTCTTCCGTCTCCCCCGGGAAGCCGACGAGCCCCGTGGTCCTAAGCACCATGCCGGGAATCTCGCTGCGAAGACGCGCGAACAGCTGACGCAGCTGCTCCTCGGAACCAGAGCGACCCATGCTCTTCAACACGCGCTCGCAGCAGTGCTGTATGGGGATGTCGATGTACGGCAGCACCTCCGGGACGTCGCGGATGACGCTCACGAGCTCGTCCGTCATGCCCTCGGGCTGCAGGTACAGCACGCGAACCCAACCGTCGTACGGCCTCACGACCTCCGCGACCCTGCGAAGCAGGTAGGCGAGGTTGCGCCCATCGCTAAAGTCAGAGCCCCAGATGCCGGTGTCCTGGCCAATGAGCACGATCTCGCGGACGCCGCCCTCCATGAGCGAGGACACCTCGTCCAGGATCTCCTGCTCTTCTCGCGACTTGTAACGGCCCCTGATGTAGGGGATCGCGCAGAATGCGCAGAAGCGGTCGCAGCCCTCGCTGATTTTCACGAACGCGCTCGTGCCCTCGACGGTGCGGAGCGTGCCGGTAAGGTCCGCGCGCGCTTCTCGCCCGGCGTTGCCCAGGACGGAGTCGACGACGGCCACGATACCGTCCTCCTCGTCCGCCTTCACGAACGCGGCGACCTCGGGCAGCTGCTCGTCTAGGTCGTCGCCGTAGCGCGAGGGGACGCAGCCGCACATGACGATCGGCTTCTTGCGGACGCCGGCGCTGACCTCGTCCGCGAGGTCCAGCGTGGTGTCGATGGACTCGGACGTGGCAGACGCCAAGAACGAGCACGTGTTGATGAGGACGACGTCCGCGGAGTCGACGTCGTCCGCGACGCCGTAGCCCGCGTCGATCAGAATCGAGCGCATGCGGTCCGTGTCGACCTCGTTCTTCGCACAGCCAAGCGTCACGAAGAGGCAGCGCTGCGGGCTAGCGGTAGTTGTTGAACTGGAGAGGCTGTCCATAGTCCCTTTCCTTTAGAGCGGCAATGACCTGCTGTAGGGTGTCGCGCGAGGCGGAGCTCACACGGAGCTTGTCACCCTCGACCGTTGCCTTGCACTTGAGCTTGAGGTCCCGAATGTCCTTCGAGATCCTCTTTGCGGTATCCTTGTCGATTCCCTGCACGAGCTGTGCGCGGCGCCTGACGGCGGCACCCGTCGCAGGCTCGAGCTCGCCCCACTTGAGGGCGCCCAGCTCGATGCCTCGCTTCACGAGCTTGCCGTTCAGCACGTCCGCGACCTGCCCCGCCACGAACTCCGACGGCGCCGTGACGGTGAACGTCTCGTCCTTGCGCGAGAACTCGATCGTGGCGTTGCTCTGCTTGAGGTCGTAGCGCTGCGTGAGCTCGCGCGCCGCCTGCTGGTACGCGTTGTCCACCTCTTGCATGTCAACGCTCGACACCACGTCGAAGCTTGATTCCTTCGCCATGCCTCATCTCCCTTCTGGCACGGGCAGAAAGCCGCGGCTTCGCGGCCCGCCCGCTTGGCAAAACTAAAGTTATTCGTTGTCCGTCGTCTGGCCCGTCTGCCCCGTCTGGCTTGTTACGGTTCCGGTCGTCCCGCCCGTCGTGCCGCCGTTCGTCTGGGTGGACATCGTCCCTGCGTCCGTGGTTGTACCGTTTGCCGTGTCCGTCGACTGCCCGTTCCCAGACGCCCCATCCGTCGTCCCCGTTGTCGAGTCCGTCGTCTGGCCGTCCGCGGACGTCTCGTCTCCCGAGCTCGAGCTGTCGTCCGTCTTGGTGACCTTCGTGCCCTGGATCGTGATCGACCCAACGCCCGCGGTCTTCGAGTCGAACTTCTGCTTCTTCCCGTTCTTCTTGACGGAGACGGCCGTTGGGTTGCTCACCTGGATGGTGATGGAGTCCGTCACCGTGTACGTCTTCTTCCACGGTCCGGTCACCTGTTCGGCCACGTCGCTCTTGCCGTCCACCTCGATCTCGACCCACGAGACCTCGCCGTCGGCCACGGACACCGTGACCTTCGTCTCGGTGTTGGCCTCCTTCTCGGCCTTCGCCTTCTTCTCGGCGGCAGCGGCGGCAGCAGCCTCCTCCGCCTCCTTCTTCTCGGTCGACGTCTTCGAGGAGCTCTTCTTCTTGCTCTCCGAGGAGCTCGAGGTCGAGACGGCCACGGTCTTCTCGGTCGTGGTGCCCTGGTTCCTGACGCACGAGCTCACGGACGATATGATGACGACCGTGATGATGAGGGCCGCGACGACGAGCGCAAACGCCGCCGCGCGGCGACCATCCGAGAAGAACGCCTCCACGACGCCGAGGACGCCTCCGTGCCGTGGGGCCCGGCGCCGGCTGTCGCGCTGCTGGCGGGAGCCGCGTCCGCGCTGCGGCGGCCGGCGGCGCACGTTGGGGCGCTGCATGTTCGCGATGTTGCGCGACGACTGGCGGCCGGAGCGGGTCGACGCCGCCTCGTACGGGCGCGCGTCGTCGTAGCGGAGGTCGTCTACGTACTGGCCTGAAACGTCCTGCGTCATGACGCTGTCGCGCGCCGCACGCTCAGCCCTGCCCTCGCGGCCCGTGTAGCGGGCGGCGTTTCCGTACTCGTCGGGCTGGCGGCGGTACCTGCCCTGCTGCTGGGTGCGGCGCCTGCCGCTGCGCGCGGGGACGTCTCGGCCCGTGTAGCGCCTGTCCTCGTCGTAGCCGCGGCCGTAGCCGCCCTGCGGCGCGCCGGCGGCATAGCCGTTCGCACGACCGTAGCCGTCATCGGGCTGCCCGTAGCCTCCCTGCTGGTAGCCCTGTCCATAGCCGGCGCCATCCGCCGAGCGCTGCATGCTCTGGCGATAGTTCACCAGCGGGCTCGGGCGCGAGTTCTTCGGACGGGGGCTCGACACGGTCGAGTAGGTGGTGAGGTCGCCCGCAAAGCCGCCGGACGTGGGAAGCAGGCCCTTCGAGCCCTGGTAGTTCGCGCGGCGGCTCGCGACGTCGCCGGGAAGCTCGTACACGGGCTCGTCGCGCCTGGAGGCCCGCGTCCTTCTCGCCCTGCCGCTCGCGGCCTGGCGTTCCCACTCGCGCAGGTCACTCGTGAACTGGTTGATGACCTCGCGGCTGTTCATGCCGAGGTAGCGTGCGTAGGAGGACAGCATGCCCTGCGCGTAGCCGCTCTTGGGCATCGCCTCGAAGTCGCCCTCCTCGAAGGCGATGAGCACCTCCTCCTTGAGGCGCAGCACGCTCGAGGCCTGCTTGACCGAAAGGCCGAGCTGGCGCCTCCTGTTGACGAGCATCTCGCTAAAGCGTGGACGTGCCATGCGCTACACCTCCCTGTACTTTGCCTCGGCGGCCCTGAGCTCCTCAAGCCCGTCCTTGTCCAGCAGCACCTCGCGCGGCTTCGAGCCCTCCGGCGGTCCCACGACCCCCTTCGCCTCGAGCATGTCCATGATCCTGCCGGCCCTAGCGTAGCCCACCTTGAGCCGCCGCTGCAGCCCGGAGGTCGAACCCAGCTGAGAGTCCACAACAATCTGAGCGGCCTCCCACACGAGCGGGTCGTCGTCCTCCGCGACGTCCGAGCCTCCACCCGCGCTCGGCTGGCCCGGCACCACCTGCGAGAGAATCTCGTTGTGATAGTCGGGCTCCGCCTGGTCGCGTATGAAGCTCACCACGGACTCGATCTCGTCGTCGGAGGTGTAGCAGCCCAGCACCCTTCGCGGCGCGAGCCCACGGTCCTTGAACAGCATGTCGCCGTTGCCAAGCAGGCGCTCCGCGCCCGTCTCGTCCAGAATGACGCGCGAGTCGATGCCGGATGACACCTTCAGCGCGACGCGGCTGTCGATGTTCGACTTGATGAGGCCCGTCACGACGTTTGCGGACGGTCGCTGCGTCGCGATGACCAGGTGGATGCCCGCGGCGCGCGCAAGCTGCGCGATGCGCACGATGGACGCCTCGACGTCCTTTCCGGCCGTCATCATGAGGTCGGACAGCTCGTCGATCACCACGACGATGTACGGCATGGGCTCCGGCGGGTTGTCCATCTCTGACAGCTTGCCCGTCGTGCACATCTGGTTGTACACCTTGATGTTCCTGGCGCCGGCGCGCTCGAACACCTTCAGGCGGCGCTCCATCTCGCTCACGGCCCACTGCAGCGCGCTCGCCGCCTGGCGGGGGTCCGTCACGACGGGCACGTACAGGTGGGGCAGCCCGTTGTAGCAGCTGAACTCCACGCGCTTTGGGTCGATCATGATGAGCCTCACCTGCTTGGGGGTGGAGCGCATCAAAAGCGACATCACCATGGAGTTGATCATGACGGACTTGCCCGAGCCCGTGGTGCCGGCCACCAGCATGTGCGGCATCTTCGCGATGTCCGCCACGACGGGCTTTCCGGCGGAGTCGCGGCCGATGGCCACCTCAAGCGGGCCGCCCGTTGCGTACGGCAGCACATCACCCAGGTGCACGTTTGCGCGGCGGCTGTTCGGGATCTCGATGCCCACGTACGAGGTGCCGCGAATCGGCGCGAAGATGCGCACCTTCTCGGCCGCGAGCGTGAGGGCGATGTCGTCCTCCAGGTTCTTGATCTTGCTGACGCGCTCGCCCTCGCCCATCTCGATGCGGAACGTCGTGACGAGCGGGCCGCTCACGTAGTCCACGACGCGGCTCGAGAGCCCAAACTCGTGCAGCGTCCCCTGCAGGCGCTCCTTCGTCTCGTCCAGCTCCTCCTTGCTCGAAGCGGAGTTCGCGCTGTTGGGGTTGGAGCTGAGCATGGAGAACGGCGGCAGCTCGTAGTCCTCGACGCCGTCGCCGGGGCGCTTCACGCCCTTTGGTGCCGCAGCCACGGCGCCCTTGGGCGAGAAGGACTCGCCCTCCGGCACGATGGGCATGGCCGTCTGCACGGACGCCGCCTTCGTAGCGGCGGCCTTCCTCGGCCGGGACGCCCGGCTCTTCTCGCCCGGCGCCTTGCGCGCGCTGTCAGAGGAGCCCTGGCGGCCTATGCCCGTGCCCTTCGCGTCGCGCAGGAAGTCCGGCACGGCCGGCTGTGCAGCGGCCTTCGCGCCCGGCACCACCGGCAGCGGCGCCGTCACGACAGGCGTCGCGGCGACGCCCGCGGACGCAGTGGCGCTCGCGCCATCCACGGCGCCTGCGGCCACGTCGCCTGCCGGTACGGCCTCGTCCTCGTCGATGGGCGGGTGCTTCTTGCGCTTGCGCTCCAAAATCTTGGTCTTCGCGCTGGCAAGCACGGTCGTCTTCTGTTCCGGCTCGTCGTCCGCGGCCTTCGCGCCATCCTCCGCGCCGGTCTGGTTTCGCCTGAATACCGTCGTGCGGCGTTCCGCGATGGGCGCCATGCCCGCGTCGGCCTCTCCGGCAAACGCGTCCTGCGCCATGTCGAGCGTCTCGTCATAGGCGTCGTACGCACTGGCCTGGCCCGCCATGCGCTGCTGGCGCGCCGCCTCGTGACGTGCCTCGAACGCCTGGTAGCGCTCGCGCAGCCTCTGCACGGCCCCAGAGAGCGAGAACCCGCACACGATCGCGCCGGCCGCTATCACACCCACGAGCACGACGTTGCCCACCGTCATGCCCACGGACTTCAACAGGCACCACGCTATGGCGCCGCCAACGTAGCCTCCGCGCGTCGCCGCGACCTGCGCCACGAGCACGGCGTCGGGGTTTGCCTCGGCCCCGGGCACGTTGATGCTCAGGATGCCCAGGATCGCCGCGACCACGAGCGCGAGGCCCACGGCCACGCGCGTGCCAGCGGAGCCCTCGCGCTCCACGAAGAACGTGGACGAGAACACGATGAGCGCCACGGGGCACAGGAACGCCCCCATGCCGAAGCACAGGGTCAGAAACTCGCCCAAGGCGTGCGTGACGGGCGCGCTCGTGGGTGTCACGAGCGAGAGGAACATGACGACGGACACGACGATGAGCGCCACGCCGAGGATGTCGTTCGCCGCCGTGCCGCGCGCCGGCGCCAGGGACTCGCGCTGTGCCCTGCCGCGCCCAGCCGAGCCCGAGCCCTTCGACCTTCTCTTCTGTTGTGCGTTTGAGCTGCGTTTAGAGGGCATCTAAACCTCCATCACGACCGGGATGACCATGGGTCGCGTGTGGGTCTTGCTCCAGAGGAAGTTGGAGAGGCTGTTGCGGGCGTTCTTCCTGAGCATGTCGACGCTCGTGCCGTCCTTGCCAGCCGTCACGGAGACGTGCTCGCGCACGACGTCCTGCGCCTCGGAGATGAGCTGCTCGTCGCTACTGAACGACACGCCCCTGCACGCGATCTCGACGTCGCCCACCTTCTTGCTGCGCGGCGCGAACGTGACGACGCACGTCACGATGCCGTCGCTCGCGAGCTTCTGGCGGTCGCGGAACACGATGGGGTCCGCGTCCGTGATGGAGAGGCCGTCCACGTACACGACGCCGGACTCCACCGGATCGCCCCACGAGACCTTGCCGTTGCGCATCTCGAGCGTGTCGCCGTTGTCCGCGATGAAGATGTGGTCCGGCTTGATGCCCATCTTCAGGCCCAGCTTTGCGTGGGCGCGCAGGTGGACGGCCTCGCCATGGACCGGCATGAAGTTGCGCGGCTTCGTCATCGCGAGCATGAGCTTGAGCTCCTCCTGGCTCGCGTGCCCGGACACGTGCACCAGGGTGTTGGACCTGTCGTACACGGTGCAGCCGATCTTGGAGAGCGAGTTGATGATGGACTGGACGCTCTTCTCGTTTCCGGGGACGGGCGTCGCGCTGATGATGACGGTGTCGTCGGACGTGATGGTGAACGACTTGTGCTCGCCTGCGGCCATGCGGCCAAGCGCGCTCAGGGGCTCGCCCTGGCTGCCGGTGCACAGCACGACGATCTTGTCGTCCGGAATGTCCTTCACGTCGTACGCGTCGATTATGTCCTCCTGCGAGATCTTGAGGTAGCCCAGCTCGCGCGCGATCTTCGTGTTGTTAACCATGGAGCGGCCGGTCACGACCACCTTGCGGCCAACGGCCGTAGCGGCGTCGCACACCTGCTGGAGCCTGTGGATGTGGCTGGAGAACGACGCCACGAACACCCTGCCCGTCGCGTTCTTGATGATGTGGCGCAGCTGCGGACCCACCGCGGCCTCGGACTGGGTGAAGCCCGGCCTCGTCGCGTTGGTGGAGTCTGACATCAGAAGGTCGATGCCCAGCGTTCCGTACCTGCAGATCGCCTGGTAGTTGGGCGTGACGCCATCGATGGGCGTCTGGTCCAGCTTGAAGTCGCCCGTGTGGAGCACGGACCCCGCCGGCGTCCTCATGTACACGCCGAGCGCCGCCGGGATAGAGTGTGTCATGCTGAAGAAGTCGATGCTGAAGACGCCCAGGTTGATGTGGGTTCCGTTCTTGACCTCGCGGAACTTGGGCGAGTTCAGCTTGAACTCCTGCAGCTTCGCCTCGATCATGCCCAGCGTGAGCTTGGACGAGTAGATGGGCACCTTGCGTCCCAGGTCCATCAGCAGGTACGGCAGCGCGCCCGTGTGGTCCTCGTGGCCGTGCGTGATGATGATGCCGCGGAGCTTCTCCTCGTTCTCGAGCACGTAGGAGTAGTCGGGCAGCACCAGGTCGATGCCGGGCTGCTCGTCGTCGGGGAACATCAGGCCCGCGTCCACGAGCACCATGTCGTTGCCGTACTCGAATGCGGTCATGTTCTTACCAATGCCGTCGAGACCTCCCAGCGGGATGATCCTCAGCGGCGTCTGCTTTTTCGCCATTGTCAGGTTTTTCCTTTCGACAGGTTTGTATCTCAAATATCTTTTCGGCAGCATCGTGCTGTCGGACATTTCGCAAACAACTATTGTAGTGTGCCCGCCCATATCTTTAGTGATGCAGGTGTGGATTCGAAAACACAAGCGCCCTCTGTCCACAACGTGACTATTCAGTCTTTCCATACGAGAAGAGCGGGGAGTCCCCGGTGGGAACTCCCCGCTCGCTTCATGCGTAGTGCCTCTCGTCGGGCCTAGCCCTCGTGGTGGCGCCTGGGCTGGCGCTGCTCGCCGCTTCCGCCCTTGTCACCCACGTGGCGGCGGCGACGGTGCTCACCCTCGCGCTTCTCGCCCTTGTGCTCGGAGCCCTTGCGCTCCGCGCCTGCGGGAGCCTCCGGCTTGTCGAGGCGGTCGAGGCTGATCTTGCCCTTCTCGTCCACCTCGATGACCTTGACCCTGACCTCGTCGCCAACGTTGAGCACGTCCTCGACCTTGTCGACGCGGCCCTTCGCGACGCGGCTGATGTGCAGCAGGCCGTCCTTGCCGGGCAGCAGCTCCACGAACGCGCCAAACGGCTGGATGTTCACGACGCGGCCGGTGTACTCCTCGCCCACCTCGGGAACCTTCACGATGGCCTTGATGCGCTCCGCGGCCTCCTCGCCGGCACCGTTCGTGCCCGCGATGAAGACGGAGCCGTCCTCCTGGATGTCGATCGTGGCGCCTGTGTCGTCCTGGATGCCACGGATGACCTTGCCGCCGGAGCCGATGACGTCGCGGATCTTGTCCGTCGGGATGCTGAGGCTGATGATCTGCGGCGCGGTCTCCTTGGTGTGCTCGCGCGGCGCGGGGATCTGCTCGAGCATAGCGTCGAGGATGAACATGCGGCCCTCGTGCGCCTGCTGAAGCGCCTGCTTCAGGATCTCAGGCGTGAGGCCGGTGGCCTTGTTGTCCATCTGCATGGCCGTGATGCCCTTGGTGGTGCCGGTGACCTTGAAGTCCATGTCGCCGAGGAAGTCCTCGAGGCCCTGGATGTCGGTCAGGACGACGGTCTTGCCCTCCTCCTGGATGAGGCCCATGGCCACGCCGGAGACCGGACGCTTGATGGGCACGCCCGCGTCCATGAGGGCGAGGGTGGAGCCGCAGGTCGACGCCATCGAGCTGGAGCCGTTGGACTCCATGACCTCGGACACGACGCGGATGGTGTAGGGGAACTCCTCCTCGGAGGGAATCACGGGGAGAAGCGCACGCTCGGCCAGGTTGCCGTGGCCGATCTCGCGGCGCTTGGGCGAACCCATGCGGCCGGTCTCGCCGGTGCAGAACGGCGGGAAGTTGTAGTGGTGGATGTAGCGCTTGCCGTCAACCGGCTCGATGGTGTCAAGGCGCTGCCACTCGTTGAGCATGCCGAGGGTCGCGACGGAGAGCACCTGTGTCTGGCCGCGCTGGAACAGGCCGGAGCCGTGCACCAGCGGCAGGTAGTTCGGCTTCACCATGAGCGGACGTACCTCGGTCGCGGTGCGGCCGTCGACGCGCTCGCCGGTCTCTACGACCATCTTGCGCATGGCGTGCTTCTCGAGGCTCTTCAGCTCGACGGGGATCGCGCGGTCCCACTCGGTCTGCTCTTCCTCGGTGAACTCGGCCTTGATCGACTCCTTGAGGGCCTCGACCTTGTCCATGCGCGAGAGCTTGTCGGCGTCCTTCAGGGCGGCGGACATCTCGTCGAAGTGGGCGAACACACGCTCGTGCACCTCGGGGATGGGCTCGTCCAGCTCGTACTCGCGCTTCGGGAACGGGCCGTTGACCTCGATGCACTTCTGGAAGAACTTCTTCTCCTCCTCGCAGAACGCCGCGATGGCCTCCTGGCCAAACGCCATGGCCGCGAGCATGTCCTCCTCGGAGATCTCCTTGGCGCCCGCCTCGAGCATGGAGATGAACGTGGCAGATCCGCCGAGCTCGAGGTCAAGATCGGAGTTGTCGCGCTCCTCGTACGTCGGGTTCACGAGGAACTCGCCGGTCTCGACGTCGCGGCCGATGCGCACGCCGGCAAGCGGACCCTCGAACGGCACGCCGCCCACGGTGAGGGCCGCGGAGGCGCCCATGATGCAGATGGTGTCGACGGAGTTCACCTGGTCCGCTACGAGCGGCATCGCGACGATCTGGACCTCGTTCCTAAAGCCGTCGGGGAAGGACGGGCGGATGGGGCGGTCGATCATGCGGGCCGTGAGGGTGGCCTTCTCGCTCGGACGCGCCTCGCGCTTCAGGTAGCCACCGGGGATGCGGCCGACGGCGTACATCTTCTCGATGTAGTCGACGGTCAGGGGGAAGAAGTCGTAGTTCTTTCGCTCCTTCGACACGACCACCGTCACGTTGACGGTGGAGTCGCCGCAGGAAACCAGGCACTCTCCCGTCGCCTGCTTTGCGAGCTCACCCGTCTCAAGCTTGTAGTGCTTTCCGTAGAGGTCGAACTCGTGTGTAACCTTTGCCATTACTTTTCCTCTTATCTCCGCCTGCCCCTTTGCAGGCGGGCCGACAAACAAAGAGAGCGCCATGCCGGCGCCCTCCTCTTAACACCTTGTTACTGGATGTTGTCGCGAATGCCGAGGCTCTTGATGAGGCGACGGTACTCCTCGATGTCCTGCTTCTTGATGTAGGACAGGAGGCGACGACGCTGACCAACGAGCATCAGCAGGCCACGACGGGTGTGGTGGTCGTGCTTGTGGAACTTGACGTGCTCGGTCAGGCCCTTGATGCGCTCGGTCAGAAGCGCGACCTGCACCTGCGCGGAACCGGAGTCGTGCTCGTCCTTGCCGTACTGCTTGATGAGCTCGGCCTTGCGCTCCTTGCTTACTGCCATGGTAAAACCCCTTTCACATAGATACGCCCCGAACTGGGTTGGCCGTCTGGCATTGGGCGAGCCACCAAGTAGGGGGTACGGACTGACTGATAATATCACGTAAGGAGCTGACGCAGACGCGGCACCAGCGTTTTTCTCACCCCGGGCGCAATCACCGCATTTGGAACACAAATGCGATGCGGCTCGGACGGCCCCGGCTTCCACGGAAGGCTGGGCGGAAAGGCGCGACCCTACAGGCTCAGCATGAACTCGAACGCGCGCAGGCGTGCGTCCAGGTGCGTGGCCGCCCACACGTGCGCGAGCGAGACGAGCTCCGTCGTGACGTCTACGCCAAGCTCCATGCGCAGGATGTCGTCGAACGTAGACTTGACGAGCGCCTGCAGGCGGTCGCGCCCCGAGGGCCCCATGGGCACTGCTCCTGCGACGTCCTTCGCGCAGCTCGCGCACAGCATGCCCCCGGCGCTGGGCGAGAAGAACGCGACGTCCTCGTCGCCACAGAGCGTGCAACGCCGAAGCTCTGGCCTCCAGCCGCCGTGCGCCGTGACCTTGAACGTGTACGCCGCGACGACGAGGTCGAGCCGCTCCTGGTCCGGCGCCTGCTCGCACGCCGTGAGCGCACGCGAGCATATCGCGAACAGATACGGGTCGGGCATGTCCTCGAAGCACGTGAGGCGCGCCACCTCGCACACGCACGACGCCGCGCTCACGCGCGCCATGTCGCCACGAAGCCCCGCGTGCGGGTTCGACGTCGCGGCCTCCGTGATGATGCCGAGGCTGCGCCCGCTTGCGATGAGGAAGTCCGTCTCGCTGAAGAGCTCCACGCGCGCGGCCAGGCGCCCACCCGGCTTCAGGCCACCCTTCGCGATCACGTCTGCGCGCTGACCGTCCTGCGTAAGGAGCGTAAGGATCAGGTCCTGCTCCTTCAGGCGGGTCCGCCTGTCTATCACGATCGCCCTGGTTCGGACGCTCCTCCTTCCCGCCACGAAACGCTACTCCTCGTAGTCGTAGCCCAGGCGGCGGATCTCGTTCCGGTCGCGGCGCCACTGCGGCTGCACCCGCACCTGCAGGTCCAGGAACACCTTCGTGTCGAACAGCCGCTCCACGTCGTGGCGCGCCTGGGTGCCGATGCGCTTGATCATCTGGCCACCCTTGCCGATCACGATGCCCTTCTGCCCCTCGCGCTCCACGATGATGGTCGCGCGGATCGAGGCGAGCCCGTCCTTGCGCCAGTCGATGTCGTCGCAGATGACGCCAACGGAGTGCGGCACCTCCTGCCGCAGGTTGTTCAGCACCTTCTCGCGCACGAACTCCGCCACGAGCTCCTCGTCCGTCGCGTCGCAGTCCATGTCCTCCGGGAACCACCGCGGTCCCTCTGGCAGGTGCTCGCCCACCAGGCTCACGAACGAGTCGACGTTGAAGCCCTCCTTTGCGGAGATGACCATGGCGTCGTCGAACTTCGCGAGCGCGGACGCCGCGTCGAGCTGCGCCCTCACCTGGTCGGGCTTCGCGAGGTCGGCCTTCGTGATCACGAGCAGCTTGAAAGGCGCCCTCGAGGCCGCCACGTGCTTCGCGACCCACTCGTCTCCCCTGCCGACGGGCTTCGTCGCGTCGACGAGAAACGCCACCACGTCCACGTCGCCCAGCTCGCCGAGCGCGACCTTGTTCAGCTCCTTGCCCAGGGCGTCCTTCGGCTTGTGCAGGCCCGGCGTGTCAACGATCACCAACTGCGAGCTCGGCGTGTTCACGACGGCGCGCATGCGCCTGCGCGTCGTCTGCGCAACGGGACTCGTGATGGCGAGCTTGCCGCCCACCGCCGCGTTCAAAAGCGTCGACTTGCCGACGGACGGCCGTCCCACCAGCGCGACGAACCCGCTCCTGAACGGTGCCTCGTTCTTCTCGCCCTTTGCGTCCTTCTCCATGGAGCGCCCCCCTTGGGTGATCGTGTGTCTTCATCCTTGGCCGCCGAGCGGCCCCTGGCGTGCCATCCCCTAGGCACCGATTTCGTTCTTATGCCGAGCCTAGCCGGCGAGCAGCCTTATGAGGGCGCTTGCGTACACGATGACGCCCACGACGGCCGCAGTGAGGCTCAGCACCCACGAAGCCGCGGCCGCTATGTCCTTCGCCTGGCCGGCAAGCGGGTGGAACTCCGGCGACACCAGGTCGACCACCGTCTCGATCGCGGTGTTCAGAAGCTCCGCCGCGATGACCATGCCGCAGCACACGAGCACGATGGCCCAGCTCACGGCATCTATCCGCAGGATGAGTCCCATCGCGACGGCAAACGCGCCGCCCGCGAGCATGACCTTGATGTTGCGCTCCTGGCGAAGCGCGGTGCGAAAGCCCTGCAGCGCGAAGAGGAAGCTCCGCCTGAACGAGGGATGTCTCGGCGAGCGGCCGGGAATCATCGCTACTCACCGCCCCGGTGGCGCGTGAGGGTCACGTGGTCGATGGCGCGGTCCGTCCGGATGTGTGCCAGCAGCTCGTCCTCACGTGCCTCCATGGCCTCGGCCTCGTCGTCCTCAAGGTGGTCGTAGCCCAGAAGGTGCAGCATACCATGCACCAGAAGCAGCCTGAACTCGTCCGCCGGCGTCGTGCCGAAGCCCTTCGCCTGGCGCTCGATGTAGGCGGGCGCGAGCACGATGTCGCCAAGCTCGCACGGCTCGCCGGGCGCAAGGTCCTCGTCGTCCGGGCGCTCGCACTCCAGCGACAGCACGTCCGTCGCGCGGTCCTGGTCGCGCCACTCGGCGTTCAGCTCGCGCATGCGCTCGTCGCCCACGACGGAGACGGACACCATGCACGGCCGCTCCACACCCTCGCTCGCGAGCACGAAGTCGCAGTCCTCGCGGATCTCGTCCTCGCCCACCGGGCACGCGACGCCCTCCTCGAGCATGATGTCGTAGCTATTCCCCATGTCGGCCGGTCTCCCTTCCCGCGGCGCCTCCCGCGGCGTGCGCGCCCTGCGCCCTGTCGTACGCGTCCACGATCCTCGCCACGAGCGAGTGCCGCACGATGTCGTTTCTATCAAGGTCCACGAAGCTCACGTCGTCCACGCCCCCAAGCACAGCGCGGGCGGACTCCAGCCCGTTTCTGCCGGGCAGGTCGCGCTGGGTGAGGTCGCCGGTCACGACGAACTTCGACCCAAAGCCGAGCCTCGTCAGGAACATCTTCATCTGGTCCGGCGTCGTGTTCTGGGCCTCGTCCAGGATCACGAACGCGTCGTTCATGGTGCGCCCGCGCATGAACGCGAGCGGCGCGATCTCGATGACGCCCTGCTCGATGAGGGCGTTGCCCTTCTCCATGTCCGTCATGTCAAACAGCGCGTCGTACAGCGGCCGCACGTACGGGTCAAGCTTCTCCTGCAGCGTGCCGGGCAGGTAGCCAAGCGACTCCCCCGCCTCGACCACGGGCCGCGCGAGCACGATGCGTCCCACGTCGCGGCGCTTCAGCGCGCTCACGGCCATGGCCATGGCCAGGTACGTCTTGCCGGTGCCCGCCGGCCCTATACCAAACGTGATGGTGTTGTCGCGGATGGAGTCTATGTAGCGCTTCTGGCCGGCGGTCTTCGGGCGGATGGCGCGGCCGCGGTACGTAAGCAGGATGTCGTCCGAGAGGTCCGCCGACTCGCTCGCCCCATGGCTCACCTGGCCTATCAGCAGGTCGACGTCCGCGGTCGTCGGGACGTCGCCCTTCTCCACGCACCTAATGAGGCGAGAAAAGACTGACACCACCTGGTCCACCACGTCCGTGGGCCCGATCACGCTCACCTGGTTGCCGCGCACGGTG
Organism: Parafannyhessea umbonata; assembly: GCF_900105025.1. Taxonomy (GTDB): domain Bacteria; phylum Actinomycetota; class Coriobacteriia; order Coriobacteriales; family Atopobiaceae; genus Parafannyhessea; species Parafannyhessea umbonata. The sequence continues at coordinate 851,483 of NZ_LT629759.1, read as the reverse complement.
ACCATGGCGTCGAACGCCCCCTCTATCCTGCGAAGGAGCGAGTCCGCCGGCCCCATCAGCAGCGTTGGGTCGACGGAGTCCGGTATCGTGAGCCTGACGTGGGTTGGTTCCATGTTCCTCCTGACGGACGGTGTGTTGCCTTCATGATAGACGCTTTCGCGCCGGCGCCCAACCTACGCGCGGGCGCACACGAGCGTTCCGTCGTCCATCACGGAGCTCACGCGCACGCGCACGAGCGAGTCCAGCGCGATCTTGGGGTCCACGAGCGCGTCGAAGAGGCCTCCCGTGACGCCGCGGCCCGGGTACTGCACCACGACGAGCTCCTCGCGGCCCACGTGCGCAAGCGCCTGCTCGTGGCGCATCCGCTGCGCAAGCTCGCGCATGCGACGGCTGCGGGTCGCCATGACATGGGGGTCCACCTGGCCCTCCGCGCGCGCCGCCGGCGTACCCGGCCGCTTGGAGTAGCGAAACACGTGCATCTTCGCGAACGCCATGTCGCGGCAGAACGCGAGCGACTGCTCGAAGTCCTCGTCCTTCTCGCCCGGGAACCCCACGATGAGGTCCGTGCCGAGCGCGATGCCGGGGACCGCCTTTCGCGCGTGCCGCACGACGTCCGCAAAGTATGCCGTGTCGTACACGCGCCCCATGCGGCGCAGCGTCGCGTCGCAGCCGGACTGCAGGCACACGTGTAGGAACGGCGCCACGCGCTCCGGGTTTTTGCCCATGACGCGAAGCAGCTCGTCCGTCACGTCCGGCGGCTCGATGGAAGAGAGCCTCAGGCGCTCGATCGAGGTCTCCCTAAGGAGAAGCTCGATGAGTCCGGGGAGGCCCACCCTCGTGCCGTCCGGCGCCACGGCGTCGAAGCGCCCGAGGTTGATGCCCGTGAGCACCACCTCGTGCGCACCGCGGGACTGCGCGTCGCGAACGCGCGCCACGACGTCCGCCACGCCCATGGAGCGCGAGGCGCCGCGCGCCTTCCACACGATGCAGTACGTGCAGCGGTTGTCGCAGCCGTCCTGGATCTTGATGCCCGGGCGCATGCGACCCGTCGGCGTGGGCGTGACGCTCACGACCGAGCCGGAATCGTCCACGGCACCGTCCACGATGCCAAGGTGCTCCAGCACGCGCGCCGCGACGCGCGCCTTGTCAGGCTCCACCACCACGTTGTCCGCGATGGCGGCGAGCTCGCCAGCAAACAGGCTCGCAACGCAGCCGGTCGCGACGACGGTGGGGCATCCCGGCAGGCCCGCCGCGTGCCGGACGGTCTTCCTGGTCTTCGCCTCCGCCTCGCCCGTGACGGCGCACGTGTTCACCACGATGGCCTGGGCCTCGCTCTCCGGCACGAGCTCGCAGCCATGGCGCTCGAGCTCGCTTGCGATCACGTCGGTTTCGACGCGGTTGACGCGACAGCCCAGGTTCACGAACGCGACCCTCGGTCGCGAGGCCGCCGTCACTTCGACCTTCCGTTGCGACGTCCGCGGCCCTTGAACTTCGGCTTCTTGCGGGTCCCTGCAAAGTCAGCGCCGTCCTGCGCAGGCTTTGCCTTCGGCTCGCCTGCCGCGTCCTTCTCGCCCCGTGCGTCCACGATCATGCGGATGTCGTCGAGCTGCTCGGCGGTAAGGCCCTTCGGCGGCACGACCTGGATGACGGCGATCAGGCTGCCGCGCGCCGTGGTGCCCATGCGCGGCATGCCCATGCGCTCCACGCGCACCTGCTGGCCGTAGGAGCAGCCCGCGGGGACCTCGACCACGACCTCGTCGTCCGGAAGGATGCCGCGCATGCGCACCGTCGTGCCGACGATGGCCTGAAGCGAGTCCACCGCCACGCGGCAGAACAGGTCGTCGCCCTGGCGCTGGAACGTCTCGCTCTCCGCGACCTCCACGCGCACGACGAGGTCGCCGGACGCGTCACCACGCACGCCGGCCTCGCCCTTGCCCTTCACGGTAAGCGACTGGCCGGAGTGCACGCCGGCGGGAATCTTCACGTCCACGGTCTCGCGCGAGGGGGTGCGGCCCTGGCCCTCGCAGGTCTCGCACGGTTTGTCGACGACCTTGCCCGACCCGTGGCACGCCGGACACGTGGTCTGCGTCTGCATCTGGCCAAAGATCGTGCGCTGAACCTCGACCACGCGACCGGTGCCGTGGCAACTGTCGCACGTCTTCACGTGGCCGCCCTCCGCGACGCCGGTGCCTCCGCAGTCGTCGCACGGGGCAAGTCGGTCGTATGCGATGGTCTTCGTGCAGCCGGCCGCAGCCTCCTCCAGCGTGACCCTGAGGGTGATGCCCATGTCGCGTCCGCGCGTGCGGGCGGCGCGAGAAGTGCCGCCGCCCTGCCCGCCGCCAAAGAACGAGTCGAAGATGTCGTTGATGCCGAAGCCGCCGCCGAAGATGTCCGACATGTCCACGTAGTCCGAGCCAAAGCCGCCCGGCCCCTCCGCGGTGCCGTAGCGGTCGTAGTTCGCGCGCTTGCGCTCGTCCGAAAGGACGGAGTACGCCTCGTTGACCTCCTTGAACTTCTCCTCCGCGTCGGGCTCCTTGTTGACGTCGGGGTGGAGCACGCGCGCCTTCTTCAGAAAGGCTCGCTTGATCGTCTTCGCGTCGGCGTCGCGCTCGACGCCCAGAATCTCGTAATAGTCTTTAGAGGCCACTCTTACCTATCTCCCACATGTCGAACGTCGGGCCGAGGCCCGCAGAAACCTTTGCGTACGTGCCGGCCGGCCGCGCTAGACGCCTGCGCCGCCGGAGTAGCGCGCGTACGGGCTGCACTGGAACATGAGCACCATGAGCAGCGCAAGCAGGAGGCCGGAAAGCACGCCGTTTCCCACGTGCGTCGCGGCCTTCTTCCACCACGTGCCGCCATGGCCCACGCCACCGCCGCGGCTGATCTGCATGCCCGCGATGACCGCCATGATCACCAGGAACGGCAGCATGGACACGATCGTGCCCGACACGGCCCCCAGTACCAAGAACGGAAGCATGAAGCCCACGGTCTGGAACCCACGCGCCTGCAGCGCATTCACGCGCTCCGCCGCCACGCCCACGCGGCACACGAAGTCTCCGGAGGAGGAGCCGTTCGTGCCGGCGTTGCCCATGCCCTTCACGCGCACCTCGTCGCCGTCGTGCGAGTTGGCGGGGATGTCCACCACGACCTCGCTCGCGGACAGCACGCGTCCGGACCCACCGCACGCCTCGCACGGGTCCGCGACCACCTTGCCGGCGCCCTCGCACTCCGGGCACTCCATCTCCATCACGCCGAAGCCAAAGAGCCCCGTCAGGTCCAGGCTGATGTGACCGCTTCCGCCGCACGTGGGGCACGTCTCGGCGTGCTCGCTTACGACCGAGCCGCTGCCGTGGCACACGTCGCACGCCACGTAGCGCTGGTACGTGACGCCGCGCCTGGTGCCCTTGCGGGCGGTCTCCTGGTCTAGCTCCACGTCGATCGTGACGTCTGCGCCGGCGCGCGGGTTGTACGCGCGGGAGCGCCTTGTGCTCGTGCGGCGGTAGGCGGCCCCGCCAAACGGGAAGCCCCAGCCAAACGGGTCGGCGCCGGCAAACGGGTCCGACGGCGCTCCGTAGCCCTGGGTGCTCCCACCGTATGCGGGCGCGCCAAACGGCGAGCCGGAGCGCATGGCGTCGTAGCGACTGCGCTTCTGCTCGTCCGAGAGCACCGCGTACGCCTCGGACACCTCCTTGAAGCGCTCCTCCGCGTCCGGCGCCTTGTTCACGTCCGGGTGGAGCTTGCGCGCCTTCTGCTGGAAGGCCTTGCGTATCTCGTCCGTGGACGCGTCCTTGCTCACGCCCAGGATCGCGTAGTAGTCCTTCTCGTTCATTGATGCCATGCGGGGCTCCGAATCCATGCCGCCTGCCTGCGTGTCCACGCGCCAACGGCGCATGCGGTCAAAATTCTATCCAATGCGGCCGCGGCTTATTCATGCGGCGCCGGCGCGCAGGAAATCCCCACCTCACGCACCGTGCCGGGGGCGAGGCCCCACATGATGCCATAGAGCTCGTTTCCCAGAAGCCAGCCGCGGCGCGTCGGCGCAAGCCCGCCGTCCGCACGCGCCTCCGCAAGCCCCTCTCGGCGCGCCTCGGCCACGGCAGAATCCACCGCCTGCGCGCCGAGCACGTCGCGCGCATGGGCGAGAAGGTCTTCTCCCACTCCCTCGGAAAGGCGCATCCCCAGCATCAGGTCCTCGGCCGCAGCCTGCGGCTCCGTCAGGAACTCGAGGTCGTACGAGAGCTCGCCCATGCCCGCGGCCTCCGCGAATGCGCGCCGACCGCTCGTGACCGTGAGGCGCACGCGCCACGCGTCCTCCGGCGCCTTGGGTAGGCGCGGCGCCGCGGTGCGCAGGAGCTCGTAGTCGCCTGCGCCCAGCATGCCGGACGCCCCCGTGCCGATGCCCAGGTACGGCACACCCGTCCAGTAAGCCTGGTTGTGGGCGCACGCCTTGCCGGGCCGCGCGTAGCTCGCCACCTCGTAGCGCGCAAGGCCTGCCGCCCCAAGGGCACGCTCCGCCGCCTCCATGCGCGCGGCCTGCACGTCCTCCGCGTTGAACGCCGGGTCCTCGTCCGCATAGCGCCGGCCGAGCGCCGTTCCGTCCTCTATCTGCAGCGGGTACACGCTCACGTGGCCAACTCCGCAGGACAGCACGTCCGTGAGGCTCTTCTCCCACGAGTCTTCCGTCTGCAGCGGCGTCGCGCACATGAGGTCGCACGACACGTCGAGCCCTGCCGCCGCCGCGCGCGAAAGCGTGTCGAGCGCCTGCGCGGGACCGTGCACGCGACCAAGCGCCTCAAGCTCCGCGGCGCTCGTGCTCTGCACGCCCACGGAGACGCGCGTCGCGCCCGCGTCAACAAGCGCGTCCAGCACGTCCGGCGCAAGCGAGTCCGGGTTCGCCTCCACGGAAAGCTCGCGCGGGCAATGCGGCGCCATGGCCCGCACGAGCGAGCGAAGGTCGTCCGCACCCAGGTACGTGGGCGTGCCGCCGCCCAGATAGCCCGTTCGGCAGCCCGCGAGGAGCCCCAGGGACTCCGCCTGGCGCACCATGCGCGCCGCGGAGGCCACGTACGCGCCCATGAGCGGGTCGCCCGCGCGCGTGGCCCACGAAGAGAAGTCGCAGTACGCGCACTTGCTGCGGCAGAACGGCACGTGCACGTACAGCGCGCCTACGCCCACGGCTACTGCCCCGCCGCGGACAGCCGCTCGCGCAGCACCTGAACCAGCGCCAAGTAGTCCGCAAGCGTCACGCACGCCATCGCGCGGTTTCGCCACTCCGCCGCGTACGGCATGCCCTTGAAGTACCATCCCGCCAGGCTCCGCGCCCGCGCCAGGTGCGCTCCCGTCGCCGCAAGCAGCCGCACGTGGCACTCGAACGCGGCAAGGCGCTCCGCGGGGCCAACATGGGCGGGCTCGCGTCCCTCGTCCAGGGCACGCGCCGCCGAGAAGATCCACGGGTTTCCGTAGGAGCCGCGTGCCACCATGACGGCGGCCACGCCGGTCGCGGCCCGCATGGCCGAGGCCGCATGCGCGTCGAGCACGTCGCCCGAGCCGATGACGGGCACGTCCACCGCCTCGACCACGTGGCGCACGGCGTCCCAGTCCGCCTGGCCGCGGTACAGCTGGCTCGCCGTGCGCCCGTGCACGGCGAGCGCGGACGCGCCCGCCTGCTCCATCGCGCGAGCGAAGTCCGGCGCCTGCTCGGGGCCCGGCTGGCGGCTGCGGCGGATCTTGCACGTCACGGGGACGTCCGCCTCCTCCACGCACGCGCGCACGATTTCCGCCGCGAGCGCCGGATCGTCCAGAAGCGCCGACCCCTCGCCCTTGCGCGTGACCTTCGGCACGGGGCAGGCCATGTTGATGTCGATGAGGGCGAGCCTCCCCCGCAGGCGCTCCTGCACGCGGGACGCCGCCTCGCGGAACTGCTCCGGCTTGCTGCCAAACAGCTGCACCGCGATGTCGGGCTCTGGGTCGTGCGGCAGCACGAGATCCCACGTCTTCTGGCCACCGGTCTCGCCGCCGTAGTGGATCCCGGCGACGGACACCATCTCCGTGTACGCGAGTCCCGCGCCGGCGCGGCGCGCCATCAGGCGATACGCCGCGTCCGTGACGCCGGCCATCGGTGCCATGAGGTAGCGAGCCGCCTCGAGCCTTGATCGAAGGTCGCCCTCGCAGGGAAACGGGAAGATCTTCTCGCCCAGTGCCGCCGCGGGGGAAAACTCGTCCAGCACCTCCGCGGGGGTCTGGGGCTGCATGGGCTCCGTCATTCGTCGTCCACCTTCAGCACGGCGAGGAACGCCTCCTGTGGCACCTCGACCGAGCCGATGGACTTCATGCGCTTCTTGCCCTCCTTCTGCTTCTCGAGCAGCTTGCGCTTGCGGCTGATGTCGCCGCCGTAGCACTTGGCGAGCACGTCCTTGCGGTGCGCCTTCACGGTGGAGCGACTGATGATCTTGTTGCCGATGGCGCCCTGGATGGGCACCTCGAACTGCTGGCGCGGGATGATCTCCTTGAGCTTGTCGCACAGCGCACGGGCCATGTCGTACGCCTTGTCGCGGTGCACGATGAAGCTGAGCGCGTCCACCACCTCGCCGGCAAGCAGGATGTCCAGCTTCACCAGGTCGCTCGCGCGGTACTCGCCCATCTCGTAGTCGAGCGAGGCGTAGCCCTTCGTGCGGCTCTTCAGCTGGTCGAAGAAGTCCAGGATCAGCTCGGCCAGCGGGATGTCGAAGTGCATCTCGACCGACTTTTCGGAGAGGTAGACCATGTCGCGGGTCTCACCGCGGTGGTCGATCACCAGCTGCATCACGGCGCCCATGAAGTCGGGCGGCACGATGACCTTCGCCTTCAGGTAAGGCTCCTCGATCCGCTCGATGCGCGTGACGTCGGGCAGGTCCTGCGGGCTCGTGATCTCTATCATACTGCCGTCCGTCTTGTACACGTGGTAGTTCACGGACGGGCTCGTGGCGATGAGGTCCAGGCCAAACTCGCGCTCCAGGCGCTCCTTCACGACCTCCATGTGGAGAAGGCCGAGGAATCCCACGCGGAAGCCAAAGCCAAGCGCGACGGACGTCTCGGGCGTCCACGTGAGCGACGGGTCGTTCACCTTCAGCTTCTCAAGCGCGTCGCGCAGGTTCTCGTACTGCTTGTTGTCGATCGGGAACAGGCCCGTGAACACCATGGGCTTCGCCTCGTGGTAGCCGGGGCACGGCTCCGCGCACGGCCTGTCCTCGTACGTGATGGTGTCGCCGGTCTTCACGAGCGCCGGGTCCTTCAGGCCCGTGACGACATATCCCACCTCGCCCACGCCGAGCTCGTCGAGGGAGGTCTCCAGGGGTCGCTTGCAGCCGACGCCGTCGCACAGGAACGTGTCGCCCAGGGCCATCATCTTCAGGCGGTCGCCCTTGCGCATGACGCCGTCGAACACGCGGACCGTCGCGACGACGCCGCGGTACTCGTCGAAGTACGAGTCCAGGATGAGGGCCTTCAGCGGCGCGTTCGCGTCGCCCTTGGGGGGAGACACCAGGTAGACGATGGCCTCAAGCAGGTCGTGGATGCCCTCGCCCGTCTTGCCGGACACGCAGACGGCGTCATCGGCCGGGATGGCGAGGTCCTCCTCTATCTCCTCCTTCACCTCGTCCGGGTGGGCAGAGGGAAGGTCGATCTTGTTGATGCACGGCACGATGTCCAGGTTCGCGTTCATGGCAAGGTTCGCGTTCGAGACCGTCTGGGCCTCGACGCCCTGCGTGGCGTCCACCACGAGCACGGCGCCCTCGCACGCGGCGAGGGAGCGCGAGACCTCGTACGTGAAGTCCACGTGCCCCGGCGTGTCTATCAGGTTGAACTGGTAGGTGTTGCCGTCGTCGGCCGCGTACATCACGCGGACGGCGTTGCTCTTGATGGTGATGCCACGCTCCTGCTCGATGTCCATCGAGTCGAGCATCTGGGACGACAGGTCCCTCTCGTCCACCGTGTGGGTGAGCTCGAGTATCCTGTCCGAGATGGTCGACTTGCCGTGGTCGATGTGCGCAACGATCGAGAAGTTGCGAATGAGTGAAAGGTCTGTCTTCTTCATGCGACCCATCATAACCCACGAATGCGTTGGACAGAATGTGAATTTATGCCCGCACCTGCGCGCAGGCAAAATGCGCGGCGACACGCGGGGCGCCTTCTGCTATACTCCCTAAGTCGACCTCGCCGTGTCAGGTGTCGGATACCCCACATCCTTCACCTCAAAAAATAGAGGCCTCAAGGATCAGAACCGAAAGGAACCGCACGTGGCTAACATCAAGTCTCAGAAGAAGCGCATCATCACCGCCGAGAAGGCGCGCATGCGCAACAAGGCAGTCCGCTCCGAGCTGAAGACTGCCGTCAAGGACGTCCGCGCCGCCGTCACCGCCAAGGATGCCGACGCCGCACAGGCTGCCGCCAACAAGGCCAACCGCCTCCTCGACAAGGCAGCATCCAAGGGCATCATCCACAAGAACCAGGCTTCCAACCGCAAGTCTGGCGTGCAGAAGCTGGTCAACTCCCTGAAGTAGGCCCGTTCGACAATCTGTCTTTTCGACTCCGCCCGGAAGGACGGGGTCTTTTTTTGTCTTTCTCATGCGGGAGGTCATCCCACGTAGGTGCCGCGGCGCCATGTCCCACCAACCCTGCTCGGCAGAAACAAACTGCGTCGGTAAGCTACGCCCGTCCGCACACGTAGAGGACGAGCGAGACGAACGTTGTCTCCGGGTCGTCGCCACCCTTGAGCGCGCGCTCGCACCTCGCGCAGCGCTCGAGCGAGCCCTCGAGCTCGCCGTCCGCGAAGTGTCGTGCCCACGAGAGGTGGTTCTTCACCTGCCACTGCTGCTTGCCGAGCTCGGAGGCGAGGAGCCCGCCCTCTCCCCTGGCTGCAAGCGACCTCGCGCACACCAGCTCGCGGATGCGCCCGCACAGAAGCGACGTGAGCGCGATCTGAGACGGGTTCTGCATCAGGTGGTACAGGCCGAGCGCCTTTGCAGCGTCGCGCGCGCACACCGCGTCCAGGAAGTCCCACGGCTTCACCTCGGCCGTCCGCGCGACGTTTCGCTCCACGTCCGCGACGGTGATGCGCCCGCTTTCGCGACAGAGCGCCGCAAGGGACCTCAGCTGCGCGTCGATCATCGTGGTCGACTCGCCCACGCGGCTCACGAGCTCCGCCGCGGCCGCCTCGTCCGTCTGCATGCCGTAGTGCGCGGCCATGCGCACGACCGTCGGCGCCAGCTGCCAGCGTTTCTTCGGGGCGCAGTCGATTATCGAATGCTCGCCGACCGCCTTCACGGCCTTGTACAGGCGCGTCGACTTCGCGAGCGTCGTCGCCACGAGGCAGAGCGTGCAGCCGGGGTTCGGGTCCTTGAGGTAGGCGATGATCGCTTCCGATACGGGCTTCGGAAGCTTCTCGGCCTTCGTTATAAGTACGAGCCTGAAGCCCGTCCCCATGGGGATGGTGTTGAGCGAGGCCACGACGTCTCCGGGCACAAGGTCCGGCCCCGCCACGTGCTCGTCCAGGTTGAACGCGGCAAGCCCTGGCTCGAGCCTTCCCTTCAGCCTGGTCACGGCCTGTCGGCTCTTGAGCTCGTCCGAGCCCACTATGAGGTATGCGGGCAAGAGCGCCGCCTTCGCCATGCTTCCTCCCTTCGTCAGGACATCCATACTACACCCGACCGCGCTCACGGGGACCTTTCCGTAAAGACGCGCACGCCCCTCTCGCCCGGCTCCAGCGTCACCGTCCCAACGTCCATCGTGCACAGGAAGCGCGAGCCGGCCCGCTCCAGCACGCACCGGCACTCTGGTGACGGGTGGCCGTAGCGGTTGTGGGCGCCGGCGCTCGCGACGGAGACCTCCGGGGCAAGCTCGCGCGCCTCGTCCGGCGTGACGGAGACCTTCGATCCGTGGTGCCCCACCTTCAGGAAGTCGACGTCTCCCACCCTGCCCGCCGAGAGCGCGCCTGCGGTCTCGTCCTTTTCGGCATCGCCTGTGAGCAGCCCCGACATGGTTCTGGACCCGTCGTCGTACGTCAGCGCAAGCTCGATGGAGTCCGCGTTCTCGCTTCCGTCCACCGGCTCCTCCGGCCATACCACGCACAGCCTGAAGTCGCCAACCTCAAGCTCGTCGCCCAGGCCCACCTCGCGCACGTCCTCCTTCCCGCGCCTCTCGAGCTCCTCCCCGAACTCCTCCGGAATGTTGCCGCGAACGCCCCTCGCCACAAACACGGCGTCGCACGGCACCTCGCCCAGCACGGCACCCACGCCCCCAAAGTGGTCGTCGTGCATGTGGGTCACCACGACGGCGTCGATGTGCATCACGTGCAGCCGGGCGAGCTCCGCGGCCGCAGCCTGGTCAGGACCGGCGTCCACGAGCACGGCGTTAGCTCCCTGCTGCACGAGGATCGCGTCCCCCTGGCCCACGTCCAGCACGCAGACGCGCGCGGGCGAGAAGAACCTCCACCTCAGCAGCAGGCAGAGCGACACGGCGGCAAGGGAGCCCGTCACCGCGAGCACGGGACCCCGCCTCACCGTCGGCCACCACACGAGGATCGCAGCCGTCACGCCAACCGTAATCATTCCGGCGACCGCCATGTCGCAGCTCACGGCGACGCTCGCGTACGGCAACCGGCTCATCCAGCCAAGCAACCAAGACACCGCCGTCCCCGCAACGTCGCACGGCACGAGCGGCACGGCCGCAAGAGGAGTCCCGGCAAGGCACGCGACCGTCATGCCGGCGCCCACCATGACCGTGAACGGCAGCGCAAGAGCGAGGTTTGCGAGCGGTGCCACAAGCGAGAGCTGCGAGAACATGGAGCACGTTATCGCCGCCGTCGCGAACTGCGCCACGAGGCACGCAGACAGCGCATCTCGCACGAAGTCCGCGCCACGGTCCACGGCGCACCTCACGGGGCGCGGCACCCGTGCGGGAAGTCGCGGGCGGGCCACTACCTGGCGCAGCACGTAGCCGAAGTAAGGCGAGAGCAGGCAGAGCCCCACGACAGAGGCGACGGACAGCACGAAGCCCACCTGACCCGTGACGGCGGGGTCGACCATCACCATTCCCAGCGCGACGGCGCACACGGCCGAGAGCGAGTGCCCACGCCGTCCCGCGAGCCTCGAGCCAAAGGCGACCAGGCACATGAGCCACGAGCGCACCGCAGAGACAGGCGCGCCGCAGAACAGCACGAAGAGCCCCGTCGTCGCCAGCAGTACGAGCGTCCGCGGCACGGGACCGAGCCTGGTCCCTCCCAGCAGCCGCTCCACGAGCGCACCCACAATCGCGATGTGGCCGCCGGACACCGCGACGAGGTGCGCGACGCCGCATGCGGCGAACACCTTGTCTATTCCTGCCCTCGCCATGGCGTCCTTCGAGCCGCACACGCTGCCTGCCAGTATCGCGCGCGCCGCGGAGCGCTCCGGCTCCATGGCCGCGAGCGCCACCAGCCTCCTCTCGTTCACCCAGGCGCGAGGGCCGGATGCCGGCGTCACCTCCAGCGCGTGCACGACGTTAACCGTCCCGCACACGCCCTGCCGCTCCGACATGAGCCTCCACTCGCCGATCCCCCTGTTGAACCTCCCCACCGCGCGGATTCGCGTCCCCATGTCGTATCGCTCCTCGCTGCGCACCCACACGTCGCCCAGTCGTGCTCCGCCGCGCCACACGTGGGCGCGGGCGCGGTATCCCCTCGTGCCGAGCGACGCGTCCGCGCACACCTCCAGCTCGCACGACGAGACGGCACTCCGCTCCAACGCGCGGGCGGTTCCTTCCGCCACTTCCACCTGCGCACAGGCAAGGCAGGCGCAGATGCCGCACGTCCCGGCCGCGAGCACGACGCGCGCTATCGCCGCCGTCGCGCGCGAGGCGCTCCCCATGCCGCGTGCCGCCAGCGCCATTGCGGCCACGCATGCCGCGACCGCCGCCCACGGGCGACCCATGTGCAGCCGAAGCGCAAGCACGACCTGCGCCGCCGCGCCGCACGCGCACAGCAGGTAGAGCGAGAAGGGCACGCACGGCCTGTTTGGAACCCACTCGTGGTCAGACACGTATCATCGCCCGCATCCGCTCGAACTTCTTCTCGCCTATGCCCGATACGCGCATGATGTCCTCCGGGCTTGCGAACGGTCCGTTCCTCGTCCGGTCCTCCACGATGGCCGCGGCCGTCGCCTCGCCCACGCCTGGCAGGCGCTGCAGCTCCGTCGCATCGGCGGTGTTGATGTCCACGGTGCCGGAGCCCGCGGAGTCCCCCGTCGCTCCAGCGGCGCCTCCCGCCGTCCCCGCGGCCGCGCCCTCCGTGCCGACGGCGTCTTGCGCCACGTCCTCGGACGCCTCCTCGCCCTGCCTCGGAACGTGCACCTTCTGTCCGTCTGAAAGCGATGCTGCCAGGTTGATCCTCGTGGTGTCCGCGTCCTCCTCAAGGCCGCCCGCCGCGCTCACCGCGTCGTTCACCCTCGGGCTCGACGTGTATATCCTGTACACGCCCGGGTTCTCCACTGCCCCGTCTACGTGCACGATCACGGCCGCGACCTTCGTCGCCCCCGTCTTTGCCGCCGGGACGGAGCTTCCCTCGTCTTGTCCCCGCTCCTCGCCCTTGCGCGCGTCCCGTCCTCCCTTCGCCCTCTTCTGCGTGACCGCGTCGCCTGCCTCCGCACGCGTCACCTCAAAGCCGCCACCCCTTCCGGGAAGCAGCAGAGCGCCTACCACCGCCAGGCACGCCGCCGCCAGCGCCGCAGCAATGACGGGTCCCCTCCGCCCCCTCAGACCGTATCGTTTAGAAAGCCCTCCCGCAGGCCCCCTTGCCCTTTGCGCCATAGCAAACCACCCCCAGTCCCATCATGGGACCGGGGGTGGCACATGCATCCTGCGTCTCAAATCGGCATTGCAGATGTCTTCCGCCTGTCTGCGCACGTCGCCCAAAGGCAGGTGCGAGAAGATCCGCTTGCCGAGCGCGCACCTACTCCGTGGCCGCGTCCTTCTCGCCCGTCGCGTCCTTATCGCCGCGGCGTTCGAACCGTGCCGGGGCAAGCTCGCGGTGGCGGGCCCTCAGCTGACGGGGCGGCTTGTACGAGGGGCACTGGTCGAAGTCGACGTACTCCACGCTCTGCACCAGCTCCTCGATCATGGCGTCGTGGTCGAAGGAGTCCCACGCCTCGTGCACCATGTCCGGCTTCGCGTGCGTCTCCGGGCGGCGCGGCATGAACAGCGTGCAGCAGTCCGCCGCGTCCTGCGCGGATATGTCGTACGTGCCGATCTCCTCCGCGCGGCGCATGATCTCCTGCTTGTCAGAGCCAATGAGCGGCCGCAGCACGGGCATGCTCACCATCTCGTTCACGACGGAGATGTTCTCGAGCGTCTGCGAGGCCACCTGGCCCAGCGACTCGCCCGTCACCAGGGCCTTAGCGCCCTCCATCCGCGCGATGCGCTCCGCCACGGCAAACATCACCCTGCGGTACGTGATGATGCGCAGGCTCTGCGGCACGCAGAGCGATATCTCGCGCTGCTTCTGCCCAAACGGCACCACATACAGGCGGCCGACCATGCCGGACGGCGTCATTGCGTTGATGATGTCCTGGCACAGGTACTCGCTCGTGTCCGCCGTCATCGGACGGCCCGAGAAGTGCACGGGCACGCACACGGCGCCACGGCGACCGACCATCCACGTCGCGACGGGAGAGTCGAAGCCGCTGGAGAGCAGCGTCACGACCTTGCCGGCCGTCCCAACGGGAAGGCCGCCCACGCCGACGCCGGTGTCCGTGTACACGTACACGCTCGCGTTCACCACCATCACGATGACCGTGACGTCCGGGTGGTGCATCTCGACCTTCTTGTTGGGGAACTTCTCGCACAGGACGCTTCCTACGAGGCGGTTGATGTCCAGCGTGTGCAGCTCGTAGTTGGTGGACGACCTCCTGGCGTGCACCTTGAACGAGCCGAACTCTCCCGCCTCGCCAAGTGCCCTCACCGCGGCCGCGCAGTACTCCTCTGGGTCCTGGCGGCACACGTACGCAACGGACACCCGCGCGACTCCCGGCACGCGCGATATCGCATGTGCCATGTCGTCGGTGGCCATGCCGTCGGCGGCCGTCACCAGGATGTGGCCGGATATTCTCTTTATGTCCGCCACGTCGAACGACCTCAGGGCCCTGTGCAGGTTCGTAACCAGCTGGTTCTCGAAGGTGGAGCGGTTCTTGCCCTTCAGGCCGATCTCGTGGTAGTGGACGAGGCAAACCCTGTCAGCCATGGCTTACAGGTTGTGGTCGACGAGTGCGTTCGAGCCCTTGATTTCCTCGTCGAACTCGTCCTTGTCGTAGCCCAGCGTGCCGTCCTCGATCTCGTTCATCGCGACGGACACCGTGTCCTCGCCGCTCACCACGGTCGTGATGTCGTCGAAGTCCTGGATCGCGGTCACGCGCAGGTGCTGCCCGCGGATCATGTTGTTGATGTCGCAGGCGCGCTTGCTCGCAAGGGCGCACAGCAGGAAGGGGTTGTGCTCGGTCTTGGCGAGAAGATCGTCGATCTCTGGCTTGGTAACTGCCATTTAGGAGTTGCCTCCATCCATCTCGTAGCTTTCAAGAACGTTCGCGAGGTCCCTCACGGCGGTTGCGAGGTCGTCGTTCACCACGCGCGCGTCGTAGTCCTTCGCAAGGTCCATCTCGTGGCGGGCGTTCGCAAGGCGAAGCTCGATAGACGCCTCGTCCTCGGTGCCTCGCCCTCTCAGCCGCTGCTCGAGGACCTCGAGCGACGGCGGCTCTATGAACACCAGCACGGCGTCCGGGTAGATGCGCCTCACGTTGAACGCGCCCTGGACGTCGATCTCGAGGATGACGGACTTGCCGGCGGCCATGAGGCCGTCCACCTCGCTGCGCAGGGTACCGTACTTGTGCCCGTGCACGTCGGCCCACTCCAGGAAATCGCCTCTCTCGATGCGACGGTCAAACTCCTCCTCCGAGAGGAAGTGGTACGAGACGTCCGGAATGTCATGGGGCCGAGGCGGACGCGTCGTCGCAGAAACCGTCAGGCCCAGGTCCGGACGCTCTTCTCGCACTGCGGAGACGAGCGTTCCCTTTCCTGCGCCTGACGGTCCGGAGATGACGAATAAACGAGGCTTCCTCATCGCTTACTTGTTGAGCACCTCGAGGAGCTGCTCGCGCTGGCGGGCGCCCAGACCCTTGACGCGGCGCGTGGCAGAGATGCCAAGCTCGTCCATGATCTTGGAGGCCTTGGCCTTGCCATAGCCGGGAAGGGACTCGATGAGGGCGGAGACCTTCATGCGGCTCGCGATGGGATCCTCGGAGTCGAGAACGTCCTCCAGGGAAATCTCGCCCTTCTTGATCTTGTCGCGAAGCTCAGCGCGCTCGTGGCGAGCCTGTGCGGCCTTCTCAAGTGCGGCCTTGCGCTGCTCGTCCGTAAGCTGAGGTAGTGCCATGGTTCCTCCAAACAGTAGGTTTCACATCAATGCATGCCCGTTCGCAAATGGGCAGCTCATCAATCGCAAGCACATAGTTTGCCAATTGGGTGCCCATTTTACAAGGGTATTGTTCCCAAATCGGCTGGCCCGGGGTCCTAAAACCACAATTGGGCCCCATTTCTCCACGTAAAGGCGGTAGTTACGCCTCGCAGAGCTCGCGGACAACGGACTCGTAGGCCTCCACGGGGTCGTCCGCCTGGGTGATCGGCCTCCCGATAACGAGCATGGACGCACCCGCCCCGATGGCGCTCGCCGGCGTGGCGATGCGCTTCTGGTCGCCCACGGCCGCACCCCTCGGCCTCACGCCCGGCGTCACGATGAGCGCCTTCGGGCCCAGGAGCTCGCGCATCTGCGCGGCCTCCTTTGGCGAGCACACGATGCCGTCGGCGCCTGCGCCCACGGACATGCCTGCCAGGCGCTCCACCTCGCGCTCCACGGGAACGTCGATGCCGATCTCGGCAAGCGCGTCCTGGTCCATGCTCGTCAGCACCGATATCGCCACCAGACGCGTCCTGTCGCCGCCGCGCTCGCCGGCCGCGTCCTCCACGCCGGCACGAGCTTGCCTCACCATCTCGGACGAGCCCATGCCATGGATGGAGAGCAGGTCAGCCCCCGTGAGCGATGCGGACCGCGCCGCGCCCCTCACCTGGAACGGGATGTCGTGCACCTTCAGGTCGAGAAACACCTTGAAGCCGCGGTCGCGCATCTCCCTCACGATTGAGGGCCCCTCCGCGTAGAACAGCGTCATGCCCACCTTCACCCAGCGGGCCTTTCCCCGAAGGCGCGTCGCAAGGTCGATGGCAGTGTCGCGGTCGCAGTCGAGCGCGATGATGATGGACTCGCGCGCCTCGTCGTCGGTTAGCATTCGAAGGCTCCAATCAGCTCGTTGATGTCACTCACTCCCTGGGACTCAGCCCAGGCCTCCAGCTCGCGCTCGACGCGAGGGGCGGCCGTCGGGTCCACCAGGTTCGCCGTTCCCACGGATACCGCCGTCGCGCCCGCCAGGATGAACTCCGCCGCGTCCTCGCCGCTCGTGACGCCGCCGATGCCGCAGAGCGGGATGCTCACGGCCCTGTGCGCCTCCCACACCATGCGCACGGCGATGGCGTGTATGGCCGGACCCGATATGCCCGCGGTCGGGCGCGAGAGCTTGCTCCTGCGCGTGCGCACGTCGATCGCCATGCCGGGAATCGTGTTGATGAGCGAGAGCGCGTCCGCGCCCTCAGCCTCGAGGGCCCGCGCGATCTCGCCTACGTCGTGAGGCGCCATCTTCACCACGATGGGGCGCTTCGTGACCGGCCTCACCGCGGCCATGACCTCCGCCGCGGCCGCGGCCGTCGCGCCCATGGCGGCGCCGCCCTTGCTCACGTTCGGGCACGATATGTTGATCTCGAAGCCGGATGCGAACGGCGCCAGCTCCTCGAAGAGCTCCAGCGCCCGCACGTACTCCTCGATGGAGTGGCCGGCTACCTGGCAGATGACGCGGCAGCCGCGCTCCTCGAGCCCCGCGAGGTACTCGCCGTAGCTTGCTATGAACGCGCGTACGCCGGGGTTCTGGAGCCCCACGGAGTTCATGATGCCAGAGGGAAGCTCGCACATCCTCGGCGCGGGATTTCCGTCCCATGCCTCTGCCGCACAGCCCTTCGTCGTGATGGCGCCGAGCTCGCCCACGCTATAGAACCCCTCGAACTGCCAGCCGTTGCCAAACGTGCCGGACGCTGTGTTCACGGGATTCTTCATCCTTATGCCGCCCAGGTCGACGGCCATGGAAACCTTGCTCACCACGCCACCTCCTGTGCGTCGAACACGGGACCGTCCATGCAGCACGACTTGTAGCCGCCGGCGCGCATGGCCACGTTGCACGTGCTGCACGCGCCAAAGCCGCAGGTCATCATCCGCTCGAGCGATGCCTGGCACGCCACGTGCGCGTCCTGTGCCAGCCTGGCCACCCCCGCCATCATGACGGACGGGCCACACGTCACCACGAGGCCGTAGTCGCGCTGGGCGAGAAGGTCTTCCATCGCCTGGGTCGTGAAGCCCCTGAGGCCATACGAGCCGTCGTCGGTCGTGACCACGACGTCGCTTGCGCCGAGCCCGCGCGCGTCCTTCTCGCCCCAGAGGCGGTCTCTCGTCTGCGCCCCGAGGATGACGTCCACGTCGCGCCCGGACTCGACAAGCGCACGCGCCGCCGCTATGACGGGCGGAGCGCCGACACCGCCGGCCACAGCGAGCGCTCGGCCGCCCGGCCCTATGCGCCAGCCATTGCCGCACGGTCCCACGACGGTCGAGCCGGAGCCCGCGCCCATCTTAGACAGGCGCCGCGTGCCCTCGCCGACCACGGCGTACACCAGCTCTATCGTACCGTCATCCACGTCCGTGCCCGCAAACGACAGCGGTATCCTCACGATGTGCGACGCATCCCCCGGAACCGCGATGTTCATGAACTGGCCGGGCGCGAGCTTGCCCGCGAGCTCCGGCGACTCCATCACCATGCGGAAGACGTCCCTGCCCACGGCCTCGTTCGAGCGCACGTGGAAGTCGTACAGGTGCACCTTGGCACTTGGCTGCACGGCGGCCTCCTTTCAAGAGAATGGTGGCGCGAGGTCCGGCGTCCCGCGCCACCATGACAGTGCGTTACTGGGCCACCACGCCGTTTGCGAGCGTGCGCTTGCCGTCGACGAAGACGTCCGAGGCCACGCCCATGAGCGTCTCGCCCAGGAACGCGGAGTTCTTGGACTTGCTCTCGAAGTAGTCCTCGGTCACGGTGATCTCCTTCTCGGGGTCGATCAGCGTGAGGTCGGCCTTGGAGCCCTTCTCGATCTTCACGTCGGCGAGCCTGAGCACGCGACGCGGGTTGACGGCCATGACCTCGACGAGCCTGTTCCAGCCGATCTCGCCGGTGCGCACCATGTTCGTGAGCATGAGGGGAAGCGAGGTCTCGAGCCCGATGGTGCCGAAGAACGCGATCTCCCACTCGCAGTCCTTCTCGTGCTGGGCGTGGGGCGCGTGGTCGGTCACGAGGCAGTCGATCGAGCCGTCGACGATGCCCTTGCGCAGGGCGAGCATGTCGCTCTTCAGACGCAGAGGCGGGTTCATCTTCAGGTTCGTGTTGTAGGTGCTGTCGATGTCGTCCTCGTTCAGGAACAGGTGGTGCGGAGTGACCTCGCACGTGACGGGCAGCCCCTCGGCCTTCGCGGCCCTCACCAGGTTCAGGCCCTTCTCGGTGGAGATGTGCGCGATGTGCAGCGGGCAGCCGGTGAGTCGGCAGAGCTCGATGTCGCGGTAGATCTCGAGCTCCTCGCCCAGGGCCGGCCAGCCGAACATGCCGAGGCGCGTGGACGCCTTGCCCTCGTTGATCACGCCGTGGGCCGTGAGGGACTCGTCCTCGCAGTGCGCAATCGCGACGCGGTCGAACTGCGACACGTAGCCCATGCAGGTGCGCATCATGCCGGCGCCCTGCACGCCGTGGCCGTCGTCGCTGAAGGCGCAGGCGCCCTCGAGCACCATGTCGCCGATCTCCGCGAGGGCCTCGCCCTTCTCGCCGCGGGTGAGCGCGCCGATCGGGCGGATGTGGCAGAGCCCCGCCGCGCGGCCGCGGTCGATCTGGTAGCGGACGCCGGTGCCCGTGTCGGTCACGGGGTCGGTGTTCGGCATGGTCGCGACGTCCGTGAAGCCGCCGTGCGTCGCGGCACGAGAGCCGGTCTCGATGGTCTCCTTGTACTCGAAGCCGGGGTCGCGGAAGTGCACGTGCATGTCGACGAGGCCGGGAACCAGGTACTTGCCAGCGGCATCGATGACCTCGGCGCCCTCGGGGGCCTCCAGGTCATGGCCCACCTCGACGATCTCCTTTCCGTCGAGAAGGACGTCGACTACCTCGTCGAGTCCGATCTGCGGGTCGACGGCGTGTGCGCCCTTAAGCAGAAATGCCATTGTTCTCTCCTCCCAGAAGCAGGTACATCTCGGCCATGCGGGTGAGGACACCGGCGTTGACCTGGTCAAGAATCCTCGAGCGCGCGCAGTCCGCGACGTCCGCGTTGATCTCCATGCCGCGGTTCATGGGGCCGGGGTGGCAGATAATCGCGTTGTCCTTCATGCGGCTGACGCGCTTCATGTCGAGGCCGTACAGGCGGTTGTACTCGCGGCGGGACGGGATCGTCGCGCCCTCCATGCGCTCCAGCTGGACGCGGAGCATGTACACGACGTCGACGGAGTCGATGACCTCGTCGAGGCTCCACGTCTGCGGGCAGCCGAACCAGTCGGGGTCGTCCACCTGGAACGTCGGGGGTCCCACGAGCGTGACCTCGGCGCCCATAGTCCTCAGCGCGGGCGCGAGCGAGCCGCACACGCGGCTGTGCGCGAGGTCGCCCACGATGGCGACCTTCAGGCCGTCGAGGTGGCCGAAGTGCTTGCGAATGGTGTACAGGTCGAGCATGGCCTGCGTCGGGTGCTGGTGCTTGCCGTCGCCCGCGTTGATGACCACGGCATCAGTGTTCTCGGTAATCTTCTGCGGAGTGCCGGCGAGCCTCGCACGGCAGATGAACATGTCGACGTTCATGGCATCGATGGTCTGGATGGTGTCCGCCAGGCTCTCGCCCTTCACGACGGAAGACGTGCTGCCACCCATGGACAGCGAGTCGGCGGACAGGCGCTTCTCGGCCAGCTCGAACGAGCTCTTCGTGCGCGTGGACGGCTCGAGGAACAGGTTGACGATCGTGCGGCCGCGCAGCGCCGGCACCTTCTTGATCACGCGGCCATTGTTGACGGACTCGAACGCGGCCGCCGTGTCAAGGATCTGCGTGATGTCATCGGCGGTCAGGCTGTACGTGTCGATGAGGTTCTTCACGGATAGCATCTAGTTCGCACCTCCAGCTTTCTTTTCGACGTTGATGTCCCAGATCTCGACGGAGTTGTGATCGTCGAGAGGCTCTATGCAGACGCGCACGTCCTCCTCGTGCGAGGACGGAACGTTCTTGCCAACGTAGTCGGCGCGAATGGGCAGCTCGCGATGGCCGCGGTCCACCATGACCGCCAGCTGGACCGTCTTGGGGCGACCGTAGTCCGTAAGCGCGTTCAGCGCCGCGCGCACGGTGCGACCCGTGTACAGCACGTCGTCCACCAGGACGATGTTCGCGCCGTCGATGTTGAAGGGGATGTTGGTGCCGTGCAGCACGGGGGCGACGTTGCGCATGAAGTCGTCGCGATAGAAGCTGATGTCGAGGGAGCCCACCTTCGGCCTGTTGCCCTCTATGGCCTCGATCGCGTCCGCGAGCTTCGTCGCAAGCGTTTCTCCGCGACGGATGATGCCGACGAGCGCGATGTCGTCCGAGCCCTCGTTGTGCTCGACGATCTCGTGGGCGATGCGGGTGATGGCCCTCTCCATCGCCTGGTCATCCATGATGACCGCCTTTGGCCTGTTCTCAGCCATGGCACTCCTTCCAAAAAAGACGCCAATGTCCCGTTGGTACACGGTACACAGGCGTCAGGAAGGCGTTCATGGCCCCGCAGGGCATATGTTCCTTGCCGGCGTCTCGCACCGTGCTTAAAGGGTTGCATTCAATATACGCGGAATTTCTTCCAACGCAACGACGAATTTTCCCACACACGAAACGCGCGGCTCTGGGTACGGAAAACCGGAATACGAAAAGATGCGAAGTCTTGGAAGGCGTGCCTAGAAGCGCGACCTCACCACGCGACGCACGCAGTTGGCAAGCCCGCGCTGCCGCAGGTAGAACGCGGCGACGGTGCCCTTGCGCACGCACGCGCCCGCGCGGGAGCCAGAAAGGCGCCCCCTCACGTCGCGAAGCACCGCGCCCGTGGCGCCGCGGGCGCCACGCAGCCGCTCTTCTCCAAAGTAGTCTGTAAGAAGCCCGAGGTAGTCGCCCCAGAACTTTGTCTGCTCCGCCTCGGGAAGCGCACTTGCATCAAGAAGCACGAGGTCGACGTCCCAGTCGAGCATACGCTCCGCGCAGACGTCCCGCCAGCCGCTCGACTTCCAGTCCGAAAGTATCGCGGCGACAGCGTCGCGGTGCCTCGAAAGCTTGTGCGAAAGGCTCGCCCCGTTCGCGGACGCGGCGTGCATCATGGACGCGTCCGTCATGCGATATGCGTACAGCTGCCGCGAGCAGAGCAGGATCCTCCGCGCGCGCGGGTATACGTAGAACAGGAAGTACTGGTCGTCGCCAAGCGTGAGCGTCTCGTCGTAGCGCGCGCCCACGCGCTCGCAGAACTCGCGCGACAGGGCGCACCTCCACGAGAAGGGCCTGACCTTCTCGGTGAAGAGCACCTCGGGATGGAAGCCTTCTATGAGTGCGTCGCGCGGGCGAAGCCTGTTCGCGATGGCCGCCGGAGTGCGATCTGCCGGCTCGCACGAGAAGCCGAAGCACATGACCTCGCAGCCCGCGCGCGCAAAGGAGTCCGTCACGACCTCGCATGCGTCGGGCGCGATCGTGTCGTCCGCGTCCACGCAGAGAAGCACGTCCCCCGTGGCGCGGTCCATTCCGGCGTTGCGCGCCGCGCCCGCGCCGGCGTTTTCCTGGTGGATGACACTCACGCGGGCGTCTCGCGTCGCGTACTCGTCCAGTATGCGCGGCGAGTTGTCCGTGGAGCCGTCGTCGACGCAGATGACCTCGAGGTCGCGCATGGTCTGCCCCAGCACAGACGCGAGGCACGCCCTGAGGTAGCGCTCCGCGTTGTACACGGGAATGACTATTGACATGCGCGGCATGGCTATCCCCTCCTGCCGCCAAGCGCCTGCGCAAGACCGGCAGGACCCGCAAGGCGCAGCGCGAAGCGGGCCTTTGCCGCGGCGCCAGGCCCATGGTAGCGGCGCCGGACGGCGAGGTAGTGCTCCGGATCGCGCAGGAGCGCCCTTAGGTTCGTGGCCTTCCACGCATCCCAGGCTGGCCAGTCTATCTCTCCCCTGGCCGCATACGCGGAAAACTCGCTCGCCACGCGGTGCACGAACTCCGGTGCGAGGTCATCGCCCAGGCGGTCGAGGTTCCACAGGTACGCGTTCAGCTTCGACACCTGGAAGCCAAGGCGCATCCGCGCTGCGAAGGCGTCGTCCGCGTGCAGGGCAAGCCAGCGCTCTATCTCGTCGTACTCGCCGCAAACCGCGTACGCCTTGCTTTCGGAGTTGATGGAAGACCCCTCGTTGTCCTGACGGTAGTGGACGATGGGCACGTCCAGAAACACCGCCCTGTCCGTGGAGCAGAGCGCCTTGAACATGAACGACGTGTCCTGGAACGCCGCGCCCGGCGTCGCAAGGAAGCGGATTCCCTCGCGCGATAGCCACTCCGCCCGATACAGGCAGCTCCAGTCCGTCGGCTTCAGAAGGTAGCAGAAGTCGTGCTCGCGCGGGCGCAACGCCTTGCCCAACAGCCGCTGCGGCACCTCGTGCTGCACCACGTCGCGGCCGATCTCGGACCACCAGAGCGAGTACGTGCCCTTGGCGAGGTCCGCCCTTGTGTCATGCGCGGCGCGAAGCAGGGCCTCGAGCGCGTCCGGGTACATGACGTCGTCGGACTCCAGGATGCCCACATACTCGCCGCGCGCCTCCGCGAGGCCGCGGTTCAGCGTGTCGCCGTAGCCGGAGTTGGCCTTTTGTATCAACCGGAAGCGGTCGTCCTTCTCGACAAACTCCGCCGCGATCTTCGCGGAGCCGTCAGTCGATCCGTCGTCCAGGCAGACGAACTCGAAGTCGCCCCGCTGCGCACGGAGCGACTCCAGGCACGCCGGAAGGTACCTCTCGACGTTGTAGATGGGCACGAGGACGGATGCGGACGGCATGGCACCCCCTAGTTCCCGAGGCTCTTGTACGCGGCGCACACCTCGTCGGTGGGACCGACCATGCGCTCCTGCCCCTTCTCGATCCAGCAGACGCGGTCGCACAGGCGCTCGACCTGGTCGATGTTGTGGCTCACGAGAAGGACGGTGACGTCATCTGAGTCGACGAGCTCCTTGATGCGGCGCTCGCACTTCTGCTGGAACAGGAAGTCGCCGACGGAGAGCGTCTCGTCGACGATGAGGATGTCCGGCTCCGTGATCGTCGCGATTGCGAAGGCGATGCGCGCCACCATGCCGGACGAGTAGTTCTTGAGCGGCATGTCCATGAAGTTCTGGAGCTCCGCGAAGTCCACGATGTCCTGGAAGTGCTCGTCGATGAACTCCTTGCGATATCCCAGGAGCGCACCGTTCAGGTAGATGTTCTCCTTCGCGGTGAGCTCCATGTCGAAGCCGGCGCCAAGCTCGATGAGCGGCGCGATGGTGCCGCGCACCGTGCACGTGCCCTCGGACGCCTCCAGCACGCCGGCGATGATTTTGAGCATGGTGGACTTGCCGGAGCCGTTGGTGCCGACGAGGCCGAATGCCTCGCCGCGCTTGACCTTGAAGTTGATGTGGTTGAGGGCGCGGAACTCCTTGAACTTGAGCTCGTGGCGCGCAAGCGCGATGAAGTACTCCTTGAGGGAGTTGAACTGCTCCGAGGCGATGTTGAAGATCATGGAGACGTCGTCGACGTCGATGACGGTCTCCGCATCCTCGGGCGGGATGCTGGGACGCGTGAGGATTGGCTTTGCCATAGTTTGCACCGATCTTCCGGGGTCTAGATGTAGAGGATGAACTTGTGCTCGTTCTTGTGGAACACGGCATAGCCGATGCCAAGCGCCACCAGGGCGAATCCCAGGCACGCGACGTGCATGCCGGCGGAGGGGACCGTATGATACAGGATGACGTCGCGGATGTAGGTGATGTAGATGTACATGGGGTTGAACTTCTCGGCGACCTGCATCCAGTGCGGAAGGATCTTGAAGGGATAGAACAGCGGCGTCGCATAGGTCCACGCGGTGAGAACGACGCTCCACAGGTGAATCACGTCGCGGAAGAATACCGAGAGGGCGGAGAGCAGGAGCGAGAGGCCGATGCAGAACACCACGAGCGTAATCAGCGCGAACGGCATGAGTGCCGCCGTCCACGTGAGCGGCACGCGCTCCACGATCATGACGAGTGCGATCGCGATGAGCGAGAAGCCATAGTTGACGCCGGCAAACAGCACTTTCTGCACGGGGAACACGTAGCGGTTGATCTTGACCTTCTTCAAGAGCGACGATGCCCAGATGATGGAGCACATGCCCTGGTTCGTAGCATCGCTCATAAGCTGGAACGCCGTGTTGCCCAGGATGAGGTAGACCGCGTAGTTGCCAAGCGACGGATCGTTGTAGCGCATGAACGACCCGAACACGGCAGCCATGACGAGCATCATCAGAAGCGGGTTCAGGACGCTCCACACGACGCCGAGGGTGCTTCTGCGGTACTTGAGCTTGAAGTCCTTGGAGACGAGTTGCCTCAGGATGAACCAGTCGCGCCTTGACGGTGGGTACCACGCGTCCTTTGCAGAGACCGTCCCGGTATTCTTATCGGCGTTCAATTTGCCTCCGAAAACGTTGGTTCGCATGACAGGAAAATGCTAGCACAGCCGTGTCCCCGCCATACAAACAGCGGACAAGCCCTCCGGCAGATGCCCTGTCGCGAGGGCCGCACGGCACAGGCGCGGCCCTAACCCCTGGGCCGAGAAAGGCTGCCCCTTAACACAACAGAGGCCGGAAGAGCGACTCTTCCGGCCTCGAAGCTTCTGGCTCCCCGGGCAGGGTTCGAACCTGCGACACGCTGATTAACAGTCAGCTGCGCTACCACTGCGCCACCGGGGAAGATGGCTCCCCGGGCAGGGTTCGAACCTGCGACACGCTGATTAACAGTCAGCTGCGCTACCACTGCGCCACCGGGGAATGTCTTAGTGCGGTAGAAACTATAACAGACATCTTGTCGCATGCAAGCAGAGAATCCCGTATTTTTTTGCGACAAAGAGTCTACACAAACGCCTTCGGTGGTGCCCGCGTGCGCTTTACGGCTCCCCCACACTCCCCTGACGACCCATGCGCCGACACGGTAATTGAAAAGACGGACCGCGAAAACCGCAGGTCAATCTGGGTCGTACAGTACGGTTGCGAGAAGTCCCGTCCTGCGTGTGGAACTCCAACGAGGCCCTCGCGCGGAGAAGGGCCGCTCCCTTGGTTGGGGACGGCCCTTCTCACCTAGTAACGCATGAATCCGGAGATGGCGCGCACGACGGAAGGTCTGGCGCTAGTCCTCGATGTAGTCCTTCAGGCGGCCGGAGCGTGACGGATGGCGAAGCTTCGCCAGGGTCTTGCTCTCGATCTGGCGGATGCGCTCGCGCGTGACGCCAAACTCGCGACCTACCTCCTCGAGCGTGCGGGGATGCCCGTCCTCGAGGCCGAAGCGGAACTTGATGACCTTGCGCTCGCGGTCGGCGAGGCTGTCGAGAACCTGCTCCAGCTGCTCGCGAAGCATGGAGTCGCTCGCGGCCTCAGGAGGCGCGACGGCCGTGGAGTCCTCGATGAAGTCGCCGAGCTGGGAGTCCTCCTCCTCGCCGATCGGCGTCTCGAGCGAGACGGGCTCCTGGCTAATCTTCTGGATCTCGCGCACACGGTCCGCCGAGATGCCCATCTCGGCGCCGATCTCCTCGGGGGTGGGGTCGCGGCCGAGGTCCTGAAGAAGCTGCCTCTGCACACGGACGAGCTTGTTGATGGTCTCGACCATGTGGACGGGGATGCGGATGGTGCGCGCCTGGTCCGCGATGGCACGGGTGATGGCCTGGCGGATCCACCACGTGGCGTAGGTGGAGAACTTGAAGCCCTTCGTGTAGTCGAACTTCTCGACCGCGCGGATGAGGCCGAGGTTGCCCTCCTGGATGAGGTCGAGGAAGAGCATGCCGCGGCCGACGTAGCGCTTCGCGATGGAGACCGTGAGGCGGAGGTTCGCGCTGATGAGCGACTGCTTGGCCTCGAGGCCCACCTGCTCGATGCGCATGAGGCGGCGCTGCTCGGCGCGGGTGAGCTCGATCTCGCCGTTCTCCGCGGCCTCGAGCTTCTTGGAGGCCTCGGTTCCGGCCTCGATCTTCATGGCGAGGTTGACCTCCTCCTGGGCGGTCAGCAGGTCGACCTTGCCAATCTCCTTCAGGTACATGCGCACCGGGTCGCCCGTCAGCATCACGGTCGAGCTGTCCGTGCGGCGAGAGCGCGCCCTGGACGAGCGCTTGCGGGTCTTGCCCTTGGGGGTGGAGGAGCGCAGGATCTCGCTTGCGGCACGTGCCTCCTTGCGGGCCTCCGCCAGCTCCTCGTCCTCCTCGTCGAGGTCGCCCTCGCCCTCCAGCTCATCCTCGTCGTCCTCGTCGTCGAGGTCGTCGGACTCGCCCATGGCGGAGCCGCCGTCCTCCGAGTTCGCGATGTCGACGCCCTTCGCGCGGATGGCGTCATACATGTCCGAAAGCTCGTCATCGTCCACGTCCACCTCGGCGATTGCGAGCTGGATGTCGTCCTCCGTGATGCTGTTGTTGGAGCCGGACGCCTGCTTCACGAGCTTCTGGACGATGCCGTCGAGCTCGTCAGACAGCTGCGAGGAGCCCTCGGCGGTAGCCTTGTTGTTAGCCACGTATTTCCTTTCTACGCAGATGCGATAGGGAGTTTACCCAAAAATGCCGCCTAAACAACGGCAGAAACGCTATTTGACAGCTCATTAATACGCTTTTGAAGCTCGGTCGCCCTCCTGAAGAGCTCTATCTGCCCCTCGTCGGGCACCGTGGAGGAGGATAGCCGCAACCTTGCCTTTATCTCGCGCACCTCGCGGCGCTTGCTCCACAGCTCCACGACGTTCAGCAGGAAGTCCGCGCGCTGGTCCGCGGGCATGCGCGACGTCACCTCGAGCCTGCCCCCCGCAAGTATCTGCGGGGCCTCGGCCACGACGCCCGCCGCGGCGCGCACCACGTCCGCGGGAGGCGTGCCCGCGGGAGTCGCGAGCATGGCCCACGCCATGGCCTCGTAGCGCGCGTCGGACCACGTGAACGTTGCGATGCGCTCCCCATGGCCGCGCATCACGTCCGGGTGCGACGCAATCATGGCGAGAAGCTCTCGCTCCGCGGCCGACTGCATCCTCTCGTCGTTGGAGAGCGCCGCGGTCGAGACGCCTTGCCCTTCTCGCCCGGCGCCCCCGCCCGCGGTCGCGTACGGGCCGTCGTAGGCATCGTACGGTCCGTCGTCGTAGCCGGCGCCATAGCCGCCGTCCTCGTAGTACGGGGGCACGTCGTCGTACGGGGGTGCGTCGCGCCCAGGCGTGCCGGCCGCCTGGCGGCGTCGGTCCGCTCGGCCTCCCCCGTCGCGCTGGCCGGCCTTGCGGCGCTCCGCCGAGGCGCGCTCGCGTATGACCTGCTTCACCCGTGCCACGTCGAAGCCGAGCATATCGCCCAGCTGCAGCGCGTAGCCGTCCAGCAGCATACTGTCGCCCAGGGGCGCCAGCACGCCCGCCATGTCGTTCAGCGCCGCGACGCGCTTTCCGGGGACGGAAAGGTCATAGCCGGCGAGGCGCTTGCCAAACACGAAGTCCATGAGCGGCTGGGCCGCCTCCAGGATGGGCCTGAGCGCGTCCGCGCCGCGGGCGGAAAGGAACTCCATCGGGTCCAGGTTGTCTGGCAGCACCACGCACAGCATCTCGACGCTCGTCTTGTCGATGTACTGCACGGCGCGCTCCGCGGCGCGCTGACCGGCCTCGTCGCCGTCGAACATGCAGATGATGCGCCGCTTCGCGAAGCGCTCTATCAGCTTCACGTGGTCCATCGTGAGCGCGGTGCCAAGCGTCGCCACCGTGTTCTTGAAGCCGGCCTCGTGCATGGCTATGACGTCCGTGTAGCCCTCGCACACGATGCACGTGCCCGTGGCGGCCATGGACTCCTTCGCGCGGTCGAACGCGAACAGGTGCTTGCGCTTCGAGAAGACCGCGGTCTCCTTGGTGTTGAGGTACTTGGGCTTCGCGTCGCCCATGACCCTGCCGCCAAACGCGATGGTGCGGCCCTGCTCGTCGTGGATGGGAAACATCACGCGGTCGAAGAACCTGTCGCGCAGCCGGCCGCCCTGGCCTTGCAGCGCGAGGTCCGACGCCAGGATCTCTTGCATAGAGAAGCCGAGCTTGCGCAGGTGCTCCACGAGCGTCTGGTGACCGGCCGCATAGCCCAGCCCCCAGCGCCTGCACACGTCCGATCCAAAGCCGCGGCCGGCCAGGTAGGCGCGGCCCGCGTCCGGACCCTCGCCGCGGCCGCGCAGCAGCATGGTGCTGTAGAACCGCTCCGCCTCGGTCAGGCACTCTATCAGCCGGTTTCGCCGCGGACCCTTGCGGGCGGTGCCGCGCTCCTCGGAAAGCTCGATACCCGCCTTGTCGGCCAGGTAGCGGATGGAGTCTGGAAAGTCCAGGCTCTCGCGCTTCATGACGTATGCGAACACGTCTCCCCCGGCGCCGCAGCCAAAGCACTTCCACAGTCCCGTGGTGGGGTTCACGTGGAACGAGGGGCTCTTCTCGTGGTGGAACGGGCAGCAGCCCCAATAGTCTGCGCCGCGTCGCTTCAGCTCCACGGTCTCGCCCACGAGCTGCAGGATGTCCGTCGCCTGCCGCACGCGCTCCTTGTCCTCGTCCGTTATCAAGCGTCCACCCCCACTCCGCAAGAGCCTAGGTTAGTTCGTACCCAGTCGATGTTGCCAAGAACCACACGCTCCAGCTCCTCGGTCGAGTCGAAGGGCCTAGAGTCGCGCAGCCACCGCGCGAAGAGGACGCTCACCTCGCTTCCGTACAGGTCGCCGTCAAACCCCACGAGGTTCGCCTCCAGGTAGTTGTCCTCCGGCGCGCTGAACGTGGGCGGCTTGCCCACGTTGACGGCCGCCGGCCACGCGCGCCTCCCGTCGCACACCACGCACGCGTACACGCCCGCCTTCGGCATGCAGTCCACGCGAGAAGTGCGCACGTTCGCCGTCGGGAAGCCAAACGCGGTGCCCTCGCCCCGGCCGTGCTCCACGGAGCCGCGCACGAAGTGCAGGCGCCCGAGGAGCGCCGCGGCGTCCTCCACCGCGCCCTCGTGCAGAAGGCCGCGAATCCTGGTGGATGAGACCGGGCTTCCGCCCCTGGTCACAAGGTCGTGGCCGTGCACGGCACATCCGAGGCCTGCGCAGTACGCCGCGAGCGCGCGGACGTCTCCCCTGCCGCCGGCGCCCACGCTGAAGTTGGTGCCGACGTGGAGGGAGACGGGACGCACGAGCCCGCCCAGCACCCGCGTGACGAAGTCCTGGTAGCTGGTGGCCGCAAGCCCCTCGTCAAAGCGCAGCACCACGACGGCGTCCGCGCCCAGAGACTCTATGGCGCGCACCCTGTCCGCCGTGGCCAGGAGCCTTGAGGAGGGCTCCTCGCCTGCAAGCAGCACATCCGGGTCCGGGTCGAACGTCACGACCACGCATGGCAGGTTCTTCTCGTCCGCCTCGCGCCGCGCCGCCGCGATGAGCGCGCGGTGCCCGGCATGCAGGCCGTCGAACGCGCCGATGGAGACGACGGCGTCGCGCCCCGCGGGGCACTCCGCCCCATGGCGCACGTAGGCCGTGCCTTGCCGCACGTCGTGGCGCACGTACGCGCCTCGCCGCAGAAACAGCCCGTCGCGCACCAGCGACGCAAGCGCGCCGGCGTCCAACGGCAGCGGCCGACCTAATACCTCCTCGCTCACCGCGCCACCCCCGTGACGCCGGAGGGGAAGTTCGCCTGGCAGCGAAGCCGATTGCCCTCGCGCTCCCAAATGCCCACCAGGGCGTTGCCGAACGTGAGGCACACGCGGCCGCCCTCCGGGAGGCCCGCGTCCGTGCACGGAATGCGCTTGCCGCAGCGCACGTCCGCAAGCTCCCCCACCGTGAGCTCGCGCGAGGGAAGCCCCAGCTTTGCCACGGGGTCGAGCGCGCGCTCCGCGAGCGCCTCCGCACCGCGGCGCTCGAGCTCGTCCAGCGCGACGCAGTCCGCAAGGCCGATGCAGCCGGACGCCGTGCGCCTGAGCTCTACCAGGTGCGCGGCGCTTCCGAGCGAGGCACCCAGGTCGCGCGCGATGCTGCGCACGTACGTGCCCTTCGACACGGTGAACGCGCAGTCCCAGCACGGCTGGCCGTCCGGCCCATCCGCGACCACGTCCAGAAGCACCGCGTTCAGAATGCTCACGCGCCGGCTCTTGAGCTCGACCTCCTGGCCCTTGCGCGCACGCTCGTACGCCCTGACGCCGTCGACCGATATGGCCGAGAAGGACGGCGGCACCTGGTCCCGCTCGCCAATGAGCCCATGCACGACGCCCGCCGCAAATTCGCGCGAGAGGACGTCCGTCGGCGGCTCCGCGCTCAGCACGACCTCGCCCTCGGCATCGTCCGTGGCGGTCTGCGTGCCGAACGCTATGCGCGCGACGTATGACTTCGTGTCCGCCGTCAGAAGGCCCATGAGCCGCGTGCCCTGGCCCACGCCCACGACGAGCACGCCGGATGCGAGCGGGTCCAGCGTGCCGGCATGGCCGACGCGTTTCTCGCCCAGCGCCCTGCGCACGTGGTTCACCACGTCATGGCTGCTCATGCCCACCGGTTTGTCTACGGCCAGCAGGCAGTTTATTCCGCTTTGTCCTCGCTTCAACTACTCACCGCTTCCAGCCTGCGCGGCCTTGCGCGCCGCGAGGTCAGCCTCGACCAGCCTGGGGTCCAGCCGCTCGCCGATGATGGTGCCGTCAGGGTCGACGTACTCGAACAGCGCGCGCAGCGGCGGCAGCACGGCAGCGAGCGCCTGGTCGATGTCGCCCTCGAACGAGAACCCGGCAGCAGCCTTGTGCCCGCCGCCCCCGAGGAGTCTCGCGATCTGCGAGACGTCCTTGTCCGTCTTCGAGCGGATGTTGCCGCGCACCTTGCCGCCGGGCACCTCCTTCAGGAACAGCGCGACCTCCGAGCCGGAGACGCTGCGCACGACGTCCACGAGGCCGTCGCACTCGTCCAGGCTCGCGCCCGTGCGCTCCAGGTCCGCGGACGTGGCGTAGCTGTAGGTTATCTTTCCGCCCGCGAAGCTGGTGATGCGGCCCATCACGAGCGCCTCGAGGTGCAGGAACGACAGGCTGAAGTTCTGGTACACGTTCAGCGACAGCTCTGACGGCGACGCGCCGCAGTCCACGAGCAGCGAGGCGACGGAGAAGGACTCCGGGTCCGCGTTCTGGTACTGGAAGCGGCCGGTGTCCGTCGCGATGGCGCAGTACAGGCAGCGCGCGACGTCGCCCGTGATCTCCACGCCGAGGTACAGCGCGAACTCCGCGACGAGCACGCCTGCGGCGGCCGCGCCTGGGCGGATTAGGCTCGCGTCGGCGTACGGCTCCTCGCACGGATGATGGTCTATGATCGCGGTGCGGGCCGCCCGTCGCATGACGGGCTCGGCGTCGTTCAGCCTGTGGGCGACGGAGAGGTCGACGCTGATGAACAGGTCGGGGTCACCCTCGTAGTCGCATGCACGCACGAGGCCGTCGCTGCCCGGGAGGTACGAGTAGATCCTGGGCACGTCGCCCTCATCCGCGAGGAGCCCGCACACGCTCTTCTCGGGCCAGCGCATGCCAATGATCCTGGCGAGCCCCAGGGTGGAGCCCAGGGCGTCGCCGTCAGGATTGGTGTGCGCGCAGATCGCGATGGTCGAGCTCTCCTCTATGAGACGCGCGATCTCTGCGAAACGCGCCTCCTGCTCGGGGTTCTTGCTAAGACCCATGGCCGGGCTACTCGCCTCTCTCCTCGTCGCCCGCGGGCGCCTCGCCTATGGGATATCCGTTCTCGTCCTTCTCGACCGAGAGCGTGGGCGGCACGTTCTCGAGCGCGATTGCAATGCGCTCCGCCTCGTCCGCCGTGGTGTCGATCTGGAAGATGAGCTCCGGCGTCACGCGCCAGCCCAGGGCATGGCCCAAAAGGCTGCGGATGCGACCCTTCGCCCGCTGGAGGGCGGCCGCCACGGACTCGTAGCGGTCGCGGTCGCAGCTGACGTAGGCCTTCAGCACGGACTTGTCGACCGAGACCTCCACGCCCGTAAGGGTCACGAGCGCAAGGTCGGGGTCGGAAACCTCGAACAGGAGGATGTTGGCGAGCTTCTCGCGCGCGAGATTGTTCGTGCGTCGGGAATTCTGGTTCTGCTTCATGTCTCTACTCCGTACGTGCAACTTCCTCGATGCGGTAGGACTCGATAACGTCGCCCACGTGGATGTCCTGGAAGTTCTCGAGGCCAATTCCGCACTCGAAGCCGGCCTTGACGGACTTCACGTCGTCCTTGTAGCGGCGCAGCGACGCGAGCTTGCCCTCGTACACGACGATGCCGTCGCGGACGAGCCTGCAGAGGTCGTCTCGGGAGACCTCGCCGTCCTGGACCATGCAGCCCGCCGCGATGCCGACCTTCGGCACCTTGAACGTGTTGCGGACCTCGATGGTCGCGGTCTGGACCTCCTCCTCGGTGGGCTTGAGCATGCCGATGCGGGCGGCATCGATGTCCTCGATTGCCTTGTAAATGACGCTGTAGGTACGAATCTCGACGCCGTCGCGCTCCGCCGCGGCCTTCGCCTTGGAGTCCGGGCGCACACCGAATCCGATGATGATCGCGTTCGAGGCATCGGCCAGGGTGACGTCGGTCTCCGTGATGGCGCCGACTGCGGAGTGAATCGTGTTGATGCGCACCTCGGACTGGTCCATCTTGTCCAGGGAGTCCTGAAGGGCCTCGATCGAGCCCTGGACGTCCGCCTTGATGATGAGGTTCAGCTCCTTCACCTCGGCGTCGGCCATGGTGTCGAACAGGTTCTCGAGCGTGACGTGCTTGACCTTGTTCTGCTCCTCGATGCGGGCCTTGAGGGCGCGCTCGTCCGCGAGGCTGCGCGCCTCGCGCTCGTCCTGGAACACGCGGAACTCGTCGCCAGCCATGGGGACGCTCTGCAGGCCGAGCACCTCGACCGGGGTCGACGGCGCGGCCTCCTTCACGTTGTTGCCGCGCGAGTCTATCATGGCGCGAATCTTGCCGTATGACATGCCCGCGACGATCGCGTCGCCCACGCGCAGCGTGCCGCGGTTGACGAGCAGCGTCGCGACGGAGCCACGGCCACGGTCGAGCTTCGCCTCGAGGACGTTGCCAGACGCGAACGTGTCCGGGTTCGCCTTCAGCTCGAGTACGTCCGCCTCGAGCAGGACGGCCTCGAGCAGGTCGTCGATGCCGAGCTTCTTCTTCGCGGAGATGTCGACGAACATGTTCTGTCCGCCCCACTCCTCCGGGATGATGCCGTACTCGGTCAGCTCCTGGCGCACGCGCGTCGGGTCGGCACCGGGCTTGTCGATCTTGTTGACGGCCACGATGATGGGGACCTCGGCCGCCTTCGCGTGATTGATGGACTCGATGGTCTGCGGCATGACGCCGTCGTCGGCGGCGACGATCAAGATGACGATGTCCGTCACCTTCGCGCCACGCGCGCGCATGGCGGTGAACGTCTCGTGGCCGGGCGTGTCGATGAACGTGATCGTGCGGCCGTTGATCTGCACCTGCGACGCACCGATGGCCTGCGTGATGCCGCCGGCCTCGCCCGCGGCGACGCCGGTGTGGCGAATCGCGTCCAAAAGCGACGTCTTGCCGTGGTCGACGTGACCCATGACCGTGACGACGGGCGGGCGTGGCTTCAGGTCCTTCGGGTCGTCGTAGAACGAGAAGGAGTTCTCCTCCTCCTTCGTCATGATCTTGATCTCGCGGCCGAGGTCGTCGGCAACGAGCTCGATGAGGTCGTCGGACATGGACTCAGTCACCGTGAGCGGCGTGCCAAGCAGGAACAGGCGCTTGATGATGTCGTTCGCGGGAACGCCGAGAAGATCGGCGAGCTCCGCGACGGTGGAGCCCTGCGGGACCTTGACCGTGTCGAGCTGAGACAGGTCCTGGTCGTTCGCGATGGCCTCCTCTATGCGCTTCTCCTCAGCCTTCTCGGCCTGCTGCTTCTTCCTGCGCTCCTTGCGCTTCTTGCGGCGTCCGGTGGACTCGCGCGTCGCCTCCTCGACGGCCTCGCGTGCCTCCTCCAGGACCTGGTTGTACTGTTCCGCCTCGCGGGCCATGCGGCTGTAGCGGTCCTCGCCCTGGCCGCCGCGGCGCTGGCCCTTGCGGCCACCCTTGCCGTGGCCCTTGCCGGAGTGCTCGGACTCGCCCTCCATGTCCTCCGGGGCGACGGGCGCCCTGCGGGAGCTCCTGTGCTGGGTCTCCGCGGCCTTCTCGCCGCGACGGTCCTTGCGCGGCCCCCTGCTCTCCTCCTTCTTCTTCGCCTGCTCCTCGGCCTGCTCCTTAAGGATTTCCTCCTGCTGGGCAATCTGGTCGAGCAGGCTCGTGAAGGACGGGATGGACTTCGGGGCGTTGTCGCGTACGCGGTTGCGCTCCTCTTCCTCCTTGCGGCGCTTCTCCTCCGCGAGGCGCTCCTCCTCGGCCTTCTTGCGCGCGGCCTCCTCGGCGGCGCGGCGCCTCTCCTCCTCGGCACGCTCCTTCTCGCGGCGCTTCTCGGCGGCGATGCGCTCCTTCTCGGCCTTGGCGGCCTCCTCGCGCTCCTTCTCCGCCTTCGCCTCGGCCTCGGCGCGCTTCTGCGCCTCGATCTCGGCGGCGCGAGCCTCCAGGATCGGCTTCAGCTTCTTGCGGACGATGGAGACGTACGCGTCCTCGAGTGTGGACGAGGGCGACTTCGCGGGTATCTTCATCTCGGCAAGGTGACCAAGCATCTCCTTGCTCGTCATTCCGTATTCCTTGGCCAGATCATGCACACGAGTCTTTGCCATAAAACCAACCTTCCAGAGTGGGACGGGAAACGTTCGTATTCTTTCGACTCGCAGTTAGATCAGGGAGTCGGGATCGTCGGACACGGCGGAGTCCGCATACTGCGCAAGCTTCTCATGGATGCCGCAGAAGCGGGAGCCGGGACGTGCCATGTTGCGGCACTGGATGCCGGTCGGGCCGGTGTACTCGCAGCGGTGCTCGCCCTCCTCCGCGACGACGTCCACGTCCTCGGGCATCTCGCTCATGACCTTGCGCGCAAGCGACTCGTTCTTGATGTCGATGTGCATGCCCGTGAGCCTTGCGGCGAGACGTGCGTTCTGGCCCTCCTTGCCGATTGCGAGCGACAGCTGGTCGTCCGGCACGATGACCGTGGCGTAGTTGTCCTCGTCGTCCACGAGCACACGGGAGACGCGCGCCGGGGACAGCGCGTTCGCGACGCACTTCGCGGGGTCGTCGCTCCAGAGCACCACGTCCACGCGCTCGCCGCGCAGCTCGGACACGACGGCGCGCACGCGGCTGCCCTTCGGGCCGACGCAGGCGCCAACCGGGTCGAGACGCTCGTCCAGCGAGCTCACGGCCACCTTCGAGCGGACGCCGGCCTCGCGCGCGATGGAGCGGATCTCGACGACGCCGTCGTAGACCTCGGGCACCTCGAGCTCGAACAGCCTGCGGATGAGGTCCGGGTGGGTGCGCGAGACCACGATGGACGGGCGCTGGCGCTCGCCGCGCACCGGCTGCTGGTTGCTGTTCGGGTCGCGCACGTCGATGATGATCGCGCGGATCTGCTGGTGGTGGGAGTAGCGCTCGCCCGCGGGGCGCTCGTTCAGCTCGTCCGGGTAGCGGCGCTGGTCAAAGTACGGCAGCTCCGCCTCGACGCCCTCGCGGATCTTGATGATGGCGAAGTCCGGCGTCGTCTGGAGCACGGTGCCCGTGATGATGTCGCCGATGCGCTTCGAGAACTCCTCGTAGATCTGCTGGCGGCCGGCGTTGCGCACGATGTCGTTGATGACGGACTTCGCGTGCGTGTACGCGGTGCGGCTCGTGTCCTTCGGCGTCACGTCCACCTCGTCGAAGTCGGTGTACAGGCCGGTCTCGTCGTCCCAGGACTCCTCCTTCGGGACGAGCTTGTACACGTAGACCTTGCCGGTCTCGCGGTCGATGGTCACGCGCGCGCCGTCCTGCAGGTGCATGACCTCGGCGTAGCTCTTCGCCAGGGACTGCTCGAGCTGGTCGATCAGGTACAGCTCGTCGATGTGCTTCTCCTGGCACAGTGCCATTAGTGCTTCCATCATCTCT
Organism: Parafannyhessea umbonata; assembly: GCF_900105025.1. Classification (GTDB taxonomy): domain Bacteria; phylum Actinomycetota; class Coriobacteriia; order Coriobacteriales; family Atopobiaceae; genus Parafannyhessea; species Parafannyhessea umbonata. Next base: position 815,011 of record NZ_LT629759.1, on the reverse strand, counting down.
GATGCCATGGTGCTTCCTCTCGCAAGTAAGGATTCGATATTCAATGCCGGCCCCCGCCGGCTGCGTTGCCTAGAACCTTGGCTTTATCTTGCAGCTCTTGATGTCGTCGATCGCGAACGAGAACTCCTCGCCGTCGCACTCCACGACGACCCTGCCGTCCACGAGCCCCTTCAGCGTGCCCGTGTAGTGCCTGCGGCCCTCGCGGTCAAACGTGTTCAGCGACACGTCCTCGCCCGCGAAGCGCTCGAAGTCGTGGGCGCGGCGAAGCGGCCTCGACAGGCCGGGGCTCGAGATCTCGAGCGTGTACGAGCCCGGGAACGGGTCCTTCTCGTCGATGACCGCGTTCACCCAGTCGCTCTGCGCCGTCACCTCGTCCAGCGTGATCGTGGGCAGCGACTCATCCGCGTGGTCGAGCCTCACGCGTACGACCGGCGCCTTCGACGCGCCGACGACCTCGACGTCCACCACGTCGATGCCGTGCTCCGAAGCTGCGGCCTCAAGTGCGGCGAGCAGCTCCCTCTCGATATCCGTGGACGCCATGGGTCCTCCTTCCCGGGCCGCGGCCCGACATACAGAAAGGAAGCGGGGCGAGAAAATCCACCCCACTTCCTCGAACAATCACGATTAAGCTATAGAAACCATAGCACGTCGGTCCCGCGCCTGCCAGGCACAGCGGCCCGACACAATTTCTTCGCAACCGACGCCACGTAGCCAAGCTGCCAAGGTCCTCCCGGTCGACACACCCAGCCGCTAGCCGCGCGGGTCGGGCTCTTCCCAGGGCACCTCCACGAAGTTCCCGGACGACATGGCGGCATCCACCGGGATCACGGCTCCCGTGACGTAGCTCGACAGGTCGCTCGCCAGGAACAGCGCGACGTTGGCGATCTCCTCCGGGCGGCCAAAGCGTCCGTTGGGGATCATCGCCTGCGTCAGCTCGCGCTGCTCTGGCGACACGGTGGCGTAGATGTCGGTGTCTATCGCACCGGGACAGATGCAGTTGACCCTTATTCCATGGCGGGCGTAGTCCATTCCCGCGGTCTGGGTCAGGCTGATGACGGCGCGCTTTGCGGCGCTGTACGGCGCGAAGTTCGCAGTCGCCTTCAGGCCCTCGGCGGATGAGATGTTCACGATCGAGCAGTTGGAAGACCCCGAGTCGAGCATTGCGCGGACCGCGTGCTTCATGCAGAGGAACACCCCGACGTAGTCGATGTCGGTGACGCGACGGAAGTCGTCGCTCTCGTATTCGTGAACCGGCTTCATGAGGCAGCTTGCTCCCGCGTTGCACACAAGAACGTCGAGGGAGCCATAGGCGTCAATCGCGGAGCGCATGAGACGCTCGACGTCGTCCTCGGAGGAAACGTCCGCACGGCAGAACAGCGCCTCGCCGCCCGCGTCGCGAATCTCCTTCGCAATGCGCTCGCCCTTCTCGGCCCTACGGCCCGCAAGCACGACCCGCATGCCCTGGGCCGCAAACACGCGGGTGATGGATTCGCCGATGCCCGAGGTCGCACCGGTCACGACAGCGGTTCTGCCTTCTACGCTGGAAAAATCTGCCATGCTGACACACCTTTCGACGGGATGTAAGTCCCCATCAGTCTCGTGCAGCTCGAGGCGGATATCTTCCCACACATCTCTATGCTGTCGGATTCTTCTACACTTCGAGATACTGTCGGAAAGAGAGAGGAAGACGAATGGCCGCATCGGATCGTACGAAGCAGCTTCTTGCCGACGGGCTCGTCGAGCTCAGCAAGACGATGCCCATCGCAGAGATACGCGTGAAGGACCTCTGCGCGACGTGCGACGTCGACCGCTCGACCTTCTACTACCACTTCGTCGACAAGTACGACCTCGTCGCCTGGATCTACGCGCAGCTCTTCGAGAGGGAGCGCAGGCGTGCGTCCGTCACGAACGGACAGGAGATGATCGAGTCGATGCTCGACGCAATCTGGACAAGGAGCTCCTTCTTCAGAAACGCACTCAGCGACCACTCCCAGAACAGCCTCGCCTCCTACCTGCTCGACTTCTACATCGGAAGCGAGCGTGAGGTCGCCTGCCGATACCTGGGCCGTTCCGAGCTCGACGAGGAGACGGAGTACGTGATCCGTCAGTACTCCTACGGGTGCCTGGGCAACACGATCGAATGGATCCAGGGAAGAAGCGCTCTTGACGCCAAGACCCTGGCACGATACCAGTATCGGTGCATGCCCGATGTCCTGAAGCGCGCTTGGCTGGCGGACGCCGCGTCCAGAGCGGATGTTGCCGGCACACCCACACCCTCGGACCTGCGTTCCTAAGCATCCGGCAAATCCGCCGCTCAGGGCGATGCCATACAAACGACGCGCCGCCGGGAGGCAGGCCCTCCTGGCGGCGCATATGCGTAAGGCTTTCAATGCTGACGGCGACAGTCTCGAACGACGGCCGACTCGAACGCCACGCTACAGCGCGACGATGTTCACGAGCCTTCCGGGCACCACGATGACTTTCTTGATGTCCTTCCCCTCAAGCTGCGTGGCGACGGCCTCCTTCGCAGCCGCCTCAAGCTCGTCTTTCGCGGCGTCCGCCGGAACGTTGATGCGTGCGCGCACCTTGCCCTTGATCTGCACGGCGATCTCGACGGTGTCGCTCTTTGCCTGCGCGGCGTCGAACTCGGGCCACGGCTCGTTGTACACAGAGCCCTCGCGGCCGAGCGCCTCGTGGAACAGCTCCTCCGCCCAGTGCGGGCAGATCGGCGCGAGCATGGTCACGATGTCGTGGGCGACGCGGTAGCACAGCGCGCCGTCGCGCTTCTCGGCGTCCACGTCGTTCACGTACTTGCTCGCGGCGTTCGTCAGCTCCATCACCGCGGAGATCGCGGTGTTGAACTGGCCGCGGTCGAAGTCGTTCGTGCACTTGATGCCCATCTCGTGCAGGACGCGGTTCAGCTCCTTCGCGTTTGCGTCAAGCGCCTTGGGGTCGACGTGGCCGGCCTCGGCGCCCTCGACGAGCTGCCACACCACGCGCCACGCGCGCTTGATGAAGCGGTTCGCCCCGGCGACGGCCTCGGGGTCCCAGTCGAAGTCCTTCTCGGGCGGCGCCACGAACAGGATCGCCAGGCGCATGGTGTCCGCGCCGTACGGGTCGATTACGCTGGAGGGCGGCACGACGTTGCCCTTGGACTTGCTCATGGTGTCGCCGTTCTCGTCCTTCACCATGCCCTGGCACAGCAGGTTCGTGAACGGCTCGTCCACGTCGACCATGCCAAGGTCGCGCAGGACCTTCGTCCAGAAGCGGCTGTACAGCAGGTGCAGGATCGCGTGCTCGATGCCGCCGATGTAGTTGTCAACCGGCATCCAGCGGTCCACGGCCTCCTTCGAGAACGGCGCCTCGTCGTTGTGGGGGTCGCAGTAGCGCAGGTAGTACCAGCTGGAGCACGTGAACGTGTCCATCGTGTCCGTGATGCGCTTCGCGGGGCGACCGCACTTGGGGCACGTCGTCTCGTAGAACGGAGCATACTCTGCCAGCGTGTCTCCGGCGCCCAGGTCGAGGTTCTCGGGGAGAAGGACGGGGAGCTCGTCCTCGGGAACGGGCACGTCGCCGCAATGGTCGCAGTGGATCATGGGGATGGGGTTTCCCCAGTAGCGCTGGCGGCTGATGAGCCAGTCGCGCAGGCGGAACTGCACCGTCGGACGGCCGCAGTCGTGCTCCTTCAGCCACGCGGTGATCGCGTCGACCGCCTCGGAGTGCTTGCCGCCCTTCAGGCCCGTGAACTCGCCGGACTGCACGAGGTAGCCCTCGGCCACCATGGCCTTGTCCCAGTCCACGGAGCGAACGCGGAGCTCCTTCTCGTCCTTGAGCTCCTCGTACAGGGGATCGTCCTTCTCGCAGATGATCGGAGCGATCTCCAGGCCGTACTTGCGGGCGAAGTCGAAGTCGCGCTGGTCGCCGCAGGGCACGCCCATGACGGCGCCGGTGCCGTAGTCCATGAGGACGTAGTCCGCGACCCAAACGGGCGCGGGCCGGCCGTTGATCGGGTTTATGACGTAGCGGCCGGTGAAGACGCCGTGCTTCTCTCGCTCGGAACCCTGGCGGTCGACGGCTGATACCTTCTCGGTCGCCGCCTTCAGCGCCTTGAAGTCATCCTCGTACTGCGTGCCGGCCACGAGCTCCGCCGCGAGATCGCTCTCGGGAGGCAGCACCATGAAGCTCACGCCAAACAGCGTGTCGGCGCGCGTGGTGAACACGGTCACCTTGCGGTCCGTGGGAGTCACGCCGTCCTCTGCGGCAAGGCGGAAGTCGATCTCCGCGCCTTCGGAGCGACCGATCCAGTTGCGCTGCTGCGCCTTCACGTTCTCGGGCCAGCCGGTGAGCTTGTCGAGGTCGTCGAGCAGCTCCTGGGCGTAGTCCGTGATCTTGAGGTACCACTGGCTGAGGTTGCGCTTCTCGGGAACTGACCCGCAACGCCAGCATCTGCCTTCGACCACCTGCTCGTTCGCGAGCACGGTCTTGCATGTAGGACACCAGTTCACGGGGCTCGTCGCGCGATATGCCAGGCCCTTCTTCCACATCTGGATGAACATCCACTGGCCCCACTTGTAGTACTCGGGGTCGCAGGTGTTGAACATGCGGTCGTAGTCGTAGCTGAAGCCCATGCGCTTCATGGTCCTCACGGCCTGGGCGATGTTCTGGTGCGTCCACTTGGACGCCTGGGTTTTGTGCTTGATGGCCGCGTTCTCGGCGGGAAGGCCAAACGCGTCGAAGCCCATGGGGTGCAGCACGTCGTAGCCCCGCATGCGGGCCTGGCGCGCCATCGCATCGCCGATGGTGTAGTTGCGCGCATGGCCCATGTGCAGGTCGCCCGAGGGATACGGGAACATCTCGAGCACGTACTTCTTCGGCTTAGCCGGGTCCGTGTCCGTCTTGTAGAGGTCCTCTTCCTCCCAGACCCTCTGCCACTTGGTCTCTATCGCCTGCGCGTCGTACGCCGGGAACGTGCCCTCGGCGGCGTCGTTGTTGTCAGCCATTTGGTTCCTCTCCTAGCAATACACCTCTAGCTGCAATTTAGCACGCCCTAGTATAGCGAAACGCGCCGCCGGGCATGTCGGCGTGTTACGCGGCGTAAACGTTGTCGCCACACCGCACGCCACAGGGCGCCCGAAGCGCCACGCTCCCGCCGCTCACGCGTCGTTTGCGCACCGCCGCGCGACGACCCTAGGTTGCGCGCTTGCTGTTCAACTTTTGAATGGCTTTCGTTGGTATTGACGGTGCGCGCAGCGCGCGAGGAAGCTCTTAGAGAGGAGAAACGCGTGTCTAGAAACGCCATAGCCGTCATGTCGGCCGCAGCCATCGTCCTATCGCTTGGGGCGTGCTCGGGGAAAGTCAGCACGCCGGGCGCGGGGCCGGCAGGCACCACGGAGGCTTCGGTGAGGGTGCCGTATGACCCCGCGAAGGTCGACGAGAAGGTCGCGAAGGCCGGCAAGAGGGTCATGGACGACACCGACGCCTACATCGAGGCGTACAAGAAGCAGGAGGCCGCGTCAGGCGACACGAGGATGGAGCTCGCGACGAAGACGCGCTTGAAGCTCGAGGCGCTGAGCAAGTCGCTGGAGAAGCTGAACAAGGTATACGACGCGAAGGACGACTGGAACACGGACACCCAACAGTACTACATCGACCTCATGGCATACGAGAGCGAGCGCGCCGTCGAGGTCAGGCCCGCGACCTCCGACGACGGGTCCTACAGCTGATGCGCGCTTGCCTAGATCACGTAGCACCACGCCGGCTCCACGTCGTCCGGCTTGTGGACGATGGTCTCCTGGTTCAGGATGACGCGCGCGTTCTGCGGGACGGACTCGCACACGAAGGCGGAACCGCTGATGACGGCACCGCTGCCGATGACGGTCTCGCCGCCCAGGATTGACGCGTTCGAGTACACCGTGACGTAGTCGCCGAGCGTGGGGTGACGCTTCTTTCCCGAGAGGAGCTGGCCCTTGCGGGTTGAGAGCGCGCCGAGCGTGACGCCTTGGTAGATCTTAACGTGGTCGCCGATGTCGGTCGTCTCGCCGATGACGACGCCCGTGCCGTGGTCTATGAAGAAGTACTTGCCGATGTTCGCGCCGGGGTTGATGTCGATCCCCGTCTTGCTGTGGGCGTGCTCACTCATCAGGCGCGGGATGAGGGGCACGTCCAGCCCGTACAGCACGTGCGCGATTCGGTACACGAAGATGGCGTACAGGCCGGGATAGGCTACGAGGACCTCCTCGAGGCTACCAGCCGCCGGGTCCCCGTCGTAGAGCGCCTGAATGTCCGTCATCAGGAGCTCGAGCACCTGGGGAAGGCTGTCCAAAAACACGTTCGCCACGTGGGAGGCGCGCTTGCCCGCCTCGTCGCGACCAAGGTCGCCGTCGTCGAACAGCAGAGCCTCCAGCACCTGCCCCTGCAGCACGCGCTCGATGTGAAGTATGCGCTCGCGCGTGAGATAGTCGTTGCTCTCCCCCGCCGCGCTCTCGTTGTCGAAGTAGCCGGGAAACAGCAGGCACCGTATGTCCGAGATCAACTGGACGCAGGCGCTCCTGCTTGGAAAGTGACGCCGCGAACCGCCGAAGAAGCTCTTCTCGGCAGCGTACTCCACGTTCATGGCGGCCAGTCGCTCCGCCACACCGCAACTCTTCATGCTCATCACCCCATGGTCCGCGCGCGGACGTCGTCCCAAACAAAAACCCACCGCCACGCTATGAGTTGGCGGTGGGTCAATGCTACATCAGTCGGGCGCCCTCGGCTAGACGCGGGTTTTCGCTACGACCTGAAGTTCGTGCTGGAGTCGGAGTCCTTGAGGATGACGTCGTGCGCACCGCCCTCGACGAGAGAGGTGGACGAGACGAGCGTGATCTTCGCCTTGTCGCGCAGCTCCTCGAGCGTGAGCGCACCGCAGTTGCACATCGTGGAGCGGACCTTGGTGAGCGACTGGTCAACGTTGTCCTTCAGCGGTCCTGCGTAGGGGACGTAGGAGTCCACGCCCTCGACGAACGAGAGCTTCTTCGCACCGCCCATGTCGTAGCGGGCCCAGTTGCGGGCGCGTGCGGAGCCCTCGCCCCAGTACTCCTTCACGTAGTTGCCGTTCACGTTGAGACGGCGGGTCGGGGACTCGTCGAAGCGCGCGAAGTAGCGACCGAGCATGAGGAAGTCGGCGCCCATGGCGAGCGCGAGCGTCATGTGGTAGTCGTACACGATGCCGCCGTCGGAGCACACGGGGACGTAGACGCCCGTCTCCTCGAAGTACTCGTCACGCGCGCGGCACACGTCGATGAGGGCGGATGCCTGGCCGCGGCCGATGCCCTTCTGCTCGCGGGTGATGCAGATGGAGCCGCCGCCGATGCCGACCTTCACGAAGTCCGCGCCGGCCTCCGCGAGGTAGCGGAAGCCGTCCGCGTCGACGACGTTGCCCGCTCCGACCTTCACCGCGTCGCCGTAGCGCTCGCGAATCCAGTCAAGGGTAAGCTTCTGCCACTCGGAGTAGCCCTCGGAGGAGTCGATGCACAGCACGTCCGCGCCGGCCTCGACCAGCAGGGGCACGCGCTCCTCGTAGTCACGCGTGTTGATGCCAGCACCGACGACGTAGCGCTTGTGCTCGTCGAGCAGCTCGTCCGGACGGGACTTGTGGGAGTCGTAGTCCTTGCGGAACACGAGCGAGGACAGGTTGCCGTCCTTGTCGACGACGGGCAGGGTGTTGATCTTGTGGTCCCAAATGATGTCGTTGCAGATCTTGAGCGAGGTGCTCGTGTCGGTCGTGACGCACTCGGAAGCGGGGGTCATGAACTCCGCGACCTTTTTGTTGCGGTCGTCGCGAGACACGCGGTAGTCACGGGAGGTGACGATGCCGCAGAACTTGCCATGCGGCGTGCCGTCCGCGGTGACGGGCATTGTGGTGTGGCCCGTGCGGTCGCGGATGTCAAGCACGTCCTGAAGCGTCATGTCCGGGGTGAGCGTGGAGTCGGACACCACGAAGCCCGCCTTGTACGTCTTCACCTCTCGCACCATCGCGGCCTCGTCCTCCGGGGTCTGCGACTGGTAGATGAACGAGATGCCGCCCTGCTGGGCAAGGGCGATGGCCAGGCGAGGGCCAGACACGGCCTGCATGACCGCGGAGACCATGGGGATGTGCATCTTGATGGCCGGCTCCTCGCCGCGCTTGAACTTTACGAGCGGGGTCTCGAGCGAGACGTTAGCCGGGATGTTCTCCCGAGAGGAATAACCAGGGACGAGTAGGTACTCAGAGAAGGTGTGGGATTCCCCCTCGAAGAACGTTGCCATGCGCAATCTCCTTTGCTCAGTATGCCGTTTGTCGACTCGTTTGCTCACGCCGCCGATGCGATTTGACCGATTGTAACACCTTGTGGCAGGAACGAACTACTTTGTGCCGCCCTCACTCACCACGTCATCAAAGTTGACCGCGATGTCGTGCTTCACGGGCACCCAGTCGACCTTCTTGAACAGGGCCACCACGTTGATGGGGATGTAGGAGAGCTCGAAGATGGGAAACGTGAACACGTTCGCGACCACGCGCCAGCGGTTGCGCGCGTGGATGTGCTTTCGCTCCGATATCGTGGTGATGAGACCCATGAGGAAGAACATCCCGTACGAGGACACAAGCGTGGTCACGATGGACCCCACGCACGCGCCGAGCTCGCTCTGCGTCGCGATGAAGCCACGGCTCGCCGTGCCGATGATGAGGTACGCGAGGTTCACGAACACGGAGATGATGGTGAGGAACATTGCGGGCGACATGGTCATGAGCATGTCGTAAGACGCGAAGAAGCGACCTTTGAATATGCCGCGCACGAGGTCTCGCCAGTACGAGAAGAACACCTGATACCCACCGCGCGACCACCTCATGCGCTGCGTCCACGACGTCTTGAAGTCCGTTGGCTGCTCGTCGAAGAACTCTGCCGGGGCATAGCCGATCCTGATGTTGTGAGAAGCGCAGAACGCCGTGAACTGGAGGTCCTCCGTGAGCGTGTGGAACATCCAGCCGTGCATCCCGCGGATGATAGAGGCCGAGACGAGCCAGCCGGATCCCGAGATGGCGCAGCTCGTACCAAGCAGCATGCGCGCGTTGTTAAGGTAGCGCGACTCGCGCATGAACCAGAGCGAGTAGCCGGCGCTCACCCAGCTGGAGTCGAAGTTCTTGGAGTTTCGGTAGCTCGTGCAGACGAGGAATCCCTGGTCGAAGGCCCTGTTCATGATCTCGACGTAATCTGGCGAGATCACGTTGTCCGCGTCCATCACGAAGAAGCCCTCGTACGGGCACTCCTGCTGGTTCAGGATCCTGTCGAACGCGAAGTCGAGCACCCAGCTCTTGCCGCGTCGCGCAAGGTCGTTTCGCTCCCACACGATGGCACCGGCCTCGCGCGCGACCTCCGCCGTCCGGTCCGTGCACGCGTCCGCGACGACGTAGCAGTCGATGAGGCCGTCGTAGCGCTGCGCCTTTATGGAGCGGACGAGGTTGCCGATGACCGACTCCTCGTTGTGCGCCGCGATCACGAACGCGTACGAGTGGCTCCTCTTCGCGACAGGCAGCTTCACCTCTCCGCGAATCATGACCCAGATGGTATAGAAGACCTGGTAGAGGTATGCGAGCGTGAAGAGAATCCCGACGAGGTTGTTGAAGACCGTGATAGGGGTCGTCCCGAGCCTGGCAAGTTCCACGCGGCATCCTTCCAAAACTTATGGTGGCCCTAGGTGCCGGCCACGAGCAGGGGGCAGATCTTCTCCCCCGCCTGCGTGCGGCCCATAGAGCGGTCATGTAGCGATTCTAGTACAGAGGAGAGGTCGGGGGGCAGGCGGTCTGCAAGCTCGATGGTCTCTCCAGTAACGGGATGATCGAAGCGGATGTGCCACGAGTGCAGGAACTGGCGGCGCAGACCCATGTTCGTGCGGTCGTCGCCGCGCCCGTACAGCTGGTCGCCCACGCAGGGATGGCCGGCGTGGCGCATGTGGACGCGGATCTGGTGGGTGCGTCCGGTGTAGAGGTGGCACTCAAGAAGCGAGAAGCCCTCGTCGAACCTGCCGGCCTCGAATCGCTCGAGCGTGCGGAACGTCGTGATGGCCTCGCGCGCGCCGGGGTCGTCCGAGACCGTCATGCGCAGCCGGTCGCGACGCGAACGCGCGATGCCCGTGGTGATGGTGCCTGAGTCCGGCGCGACGTAGCCGTGCACGAGCGTGACGTAGCGCCTGTCGAGCACGCGTAGGCGGATGAGGTCCTGCAGCGCCTTCTGCGTGGCGTCGTCCTTCGCGCACACCATGAGGCCGGAGGTGTCCATGTCGAGCCGGTGCACGATGCCCGGCCTGTCTTCGCCCTGCAGCATGCCGAGGTGCCCGTAGCCGCAGCGCGCGACGAGCGCGTTCGCGAGCGTGTCGTCCACGTGGCCCGGGCTGGGGTGACACACGAGCCCCGCCTGCTTTGACAGCACGATGAGGTGGTCGTCCTCGAAGCGCACGTCGAGCGCAATGGACGGGTTCGGCGCGAGCGCCCCGTCTTCGGGCTCCGGGTCGGGAACGCGCGCCTGGATGCGGTCGCCGAGGCAGACGGTCTCGCTCTTTGACGTCGCGAGCGTCGAGTTTATGGTGACCTCGCCTGCCGCGACGAGCTTTGCGCACGCGCTGCGAGAAGGGCAGCCGTCCACGCTCGCGAGGAACGTGTCAAGCCGAAGCCCGTCTGACTCCGGGCCCACGAGGGCGTTCACGATGACGGCCATGTCCTTCTCACCCGTTCCTCTCCTTTGCACGGGCGTGGGCCCGGACGAAGCCGGACCCACGCCTTGGGCCTGCAAGATGTTTCGACGCGCGACTACCTGCCACCGGCGTCCCCGTTGGCGCGCTCGCGCCCGGACTCCCACACGTTGTACGCGATGAGCGCGCACACGATGCCGCACGTCACGAAGATGTCGGCCACGTTGAACACCGGGAAGTCGACGAACGAGGTCGCGAGGAAGTCCGTGACGTAGCCGGCGCAAAGCCTGTCGACCATGTTGCCGACTCCGCCGCCCGCGACGCACGCGATGGGCAGCACGAGCGACAGGGGTACGTCCTCGCGCCACACGTACGCGAACGCCACGCACACGACGGCCGCGGCGATGAGGACGAACAGTGGTCCCGCCCCGCGGCCGAGGCTGAAGGCCGCGCCGTCGTTCTTCACGTACAGGAGGTCCAGCACCCCCGGGATGAGGGCCTGGCGCTCTCCCGCGCGCAGGACGGAGCGCACCGCGAGCTTCGTCGTCTGGTCAAGCACCAGCACGAGGCACGCGGCGACCCAGAAGACGATCGCCCGGGTGCCCCTTGCCGAAACCTTGCTCGTCGCTACCACGCTACCGCTACTCCTCGTCCGCGAGCCGTGCCACGACGTCGTGGCACCTCTCGCACAGGCCATCCTCGCCGAGCTCGCGCCAGTTCCAGCAGCGCGGGCACTTCTCGCCGTTGGCGGGAAGGACCTCGCAGGACAGCTCCTCGCCGACGTGCAGGCAGACGTCGGAGCACACGAAGGCCTCCGCCAGGTCGCAGCCGGACTGCGAGAGCGCGTCGTACTGCTCCTGCGGAAGCGTCAGCTCCGCGCGGGCCGCCTGCGTCGTCTTCTCCTCGACGACACCGGACGCCGTGGCCTCCTCGTAGGACTTGGTGAACGCGCCGCGCGCCTCGACGAGCGCCCGGTACGCCGGCAGCAAGCCCTGGTACACGTCCGCGTCGACGGGGTTCTGGTACCAGTCGAGAAGGGCGGCGTACTTCTGGCCGTCGCGCATGGACTCCGGCAGGTACTGCATGATCTCGTCCGTGGTGTACACGAGGACGGGCTGCAGGTCGTGGACGAGCATCGTGAGGATGTGCGCCCACGTCGTCTGTGCGGACAGGCGCTCGTGCGTGCCCTTGCCACCGCAGTACGTGCGGTCCTTCGTGGCGTTGAGGTAGCCGTTGGAGAGCTCCGTCACGTAGTCATACAGGTTGCGATACACCACGTTGAAGCGGTACTCGGAGTATGCCTTCGTCACGACGTCGTGGACCTCGCACATGTGGGCGAGCGTCAGCTTGTCGAACGGCTCGAGCTCGTCGAACGGAACGGCGTCCGTAGCCGGGTCGAACTGGCCCTCGAGCTCTCCGAGCAGGAAGCGCAGGGTGTTGCGGATCTTGCGGTACGCGTCCCCGACGTGCGAGAGGATCGTCTCGTCGCACGGGACGTCGACGGAGGTGTCGACGGACGCGAGCCACAGGCGCAGGACGTCGGCGCCCTCGTTGTCGCACACCTTGTTCGGGTCGATGACGTTGCCGAGCGACTTGCTCATCTTGCGGCCCTGGCCGTCGAGCGTGAAGCCCTGGCTGATGACGGCCTTGTACGGCGCCTTGCCGTACGCGCCGACCGACGTCATGAGCGAGCTCATGAACCAGCCGCGGTGTTGGTCCGAGCCCTCCAGGTACACGTCAGCCGGGAACTTGAGGTAGTCGCGGTGCTTGCAGACCGCGGTGTGGCTGACGCCAGAGTCCCACCAGACGTCGAGGATGTCCTTGTTCGCCTTCAGGTGATGGCTGCCGCACTTGGGGCAGACGCAGGCGTCGCCCAGGTAGCTCGCGGGATCCTCCGTGAACCAGGCGTCGGAGCCCTCCTTGCGGAAGAGATCGATCACCTTGTCGAGCGTGTCGTCGTTCATGACGGTCTCGCCGCAGTCCTCGCAGGTGAACGCCGGGATGGGCACGCCCCAGTTGCGCTGGCGACTGATGCACCAGTCCGGACGCCCCTCCACCATGGAGCCGATGCGCTTCACGGCGTGCGCGGGATAGAACTTGACCTTAGAGAGCTCGTCCAGGGCCTGCTTGCGAAGACCGGTCTTGTCCATGGAGACGAACCATTGGCTCGTCGCGCGGAAGATCACGGGCTGCTTGCAGCGCCAGCAGTGCGGGTAGCTGTGGCTGATGTCCTCGTGCAGGATGAGCGTGCCGCGCTCCTGGAGCCACTCGATGATCTTCGGGTTCGCGTCGTTCACGTTCATGCCGGACCACGGGCCGCCAGTGCCCATGCCATCGCCCTTGTAGAAGTTGCCGTCGTCGTCGACCGGCATCACGACGGGGATGTTGAAGCGCATGCCCGCGTTGTAGTCGTCCACGCCGTGGCCGGGTGCCGTGTGGACGATGCCGGTGCCGTCGTCGAGCGTGACGTAGTCGGCGTAGATGAACTCGCCCTCGACACCCTGGTCGCCAAAGATCGGCTGCTTGTACTTGTTGTGGCAGAGGTCCGTGCCGGACATGCGCCACACCTCGCCGTCGGCGCGGCGGGCGAGCTCATAGGACTCGTACCCGAACTTCTCGCAGTCCTTCTCAACGAGCGCCTCGGCCATGATCTCGGCGCGACCGTCCACGACGACCGCGACGTAGTCGGCCTCCGGATGCAGGATGACGGCGTCGTCCGCAGGAAGGGTCCACGGGGTCGTCGTCCAGATGTCCACCCAGAGCCTGCCCTCGTAGGCCTCGAGGCCCTCGGGCACCGTCGTCATCTCGAAGCGCACGAAGATGGCGGGGCTGACCTCGTCGCCGTACTCGATCTCTGCCTCGGCGAGCGCCGTATGGCAATGGGTGCACCAATGCACGGGCTTGCGGCCGCGGTAGATGGCACCCTTGTCGAAGATCGCCTTGAAGATCTCCACGTCGGTCGCGTCGTAGTCGTGCGTGTAGGTGAGGTAGGGGTTAGCCCACTCGCCCAAGACGCCCAGGCGCTTGAAGCCCTGGCGCTGGGTGTCGACCTGCTCGACGGCCATCTTGCGGCACAGCTCGCGGATCTTCACCGTGGGGAGCTGGTTGAACTTCTCGGTCCCGAGCATCTGCTCGACCTTGTGCTCGATCGGCTGTCCGTGGCAGTCCCAGCCAGGCACGTACGGCGTCTGGTATCCACGCATCGACCAGTAGCGGTTGATGATGTCCTTCGAGATCTTGTTTTGGGCGTGTCCAAGGTGGATCGGGCCGTTGGCGTACGGGGGGCCGTCGTGAAGCACGAACTTCTCGTGCCCCTCGTTCTTCTTGAGCAGCTGGCCGTAGACGTCGTTCTCGTCCCAGTCCTTCAGCCTCTCGGGCTCGTGCTGGGCGAGTCCGGCGCGCATCGAGAACTTGGTCTTGGGCAAGTTCATCGTCTTCTTGTACTGATTTGCCACCTCGTGTCCTTCCCTTCCTGGGCACCCACGAAAAAGAGCGCCCGTCCCTCCTGCTGGGACGAAGCGCTCCTATTACACTTCGCTTGTGACCACCCAGCGAGCGGATTTCCGCCTTACTCGGTAGACCTGTGTCGGCGGTCTCTCCGGCGGCGCCTACTTGCCAGGCAACGTCGGCTTTCGGACCGCAGCTCCGGGGTGATCTTCGCCTGGACACGACCGCGGGCTCCCACCGTCCCCGCTCTCTCTGGGCCGCCCCGTCCAAGGTACTCTCCCCATCAACGCAGCATGCCGAATGATAGCACTTGCCGGCCGTTCGCGGAACAATCGTGGCACGGGCCGACAACTAAATTGACATTTTGCATACCCGGAACTAGCGCCGGGCGAGAAGGACCGCCGCCCTCGCCCAGACAGAAAACGGGGCCTCGCGCGCCGCGGGGCCCCGTCAGGATCTCTTCGCCTGCACCTTCTATCGCAAGGCAGACGCTACTGCTCGCCTCCGTACTTCGGCGCGAAGCCGTCGTCGCGGTTGAGGATGTTCATGAACTCCTCGCCCGTGATGGTCTCCTTCTTCTGGAGGTAATGCGCGATCTCATGGAGCTTGAAGCGGTTGTCGCGCAGGGTCTTGAGCGCGGTCTGGTGGCCCTTCTCCACGATGGCGGTCACCTCGTTGTCGATCTCGGTCGCCGTCGCGTCGGAGCACGTGAGCTCCGTGCCGCCACCGAGGTAGCGGTTGCGCGACTCGCCAAGCGCAACCATGCCGAACTTGTCGGACATGCCGAGCTGCGTCACCATGGCGCGGGCGATCTTCGTCGCCTTCTCGATGTCGTTCGCGGCACCGGACGTCATGTGGCCGAAGATGAGCTCCTCGGCGGCTCGGCCGCCGCAGAGCACAGCGATGCGCTGCTCGTACTCCTCGCGCGTCGTGAGGTAGTGCTCGTCCTCCTCGGCTTGCATGGTGAAGCCGAGCGCGCCGGACGTGCGCGGGACGATCGTGATCTTCGAGACGGGCGTCTTGCCGTCCTGGACGGCCGCGACGATGGCGTGGCCGGTCTCGTGGTACGCGACGACCTCCTTCTCGTGGTCGTTCAGCACCGTGGACTTCTTCTTCTCGCCCGCGATGACCACGTCGACGGACTCCGTGATGTCCTCCTGCGTCACGCGGGAGCGACCCATGCGTACGGCCCTGAGCGCCGCCTCGTTGATGATGTTTGCGAGGTCCGCTCCAGAGGCACCCGGCGTGGTGCGCGCGACGAAGCCGAAGTCGATACCGGGCTCCATCTTCACGTCGTTCGCGTGAAGCTTAAGGATCGCCTCGCGGCCCACCAAATCCGGGAGCTCGACGGGGATGCGACGGTCGAAGCGGCCGGGACGCAGCAGCGCCGGGTCGAGCACGTCGGGCTGGTTCGTCGCGGCGAGAACGACGATGCCCTTGTGGTTGTCGAAGCCGTCCATCTCGGTCAGGAGTTGGTTCAGCGTCTGCTCGCGCTCGTCGTTCGAGTTGATGGACATGCCACGCTTCTTGCCGATAGTGTCGATCTCGTCGATGAACACGATGCACGGGGCCTTCTCGTTTGCCTGCTTGAAGAGGTCGCGTACCTTCGCGGCGCCACGGCCCACGAACATCTCGACGAACTCGGAGCCCGAGATCTGGAAGAACGGGACGTCCGCCTCGCCGGCGACCGCCTTCGCAAGCAGCGTCTTGCCCGTGCCCGGGGGACCAACGAGCAGCGCGCCGCGCGGGCATCGGGCACCGATTGCCGCGTACTTCTCGGGGTGCGAAAGGAAGTTCACGATCTCCTGCAGGGACTCCTTCGCCTCGTCCTGGCCCGCGACGTCCTTGAACGTGACGCCCGTCTCCTTGCCCTTGACCTCCTTGGCGTTCGAGCGGCCGAGACCCCCGCCCATGCCGAATCCGCCGCCGAAGTTCATGGAGGGTCCGTCATCGCCCATCTGCTTGCGCAGCCTCCTGTTCAGGAGGTAGCCGCCGCCGAAGATGAGCACGATCGGGAGGACGTAGCTCAAGATCATGTACAGCCACAGGTTGTCGCTTTCGTCGGGGATCTCCGCCGAGAACTTCACACCGGCGTCGCGCAGGCGCTTCACGAGCCCCGAGTCGTTAGGGAACTGCGTGGTCTCGTACGTCACGCCCTCCTTGTCGGTCGTGAACCTGATCTTGCTGTCGCCGGTGTTCAGCTTGACGGTCTTCACGTCACCGTCGTCCACCATGTCGACGAACTGGCTGTAGCTCACTTCTTGTACCTGGGACTGCGTGATGCTGGGATACAGGTACGCACGCAGGCCGATTGCAAGCGCGATGGCGATGATCAGGTACACGATCATCGATTGTCGCTTCTTCTTGTCGTCCATATCCGTCCTAATCGGTTTCTCCGCACTGTGCGGCCACCCTGCGGGCCGCACGACTTTTCCCATTAATACCCAACGTGAGGGTCTTTAGCCACGGCGACGCGCAAACAACTCCCAGAACGCAACGGCGGAGCTCGCCGCCACGTTGAGCGAGTCAACGCCGCGCGCCATGGGAATGATCACGGTCCGGTCCACGCCGTCGAGCACCGGCCGCGTGAGACCCGTACCCTCCGTCCCGAAGAAGAGCGCCGTCTTTGGGTCCCGCCGAAGCGACGGATCGTCAAGGCGCACGGCCCTTTCGTCCAGCGCCATCGCCACCGTGCCGAACCCCCTCTGGCGAAGCTCGTCCATAAGCGCGCCCGGCCACGGGCGCGGAGCGACAGCCCACGGCACCAGGAACACGTTTCCCATGGAAACGCGCACCGCGCGCCTGTTGAGGGGGTCCGCGCACTCCGGCGCGAGCACGACGCCGTCCACCCCCAGGGCGGCCGCGTTCCTGAAGATCGCCCCCAGGTTGCTCACGTCCACCAGGCCTTCGAGCACCGCGACGGACCGTGCGCCCTCCAGCACGTCGCAGAGGCTCCCTGCGGCCGGCCGGCGCGCGGCGGCCATGTAGCCCCTCGTGACGTTGAAGCCCGTCACCTGGCTCAGCAGTCCCCGGTTCGCAACCAGGACGTCCACGCCCTTCTCGCCCAGGCCGGGAACGGCAGACTCCAGAGCGCCCACGTGGCGCTCGTCCACCAGGACCGAAACCACGTCGAGTTCCCGCTCGAACGCGAGCTTGATCACGAACAGGGACTCGAGGATGACAAGGGCCTCTTCCGGATGCAGGACGCTTCTAAGCTGCCGCTCGGAAAGCCGCAGGTAAGGGTCGAGCCGACTGTCAGCAAGACTTGTGATACGTGAAATTGCCATTGAATTCGTCACCATTCGTTAGGGGGCAGGGCATTTGGATAGAATTGTAACCCGTGAGCATTCGCGGCCCCAAAGGCGCCGCACCGACCATGGAATCAGAGGCATATCGTGACCGACAAGCAGAGACCGGAGCGCCAGCGCATCGACGTGATCAACGCGCGGGGCGAGAAGGTCGGACAATCCTCGCCGCAACGCGACGCCAAGCCGTCTGGCAGAGCCGCTCGCGGCGCGCACTTCAGCCAACCCGCCAACGGGACCAGGGCAGGCCGGACCGCCACCATGGCACCACCCGCGATGCCTGCGACGGGCGCCGTCGCCGCAAACGACCCGCACCTTGACCAGGATGCCATGCGCGTCCACGAGCGGGGCGCGTCCGAGCGCGGCCGCAAAGGACGCCACGGAAAGGCAGCGGCAATCGTCGTAGGGGCCGTCTGCGCCATCTACCTGGGTGGATGTGCCCTTTGGTCCCACATGTACATGCCGAACACCACTATCAACGGAGAGTCCGTCGCATTCAAGACCCCGGACGCCGTCGCGAAGGAGATGTCCAACAAGCTGGGCAACTACTCGCTCTCCGCCAGCGGTGACAACGTGAGCCTCTCGCTCAAGGGCAAGGACATCGACCTGAAGTCCGACACCTCGGCGTATGCCGCGGACACCATGTCAAAGGTGAACGTGTGGGCTTGGCCCGTCAGCATCTTCACTGGAAACGACCTCTCGGCGAAGGCGGACGTGAGCTACAGCAAGGAGAGGCTCGACGCCTTGGTGAAAGCCGCGGTCGACTCCGCGAACCAGAGCGCGACTCAACCACAGAGCGCCACCGCGACCTTCGACGAGAAGGAGAGCAAGTTCGTCGTCGTGAAGGAGAAGGCCGGAACCGCCGTGGACGCGGATGCCGTCACGAAGGCGGTTCGCAAGGCGATCCTGAAGGGCAAGTCCGACCTTGGTCTGGGCGAGTCCGAGCTTGTGCAGCCGAAGTACACCTCCGAGAGCGCCGAGCTCACTAAGGCCGTCGAGACGGCGAACAAGTTCGTCGCCGCGAAGCAGACGCTCACCGCGAACGGCAAGACCGTCACGACCGTAGAGCCTAAAACTATCGCGCAGTGGATAACGTTCGGCGACGACCTGTCCGTCTCCCTGAACACCGACGCCATCAAGCAGTGGGCCTCCGGCGACCTCGCGAAGACGCTCAACACCGTCGGCGCAGAGCGAAAGTACCAGCGCGCGGACGGCAAGCAGGTCACGGTCTCCGGCGGAACGTACGGTTGGAGCGTCGACGGCGACCAGCTTGCCTCCACGCTCGCGTCCAACATCGAGGGCGCGAAGGAGGCTAGCTTTGACGTGCCTTGGTCGCAGAAGGCCTCCGAGTGGAATCCCGGCGGTGCCGACTGGGGAGGCAGGTACCTGGACGTCGACCTCACCGAGCAGCACGTCCGCTTCTACGACGGAGGAAAGGTCATCTGGGAGAGTGACTTCGTCTCCGGCGACCCGACCGAGGGCCACGGCACCCCCACCGGCGTCTACTCCATCAACGGCAACAAGGGCACTGACCAGACGCTAAAGGGTCTCGACGAGAACCACGACGGACAGCCCGACTACACGAGCCATGTGAACTACTGGATGCCGTTCATCACCAACCTGGTGGCGTTCCACGACGCTCCGTGGAGATCCACATTTGGCGGCACCGTCTACCAGGGCAACGGCAGCCACGGGTGCATCAACCTCCCTGCGGCAGCCGCAAAGCAGCTTTACGACATCACGAAGGTCGGCGACGTCGTAGTGGTGCATGGCTAGGAGCGACACGCTAGACGACAAGCCTTAATGCGAGGCAGTCGGATCCATATGGGTTCGGCTGCCTCGTTGTTTGCGTGGCCCATCTCGCCTTCTCACACGCTTCACCGTTCGTGCACGAAATGAGGCGGGCCGGGCTTCGTTAAGAAGCCCGGCCTGCCCCAGCGCGATCGTTTGCGCAGCTGCGTCGAACTAGAACGGCATCTTTCCGCCCATGCCCATGTTGCGCATCATGTTGGTCATCTGACGGCGTGTCTTACGAGAGTTGCCGCCGCCATTGGTGAGCTGTCGCATCTTGCCCATCATCTTGTCCATCTCGGACCACTGCTTCAGGAGCTGGTTCACCTCCTGGACGGACCTGCCGGAGCCCTTCGCGATGCGCTTGCGCCTCTGGCCGTTGATGGTCTTGGGCTTTGCGCGCTCCTGCTTTGTCATGGAGTGGATCATGGCCTCGATGCGCGTGATCTGCTCGTCCGAGACGGCGCCCCCTGCCTGCTGGAGTGCGCGCTCGCCGCCGGGAAGCGACGCCAGAATCTTCTTAAGGCCGCCCATCTTCCTGATCTGCTGCATCTGCGTGAGCATGTCGTCCATCGTGAAGCCCTCGCGCAGCATGCGCTCGGCATCGTCGATGTCCTTCTGGTCCGTGACCCGCTGGGCCTCCTCGATAATGCTGACGACGTCACCCATGCCGAGGATGCGCTTCGCCATGCGGTCCGGATGGAACACCTCGAGGGAGTCGGGCTTCTCGCCCATCGAGACGAACTTGATGGGCTTGCCGGTGACCTCGCGCACCGAGAGGGCGCCGCCGCCGCGGGCGTCGCCGTCGAGCTTGGACATGATGACGCCGTCGAAGTCGACGCGGTTCGCGAACTCGCTCACCACGTTCACGATGTCCTGGCCGGTCATGGCGTCCACGACCATGAGTACCTGATCTGGCTTGACCGCGTTCTTGATGTCGACGGCCTCCTGCATCATCTGCTCGTCTATCTGCAGGCGGCCGGCCGTGTCCACGATCACGATGTCGTTCAGACCGTCGACTGCGCTCTGGATGGACTCGCGGGCGACCTTGACCGCGTCCTTGCCGTCGCCGCGATAGACCTTCACGCCGATCTCGTTGCCGAGGGTCTCGAGCTGGTCGGCAGCGGCGGGACGGTGCACGTCGCACGCGGCGAGGAGCGGGCTGTGGCCCTGTCGCTTCAGCAGGTAGGCAAGCTTCGCCGCAGCCGTCGTCTTGCCGGAACCCTGCAGGCCCACGAGCATGATCACGTTCGGGGTGCGGTTCTGCGCGAGAACCAGCTTCGACTCGGTCGTGCCCAAAAGCTCCGTCAGCTGGTCCAGCACGATGCGCACGACGTTCTGCGCAGGCGAGAGCGACTCGAGCACCTCGGCGGTCATGCACTTCTCCTTGCATTCCGCCACGAACTTCTTCACGACTCGGTAGTTCACGTCCGCCTCGAGAAGCGCCATGCGGATCTCGCGCATGGCGGTGTTGATGTCGTCCTCCGTAAGGCGGCCCTTGCCGCGGAGCTTGCCGAACGTGTCCTGAAGTCGGTCGGAAAGGCTGTTGAACATGAGGTCTACTCCCCCTCTCCCTCACCCACGAGGGCGCGGGCGAAGTCCATGGCGTCAAAGGTCTGAAGGTCGTCAATCCCCTCTCCCACGCCGATGCGGTAGATGGGGAGGTTGAGGTCGTGCGATATCGCGACGGCGATGCCGCCCTTCGCGGTGCCGTCCAGCTTCGTGACGATGAGCCCGTCCAGGTCGAGCGCGGAGTTGAACTCCTTCGCCTGGTTCAGGCCGTTCTGGCCGGTCGTCGCGTCGATCACGAGCACGACTCGCACGGGGATGCTCGCACGTTTGCGCGTCACGCGAACGACCTTCTCCAGCTCGCGCATGAGCTCGGGGCTCGTGTGGAGCCTGCCCGCCGTATCGATCAGCACCAGCTGGGTGCCGTCCTTCTCGGCGCGGTCCAGCACGTCGTAGCACACGCTCGCGGGATCGGCGCCGCGCTCGCGCGTGACGACCTCGACGCCGGAGCGCTGGCCCCAGACCTCGAGCTGCTCGATCGCGGCCGCGCGGAACGTGTCGGCGCCACCGATGAGGCAGCTCTTGCCCTCCGCCTTCGCGACGCCGGCGAGCTTGCCGACCGTCGTGGTCTTGCCCGCGCCGTTGATGCCCACAAACAGCACGCAGGATGGCACGTCCTCGAACGGGTCGCACTCCGCCTTCGCGAACTCCGCCGCCAGGCGCTTCGCAAGCGCGTCGCGCAGCTGGCGCGCGGACTTCAGGCCCTCGCGCGCCGCCTGCTCGCGCAGGTCGTCCGTCACCTGCATGGCGACCTCGGCACCCATGTCGCCCATGACCAGCCGGTCCTCGAGGTCCTCCCAGAAGTCCTCGTCCACCTCGCCGCCCATGTAGAACACTTCCGCGAACGCCTCGCGGGACCGCGCGAGACCGCGCTTAAGACTGTCGAACATGCCCATCTCAGGCCTCGACCACCTTTCCTGTCTCCTTGTCAAGGCGCTGGCTCACGACGTGGCTCACGCCGTCTGCCTGCATGGACACGCCGTACAGCACGTCGGCCTGCTCCATGGTGCGCCTCTGGTGGGAAATGACTATCAGCTGGGTCGTCTCCTTCAGCTGCTCGATCGCATCGAGCAGCTTCGAGAGGTTCGAGTCGTCCAGCGCCGCCTCGACCTCGTCGAACACGTAGAACGGGACCGTCCTGGTGCGGTACACCGCAAAGAGGAGCGCAAGCGCCGTGAGCGACTTCTCGCCTCCGCTCATGAGCGTCATCTTCTGTATGCGCTTGCCCTGCGGCTGAGCCACGATCTCGACGCCCGTCTCGTCCAGGTGGTCCGGGTCCGTCATCTCCAGGTGGGCCTTGCCACCAGGGAAGAGGAGCGAGAATATCTCCGAGAAGTTCGCGTTGACCTGGTCGAACACAATCAGGAACTGCCGGCGCATCTTGCGCTCGATGGCCGCGGTGATCTTCGTGAGCGCCTTGCGCGCCTGCTCCAGGTCCGCCACCTGCTCGCCGATGTAGTCGCTGCGCTTCTTCAGGCGCTCGTACTCGTCCATCGCGACCTCGTTCACGGGCCCGATGTCCTCGAGCTCGCGCCTCAGGCGAGAAACGACGCGCTCCGTCTCCGCACGGTCCTCCGGCTCGGGAAGCGCAAGCGCGTCCTCTAGCACGTAGCCGCGGGACACGATGTCGTTGATGGCGTTCTCCACCTGGACCTCTACCTTGCCCACCTCGACCCTTACGTCGCTCGCGGCCGTCTTCGCGCCCTCGAGCTCCGTCGACGCGCGGTTCACGGCCTCGCGCGCGTCCGCGATGGTCTTCTTCAGCGAGTCGGAGTCCGCCTCGGCGAGCGAGGCACGGTCCTTCAGGCGCGCCGCCCATGCGAGCGCGCGCTCCTGCACTGCCTCGTAGCGCGCGTGCAGCGGCTCCACGCGCAGGCGCAGCACGTCCAGCGCGCGCGAGCTCTCCTCCGTCTGCCCACGCCGCTTCTCGAGGTCGGCCACCTGGCGGGCAAGCTGCTCCTCGCGAACGGCCAGGTGGTTCCTGCGCTCGACTATGGTCGCGAGCTTCAGCTTCGCGTCGGAGAGCTTGCCCTCCGTCTCGCTCTCCTCGCGAGACGCCCTCTGACGCTCCGCGCTCGCCTCCTCCAGCTGGCGCGACAGGTCGCTCGTGCGCTCCTCCGCCTCCTGGGCGGCGCGCTTGTGGCGCTCGACCTCCTCGCGCGCCTTGCTCGCGCGCTCCGCGGCCGCGGCGCGGTTCTTGCTCACCTGCGCGCGCTCGCTCTCCGCCTGTCTCAGCTGCGCCTCCAGGCGACCCACCTCTGACGTCGCGGATGAAAGCTCGCCGTTCAGCCGGGCGACGTCGCCCTTCACGCGCGCGCTCTCGTCGCGTGCCTCGGAAAGCTCGCGCTCCGCCGCCGCGATTGCCTCTCCCGCCTTCGCCAGCGCGTCCTCAAGCTCCGGCACCGCCTCGCGCAGCGCGCGGATCCTGCGCTTGCGCTCAAGCGCGCCCTGCTCGGCGCCAGCGGACGTGCCCACGGTCGTTCGCCCGTCCGGGAGCACGATCACGCCCTGCGGCGTCACGTACGTGAACGCGGGCGCCTTCGCGTGCGCCTCCACGGCCTCGCGCACGCCGTCCACGAGCCTCACGTCCCCCAGCAGGGCGCCCACCAGGGCGCGCGCGCCGCCTCTCACCGTGAGCGACTCCGCGACGCCCCTGCCTGGCGCCCCGGACGCGTCCGCGCACCCCGGCGCCGCGTCGAGTGACACGATCGTCGCCACGCCTTTCGCGCTCTTGCCAAGCGCCTCCTCCACGAGGCCGACCACGCCGTCGGCATCGCGCGCCACAAGCGCGGAGAGGTCCTCGCCCAGGAGCGACTCCACGACCCCCTCCAGCTCCGCCGGCGCCTCGAACAGGTCCGCCACGCGGCACTCGATCGCATCCGGCCTCGCCTTTGCGAGCGCGGCAACCAGGGCGCTCGCGTTCTGCGTCTGGCGGTCCACGGCCTCCAGCGCGGAGAGCGTCGCCTTCGAGGAGGACAGCCTTCCCCTCGCGTCGCCCTCGGCGGAGCGTGCCCTCGACACCGCATCCTTGCACTCGCGGATGCGTCGAGAAACGCCGTCCTCCCTCTCGCGGGCCTCCGCCAGCGCCGTCTCCGTCCTCTCGCGCTCCGCGCGCCTGCTGTCGAGAGCCTCTTTCGCCGTCTGGGCGCCGTCCTCGATCTGCTTCAGGCGGCTCTGGAACATCTGGTCCTCGACCTCGGCGTTCGAGATCTGGTCGCGCAGCTTCGCGAACGCGAGCGTCTCTGAATCGGCCGTGCGCTGCGATGCGCGCACGTCACCCGTGAGCTGCGCCACGCGCTTGCCCAGCTGGCGCCGGCGCTCCGCGGCCTCGCGCGCCGCGGGCCCAAGCTCGCTCACGCGCCTCTGCAGGTCGTCCGCCTCGACGCGCGCGTCGGAGTACTCGCCCTCCACGCGCTCGTGCTCCTCGGCGGCCTCGCGCGACTGGCGCTCCATGGCAGACAGGTTCATGCGCATCTCAGAGAGGCGCTCCACCATGTTCTTGCCCTTTTCCTCCAGAAGCCGCATGTCGGAGTCCATGCGGCCCAGCAGGTCCTGCATGCGGCGGCGCTGCTCGCCTAGGTCGCCTACGAAGATGCCCTTCTGCTCCAGAAGGGACTGGTACTTCTCGAGGTCTCGGTTCTTCTCGTCCAGACGGTACTGCGCCAGCTCTATGGCGGCGTCCGCCTCCTTGCCACGGGCGGCGAGCGTGCCGTAGCGGTCCTGCAGCTGGCGGAGGTCGTCCACCAGGAGCGTCGTCTCAAGCTCCTGCAGCTGCCTCGTGACGTCGCGGTGGTGGCGCGCCTTGTCCACCTGGCGCTCCAGCGGGCGCAGCTGGCGGTTTATCTCGCGCTCAATGTCCTTGGCGCGCGTCAGGTTGTCCTGCATCGCCTTCAGCTTGCGCTCGGAGCGCTCCTTGCGGCGGCGGTGCTTCGATATGCCGGCCGCCTCCTCCACCAGCTCGCGGCGCTCCTCCGGACGGCTTGCCAGAATGGAGTCCAGCTTGCCCTGGCTGATGATGGAGTGCGTGTCCTTGCCGAGGCCAGAGTCGTGCAGGATGTCCGTAATGTCGCGCAGGCGCGACGGCGCGCCGTTGATGAGGTACTCCGACTCCCCGGAGCGGTACATCCTGCGCGTAATCGCTATCTCTGAGAAGTCGATCGGCAGCGTGCGGTCCGTGTTGTCCAGCACGATCGTGACCTCGGCAAGACCTACGGCCTGCCTGCCGGAAGATCCCGAGAAGATCACGTCCTCCATCGCCTGGCCGCGCAGCATCTTCGCGCTCTGCTCGCCCAGCACCCACAGGATCGAGTCAGATATGTTCGACTTGCCGCTGCCGTTTGGCCCGACCACGACCGTGAGGCCGGGGTCGAACACCAGCTGCGTCTTGTCCGCGAAGGACTTGAATCCCTTGAGCGTGAGCGACTTCAGATACACGTCGTGCTTGGCCTTTCCGGGCCGCGGTCCGCGGCGCCTACTCCCCTGCCTGCTGGTAGCCCATGCGCTCGAGCGCGTCGAGCGCCGCCGCGGACTCGGATTCCTTCTTCGAGCAGCCCTTGCCGCGGCCCACGCGCCTGCCGTCCACAAGCACGACGGAGGTGAACGTCGGCTTGTGCGCCGGCCCCTCCTCTCCCTCGAGCTTGTACTCCGGGGCGCAGCGCATGTCGCGCTGCGTCACCTCCTGCAGGCGCGACTTCGGCGAGATCGGCCTCTCGGCCAGCTTGGGCGACATGTACGGCGACAGCGTGCGCCGCACGAAGTCGTGCGTCGCCTCGTAGCCTGCGTCCAGGTACAGCGCGCCCACGATGGACTCGTACACGTTCTCGAGCGCGGAGTGCATGCCGCGCGCGCCGGTGCCCTTCTCGGACTCGCCAAACACGATGATGTCGCCCACGCCGAGCTCGTCGGCGACCTCCGAGAGCGTCTTGCCGCTCACGAGCGAGATCTTCATCCGCGTGAGGCCGCCCTCGTCCATGGCCGGAAACGCCTCGAACAGGTCCGTTGCCACCATGGCGCCCAGGATGGAGTCGCCCAGGAACTCGAGTCGCTCGTAGGAGGCGCTCACGGGCTGGCCCTCGACGGCCGAGGGGTGGGTGATTGCAGAAGTTATGAGCGTCCTGTCCTTGAACTCGTGGCCGCAGATCTTCTCCGCCGCCGCGACCCTCTGATGCATCTTCAAGTGCCGCTCCCTAGAGCTGGGCCCGCACGAGGTCGACCGTCTGGCCGATCGTGTCCACGGACTTGATGTCGCCGCCGTCGAGGGCGTCCTCCAGCGAGATGCCGAACTCCTCCTCCAGCGCGACCATGATCTCGAGCTGGTCAAACGAGTCGGCGCCCAAATCCTTCAACGTCGTCGCCTCGGTGAGCTCGGCGTCGTCCGCCAGGCCCAGAGAGTCCTTGACGCAGGCGATGACCTTCTCGGTAATCTCGGCGCGTTCCATGTTCGCTCCTTACGTTGCAAAAATCCCAATGCGAGAAAAGCCTGTGCGGCCAATTGTACCCCGCTCGGGGGCCCTACTGATCCGCGGCCACCGCGCGCGCGATTTTGTCCACAAGCTCGCCGCGCACGGCCGCGGCGCACGCCAGCGTGCCGTGCTTCACGGCATCCACGGACGTGGCGCCGTGCCCGATGAAGACCGGTGCCTTCACGCCCAGAAGCGCCGCGCCGCCGTACTCGTCGCCGGAGAGGCCGGCCGCCACCCTCTTGAGCGAGGGCTTCAGCAGCCCCGCGCCCAGAAGCGCGCGCTTCGACTCCTGCGTCGCGCGCTTTACCTCGGCCAGGATGTACTTCGCCGTCCCCTCGATGGTCTTCACGGCGATGTTGCCCGCGAAACCGTCCGTCACAATCACGTCGAAGCGTCCGGTCAGGATGTCCGTGCCCTCGCAGTTGCCCGCGAACCACGTGTCGCCGCCCGCCTTCGCGAGCGCCTCGTGCTCCGCCACGACGGCCTCCGAGCCCTTCGTGTCCTCGGAGCCGTTGGAGAGCAGGGCCACCTTCGGGTCCTCCACCCCCAGCGTGATTCTGGAGTACGCTCGACCCATGTGCGCAAACTGCACCAGCATATCCGGGCGCACGTCCGCGTTCGCACCCATGTCAAGAAACACGGAGTGCCGGCCGTCCAGCCCCGGCACCGGGCACGCGATTGCCGGACGCTTTATGCCGCGGATCCTGCCGACGCCAAACGTCGCGGCCGCGAAGATGGCGCCCGTGGAGCCGGCCGAGAAGAACCCGTCCGCCTCGCCTGCGTGCACCGCGGCAAGCCCGCGCACGATGCTCGAGTCCTTTTTCGCGCGGATGGCCTCGGTGGGGTGCTCGCCCATCTCGATCGTCTGCGTCGTCACAAGCGCCCTCGCGCGCTCGTGCTTTGCGCAGAACGGCACGACGACGTCCTCGTTGCCCGCGACGAGCACGCTGAGCTCGTCGTCGGCCTCAAGCGCGGCCGCGATTCCCTCGAGCACGACCTTGGGCTCGCGGTCGCCGCCCATGGCGTCGATGCAGATAGTTGTCATGTGTCCTCCTCGCGGTCCTGCGGCTGCGCATTCCCTGCATACGAAAGGAGACCGACCCCCAGAAGGGACCGGCCTCCTAGGCCTCGTCTTTCAACGCGACTACTCGGTGACAACGACCTCGCGGTCCTTGTAGTAGCCACACTTGGGGCACACGTGGTGCGGAAGCTTAGGTGCGCCACACTGCGGGCAAACGGAGCGTGCCGGAGCGGCGAGCTTGCTGTTGGCCGAACGACGAGTGTGCGTGGCGCCGCGGCCCTTTTTCTGCTTGGGTACTGCCATCTTGAACCTCTCTTAGACTCACTTATTGTCAGGCGTCGCCGCCTGAGCGGTCTTCCATAAAACACACGAGAAGAGACTATACCACGCCGGCGGCAAATGGTCGACGGAACAGCAATTCTTCACGTCAAAAAACTTCAACGACACGCCTTTGCCACACGCATTGCCTTGCGGAGGGCCTGCCAGGCGTCCCGCACCAAGTCGGTGGGCGCCCTACTCGCCGTCGCCCAAGTCCAGATTCCTGAGCGCCGCGAACGGGCTCGCATCCAGCTTGTCCTGCTCGCGCTCCGCTTCGATCTGTGCCGCGTGACCACAGTCGACCTCGTTGAGGTTCGCGCCGCACACGGGGCACAGCCCCTTGCAGTCCTCGCGGCACAGCACCACGAACGGCGTCTCCATCAGAAGGGCCGAGCTGAGCGCGTCCGTGAGCTCTATCGTGCTGTCGTCGCCTACGAGGGCGAAGTCGACGTCGTCGTCCTCGTCTTCGGCCATGGGTTCCGCGGGTGCCTTGAACAGGTAGTACTCGTCCACCTCACCCGCAACGTCAAACTCCGCCTTGCCCAGGCAGCGGTCGCACGTGCCCTCCACGTGCGCCCTCAACATGCCGGTGGCGAGGATGCCCTCGCCGGCGTTCGTGAGCACGAGGTCGTAGTCTATGCCGCCCGGCAGCACGAAGTCGTGCCCGCCAAGGGAGTAGCCCTTCTCGTCCAGGTGGCCCGAGACCGGCATGGTGTCGCCGGGGTTGGCGAGGCGAGTGTCCAGAATCTGCTTAACCTGCTGCATGGCGCCTACCAGGGAACGTTGTTGGTCTGGTTGCGGGGGCCGGAGTTCTCGTCCAGCGTCTGACGCACGCGCGAGACGGAGCCGGTGAGCGACTTCAGGTTGTCCTCGAGGTGCGCGAGCACGGTGTCCGCATACTCCTCTGCGTTGTAGCGGGTGTCGCGCTCGTACTGCGCGGCCTTGTCGCGGATGTCGTCGGCCTGCTGCTGGGCAAGGCGCACGACCTCCTGGTCGCCCGCGAGGATCATGGCCTGCTGCTGGGCGTCCGCGATGATGGCGTCGGCCTGCTGCTGGGCGCGCTCCAGGGTCTCGGCCTCCTCCTTGACGATGCGCCGGGCATCCGCGAACTCCTGGGGGAAGACGCGACGAATCTCATCCAGGATCTCGTAGATGTCCTGGGCGTCCACGATCTTCTTCTGTCCGCCGCCGGTGAACGGGGTCTTGCCCTCGCTCACGATCTGCTCGAGCTCGCCAACCAGGCTCTCTATCTCCTCACCCGGTTGCATACGGGTCTCCTTTCGATTCGCCGCCACCTCGCGTCCTACGTGCGTTTGCCGAGGTTGCATCGTCTTATAGTACCAGATTACCCGCAATGGGCGAAAACGGCGGCACTTTTGCCGACCTCACGCAAATTATTCGCGCCGCCTGCCGCGTTCTTCTCGTCCGCGGTAGTGCTCCTCCAGGCGGCGCTCCACCACGGACGGCACGAGGAACGAGACGTCCGTCCCCAGCGACGCGAGCTCCCTCACGATGGAGGACGACACGTAGCCGTACTTTGGGTTCGACATGACGAACACGGACTCGATCTCCGGCGCCATGTTGCTGTTGAGGTCCGCCTGCTGCAGCTCGTACTCGAAGTCCGTCATGGCGCGCAGGCCCTTCACCACGCCGCCGGCGCCGACTTCCTTGCAGAAGCTCACGAGAAGTCCGGAGAACGGCCGCACCTCGACGCCGTCCGCAAGCCCCTCCTCCTCGAGCGCGGCGAGCAGCATGTCCACGCGCTCGTCGAGCGAGAACGTGGGCCCGGTGCCGTTCTTCCCCACCGAGGCCGCGACGCCCACGGTCACGTGCGGGAACAGCCGCCGCGCGCGCCCTATCACGTCCAGGTGCCCAAACGTCACCGGGTCGAAGGTGCCTGGCACCACCACGCGGTCGATCCTGGAATCACTCATGGGCATCCCCCATCCTCAGCAGCTGCACGGTTGTGATGCCGTGGCTCTTCTCCTTAATGACGCCCGCGCCCGCCGGGTGGATTCCCGGCTCCTTGGACGCGTGCTCGTACAGCACGACGGCCCCGCTGGCGAGCGAGCCGGAGGCCTCGAGGGCCTCGACCAGGCGCTCCACCTCGCGCGCGTGGGCGACGTACGGTGGGTCAAGCACCAGAAGCGAGAAGGGCGCGCCCGCGATGGCGCCGCGCTCTGCCAGCTTGAAAACGTCTCCCGACAGCACGCGTGCGGACGCGCCCGCGCCCAAGGCCCGCGCGTTGCGGCGGATGCGCGCAACGGCCCCGCGGTCCCTGTCCACGAACGTGCAGCCCGCGGCGCCACGGGACAGGAGCTCGAAGCCGATGGCGCCCGAGCCGCCAAACGCGTCCAGCACGCTCACGCCGCCAAGGTCGAGCCCAAACGCCGAGAGCACCATGGACGCCATCGACTCTCGCGTGCGGTCCGTCGTGGGACGCGTCACGTCTCGTCCGTCCGGCGCCTCGATCGGCCGCCCCCTCCACATGCCGCCAACTATCCTCATGCGTGCAGAACCTCCTCGAAGTACGCGCCAAAGCGGTCGCGCAGCTCAATCGCAAGCGGTCGGTGGACGTCCTCGGCAAGCCTGGGGTCTTGCGAGAAGATCTCGAGCGCGTCCTTGCGGGCCCAGCCCATGAGCTCCTCGTCCTGCGCGAGGTCGACCACCTTGAGCGAGGGACCGCCATGCTGGCGGTACCCCAACGCCTCGCCCTCGTGGCGAAGCTTGAGGTCGAGCTCCGCGAGCTCGAACCCGTCCGACGTCCTCTCCAGCGCCGCAAGCCTCGTGCGGGCCGGCGTGCCCTTCTTCGCGGCGCATTCCATAAAGACGTGGCCCTCCCAGTCGCCGCGGCCCACGCGACCGCGAAGCTGGTGCAGGGTCGCAAGACCAAAGCGGTCCGCGTCGTACACGAGCATGACCGTGGCGTTCGGCACGTCCACGCCCACCTCGATCACCGTTGTCGAGACGAGCACGTCCACGTCCCCGCGACGAAACGCCTCCATCGCCTCATCCTTCTGGGAGGCGCTCATCCTGCCCGTGAGGAGCCCCACGCGAAGCCCCTTCAGCACGCGCTGAGACAGCTCGCGGTACGTCGCCTCCGCGGAGTGAATCCTCGTGGCCCCGGAGCGCGACGACTCCGGAACGTCGTCTAGCTCGGAGCCGTCGTCCTTCTCGTCTATGAGCGGGCACACCACGTAGGCCTGGTGACCCGCCTCGCACGCCTCGCGGATCGCCCCGTACGCGAGGTCCGCGCTCTCCGGCGGGATGCACGTGGTCACGACCCCCGCACCCGTCTTCGGGCGGTGACGGATTCGCGAGCACTCCATGTCGCCGTACGCCGTGAGCGCCAGCGTCCTGGGGATGGGCGTCGCCGTCATCGCAAGCAGGTCCGCGCCGGCGCCCTTGCTCCTGAGCGCCGCGCGCTGGCTGACGCCAAAACGGTGCTGCTCGTCGATCACCACGAGGGTCAGCCGGCGAAACTCGAGGTCGTCCGAAATGATGGCCGTCGTGCCGAACGCGACGCACACCTCGCCAGACGCGAGCCCCGCCGCCGCCTCGGCGCGCGCCTCCGCGTCCGTCGAGCCCGTGACGAGCCGCCAGGTGACACCCGCCTCGTCCAGGAGCGGACCGATCTTCTGGGCGTACTGCGCAGCGAGCACGGACGTGGGCGCCATGACGGCCGCCTGCGTGCCCGAGTCCGCCACCGCGGCCATTGCCACGGCCGCGACGGCCGTCTTGCCGGTGCCGACGTCTCCCAGAAGCAGGCGGTTCATCACGTGGTCAGATGCCATGTCATGCAGGATGTCGTCAGCGGCGTCGCGCTGCTCCCGCGTAAGGTCAAACGGCATCGCGGCAACAAGCGCCCGCATGTGGGGGCCATCCACGGTATGCGAGAAGGGCGTGACCCCGCGAAGCTCGAGCCGCTGCCTCGTGAGGAGCGCCAGCTGCAGGCACAGCAGCTCGTCGTAGGCAAGCCGGCGGCGAGCCTCCTCCTTCGACTCCATCGTCAGCGGGAAGTGTATCTGGCGAAGTGCGCGCGCAAGCGACATGAGGCCGCGCGCCGCGCTCGTCCCAGCAGGCAGAAAGTCCGCAACGTCGCCCACGTCCGCGAGCGCGGCGGATATGATCCTTCTCATCCATGCGGCAGAGATGCCATCGCCCACCGGGTGCACCGGCAGGATGCGCGCGTAATCGCCCGCCTGTCCCTTCGAGCCCACGACCTCGTAGAACGGCGCCTTCATCTGCTTGAAGCCGTACGAGAATGTCACCTTGCCGGAAAGCGCGACCACATCGCCCTGGCTCAGCTGCTCCGCTATCCACGGCTGCCTGAAGAACGTCGCCTCGATCACGCCCGTGCTGTCCAGCAGGTACACCTCCACCACCTGCATCCTCGGGCGAGGGCGCTTCAGCGTCACCTTGTCCACGGTCGCGACGATGGTCGCCTCCTGGCCCACGTCCGCATGGGCGATGTCCGTCACGTGCGTGAAGTCCAGGTAACGGTGGGGGATGTGGAGAAGGAGATCGCGCACGCGCCTGATGCCGAGCCGCTCAACAGCAGAGCGCCTCGCACCCGAGACGTAGCGGAGGCGCGAGACGTCGTCTGTCATGGAGCAGGTGCGGGAGAGTCGCTCCCCCACACCCGCCGTTGTCGGCACGCTGCCCACCTAGGCCAGCTCTTTCCTACTCGATCGAGAACACGACCGGGTACAGGGGCTGCTCGCCACGGTGCGAGTCGATCTCGAGGTCGGGCTGGGCCTCCTCGATGGCATCGAGGAGGTTCTGGAACGCATCGTCGTCCAGGTCCTCGCCCGCGAGGATCGTGAGGGTGTCGCCCTCCTCTTCCTCCTGCATGCGGTTGATGAGGTCGACGGTGACCTTCTGGACGTCGTTTCCGACGACCTCGATGGCACCGCCCTCGATGCCCATGACGTCGCCGTCGTGGATCGGCGTGCCATCGGCAGCCTGGGAGTCGCGCACCGCCGTGGTAACCTCGCCGTCACGCACCTCGGCTATGGCGTCGTTCATGTCCTCGACATTCGCGTCCAGATCGCCGTCGGGATCGGCCACGAACATGGCGGCGAACGCCTGCAGCACGCTCTTCGTGGGGACGACGGCCGCGTTCACGCCCTCGACGGCCGAGACGGCCGCCTCGGACGCCATGCGAATGTTGCCGTTGTCCGGAAGGACAATCACGTTGTCCGCGTTGCACTGCTCGATTGCGCCGAGGATGTCAGCGGTAGACGGGTTCATGGTCTGGCCGCCGAACACGACGACGTCGACGCCGAGCGACTTCAGGATGTCCGCCTGGCCGGAGCCCGCCGCGACCGCGACGAAGCCCATGTGCTTGCGCGGCTCGGTCGACTTCGCGGCCTGCTTGTCCTCGCGGATGGACTCCGTGCGCTCCTGCGCCTCGAGGTCCATGTTGTGGACGAAAACGTTGTAGATCTGGCCGCGGTGCAGCATGTGGCGAAGCACGCGGTCCGGCCTGTTGGTGTGCACGTGGATCTTGTAGTCTGGGTTGGATCCCACGAGCAGCTCGCAGTCGCCCATGGACGAGAGGTACTTGATGTTCGCGTCCTCGTCGAAATCGGGACTGTCCGCGTGGAACAGGAACTCCGTGCAGTAGCGGTACTGCGAGCCCTCCCAGTCGTCATTAATCTCGATGTCGACCACGTTCGCGACCTGCGCCTTCGCGTCCGAGGAGTCGACGGTGGTCTTGAAGTCGGACACCTCGCCGGCCTTGCCCTCGTACGCGTTCACAAACGCCTCGATGAACGTCGCGAGGCCGAAGGCCCCGGAGTCCACGACGCCGTTCTCCTTCAGCACGGGCAGCAGGTCGGGCGTGCGGGCCACGGACTCGTACGCCTCCACCACGATGGCGTCCAGCGTCTCCTGCGGCGTGGCCTTGCTCTTCTCCATCTGGTCGGCCTTGGCCGAGACATCCTTCAGCACGGTGAGGATCGTGCCCTCGACGGGCTTGCGGACGG
Source organism: Parafannyhessea umbonata (assembly GCF_900105025.1). GTDB lineage: Bacteria > Actinomycetota > Coriobacteriia > Coriobacteriales > Atopobiaceae > Parafannyhessea > Parafannyhessea umbonata. The sequence goes on along the minus strand of NZ_LT629759.1, from coordinate 781,404 downwards.
CCTTGAACGCGACCTTCACGCCGTTGCGGAGCGCGGCGGCGATGTCCGCCGTCGTGGCCTGGGCGCCCTTCGCGTTCACGAGCCCCTCCGCGACGCCACGCAGGATCTGGCTCGTGATGACGCCGGAGTTGCCGCGCGCGCCCATGAGAGAGCCATGCGTGATGGCCTTGGAGATGTCCGCCATCGAGGCGTCCTTGGGCAGCGCCTCGATCTCGCTCACGACGGTGCCGAGCGTGAGCGACATGTTCGTGCCCGTGTCGCCATCAGGGACGGGGAAGACGTTGAGCTTGTTGATCTCGTCCGCCTTGTCGGCGACGACCTTGGCGGCAACGGGGAAGCAGTTGCGAACGACGTTGGCAATCATAGTCTGGAAACCTCTAATTCCTCTTCTGGCTGTGCGTGCGCCGCTAGGCGCGGGTACGCATGCCCTCGATGTGGACGCGTACCTCGACGTCGTCGAGCTCGGCGATCTTCTTCAGGATGAACTTGACGGAGCTTACGAGGTTGTCCGAGACGGAGCTCATGTTTATGCCCTGCTCCACCACCACGTGGAGGTCGATCACGACCCTGCCGTCCTCGCTGGAGACGCCGATGCCCCTGCGCAGGCGATACGTGGGAAGGATGCGCGCGACGCCCTCCTGCTGGTCGGTCACGGCCATTCCGACGACGCCATAGCACTCAAGCGCCGCATACCCGGCAAGGTCTGCGATGCAGTCGTTGGACACCTTGAGGGCCCCCGGAACGACGTTTGCCATGTTGAATCTCCTCTCGAACACCGCACGTACTCGGTAAGAGCATGAGTCTCGCATTATAATACCGCAGTTGGCACTTGGCGCCACACGCCTAATTCCCACGCATACTGCATGAGCCACCAAACGGCCTTCGCGGCGCCCCGCAATCGCAACGCCTGGGACTTCGCTACAAAACCACCACAACAACGCGGGGTTTCAACTTGCACAAACGTGGCGCTGTGCTATATTAACACGGCACTTGAGAAATTACAGGCGCACTGCGCCGCTCGTTGGAGGTCGTAATAATGTCGAAGGTTTGTGATATCTGCGGTAAGCACGCCGTTGCTGGTCGCTCTATTAGCCACTCCCACCGCACCGTCATCCGCAAGTTTAAGCCCAACATTCAGCGCGTCACCGTCTTCGAGGACGGGAAGCCCGTCAAGAAGAACGTGTGCACCCGCTGCCTCAAGAAGGGCAACGTTGCGCGTTCCGCACAGCAGGCGTAAGTGCAGCCACACAGAGCGTAACTTCTGGGGGACCTCCGAGGAGGTCCCCTTTTTTGCATGCGCACGTATTTGGACGCAGATATATATGTTGCCACGAAGACCTGCGGCCGATCGCCCTCTCGACCGGCCGCATTTCCATCGCCATTTTCCAGCCTGGCCAGCCTGTCACGACCTCCGGCGCTAGCGTAGCAGGAACGCCGCGAGCCTTCCCGCGTGGCACTCCACGGCGGCAGCGCTGGACGCGACCACGTTCGAGACCCCCTCGTCCCCCAGAAGCGGCAGGCACTTGCGGTCGAGCTCCCACTTGAGGCCGCGCTCGCTTGCGACCGTACCCTCCGCAACGGCGATGGCCGAGAAGACCTTGCCCTCGGAGTCCGCAGGCAGCTGCCAGCGGGGGCGTCCCTCCGGGCTGAGCACGCGGCACGTGAACGCGTCCTCCACAAGCTCTGGCGAGGCATCCGCCGCATGCGCGAGCTGGCCCACCACGGCAAGCGCGTGGTCCGGACGTCCGCCGGTGGCGCAGGTGATCGTGAGCTCAAGCCGCGCGGACCTGCGGGCGGCCTCATGTCGGGCGCAGTCTATGGCCAGTGAGAGGTCCGTCGCGTACTTCTCGCTTGGGAAGCGTATGTCGCGCCTGACGGCTGCGCGCGCCCACCGGGCGGCATCGTCTGCGACAGAGTCAGCGTCGCCGCAGAACACGTCCGGGACGACGCCGGCCTCCATGAGGACGTTCGCGCCGGCGTCCGCGGCTACCACGTAGTCGGCGTGCGCGGCGAGGCGTCGCACGAGGTCGGCGGAGCTGGGCTCCGGCGAACCCGCGACGACGAGCGCACGCAGCGCGCCGGAAGCAGCCGCGGCCGGCGCGGCGGGCGCGAAGTCGCTCAGGAGCTCGACGGAGAGCTCCGCATAGCCGTGCACGAACACGTCACAGGAGTCACGGCACTCAGTTTCGTCGCGGTCGCCGTGCGGGCTGAACAGGCACACGGTGCGCAGGCCCACCTTGCGCGCGCCGCGGGTGTTGAACGGCGCGTCCTCGAACACCCACGTGTCCCGCGCGGGTGTGCCCAGCACCTTGAGCGCCGCCTCCCACGCGTCCGGGTACTCCTTGCTGCGGAGCCTGCCGCCGCACGAGATGACGTCCTCGAAGTAGTCGGCGATGCCCTGCGCCTCGAGCGCGACCTGAAGCTCCGGGCGCGACGTGGCCGAGACGATCACCATGGGTATGCCCGCGGCGCGCAGCTCGTCCAGAAAGGCGCGGCAGCCGGAAAGCATCCGCACGTCGTGCGCGTAGCCGCGGCGCACGCCGGAAAGGAGCTCCGTCGCGAGCTCCTTTCCCGTCGCTTCCGGGATGTAGCGCTCGTGCAGGTAGGCGCACATCTCGTGCAGCGGCAGCGGCTCGCTCTCGAAGAACACCGCCTCGGGGTCCGCGACGCCGTGGCGCTTAAGCAGGTCGACCGTCTCGCGGTGCCACATGGGCATGGAGTCCACGAGCGTTCCGTCGAAGTCGAAGATGGCGGCCGAGAAGGGCATGTCTCCTCCTAGGGAAGTTATGGTATATAGCAGAATCCGTGTCAAATGCCATCGTAGCGCAGAACTTCGTGCTAGATTCTTGCGACGTTGGGTAAGAACGGCTGTGGCTGATACGGGCCGCGGTTTGTTTTATGTAGGCTTTTCCGGAGGTCAAGATGGCTGTTTACGACTACAAGTGCAAGGCGTGCGGGACCGAGTTCGAGGTCGAGCACCCAATGAGCGAGCATCCCGAGGTGAACTGCCCCAAGTGCGGAAGCGAGGCCAAGCGCGTGTTCGTGCCGTCCGGCATCGTCTTTTCCGGATCGGGCTTCTATAACACGGACCAGAAGGGCAAGAAGTAGCTCAGGCTTTCGCTTGTTCAGGCACTTATAACAACTGACAGATACGCGAAGGGGGCCTCCCGGGAGGCCCCCTTCTTCATGCGCCGCATGTCCGCGCACGCAAGCTTCTGCCGCGGGCCCAGCGGGCGGCGCGCCTACCCAACCTTGCGCATGAGCGCGAGGAAGTGACCGTCGCAGTCCAGGCCAAGTGCGCGCCCGCCCTCCGAGCGCAGGAAGCCGTCCTGCCCCGTCATCGCACGCAGGATGCGTAGCGACGCTGGGTCAAGCACGGACGCGCACGGAGCATCGGTCGCCGGAAGCGGCGCAAACGCGCGGCCCGCCTCGCTCTCAAGAAACGCGCACACGACGCCCTCGTCCTCGGCCCTGAGGTCGGAGCACGTGGAGTACGCAAGCGTCCCGCCCGAAGCGACGCGAGCGGCCGCAGCGGAAAGCATCCGCAACTGCAGCGCCGGCAGCCGGGCCGAGCCGCCGCACACGGACTCTTGCCCCAGCGACCACGCAACCTCCGGATGGCGGCGCATCGTTCCGGTGCCGGAGCACGGCGCGTCCACGAACACCTGGCCAAACGTGCCACGAAGCTCGGGCGGCACGTCCCGCGCGTCCAGCCGCGTGGCGTCGAGCGTCAGGCACGTCGCGCGGTCGCCGAGCCCGCCCGCGCGCACGCGCTCCCGCGCCAGGCGCGACTTGAACGCGACGGAGTCTACGCAGGCGAGAAGAACCTTGCCTCCCAGCCGCCGGTTTGCCCCTGCAAGCAGCAGGGTCTTCGTCGCGCGGCCCTGCCCCACCTCAAGCATGGCGTCCACTTCCGCGGAGGGCGCCGCGAGCCACGACACCATCTGCGCCGCCGGGTCCGCCGGCAGCACGCACGCCTCTTCCACAAGCCCGGACGTCGCAAGGCCCGCCTGCGCCCCCAGCGCCATGCAGCCCGGCCACGGCAGCCTTGACGGCCGCAGCCCAGCGTCGACGAGCCGCGCGAACGCCCCTTCCTCGGTGTCGAGGTTCAGGTTTGCCGCAACCGTGGGCACCGGTGGGTCCATCGCGTCGAGCGCAAGGGCGCACGCATCAGCGCCGAGCGACGCCACGAGCTCCCGCGCCAGCCACTCCGGCAGCGCACCCACGAGCGCGACATCGGCTACCTCCGGCGCGTTGCCGGCATCACGGGCAGCACGAACGCGTCCGCGCGCGGCTTCCATGCCCCGCACGTCCTCCTCCGCGACGCGACGCAGCACGGCGTTTGCGAGGCCGCGCGCGCGACGCGACGCCGCGGCCGCAAGCTCCACGCCCTGGCTCACGGCCACCTGCGTGGGCGTGCCCAGATACAGCAGCTCGAACGCGGACAGCGTAAGGGCATCGCGCACGCGCGGCTCAAGATGGCCGTGCGTAAGGTGCGCGTCCACCACGGCGTCGCAAAGCCCGCGGGCGCGCTGCGCGCCCAGCACCAGACGCGTCGCGAGCGCGCGGTCGCGCGGCTCCAGGCTGTCCATCACGTCGGACGTCCGCAGCAACTCTCGAGCGCGCGCGTCCCTCTGGCGGCACTCCGCGCTCAGCCTGAGCGCCGCCCTGCGCGCGGGGGCAAGCCGCGCCATGGCTACACGTGCTCCCAGGCAAGCTGTTTCTGGCGCAGGCCGGCCGCCCATGCGGAGGCCTCCATCTCGCGCTTGCCGTCAGGCTTCACGCGCAAGAGCTCGATCGCGCCATCAGCGCAGCCCGCGATCACGCGCCCGTGCCGCACGATGACCTCGCCCCGGGCGGCACCTTCCTCGGCCACGCGCGCGGCAAGCACGCGCACGCCCCTGCCGGCCACGGCCATGCGCGCCGGCGCCGCGTCGAGCGACGTCTGCACGCGACGGCGGTTATCCAGCGCGGTCGCGGCGGGGTCAAGCAGCATCTCGGCCTTCTCGACCTTCTTCGCGTACGTCACCTTCGACTCGTCCTGCTCGACCCACACGGCCGTGCCGTCCGCCATCTGGTCCAGCGCCGCGAGCAGCTCCCTCGCGCCAAGCTCCGCAAGCTCTCCCATCACCTGGGGACAGCTCTTCTCGCCCACCTCGACGTCCGCCTGGCGGCAGTACGCCCCGGCGTCCAGGTCGTGCACCACGCGCATGATGGACACGCCGGCGCGCGCGTCGCCGCTTAGGATGGCGCGTTGGATGGGCGCGGCGCCACGCCAGCGCGGCAGGCTCGAGGCGTGCACGTTCACGCAGCCCAGCGGCGCCGCCTTCAGCACGGCGTCCGGCAGGATGCAGCCAAACGCAGCCACCACGATCACGTCCGGCTCCGCCGCGCGGATCGAGGACATCACGTCGTCCGTGATGCGCTTGGTCTCGAGCACGTCTATGCCCAGCTCCGTCGCCGCGGCCTTCACCGCGGAGGGCTCCAGTCTCTTGCCGCGGCCGCGAACGGCGTCCGGCCTCGTCAGCACGAGCCTCACGTCGTGTGCGCCCGCGAGCGCGCGAAGCGAGGGAACTGCGAAGCCGGGAGTCCCCATGAATACTATGCGCATGCCCTTCTCCCCCTTCGCTACGACTAGTTTGCGGCGGTGTCCCCGGGGCGAGCGCCCTGCGAGAGCGCCTCCTCGTAGTCGCGCAGCGCCGCGATGCGCTGTCCGGCGGAAAGATGGTCCACCATGGTCACGCCGTGCAGGTGGTCGATCTCGTGCTGCAGGCAGACGGCAAGCAGGTTGTCGCGCGCCTCGTACTGCATGAGGTCGCCGTCGAGGTTGCGCGCCTGCACCACCACGTGGCTTGGGCGCTTGACCTCGACCGTGATGCCGGGAAACGACAGGCAGCCCTCGCCGTAGGTGCGCTCCGGGCCGTCCGCGGCCACGATCTTAGGGTTGATGAGGACGTACGGGTTCTTCTTCGTGCCTTCGCCCGCGTAGTCCACGTCGATCACGACCAGCTGCACGAGCTCTCCCACCTGCGGAGCGGCAAGGCCGCAGCCGTCGGCGGCGTACATGTCCTTCAGCATGCGCTTCGCGAGCTTCCTTACGCCTTCGTCGATCTTCTCGATGGGGGCGCACTCGGTCTTCAGCCTGTCGTCGGGCGACAGGACGATGTCGTCAATCGCACTCATGGTGCCTCCTTCGTGTGCGGGCCCGCCAGGGCCCTGTGTTAGCCCAGTTAGCGTACCCCATGCGGCGCCGTAGTTTCATGCGGGGCGCCTCCTCTACCGATAACCCACGCCAGCGCCCGCGCGGGCGAGAAGTTCCGCCATGCCGGGTGCGGGGCGGCCGCGCGCGTCGTGGGCCGGCGGCGTCACATCATGTCGTACGCGTCCACGTCCACGGCGGCGCTCACCCCGCGCGGCGGCGCGGCGGCGCGCACGCACGCGTCCAGAAGCGGCCCGGGCTCCGAGTCCACGGGCGACTTCACCAGCAGGTGGCGCCTCACGCGGTCCTTGACCTTCGCCTTCAGGCAGTCCGTGGGGCCCAGCACCTCCCAGCCGGCGGCCTCCCCCACGCGCTCGCGCACGCGACGGGAAACGTCGTCCAGCGTGCGGCGCACGTCCGCCTCGCTCCGACCCCAGCACACCACGTTCGAGAGCCGCGAAAACGGCGGGTAGCCGCCGTCACGCCGCTCCGAGAGCTCCCGTTCCACAAACAGCGCGCGGTCGTGCGCCTTCACGGCGCGGATGGCAGGGTGCGTGGCCCAGTACGTCTGCACGATGACCTGACCGGGCTCTTCTCCCCTGCCGGCGCGACCGGCCACCTGCTCAAGCAGGTCGTACGTGCGCTCCGCGGCGCGGAAATCCGGCAGCTTCAGCGTCGTGTCGGCGTTCACGACGCCCACGAGCGTCACCTCGGGAAAGTCCAGCCCCTTCGCGATCATCTGCGTGCCCACGAGCACCGCGCACTCCGCCGCGTCGAACTCCTCAAGCAGGCGCTGGTGGTCGCCCTTGCCGCGCGTGGTGTCCGCATCCATGCGGATGACCCGCACGTCCTTGGGCAGAAGCATCGCAAGCTCGTCCTCCACGCGCTGCGTGCCCACGCCAAACGCCGCGAGGTAGCGGCTGCCGCAGTTGGGGCAGCGCGTGGACGGGTCCGGGTACGCGCGCTGCGGCCACGACCTGCCGCAGGTATGACACACCAGGGAGTGCGTGCGCTCATGGTAGGTGAGCGCGGTGGAGCAGTGCGGGCACTCCGGCACGGCGCCGCACTCCCGGCACATGAGGAAGTTCGCAAACCCCCTGCGGTTCAGCATGAGCACGGCCTTCTGGCGCCTGGCGGCCACGTCCTGCAGGGCCTCGGCCAAGGGGGCCGAGAAGATCGAGCGGTTGCCGCCCGAAAACTGCTCCGTCATGTCCACCACGCGCACCGCCGGCAGCCGCGCCGCCCCAGGCCGCTCCGGCATGCTCACGCGCGTCCAGCTCACGCCGCCCCACGTGCCCTCGCGGCAACGCTCCAGCGCCTCGAGCGAGGGCGTGGCAGACCCCAGCACCAGGGCGCAGCCGCGCTCCGCCGCCATGCGAGCCGCGACCTCGCGCGCGTGGTAGCGCGGTGCGGACTCCTGCTTGTACGTCCACTCGTGCTCCTCGTCGATTATGATGAGGCCCACGTCGCGAAGCGGCGCGAACAGCGCGGAGCGCGCACCCACCACCACGTGGGCGCGGCCCTGGCGCACCATGTCCCACTGGTCGAAGCGCTCGCCGGCCGAAAGCCTGGAGTGCAGGATAGCGACGTCGTCCCCAAAGCGCGAGCGGAAGCGCCCGACGGTCTGGGCCGTGAGCGAGATCTCCGGCACCAGCACCAGGGCTCCCCTGCCCGTGGCGCGCACGCGCTCGATGGCGTCCAGGTACACCTCCGTCTTGCCGGAGCCCGTGACGCCGTCCACCAGCACGACGTCGCCGCGTCCGGCGTCGCATGCGCGCGCAATGGCCGCCAGGGCATCCTTCTGTCCCTGCGTCAGGCGCTCCGGACGGGCGGCGACGGCGCTTCTGAGCGTGGTCGTGTCCCCGCCGCGCACGCGTCGGCGCTCCTCCACGTTGACGACGCCCCTACGCGCGAGCGCCGCGACGGCCGAGGCGCTGCCCGGCAGCGTCGCCGCAAGCTCCGCCATGCGCATCGGACCGGATTCGAGCGCCTGGAGCACGGCGCGCTGGCGAACCGCGTTCGCGCGCGGGCTGAAGGAGCCGCCCTTCTCCGCCAGGCTCACCCAGCGCTCGTCCACAGGGCCGCTCTTCTGGCACACGAGCTCCCACGGGTCATTCGCGGAGGCGCGGCGGACCCTCACGGTCTGGCCCGGCGCCAGAAACGGGCGGATGGCCTCGCACGGCGGGCAGGCGTACTCGCGTGCCATCCAGAAGGCCACGCGGGCCGCCGCCTGGTCAAACGCGCTGGGCGCCAAAACGCGAGACACCGGGAGCACGCGGGCGGCATCGAGGCCCTCGGGCGGCCGCGCGGACGTCGCGACCACGTAGCCCACGGCCTCGCGATGCGAGAAGGGCACGAGCACGGTGGCCCCCACCGCGCACTCCGCCTCGAGCTCCCGTGGAATCTCGTAGTCGAACGCGCCGTCGAGCGCGCGGGTCGCTATGTCCAAAACGACGCTCGCGAACATTCAGGCAACCTCGTTTCTGACCATGAACGCGTACGCGTTCTGGAAGAACACCTTGTCCGTCTGCTCCTGCCCCAGGCGCTCGCACATCTTCTGGTAGAAGTCCTGGAGCTTGTCCACGCCGCGCAGCCAATCAGGCACGGACGCACCGTCGAAGTCGCCTCCCAGGCAGACGCTGTCCTTGCCCCCAAGGTCCAGAAAGTGCTCGAAGTGGGCCATGAGCTCGTCGAACGTGACGTCCGTCCCCGTGGTGCGCTTCGTGATGAACTCCGTGCAGTAACTGACGCCCACGACGCCGCCGCTGTCGAGCACCGCCTTGAACTGGTCGTCCGTCACGTTGCGGTCCACGTCGCACACGGCCCTGGACGCACAGTGTGATATGAGGAACGGCCTCTTGCGGCACTTCACGAGGTCGTCGAACGACTCCGTCGAGAGGTGCGCCGCATCCACGGCGATCTTGGCGTCCTCCAGGCGCGCGACGGCCTTCACCCCCAGCTCCGTGAGACCGTCATGCGTGGAGCGGCCACCGCCCAGGGCGTTGTCGCCGTTCCACGTGAGACCGGCCATCTTGACGCCGTCCTTTCGCATGGTGTTCACCACGTCGAGCGAAGTCTCGAGCGCGGAGCACGACTCCACGGTGAGCAGTGCCGCCACCTTGCCCGCCTTCAGCACGCCCGGGATGTCGCGCGCGTCCGTCACCTGCTCCACGCGGTCCGCATGCGTTTGCATCTGCTGCTTGAAGTACGTGACGGCAGCGGTGTAGAAGCCCAGCGGGTCCGTCACCCACTTCTTGTCGGGCACCCACACGGCAAAGCCCTGGGCGTACGCCAGGCCCTGCGCGCGGTCGAGGTCCACCTCGCCGTCGCTCTTTGCGAGGTCTCCCTGGCGCGCGATGGCCGGCCACGACCTGTACGGCTCCCAGTCGTGCATGCCGAGCACGTCCACCGTGTCGCAGTGCATGTCGAACGCCTTCGTGCGGCCAAGGTCTCCCACGGCGTCCACGCGCGTCGCCTTCGCGCGCGCGATGGGGTCTGCGGAGCGCTCGCGCACGGTGAGCCTGGAGGAGGCGCCGCCCGAGGACGAGCCCGCGTCCTTCTCGCCTGCGCCGCATGCACCCAGCGCGAGGGCGGAGCCCAGCGCGAGCGCCCCCTGAAGAAGCGACCTCCTCGTTATGGACACGGACCCTCCTCTGCCGACGGTGTCTTCCCTGACGATTCTACCGCACGCAGTGGACACCGAAACCGCAGCGCCCGCCGCCAAGAAGGCGCGCGGCGCAATCGACGCCTCGTCGCCGAGAAGGACCCCCTCCGCACGCGACGCATCGCCTGCGAAGGGGGCCTTGTCTTGCCGATGTCTTGCGGCCGCGCCACGGGCGCCACCGCGGCGCGTCGAGGTTGGCGCTACTTTGCCATGGCCGCAACTGCGCTCTTGAGCTCTCCCACGCGGTCCGTGCTCTCCCACGTGAAGTCCGGGTCCTCGCGGCCGAAGTGGCCGTACGCAGCCGTCTTCTGGTAGATGGGGCGACGGAGCCTGAGGTCTCGGATGATGGCGCCGGGACGCAGGTCGAAGACCTTCTGGACCGCGGCCTCGATCACGGAGTCGTCGACAGATCCGGTGCCGAAGGTGTCTACGGAGATGGAGACGGGCTGCGGCACGCCGATGGCGTAGGCCAGCTCGATCTCGCAACGGTGCGCGAGGCCGGCTGCGACGACGTTCTTCGCGACCCAGCGCGCGGCGTACGCGGCGGAGCGGTCGACCTTGGTGGGGTCCTTGCCGCTGAAGGCGCCGCCGCCGTGGCGACCCATGCCGCCGTAGGTGTCGACGATGATCTTGCGGCCGGTCAGGCCGGTGTCGCCCATGGGGCCGCCCACCACGAAGCGTCCGGTGGGGTTGACATAGATGGTCGCGCCCCTCCAGGAGATGCCAACCGCGTCGAGCACCGGGCGTATGACGTGCTCGATCATGTCCTCGCGGATCTGGGAGAGCTTGACGTCGGCCGCGTGCTGCGTCGACACGACGATGGCCGTGACCTCGACGGGCCTGTCGTCCTCGTAGCGCACGGTCACCTGGGTCTTGCCGTCCGGGCGCAGGTAGGTGAGAGATCCGTTCTTGCGAACCTCGGCGAGGCGCTCGGAGAGCCTCTGCGCCAGGTAGATGGGCATCGGCATGAGGACGTCCGTCTCGTCGGACGCGTAGCCAAACATCATGCCCTGGTCGCCGGCGCCGATCTTGTCGATCTCGTCGTTGTCGTTCGAGCGGGCGAACGTGCCGTCGACGCCCTGGGCGATGTCGGGGGACTGGCCGTGGATCAGGTTCATGACGCCGCAGGTCTCGGCGTCGAAGCCGTACTTGGCGCGCGTGTAGCCGATCTTCGAGACCGTGTCGCGCACGATCTTCTGGACGTCCACGTACGCCTCGGTGCGGACCTCGCCCATCACGACGACGGTGCCGGTGGTCGTGAACGTCTCGATGGCGCAGCGCACGTTGTCGACGTTTGCCGGCGTGCCGTCGGCGTCCACGTAGCCCTGCTGCTGCAGCTTCGCCTCCTTCGCGAAGATGGCGTCCACGATGGCGTCCGAAATCTGGTCGCACATCTTGTCCGGGTGTCCCTCGGTGACGGACTCCGAGGTGAAGAGGTAGTTCTTGTGTGCCATTTCATACTCCTTGTGCCTGCGCCACGGACGACCTCCTCCGCCCGCGGCCGAGCCTCGCCCCCAACGGGAGCTCCGCTCATATATATGTGCCTCAAGCGGCCGCGCGCTTGCGCCGCACGGCCCGCGGAAAGCCTAGCCCTGGGTGACGACCCCCTCTGCCTGGCCGTCGTCTCGCCGAAGCCGCAGTCCCAGCGGCGCCACGCCGTGCGCGAGAAGCTCCATGAGGGAGCTGCCGAGCGCGTCCGACCCCTGCATGACGCCGGACGCGGACGCGACCGTCGTCCCAACGAGGCCTCCGCACAGGTACACGGCCGCCAGGCTCGTGTCGACGTTCTGGCGCACGAAGCCCTCGCCCTTTCCCCGCTCGAGCAGCTCTCCGATGATGCGCACGATACGCGACAGCTGACCGCTCACTGCCGAGAAGAGCTCGCCGCCCATGCTTGAAAGCTCGACCGTGAGCGCGAGCACGAGCGGGCTCCTCGTCCGCATGCGGCGGGACAGCTCCGAAAACAGGCTCTCGAGCGCCTCGCTGGCGGACGCCGCCTGGGATACGGCCTCCTCGATCGCGGAGACGAGCTCGTCTCCCGACGCCTCAAGCACGGCCTCGACAAGCTCGTCCTTGTCCGAGAAGTAGTAGTACAGCGCGCCCTTCGACATGTGGCACCTGGCCGAGACCTCGCTCATCTGGAAGTCAGTGTTGCCGCGCTCCACCATGAGCTCGGACGCGGCGGTCATGATCCTCTCGCGCGTGGCGCGGCTCTTGCGCGTCTTCGAGACGGACTTGATGCGCTGCTTGCGACGCTCCATCTGCTCGCCGAGGGCGCTTTGCGCGACGCTCTTGGCGGCGCGCACGCCATCAGCTATTTCAGCTGCTGTCTTTTCGTTCACAAGTCCCATGACGCATCTCCCGAGACGTTTAGATCCGACGTCATCATAGCATCACGAGTGTAGATTTTTGACACGAGTTCAAAAATCGCTAGCAGGCATTTGAGAGCTATCCTATCCTTCATTATGGAGTTACTGTGCGACGTTGGCACGCGCACCGTTGCCGCCACGCACGACGCACACGTTCACGAGACAGCTACGCAAGCCAAGGAGTCTGCACGTGAAGACAGCACTCAGGATCTTCTGGCGCGACATCAGGCGCATCCTCAAAAACCCCGTCGCCCTCATTATCACGCTCGGAGTCTGCATCATCCCGTCCCTGTACGCCTGGTTCAACATCCTCGCGAACTGGGACCCGTACAAGAACACCAGCGACATCCAGATCGCCATCGTCAACCAGGACGAGGGCGCGACGGTCGGCGACATGGGACACATCTCGGCCGGCGACATGGTCGTAGAGAAGCTCCACGACAACAAGCAGCTCGGCTGGCGCTTCGTGAAGATGTCAAAGGCCATGAGGGGCGTCCGCGCCGGCGACTACTACGCCGCCATCGTCATCCCCAAGGACTTCACTTCGACGCTCGCGGGCGTCATCGACGGCAAGACCGCGAAGGCCCGTATCAAGTACTACGTGAACGAGAAGGAAAACGCCGTCGCGCCCAAGGTGACAGACACCGGCGCCTCCACCATCGAGAACCAGATAAACAACACGTTCGCCGGAACGGTCGCGGGCGTCATCTCCGACAAGCTCGGTGCCGCGGCGGACAAGGCTCTCGACGGCGCGTCGGGCGCCGGCTCCAGCCTCCAGGCCGACATCCAGACCGTGCGGGAATCGCTCGACGACCTCTCCGGCGGCATCGACGACGCCGGTCGTTCCATCGACGACGCGCGCAAGACCGTCGCCTCGGCGAAGGAGACCATCACGAGCCTCGACGGCACCACGAAGGGCATCTCCCAGAAGCTCGGTACGGCCTCGACGGACCTCAAGGGTGCCCGAGCGGACGCAGCCGACCTCAGGAGCCGCCTCGGCAGCTCGCTCACCTCGGGCACGCTCGCCCTCACGAACATGTCCACGAAGGCGAACTACGACGTCGGCAGACTCGCCGGCGACGTGGGCTGGGCCCAGGGCAGGCTCGATGACGCCATAGCCCAACTCGAGGCCGCGCTCACCCAGACGCAGGACATGAAGGCGAAGCTCGAGTACAGCCGCGACACCATCGTCAGCATCAAGGGACTCTCCGGAGACTCCCTCACCGCCCAGACAGAGGTGACCAGAAGCCTCGAGACCGAGATCCAGTACCTCATCGGCATGAGCGACCAGATGCGGGCGCGACTCGACGCGCTCAAGGCGCTCTCGGACGACGTGAAGGGCGGTGCCGCAAGCGTGAGCAACCTCTCCTCCGCCGTGAACAACTCCATCCAGACGAGCGCCTCGGCCCTGTCCGACGTGCAGGGAAACCTCTCCGAAACCACGATTCCCGCCGTGGACGGCGCGCTGGACGACTTCTCGCAGGCCGCCTCGGGCGTGAGCTCCGTCGTCGCGGGCATCTCGCCCGCGCTCGAGCAGGTGAGCGCGACCCTCGACCAGCTCGACCAGGTGCTCGCCCAGGCGAAGCCCGCCCTTGCGTCCACGCGCGACTCCATCTCGAGGGCGGTCGACACGCTCGCCGGCCTCGAATCCGACGTCTCGGCGCTGCAGACGACCCAGGCGTACAAGGACCTCACGAGCGTCTCCGGCATCAACCCCGACGTGCTGAAGAACTACTTCACCTCTCCCGTCGAGCTGTCCGAGCAGGCCATCTACCCCGTCCGCAACTACGGCTCCGGCGTCACGCCGTTCTACACGGACCTCGCGCTCTGGGTCGGTGGATTCGTTCTCGTCGCCATCTACAAGCGCGAGGTGGACGACGAGGGCGTCGGCGAGTTCAAGCCGTGGCAGGGCTACGTGGGACGCGCACTGCTCTTCTCGCTTCTGGGAGAAGTGCAGGCCATAATCTGCTGCGTCGGCGACCTGGCCCTGGGCATCCAGTGCCTGAGCCCCGTCGCCTTCGTGGCCGCGGGCATGGTCGAGTCGTTCGTCTACGTCAACATCGTGTTCTCGCTCTCCACGGCGTTCAAGCACATCGGCATGGCGCTCGGCGTCATCCTCGTCATCCTCCAGATCCCCGGCTCCTCCGGCACCTATCCCATCGAGATGATGCCCGGCTTCTTCCAGGCGCTCGAGCCGCTCCTGCCGTTCACGTACGGCAACAACGCCATGCGCGAGGCCATCGCCGGCTTCTACGGAAGCTACTACGGCACGAACATCGCCGTCCTTCTCCTTGCGTACATGCCCATCGCGCTGCTCGTGGGCCTTGGCGCCAGGCGCCACCTCCTCAACATCAACGCGCTGTTCGACAAGCGCCTTCGCGAGACGGACATGATGGTGAGCGAGCGCTACAACATGGACGAGGCGCACTTCAAGCTCACGACCATCATCAAGGCCCTCACGAACTCCACCGAGTACCGCCGCACGTTCGAGGCGCGCGCCGCGCGCTTCGAGCTCATGTACCCCGTGCTTGTGCGCCGCGGCTTCCTCGCGCTCATGGTCATCCCCATCGCCCTGAACGTCCTCATGTTCGTGCTGCCGTTCAAGATGGTGATCATGACGCTGTGGATCTGCTCCATGATCGTCATCTGCACGTTCCTTATCGTGACGGAGTACTTCCACTACCGCGTGGGACAGAAGACGCGCCTGTCCGACATGAGCGAGGACGAGCTGTACGACCTTCTGGGCGACAAGCTCAAGCAGGAGTTCTTCGCGTTCGCCCCCATAGAGACCATGCTCATCGAGAAAGGCGCGGGCACCTCGGCCACAGGCGACGCCACGGACGGCGCCCCCGAGGCCGGCGGCACGCTGCGCTCCAGAAAGATCGGAAGCCGCATCGGCAGGCTCAGGACGGAGTTCGACCAACGCCGCGCCGCTCACCACGGCGGCGCGAACGCCCAGGTAACAGGCGCGCAGGACGCTCCTGCGACAGACGCGCAGGCAAGGCTGGGCGCGGACGCGCAGAAGGCTCCCGACGCGGGCGAGAAGGACGATGGCGAGCCCACGCGGCTCATCCTGAACGTCACGGCCCTCACGGGCGCGGGCGAGAAGACCACCCGCATCAGCCGCGGCGACGAGACCACGAAGGAGGGCGGCGCGACCGAAGCGGACGCCCAGGACCAGAAGGGTGGTGACGCAAAGTGAGCAAGCTCTTCTCGCTCATAAGGCGTGACTTCCGTCACGTCATCAACAACGTCATCGCCCTCGTGGTCTGCGTGGGCATGATCGTGATCCCATGCTTCTACGCATGGTTCAACATCTACTCCGCGTGGGACCCGTACGGCAACACCGGCGAGCTGAAGGTCGCGCTCGCGAACGCGGACGAGGGCTACAAGACGAAGCTCATGCACGCGAACATCAACATCGGCGAGCGCATGGTGAGCGACCTGCAGGGATCCGACAAGGTCGACTACGTGGTCACCACGAAGGACAAGGCGCTGGAGGGCGTGCGCTCCGGCGAGTACTATGCCGCCATCGTGTTCCCGAAGGACTTCAGCGCGGACATGATGACCGTGCTGTCTAAGAGCGTGCGCCACGCGAAGGTGATCTACGCCGTAAACGAGAAGAAGAACGCCATCGGAACCATCGTGACCGGCAAGGTCTCGACCGCGGTGCAGAACTCCATCGACCAGAGCTTCGACCAGTCGCTCACGGAGGTGCTCGCCGGGGTGCTTTCCGACCTATCCGGCACGCTGACGGACGAGGAGACGCTGAACCTCGTGACGAGGCTGGACTCCATCCTGGGCGACGGCGCCCAGGACCTGCGCGACGTGGCCGCAAGCGTCGACAGCTACCAGGCGCTCGTGTCGTCCACGGGATCGCTGCTCGAAAACTCCGACGCCATGCTCTCCTCTGCCGCAAAAAGCGGCAACGGCACGGGCGACCTCATGCGCACGACGTCTTCTGGCGTACGAAAGCTCGATACCGCGGTTGACGGGGCGACGACGTCCATAAACGACGCGCTCCAGAAGAGCGCCTCCACGTTCGACGACGTGAAGGGCGCAATCGATGCCGCGTACGCCACGGCGGGAGGTTCCACGCAGAAGCTGCGCGGCGCGCTCGCGGACGTGAAGGCCGAGGTGGACGCCCGAGACGCGAACCTGCGCGACTTCCAGTCCAAACTGAACGGCACGGACACCATCGCGACCCAGTGGGAGCAGAGCCTGGGCAAGAACGGCGATCCCGTGACCGTCCAGCGCGTGAGCGAGCTGAAGCTGACGATCGACGGGCTGGGCGACCGCGTCACCAAGGCCATCCAGGACCTGGACGACCTCTCGAACGGCATTCAGTCCACGATCGACGACATCGACCGCTCCAGGGGCGACGCGGACGCGTCCAAGGCCGAGCTCGAGGCGCTCGCGGAGCGCGCGAAGGGCAGCGTCACCGGCGTCCAGGCCAGCTACGAGCAGGGCCTCAGGGGGTCGCTCGGCAGGCTCGCGGACACCATCGACGGCGCCGCAAGCGACGCGGACGCGCTCGTGGGCAAGTTCTCATCCACCATGGCGGACGTGAGCGACACGACGTCCGGCACGCTGAGGGGCCTCTCCAAGATCGAGGGCGACCTCGGCACCACGTCCAAGAAGCTGCGCGACGGCGCAAGCAAGCTCGACTCGATGCGCGGGACCGTGAAGGCAGCCATCGACTCAGGCGACATGCAGACCATCCGCACGATCCTTTCCGCCGGCCCCACGAGCCTTGCGGAGTTCGTGTCCTCCCCCGTCCAGACGGACCGCGTTGCGATCTACCCCGTCGCGAACAACGGCTCCGCCATGGCACCGTTCTACACCACGCTCGCCATCTGGGTCGGCGGCGTCGTGCTATGCGCGCTCGTCCGGTGCAACCCGTCCGAGGCCGCCATGCGCGAGACGGGTGCCAAGCCACGCCACGCGTACTTCGGGCGTCTGACGTTCTTCCTGATCATCGGCTTCATGCAGTCGTCGCTCGTCCTTCTCGGCGACCTGTTCTTCATCCGCATACAGTGCCTGCACCCGTGGCTGTTCCTGCTGTGCGGATGGTTCGCGTCGCTCGTGTTCGTCAACATCATCTTCTCGCTCACGGCCGCATTTGGCGACGTGGGCAAGGCCATCGCCGTGCTGCTCATGGTCATCCAGGTCGCGGGCTCCGGCGGCACGTTCCCGCCGCAGATGCTTCCGAAGGCGTTCCAGGCCGTCTATCCGTTCCTGCCGTTCGTACATGCCGAGAAGGCCATGCGCTGCGCCATCGCCGGCCTGTACGGTGCGGACTTCTGGGTCGCCATGGGTAGGCTCGCGCTGTTCCTCGTGCCGTCGCTTCTGCTGGGCCTGCTTCTCCGCAAGCCCGTCGTCCGCCTGAACCATTGGATAGAGGAGAAGATCGAGAGCACGAAGCTGATGTAGGCCCGCGCACCCGCGCGCAGGCACGGCCGCAAGCGGCTATACTTGTTCGGACTGTACTGAGCACACAACACGAAAGGTCACGCAATCGTGAGTTCCACCGAAGCACGTCCCGTACGCGTGCGCTTCGCGCCCTCGCCCACCGGCAAGCTGCACGTGGGCGGCGCCCGCACCGCCATCTACAACTGGGCATTCGCCCGCGCCAACCACGGCACGTTCATCCTGAGGATCGACGATACCGACCCCACCCGCTCCACGGAGGAGAACACGCAGATCATCCTGCGCGCCATGAAGTGGCTGGGCCTTGACTGGGACGAGGGTCCCGAGGTGGGCGGCGACTTTGGCCCCTACTGGCAGACGGAGCGCCTGGACATCTATCGCAAGGCGGCCGAGCGCCTCGTTGCCGACGGCAGGGCCTATTACTGCTTCTGCACGCCGGAGAAGCTCGCCGCAGACAAGAAGGCCGCCCAGGAGCGCCACGACCCGTTCCAGGGCTACCAGCGCACGTGCCGCGACATCGACCCGGCCGAGGCCCAGCGCCGCGTGGACGCCGGCGAGCCGCACACCATCCGCATCAAGGTGCCGCTGGACCGCGGCGACGTTGTGGTTCACGACGCTGTCCACGGCGACGTCACGTTCGAGGCGAACACGCTGGACGACTTCATCATCTTCCGCTCCGACGGCACGCCCACATACAACTTCGCCACGGTTGTGGACGACTCCATGATGGGCATCACCCACGTGATCCGCGGCGACGACCACCTGTCCAACACCCCGCGCCAGATCATGGTGTACGAGGCCCTCGGCGCACCCACGCCCACGTTCGCCCACATCTCCATGATCTTGGGCCCGGACGGCAAGAAGCTCAGCAAGCGCCACGGCGCCACGTCCGTGGAGGAGTACCGCGACGCCGGCTACGACTCCGACGCCTTCGTCAACTACCTGGCCCTCCTGGGCTGGGCGCTTGACGGCGACACCACGATCGTTCCGCGCGACGTGCTTGCCAAGAGCTTCTCGCTCGACCACGTGTCGAAGAACCCCGCCACGTTCGACCTCAAGAAGCTCGACTGGATCAACGGCCAGTACCTGCAGGCCATGACGGACCAGGAGTTCGCGCGCACGCAGCTCGTGCCGCAGCTCGTCTCCGCAGGCCTGGAGAGCGCAGCGGACGCCGAGGCCGCATACGCCGCGAAGCCCGCATGGTTCGACCTTCTCGCCAGCGTCCTCAAGCCGCGCACCACGCTCGCGCCGCAGGTGGTCGAGAAGAGCCGCTTCCTCTATTGGGGCGAGGACGTCCAGTTCGACGAGAAGAGCGTCAACAAGAACCTCGCGAAGGACGGCGCGCGCGGCTACCTCGAGGCCGCCCGCGACGCGCTGGCCGCGCTGGACGCGGACGGCTGGAACGCCGCGGCCATCGACGCCGCGCTCGAGCCGCTGCCGGACGCCCTCGGCACGAACAAGCGCAAGTTCTACGGCGCCGTGCGCGTGGCCGAGTGCGGAAACCAGGTGTCTCCCCCGCTGGGAGAGTCGCTCGAGCTCCTGGGCCGCGACGTCGCGCTCGCCCGCCTCGAGAGGGCGCTGCCGCTCGCGAAGTAGAGGCCACAGGGCTTGTAACACGCTCGAAATAATGAGACACTAGCACGCGGAAAACGCGTCAGGCCGTCGGCGCCAAGCGTCGGCGGCCTTCTTCTGTCGGAGGTCCATGCCATGATGACGACGTCAGCATTCGAGATCCTCGGCCCCATAATGGTGGGACCCTCCTCCTCGCACACCGCAGGCGCGCTCAGGATAGCGCTCGTAGCGCGCTCGCTTGGGCCCTCGCCCCTCAGCCGCGTCACGTTCACGCTGTACAACTCGTTCGCGCGGACGTATCGCGGGCACGGCACGGACCGTGCGCTCGTGGCCGGCATCATGGGCCTCGCGCCGGACGACGTGCGCGTGCGCGACTCGTTCGAGCTCGCGCGAGAGCTGGGCCTCGACTTCGAGTTCGTGCCGTCCGACGCCGGCGCGGGACTCCATCCCAACACCGTGACCATCTCGATGGAGGGCGCGGATGGCACGCGTATGTCCGTCACGGGAGAGTCCCTTGGCGGCGGTCGCGTGCGCATCAGCTCCATCGACGGAATCGCCGTGGAGATCACGGGCGACTACCCCACGCTCTTCGTGGCGCACCAGGACAGGCCGGGCGTCCTTGCGGCGCTCACGAGCGGGCTTTCCGCCGGCGGCGTGAACATCGCGACCATGCGCACGTTCCGCGAGCGCCGAGGTGGCCGCGCCTACACCGTGTTCGAGGTGGACGGCGGCCTTGACCAGGCGCTCCTTGAGTACCTGCGCCGCGCCCCCAACATCACGCTCGCGAACCTCGTGAACGTGCCCGGAGCCGCGCAGGTGTCGCCGGACGCGACGCTCGCCCTTGGCTTCGACACCGGCGCGCAGCTCCTCTCGCTCGCGGGGCGCGAGGGCGCCACCATCGGCGAGGTCATGCGTCGCAGGCAGCTGGAGCTCTTCCCCACCCAGGACGCGGACGCCCTCATGGCGCACGTGCTCCAGGTCATGCGAGAAGAGACGGTGGCACCGATCGAGAAGCCGCTCCCATCGCTCGGCGGGCTGCTTGGCGGACAGGCCAAGGCCGTGCACGACGCCGCGCCGAGGCTTGCCGCTGCGCTCATGGGAGAGACGCTTTCGAGGGCCTGCGCCTACGCCATGGCCGTGCTGGAGCGCTCCGCGACCATGGGAGTGATCGTCGCCGCGCCCACCGCGGGCTCTGCCGGCGTCATCCCCGGCGCCGTGCTCGCCGTGGCGGAGTCGCTGGGCGCCACGGACGAGCAGGTTACCCGTGCCCTGTGGAACGCGTGTGCCATTGGGGCGATCGTGGCCAGGAACGCCTCCGTCGCGGGGGCCGAGGGCGGTTGCCAGGCGGAGGTGGGAACCGCGGCCGCCATGGCGGCCTCCGCCGTCGCGGAGCTCATGGGCGCGGACCCCAAGGTCTGCCTCTCCGCCGCTTCGACCGCCATCGCGAACCTGCTGGGACTGGTGTGCGATCCCGTGCGCGGGCTCGTGGAGTACCCGTGTCAGGACAGGAACGTCATAGGCGTCGTCGACGCCGTGAGCGCGGCCCAGCTCGCCCTCTCGGGCGTGCTCGACCCGCTGCCGTTCGACGAGGTCGTCGCGGCCATGAAGTCCGTCGGGGACTCGCTTCCGTCCGCGCTGCGCGAGACGGCGCTCGGCGGCCTTGCCGCCGCCCCATCCGCGTGCAGCGCGTGCCGCACGGGATGCGGAAAGGCAACCGGCAAGTAAGCCCGCCTGTACGATGTCACGCCCGCCGCGCCTACTCCGCCTCCACGGCGTCCAGCAGCAGGTTGCAGGCATCCTCGATGCAGCCGTCGCACGGTCGCAGGACGGGTCCTCCCGTCATGCCCTTGAGCTCTGGGCAGCGCGTGGTGCCGTTCTTCTCCCTAAACGCCGCCACGACGGGCCTCGTCCTCGCGTACGTGCGCGCCTTCGTCTTTGGGTTTGCCGTGCCGCCGCTCGTGCGCAGGCCGAGGATAGCGACGGCGCCGGAGAGTGCGCCACACGTCTCCGTGAATCCGCCCATGCCGCCGCCAAAGCCCTCCGCAACGCGAAACAGCGCGTCCTCGTCCATATCGGTCAGGTCACTCAGGGCGCAGACCACGCTCTGGGCGCAGTTGTAGCCGGAGTGGTGAAGCTCGAGCGCGCGATCTATGTAGCGCTGCCTTGCCTTCTCGTCAAACGTCGCTGCCATGGCATTCCTCCATTGCGTGTTCGCAGGTGTTCTTCTCGCCTATTCTAGCGCCTGGAACAGGCACCTCTCGATCACGTCCTTGCCACGCAGGCCGTCGAGCCACGCGCGGGGAATGCCGTCCACGCCGTAGACGATGCCCGCGAGGCCACCAGCGACGGCAGCCGTGGTGTCCGTGTCATCCCCCAAGTTCACCGCCGCAAGGACGCACTCCCCAAAGCTGGAGGTGTTCGCAAGGCACCAGAGCGCCGCCCGCGCGGTATCCAAGACGTAGCCGCCCGAGCGGACTTCCCCGCGCGGGATGCCCGCATATGCGCCCGCGACCTTGGCCACGGTCGCCCCGCCCGCGAGCATCCGCGCCCTTCGCACCATGTCTACGCAGGCCTCCGTCGACGTCCTATGCGCGTGCGTGATCGCCGAGACCGCGCGGACCTCGTCGTCCGTCGCGCTCGTGAAGGCGAGCGGGAGGATTCTCATGAGCGAGCCGTTGCCGTTGTCAAACTCCCCGGCGCACCCACAGCTGTCCCGGAGGGCGCGCTCCGTCGTTCCTCCGATGTCAAACAGGCCGTCCACCGTATACGCGCCGTCGCGATACCAGGACTCGAAGCGTCGGCGCATGTCCTTAGGGTCGATGCAGCCACGCTCCCTGATGCTGTCGCAGGTCGCAAGTGCCATGGACGTGTCGTCGCTCCAGGTGCCGGCGGGCTGGTCGTGCGAGCCGAAGCCCGTCATGCCCGTGCAGCGAAACGTGTCGCGCGACATGAACTCGAACGGGACACCCAGGGCGTCGCCGACCGCCTGCCCGTACATGCAGTCCCTCAACGTCGCAACCATCACAGTGTCCCCCATCCTCGTCGTTCCGGTTTGCATCCATGGTGCCCTGCGCAGTGGACATTAATTGCGCCGGTAAGCGAAAGTCCCCACCGACCTAAGCCGATGGGGACCTGTGTTCACGTGGTGTCGGAGGCGGGACTTGAACCCGCACGACCTTTTAGTCAGTCACTAGCACCTCAAGCTAGCGCGTCTGCCAATTCCGCCACTCCGACGTGATTTCGTGCGGGATTCATACTAGCACTCTTGGCGCATGGCAAAGGCGGGAATGTTTGCTTACCGATACAATTTGACCCAACGCCACCAAGCCCCCACAAGTGCTGCCGACGGCCAGACCGCACGCCGCGCCCCTAGAAGCCGGCCTCGCTGATCTTCTCGACCGCCTCGCGAAGGCGCTCGGGCGGCATCACGAGCGCCATGCGCACGAAGCCCTCGCCCGCGGGGCCAAAGCTCGCGCCCGGGGTCACGATGACGCCGGACTTCTCCATGAGCTCGAGCACGAAGTCGACGGAGTCCATGCGGCCGCCGGGGATGCGCGCCCACACGAACATGGAGCCGTGGGCGTTGGGGCGCTCCCAGCCAATGGACTCGAGTGCGTCGCATAGGGCGTCACGACGCTCCTGGTAGGCCATGCGCTGGCGCTCCACACCGTCGAGCGGGCCCGTGAGTGCCGCGATGGCGACGTCCTGCTCTGGGAAGAACATGCCGTAGTCAAGCTGGCCGTGCAGCTTCTTCGCGGCGGCGACGATGTCCGGACGGCCTACGAGGAAGCTGAGCCTGACGCCGGTGACGTCGAAGGACTTGGAGAGCGAGAGGAACTCCACGCCCACGTCCTGCGCACCCTCGTACGCCAAAAACGAGCCGCCGGGCTCCTTGGAGTCGAACACGATGTCGCTGTACGCGTTGTCGTGGATGATCACGATGTCGTGCGCCTTGGCGAAGTCGATGATCTGTCGGTAGACCTCGGGCGTGCCCACGGAGCCCACGGGGTTTGCGGGCAGCGACACCACCATGTAGCGTGCCGCGTCCGCGACGTCGTCGGGGATGCCCGCGACGTATGGCAGGAAGTCATGCTCCGCCGAAAGCGGGTAGAACGCGAGCTTGGCGCCCGCGAGCAGACTCGCCGTGCGGAAGAGCGGGTAGCACGGGTCCGGCACCAGCACGGTGTCGCCCGGGTCCACGAGGGCCTGACACACGAAGCCCATGCCCTCCTGCGTGCCATGGCAGCTCATGACCATGTCGGGCGTGATGCCCTCGACCCCGTAGCGGCGGCGGTAGTAGTCGCACACGGCCCTGTCGAGCTCGTCGCGATCGTGCAGGGAGTACTTCCAGTTCTCCGGGTCAGACGCGCTCTTGACCATTGCGTCTATCAGGCGCTGGTCCGGTGCGAAGTCCGGCGTGCCGACGGAAAGGTCGTACACCTCGCGCCCCTTGGCCTCGAGCTCGCGACGGCGCAGGTTGAGCGCCGCGAACACCTCGTTCCCAAACAGGTCAAGCCTCTTGGAGAGCCTCATTCGTACCTTCCTTCCCGCAAACGCGCGTACAGCAGTCAAAACTATTGCATAAATTGTACGGCTTCAGGAAAGCGAGTACGACGCGGCACGCCAAACGCCACCACGATGGAAACAAACGACGCACGTCGCGCGCACGCGTGCGGAGCTACAGCGCCTGGGCCAGGAGCGTCACCGCGAGGACGGATGCGCAGCACGCGCCCGACACCGCAAACAGGCCGGCCCCCCGCCACGCGAGCGCGATGCCCACGAGAAGGGCGACGGCGCCTGCCGCGGGCACGCCCGTCGCGCCCAGGATCGCCGGGAACGTCATGACCGCGAGCGTGACGTACGGCACGTAGTACAAAAACGAGCGCAGGAAGCGGTTCGTGACCTTGCTCCTGATGAGCGTCGCGGGAAGCGCGCGCGTCGCGAATGTGACGCCCGCCATCACGACGACGTAGCCCCACCCCATGGAGCCCATGCTATGCCTCCCCCGCTTCCGCATCGTCTTCCGGGCACGGGAACAGCACGGCCGCCGCAGCGGAGATGGCCAGCGTGAGCACGATGGTGCGCACGCCCTCGCCCACGGCCGAGAAGAGCGGGGCGACGGAGGCGGCGAGGCTCGCCGCGAAGCTCACGGCAACCACGCCCGCGACCACGCGGTTCTGGCGCGCCGGCGGGATGATGACCGCGAGGAACATGCCAAACAGCGACACGGAGAGCGCCTGCACCAGAAGCTTGGGCAGAACGCCGCCCACGAGCATGCCCACGGCCGTGCCGCCGGCCCAGCCCACGAGCGGCAGGGCCATGAGGCCGAGTGCGCGGGCGGGCCTGACGTCACCCTTGTGCGCCACATTGACGGCGAAGATCTCGTCCGTGTTGTCGAACGCGATGAGCGCGCGCATCCACACGGGCGTGTCCGGGCTGAAGCGCTGCGAAAGCACGCACCCCATGAGCAGGTAGCGGGCGTTGGCGATGAGCATCATGACCGCGAGCTCCAGGTAGCTGGCGTTTGCCGCGACCATGGTGAAGCCGGCATACTCGCCGGCGGACGCGTTGCACAGGAAGCTCGTGACGACGCCCTGGGACAGCGTGAGGCCGCTCATCTTCGCGGCGATGCCAAGCGAGAACGACACCGCGAAGTAGCCGAGTGCGATGGGCACGCCCTCCGCGAGGCCCTCGCGAAACAGACCGAGGCCCTTCTCGCCCAGGCGGGCGGTGCCAGGGTACGCGAGCTCGCCCGCATGCATGTCTGTCGTCTGTGTTCCAATAACCGCCGTTGCCACGATTGCTCCCCACTCAACTGTTTTACTGTGCTTATGTAATATCATCGCTATTGGGATAAGTGAAACGAATGTATTTTATTGTTGCATTAACGTTTCTTATGCTGAAGTTTGGGGGCACTTCATGAGGGTATCCCGCTACAAGGTGTTCTGCAGCGTCGTTGACGCCGGCAGCTTCACGAAGGCGGCGCACGAGCTGGGCTACACGCAGAGCGCCGTGAGCCAGACCGTGCGCGCGCTGGAGTCGGAGCTCGGCGCGAGCTTGCTGGAGCGCGGGCGCGGCTCCGTGAGCCTCACCGGCGACGGACGCACGTTCATGCCGGCCATCCGCGCGGTGGCGCACGCGGAGGACGACCTCGAGCGCCGCCGGCAGGAGGTGGCGGGGCTCCTGGGCGCCACGATCCGCGTGGGCACGTTCTCGAGCGTGAGCCGGCGCATACTGCCGCCGCTGATGCACCGCTTCGAGGAGCTTCACCCGGACGTGCGCTTCGTGCTGCGCCAGGGAGAGTACACGAGCATCGCGCAGTGGGTGGCCGAGGACCGCGTGGACCTTGGCTTCATAAACGGCGACGGCTCCGGCCTGCCGTACCGCACCGTCGCGACGGACACGATGCTCGCCGTGCTGCCGGAGGGCCACCCGCTTGCCGCTTTGCGTGAGGTGAGCCTGGGGCAGCTGGCGGTAGAGCCGCTCATCCTGCTGGACGAGGGACAGACGAGCGTTGCCCTCACGGCGTTCGAGCGCGCCGGCATCCGGCCGCGCATACGCTACGAGGTGACGGACGACTACTCCATCCTCGCAATGGTGCGCGAGGGGCTTGGCGTATCGATCCTGTACAGCACGATGCTCGAGGGTTACGCCACCGGCGTGGAGGTGCGCCCCATCCGCGAGCGCCCCGTACGCAACATCGCGCTCGCGTGGGCGTCGTGGGAGACGCTGCCCGTGGCGTCGCGCCGCTTCGCAGAGTTCATCCTCAAGAACGCCGGCCTGCCGCCGCAGGCGTAGCGCCGGGCGAGAAGGACGCGCGCCCATGGTCAGTGCCCGCTCGCAAAAGAGGCGCCGCCCCGGGACGGGACGGCGCCTTGCTTGTGCCATGTGCGATGCGGGCGGCAGGACCACTGCCGCGCCGCGCTAGTCTTCGCGACGACGACCGCCGCGGTCATCGCGGCCACGGTAGCCGCCACGGTCCCCGCCGCGACGGTCGTCGCGGCCGCCACGGTAGCCGCCACGCTCCCCGCGCCTGTCGTCACGTCCGCCACGGTAGCCGCCGCGGTCGTCGCGGGACCCACGGTAGCCGCCGCGATCGGCAGGCCTGCGGTCTTCTCGCCCGCCGCGGTATCCGCTGCGGCCGTCGCGGTCTCCGCTTCGGCGGTCGTCGCGCCCGCCGCGGAACCCCCCGCGACTTCCCTGGCCATCGCGGTCGGAAGGTCTGCCCTCGTGGCGCTTCGCGGCCTTGCGGGCCTCCTCGCGCTCCTTCCAGTCCGCGCCAAGCTCGCCGGTGAGCGACGCCTCGATGCGTCCGAGGTAGCCCAGGAGCGTCTCCGCCTCCTCGTCCGTGAACCCGTCCAGCGCCACGTCCGAAAGCTCCGCCTTCGCAGGCGCG
Source organism: Parafannyhessea umbonata (assembly GCF_900105025.1). Taxonomy (GTDB): domain Bacteria; phylum Actinomycetota; class Coriobacteriia; order Coriobacteriales; family Atopobiaceae; genus Parafannyhessea; species Parafannyhessea umbonata. Next base: position 754,774 of record NZ_LT629759.1, on the reverse strand, counting down.
TCCTCGCGGCCCTTCTCGGTCAGCGCGACGGACTTCGAGCCGTCCTGCGCCACCCTCACCTCAACGAGGCCGGACTCGCCCATCGCCTCGAGCGTCGCGCCCATGGCCGCGCCGTCGATGCCCAGCACGGTGGCCATCTCCTGCGTGGGGATGCCGTCCTTCAGACGCAGCAGCGCGACGACGCGCGCGACGTTGGGATCCGCCGCGGCCTCCTCGTCCCTGCGAATGCGACGCGCCACGCCAACCATGTGGTTGAGCAGGCCGATCTTCTCGATAATCTCTTCCCTTGCCGCCATGCATGCACTCCGGTCTCTTGTGTTGGCGCAGGCCCTGGCCGGCGCCCCCTCTTGCACGCGGGCCGCCGCACCCGGCGACCGCCCGCTCGCGCTCTCAATAACGCTATCAATTATTCCAGACGATGCGGCGCCACCCCGCCGCGTTTCCCAACGGCGCAATTAACCCATGCACCGCGCACAGGACGACCACAGCCGCGCGGACATGCCGGCATGGCGCGGCCGCTACTGTGCCGGAAAGTCCTTCTCGCCCTGCGCGGAAGCCGCATCCGCCTTGGGTGCCTGCCGGGGCTTCTTCCTCATGGGTACGCGAATGCCGCCGGGAACGGCTACGGGACCCTGCTTCGCCGCGGTCTTGCCGGTGGTGCCCGCGGTGGGTACGCCCTTCGCCTTCTGCCTCAGCATGGAGCCAGAGATGGTCGCCGTGCCCTTCGCGCGAGAAGAGCGCGACCCCTTGGCGTGCAGCCGCGCCTTTGCCTTCTGCACGCGCGCGTAGATGCTGGGGCCCCCGTTGGAGCGCAGGCCCAGAAGCGGAGCCGCCAGGAGCGTGGGGCCGAAGAACGTGACGATGCGCCAGATGAGGAAGCCGGCGCTTGCCGAGCGCCCGAACATGTGGCCGTAGAACATGAGGAAGCCGCCCTCGGCGCCGCCGGTGCCACCCGGCAGCGGCACGGCGGACGACACCATCTGCACCATGGAGCCGGCGGCCAGGCACTCGAGGAAGTCCGCCCGGATGCCAAACCCCCTGAGCACGAACCAGGGGATCATGTAGAGGCTGCCAAGCTGCGCCATGGTGACCAGCAGGGTGAGCGCCATGGACGGCAGGTCGCTCGCGGCGTTCTTGAACGCGTTCGCGAACTCCATGACCTGCACGTTCACCATGTCGTCCCAGTGCTTGGGGTCCTTCAGCCAGTTGTGCCGCGTCGCGATGCGGATGGCCCAGTTGCCCACGCGCATGACGAAGCGGGGGCACAGGCAGATGACGAATATGCCCGCGAGCTCGAGGAAGTGCACCGTGAACACCACGATGTTGAGGAAGAAGAGGTCTCCGTACGTCTGGAAGAAGTACTCCGCCTTCGCCACGAGCATGATGGCGGCAAACAGCACGACGCCAAACTGGAATGCGATGAAGCGCGTGAACTGCGTGGCGCTGGCCTCCCCAACGTCGAGCCCCGAGCGCGTCATGCGATATATCTGCGAGGGGACGGACCCCGCCATCATGGGGGTGAGGTTTCCGAAGAACACGCCTGAGGCCTCGACGCTCATGAGGTCGCGCACGCCGAGCGGCGAGTCGTGGTCGAGGTAGACCGCGATGCCGTACGCAAGCACGCCGAACACGTAGTACATGCCGAAGCACAGGCACGCCTTCAGGACCCATGAGCCGTCCACGGAGCCGAGCGCGTCCAAAAACTGGCCCATCTGCCCCGAGAACACGAGGTAGAGCACATACACGCCGACGACGGCCACCAGGAAGAGCGCACCTTTGCGGGCACTGTTCTTGTTGTCCTCGTTATCGGACGCCGCGCCGGCAGTTCCGCCCGATACGTGCGGTGCCGACACCTTGAGCGGGACCTTCGGCTTCGTACGGTTGGTGTTCTTCTCTTCTGCCATGGCCCTCCAAGGTCCGTCGACGCGTCGCAAGACAGAGAGGCCTCACGCCCCAAACCAGAGTCCTACTGATGATACCCAGAAAGGAAGCTGCAAAGACACGGCCCGCCGCACACATCCAGACACCACGTTGGTGGCGCAACATCACCTCTCTGGCACGTGAGCGTCGCTCCATAACAAAGCAGGCCGAGCTCTATGCCCGGCCTGCGAGAATCCCTGGTAGCCCCGACCAGATTCGAACTGGTGATCTCCGCCTTGAGAGGGCGGCGTCCTAAACCGCTAGACGACGGGGCCATGCACACGGACCTCACGGCCCGTGGAGTACTTGGTAGCCCGTACCAGATTCGAACTGGTGATCTCCGCCTTGAGAGGGCGGCGTCCTAAACCGCTAGACGAACGGGCCAGAAGCGAGAATGGCTGGGATGGCAGGAATCGAACCTACACTGACGGAACCAGAATCCGTTGTCCTACCGTTAGACGACATCCCAATCGGTTTCTCTGTGCGCCTCAGCGCGAGAAAGTAATATACGCGCCTTCGACCCTTTCCGCAAGCGAAACTTTCAAATGCATGGCGCTCCACAATTTCTACTCTTATCGTTCGGCCTGCGTTCGACGGACACCCCTACACCTGAAGGCTGCGCAGCAGAGTGTCGCGGTCGTTGGGAAGCTCACCGTTCACCACGCACAGCAGCAGCTCGCGCAAGATCATGCCGACGCCGGGGCCCGGCCTGATGCCCGTCGCCTCCATCACGTCGCGCCCGCTCACGGCGAGGTCCGTCATGCGGAACGCCTCGCCGTCCGCGATCACGCGCCTGAGCACCGCAGAGATCTTGTCGAGCTCCACGGCGTAGCCCGCCACGCGGTCCACCTTGGACACCGCGTCCGCGCGCTTGAGGTCGAGCAGCGCGAACGTGAGCGCCTCCGCGCGCCCAGGACACGCGTTCTCGAACTTGAGCAGCGTGCGACGGACGGAGCGGCGCGTGGGCTTCACGTAGTGGTCGTGCAGCCGCACGAGCGTGCGCGTGGGCGCGACAAGCTCGCTGGGAAGCGCCAGGCGACGCATGATCTTCTCGCACATGGGGGCGCCCACCTTGGGGTGGCCGAAGAAGTGGCCCTGGCCGGCGTCGTCCTGGGTGAAGGTCACGGGCTTCGCCACGTCGTGGAGAAGAGCCGCCCACCTGAGCGCAGGCGACGCCATGCCCCCGGTGAACTCCTCGACCGCCATGCAGACGCGCGCCGTGTGCTCGAGCACGTCGTAGGCGTGGTACGGGCTGTGCTGGTCGAAGCCGGCCATGGCCGCGAGCTCCGGGATGGCCTCGCCCAGGACCTCCGCCTCGTTCATGAGGGCCCATCCCATGCGCCCCGTGCGCACGATGCCGTCCAGCTCCTGCCCTATGCGCTCGCTCGCGATGTCCTCCAGGCCGTCCGCGCACTCAAGAAGCGCCTGCTGCGTCTGAGGCTCAATGTCGAAACCCAGGCGGCACGCGAAGCGCACCGCCCTCAACACGCGCAGCGCGTCTTCCTCGAAGCGCCGGCGCGGGTCGCCCACGGCGCGAATGAGACCGCGTCCCAGGTCGCCGCGGCCGTCGAACGGGTCCAGGATCCCGCGCTCCGGATGGTAGGCGATGGCGTTTACGGTAAAGTCCCTGCGCGCCAGGTCTAGGCGGATGTCGTCCACAAAGCGCACCTCGTCCGGGTGGCGGTGGTCCGTGTAGTCGCCCTCGACGCGGTACGTGGTCACCTCCACGGGCTCGCCCTCGACCACGGCGGTTATCGTGCCGTGGGCAGCCCCCGTCCTATGGACCGCGTACCCGCACGACGCCAGAATCTTCTCGGCATCCCGCCAGTGCGCCGACGTCGTGACGTCCACGTCGTGCGAGGGGGCGTCCAGCAGGGCGTCGCGCACCCAACCGCCCACGGCCCATGCCTCGAACCCGGCGTCCTCAAGCGCCCGGATCACCTTGCGGCCAAACTCCGGAAGCTCATAGGCAACGTCTTCGAAGCGTCGGGACATGGCGGACCTCTCTGCGGCTGTGCTGGGGCATCTACTTGCCAGTATGTGTGCCAGTTACGACAATTACAAGCAGCACGTGTAGCACGCATTATACATACAAGTAGTACAGCAGTTATGGTGTCTACGTAACATTAGGGACCAAATTGGGACCAAGATTTCTGTTCTTAAAATGCCCCGCCCACCAGCCGAAATGGCCGATGGACGGGGCTGTGCCTGAGCTTCTACCAGCGCTCCTCACTCGCAATCATGCCAGCTTTGACATAGAGCACCGTGACATTAACCGTCTCCGACTTCCAATTGTTGTTCGGCTGGAAGATTGAGACGTATGCGAAACCGTCACTTGTTATTGCCGCTTGATTTATCGTGAAACTTCCTGCGTGGTTGGTCAACACGTCGGCCACGAGCAGGGGTACCCATCCGTCAATCCTGCAATCAACATGAAGGTCAAAAGTTTTTCCTATGTCTGTCGCTGCCGTTGCCGAGAACTTCTTGACCATAAGCGGGCCAGCAATCCCAGTCATGCTCATGCGACCACCGCCACACGGCCTACAACACGGGGTACGTGATGCTCCCGTTCCAGTACCCGCTCGTATTCGTGACGGAGGTGTAGAGCGTCACGCGACCGTCCGAATACACTTTCAATATCGAATCCAACGCCACGCCCTTGTTGCGCCCGCATAACACATTTATCGACGGACCCAAACTCGGGCGCGCCTCCGCAGGCAGCGTAGCGAGTAGCACCTCCGCGTTCGCCTTCGGGTTCCCATTCCACACCGAGCCACCGTCTCCGAAGACCGTGCAGAACCCGTTCTTCACGCGGTAGTACAGGCCGTTCGAGTCGTTCACCCCGGCGATGCACACCCATCCCGTGTCGCCGTGCAGCTGCGTCATGCTCATGCGGCACCACCAGCCGCGCGAGCCTTACTCTCTCTCTCTCTCTCGAAGAGCATTTCTACCTCCCTAGTCTCTCTGATAGAGCGCTATGGCCTGAATCTTTTCTCCCTTTCCGAGCGCATCCCATACAGTAGTTTCCGCACTGTATGCATTTGCGATATATGGCGCTCCAACGTCGCCTACTGTTGCTACGCCGCACCAGCAGACAAAACTGTAGCCACTGACAGAAGGGGCGGTGATGACCGTTGCCGGTTTGTTCTTCGCGACCTCGACCTCCCTGACAACGACATACGGCGCGTTCGTCCTCGACATGCTCATGACTGGCCCTCCTATTCGACAAGGTACGTTGCCCCGCCCTTGACCACGACGAGGCACGGCGTAGTGTGCTCCGACTTGACCGTGGACTCCGTTGGAGCTGAGCTGTAGTAGTAGACTGGAATGGACTTCTTTAGAGACGTGACGTTCGTCTCGAGAGACGTTGCCCTGCTCTCGAGCGACGATGCCCTGCTGCTCAGGTTCGACAGGTCTGTGCTGAGGTTCGTCACCTGAGACTCCGTGTGCGTGTGAGACTTCGCGGCGAACACGGATGACAGGGCGCTCTTCGCCTTGGCCCACCAGTACGTGAGTCCGGTCGCGTTGAGGTACCTGTCGGCGGTAACGCTCGTTCCGCTTGTTATTGAGTCGATATCCGACGTTGTAACAGGGTCAACGTGCGAGCCAGTCTCTCCCATCAGCTCCCACGCTGAGTTCAGGTACATCCACTGGTCGTACTTGTCATCGTCTGTCGCGCCGCTTATGCGAGGCGTGAGGTACATAACACCGGTCTTGCCGGTTATCGTCGGCTTGTTGTGCGTGTTGTCGGTTGTCTTGGCGTACTGCGAAGATGACAGGACGGAGAACGTCATGCCTTTGGCAGCAGCGTTGTTCTGCGCTTGGTCTGCGTTGTTCTTCGCCTGAGCGGTGTTGTTCGATGACTGGGACGAGTTATTCGCAGTCTGCTTGGAGTTGTTACTAGACTGCGCGCTGTTGTTGGACGCCTGGGCGCTGTTGTTCGACGCCTGCTTTGTCTCGCGTGCGCTCTCGGCGCTGACCCTAGAGTTCTCAGCCGCCACTCGCTTATTCTCGGCATCCGTTATGGCGGCGTTCGTGTCGGTGGCAATCTTCATGATGTTCGCCGACACCTCTGGCTCAGCGTTGGCGATGATTGTCGCCATGTCCTCAACGGTGGCTATCCGCTTAACGACTCCGGGCGAGAAGCACATGTAGAGCGAGCGACCGCCCGTGCCGTTCGGGTCGGACTCGAGCACGATTGCCCACTCTCCGGGCATGAGCTTCGACGGGTCGAGCAGCTCGTACTTTCCCCTGCGCATCTGTATTGCCACTTGGCACCTCCCGTTTCTACTGAGCTGATTGTCATCTTGCTCGCCGTCCCGTACGTGCCCGATGGCTTTAAAAGAAATCGGGGCACAGGCTCTCGCCCATGCCCCAGACACGACTATTGGTGTGCTCTATTGCTTTCGAAGGTACACGGAACCAGAAAGCGTGCGCACGGCGACGTAGCGCTTCTTCCCGCTCGTTGCCCCTGTGTATCGACCCCAAACGCACCCGTTGGCGGTTGCCGAGAAGCCATCGAGCGTGACGCTCTGGCCCTTGCGGTACTTAGCCACTACCGCAGAAGACGTCGTTGGAGCAGCGCGCACGTTGAGAGCACTCACGACGCAGACGTAGCGTCCAGCCGGTACCGACGAGCTTGCAGCTGGCATCGCTGCTGGCCTCGCTGCTGGCTTTGCAGCGGCACCGGACTTGCGCAGGTACTCCATGCCGCCAGTTGTACGGACGGCGATGTAGCGAGTCTTGCCGGAGCCACCAACGTAACGGCCCCAGACACAACCGTTCGCGACCGTGGCGCTTCCGTCGAGTACGACGGTCTCGCCCTTGTGGTACTGGGCGACCTTGGCGTAGCCCGTGCCCGCGCCGGAGCGAACGTTGAGGGCATCGACCACGCACTGGTAGGTGCCCGCTGGGATGGACATTGATACCGTCGCGTTGTGGACGGTGGCCTTGCTTGCGCCCGTTGGCTGTCCGCCAACGTATCGGTAGGCCCAGCTCCATGCACCCGGGTTGAGCGCACTGTAGGCGCTCTCCCAACCCGTCTGGTCGCCCTTCACGCCACTAATGGTGTGACGCTCAGAGATGCGGAAGCCCGCCTGCATGAGCTTTCCGCCGACGCTGACCACCATCTCAGTGTGTCCGCGTCGGAGCAGCACGTCTCCGACGCGGAGGTCTCCGAGGCCCACGCCCGCGAATCCGTGCGATTGCAGGAGGCTCGCCTCGTTGCCCGTCCACATGTAGCACCCGCGCGGCAGCACGCCCGCCGCGACGTAGCACATGCGCACTGCCTCGCTGCAGTCGTAGTCGCCACCGTGGACCGTTGTCACCGTGCCGTCCGAGAGCTTGAGCGTCTCTATGGTGCCGTCGCCAGCGCGGGCGGGCTGGCTGTAACCATGAGCCGAGTGATTGACGAGGTGCAGCATGATTTCAGCCGCACGCTGGTTGTACGTGAGCGTCATCGTTCATCATCCCCAGACTCGTTCTCGTACACGTCATGTTCCACATGGAGGCAACGAGGACACTGCCAGTCCTGACGCGCCGGGTTCGTCACCCTGTGGAGGACCTCTACCATTGGGCTACCGCACATGCAGCACTGCCTCTTCTCTGGCAAACTAATCCTCATCATTGGAGTCATCTCGCGGACGGTCGTACGAGGATGCCTGCGCGGAGTCGCTGAGCGTCGCGGTGGTCGGGTCGTTGACAACGCCGACGATTGCGAGCACCGCAAAGAGCGCGTTAACTACTCCGATAAGCTCCTGCGAAACCTGTGTGTAGTCCCACGTGACGCCGAAGCAAGCTAGAACAGCCTGCACCAACAGCAGAGCTGCGGGGATGAGTGCGAGCCAGAAGTTCTTGTTGTATGCGCGTACCTTCCAGTTAATCATTTAGCCCAATCCTCTCGTCAGGTTCCTGCATTATGTCGAGCCGGTGTTGGAGTTCCTTTGTCGCAGAGAGGGCCTCCCTCGCCGTCGCCTCCACGTTCTCAAGGCGCACTGCCTGCTGCGTGAGCTGGATTGAGTGAGCCTTAATGTCCGTCTTTAGCTCTGAGACCTCCTTGCGCGTAGCCGCAGAGTCCTGATTGCCGAGGAGCACTGCGGCCTTTAGGTCCCCTATCTTGTCTAGCATTTGCTCGTTTTTGCCCTCGTCAGAGCGCTGGTTGTTGCGAATCGCTATTGTGATGGTCGCCACTATCGTCAGAACTGACACGAGCAGCTGCGCAATCCATGGTTCCAAGTCGAATACCAATCTCTCGTTGCCTAGAGACATTGAACAGCCACGCAGGAGAACCCACGTGCAACCGATTGGAGTCGTTAGCACGGGATTGCGAGAACCTGTCCGCCACCTATTGTTAGCGTTGCCGGGTTCTTAATGTCAGACGCCTTGCCAGGCCACGATTCATTCTTGCCATGCCAACTTACGTCTGCCCAAATCTCGAACTTGTATTGTTTGAGCGGCGACAAGGAGTCAATTGTATAGTTAGTGTTCTTAGTCCTGCTTGTGTCATATGTCAAATCGGAGTCCTTCGACGGAGAGTAATCATATGCTCCGAATCCGTAAAGGCCTATGCACTTCTCTTCGTCGCTCTTCTTATAAGAGAACTGCTTTCCGTCTTCGATAACAGAAAGATATATCGTCACAATCCCGTCCACATAGAGAGTGTTCGTATAGTCTATCGTCCCCCTGTTGTTCACGTTCAGGTCCCATATGTGCGTGTCTATCGACTCGTATGCAGAGTACATAAACGCTATGCTCCCGCCATATCCAGAAGACACTTTCCCAGACACGATTGTCGCGTGTTCAACTTTACGCTCTATTCCAGAAACCATCTCACTCTGGGTGAACTGGTTCATATATTTACCCTGCTGCTTTTCGCTGACAGGCGACGAGAGAATCGCATTCGACACTGGTATCATCTCGGAAACGTTGTACGGGTTTGCTATTTCCATGCACGTGGGAACGCCGGGTCCAATCCTGACGCGGACGTTGCCATTGCTGTCGGTTACGGTGTACGTACCAGAGTTGATGTGGCTCGCGTCGATGCCGACCGCGTAGATTCGGTCTAGTATCGCGGTGCCCGTCGCCGTGACGCCGTATGCCCACGTCGCTCCTCCGTCAGTGGAAACGGACACAGCGAGAGAGTTCATCTTCCAGATAATCTGAGACGCCGCTATCGTCGGCTTGTCGTGAAGGTAGTAGACGGTCGAGCCGTCAGAGAGCGTCTCCTCGGTGTGGAACATGCCGCTGTTCTTCTCGCTGATTCGCTTCTCAAGGTCCTCCTTGGCAAGCTCAATCGCCGTCTGAGCGCGCTTCACCTCGTTTCGTGCAGCGACTATGGCCTGCGTCGTTGCTGATGCACCAGCCGCGCTGTTACGTGACGCCGACTTGGCCGAGCACTTGAACGTCTCTGAGTTGTTGACCGTTAGCTTTAGGCTCGTCACGTACGACACGTGCATAGCGCCCGTATAGTCAGAGACGATTACTGGGTCGCCGGCCTCTATTGACGGGTCTGACGGAGCGGTCGCGGTGAACGGCCTGAGCTTCATGCCACCTATGCGCTTGTACAGCGCCTTTGCGCATGCCTCCGCCGTCCCGTACTTCACGAATGGGTTGTTGGAAATCGAGATTACGTATCCTTCCGAACCGGCAAGGTAGGTCTCTCCGTCAGCGCCGTTGGTCTCCCTTCCGCTCTCGTCTTTCTTCACCTCGTTCTGGGCCTTCACGCTGACGCCGGTTATCACGACGTCATCGGTCATCACGGTGACGGTCTTCGGCCGATAGATGTGACCTACGTCATCGTTCGACGTGAACGAGCCGCCGTCGTACGAATCTCCCGACGAGTAGTCGGAGAACGAGCCTCCGTCTGCCGTTGAGCCGGTGTTGTACGTGGACTCAGGGCCAGAGAAGTCTCCGCCATCGAGCCATGACTCTTGCTCGAGGGAAGAGGTCTTGTACCAAGAGATGAACGCGCCGCCAAGCGAGTCGCATCTAATCCAGCCGCCCATTAGCTGAGCTAGGTACGACACGACCTGTAGGCATGAGTAGTCGGTGTTCTTCGGAGCCTCTGTTATCGTCGGGTTGTACACAGGAGTGAAATCGTCGTGTGAGAAGAGCACGCCGTTCTTTGTGAATATCGTCTCGGCCAAGTCAATCGCAGAGCACGGATACGAGACGTCGATTGTAGACAGCTTGTCCTCGAGCTTCGTCAGGTAGTCTAGGCAGCTAAGCTGTATTGTCCCGCCGTACGAGTCTGGCTGGTCCACGACGTACGTGCCCTTGCGGAGCCACTCTGTTGTGGGCACAGTGTGCTCAGCGCCTTGTACCTCCGTGCCGCCGAAGCTCTTGCCGACGTACGGTATAAGCATCGCGTTCGTGAAGTCGTACTTGTCAAAGCGCCTGTCGTGGTTGTTGAGCGTGATGCTGCACTTGCCTATGACTGCCGAGCCTATGTCGAATGACTGGTCTGAGCTTGTGGCCTGCTCGTAGGAGAGCGCGGTTATGTCATCGCCGGTCAGCTCTTTGACCGTCCCGTCAGCGAGCTTTAGGCTCGCCTTCACGAGCAGTGTCGAGTTCTCGAGCAGCGCCTTGCTGAACTCTGTCGATATCGCCTGCATTGGCTACCTCTCGATAATGTCGAACGACAGCTCTTGGAATCGCGTTCCGCCGAGCGTGTTGTACCAGCGGAGCGGGGCAGAGCGGTCACCGACGTAGAACTGCCTGACGGACATTGCGTCTTCCATTGCGTCGAAGTACCGCACCCAGACGTACTCTGGGTTGAACGCCCTTAGGATTCGACCAACCGCAGCGTGGTCTGGGTTGCGCCATGCGAGTCCAATCTTCCGTTTCTGCGTGATGCGCTGCTTGTACATCGTCGCCCCGGCGTCTATCGTTCGCCCGGCGTCCGTGCCGCTCACGTCGTTCAGTCCCCAAGAGAACTTGTACGGGTCCGGGTGAATCTCGACGAGGTGACCGGAATCCGTACCTACCGCAAGAACAGCCGACATTCCGGCCACCTCCTAGCTAGTCGAACTCAATCTCGACGCCGCGCCTGCGCAGGCTGTCCCTTCCACGGGCAGTCGCCCTCGCAAGCTCCTCGCCATCGACGCGGAGAACGAGCGTCTCCGAGCCTCCTGCCTCGTTTGAGCCGCCGCCCATCGACACGGACAGCATTCCGCGCTCGACGGCCTCGGCTATTGCCCTCACGGCCGCATCATCGACCGTGACTGGGCCTCCTGCGTGCGAGGTCGTGACGTTGGTGTCGAGGGCAAACGAGCGACGCGCTATGGCCGTTCGCGCCGCAGCGTACGTGCTGCCTATCGCAGATGACACCGTGTCAGCCATGCGCGAGCCGTCGAACGTTGACGCGAACCCGTTTCCGAGCGAGGAGCCGAGGCGCTTGCCAGCCGCCTCCATGTTTCCAACGGAGTCGATTGCCGCGTCAGCGATTCCAGCGGCCTTCTTCGACACGAAGGACTTGGTGTCATCGATGCCGATGCCGTATCCCTGACCGAACCAGCGTCCAGAGCGCTTCATCACTCGAGACGGTGACGCAGACTCCTGCGCAGAGTTGACTGCGCTGATTGCCGCCATGGCCGTGTTCCAAGCGCTCCTGTAGACGTAGCTCCACGTCGAGCTTATTCCGTCTCCGTAGCCATGGCCGAAGTTCTGTCCGGCGCGGTATGCGCTTGGAGAGCCGATTCCGTCCTTCGCGCCGTTTGCGACGCTCTTTCCGGCCCTGCTTGCGGCATCCTTCTTCGACGAGACGCCGCTGACGAACGAGTCGCCAAGGTTCTTCCCTGCGTTCCTTGCACCATTGGTCCCGGTGCTGCTCGAAAGCGATGACGTCGCCGCGCTTCTCACCTTGTCAGCGGCGCTCTTTGCGCTGCTGCTCGTTGACGAAACGCCACTGACGAACGACTTTCCGAGCTTGCTACCAGCGCTCTTTGCGCTTGACGTGCTCTTCGAGAAGGCAGTAGCAACGTCAGACGAGACCGATTGAGCGGCCTTGACGGCAGATTGCTTGCCGCTGGTCACTCCGCTCGCAAGCGAGTCGGAAAGCTTCTTGCCAGAGGACTTCGCCTTGCTCTTTGCAGAGTCGCTGGACGCGCCGTCTGCGGCGGCTGACGCAACGTCGGAGCCGCTCTTCTTGGCCGACGCCTTGCTGCCGCTCACGCCCTTTGCAACGCTGTCTCCAACGCCCTTGCCAGCGGACTTTGCTTTGGACTTCGAGCCTTCCGACGATGCGCCCTTTGCAGCAGCGTCAGCGAGTCCGGAGCCAGCGCTAGTTACCGTAGCCTTGCCGCCAGAGAGCGCCTGACCCATGGACGCGCAGAGGACGTCTCCGCCCTGCTTTCCGAGGTCGGCGAACTCCTGCTCCTTGGCGCTTCCGGACGTGACAAGCTCGTGGAGCGCAGCGGAGAACTTTGCCGGGCCTCCCTCCTCGAGGGCCTGAATGAGCGCGTCGTTGGAGCTGAGGCCGGTGTCATGCATGAGCTGCTGCATGTCCTGAGACCACTGCTTCTGCGTCTCGATGTTCGAGCGCAGGTTGTTCTCCATGTCGCTCAGCGACATTTGCGTGCTGGTGTCAATCTTGTCGAACGAGTTGATAGTCTTGTTGGTGAAGTCATCCTGCTTGCTCTTGAGGTCATCGAACGTTGTGCCGATGTTCTCGAGGTGCTTCGCCCAGTCCTTCACGCTGTAGCCGGAGAGCTTTATGGCGTCCCGGAGGTTGTCGTGAGACTTGTCGTACTCGTTGATGGAATCGACGTTGTTCTTGATGCGCTGCTGCTCTTCGGAGAGGACCTTGTTGGCTTCCTTCGTGGTGTCAGTGACCTTGCCGGTAGCGTCTGCGGTACCGGTGAGCTTTCCCCACATGTCGCCGAGCCACCCGACAACGTTTCCTATCGCTCCGACGAGCTTGCCAAGCCAGCTGAGGACGGGGACGTCCTTGACGAGGTGCTGGAAACCGTTCGCGACGCTGCGAATCCAGTTCGTCAGGTCGGTGAAGTGGGCAACGAGTTCTCCGAGCACAGTGACGAGAATCATGCCCGGAATTGCTTCCATCGCTGCGGAGAGCATCGTCGTTGCCGCTGCCGCGGCCTTCTCGCCTACCGACAGCGCGACGGACGCGGCGCTTGCGGCTCCCTTCGCCGCCGTTCCCGCTGCAATCTTCGCCGCAGCACCAGCGGCGCTCGTCCCGAGGCCCTGCGTCGCTATCGCCGATGCGTCCTCCTGAGTGGCGAACGCCGAGGACGAGAGCTTGGCAGCATCCATCTCAGTCTTGCCGCGCTGTATCTTCTCGTTTGCTGCGGCAATCTTAACGGCGAGCTTCGCGTGGGCCGTCTCGAGAAGACCGGCCTTGTCTCCAAAGTTCTTGTATTCAGACGTCGCGTTGCGCGTCGCGACCCTCGCGTCAGCGAGCTTCTTGACGTTGCTGTCCAGAGACGAGCGCAGCTTGTCGTGGTAGTTCCTAGCCCTATCGACAACGCTGTTCGACTCGGAGAGTCCGCTCCTGAACCCGTCTACGCCCTGCTTCGTGTAGACGAACTTGACTGCCATGTCGGACAGCTTGTTGTTGACCTTCTCGGAGAAGTCACGGACCTTCTGCATGGAAGGTGCAAGGGCCGTCCCAAGCTCCTGCGAGAGGAGCCACGCGCTGTCGTGGAGGTTCGTGAACGCGCCGCGGAGTCCGTCGTACACTCCCCTCGTCTGGCCTGCCTGAGCGTTGTGGAGTGCGAGCCTGTTCGCGAGGTTCGACAGCGCCGTCGATATGCCGTTGAGTCCGGACGATATCGCACCGCCGAGCGCCCATGCAGCAAGAGCGGCTCCCAGTCCGTGAGCTGCGATTATCGCGCCATCGGAGTTCAGGAGCACCGTAAGAATGTTCTGGATACCGGTGTTGAGGCCCTTGAACGTCGCCGATGCCGCATCAAAGAGCGGGTCAGCCACGGCCCTTGCAAGCGAGAGAACGAGGTTGGCACCATCGCCAGCGGCCTTGCCGAGGTTCGCGAGCGCCTGCGTGTTGTTGATGAACCACGTCTGCCAGCTCGACAGAACGTCGATGCACACCTTGATTGCACCGCGCAGCTTGTCGCCAATCCATGCGACGAGCGGCAGTATTGCCTCTCGCGAGAAGTTCCCGACGAGAGTGCCGACACCGTTGAGCGCAGCAGAGAACGTGTTCATCATCTGGGCGGCGAGGTCGAATGCGTACGCTGCCGTCTCCGGGAAGTTGAACGCGACTGCTATCGGGCCGAGAATCTCGACAACGTTACGCGCGAAGTTCGAGAACAGGTTAACGGCAGCGACAAGCTCGTTCGCCATCGCTCCCGCAATGTCGAGTCCCTTGAACTGGTTGCCTATCGCCTCGACTGTCTGCTTTACCGCCTCATAGAGTGGGTCGAGCGCCATTGCGGCACGCTTCGCGACGTCCATGAGGGCGTTGAATATGTCATCGCCTATGCCCTTGGCGTTGCCGAGGAAGTCGTAGGTCTGGATTGGCATGGCTCCGCCGCCGCCAGCACCGCTTCCTCCGCCAGCACCGCCACCGGAGCCTCCGCTTCCGCTTCCTCCACCGGAGCCACCGGAGCCTGAGCCTCCGTTTCCTCCGAGTGCCTTTGACGTGTTGTCGCTGAGCTTGTTAATCTCGTCGAAGGAGAGGACCTGACGCTTGAGTTCCTTGACCTCCTTTGCGGCCTGCTTCGCGGCGTCGCCTATTCCCTTGTACTTCTTGGCAGTCGGGTTCTTGCTGCCGCTGCCGCCGCCGCTGCCTCCGGTGTCGCCGCCACCAGACGGGAGCGATACGCCATCGTCTCCGCCGCCGCCTCCACCGACGCTCGTCCCGCCTCCGTAGTTTACGGCGGATATCTGTGCGCCTCCGGTGAGGTTCGCAATCATGTTCGCCAGCGTCGCAACAACCTTCGCTGCTGCGATTGCGGCGGGCATGATTGCCTTAATCATCGGGAGGAATATCGAGCCGATGGAGCGGGCGGCGTTCCTGACGTTGCTCTGGAACACGCGGAGCGCGTTGGCCGGAGAGTCGAGCGTGCGGGCCATGTCTCCCTGCGCCCACGACACCTGCGAGAGCATGGCCTTGTAACGCAGCATTGCCTTCTCGGCCTGCGTCATGGACTCGACGTTCTCGTCGATGCCCATAGCCATGGCCTCTTCCTTGAGCTTCGCCTCTGAGAGGTCGAAGCCAAGCTCTCGCAGCGGCCTAATCTGGCCAGCGAGTCCGGCCTGAACCTTCTCCATGGCGTCGCTCTCGGAGATGTTGTAGAACGACGCGAGGTCGTAGGAGAGCTGGGTGAGCTGCTGGCCCATGGTTGCCGCCCTGTCGGTGGCGATTCCCATGCCTCGAGCCATGGTCGTGAACGTGCCCTCAGAGCGGAGGAAGTCCTGCGGGGCGATTCCGAGCGCCTGATAGACCTGATTCGCGTACTCCTTGGCCTGCCCGGCGTAGTCGCCCATGGCGACGTTGACGAGGTTCATGTCCTCGATGTACTTGTTCGCCTCGTTGATGAGCGAGCCTATCGAACCGGCAATGGCCTTCATGCCGTTGCGGACGATGGAGAACACGGTGATTGTCGATGCGAGGTTAGCGAGCCTCTGGCGGAACGACTCGGTGTGGGATGCGGCCTCGTCCGTTGCCGACGTTATCGTCCTGAGGTTACGGGAGGCCTGAGAGCCGAGTCCGCTGTAGGACGAGCGTATCGCGCTAATCTTCTGCGGCAGTGGACCGAGCGCCGTTGAGAGCTGCCGAGCGTCCTCCGCGACCTGCTTGAAGTCGGTGTTGTGTAACGCCTGTGCCGCCTCGGGGAGACGCCTCAATGCGTTTATGGTCGTGGATATGGAGGAGGACTTGACCTTGGAAAGCTCGTTGAGGACCTCCGCGAGCTGATGAACCTTGGAAGGCTCAATCTTCGCCTCGTTGAGCGCGCTCGCGCCCTCCGCGACGCGCTTGAGCCTAGAGCCAAGAGTTGAATCTACGTTCTTTCCTTGCAGCTCGCCGACACCATTCGCGAGCGCGTTGAGTGCGCTCACGTTCGACAGGCCGCTTATGCTGCTGGAAATCCTGTTAATCTGGTTCGCGAGGCTCGAAGACACCTTCACGCCGTCGAGCCTCTTCACGGCGTTCGCCACGCCGCTGAGAGTGTTGGCTGCGGACCTCTTCGAGCCTACCGAGCCAAGGGCAGCGGACAGCTTCTCCAACGAATCCGCAGCCGGACCCACCTTGCTCTTGATGGAGCCAACGTCATTAGAAAGGCCGCGCAGCTCGCTCTTGGCGCTCGCGGCCTTTGCCTCTATGCTGATTCTGAGCTGGTCAATGCTTGCGTCGGCCATGTTGTCCCCGTTTCCGGGGGTGCAGCCACCATCGCCGAAACTGTCCTCCTACTGAGGTCCGTGTGCGAGAATCCACTCGGCGAACCTCTGGTGGTCTGCCTGCTCGTTGATTGCCCTCGTGGCCGCGTCAACAGGCTCTTC
Organism: Parafannyhessea umbonata; assembly: GCF_900105025.1. GTDB lineage: Bacteria > Actinomycetota > Coriobacteriia > Coriobacteriales > Atopobiaceae > Parafannyhessea > Parafannyhessea umbonata. Next base: position 738,373 of record NZ_LT629759.1, on the reverse strand, counting down.
CTCGCCCTCGTGGCCGTATGGGCGCTCCATCCAGTCATCGGCCCTGTCCTTGCCCGAGAACGGGTTGAGCACTGCCGACGCGCGGAGCAAGGCGTCGTAAACGTACGCGCCAGACTGCCACCTCTCCCAGTCTCGGCGCTCTGCCCCGAGCCTCTCGGCCTCCCTGCGCGCAGCGAAGAGCCAAGGGTCCCCGTACCAGAACTCGTCCGCAGTCATGCCCATCGAGAGCGCCACCGGGAGAGCCTCTGAGAACAGGTGGTGTATGGGCTTGGGGCCGTCGTACCCTTCGCCCGGAGTCGTGTCCGCTACACCAGACGGAACTTCATACGGCTCTCGGTGATAGGGTTTCCGGTGATTGCACGGACGCCCTGAGTGAACAGCACGCTCATGTAGGAGATGAGCGTCTCCTTGTCGCCGATGGCCTCCCACAGCTCGAGGGCCTCGTCGAAGGTCATCTTCGGCTGGTCGCTCTTGAGTCCGGGGAGAACGAAGTCCTTCACGAACTGCTCAGCTCCGTGAAGCGTGCCCTCGGCAAGCTCCTCCTGAACGCTATCGATAGTGGTCCCGTTGGACTCCATCTTGCGAACGACTGCTCGAGGGTAGCGGATGGTGTACTCGTTGCCGTCACCATCGTCGATGACGATGTGGTCGTGAGTGCCGACCTCCTCGACGAGCTTGTCAAAGTCCGACTTCTCATTGCGTGCCATCTGTTCGTTCCTTTCCGTTGGGGTGCAGTCCTATCGCTTCTCGCGTTTTGCTTACGCGCCAGCAGGCTCGACGGTCACGGGCTTGGTGCCTGCGGAGATGTAGGTCTTCATCTCGCGGGCCTTGTTGGTCGCGCCGCTGGTGAGGTAGGTGGTCGAGCCGCCCTTCCACACGAAGATGCCGTCGTGGCCGTCAGGCGTGGTGCCGTCTGCCGCAGCGCCGAGGTAGAGCGCCCACCACTCGTCATTGCCCTTCTTGTCGATTTCCTTCATGGCGTCGTACACGTCCTTGATGTAGTTCGCGGTGAACTCGAACGAGTCGAGCTTCTGGACGCCGTTGACCGTAGTCTGCGTATCTTCGGAGAGCGTGGTGGTCTCGATGGTGTCAGGCTTGCCACCCATGTCCGGGTAGTCCTTGATATCCATGGCCTTCTTGAACTTGGAGAGGTCGGAGCTGGTCGGTACGGGGCCGGTGATGGAACCCTCGAGGTGCATGAGGTAGGTGTGGATTGTGCTGGTTGGGGTCTTGCTTGCGGTGAGTGCCATGTTGGACTCCCTTTCTACCAATTGGCTGTCGTGCCCGAGGCGTCAACCGATGCCCGCCACGTGGCCGTCAGCCTTCTTACTGACGTGTCGGCGTTCGGGACCTCAGATAGGTTCGAACGCCTGAATCCGAGCCTGTAGAACGCCTCGTCCGCTACCGAAATGATGGCCTTGGCCTCCTGCACGCTCGTGCCCGAGTAGGCCTCTGCGACCACCTTCGTCCTCGTCCAGACCTCCGAGCCGGAACTGTCATCTGTCCCGGGGGTGGGAGACGGGAACGAGTAGCTGAGGTACAGGGCAGGAAGCTTCCTGTCCTTTGAGTTGACGAGAGCCGTGGTGACGAAGCAGCTTGGGAACTTGGCCCTTACCTGCTCCCTCACGTACGACGTGTACTTTGCCGAGAAGTCGTTCATTTCCTTGCTCCCATGACGTAGGAGAGCATCACGGAAGCGGCCTCGTCGCGGATGGCCTCTGCGCCTGCGGCCATGAATCCCTTGCCGCTCTGGCCGTGGGTGAGGTGGAACTCGCCGTTCTTCGGGTACACCCAGCCCTCCTCGCCCTTACCGGAGGCGTTGGCCTCGTAGCCTGCTCCGGACATTGCCTTGGCGTCGAACTGGTCTCCGGAAGGCGTCCCGATGCCGGTGCCGAACTCGACGAACGCAGCATACGGAGCGCTCGCAACGACGTCGTATCCAGACTCCGTGCGCTCCGTGTGTATCGACGCAGCCAGCCCCCGGTGTCAGTGGGGCAAGCCGCCTTGGCAACGTTCATCGCCTCGGTGGCGAGAGCGAGAGAACCGCGCTCTGCTCCTGATTCGATTCCGTCTCCGAGCGCGTTGAGCGCGTTCTCGAGAGCCTCGAGCGAGTCGAGCGACAGCTCCGCAGAAAGCTCCATCAGCGCACCTCCCCACGCTTGAGGGCGACAGAGAAGAACCCTATCGACTGCGACACCGCCCTCACGTCATATGCGTCGGTCATGACAGGCTGTCCGTCATCCGCCGTCTGAGGCTCTGAGAGCGCCCACATGACGTCTCCCTCGGATATCCCAAGCTCGTTGTCTCCGATGACAACGGAGAGGTCGTAGTCTATTGACTCGCCGAACGGGGATGCCGTCGCGTCTCCTGACGGCGCCGAGACGTTCGCCCTGAGATGGACCGGAGTTGACCACTTGGATACGTACTCGGCTGTCCCTACGCCGTCATCGTCAACAAGCTCGACAAGCTCAGGCTTCGAGAGCCACAGGTCCCTCTTGTTGCGCTCCGCCATGCGCATCATAGAGGCCTCCCCTTCGGGACCACTCGACGCGCGAGCGACGGAGATATACCGTCTGACGCGAACCTGCGCGTGACACCGTTCTCCGAGTTCTGCAACTCGCCCTCTGTTCCGCGACGGTTAATCATGTCTGCCGCGAACTCGCATTGCAGGGTGTCGTAGCGCGTCTCCCAAGCCTCCGATGACGGGTCCTTCGCGAACGGGTTCCTCATCGCCAGAATCTTGTCCATTGCGACGCGCAGGTAGGAGGAAGCGACCTCGTTGGTGACGTCGCTCCCTCCGCCTGCCAAGGCCTTCGTCAGGTTCAGCTTGTCCGAGTCTGTGAGGGCCATGGTCAGTCCTTAGGCCTGCGTGGTGACGGAGACGATGGGAATGGACTTCGCGTCGAACTTGAGCGACCAGTTGGCCTTGTCGGAGAGCTGCGCGAGGGTGGGCGACGCCGTGTAGCCGGAAGGCTTGGTGTACGAGAACCCGTTCGGGTGGATGGTCTCGCGCTTGCGGGTGACGAGCGTGTTCATGCCGCCGTTCTTGATTGCCTCGCGGACCACCTCGACGGGCACCTCACACGGGGCGTCTGCGTGACGCAGCGCACCGACGCCAAGGAGGTAGGTCGTGTAGGTCGCGGGCTTTGCGCCGGAGCCGCTGGTCGCGGCGGTCATGGGCACGGAGTCATCGACAACGACGGCCATGCCGTTGGCGTACGCGAGGTTGCGCACCTGACGCTGAATGCCGTTCGCGTCGGTGTACTTGGCGAACTCGAGAAGGTCCTTCTTCGCGAGGGAGTTCGCAATCTTGGAGTGCATGAACGCGAGGGAGATGGTGTCGGACTGGTCGCCGATGGCATCGACGGCAGCGTCGCCGAGGGTGGTGGCATCGATTGCCGCGTCGGAGGAGATGACATGGGACTTCATGTCGGCGACACCGCAGACGGCACCGAGGATGCCGAGCATGTACTTCTGGCGGAGCTTCTGGTAGAACTTCGCGACGCCCGGGATTACCTGAGCGCCCATGGGGTCTGCGCCGGAGTTGTAGTCGCGGACGAACTGGGACTCGGACCAGCCCTGAGTCACGCCGAACACGATGCCGGACGCGGAGTCGCCGGTAGCCGCCTCGACGGGGACGTCGGTCTTGCCGTCGTAGTTGGCGGGAGTGCCGCCGAGGGGCTTGTAAAACGGCACGGTGTAGAGGTCGCCGCCGTCTGCCACTGCGCGTGCGATGGATGCGTCCTCGACCATGGCGCCGGAGTCAACGAGCGCGGTCTTCGTCGGGTCGGGCTGGTTGTACCAGTTTGCGATGAAGAGTTCGGCATCGAATGGGTAACCGAGATAAGTTGCCATTTGTTCCTTCTTCCTTCCGTCTTGTTACTAGGAGAGCTGGCTGAGGATTTCCGGGTTCTGCGCGCGAAGCTCGACCTGCTTCGCGTATGGAAGGGACATGAACTCCTTCTTGGTGGAGACCGTGCCGTTGCTGGCGTCACCGCCCGCAGGTGGCTTCATGCCACCGAGGCTCTTCTTCTCCGCGGCCTCGCTCGCAGCGGCGACCTTGGCCGACACCATGTCGGAGATTGCCTTCGCAGCTGCGACCGTCGCCTTGCGGTCGTTGGAGACGATTGACGGCATGAACGCCTTGTAATCGTCCTCGCTGATTCCGGCTGCGGCGAACACCGCGACGGCGCTCTGCTCGCTGAGGTCGTGGAGGGCCTTGTCGGCTCGCTTGTTGGCATCGTCGATGGCCTTCTGCCACTTCTCGGCGTCGCTGAGGTTCGCCTCGCTCGCCTTCGTGAGTTCGTCCACCTTCGACTGAGCCTCCGCGAGCTGCGCCTTGAGGTCATCCTTGCCGGACTTCGCGGCGTTGATATCCTTGCCGTTCGCGTCCATGATGGCGTTCACCACCTCGTCGGTAGCGGCCTCTCCGAGCAGTTCCCTGAGCTTGTCCCTGTGCATTACTCGTCCTCCTCTTGGCTATGCTTTGGTTCCGGGGGTCGCTTCCCCTGTCCTGCGACGGTTACGCCGTCGCCCGCGTTATCGCCTCCGCCGTCATCGGCGGTGTTGGCCTCTTCGTCCCCGTCCTTCTCCCCTGCCGAGAACGTCTCGAGCGCCTTCTGCGCCTGCTCCTCCACGTAGCACATGGACTGGTCGTATGCGTCCTCCGGGTCCGTGAACATCCCGCAGTATTGGAACGCGAGCCTCGGCGCGACCTTCCCGCAGCCGAGGAGCGTCGTGAGGACCTGCGTCTTGCTCTGGATTGCCTCGTAGTTGCGTCGCGTGAACTTGATTTCTACGGACGCCGGGTCGAGTCCGAGGCCCTCGCTCACATCCATGATTGAGAGCGCGAGCCTGAGGAACCTGCGCTCAGCCCTCTTGAACATGGTCTCGGTCTCCTTGCAGCGGTTCTCGCTGTTCGACCATCCGTCGCGCATCGTCACGGCAGCGCCGGTGTCGCTCGTGGACGCCGACCCGCCGACGTTGAACGGCATTCCGCATATGGAGAGCGCGGTCTTATAGAGCGAGTCAACGAGCGTCTGCGTCTGCGACTGATTGAGTTCGCTGTTGAGCGTGTACACCTTCGCAGGAAGCTCGCTGCTCGACGTAATCTGCAACGCTCCGAGGTCCATAAGCTCCGAGAACGTCTTGCGGCGCTCCTCGTCATCGGTGCCTAGGTCAACGTTCTCGAGAACCATGAGCGCCTGAACGAACTGCGCGATTCCGTCAACTCGGTTCGACTCAATCTCGTTTATCGCGTCGAAGATGGAGAGGACGGCCTCGAACACGCCCATGCGCTCCGGGTTCGCGTCGTACTCGATGATTGGTACCGCGCCGAGCGGGTTGGAGTCGGCCTCGATGACGCGACCGGAGCGAACGACGAATCGCGAGTCGTTGGTGTACACCGTGTGCGTCGCCTCGCCAGACTCCGGGTCACGCACAGTCGTGACGGCGTACATAGGCTCGTGGAACACGCTGTTGTCGTACACGACGAACGTAGAGCGCGGGTCGAGCGTCGCAATCACGAACGGCCTGTCGGTCTTCCCGTCTGCAATCTCGCTCGACGGGAGCACGAGCCGGTAACCGACGCCGACCTCGCACATCCACTGCACAAGCTCAAGGTCGCAGGCGTGCTTGTCTGCCGCGACGCAGGCGTCGTTGAGGCGCTGTACGCGGTCGGACACGTCATCGCCGACCGTATCTCCGTCTGTCCCGTGGGCCGAGTACGTGATAGGCTCGCCCGCGAGCGAGTCCGTACGGTCCTTGCACAGCTGGTACGCCCTGTTCTCGACGAGGGCGTTGTTGATTTCAGGGCGAACGGCCTTCTTGCGGCGGAGCACCGGCTGGTCGCCGAGGAAGTACCCGTGAAGGTAGGCCTCATCAGCGGCGTTCGCTCCGTGAACGACGAGCGCCTTCTCGATTACATTCGCGACGTTTGTAGCGTCTATCGAAACCGGAGATGAGAGGATGCGCCTGCGTCCCCTGTAAACCTTCCGCAAGAGGTTGTTCTCGGTCTGGTCTGCCACTAGGCTCCCCCACTCGTGTCTCGCGCTTGGGAGGGCGGAGTTGGAGGTACTCCGCCCTCTCCTGCGATGGGGCTGCACCCCTACTGCGGAGTTTGGTTCCGGGCACCAGCCACGTCGTGCGGAGTGCCTAGAACGGCCTCTTAACGGGGACCGCCTTCGCCTTGACGCTCTTCGAGAGCATGTCGGCGAGCATCGAGAGCGCGTCCGGGGCATCGTCATGGGCGTTCTTGGAGTCGAGTGAGAAGCCGGTCACCTGAGACATGAACCGACCGTAGTCGCTGTTCGTCTCGTAGAGCGACGGGTCGCGGAACACGCAGTTGTTGATTATCCAAGGCGACGCCGCGAGGATTCTGGTCTCCTTGTTCGACATGGTGTACTTCTTCTGGACCGAGCAGAGTGCTCCCATGTCCGTGAGCGCCTTCTGTATCGAGTCGGCCACGGTCCCGCCCGCGCTGTTGGACTCGAACCTCGCGACCTGAACCCCGTCAGAGGCAATCATCGACGCGACGCGCCTGTTAACGACCTTGGGGACAGAGTTGTCGCAGAGCGCGTCCGCTATGAACCACTTTCCCGGCACTGATGCGAACTGCATCGCGACGGGCATGGCGCAGTAGTCGGTGCCGACACCCTTCGTGTCAACGACTGCGACGGTGCGCGTCGGTGCCTCGTCGGGAAGGGACAGGTAGCGCTCGAGCGAGTCTGGCGGGAACAGCTGGCCCTCGCGCACTATCGGGTCGCCGTCGTACTTAGCCGCGTAGGTCGCGGAGTCCGTGGTGCGCTTCATGTCGATGTAGTATTCGGTCGAGAAGCCGACACCGTACTCGTACTCGAAGTTGCTCTCGCCGGTGTCCGGGTCCAGCGCCGGTATCACCAGCGTGTGGAACCCTTCCTCGCCCTCGTGGAGCCTGCTCATGCGACCGATTGGGTCGTTGACGTCCCATCTTGTTCCGACCATGAGCTGCTTAGCGCCGGTCTTGCGGCGGTCGTAGCACTGGTTGACGTAGTTCGCCCACTTCTTCTCGAGGCGGACGGGGCTTCTTGCCTCCTCAATGTCCTTCACGAGGTCATCGGCGTAGAGCCATCCGCCCTCGCCGACCTCTACGGCGCCGGTGAGCGTTCCGGAGATGGAGCGGCAGGTTATGGACGGGTACGAGCGCCTCTCGCCGAGCGTGAGGGACTCGTACTCGGCTGACTTCTCGACGAGCTTCGCCTCGGGGAATATCTCGGAGAAGCGGTAGCGCGGGTCCGTGATGAACTCGAGCACCTGATTGTAGAAGTGGTCCGTGAGGGCGTCGGAGTGGGCAACGACGAGGTTCGAGTGCAGCGGGTCCCTCCCGGAGTGCCATGCCATAGCCATGCAGCACGTCGAAGATTTCGCAGTTCTGGGAGGCATAGAGACGGACAGGAACTCAGCCTTCGGGTTCGTCTCGAACCACTGCAACTCCTTGTAGAGGCGCCAAAGCTTGCTCCTGCGCGGGAGCCAGAGCCTCGACTTCGGGTCGCGGTCAAGCTCCATGGCCTGAGCGAACGAGTCGAAGTCAACCCTAGCGTCAACGGTGATTACCGTCCTGTAGCAGTCGCCGAGAGACTCGAGCTGTTGGAGCGACGCCCAGCCGCAGCGAATCGCGTCCTGCAACCGGGAGAGGACCATCTGGTTATCCGAGTGGTCTATCGCGCCGTCCTCGCGAGACTGAGCTATCGCGGAAGCGGCGTCTACGTACGCGCCGACGTCCCTAGGGTTCGCGTCGATGTAGGCGCAGATGGACTCGACGAGCTTGGGCATGAAGAGAGGCCACCTCCAATGGCAACGTTCCTACGCCATGGATGGTGGCCCCGAGTCGGACGTAAAGCGTGCGGGCCTACGCCACGAGCCTCCCGTCCTTCACCATGTTCGCGACGGTGTTCGGGTGGACTCCGAGGTAGGACGCCACAGAGCGCCTAGAGGCACCGTCGGAGAGCATCCTCTGCGCCTCGTCCATGCGCTCTGCCGGTATGCGCTTCTTGACGCCTCCGCGCATCCTCCCTGCGGCCCTGGCTATCGCCACGCCCTCCCTAGTGCGTCGTATCAGCTCCTTGCGCTCGCTCTGCGCCACGTACGCGAGCGTCGAGAGAACGACCGACTCCATCGCCTCGCCAATGTCGCCCATCTCGCGGAACTTGCGCGAGTCCATGAAATCGAGGTCGAGTATGCGGATATCTACGCCACGGTGGTGGGCAAGCTCGCGCCACTGCTCCGTAACCTCGCCGAAGTTCCTCCCGAGCCGGTCGAGAGAGTCAATGACGATGAGGTCGCCGTCGGAGACGGTATCCATGAGGGCCTTCCACCCGGGCCTGTCGAGAGACTTGCCGGATGCCTTGTCGCGGAACAGGAAGTCTCCGCCGATTCCGAGCGATGCCATGGTCGCGAGCTGGCGGTCGAGGTTCTGGCGCTCCGTCGAGACGCGGACGTAGCCGTAGGTTGCCATGTCTAGCGCTCCTTCTTGTTCGCCGGGGCCGGGCCGACCGTCATGCTGTCGGTTACCTCTATCGAGCCGGACGGGAGCTTGGACGTGATTGGGACGGCCACGAGCCTGTAGCCAAGCACGTCGAGGCAGGCGACGAGGAAGCCGACGCCCACGGTCTTGGCGTTGAGGCGGGTGTTCATCGTCTGCGGCATCATGCCGAGCCTCTGCGCGAGCGCCCTCATGCTCCACGTACCGGAAGCCTTCACCCTGTCCCTGATTACGTCCGTTGACCTCATCGCGGCACCTCCATTGCCTCGTAGCTGCGTTCATACGTAGTGTGGGGCTAAGCGGTTCCGCTGTCAAGGCCTTTTTGTTTTCGCGGGCGGAGAGGAGGCTTAGTAGAGCACATAACTACCTTAACAATCCCTCCCCAGTAGGTCGATGTGGCCCGGGCCGATAGCCTCCAACTGCACAAACGCACGCCCTATATATGCGACAAACAGACGAACGTGTGAATGTGGAGAATCTATGTAAGCGTATCGACTTGCATGCGTGTACTAGTCGTAAGTGGATACGCTTGCAATGTGTCAAGTAAGGCAAACGGCTTACGGAGGTAAAGCAATGAAAGAAACAAAGACTCAAGTAATCGCCTACACGGACCCGAACGGCAAGGAGTACACGGCTGAGGCCCTTGCAGCACTCACACGCGACGAAAGACAGGCCCTTGCAGAGATTGTAGTAACGGACGCGATAAGTGAGCTAGATGATTCTGAATTGGTCTGGTTCATTGCTAGCTATGAGAAAGAGAACTACAGCGAGTTCGGCAACGGTTTCGACGTTTTCGATACTGAAGAGTTTTTCGACTGTATGACCGGCTCGAAAGCGGATAAGTGGTGCAGCCTTATCGACGACATAGTTGCAGCCGCTGTAAACGGGCGTGTCACCGGCTCGGACTACATTCATTACGACTCTTGCGGCAACCTGTACATAGAAGACTTGGACGACGTAACAGCACGCGCATGTGCTTCAAGGGACGACTTTGCAGAAGAGGTGTGTGGGTCAATCGACCCGGATGATTTAACCCTTGACCTCCGCTATGTAGACGTGCCCGACGACGTGAACGCTGCACTTGAAGAGCTTGCTACGGCCTACAGTTACGCCACCGACACCGATTAGGATGAGTAACCATGTACGCAACCACTTACAAGAACGGCAACGCGCTTATTCACCCGGATGGCAACTATTGCGGTTTGTGGCGCGAATTCGTCGCGGACCTTGCTTACATAGATGATTTAAACGTTGTCGACATACTGGGCCCGTGCGTTTATGGAAACGACTACGCCACAATCCCGCTTTTAGTGTCGGGTCCGCGCGGTATCTGCGTGTATGAGGTCTCACCCGGCGACTATGAGACGGCAAAGCGTGGCAATTGCTTTAGGCTTTATGCGGATTACGACTATGAGATTTTCGACGTCCCGCGCTACTACGATTTTTACAGCGCGACTATCGACGGCACACGCGGCACTATCTACAAGCTTTGCGCAAAGCGTTGGGACGATGTGAGTACGGACATAGACCGGGCGGAAACGTGCGGATGCATCCGCCTAGGCACGCGAGCGGAGTACGCGCCGGAAATGCGCGGCATAGCGCTTTTCGTGCCCAATGGCGTTGCACATGGGTTTGAGTAGGTGCAGACGCATACCAGACGGCCACGGACAAGGAAGAATACTAACCATGAAGACAATCACGAAGACTGTTTACACCTACGAAGAACTCACACCGGAAGCCAAGGCGCGCGCGCTTGAAGAGTATGCCGCTTCACAAAGTGGCGCGGAAGCTGGCTATGAATCACTCGTATATGACGTCAACGACACCGTTTCTGCTTTTGAGGATGCAACCGGCATAGATATCAGAATCGGCGGAGGCGTCTATTCGACCACCTACAAGGCCGATTTTACCGATGATGCATGTTACGGCTATGATTTTCCGGACTTCTCACGCGATTCTGTTTGGTGTGATATCGATATCGCAAGCGCTTGGATAAACGACGACGAATTTATAGACTTGCGGAAAGAGTTTGTGCATTGTGCATACATGCGCGATAGATTCAGCGGTGAATCAGACACGTTTTTTAGCATGTACACCGACGCCGACGCATCTACTTACGAAGCCTCTGCCTACCTTGGACTATCCGGGCAAGCTAACGAAAGGGCGGCGCATTACCGCGACAAGATGGAGAAAATGCTTTCTGGCGCGGCGTCGCGCGTGTGTAACGCGGTAGACGGACTCATTGAGATGTGTTGGGAAGACGCGACTAGCGAAGACCGATTTGTAGAAGAATGCAACATCTACGAAGCATATTTTGAAGAGAACGGCCACGTATATAACGGCATTTGGTAGGTGCAGCGAATGAAACACGACTACGGAACTCTAATCATACTTTTGGCTGTCTTGCTTTTGCCGGTATGGCTACCGCTCTTGATACTTTTTTGGCTTTGCAACAACGCTTGACGCCACTGCGCCCCGGACGTATCCGGGGCGCTTTTTTGTCTCCGTATCGCCTCCGGTATTGCCTCCGCTATCCATGCAAGCCATTCTAAGGCGTTTTTAGACGCCATTTGCGGCAACGTTGATACTTGTTATCGTTCTGTATTTGACGGCCTAATTTTGCCCTTGCAGAGTCTCACACGCACATTCCCGCATATCCCGCAAAGCGCTGTTTCCTAGCGTACCAACCACATACAGCGCGCGCCACGTCACGGCAACGACGTCGCCGGGACGCCGCCGCCGCATATCGTGCGTTTCTCCACAATCCACTTACTAGCCATTCTAAGGCGATTCAAGGCATTGCGTTTGTCTATATGGGCACTTAGTCGCGTTCACGCGCTATCGACCAAAAAACGGCCCTGTATTGCCTTACAGACGCCATTGCGCGGCGTCCACCCGTTACAGTTTCCCGCCGATATAACGGCAAAAAGAAAGCGCCCCGAGGCCGTCGCTGGCCCCGAGGCGCTTTTTCTGTCTGGGAATCCGAGCTTTTCAGCTTCCGGCTCCCGATTTCTCTCTGTCTGGATGCCCTAATAAAGGTTTTCCTATTTCGCCGAAATTTCTGGGCCAGACCCCTAATAAAGGTTTCTCGAATTCGGTGAAATCCGCAGCTCACTGGCTCTTCTTGCGGCCTCGGCCACTCGTGCTCGTCTTCCTCGGCCTGCCGGGCTTGCGCTTCGCCGGTGCCTTCTTGGGCTTCGGAAGCTCGTAGACGGCCTCGACGTCCGCATCTACCGGCGTCTCAGTCGGGAGAGCCGACTGGTACTTGGCCTCGAGTTCCGCCTTCGAGGGACCAAGCTTGGCGCTCTCGTGGCGGACAACCGTCTCGGTGACGTCGCCATAGCCGAAGTTGTTCTTTCCGATGAAGATGCCAGCCACGGGCTGCTTGAAGTCTCCGCTGCTCATGTGGGTAGCCCAAATACCTGCGACGGAATTCAAACATTTTTGAAAAATCGGGGCCGAAGCGACGCTCAGCCTCGCGCCTAGTCTGCACCTCTCGCCCTTGCTGACCTCGATAATCTCCTCGCGCGTCGTGTCGAACCCCATCGACAGCGCCTCAATCGTGATTGCACGCCCGTACTTCTCGCTCAGCTCGAGCAGCTCGAAGTACCTGTCGCGCACCGCGTCCGGGTCCTCCATGTCAATCGTCGGGAGCATGAACAGCTCCTTGGCGTACGCGACGTCGTTGCTCTTCTCGACGGGCCTCGTCGCTGTCGGGAGGTTGTTCTTCCTCCCGCTGCCCTTGCCCGTCATCGGCCTCTGCCCGCTACTCATCGATACCCCTCATCTTCGCCTTCATCTTGGCCCTGTAGCCAGTGACCCTCGCCCGCTCTGCCCTGTCCTTGCCTCCGACGAGTCCGTACCACGCCCGCTCCCCGTCCTCGGTGAGCCTGTAGACCTGTCCCCTCTTCCCCCTCCCCCTCTTGAGGAGGCCCTTCTCGACGAGGGACTCTGCTATATCCGCCAGTAGGCCCATGTCGGCCCTCGTGCAGTACGGGAAGTACCTCGCCGTCTTCGAGAACCTCTCTACGATGTTGAAGTCATCGCCGCAGAACGTGGACGGCGCGTACGCCTTGAGGAAGTTGCTCTCACCGCAGGTGAGTCCCTCCGTCCTCTTGAAGTGGTAGTCACTCGGCATCGAGCCACCTCCTCCTCGACTCTCCCTCCATGCGCACCGCAATCGCCCCTCCGACGAGCCTGTCGCATATCGCCTCGGCGAGCACCGGGTCACCGGCGGAGAGCCTGCCGACGAGTCCTCCCATGTCGCTGTTGGCGGTGACAATCGTCGGCCTTCCGTTCTCGACCCTCACGTTGACAATCTCGTAGAGCGTCTCGAGCGCCCATGGCGTGAACCTCGGCTTGTCTAGGTCATCGACGAGCAGCATGTCAGCAGCCTCAATCTCCTCGACCGTGACGCCGGGCCTGCCGTCGTACGAGGCCTTGAGCGAGGATAGCATCGACACGGCACCGAAGGCCCTCGGCTGGTACCTCTCCCTCCTCGCAGCCTCCCTGAGCACGGCGCAGGCTAGGTACGTCTTCCCGCTTCCCACGTCGCCGTAGACGTAGAGTCCCGTGGCGTCTCCGGACACGAGCCTCTCCGCGAGCCTTGGCGCCCTGCCGTCCTCTGCGCTGGCGTACCTCGAGGGTATCCCTATCCTCGAGAGCCTCTCGCGGTACCTCTCCTCCCTCCATCTCGAGACCTCTCCCTCAAGCTCCTTCTCCATTCCTACTCCTCACGTATCCCGGGCATCGACCAATGGCTAGCCGAGTCCCTGACGCCGTACTGGCCCTGAGGTATCGCCCTCTCCTGCCTCGACGTCTCGGCCCTTAGCGGCTGGTTCACGTATCCCTCGATGTGGGACGGCGCGAACAGCGTCTCCGGCCTCAGGAACTTCTCCATGTCCGTCCCTAGCCACTCCTCGCACTTGACGTCTATGACGTGGAACAGCTGCTCCTCGGTGTATCCATCAGCGAGCCTCGCGCTCACCGACTGTGCGCTCTTCTTGGACGAGGCCCTGTACGACTTGTGGGCCACCTCGTTCAGATGGCCTATGACCCGTCCTATCGCCTCTGCCCTCTTCGGATTCGGACAGTGTTCTTTAGTACTTGTACTTGTTAATGTACTTGTTACTGTTACTGTGTTCGATTTCGTTCGAGGCGCGTTCAACGTGCGTTCAACGTCTGCTGAACGTGTGTTCAACTCAAGTTGAAGGTTCGCCTTTGGTGAGTTCAGCAAGCGTTCGCCATCTGCCGGTTCGAGCCTTGGCGTCACTGCCTCGCCACCTGCGGAACCGAGAGAGCGCACCTTCCAGGACCTCTTCCCGGCCCTACTGCACGAGGCCCTCTTGCTCGCCATCTTCTGAGCCGATTCAGCGACCTGACTCTCCGACACGGAGTCGGTCTCGGGGTCGTAGTCGATTACGCCCGTGCCGCTCATCCTCGCGACGAACGCAGCGAGGCTCGCCCTGTCAGAGAACTCTAGGCACCGCATAACGTAGTCGCACGTCATGTTGTCGCCCATCACCAGCGCGTGGCCCTTCACCCTAGCGAGAATCACGAGCAGCTTGGCCCAGCGCCCGAAGTCGGAGACGGGGCCGTTGAACAGCGCACTCCTGCCTATCTCGCTCGAGAAGTCAGCATCGAACCTGAACCAGTCGAGCGGAGCGTCGTAGAGTTCTCCGTCGTTCTCCAATGCGTCCAAGGGAAACGCCCCCCCAACAATCACAAGAAAGCCCAGCTCGTCGCGGTGATGGCACGACTTGCTGGGCTTCCATCCATTGTACCATCAACCGGAGGCCATCACCCTCCACAGGCAATAATCCCGCCCACGGCGACACGTTTCGTGCGTTTGGCACCGAGCCTATCGCAGCTACGAGAGGCTCACGCCGTTCCTCTCAGCCCAATCCTTAGCCGCGTTCACGAGAATCAGGTTTGGCGTGTAAGGCTCCTGACCGTCAATCTTCGACTGGTGCTCCCGCCACCACTCCGGCCACGTGCCGTCAATGTCGCGGGACATTCCCTCCTGTAGCCACCTCGGGACCTCGGAGCCGTCGTGGATGCACATCGCCGCTAGGTCCTCTAGCGAGTCGGCGACGAACGCGCTCGCCATCCTAGCCCGCGCGGCCTCGGCCTCCTCAGGCTCCATCTTCGCCTTCGACGCCTTGCCCATGAGCGCCGAAAGCTTCGAGGGCCTGCTACTCATCGGCCCAATAGCCGGTCACGAGCCGATGGGCGTAGTTGTGTGCCTTCGTGAGGTCTTCGGTCGGGTCATCGGTCTTGTATCCGGCTCTGAGCGCGTACTTGAGGACGTTCCCGAGGAGCCATGCAGAGCGCCCGTCGAGGCCTTCGCAGACCCTCTCGATTACGTCGATAGGCTCGACCTTGCGCTGCGTGTAGTAGTCTGGGTTCACCGCTCCCACTATCGGTCGCCTCCGTTCCCGTGGATTGACACGAGCGCGTTGCAGACCGTCGCGACAATTACGACAGCCGTGAGGCAGATGATTGCCGTAGAGATTAGCTCTAGCATAGAACCACCCCGTTTATTGTATTTTTATCTTGTTTTGGTCGGTTTGTCTTGCGACTAATTCTTAGCCATATAGTCGAATTGCTGAGTATCTGGCAGCGTTTTATAACGCTCATTCCAGAACGTCAACCGGCTCGTCAATCGCGCCGCTACCAACCCGGTCGAAAGACACTGCACGGTGTCCGCAACAGCCGCAGTAGCGTGGTCTCTCATGACCGGCTGGGGCAACGTTTGTCGCTCCGCAATTGCTGCAAACGTACTTGCGCTCTTTGGGAGTCTTCCCGATTTCCGTCATATGGCAAATCGGGTCGATTAGGTCTGACAGAGTGTCGAACAGGGCGTCAGAGCGGATGTAACCTCGAAGCCCAACGAACGTCGCAAGGTCTTGGAACAGGCCCGGAATCTCTCCCGTGTCGATTCTCGAGACGTGACCGTACATCCTCTCGTTGTTGCGGTACCCGTCTGCCTCGTTGCGCATCCTCTCGGCTGCGAGCGTCCTGTCTGTGGTGTAGCTCACTTCGTCTTCACCACCTTCACGTATCTCACCGCGTCCATGTTGATTAGCAGCCCATTCGCGAAGAACTGCCACTTGCGAATGTTTCCGTGGCTATTGTTCTTGAGGTACTCGACCCAATCTCCGTCAATGTCGATTGTCTCTTTGGTATCAATGAAGTGAATCTGCGTCATGCAGTTCCAGTCAGCCATCTTCGCGTGCCTCCTCTTCGAAATGCCACGACGCATAGTCGAACGACGCCGAGTTAAGCGCAATGATTGACTCCTCTATCTTGTCTTGGACAGCCTTGCAGCTCAGGTTGTCGCTGAGCGCGAACGACTCGTTCCAAGCCGTGCCAAGATGCTTCCGTATCTTTCTGAGCCTCTTTGCGTCGGACTCGGCCCATCTACCCATTTCGCTCCTCCATAGCCGCCTCGTATCCCTAGTCGAATCCCGTGTCATGCGCGTACTTGAGCGCGTCGCATGAGTATGAAGTGTTGATTACGGACGCTACTTCCCTCCCGCACTTCGGGCAGTACACGCTCGAAGTGTCAGGCGTCACGTGGCCGCACTTGTTGCAGCAGAGAAGTCCAACGCATCGCTTCGGGTCTGCGCCGGGCAGCTTTATCCTGTACATAACGCACGGCTCCCTGTGCATCACGTACATTTCTGTCTCAGAAGAGAGACGGCCCGGATTCTCTTTGAGTCCAGACCGTCTCTCACCGCTTCTATTCTCTTTTTTCATCGCGTCACCTCGGCCACATCCAGCACCACGTGCAGAAGGCTATGAACAGCAGCACAACGACGAACATCACGACGCTAACAACGTCACTCATAAAGCATCACCTCGCAAACTCCGCCGTGAAGTGCGGAACAAGCATGTGGCTAATCTCAAGTTCAGTCCCGCAGAGCGGGCAACTGCGTTTGTGGTCGTACAGAACGTGACTCATGTATCCCTCGTAGTCGCACACGGCATCGCCAAAGCCGTTAGTGGCGGTGGCGTCACCAAACTCCCAGCCAACAAGCACTCCGAACCCGCACTTCGGGCAGAACACGCTGCTAGTCATCGTCCACCACCCTGCTCCCGCACTGCGTGCAGTACCTCATGCCATGTGCCCACGCCGTCGAAGGGTAGAGCGGGGCGTGGCACACTGAGCACGCGCTTCCGATGGGCCTGCCGCGCCACTCGCCCGAGGTCACCACGTGGCACGTCTGGTCGATGAGGTCTGCCACGCGCTTGCTCACGTCCGTCCAGCACCAATCACTATCGATGTCGATACCAAGCGCCGAGACGAATGAGAAGATGCCGTTTGTCCCGCGCAACCTCTTCGCAATCTCTACGCGTTCATCGCTGGTCATCGTCTCTCTTCCTTCCTCTCGAGCAAAAGGCCATGCACTCCGCGCTGTCCTTATCCGGGCAGTCATGCGTGCCCTGATATGCGCAGTCGAAGCACGGCACGACGCGGACGAACCCGAGGGCGTAGGCGACATCGCGGAACTCGTCGCTTGGCTCTGCCGTCACGCCGATTTTCACCGACACGCTTCCTACCGAGCTGCTCTTGAATTTATTCATCGTCCACCACCATCGCTCCGCATTCGGGACAATGGCTTGTCCTTTTCTTCATATCCGGGAACCACGTGAAGCACCTGTCGCATCCAAACCCTCCAAAGTGAGCCGGCCCCAGGTGACATGTCGGGTCTATGAGGTCGGCGAGGCGGGCAAAAACGCTGTAGTACGTGTGTACATCAGCATCGCCAAACGCGGCCTTAGCCACATACCAAAACGGGTCAGAATCGCCGAAATCGAAATCATGCGAGTAAACCCGCATCCGCTCCGCCACCTCGCGGCGCTCGTCGTTAGTCCTCATACAGCACCTCCAGCCCGTACGCGACGGCTGCGTCGTGCTCGATGCGGCATCCACGGGCGTCATCCCAGCCCTTGCAGAAGTAGGCCGCATGGCACAGGCTCATGTTCTCAAGCGACTTGGCGAGGTAGCACAGCGGGACTTGCACGACGCCGCGCTCCTTCATCGCCTCGTCGCTGTACCACTCGTCTGTGAAGTAGGTGTTCACGACCTCGTAGCCCATCGCCTCGAGGTCTGCAATCGCCTTCTCGCGGGCTGCGACGATTTCCTCAGCGGTCTTGCCCGCCATTGGTTGCGACAACATCGCCTTTTTCTTCATATCAACCGTTTCAGCGCTAGACATGCTCTGACTCCATCCTGTAGAAAACTCCCTCGCACGGAACGTCGTAGTTCATTTCCTTTCCAGACACGTACACCGAGATGGTGTCGATGAATCCGCCCTCTCCGTAGCGCACGGAGCACAGCTCTCCATCTATCTCGAATTCGCCAAAAGGCGTGTCATAGACGTGTGAAATCATGTCGCCCATGCGGACGTAGCTCTCTTCGCCTTCGTTCTCGTAGGTGCAGTAGTGGTCCGTGCCAAGCCTGTACGGGATGCGCGTGTCCCGCTCTTCGCTAGTGGATGTCATAGAAACCAGCCCCAAACGCATAGTCGTAACCGCACTCCCACGACTCACCGTCTCGGCTCATGGTCGCCCCGTACTTCGGAGTGCTGCCGTAATCGTCGCCCCAGAAGTTGAAGTGCCACCCTAGGAAGTCGAACTCCTTGTCGTACTCGTCGGATGCGTACCTCACGCCGTTGTACTCCTGGTAATCGTCCCATCCAAACTTGCGGGAAAGGTCATCGAACGTGTACAGGGTCGGCTTGTCATTGCCGACCTCCCAATCGTATAGCTCCGGCCAAGCCTGCTTGAAGCATCCGACGCGGACTCTGCCGTCTCCCATGACGCCATGGTGCGAGAACGTGAACCACGGGCCGTCACCGTTGCGCTTAAGGATGTTCGCGTATATGCGGAGTCCAGTGGGCAGGGACGCCTCGTCGGTGTCGTATACGCCTACGTCCTCCTTGTCCTCCCTGCGCTTGCCGTTGAGGTACACGAACGCGCCGTAATCGCTATATGCCATCGCTCGCCCTCCTAAGCTCCTCCGCGCATTTAGCCGCATCGGCGAAGCCGTCGCCCAGCTGCTCCATCGCCCATCTGACCAGCTCGATGAGCGACACACCCGCGCGCTCTGGCTCCCTGCGCCGTGCGTGCCTAGTCCTGTCCTTTGCCATCGCTGCTACCATCCTCAATCGGCTCGTATCCCAGCTCGCGTATGGCTTTGCCGCCAGTGGCGTCCTCGTACCACACGCCAAGCCCGCCCCAGTTCTCAAGGCGGTTTCGGCGAAAGTCAATTGAAAAGGCCATAGTCTCCGGAACCTTCGTGTCTGTTGGGCACGGGTTGAAGTCCACGTATATCCCGCACCCAGCACCTATGTTCCACACCTCGAATGTGCCGCCGTTCAGAGTGTTTGGAGCGCGCTCCATGAGACGTGCCTGCTTGTCACTCATAGACGTCCTCCCGCTTCTTGGCCTTGGAGCAGAAGTCATCCTTGCCCCAGATGCCGCTGTGCATCCTGCACGTGACGCGACCCGGCATGTATCCGCGCTCGTCGTGGTATGCGCAGTCCTTGCATCGCACCAGCTCGCCAACGTACTCTGGCATGGTCGTGCTCAGCACGCGCATGCGCCATATGCTCTCGTCGCTACTCATGCTCGCCATCCCCTCTCTCTAGCCCTTCCACGCCGATTTGCTCGCAGAACTGCGTGGCCATCGCCTTGGCGATGCCGGGGAACGTCCTGCTGCGCACCTTCGCCCGCTCGTGCGGCGGCAGGCTCCAGGCGTCCGCGTACCACGCGGGCATCGTTTTGCCGCTCTTGTATACGCGGCGCGGCTCTGGCTCCACGACGTTCGTCGGCTTTAGTGGCTTTAAGCCCTCAAGCCACAGGCACGTCTTCTTCTCGTACGGGTCTCCGAACTCAAACGGCTGCACTATCTGGTCTGGCTTGCGCCACGCCGTGCTCATCACGCCAACGGGGTTCTCGATGCAGACGTGCGGCGCCCCGCACTCCGCGAAGGCCATGAAGAAGCGCTCGGCATCCTCGCGCTCGCGCTTTCGCTCGCGGGCCTTGTCCCCGTAGCGCTCCTCGTTGAACCACCTGTTGCCCGTAACGGTGAGGTACGTGCATGGCGGGTGGGCTATCACCAAGTCCCAATGCAGCTTGAGCATCTGTAACGCATCGACGTTCAGGTGCATCATCGGGTATCCCCCCCGCAAGGCTCAATGTCGCATGAGTACGCCTCGTGCCCGAGCCTTCTGAACTCCGTCGCGACGCGCTGCGACTCCTCGCACGCAATCAACACGCGCATCACTCCTCGCCCCCGTCCATCGCGTCGGCGATGCGGGCAAGCGTGTCTGCGAACGGGCGAGAGCGCCTCGTCCACGAGGTTGAGAGCCAGCTGCGCTGGGTGCCCATCGAAAGCGACACGCCCGATGCCGTCATCCCGCAGCCGTAAATCATCTTGCGTTCGGCTCCGAGGATTCCATCGACGTCGTTCGGGACGTAGATTGCCCCAGACACCATGCTCTTTGCCTCTCTTGGCGACGTCCTCTTGCTCATCGGGCCACTCCCCAATCGCTATCTGCACGCATGTTCCAGAGAGACCTAACGTTGGATTTGTAGCACTCGATTGTTGCCCTCGTTCTCGCGCCACATGCAGTGCATCGGACGTATACCTGAGTCTTTCTACCTTCTCCGTTGCTCTTGAATTTGTACTCTGCCCTGCCACCGCAGAACGGGCAACGCCTGAGTACGCCATCGTTGATGCAATCCATCTGGGTTCCTCGCTCACATATCGAAGTCTTCGCAAACGTATTCGCCGTCTATTAGGACGGGAGAGTTCTTGCTAACGACAATCTGGTATGCGTTGCACCATCCGCAGTTATCCGTGAGTTCCTTGATGGTCTTCTCGCCAAGCTCGTTCTTGCACGTATCGTCGAACTCGAGTTTGAAAAACCGGTAGCACTCGCTACAGTGCTCGCCAATCATGTGCAGCCCCCGTCTATAAGAAAGAGGCGCCGGAAATCGACGCCTCCACTCGGTCAAATGTCCCTTACTGGCCCTTCTCAACGGCCTCTAACAGCCTCTTGCGCTGGTTAGGCCCGAGTCCGCTGATGCGCCTGTGCTCGCCAATCTTGAGCCTCTTCATGAGTTTCAGCGCCCTTGCCTTTCCGTGCCCCCGCCGCGCCGCGAGAAGGTCAACGACGTGCATGCGCTTGACGTACTTAGACTCCATTTCCAGCACGTCGGCAATGGTCAGCTCTCCGCTGTTGATGCGCTTCTTTACTGTGGCCCGCTCCTTGCGAGCAGCAATCGCGCTATTGAGGTAGTCGCGCCTCATGTCTGTCGTTGTGTTTGTCGCTACGTCGAATCGTCCCATTTCCTAGTCCTTCCCCGTGCTTCCGAATCCGCCGTCTCCTCGGCTCGTCTCGTCAAGCTCGTCAACGATGTTCACGTCCGTCATGACGCAAGGCACGATTACCAGCTGCGCGACTCGCTCTCCGGCGCGGAAGAACTGCGCTGAGTTACCGTGGTTGTGGAGAGGGAGCATGACCTCTCCCGTGTATCCGCAGTCGATTACTCCGACGCCGTTTGACAGCTCCACGTGTCGCTTTGCTCCTACGCTGCTACGGATGAACACGAGTCCTACGTGGTTCTTCGGTATCTGTACGTGTACTCCCGTGTGGCACATCTTGTGGCCGCTCGCTGGAATCGAGACGTCTTTCGAGACGCTGAGGTCGAGTCCCGCCGAGTCATCGTCACCACGACGCGGGACCTTGCAACCTGCCTCAACTGCAACGTTGATTCGCTCCAAGCTATTCCTCCTTGTCAAGCCGCATGAGAGCGGCGTATGCGAGCTTCTTCGTCTTGTCAACTGACAGCCCGACCTCCGAGGCGGTGTCGAGCCACGTTTCGAGGAACAGGAAGTGCGCTGCGACTATTCGAGCGTCCCTGTCTCCGGACTGCTCGGCGATTCTGTCTATGTCGTTCCAAGCCTCGTCCAGCATGTCCTCGCACCACTCGAACCCGCTCGCGGCGTTCGCCTTGCGAGTGATGGAAGAGTCCTTGGCCTTCTCTAGCAGCCTCGCCGCCGCCTCGCACCTCCTGAACCTCTCTAGGGTCAGGCTGTCCTTCCTCATGTCACGCCTCAAAGGCAACCTCCACCGCCTAGAGGTCTCTCCCGTGCCTCCAATCGCGGGAGGACTCGTGTGCTCTGCTAGAACATCGGCTCGACGCCGTCAGGCACGCACTGGCCTTCGTCATCGATAGGCAGAGGTGCCTGAATCGGGTACATGACGAGGTCGAGAGGCTCGCCTATGATGCGCTGTATTGTTGCGACGTCTCCGTAGTTGTGCGGGTCGATGCTAATCTGGACGGTGACCTTCTTGGAGTCTCCTGTGAACTTCTCGACTACGCCCTTCGTGCTCACCGCGCCAGGAATGTCTGAGTGTGCGTCCTTGTAGTCGAGCTGGGAGGCGTAGCGGACACCGTAGTTGAGGTACGCATCGTACTCGTCTTTCGTGACTCCCGTCGCCTCGAACCAGTCGTGAGTCCCGATGAACACGCCGCTCTTGTTGCGGATTGCGTCCTCGACCTTGCGGGCCGCGCTCTCGTCGACGTGGGTGCTTTCCATTTGACTCTCCTTAGAATGGGATGCTGTCATCGTCATAGATGCTCTGCTGCTTTTGCTGCTGCGGCTGCGCGTACTGCTGCGTCTGCTGGTACTGGCCTCCGCCTCCGTTGCCTCGGCTCATGAACTCGATTTCGTTCACGAGGACCTCAAGTTTCGAGCGCTTCTGGCCGTCCTTCTCCCACGAGCTGTAGTGGAGCTTCCCTGCGATTGACACCTTCGTGCCCTTCGAGAGGTACTGCGCGAGCGAGTCGGCTCGGCGTCCCATGAGTACGCAGTCCACGTAGTTCGGGTAGTCCTCCCACTCCCCGCTCTGTTGGTTCTTGCGACGGTCGTTGACCGCGACCGAGAAGTTCATGACGGAGCTTCCGCTCGCCGTCTTTCGTACGTTTGGGTCACGTGTTAGGTTCCCCGAGATTGCTACCTCGTTGATGCTCATTTGACTCCTGTTCCTCTAAGGCTCTAGCTTTCCGTACCGCCCGCACTCGCACCTCTTCACGGCGCTTTCTATTTGGAGCGGCGATATCCCGTGACTCTCCTGAATGTCGGCGAACGACACACCGCTGTTGACCTCCCTCCAAATGTCTATCGACTCGGCCTCGCCTATCTGCCTGTACCTCTTCGGTCTACCGTCGTAGTCGTACTTGAGAGCGTCTATGGCCTTCGCCGCCGTCTGGCACTCTATTGCTGATAGCTTGAACGTTTGCTGCCTTATCCCCTTGCCAGTCCTCACGAGGACAACGAGCGCCCCTCCGCAGATGCCAGCCATCAGAACTCGTAGTCGGCCTCGGCGAGGTCAGGCTCGCCGGACTCGGCGGTCTGCTGAGGCTCTACCATCTGCGACTTGTAGCGGGTGACAACGTCTTGCATCATCTCTGCAAGAGTCGCCGCTCCGTCCTCGCTCAGCTCGTGGAGCGACTTCACGCGCATGTAGTCGCACAGCTCCCCGTTGGCCTGAGCAGCACCAATTCCGCCTCGCGCCTCCTGATAGGCGTGGAACAGCTCGCGCACCTGCGAGAGGTAGTCCTGAGGTTTCTGCTCGTCCTCTTGCTGTGGATGCGAGACGTCAGACACGGTCGCGCTGCCATCGACGCTCACAGGCTCGCTCACCGAGTCGAAGTCATGCATTTCGTCAGGCGTGTACGCGACGCCGAAGAGCGCCTCAGGGCAAGCCTCGCGAGCACATGCCGTGATTGCTCGCCATGTGAGCATGGTGAGCGGCTGCTTGCGGTAGTTCTCCTTGACGGCAAGGCCCATCTGCTGCGCCCACGCCTTGTCGCGCGTGACTACGAACGGATACTTTGGGTCATCGCTGCGGACTATTGTGCAGGTGACGCTCGTGTTGGCCTCGTCCTTGGAAACGCGCAGCTTATGCCCAGCCTTTCGCACCTGCGCGGCGATAAGCTCCGCGCTCGCAGTCGGCTTCCCCTTGATGACGTTGATTCGGTAGAGGCTCTCAGCCGGACTTAGGCCCATGCTCTGCCCGAACTCGATTGCAACGACGATGTTCGCTGGCTTCCCCTGATACGCAGCTGGGATAATGTCGCTTGGCGCGAGTGCCTTCGCAAGCTCTACCTGCTCGTTGAGCGACGGTTCCAACGTCGCGAGCGCGGTTGTCTCTTCCATTACCTGACTCCAATCTTCTTTCCGTGGACGCCGTCAATAGACTTCATCGCGGCGACGAACTGACCAGCGACGCTCTCTGGCACCGTTACCTCGAACACGAGCGTCCTTGTTGCGCTCTCGTTGGTAGCAACGGGCTTCGGCTGTACTGGCGTAGGATGCTCCTGGCCAGTCTCGATGCGGCGCTGGCGAGCGGCCTCGGCCTCGGCAAGCCTTTGCTGACGCTCTCGCTCATCCTTTTCGGCCTGCTCGCGAGCCGCCTGCTCGTTAGCGAGACGGAGCTGCCTCTCGTACTCTGCGGCCTCCTCCTCGCGCTTCTTCCGCTCCTCTTCCGCTCGCTTTAGCGCCTCTCTGGCCTTACGAGCCTCGTCTGCGTTGCGGAGGGCCGATGACATGTCGAGCGTCCTCACGTACTCTGCCTTGACGTTGGCCTTGTCAGCATCGTCGTACGGGGCAGAGACGAGCGTCGCTAGGTCCTGCTCTATCTCGCCTACTCGCTTCTCAACGTCATCGCGTATCGCGACCTCGTTGGTCCCGTAGAGTCCCCACTTTCCCTCAGCCGAGAACCTGTCCCAGAGCGTCTTGAACGGGATGACCGAGGACACGTCAGGGAACTCGTCCTCGTACCACGCCGCAATCGATTGGGTCCTGCTGTCAATGACGAGGTTCTCCCACTCGGTGAGAGCAGCCTTGTAGTCCGCGTCAACGTTTGACAGCGGCTCGAGAAGGTCACGGACCTGAGTCTCGAAGTCCTTCACGGCGCTCTTTATCGCCCCGACCTGCTGCTTGCGGGCGTCCTCTACCTCCTTGATTGCCTTGCGTGCGCTTGTCCTCGCACGCTTGCTGTCTCGGTAGTCCTGCCCGCTTGTAATCTGGTGTGGCTTGTATTCCTCGGCAATTGAAGATACCTTGGCTCGCTGCTCTGCGAGCCACTGGTCGGCTCCGCTAATCACCTCTGGGACGTCGATTATCTCAGGCGTCACGTTCTGTACGTCACTCATTGCAACCTCCATTTGCAAGTTGTTCGTCAACCCACTCAGCAGCTAGAACGTCGCTCCTCACACTCGGCTGCATCTTCTTGACACGGACAAGCACGCCCGGATGTTCCTTGCTGACCTTTGCTCCGAAGCGAAGCTCCCCGACGTACCTACGCGAGTCATCGACGATGGCGCCGCACCCGAACGGGTTGCGCGTGTACGCTCGCTTCTTGTCGCTCCATCTGGCCGGAGTGCAAAGCGCGTCGAGCACGTACTTGACGCCTCCGTAAACGTTGTCGAGGTCTCGCAGCAGCGACGTCTCGTACCAGACTGTCGTTACGGTCACAAGCTCGTCTGGAGTCTCCCACCCGCACGAGAGCATTGCGTCTCTCGCGTACTTGGCGACCCACTCGGTGTCCTCGCGCTTCTTCTTCGCGCTAAGATAGGTGTTCGCCCTAGCAGCGCCAACGACGTCGTTGATTCCATCCATGTGAGTCGGCCTGCCGCGCTTGTCAACTCGGTTCGACGGGACGAAGAACTCAAGGACGTTCGCTGCCAACGGCATCGCCTCCGTTGAAGTACCTCTGGACCTCGCTCTCCTTGATGCGGTATCCGCGCTCGTATCCGGGGAGCGGTTTGGCCTTGAGCAGCCCCTTGTGTATCGCGTCGTAAATCGTTGTCATCGGAACGCCAGTCATGTCGTGGAGCTGACGGACCGTGTATGTCATCTCAAGCTTCACTTGGCCTGACCCCCATCTCGTCGAGCATCCTGCGCCACTGGGTGCGTGCGACAGACTCGTCGCGCGCCATGAGGTGGAACTCTCCGTGCGTCGGGTGGCTCGCTAGGTAGTCGTAGGAGTCTCCGTTCCATGCGCTCACGAGCTTCCAGTCTCCGCGTCTTGCGAGGACCTGCATTGGCTTGTGGAGCCTCGCTCTAGGGTCGTAGACTCCGTGGTTAGCAAGGCTCACCTGACCGGGATAAGACGAGCCTATCGAGTAGTAGAGGTCCGGCATGCTACATTCCTCCTAGAGCAGTAACCCTGTCGCCCATGTCGTTTAGGCCGACGATTGCCATGAAGCCGAACATTGCTGCTAGGAACGCTACGAACGAGACGTATGGGTGCTCGTACACAAACTGTTCGATGCGGCCACGCCCGTAGCTGAAAGTATCTTTCATCGCTATCCCTCCTGTTTGACAAGGTACGCGATTTGCTTACTTTTCAAGCCCAATGAGCCAGTCGGCAGACACCTCATAAGCGACTGCCATGTCGGCGAGCTTCTTCGCGTTCGGCTTCGTGTCTCCGCGCTCCCACGAGTAGAGCGTCCCGAGCGTGACTCCTATCTTCACGGCAGCTTGCTCTGCGGAGAGGCCGAGTTCGTTCCTGCGTTCCTTGAACCTGTTGGACACCTAGAACCTCCAACTGATGTTTTGTTCCTTCGTTGCGGTCATCCATGCCGCAACGCCTGAGCGCTCCTCCTCAATCGATTAGCGCACGAGCATTCCAGCAGCGGTCTTAGGGGCCTCTCTCCCCGTCCGACGTACTGGGGTATCCGATTGTCAAAGGTCTGCCGTCGAAGTACGCGCTTCGCTTACTCGACACTGACCATAGTACGCAGTTTGCGAACTTTTGCAAGTGGAATTCTGAAATAATCGGGTACAAGGCTACTAAGTCAAAAAGGAGGCGCACATGGATTCCTCTTCTTCCGTCTCTATAGGACTGCGTATCGCATCGATGCGGGGCTTTCGCAGGCTCACGCAGGAGCAGCTTGGCGGCATGGTTGGCGTGACAAAGCAGACCGTGAGCGGATGGGAGCACGGCAAGCGCACTCCCGACTCGGACATGCTCGCGAAGATATGCCGCGCGCTCGATTGCAGCGCGGACTACATCATTGGGCTGTCAGACACGCCTAATGGTCACTTCGCTGGCCGCGCGTGACTTTTAGAACATTAGTTCCATCATTGGACACAAATTGAGATGGGGGGAAGATATGTCTGGCTACGAGAGAGAGCTTGCTGAGGCTGAGAAGACGGTCTCGGAGTACGAGAGTAGCGACGGATACATCCGCTACAAGAGGTGGCAGAACGCCGTCGCTAACGAGAGGGCGAAGAAGGGCGACCCAGTAAAGCACGTGATAAGGGCGGGGATAGCGCTTACCGTCCTGTCTCTCGGAGCTATACCAGACTACGGAATTGCTCCTACAGCCGCCTGCTCTTGCATCTGGCTTGTGCCAGAGTTCGCGTTCGGATTCGGCGACAGGAGGTACGAGAGGCGAGCGAGCAAGCGCCTTGGCTACTCTCCAACCGACGAAGACAGGGAGATGTTCTACAAGCATGCAGACGCAATAGTAGAGAGGGATTCGATAGAGAGGCGCATCTCAGACGAGAGAGATGCGGAGCGCAGGGCAGTACGCGAGGAGAATGAGGCCAAGGAGAAGGCCGAGAAGGCACGCGATATACAGGCGGAGACAATGTCATCCTATGAGCGCGAGGCGTATCTCGCACAGATGAACAGCTTCCACTACGCTCCCAACAAGTACGCGGGAAAGCCAGCGAAGGTTCAGAACAGGCACAACCCGACGATATGCCCCAAGTGCGGTTCACATGACACCATGGTCCTCGGCTCAGGAAAGAAGGTCTCTGTTGGCCGCGCCGTGGTTGGAGGAGCGGTAGGCTCTATAGTTAACCCGGTCGGGACCGCCGTTGGCGCTGGCGTAGGAGCGATGACCGGCAAGAAGAACCGCTCAGAGATGGTATGCCGCACCTGTGGCGCGCGCTGGTACATATAGCCATGGCCGGAAAGAGAGCATCATGGGGCAGCGTCACGCTAGTCTCAAAGGGCAAGTACAGGATTAGGTACTGGGGCAAGGACTCTGGCGGTACGTACCGAAGGATGAGCGAGACGGTACACGGGACGCGCAGACAGGCGTTCGACAGGCTCGCCCTGCTTCACGTCGAGCATTCCGAGGAGCATGGGTCAGTCACCGTTGGTCAGGCGCACGACCTGTGGTGGGTTCCTTGGGCAGACAGGCGTTGCGAGTCGGGGAAAATGAGCCTTAACGCACGTAGGCAGTTCGATTCGACGTGGAAGAACCACGTAGGGCCTAGGTGGAGCAACGTACAGCTTGGCGCAGTGAGTCCACCAGACGTTCAGGAGTGGCTCCTGTCGAAGTCGAACGCAACGGCCATGCAGTGCAAGACCGTACTGTCGCGCATCATGGACAGGGCTAGGTTCATGGGCGCGACCGACAACGACCCGTTCTCCGCTGCGCTAGAGATGCCCGTCAGGGAGTCGAGAGAGAGCACTAGCGAATCGTACGACGTAGACGAACTCAGGGACGTGTGGCGTGCTCTCAGAGGCTCCGTCGCTGAGATACCGTTTCTGCTCTGCGCGTTCGGCAGCTGCCGCGTTGGCGAGTCAATAGGCGTGAGGTGCGACGAGGCTTCAATGGAGTCAGGAGTCTGCTCGATGCCGATAACACGTCAGGTCACTCAGGCCGCTGGGCTGACCGACACGCTCAAGAACAGGTTCAGCGAGAGGACAATCGCCATTCCGGGTCCTATGGGGAGGCGTGTGTACGAGGTCGCCACCGCGAGGCGCAATGCGGGGTACGAGTGGCTGGTCGGGCCTGATTCTGACTCGCCAGCGACTCAGGACTATGTGAAGAGGGCGTACAGAAAACTCGTCATGTCATCAGGAATCAGGTACCTACCAATGCAGACGCTCAGAGCATCGTGGCAGACGATTGCAAGGTACACGCTTGGCATGGAGCCTTGGCTAATAGAGAGACTCATGGGCCACTCTGTCGGCGGAGTCACCGGTCAACACTACGACAGACCGCATGAGAACGACTACATCAGGGCCGTTGCCAGCGCGTATTCCAAAAATCCTTTTGCAGACGGTTGGGACGATTAGGGACCAAGCAAGATTATACAAGCGATTTACCTGCGATTTTGTCAATATCGCTATACCATGCCAGTATAGCGACATGGCGGCGCCACGGAACGCGTTCGGGCGGCATGGTGCTATTCTCGTATGGTCAAAACCAACTCTCTATCTATGTGAGGAGACACATGAGCAAGGATTCACTCAGCGTCGACACCACATGGGCGCAGGAGCGCAACGCCGCGTTTGGCGCGGATCGCGCAAACCGCGTCGCCAGGAACGCCGTCACGTCCGCGAACGTGATGGCCGCCGCACGCGACACCACAAAGATGCGCACGTACAGCGACACGTTTGGCGTGACCGTCCCCAAGACCGCCGAGGTCACGAACCAACGCCAGAGCGGCCGCTGCTGGTTCTTCAGCGCCATGAACGCGCTGCGCCACGACACCATGACCTTCCTCGACGTGGACACGATCGAGTTCAGCCAGGCGTTTGGCATGTTCTACGACAAGCTCGAGAAGGCGAACTCCACGCTCGAGTACGTCATCCAGACCGCGGACCTGCCGGAAGACGCCCGCGAGGTCTGCCACGTGCTCGACTTTGGCATGGGCGACGGCGGCTACTACTCGTTCGCGATGAACGTCGTGCGCAAGTGGGGCATCGTCCCGAAGTACGCCATGCCCGAGACCGCGTGCACCAAGAACTCCAGCCAGATGAACGCCCAGCTCGAGCGCCTGGTGCGCAAGGACGCGTTCACGCTGCGCCGCATGCACAAGGACGGGGCCCCAGAAGCAGAGCTGCGCGCCGCAAAGCAGGACATGCTGGCCGACGTGCACCAGCTGCTCGCGACGTGCCTGGGCGAGCCGCCCGTCACGTTCGACTTCGTGATGAAGGTCGGCAAGAACTGCAAGGCGGACGCGGCAAAGCTCTCCCCCATCGAGCCCGCGCCGAAGCCAGCGACGGACGGTGCCGACGGCGGCGCCCAGGGCGAGAAGGACGAGTCCCGCGCCTCGCAGGTCATCCGCGACCTCGGCATCACGCCGCTCGAGTTCGCCGAGCGCTACGTGCCCGCCGACCCCGACGACTACGTCGCCCTCGTCTCCATGCCCGGCGAGTCGCGCCCGTACGGCCGCGCGTACCACCTCACGCTCACGGACTCCGTCCAGGGCGGCACGCCCATCCGCGTGCTGAACGTGGAGCCGCAGGTGCTTGAGCAGGCGGCCATCGCGAGCCTGAGGGCCGGCGTCCCATGCGCCATGGCGTGCGACGTCATGCAGGAGTTCCCGCGCAACATCGAGGACTTCAAGTACGTGCTGTCGCTCGACGGCGAGGACCTGAACGGCCTGTTCGGCGTCGACCTCTCCATGACCCGCGCCGACATGATCGACGCGCGCGAGACCAGCCTCACCCACGCCATGTGCTTCCAGGGCGTCGAGCTGGACGCCGACGGCCAGCCCAAGGCGTGGCGCATCGAGAACAGCTGGGGCAAGGATCAGGGCAAGGACGGCTACCTGGTCATGAGCGCCGACTGGTTCCGCCTGTACGGCGGCGAGGTCGACGTGCGCCGCGAGTTCGTGCCCGCAGACGTCCTGAAGCTGTGGGACGAGGCGCCCGTGGAGGACGTCGCCCCGTGGAGCAACATCTGCCACGCCCTCGGCACGAGGGACTAGCGTCCCGCACGCACAAGGCGCCAATCCCACAGGCGCCCACAAGCATCGATCAGCGCGGCCGTCCCCTGGGGCGGCCGCTCCCACAAGGAGGCAGCATGGCAGGCTCAAGCGTTGGCAACGCCGCGGGCGAGAAGGACGCGCCTTCCTCGGCCGAGGCCGCCATACAAAACGTGATATTCGACATGGGCGGCGTGCTCATGCGCTTTAGCGGCATCGAGTTCGCCCGAAAGTTCACCTCATGCGAAGACGACGCGCGGGCCCTTGACGCCGCGCTCTTCTCGCACCCGTCCTGGGCGCTTCTGGATGCCGGGGCGATTGACGACGACACCATGGAGCGCGTGTCGCGAGAGCTCCTGCCAGAGCGCCTGCACGGCGCGCTGCACGAGTGCCTGCACGGCTGGTGGCGCCACCGCACCGTCGTCCCGGGCACAAACGAGCTGGTGGCGCGCCTGCACGATGCCGGCTACGGCTGCTACCTGCTCTCGAACGCCGGGACGAGCTTCATGGCGTTCAAGGACTCCATCCCCGCGTTCTCGCACATGGACGGCTGGCTCGTGTCCTCGTTCGTGCGCCTCATGAAGCCGGACCCGCGCATCTACCACATGCTTGCGGGCGAGTACGGGCTCGACCCCGCGCGCTGCCTCTTCGTGGACGACAACGCGGACAACGTGCGCGGCGCGCGTGCGGCCGGCATGCACGGTCACCTCTTCACGGACGCGGGCGCGCTCGAGCAAGACCTTCTGGCGCGCGGGCTCTCGTTCTAGCCAAGCGCGGCCGCATCGGCCCTCACCCGCACGCCGCCGGTGCGGCCGCTAGAACTCCGCAAACATGGGCTCGCCCACGTGGCACAGGTCCTCGCCGTTTGCGAGCTCCAGCATCGCGGACGTGAACGCGGCCTCGTCGCCCGTCACGAACACGCAGTTCATCTGCACGTCCTCCGCGAACACCGTGTCGTGCACCTTGCCCCTGCAGTCCGCCACGAGCCGCTCCACCCGCCCGTAAGCGGAGTACGGGATGACGCACGTCACCTTCGTGACCATGGTCATCGTCACGATCTGCCCCGCCTCGCGCGCCGCCGCAACCGCGTTCTGCGCCGCGGCGGTGTACGCCCGCACCAAGCCGCCCGGCCCCAGGAGCGTCCCGCCAAAGTAGCGCGTGGTCACGCAGCACACGTTCTTTAGGCCGGCGCCACGAAGCACCTCGAGCGTCGGCATGCCGGACGTGCGCTGCGGCTCGCCGTCGTCCGAGCATCGCTCGCGCCCGTCCGCCAGAATCCACGCCGGCACGTTGTGCCTGGCGTCGTGGTGCCGAGCCCGCACCTCCTGGATGAAGCGCTCCGCCTCCGCCCCGCTCTCCACGTGCGCAAGCTGCGCGATGAAGCGACTCCTGCGATCCTCGAACTCGCCCGTGACCTCCGGGCCCGCCGCCATGGTCTGATAGCTTCGCTGCATGAGGAGCTCCTAGTATTCGATAGCAATCGCGAGGTCCCCCGCGTCAATCATGCCAGGCACCACCGGCGTCACCGCGGCGAGGTCCTCCGTGTTCGTAACGACGACGACCACGTGGGAGTCAAGCCCGCTCTCGCGTATCAGCTCCGGGTCAAACGACATGAGCGCCTGGCCGGCACGCACGCGGTCCCCCTTGCGCACGAAGTACGCAAAGCCGCTACCCCTCAGCGACACCGTGTCCACACCTATGTGAACCAAGACGTCCGCGCCCTTCTCGTCCGTGACGCCTATGGCGTGACGCGTGCCCGCGGTCACCGTCACCACGCCGTCTACAGGTGAGAAGACCGTGCCCCCGTCAGGTTCTATTGCCATGCCCGCCCCAAGGCCCCCGGTGGCGAACACGGGGTCCGGCACCTCCGAAAGCGGTACCGCCTTGCCGCCCACGGGCGCAAGCACCTGTCCAGGAGCCGCGTCCACCTCCAGATCAGCTGGAACCTCGACGCGTGGTCCCAGCACCCTCTGCAACAATCCCATCCGCACCCCATCAATCGCCCCCCCACGGCAAACGGCGCCGGGAGGCTCTCGTGCCAATCATGTCTTATTCGCAAACATTGTACCGATTTGCCCCCACCGCATGGCCGTCTGGTACAATCGCGTGAGCGAAGTGGGCCAGACGATCGCGGGGCGCGCAAGCGTCATGAGGAAAGTCCGGGCTCCACAGGGCAGGAGGCAGGCTAACGGCCTGGCGGGGTGACCCGACGGAAAGCGCCGCAGAAAAGAAGACTCCCGCTGCTCGCGCAAGCGAGTGAGAGAAAAGCTGAAACGGTAGTGTAAGAGACTACCAGCGTCGTAGCGATACGGCGGCTTGGCAAGCCCCCTCCGGAGCAATCGCAAATAGGAGCGCCATGGTGTGGCCCGCACTGCGCTCGGGTTGCGAGCTAGAGGGCGTCGGTAACGGCGTCAGTAGATAAATGATCGTCCACGACAGAACCCGGCTCACCGGCCCACTTCGCTATTACCTTTTTTTGAAGTACACACATATGGGTCCCGTCCCCTAGGTTTGAGTGGGCCTTGGCAATCTCCGAAAAGCATGCCGCCAGAATCGATCCGACAGCCCTCAACGGCATGGATGCGAATCGGAACGAAATGCCTGCGGAATGCAGATAGAAGCTATCAACGTTTGGTGATTGGAGCGCCCATGGGATTTATCGATGACATGCGCCACGAGTCCTCGTACTCGATAGCGTCAGGCCAGAGCTACCACTACGTCGTATTGCAGGTAACACTTAAGGAGAAACTCTTCGGCACCGGCTCGGGCAACCTCACGGAACTAGAGGACGTCATCAACACCCAGGCGGCAAAGGGCTACCGCCTCCACACCATATCCACCGCGAGCGGTGGCAGCAAGGGCTTCGGTGGCGGCGACCGCATACAGGCGACCATGGTGTTCGAGAAGATCGAGTAACTGCTCTCGCACAAAAGTCCGGGGGAAGCGGGCACGACCCCACTCCCCCGGACACCATCTCATTACCCCAGGCTACGGATTTGCCGCAGACCTAATCTGACTCTGCCGGCGCCAGCTGCTGCACGGTCGCCTTGTACTGGTCGATCATCTGCTGCTTCATCTGGTCGTTGTAACCCGGAACCTGCTTTCCGTACACGTCCAGGTACGCACCGTATACGTCCATGGCCTTGTCGCTATAGACCTTGTAGAGCTTCTTGTAGTTCTTCTCGTAGGTCTTGTAGGAGTCCCCGTTCTTCTCCCTCAGCTCGGCCATCTTCTTGCTGCCGTCCGTCATGATCTTCGCGAGCGTTCCCACCTGATCGTTTGCTACCTCCGCGAGCTTCTTGACGTCGGTGTTGCCCTCGGCCTGCTTCTTGAACTCCTCCACCGCCTTCGGTGCGGCCTCCTCGATCTGCTTCGAGTACTCGTCGTAGATCGAGTCGTAGGTCTCGGTCGCCTTCTTCTGGACGGCCGTCGCCGCAGAGGACGACACGTCACCCTTTGTGCCAGACCCAGCGGATCCGCACCCCGTAAGCAGGGCGGTCGAGAAGAGCACGGCGCTCACCGCCGCGACCGCAACACTGGACTTAGAGCCAAACTTCATGTCGATCACCCCTCTGTGTTCGGAACCGCTCCTTGTTCGCAGGATAACGCTCCGCGACGACGTGCCCGCGACTTGT
Source organism: Parafannyhessea umbonata (assembly GCF_900105025.1). Lineage (GTDB taxonomy): Bacteria > Actinomycetota > Coriobacteriia > Coriobacteriales > Atopobiaceae > Parafannyhessea > Parafannyhessea umbonata. Next base: position 704,454 of record NZ_LT629759.1, on the reverse strand, counting down.
TCGCAAACGGCGCGTCGGTTCGATAATCGTGCTTTCGGCCGACCCAAGACGCAACCGCGTCGCCACATCTGCCGAACTTGACGCGAACACGTGTACCCATCTGTGCTAGAATCTTCCACACTATCTAGAACATTCGTTCGCGATTGGATTCTAGCCATGGACACCCTCACGAAGCTCGGCATACTGGCAGAGGCGGCACGATTCGACGCCGCATGCACGTCTTCGGGGGTCACGCGGGGGCCCAAGGATGGAAAGGTGGGGCTGGCAAGTGGTGCCGGCCTCTGTCACACGTTCTCGCGCGACGGACGCTGCATCACGCTCCTGAAGGTACTCATGAGCAACGCGTGCAGCTACGACTGCGCGTACTGTGTCAATCGCTGCGGCGCGTCCTGCAGGCGCGCGACGTTCGAACCGCGCGAACTGGCGGAGCTCACGGTCGACTTCTATAAGCGTAACTACATCGAGGGCCTCTTCCTCAGCTCCGGCGTCTTAGGAACGCCGGATGCAACCACGGAGCGGATGATCGAGTGCCTCCGCGTCCTTAGGGAGGATCTTCGCTTCAACGGCTACGTCCACGCAAAGGTCATTCCCGGCACCTCTCCCGAGCTTCTGGACAGGCTGGGACATCTCGCAGACCGCATGAGTGCCAACCTCGAGCTGCCAAGCTCCAAATCCCTCGCAGAGCTCTGCCCCAACAAGGATGCCGGAAGCATCACCAAGTCCATGGCGCAGATCACCGCTACCCGCCAAGGCGAGGCAAAGCGACTTCTCGAGACCGGCCACGGCGCGGCAAGGGCAGCGCTTGTGTGTCGCTCGTCAAACAACGTTGCCCAACGGGCGCCCTCATGCACCAACATGGGACTCCGCCTGAACTCCAACTCGATGACGCTGCGCCCACCCGACCCCGTTGGCTCGGGCAGGAGGAAGTTTGCGCCCGCCGGTCAATCGACACAGCTGATAATCGGTGCATCACCCGAAAGCGACCACCACATTCTTCAGCTGTCCAAGTCCCTGTACCAGAAGTTCGACCTCAAGAGGATCTTCTTCTCTGCCTACGTGCCCGTCGTCGAGGACGTTCGACTTCCAGACTCGGCCACCCCCGTGCCCCTCAGACGAGAGCATAGGCTCTACCAGGCAGATTGGCTCATGAGATACTACGGGTTCGACGCAGACGAGTTGACGACCCCAGACACACCGTGGCTCGACCTCGATCTTGACCCAAAGCTCGCCTGGGCCCTCGCCCATCAGGAACGCTTTCCTGTGGAGGTGAATTCCGCAAGTCTTGGGGAGCTTCTTCGCGTGCCCGGCATCGGACCCATGGGCGCACGACGCATCGTCGCGGCCAGGCGGCGCAAGCTGCTTAGCTACGACGACCTAAAGATGCTCAACATCACTCTTAAACGCGCACGTCACTTCATCTGCTGCAATGGGATGCGAGACCCAAGGGCCCCTCTCGACGAGGAGCTCATCAGAAAGGAGGTGGCGAGAAGTGCACGCGATAGTAAATACAACAGAGCCCGTCGCTCCGCAGAGGGACAACTCTCGCTCTTCTAGAGTCGAGCAGTGCGCACCAGAAGACATCCGCCACGCAGTCGCAGAGATTTCGAAATGCATCTCCGAGGGCTCTCGGGTCGTCATCTCCTGCGGCCATAGTCTCGATGGGATTCTTGCTAGTGTCGGGATGGTGTACCTCGCCCACGCCCCGGCAAGCATGGTGCGCCTCGCGTATTCAGAGGACATCCAACCCGCCCTAGACGAGCGCGTGGTAATACCGCTCGAAACGAGATTCGACTCTTCCCCCGCGCTTTCGAGGCGCGTGTACAAGGGCTTCGAGCGACATGTCAGCATGGGGTGTCCCCTCAGGAAGGGCGGGCTATGCCCCTCTCACTGTAAGGGTTCCTGCGCCTCGAGGCTCGCTCTCGCGGCCGCAAACGACAATCAAGACGTTCCTGAGACGATCCACAGGTACGTACGTCTCGGTTTCGAAGAAGGACCCCGCATCCGGGCAATGCTCTCCGACAAGACCGTGGCAGAGCTTGACAGGCTTGCACGCTACACCCTTTCGGAATGCGAGCGCACACGACAGTTCGTCCGCTTCTCCCGTCTTTCCGACGGAACGTACTTCTCGTCATTTCGCCCTAAGGCGGATACGATTCCCCTCACATGCAGCTACTTCGCTGCACGCATGCGAGGTGACCGATTCTGCCTACTCGACCCAAAGCACCGCGTTATCGCGATGCACAAGGAGGGAGACCGTCGCTGCACCGTCAATCGCTTGGACGATCGCTTGACGCGCGAGCTGTCCGAACATGCCGCCGACCTCGCAGAGGGAGAGACGTATATGCATGCGATGTGGAAGCGCTTCTACGATTCCGTGGGTCTCGATGGACGAGATGCCTCGCAGCGCGGGTATGACCTTCGGACAAGCTGGATGCCCAAGCGCTTCTGGGGAGGGCTCACAGAACTTGACCCCACGCTGGAATCGGCGATGCAAGCGGATATTCCGGACCCACCCAGCGCATGACGCCGACCTCGGGGCCATGGAAAGGCGGGACGCCCCTAGGGACGCCCCGCCACATGGTAGCTATATCCGCTCGTGCGTCGTAGACCGCGAGACTAGACGATATGTAGAGTGATCGGGACCTCACTCTGTAAAGCAGTGGCCATCGAGTGGCGGCGTGGGTTAGGCTCGGTCTTGAAGGAGTCCGGCTTACCACATTCACAGGAGGTCCCGACCATGTTGTACTCTACCAGCATCGGCCTTGACGTGCACGCCCGTTCCATCAGCGCCGCGGCGTTCGTCTTCGAGACGGGCGAGGTCGTGCAGCGCACGTTCGGCTACGACCCCGGCGCGGTCGCCGCCTGGGCGGCCTCGCTGCCGCAGCCCGCGGGCTGCCTCTACGAGAGCGGCCCCACGGGCTTCGACCTGCAGAGGAGGCTCGTCGCCCTCGGGCTGCCCTGCCACGTGGGCGCCGTCTCGAAGATGGTGCGGCCCTCGGGCGACCGCGTCAAGACCGACAGGAGGGACGCCCTTTTCCTCTCGAGGCTGCTGGCCGTGGGAGAGTTCGTCGAGTGCGCCCCTCCCACGCCGGCCATGGAGGCGGCGCGCGACCTGTCCCGCGCCCGCGAGGACGCGCGCGAGGCGCTGATGAGGGCGCGCCACCAGCTGTCGAAGTTCCTGCTCAGGAAGGGCCACGTGTGGCCGAAGGGCAGGTCCACGTGGACCAGGGCGCACCGCGAGTGGCTGCGCTCCATCGAGCTCGACGACCCGTGCGAGCGGCTCGTGCTCGAGGAGTACGTCGCGCAGGTCAGGGAGTGCGAGGAGCGCCGCGACCGCCTCGACTCGGCCATCGCCGAGAGGTCCGGCGCCGACGACCTCGCCGGCGTCACCTCCAGGCTCCGCGCCCTGCGCGGCGTCTCGACCGTCACCGCCTTCGGGATCGCCGTCGAGATCGGCGACTTCTCCCGCTTCGCCAGCCCCAGGGCGCTCATGTCCTACGTCGGCCTCGTGCCGTCGGAGTCGTCGTCGGGCGAGACGACCTCGAGGGGCGGGATCACCAAGACCGGCAACTCGCACGTCAGGCGGCTCCTCGTCGAGGCCGCCTGGCACCACGCCAGGCCCCTGTCGCCGGCCTCCGAGACCGACGTGGCCTCGTCGGCGGGGCTCCCGGCGGAGGCGGCGGGGATTGCGGCGCGGGCCAACCGCAGGCTGCACCGCAGGTACCTCGACCTAAGGGCGAAGGGGAAGGGCGCCAACGTCACCAACGTCGCCGTCGCCCGCGAGCTCGTCGGGTTCTGCTGGGCGCTCGCCCTCTGCGGGTGAGCCGCCGAGCCGCGAAACCACCCTCCCGCACGCGCGGCGCGGCCGAGGCGCGTGGGGCACCCCGCGATTCGACTATGCGCAGCGAGGCCGGGCCTCGCCACGCGCGACCCTAGACCAGCGGAGCTCCCCAGCCGAAGCGTCGGAATGCGTTAGCCAACACGCGGATATCAGACTTGCAGTCGTGCGTCGAACCAGACACGCCCTGGGCGCCGTCGCGCGGGAGGTGGCCATAGAAAAAGGTGGGCCGGTCCCCGAGAAGTCGGAGGCTGGCCCACCTTTGCCACTTGACAAGTCTATCTACATATCAGTCGAGGTCGCTGAAGTCGTTCGCCGCGGGCGCGGGGGCATAAGTCGTTGCCTCTGCGTCCGCCACGGGAGCGGCGGCGGGAATCACAGGGGTCGGAGCGACGACGGAGTCGGTGTGCGTGGTGCCCTTGGAGCCGTTCGGGACGCTCAGCGTCTGCTGCGGGAAGACGGAGTCCGCATCGTCCATGAAGTGCTGGAGGAGCTTCTTGTACTCCGCACGGAAGTCCTCGCGGGACTGCTTCAGACGATCGATCTCGTCGAGCTCGTTCTGCTTCTCGGCAAGGGCCTGGCGGATGACCTCGCGGGCCTTCTGGTCCGCCTCGTTGCGGATGTTCTCCGCGTTGGTGCGGGCGTCGGCAACCAGCTTGTCAGCGCTCTGCTGGGCAACGATGAGCACCTGAGAAATCTGGCGCTCGGAGGCGGTGAACTCGGACTGCGGCACGGGTACAGGCGCGGGCTCGACGGGAGCGGCCATGGCGGTCTGCTCCTTCAGCTGCGCGACCTGCGCCTGGGCGGCGGCAAGCTGCTGCTCGGAAGTGGTCAGACGACCCTTCAGGTCCGCGATCTTCTGCAGCATGGCGTCGACCTCGGAGGCAACCTGGTCCAGGAAGACGTCGACCTCGTCGGTCTTGTAGCCCTCCTCGTGCTTTCCTGCCTGGGAGAAGGTCATGTTCTCGATGTCTGCTGGGGTGATAGCCATCTTAGTTCCCTTTCAACTGTGTGCATGCTACGTCAGCAGTGCGGATAACCGCCTACCTCAGTATATCCCGACTCTTACAAAACTAAACGTTGGACGAACTGAAGAACCAATATCGCGATAAAGGGCGACCAGTCCAGGCCTGCAAAGGGCGGAATGAAACGCCGGAACAGATTCACGAAGGGGTCAACGAGCGTGGACAGCGCGCCATAGACGTCCACCACGAACCTGTTTCCACTGCTTACGAACCACGAGAGCAACACCTGAACGAATATCAGCATCTCGTAGAAGTTGAGCAGCCTGTAGACTACGTAACCTATCTGCAAGTGCGAACCTCCTCACTGGCCTTTCGCGAGCTCGCGCGTCCGCTCCAGCGCCGCGTCAGCAGCTTCGTAGACTGAATACGAGAGCTGGGACTCCATTGCCCTGAGGCCCGCCGCCGTCGTGCCTCCCGGGGAGGTGACCCTCTCCATGTAGACGCGCGGGTGCTCCCCAGACTCAAGGAGCTGCGTGCAGACGCCTCGCATGGTCGAAAGAACCATCTCGCGGCAGTCGCTTGCAGGAAGCCCGTTCTCGATGCCGGCCCTCGTGAGAAGGTCCACGAAGAGTGCCACGTATGCGGGCCCGCAGCTCACGACCGCACCCTCGGCGTCCAGTTGGTCCTCACGCATGACCTTTGCCGTGCCAAGTGCACCGAATATCTGAAGTGCGACGTGCACGTCCTCGGCACTCGACCTACCGCCAGGGCACACCGCCGTGGCACCAGACAGCACCTGCACGGGAAGGTTCGGCATGACGCGGATGACCCTCGACATAGGAAGCAGGCCTTCGAGCGTTGCGAGAGGGACTCCCGCCGCGATGGAGATGACCTCCCTGTCCACGAGCTTGTCCGCAATCCCGGAAACGACCGCGGGCAGGACCTGTGGCTTCACGGCGAGCACCACGACGTCGGGATCTGCCGCAAGCATCGTGGCGGCATCGTCGAACGTCTGGATGCCCTTCTCGCCCAGAAGGGCGAGCTTTTCCTGCGAGGGGTCGCATGCCATCACGCGAGAGGGCTCCGCGACTCCAGACACGACCAGGCCGGAGGCGATTGCGCCGCCCATGGACCCGGCGCCGACGACCGCGACCGTTGAGCTGAGCTTACCCAATGTCCCTACCTCTCGATGGTTCCGTCTTGGACGAGCTTGTTGATGTCGGAGTCGGAGAGCTCGATGCCCTGCGGGGCGATCACGAAGACGCGATCGCCGAGCTCGTCCACCTGGCCGCCGATGCCGCACGACAGACCGAGGCAGAAGTCGAGGATGCGCTTCGCGGTCTCGATGTTGGTGTTCTTGAACACCAGGACAACGGGCTGGTTGGTGCGCACGCGACGCACTACCATCTGCACGTCGTCGTACGAGACGGGCTTCAGCACGTACGGCGGGAGCTGTCCGGAGGTTGCGGGGCGCGGGATGGGTTTCAGGCCGATGTCCGCGGGCGTGTGACCGCCCGTCGAGTTGCCGAGGACGCCCTCGTGCACGGGCGGATGCGCCGGCGTCTGCGGGATTGCCTGCGTCTCCTCGGAGTAGCCGCTATAGCCCGGCTGCGGACGCTGGGCATACTGCGGGTTCGGGCTCTGCGGGCGTGCCGGACGCTGGTACTCGTCGCGGTAGCCGCCGCCGTACGACGGTGCGGGAGCAGGCGTCGGTCCGCCCGCGCCGTTGCTGCCGACCGGCCTTCCGGAGCGCGTGTAGACGGAGACGCTCTCCGCCTCGGGACGCCTCGTGTTGCCCAGGAGGCCCGCGCCCTGTGGCTGCGGCTCCTCGCGCTCTGGTGCGTCATCGTAGTCGTCGTAGTAGTCGTCGTCGTAGTAGTCGTCGTTCGACCCAGTTAGCTTGTCCCTAAGCGTATCGAGGAAACTCATGTCGTCCTCGCCTTCCCGGACCGTGCCCGGCACCGTCCGAAGTCATCTGTCCGTCCGCCGAGACCTCCGGCGAGCGAATCCGTTCCTACCTAAGGTCGTAGTCTGGGCTGAAGAGCGTCCTGCCCAGTCTCACGATCGTCGAGCCCTCTTCGATGGCGACCTGGAAGTCGTCGCTCATGCCTGCCGACAGCGTCGCCAGGCTCCTGCCGGAACGCGCGGAAAGCTCGTCGCGGAGCTCGCGCAGCCCACCGAACGTCCTTCTCGCCGCATCGGCGTCGTGCGCAGGGGCCATGGTCATGAGTCCCCTCACGCGGATTCCCGGAAGCCCCAGCAGGCCGTCGAGCGCCTGTTCAACCTCCGTGGGGGCGAAGCCCGACTTCGACTCCTCCCCAGAGACGTTCACCTCGAGCAGAACGTCGGAGACGATGCCGTGTGCGACGGAGCGCTTCGAGACCGCCTCGGCCAGGCGCGCGGAGGAGATGGAGTGGATGAGTCCGACGCGTCCGATGACCTGGTTGATCTTGTTGGTCTGGAGGTTGCCGATCATGTCGAAGCGCACTCCGGACATCTCCGGATGCTCGCGCAGCCCCTCGAGCTTGCGCGTCAGCTCCTGCGGGCGGTTCTCCGCGAACGCACGCCACCCGGCCTGCCACGCCAGCGCCACCTCGTCGACGCCGACGGTCTTGGAGACCCCCAGAATCGTCACGTCGTCCGTGGTCCTGCCGGCACGTCTGCACGCGTCGGCGACCCTCTGCAGAATCTGCTCCCTGCGTTCCCTCAGAAAGTCGAGGTACCCTGACCTCTCCCCCTCAGTCACGCGACCACTTCCTCACGCTCGCTCGTTCCAACAGATCAATCGCACAGGCAGGCTATGGCGCCGTGGCGTCCGCATCTGCCGTCCTCCGCCCTGTAGGAGAAGAACCTTCCCACGTTGCCCGCGGTGGAGAGCCCGCAGTCGAGGATGTTCCCCTCGTCGACGCCCTCGTCCTCGAGCGCGGCCCTTATCGCGCACGCGAGGTCGAGGTGTCGCTCGGACGCCCGCACTGACGGGCCGAACTCCCCCACGAAGCTGTCGAGCAGCTCCTGGGAGACCTCGTAGTCCTCCCCCGTCACGTGGGGCCCGATGTAGGCGCTCACGTCCGCGGCCTCGCAGCCGCACTCCTCCGCGAGCACGCGCGCCGCCTTCGCGGCAATCCTCGCGATTGTCCCACGCCAGCCGGAGTGGACGACGGCAAACCCTCCGGGTGCCACAAGGACCACGGGAACGCAGTCCGCGAAGCACAGCAGCACGGGCACGTGCCGCGCAATGCACACGACGGCGTCCGCCCCGGACCTTGCCTCGGCAATGGCTGCCGCGACCTCCGCCTCACCGCAGGAACGCACCACGACCACGTGGTCACCGTGGACCTGTTTCGGGTTCACGAGGTTCGTGGCCCACTTCCCCGCGCCCACGGCCTCCAGCGCGAGCATGCGGTTCTTCTCGACCGCCGCCGCGTCGTCCCCGCAGGCGTCACCGAGGTTGAGCGAGGCGTACCGCCCGGCAGAGCAACCACCGGTCCGCTCGGTGAATGCGAGCGTGACCCCGTGTGGACGGCTCGCGTCCTCCAACAGGGTCACGCCCAGCCTCGTGTCTCGCGTAAGCTCCAAAGCGCACGCCCCTCGGTCGCTAGATGCGGCTGTGCTTCAGGAACTCGGGGACGTCGAACTCCTTGTTGATGTCGTTCGGCTTCGTTGCGGGAGCCTGACGCGGAGCGGGCGCGGGTGCCGCGGCGGAACGGCTCGCAGAGCCGCGACCGGCACCTCGAGAGCCGCCCCTCGAGGACGCGCGGTCGTTCGTGAACGTCGGCAGCGGCGCCTGGACGTTGGAGTCGTTGAAGCCCGTCGCGATGATCGTGACGCGGACCTGGTCGCCAAGGCTCTCGTCCACGACGGTACCGAAGATGATGTTTGCCTCGGGGTCGACGTTCTGGGCGACGAGCTCCGCGGCATCGTTGATCTCCTGGATTCCAAGATCCTTGTTGCCGGCGATGGAGAGAAGGACGCGCGTTGCGCCCTCGATGCCCACCTCGAGCAGCGGGCTCGAGATTGCCTCCGCGGCGGCGTCGGCTGCACGGGTGTCGCCAGACGCGACGCCGACGCCCATCATGGCAGTGCCTGCGCCCCTCATGATGGTGCAGACGTCAGCGAAGTCGAGGTTGATGAGGCCCGGGACCGTGATGAGGTCCGTGATGCCCTGCGTGCCCTGGCACAGGACGTCGTCCGCCATGCGGAACGCCTCGAGGAAGGAGGTCTTCTTCTCGGACAGGTCGAGCAGGCGGTCGTTTGGAATCACGATGAGCGCGTCGACGGACTCGGACAGCGTCTGGATGCCCTGCTGGGCCTTGTTCGCACGGGGACGTCCCTCGAACGTGAACGGCTTCGTGACGACGCCGACGGTCAGGGCGCCGATGTCGTTCTTCGCGATGTCCGCGACGACCGGCGCCGCACCGGTACCGGTGCCGCCGCCCTCGCCCGCCGTGATGAACACCATGTCCGCGCCTGCGAGCGCCTGCTTGATGTCGTCGTGGGAGTCCTCGGCGGCCTCTGCGCCCACCTCGGGGTTCGCGCCTGCGCCCAGGCCCCTGGTGATGTCCCCGCCGATGTGGACCTTGATGTCCGCATCAGAGATGGCAAGCGCCTGCGCATCGGTGTTGACCGCAACGAATTCGACGCCGCGGATTCCCTCCTCGATCATTCGGTTCACGGCGTTGGTACCGCCGCCGCCTACGCCAACGACCTTGATGACTGCAAGGTAGTTGCTGGGGATGTCGTTGTCCATCATGGTTCCTCCTCGCTTGGCGACGGTCTTGGGGACGTCGTCCTCTTCCCTGTTGGATGCCGCCCCGTCAATCTCGATGGTGACCTTAGCGGTACCGCCCTTTACGTTCTTGTTCCCGTGCTGCTTCATTTCTGTTCACGTCTCTTGCCCGATGGTGCCTTGAAAATCGGAAAAGATGCCCCGCGACTGACCTGTCAAAACCCTAAACCTAAGGTAGAGCCATATGCCTATCACAAAGCGCGATATATTTGCACAAAGTCGCGCCTTTCGTCAACAAATATGTTCAAGATATGGATTGTCCAGCTAGGAGCCGTGTTCTGAGCGACCCCCATCTGTCAAGTAGTTCTTTAGGGTTTTGTGGAAAAGCGCTTGTGCGTATGGGTGGTCGAGGGTTTCGCGCGTCAGGCCTTCCGCTTGCAGCCGCATGCGCGACCCTGCTATCCGTCCTGACCGGAAGCGTTCGAGTCCGAGTCCCCGTCGCCGGACGCGGCCGACGAGGAGGCGTCTGAGGACGAGCCGTTCGACGTGCTCTTGTCCTGCGCCGTCTGCGCCGCGTCCGCCCCCGTGACGCCGGTGCCCTGCTCCACGTCATCGGAGTCCACGAGCCGGTAGGCCGGGCGCGTCGGGACGCGCACGTTTACGTACGTGAGCTTGCCCTGGTACTTCTCCAGGATCTGAGTAAGCACGGCTTCCTTGGACGAGATGTTCGTCGGGGATCCCAGAGAAACCTGCACTCCGCTCTTGAGAGTGCATCCGATGCTGTCCACACTGCTTGCCGAGAAGGACACTATCTTGGAGCTGATCTTCTCGCCAAACTGCTCGCGGTACGACGCGACGCCGTTGAGCACCTCGGAGCTCACGGTCGAGCCCGCCACGGGCGTGATGCTCGCCGGGACGTCCGTGATGAGCATGACGCCCGCCTTCTGCGCGGCGGCGAGCGCAAGGTCGTCTATGGAGTCGCTCTCTCCCACCTTGATGGAGGCGGGCTCGATCCACACGTTGCCCTCGCCAAGGTACCAGACCACGTCTCCCGCGCTCATCACCACGAGCGCGCTCACCTTGCGCTCCCTCACGACGATCCTTACTGTGTCGGGGTATCTGCGCTCGTACGTGACGGATCCCACCCACGGGTTCTTCTTGAGGTTGCGGGTGACCTTGTCCTCGTCCAAGTTCAGAAGGGTCGAGCCCTTGGGGACCTTCGCGAGCTTCGCGATGCTCGCGCGGCTGATGTGCTTCGTGGCGGTGGTCTCGACCTTCGCGATGGTGAACGCCGGCGTATACGAGAGCACCAGGTAGCCAACGAGCGCCACGAGCAGAAGCGCCGCCACGACGATTCCCGCGACGATGCCGCGGCGCACGACGACGTCCGACCCGGGGCGGTTCGCCCCTGACTTGCGCTGCGGGACCTCGCCCGCAGGCGGCGTGGACAGCTTCGCCTTCGGGCGAGAAGTGCCAGCCGCCTTGGGAGACGGCGCCACGCGGGCCGATGGCCGGCTTCGCCGCGGCCGGGCGGGTCCCGCGGCAGGACGAGACGCCCCCGTGGGGGCGCTACGCTTCGTGGGCTTCCTGCCGTCGGCCATGGCCTCCCCCTACGCGCCGAATCCCAGGCACTTGACCTCTGGGACGAGGTCGATGCCATACTTGTCGAGCACGGTGTCGTGCACGCGGCTCATGACGGCGATCACGTCCGCCGCACGGGCGCCGCCGTTGTTCACGATGAAGTTCGCGTGCATGTCTGACACGCACGCGCCACCGACGGAGTACCCCTTGAGGCCGCAGGAATCGATGAGCTGGCCCACGGAGCGCGACCCTGGGTTCCTGAACACGGACCCGCATGACGGCTTGCCAAGCGGCTGGCGAAGCCTCCTTCGGGCGACGAGGGCCTCCATCCTTTCCGCGATGGCCGCCTTCTCGTCGGGCACGAGGGCAAACGTCGCCTCGAGGATGATCTCGCTCGTCGGGATGTCGGTGTAGCGGTAGCCCCACTCGATGTCCGAGCCCGCATAGCGGTGGAGTCCCTCGCCCGGTCGCAGCGTCACGACGTCCTTCACGCGCGCGCCGATCCACTCGTGTCGAGTACCCGCATCCATCGATACGGCGCCGCCGACGGTGCCGGGGATGCCCACGAGGCACTCGAGCCCTGAGAGCGAGTGCGAGAGCGTCTCGCTCACCAGGCGCGCGATGGTCGCTCCCGCACCGGCCGTGACCTCGCTTCCGTCAAAGGATATGCGCGAGAACTCGCGACCGAGTACGATGACGCAGCCGTCGTAGCCACGGTCCGCGGCCAGGATGTTCGAGCCCTTGCCAAGCACGACCCAGTCCACGCCCTCGCGACCAAGGATCTCGATCGTCTTAAGCAGCGCGGGGTACGAGTTCACCTTGACGAAGAGCGCCGCCGGCCCCCCGATGCGGTACGTCGTGTGGTGGGACAGCCTCTCGTCCCTCGTGACGTCCGCGTCGTAGGCACCGGACAGCGCCATGTATGCGTTGAAGATGCTCACCTAGGCCTCTGCATCCTTATCCTGCTCCGCCTTCGCCTTGATGAAGGAGGGTCCGATTGAGGTGACGTCGCCCGCGCCCTGGGTGATGAGGAGGTCGCCGGGGCGGCAGACCTCGACGAGGTGGCTCACGACGTCCCTACGGCTTGGGATGTACGTCACGTCTGAGACGTGGCCCTTCTCGAGCACCTTGTTCGAGACGGTCTTGCCGGTGACGCCCGGGATGGGAGTCTCGCCGGCAGAGAACACGTCCGTCACTATGAGGACGTCCGCGTCGTCGAACGCGGTGCCGAACATGTCGGCCAGCGCCTGGGTGCGCGAGTAGCGGTGCGGCTGGAACACGCAGACGATGCGGTCGAACTGCAGGTCCTTCGCGGCCGCGAGCGTAGCCTTGATCTCCGTGGGGTGGTGGCCGTAGTCATCCACGACGGTTATTCCGTCCACGTCGCCCACGTGCGTGAAGCGACGGTGCGCACCCTTGAAGCCAGAGAGGGCGACGGCCGCGTCCTCGGTGTCCATCCCGAGGACGTCCGCGACCGCGATGGCGGCCGTGGCGTTTGCCATGTTGTGGCGACCGGGGTTCGCCATGATCTCGACCTTCACGACCTTGCCGGACGGGACCCTGACGCCGAAGTGCGAGGCGAGCTTGTGGTGCTCGCCGGGATCGGGCAGGCAGACGTAGTCGTTCTTCTCGTCGAAGCCGTACGTCACGACCCTGCGGCCCGTGGACTTCGCGAGCTCGACGTAGTGCTCGACGTCGCCGTTGATGATCACGGTACCGGCGTCTCCCACGAGGTCCATGAACTTGCAGAACGTCTTCTCGATGTTCTCGAGCGTCCCGTAGTGGTCCAGGTGGTCCGCCTCGATGTTCGTGATCACGACGACGTCCGGGTCGAGGTAGAGGAACGAGCCGTCGGACTCGTCCGCCTCGCACACGAAGTAGCCTCCCTTGCCGTTGCGGCCGTTCGTGCCGTACTCCTCGACGATGCCGCCGATGAGGAACGACGGGTCCTTTCCGAGGTGGTCGAGCATGGTCGCGACCATGCTCGACGTGGTGGTCTTGCCGTGCGTGCCTGCGACGGCGACCGTAGTCGCGTCGATGGAGAGGTACGAGAGCATCTTCGCCCTGGGCCACACGGGGATGCCGAGCTCGCGGGCGCGAATGACCTCGGGGTTGGTCTCGGGGATGGCGGATGAGGTGACGACGACCTCGGGCGCGACCTCGTCTATGGTGGAGGCGCGGTGTCCCACGTGGACGGTGATGCCCGCCTTCTCGAGCTCGCGGACGTAGCGGGACTCCTTGAGGTCAGAGCCGGTGACCTTGCAACCGCGCTCGTGCAGTACGAGGGCGATGCCGCTCATGCCGGCGCCGCCGATGCCGATGAAGTGCGCGCTGCTGACGCGCTGGATGTCGTTAGCCATCAGTAACCTCTCTTAGACATGAAGAAATGGCCCACGGCACGTGGGCCTTACCATACTCTAGCGCAATATGGGTTGCCGTGGCGCTACGCCTTGAGCGCCGCGGCACTTTCCACTTGGTCGGCGAGGGCGAGGGCCGCCTTGTCCTGGGCGAGGCCTCGGGCCGCGTCTCGCATGGCCTGACGGCGGGCGGGGTCATCCACGAGGCCGAGGAGGTCGTCCTCAAACTCGGGCGCGTCGATCTTCTCGTCCGGAAGGAGCACCGCGGCGCCCGCGTCCACGAGGTAGCGGGCGTTCGTGGTCTGGTGGTCCGCCGTCGCGAAGGGATACGGCACGAGCATGCTCGGCACGGCGAGCGCCGCGATCTCTGCCACGGAGGAAGCTCCGGCGCGTGAGAGCACGAGGTCCGCGGCCGCAAGGGCCTCGCCCATGCGGTCGATGTAGGGCATGACGCGCCAGCGCGCGGCCTCGTCCTGCGTGAGGGCGAGCTCGTTCACGACGGAGTCGTACTCGCCCTTGCCCGTGGAGTGGATGACGTAGAGGTCCTTGCGCGAGAGGAGCTTGGACTTAAGGGCTGCGACCCCCTGGTTGAGGTGACGCGCGCCGAGGCTTCCGCCGAAGACGAGAAGCATCGTGGCGTCCTTTGGGATGCCGAGGTTGCGACGGCCCTCCGCGCGGTCGGCGCGGATGACGCTCTGCCTGACGGGGTTGCCCGTGACGACGATCTGGGTGTCGGGCCCGACCTTGCCCCTGAACGCGTCAATCGCGACGGGAAGCGACACGCACACCGTCTTCACCTTCGCGGCGGACGTCTTGTTGGCAAGCCCCGGCACGGAGTTCTGCTCGTGGATGACGCAGGGGATGCCCTGCGCGTGGCACCAGTTGATGAGTGGCAGCTCGATGTAGGCGCCAAAGCCCACCGCGACGTCCGGGCGAGAAGAGCCGAAGTGGCGGCCGATGGTCTTCTGGGCGGCACGCATGCGCCACAGCGCCGAGACGAGCGTCCAGGGACGCGAGCGGTCGAAGCCCGTGACGTCGATGGGGTTGAACGGGAAGCCCGCCTGCGGCACGAGCGTGGACTCCAGCTTCTTGGGCTGGCCGAAGAACTCCACCTGATGCCCGCGCGCGGCGAGCTCCTCTGCCAGCGCGAGCGCCGGGTTGATGTGGCCCGCGGTTCCGCCGGCGGCGATTGCCACCCTCAAGCTATCTGCCACGCCTGTCCCTCCTTCTATCCCGGGTCGGGCCATCGTAGCCCCTCACCTCGGGACCCTGGTTTCTGGTCCTCAGGCGGTCGCTCGCGCTCGGCCCCAGGTCGATGCGCGTCCTGCCCCGCCTGTCGGAAGTGACTCTAGCACCATTCGCCCTGGCGCGCATCTCTCGCTCGCGCCTGAGCTGCTCCGGACTCGTGGAGGAGCCCCCCGCACGCTCGGCTCCGGGCTCGCGGCCGCCGCCGAGCACCGTGAACCTGCCGCGTGTGGGCTCCGCGGACGTGGCCGTACCGGCAAGCGGCACGCTCGTCCGACGCGCGCTCCTGGGGGTGGGCTCTCCCACAAACGACTCCTGCCTGGGCGCGGACGTCACGCTCCACTCGCTCCTGCGGTCGTCGTATTCCGTCTGGGGCAGCTTGCTCTGAAGCGACACGGACATGACGACGCCCGCGAGCATGAGGCTGCTCATGATGGACGAACCGCCATACGAGACGAACGGAATCGGCTTTCCGGAAAGTGGGAACATGCATAGCACGCCGCTCACGTTGAGTAGCATCTGCGCGACGATGATGAACGTGCACCCCACGGCGGCGAGCTGGCCCGAGAGGTCCGGGGCGTAGCGCGCGATCTTGAGGCCCGCCCACAGCAGCACGACGAACGCAGCGACCATGCCGAGCGTGCCCACGAGCCCCAGCTCCTCGCCCACGACGGCGAAGATGAAGTCGTTGTACGCCATGGGCAGGTAGCTGTACTTCTGCTTCGACATGCCGATTCCCACGCCGAACACGCCGCCGGATCCGAACGCGTACAGCCCCTGGACGAGTTGGTAGCCCTTGTCGTACGGGTCCGACCACGGGTTCATCATGATCTCGATGCGGGCGCGCGAGTACGGCTGCGCGTACGAGACGAGGGCAAGGGTCGCGATGCCCAGGACCAGGAGGCCAATGCACAGCTTGCCGGGCGCGCCGCCGAAGTACAGCATGATGATGAGCGTCACGGCGACGACCGTGAAGGTGCCCTTGTCCGGCTGCCGTAAGATGAGGAGGGCGGGCACCACGATGCCAAACACGAGGAACGTGATCAGCTCGCGCGAGTCGTACGTCGTACCCTCGTAGTACTCGCTGATGAGGTTCGCCGCGACCAGGATGAGCGTGATCTTGGCGAACTCGGACGGCTGCAGGTTCACGGGGCCCACCTGGATCCAGCGCGTCGCGCCGTATGCGTCCGACCCCGCAAACGGCGTGAGCACCAGCAGCAGGAGAATCAAGGTGACAAGCCACTCCACCACGAGCAGCTTTCGGACCCACAGGTGGTAGTCGAAGCGCGCGATCACGAACGCGAGCACAATGCCCACCGCGCCGAAGAGCAGCTGGCGCTGCAGGTAGAACGCGGCGTTATAGTGGGCGTCCGCCGATGACAGCGCCGTTATGGACGACGACGAGTAGATCATCGTGAGGCCAAAGAGCGCAAGGAACGCGACGGCGCCCAGAAAGAGCAGGCGCGGCGCCATGAAGCGCGCGGGAACCCCGAAGATGTAGCGATCAGCGAACGCGCCGTGGCCGGCCTCGACCGTCCTTCTCGCCGTTGTCTGGCCTGCCGACTCTACACGCTGCATACGCTAGCTCTCTCTTTTCTTCCCCAGGTCACTTACCATCTGCTTGAACGCGCGCCCGCGCTCCGCCATGTTGCCGAACTCGTCGAAGGACGAGCACGCGGGCGAGAGGAGCACCACGTCACCCGGTGCGGCCTCGGACACGGCGGCGTCGAACGCCTCGCGCAGGTGCGGGGCGCGCACGACCCTCGTGGTGCCGTCGCCCTCCGCAAGCGCGTCCTCGAGCGCGGAGGCGATGCGCTCCCCCGCCGCGCCGAAGCACACGGCCGCCTTGCAGTCGCGCACGACGTCTGCGGCAAGCGGCGCGAGGTCCGTGCCCTTGTCGTGGCCGCCGAGCAGGAGCACGACGTGGCCCTTGGGAAACGCCGTGAGCGCCTTCTGCACGGAGTCGGTGTTCGTGGCCTTGGAGTCGTTCACGAAGCGCACGCCCGCGACCTCGCCGCACGGCTCGATGCGGTGCTCGAGGGCGTGGAACGCGCGAACGCCGCGTGCGACGTCCTGCGCCGAGACGCCGAGCTCAAGCGCGAGCGCTGAGGCCGCAAGGACGTTCTGTAGGTTGTGGTCGCCCGCGATGGGGACCTCGGTCGTCGCCATAAGGTCGTGCTCCTTGCCATCCAGGCGCACGACGAGCCTTCCGTCGCGCACGAACGCGGCGCACGGCTCCTGCGGCTGTGCGTGCACGTTCAGGTGGCACACGCGCAGCCCCCGCGCCTCCAGGCGCGAGATAACGGCCTGGCACCACGAGTCCTCCTCGCTCACGATCGCGAGGTTGCCCGCGTCGAGGTTCTGGAAGACCTTCTCCTTTGCCGCGGCGTACGCCTCGATCGAGCCGTGCCACTCCACGTGGTCCGGCGTGACGTTGAGCAGGCACGCGACGCGCGGGTGCAGAAGGCGCGTGCACGCGAGCTGAAAGCTGGAGAGCTCCGCCACGAACCACTCGTCCGGCGTGCGCGCGGCGACCTCGCCGGTGCAGAGGTTGCCGATGTTGCCGACGGCGACGGCGGATAGGCCGCCCTCGTGCAGGAGAGCCGTCGAGAGCGTGGTCGTGGTGGTCTTGCCGTTGGTGCCGGTGATGGCGACCCACTTGTACGGGCTCTCGCGCCACGCGAACTCCGGTTCGCCGATGATCTCGCGGGAGTGCTCGCGCGCGGACGAGAAGAACGCGGAGAACTCGGATATGCCGGGAGACGACACCGCAAGGTCGTACGCTCCCTCGACCTCCTCAGTGCCGACGACGACGCGAACGCCAAGCGCCTCGAGCTCGCGCGTGGCGTCGCCCTCGCTCGAGCTCGCGCCCCCGTAGAGCGTGACGGAGCCCACGCGCCCACGCGCCTGCCCGCAGAGGTAGCGCGCGACCTCGCGGCCGGTCTTGCCGAGCCCGAGGACGCACACGTCGCCCAACTTGTTTTCCATTTCCCGAGCCATTCTGGCCTCCCTAGCGAAGCTGGAAGTAGAGCGCGAATCCGAGGACGGCGAACGCCGCGGAGACGATCCAGAAGCGGATGACGACCTTCGTCTCGCTCCAGCCCTTCTTCTCGAAGTGATGGTGGATGGGCGCCATGAGGAACACCCTCTTGCCCGTCGCCTTGAAGCTGACGACCTGGATGATGACGCTGAGCGCCTCCACGATGAACAGTCCGCCCATCACGAGCGAGCAGATCTCGGTCTTCGTGAGGACCGCAAGCGACGCGAACGCGGCGCCGAGGGCGAGCGATCCCGTGTCGCCCATGAAGATGGACGCGGGATAGCAGTTGTACCACAGGAAACCTACGAGCGCCCCGGATATGGCCGCGGCGAAGATGGCGAGGTTCCTCTCGCCGTAGCTGAACGCGACCATGCCCATGATGAGCATGACGACGAGCGTGCAGCCGCCGGCGAGGCCGTCGAGGCCGTCCGTGAGGTTCACGGCGTTCGAGAGGCCGGCCATCAGCAGGAACACGAAGAACATGTACAGCCACGGCAGCCTGACGGCCGTGCCGCCAACCTTGACCGTCGTCGTGAGGACGCCGAGGTCGAGCGCGGCGCCGCCCGGGAACGCCACGCTGGGCGTCACGCCGCAGAAGTTGACCGCGAGCACGCAGAACGCGACGGAGATCAGGATGAGGCCGGCCATCTTCTGCGAGGGCGTGAGGCCGAGCGAGCGCTTGTGCGCGACGCTCTCGATGTCGTCCAGGAGGCCAAGCGAGCCGGTGAGGTAGGTCGCGAGCACCGCGAGCACGAGGTCCATGGTCCAGCGGGCCTGAATCGCGCACGTGATGAGGACCGCCGCCAAGATCACGACGCCGCCCATGGTGGGCGTGCCCTGCTTGACGAGGTGCCTCTGCGGGCCGTCCGCCCTGACCTGCTGGCCTATGCCCTCGTGGCGCATGAGCCTGATGAAGAGCGGCATGAGCACGAGCACGATGGCCGCGGCGATCACGGCCGCTAGGAAGATCTGGTACGTGGGATAGCTCGGGTTTCCAAACATCAGGCCAACACTCCCTTGACGAACTGGTCGAGGCCGGCCGACCTCGAGCCCTTTGCTAGTACGAGGTCATCCGGGCCCAGCACCGCGCCGATGGTCGCGACGGCGGAGTCCACGTCCGGGAAGAGCTCGAGCCTGTCCTCCGAGAAGCCCATGGTGAGCGCGGCCTCGCGCATCTGGCGGGCATCGTCCGCTCCCACGAGCACCAACAGGTCTATTGGCTTTGCGGCGGCGTACGCGCCGATGTAACCGTGCAGGCGCGCCGACTCGCCGCCGAGCTCGCCCACCTCGCCCAGGACGGCAACCCTCCGGCCGGCGCACTCCATGGAGCACAGCACGTCGAGCGCCGCCGCGATGGAGCTGGGGCTCGCGTTGTACGAGTCGTCGATCATGCTGGGCTTGCCCGCGGTACGGATGACCTCGAGCCTCATGCCGGTGCGCGGCATGTGCTCCATCGCGTCGGCCGCGGCGTCGCGGTCCACGCCCAGGCGGTCGCAGACGGCAATCGCGAGCAGGAAGTCCTGAACGACGGCCTTTCCGGGAACGTCCAGCGTCACGCCCCTCGACCATCCGTCGGCAAAGCCGAGCGAGAAGGACGGGTGCCCCTCCCCGTCAAGGCGAACATCAGAGGCGCGGACGTCGTCCTTCTCGCCCGTGCCCACGTAGATGCACTCAACGCCCGCAGGCGTGGCGTACTCGCGCTCGATGAGCGGTGCGAAGTCGTTGTCAGACGTCATGGCGAGCATGGGGCTCACGCCGGATTGTGGCTCGGCGGTCGGGCGCATGCCGGATAGTATCTCGGCCTTCGCGCGGGCGATGTTCTCGCGCGAGCCCAGTAGCCCTATGTGGCTGGTGCCCACGTTCGTGATGAGCGACACGGTGGGGAGCGCCGCGGCGGCAAGGCGCGTGAGCTCGCCCTTGTGGTTCATGCCCATCTCGCACACCAGCACCTCGTCCGCGCTGTCGGCGGAGAGGATGGTAATCGGGAGCCCGATGAGGTTGTTGAAGTTGCCGGCGGTGGCGTGCACGCGGTAGCGCGTGGCAAGAGACGCCCTCAGCATGTCCTTCGTGGTGGTCTTGCCGACCGACCCCGTGACGCCCACGACGACCCACTGCGGGTTCATGCGCCGCCAGGCGCCGGCGAGGCGCAGCATGAACTCCTCGGGATCGTCGTCCTTCGCCCTCAGCACGGAGCAGCCGCGCTCGCGCGCAAGGGCAAGCAGCGACTCGTCGGGTTCGCGCGTCATGACGACCGCGGCGGCACCCTCCTCCACCGCGGCGGGGGCAAACTTGTTGCCATCGACCCGCTCGCCCGGGAAGCACACGAAGCACGTGCCGGTGCCCACGGCGCGCGAGTCTGTCTGGACGCCCTCGACGACGCCGCCGGGGACCTCGATCACCACGTCCGCGCCGGTCGCGCGAACCATGTCAGGAACGGAGATCTTTACCATCGAACCACCTGTCACCTTCCCTGGCGCGGCTAGCCCGCGTCAGGCGTCACGCCCATGTCGGATAGGGCCTCACTCATGATTGTAGAGAAGAGCGGCGCCGCGGAAGACGTGGCAAGATACGGGGTGCCGTTCAGGCCTACGTACACGAGGACCTTCGGGTCGCTCGCGTTCGCAAATCCTATGAGCGAGCTCACGTACTTGAACGCGACGTATTTGCCGGAATCGTCCGCCTGCTCGCCCGTGCCGGTCTTGCCCGCCACGTCGTAGCCCTTCACCTGCGCCGCCTGCGCCGTGCCGTCCTTCACGACCGTGCGCATCATGTCCGTGACCTCGTCCGCCGTCTTCTTCGACACGGCGCGGCCCTCGGACTTCCACGCGACCTTCTTGCCGCCCCTGCTCACCAGGAAGTGCGGCGTCACGATCTTGCCGTCGTTCGCGATGGACCCTATGGCCTTCACCATTTGGTCTAGTGGTATGGCGAGGGACTGGCCAAACGACATGGAGCCCAAGCTGGCGCCGTCGTACTGGTTCAGCTGCTTGACGATGCCCTTGACCTCGCCCGGATAGTCTATGCCGGTCTTCGTGCCGATCTTGAACTTCGCGACGCCGTTCGCGAACTTCTCCTCGCCTATCACGTCCTGCGCCACGAGCGCCATGCCGGCGTTCGAGGAGCGCCTCAGGATCTCTCTCAGCGACATGTTCATGGTCGCCGTACGCCCGTCGTCGTCGCCCACGAGGTCGTCGCCCACCCTGACCTTGCCCGGCACCGAGAACGTCGAACTCGGCGTCACGAGCCCGTTGTCGATGCCGATGGCGGCGGTCAGCACCTTGAAGATCGAGCCCGGCTCGTAGGAGGACGAGACCGGCTTCAGGTTCAGTGCGCCCTCCTTGATCTGGGAGGTGTCCGTTATGTTGAAGAGCGGGGTCGAGCACGCCGCGATGATCTCGCCGGACTTGGGGTCGGTCACCATGACGGAGCCGGAGTCCGCCTTGTAGTCCTTTACGCCCTGGACGATGGTGTCCTCGGCGATCTTCTGGACGTCTATGTCGAGCGAGATGACGATGTCCTTGCCGTTCTTGGCCTTCTTCACGACCTGGGAGTTGCCGCCGGCGATGGGCGTGCCGCCCGAGCCGGTCTCGACCATCATCTTTCCGTCCGTGCCCTCGAGCACATCGTTGTAGTACAGCTCCAGGCCGCTCAGGCCGTTGCCGTCCGTGCCGACGATGCCAAGCACCTGACCGCCCGTCGCACCGTAGGGATAGACGCGCTTCACGTCGTTCAGGTAGTAGACGCCGCGGATCTTCTTCTTGTCGAGCTTCTTCTGCACGCTCTTGGCAACGTCTTCGTCCACCTGGCGCTTGATGTAGGTGAACGAGTTGTCACCCATCAGCTTGTCGACGTAGTCCGTGTCCTCGCCGCCCAGCTCGTCCGCGAGCACGGACGCGGCCTCAGCGGGGTCGTTCACCTCCTGCGGGTTGCAATAGATGGTCTTGCAGTCCTCGCTCGTGGCCAGGACGTTGCCGTTTCTGTCGTATATGGTGCCGCGCTTCGCATGAATGGTTATCTCGTTCGTGCGCTGCGCCGCCGCCCTCGTTGAGAGGTACTTCGCGTCCACAACCTGGAGGTAGATGAGCCTTCCCACCACAAAGAGCAGTATGAAGCCCAGGACGAGAAAAACTATCCTCACCATCTGGTCGTACGAGCTGTGCTGTGGGGCGCGTCCGCCGCGCACGGGGACGCCGCGACGCGAACGAGGAGCCTCGTCGTACGAGGCTCCCGTCACGTCATACCGGCCTCTGCGGCCGTCTCTATTTCCACTCTGGTATCTCACGGATATGGAGTTTACGCCACGACGGGCGAAAGCTAGCGCACATCCGAGGACTGCGCATCTTTTGCAGATGCCTGCTGCGCGGCGTCGCCAGACGTCGCCTTCGCGCCCTTCGCGGAAGCGTCGGCGCCCTGGGCGGACGCGTCCATGGCCTCGGTGTCGGTCGAAAGGACCATGCCGTAGTTCTGCGTCGCGATCGCGTTCACGCGGGAGCTGCTGCTGAGCACGGAGCGCTCTATCTTGAGGTCGCTGTTCGCGGACGCGGAGGTCGAGATCTTCTCCTCCAGGGCGTTTGCCTGGGTGAGGTTGGAGACCGTGGCCGCGGTGAGCGCGACGCGGAAGATGCCGATGGTCGCGAACGCCAGGACGCACGCGACGAACAGTTTGAATCGGGTCCAGAACTGGGCGGTGACGCCGCTCCTGACGCGGGCGTCCAGGCCGCCGCCGCGCACGACCTCGAACGGTGCGTGGCGCTCTACCTCGCGAGGCCGCTCGTATGCGTTTCCGTAGTAGCTGTATGCCTCGGAGCCCATCATGCCCATTTCCGTCCCCTTAGATGACCAAGGCCACCGCTCGCGGTGGCACTTGGCTGTTGTGCGTTGGTGGTTCGTTTAAGCTGCGTTCTGGTGCGAAATGCTTCGTTTGTGGTGCTATGGCAAACGGCCGGGGCCGTATGCGTCTAACTCATGCGCCCTCGCCGGTGGTGTCCAGACGGACGGCCACCCTCATGAGCGCGCTGCGAGCGCGGGGGTTCCGGCTCACCTCCCCCTCGCTTGCGACGAGGGGCTTCTTCGTACTGACCCTGACTATCGGCACGTGCCCGCACACGCACACCGGGAGGTCCGGCGGGCATATGCAGCCCTGCGACATCTCCGTGAAGACGTGCTTCACGATCCTGTCCTCGAGCGAGTGGTACGAGATCACGCAGATCCTCCCGCCCGGGTTCGCCCACCTGACGGCGGCGCGAAGGCCCTGGTCCAGCACGTCGAGCTCGTGGTTCACCTCGATGCGCAGCGCCTGGAACGTCTTGCGGGCGGGATGTCCCCCGTGGCGGCGCCCCGCGGCGGGGATGCCGGCCTTGATGGCCTCGACCAGCTGGAGCGTCGTCTCGATGGGCTCGCTCTTGCGCCTCTCAACGATCTGGCGGGCGATCCTGGACGCGTACTTCTCGTCCCCATAGACGCGGAAGATCCGGGCGAGGTCGGCTTCGTTGTAGGTGTTGATGACCTCTGCTGCGGTTAGGGTGTTGTTACCCGGATCCATGCGCATGTCAAGCGGGGCGTCCTCGTGGTACGAGAAGCCTCTCTCGGGGATGTCGAGCTGCGGGGAGGAGACCCCGATGTCGAACAGGAAGCAGTCGACGCCGGGCACCTCCGCCTTGACCAGGAGCTCGTCCAGGGAGCCGAAGTTCCCCTTCAGGAAGCGGTGCTCCGCCCCGGGGACCTCGTCCCCAAAGCGCCGCGCCGCGGCCTCGAGCGCCATGTCGTCCTGGTCGATCCCGATGGAAAGGCCGCCGGGCTGGATGCGCCTGGCAAGCTCCACCGAGTGTCCGGCCCCTCCCAGGGTGCAGTCGCATACGACCTCGCCCGGCTTGGGATCGAGCTGGGACAGAACCTCGTCCAGCATGACGGGAATGTGCCGATATTCATGTGTCAAGAGGTCCACCCCCTAGTCGTACATCAGGCTGTCGAGCTCGTCGATGCTCTCGTCGAGCTCCGCGATGGTCTTGTCGTAGTCCTCGGCGTCCCAGATCTCGAAGTGGTCCGTGTTGCCGACAACCGCCACCTCGCGCTTGATGTCGCACGAGGCCAGGGCCTCCGCGCCGAGCTTTCCCAGTGCCAGGCGCCCCGCGGAGTCCAGCTCGAGCGTCATCGTCTTCGCGTTCAGCAGAAAGCGCAGGCGCTCGTCCTTCTTGCTGCGAGGGTTGTAGCCGTTGGGAAAGTAGCTCTCGACCCATGCCTGGTGACCCTCGGGAGTGAAGCCAAGGATCTTGCCCCCGATGGGGATGAGGCAGACCTTCTCCCCAAACTCCTTGCGAAACGGTGCTGGAAGGGTAATGCGCTGCTTGGCATCCAGGTTGTGCTTGTAGGTGCCAGTCAGGTACATTCGCCCTCCCCTCTTGTTCCGCTGGGGCGTCCCCCTCGAAGGCGTGACAAATACTATAGCCCAATTGCCCCACCCCGCAACACTCGTCGACACCTTAAAACACCTGAGGGCAAAAAAGTGGCTTGAACGGCAGAGGGGCGCTCGTCAACCTCCCCCACATGTTGTGAGAACGGTCGTTCTGCAACACAAACGCCGAGGATGCGACTCCCCGGCGTTTCTTGTGGAATGTGATGGAATTGTGTTTTGGTGCCCTGACCTGCGCAAACGGGCGAGAAGGACGCGTTTTCCCAGTTGAAGGCGCATGCGGCATTGCCCCATCAGCATGCTTGCGGCCCCACAGGCTGGTGGGACGTCATCCCACAAGATGTGGTGCCGGGCACGGTGGCACGCACTTCTCGCCTTGGTGGGAGACCGTCCCACTGTGGGTGGGAGACCGTCCCACAAGATGTGGCGCCCGCGCGGACCCTACGATCCCATGCGGGCGCGCGGATGGGCCTCGAGGTAGACCATGCGCACGTGCGTCAGGTCGATGTGGGTGTAGAGCTGCGTCGTCGAGATGCTCGCGTGCCCCAGGAGCTCCTGCACGGTCCTGAGGTCCATTCCGCCCTCCAGCATGTGCGTGGCGTAGGTGTGTCGCAGGGTGTGGGGGTACAGGCCCTCGATCCCCACGAGCCTGCCATAGCGCTCCACCATGCGGTGCACGGTTTGGCGCGTGATGCGGGTCCCACGCTCGCTCAGGAACACGGCGCCCCCCGCCGCGCCGGAGGCCGCAAGCACGCCACGCCACTTCCCCAGGTACGCGGCAAGCGCGCGCTTCGCCGTGCCCAGGAGCGGCACGAGTCGCTCCTTCGAGCCCTTGCCCATCACGCGCAGGACCTCCTCGTCCAGCATGACGTCGCGCACGTCGAGCCCGCACAGCTCGGAGACGCGCAGGCCGCATCCGTACAGCACCTCCAGCATCGCCTTGTCGCGATGGAACGCCGCCTGCGGGCGCGCGTCCAGGCGCCCGCTCTTCAGCACGCGCGGCTTTGGCTCCAGCTCCGGGCGGAACGGCTCGTCCATGAGCGCAAACGCCTGCTCGTGCGTCAGCACCTCCGGCAGGCGGTCCGGTCGCCTGGGCAGCGGCAGGTTCGCGCTCGGGTGGTTGCGCGTGATCTGCTCGCCCACCATGAACTTGTGGAAGCCCTTGATGGCCGAGGCCGCCCTCTGGACGGAAGACGCGGCGAGGCCCGCATCGGTCAGCCCAGCCAGGTGGGCCTCGATGTCGGACCTCGTCACGTCCTCGGGGGACGCGATGCCGCGCTCCCCCAGAAATGCTATGTACCTCTTCAGGTCCCTGCCGTACGACTGCACGGTGTTGGCCGAGCTGCCCCGCTCCACGGCAAGGTAGCCCAGGTAGTCGTCAAGCGCTTCGGCAAGGTCCAACGGTTCCTCCCGCTAGTCCACGGAGGACGTCACGTCGTGACGGTCGATCCCCTCGTGGGACGCGATGGAGGCGCGCACGAACTCGCGGAACAGCGGCGCCGGCTTCGTCGGGCGGCTCTTGAACTCCGGGTGGGCCTGGCTCGCGACGAACCACGGGTGCACGGACTCGGGAAGCTCCACCATCTCGACGAGGCGGTCGTCCGGCGACAGGCCAGAAATGACGAGGCCCGCGTCCTGCAGCTGCTGGCGGAAGGCGTTGTTCACCTCGTAGCGGTGGCGGTGGCGCTCGTACACCAGCTCGTCGCCGTACGCCTCGAACGCGAGCGAGTCATGCGCGACCTTGCACGGGTAGGCGCCCAGGCGCATGGTGCCGCCCTTGTCCGTCACGTCCTCCTGGTCCGGCATGAGGGCGATCACGGGGTACGGGGAGTCCGGCGCGAACTCGGCGGAGTTTGCGCCCGGCATGCCGGCGACGTTGCGCGCGAACTCGCTCACGGCAACCTGCAGGCCCAGGCAGATGCCCAGGTACGGAATCTTGTGCTCGCGGGCGTACTGCGCAGCGAGGATCTTGCCCTCCACGCCGCGCTGGCCAAAGCCGCCGGGCACGAGGATGCCGTCGTAGCCGGCCAGCGCCGCGTCGACGTTCTCCTCGGTCAGCTCGCCACCGGCGATGAGGTCGATCTTGAGCTTGTGGCCAAAGTGGACCCCGGAGTGGTGCAGCGCCTCGATGACGGAGAGGTAGGCGTCCGGGAGCTCCGTGTACTTGCCCACGACACAGATCTTCGTGGTGTCCTCGAGCTTGTTGCACGCGTGCATGCGCGAGGTGAACGTGTCCCACTCGGTCATGTCGCCGTCGCGGACCTCGAGGCCGAGCTTCTCGAGGGCCTTCACGTCGAAGCCCTGCGCGGAGAGGTGGCGCGGCACGTCGTATATGGACGGGCAGTCGGAGTTCTCGAACACGCAATCCTCGTCCACGTCGCAGAAGTGGGCGATCTTCGCGCGGATGGGCGCCTCGACCTCGTGGTCGGAGCGGCACACGATGAAGTCGGGCTGCAGGCCCAGCGAGCGCATCTCCTTTACGGAGTGCTGCGTCGGCTTCGTCTTCACCTCGTGGGCCGCGGCGATGTACGGCACGAGGCTCACGTGGATCACCAGCGTGTTGCCCGCGCCCTTCTCCTTCCGGAACTCGCGGATCGCCTCGACGAACGGCTGTCCCTCGATGTCGCCGATGGTACCGCCGAGCTCCGTGATCACGATGTCGGCGCCGGTCTGCTCCTCGATGCGCAGGAAGCGCTCCTTGATGGCGTTCGTGACGTGCGGGATGACCTGCACGGTGCCGCCCAGGAAGTCCCCGGCGCGCTCGCGGCTGATGAGCGACTGGTAGATGGCGCCGGTGGTGAAGTTGGAGCCGCGGGTGAGGTTCTCGTCGATGAAGCGCTCGTAGTGACCCAGGTCGAGGTCGGTCTCCTTGCCGTCCTCGGTCACGAAGACCTCACCGTGCTGGAACGGGCTCATCGTGCCCGGGTCGACGTTCAGGTAGGGGTCGGCCTTCTGCATCATGACCTTGTAGCCACGCGCCTTGAGTAGCCTGCCGAGGGACGCGGCCGTGATGCCCTTTCCTAGTGAGGACACGACGCCGCCGGTTACGAAGATGTGCTTGGTCATGCTCAGACCTTCCCGTAAAAGTTTTCCTCTTTACGGGATTTCATCTTACAGCGAGTTCGTTAGCGCTGGGGCTACGTTCGTTACAAATTCATGAACCCACGCAACCCCCACGTGTACCACGGCGCCCACGCCGCAAGCCCGCCCCTTCGGGCACGCCGAGCGAGAAGAACTATGCCTTCTGGCCGCGGACCTCCTCGGCCTCCGCGAGCATCTGCCGCGCATGGTCGAGCGACGCCTCGCTCTGGTCTCCAGAGAGCATGCGCGCGACCTCGCGCACGCGGTCCTGACCCTCCACCTGAGAAAGCGTCGTCCTTGGCACGTCCGCCCCCACCTTCGTCACCACGTAGTGGGCGTCCGCCATCACGGCGACCTGCGCCAGGTGCGTCACCACGATTACCTGATGTGTCCGCGCGAGCCTCGCGAGCACCTGGGCCAGCGCCACGGCGGTGGCCCCGCCCACGCCGGCGTCCACCTCGTCGAACACGAGGGTCTCCGTCGAGTCCGCGTTGCCAAGCACCACCTTGCACGCCAGCATCACGCGGGATATCTCGCCGCCTGAGGCGATTTTGCGCAGCGGACGCGCCGTGAGGCCTGCCGCCGGTCGGTACATGAGCTCCACCTTGCTCGGACCCTGCGACGTCCACTGCGCGCGCGGGAGCCGCTCGCTTACGACCTCGAGCTCGGCCGTCCCCATCTCCAGGAACGCCATCTGCTCCGTCACGGCCGCGGCCAGCCCGGGCGCGGCCTTCGCGCGCACCCCGTCCAGGGCGTCGGCCGCGACGGCAAGGTCCTTCTCGGCCGCGTCGAGCGCCTCCTGGGCGCGCGCGATGCGCTCTCCCCCGTCGCGGGCAGCCTCAACCAGCTCGGCCGCCTTCTCTCGGCGCTCGAGCACGTCCTCCATGCGCGGCCCGTACGAGCGCAGCAGCCCCTGCAGCTGCGCCATGCGCGCCTGCAGCCGGTCAAGCGCCTCCGGGTCGAAGTCCACGCCGTCCTGGTACTCGCGCAGGCCGGCGGTCACGTCCTCTATGTCGATGAGAGAGCTCTCGAGCGTGTCCGCAAAGCGACCCAACGCGGAGTCGAATCTCGCGGCGTCGCGCAGGGTCGTCACAACGTCGGACAGCGCGTCCTCCACGCCACCATCCCCCACGATGCCCTCGCGGGCCTCGCCCGCCGCGCGCAGCAACGCCTCGGCATGCTCCGCCTTCGGCAGCGTCTCCTCCAGCTCCTCGTACTCGCCGGCCTTCGGCGCCACCTCGTCTATCTTGCGCAGGACGAAGGCGGCCTCCTCCACTCGACCGTCCGCGGCACGGCTCATCTCGCGCACGCGCTCAAGCTCGTCCGCGGCGTCACGCGCGGCACGCAGAGCCCGCTGGTAGCGGGCCAGGGCGTCCGCAGCGGCATCTCCCGCCCACGCGTCCAGAAGGTCCACGTGGGTTGCCACCTGCAGCAGCCTCTGGTGCTCGTGCTGGCCGCAGATGTCAATCGTCGCACCCACGCCGCTCGCAAGCTCGCGCACGGACGCCATCCGGCCGTCCACCTCCACGCGCCCGCGTCCCGTGGACTCCACCCTACGGCGCACGACGGTCCCGTCGGGGTCCCCGCCGCGCACGAACAACCGGCCGTCCACCTCGAGGCCGTCTGCCCCCTCGCGTATGGCCCCGGCGTCCGCGCGCTCCCCCATCAGCAGCTTGAGGGAGGACAGCAGCGCCGACTTGCCCGTGCCGGTCTCGCCGGTGAGCACGGTCAGCCCCGCGGCGGGCCTGATGGTCGCGTCCTCGATGAGCGCGACGTTCCTTACACGAAGCTCGTCGATCATGTGCTAGTCCTTGTCCCTTCCGTAGAACACGCGCGAGACCGACTGGTAGAAGCTCTCCGAGCTGCGGTCCAACAGGATGAGGTCGCCCGGGCCGCGGCGCACCGTCGCCCTCACGGGGCGCGCGCCCTCGGCCACGATCGGCTGGCCGTCCGCGAAGAACAGCCTCTCCGGGTCGCGCTCCGGGTTGATCTTAAGCTCCACCACGTCGGTGGACGACGTCAGAAACGCGCGCGCCAGGATGGTGTGCGGCGCAACCGGCACGCACACCATGCCCTTGAACTCCGGCGTCACGATCGGTCCTCCCGCGGCGAGCGCATATCCCGTCGATCCCGTCGCCGTCGCCACCACGAACCCGTCCCCGCGTAGCGTGTCCACGTGGTGCCCGGAGACCGCAACGTCAAACACGATCATGTCGCCACGCACCCCGTGCGTGAGCGAAAGGTCGTTCAACGCAAAGCGCCGCTTTGAGAAGATCGTGCCGTCCGGAGCCTTGAAGTCGACCGTTATGTCCAGGGTCGCCCTGCGCGACGCGTGCATGCGGTGCCCGAGCGCGTCGCTCACCGTCTCTATCACGTCGTCGGGGCCGGCGCAGGTCAG
The DNA here is from genome assembly GCF_900105025.1 of Parafannyhessea umbonata. Taxonomy (GTDB): domain Bacteria; phylum Actinomycetota; class Coriobacteriia; order Coriobacteriales; family Atopobiaceae; genus Parafannyhessea; species Parafannyhessea umbonata. The sequence continues at coordinate 674,814 of NZ_LT629759.1, read as the reverse complement.
AAAGCCCAGGTGCCCGTATGATATGCCCACGAGGGGTATCTCGGAGTAGCCAACGATCTTCGCGGCGCGCAGCAGCGTCCCGTCGCCTCCGAACGAGACGGCCAGCCCCACGCCCGTCGTGTCGACCACCTTGTCGGGATACTTCTTCTTGTCGTGCGCCCACTGGACCTCGACGCCCTGCCCGTCAAGCCACTCCGCAAGCGAGCGTGCGCCCGCCACGGCGTCCTTGCGAGCATAGTTCGGAATCAGAAGGACCTTCACCGGCACCACTTCCCAGCCTTGCGGTCAGACACGTCTAGCAAAAAGTGTAGCACCCGCGGGCAAAACGTCTAACGTCGCCCACACGCGCTAGCGCACGCGGGCGACCGCGCCGTCGCCCACAACGGCTGCGAGGTCCAAATCGCAGGTCAGATGCCCTGTTGCGGTGCGGCCCAGCAGTAGGAACTCCCGGTTTCCCTTATGACCCCTGATGGGGCTCGGACACGCCGAGACGGGCATGAGCCCCTCCTCGCAGAACGCTTGCGCCACGTCGACGAGCGCCCTCAGGTGCACGGCGGGATCGCTCACGATGCCGCCGTCCCCAACCTCGTCGCGCCCCGCCTCGAACTGCGGCTTCACGAGCGTGAGAAACGCCGAGTCCCCCTCGCGCAGCATTTCGACGACGGCGGGAAGCACCGTCCGCACGGACGTGAACGAGACGTCGCACACCGCGAGGTCGATGCTGTGCCGATTGCCGTCGTCCGGCAGGTCCACCATGTTCGTCCGCTCGCGCAGCGTCACGCGCGCGTCTGTGCGCAGACTCCAATCGAACTGGGCGTAGCCCACGTCCACGGCCAGGACGGACGCCGCGCCGCGCTTCAGCAGGCAGTCCGTGAAACCCCCGGTGGAGCAGCCCACGTCCAGACACGCCATCCCCCTTGGGTCGACCCCAAAGGCGTCGAGCGCGCGCTCCAGCTTCAGGCCGCCCCTACCCACGTAGGGAATCCTCCCCCTCACGTGCAGCTCGATCCCGGGCCTCACCTGCTCGCCCGGAAACTCCATCCTGCGGTCAGACGTGCTGACGTCACCCGCAAGCACCGCACGCATCGCCTCGTCTTTGGACGAGAAGAGCCCCTGCTCCACGAGCTCGGCGTCGAGCCTTCGCCTGCGCACCACCTACGCGCCCTCGCCCTGCGGGCCGTCGGCGCCTTGCGCCTGCGCGCCCCCGTCCTTCTCGCCCCGCTTGGCGTCCTTCCCGTCGGCCTCGGCGCGGAGCTTCGCCTCCTCCTCGGGGGTGAAGTTCGTTCTGTCCACCATGTCGACGGCCTTCGACCCCAAGGCGATGGCCTCGTCGAACAGGTCGAGCGAGCGCTCAAGCGAGGTCTCCTTGTCGCGGACCTGGCTCACGATCTCGTCCAGCCTGTCGGTTATCTGGTCGAACGTCTTGTACGGGGCGGTGTCGGGCTTCGCCATCGCTACTCCTCGCCAAGGCCCTCGTCGTCGGCGCCCACGGCCTCGGCAGCCTCGTCACGCGCCTCGACGCCGGCGCCCTCGCACTCGTCGTCCTCGGCGTCCTCGGCGTCCTCATGCGCGGCGCGCTCCGCCTCGAGCCTCTTCGCCTCGGCCACGACGTCTACGCCCTTGTCCATCTTGGAGGCGACGCGCCCGAGCACGCCATTTATGAACTTCGGCGACTCGTCGGAGCCAAACGCCTTCGCCAGCTCCACGGACTCGTCAATCGTGACGGCGATGGCCACCTCGTCCACCTCGAGCATCTCGTACAGCGCGAGGCGCAGGAGGTTGCGGTCCACGGACGGCATCCTCGAGACGCTCCAGTTGGAGGACGTCGCCGAAATCACGGCGTCCAGCTCGTGGCGCATGTCGTCCGCACCGCGGGCGAGCATCTCGCCAAACGGGTCGAGCGGACCCTGGGAAAGTGCGTAGTCACCCTCGAGCACCTCGTACACGGTGCGGTCTGTCGCCTCCGCCTGGAACAGAAGCTGCAGGGCCTGGGCGCGGGCAAGGGTGCGCCCGCCAAAGTGATGATGCTTGTTCGACACGGTAGTGGTTACTCCTTGGGAAATACGAGGCTGTCGATGCACACGTCCACGGCGCCCACCTCGACGCCGATCTGCTCGCTGATTGCCTCCGCAACGGCATCGCGCACGGCTGCGGCAAGCTTCGTGAACGGATATCCGTAGAAGACCGCCAAGTGCACGGTCACCCTCAGGTCGCCGTCCACGACCTCGGACTCGACCGCCGCCTCCGGGGCGACGCTGCGGCTGGTGAAGACGGACACGAGGCTCGACGCGATGTCGTTGCCACCCACGCGGGCGACGCCCTCGACCTTCTCGCACGCGGTGGTGACAATGGTCGAGACTACTCCCCTCGAGATGCCGATCCCGGCGACATAGAGCTCAGATTCGCTCATTTCCCATCCTTTCGCAGGTGCCGTGAGTGCCGGCACGATACACGACGTCCTTGCACAAGTATAGCCGCAACGGCCTGGGCGGGCGTGCTTTCGCATGCGGTAAAAAAGGCCCGCGACGCGCCTATGCGCTGCCGCGGGCCAACGATCCGTCTGTGCGGGACTAGACGCGCTGGACGAACTTGCCGTCGCGCGTGTCGACCTTGATGCGCTCGCCCTGGTTCAGATACATGGGAACCTGGATGACGGCACCAGTCTCGATGGTGGCGGGCTTGGTGCCGCCCTGAACGGTGTCGCCCTTGAAGCCAGGGTCGGTCTCGGTGATCTCGACCTCGATGAAGGTGGGCGGCTGGACCGCGTACAGTACGTCATTGGCGTACTGCAGCAGGCAGATGTCGTTCTCCTTCAGGAACTTGTCGTTGTCGCCGATGAGCTCGGCGTCGACGGGAATCTGCTCGAAGGTCTCGGTGTCCATGAACCAGTACGCGCTGCCGTCATTGTAGAGGTACTGCATCTCGCGCGTGCGCATGTTCACGCTCTCGAACTTGGCAGACTGCTGGAAGTTCTCCTCGTTCACGCGGCCGGTACGAATGTCACGATACTTGGTGCGCACGTAGGTGTTGCCCTTGCCCGGCTTGACGTGCTGCGCCTCGAGAATGACGCAGTCCTTGCCCTTGATGTTGACGCCCAGACCAACCTTGAGGTCGGTAATGCCCAGAGTTGCCACTGTTGCCTACTTTCTACGAACAAATGCGCCCGCCATGCGGGCACAGGATTCACAACGGTATGCAACTATACCGCACGATTCATCCCAGCGCACGCATGGCGTCGCACTCCATAGAGACAACAGCTGCGACCGTGCCGTCGGTTATGGCATCCATGATGCAAGAAGGCCTCGAGGGCCCACGCTCAGTCCGCTGAGAAGAGCGGCGCGCGCCGACGCGGCTACCTCCCCCTCTTGAAGACCCCGCCGATGACGGACGGGATGCTCTTTACGCCCATCTTCGCAACCTGGAGGGCATTCGGGGACCTGAGGAGCCTGTCTGCGGGAACATGCTCTCGCACGGCACGGAGCGTCGCCCTGTTGTCGCGGGTCGAGAACGTGAAGTGCCCGGCCTCCTTCGTGAAGATGGCGAAGCGCACGATGTTCTTCTTGCCGAGCACCTCGGCCGAGACGTAGTCGATCTCCTCCCAGGGTATCTGGACGAAGTCCTCCTTGTTCTTCTCGTTATAGAACTCGAAGGCCTTGTCGCCCACCATCACGTCGCCGTAGGTGGTGAAGCCCTGCAGGAACGTCGCCTTCGAGGAATACTCGACGCTCGTGTTCATAGAGATAGCCATTAGATCAGACCCTTCGTGGTAGGAGGCGCCGCCTCCCCGGGCTACAGAAGAGGCCGCACCCCCGTGTGGCCAGCTGTGAACAGCTTAGGGGATGCGGCCCAAAGAGCAAAGTCTGCGTGCGACTGATCGCGAAGGAAACCCTTAGAGCAGGCCGATGACGCGGCCGAGGATGCCGACGGCGAACAGGCACAGGATGATGACGATCGGGGAGACCTTCTTCTTCAGGAGCTTGCAGATGAGCAGGGTCAGGCCGACGGCAGCAAGGCCCGGGATGAGCGAGTCGAGGTTCTGCTGCAGCGTGGTGACCTTGGTCGGGGTGAGCGAGAGCCCCTGGTTGAAGTACTGGTCGAACGCGGACTGAATGCCCTTGTAGCCAGCGGGAAGCTTATTCCAGTGGATGTAGGCCTTGGAGTCGAGCGCGACGTTGGAGACCACCGGCGCGAAGCTGATGGAGACCCAGCGCTGGACAAGCGCGCCGATGATGAACATACCAAGGATGGAAGCGCCCTCGGTGACCCTGCCGAGCAGGCCGCCAGAGAGGTCCTTGGAGATGTCGGTGCCGACCTTGTAGCCGAACTCCTGCGAGTACCACAGGAAGGCGAGGCGGATGACGTTCCATGCGATGAAGAACAGGAGCGGACCGACGATGCTTCCACCGAGCGCAAGGGACGCGCCGAGGGCACCGAGGATCGGGCGAACCGTGTACCAGAACACAGGGTCACCGACGCCCGCCAGAGGACCCATCATACCGACCTTGACGCCCTGGATGGCCTGGTCGTCGATCGGAGCGCCGTTGGCACGCTCCTCCTCCATTGCGAGGGTGACGCCGATGACGGGAGCCGAGACGTACGGGTGGGTGTTGTAGAACTCCAGGTGACGCTTCAGCGCCTCGATCTGGTCTTCCTTCTTGGGATAGAGCTTCTTGATGGCCGGAATCATTGCGTAGCACCAGCCACCGTTCTGCATACGCTCGTAGTTCCAGGAGCCCTGCAGGTACTGGTGACGGTTGCAGACCGCACGACGGTCGGCGACGGTAAGGTGGACCTCGCCCGGCTTCGCCTCAGTGTTCTTGATGTCTTCTGCCATTGTGTTCACTCCCCTTCCTACTCGTAGTCGTCCAGGATGTCACCCAGCGGGTCGCCAGAACCACCCGCGGCGCCGGCGCCCTGCTTTGCGAGCTCCTTGAGGCCGAGGTAGAGGATGGCGAAGCAGCCACCGATGAGACCGAGGGCGATGAGCGTGAGTTCCTTCAGGGTAGCCATGACGAAGCCGAGGACGAAGAACGGCCAGGTCTCCTTGGTTGCCATCATGTTGATGACCATGGCGTAGCCGACTGCGGCGACCATGCCGCCGCCGACCGTCATGCCGCCGGACAGCCATGCGGGCATGGCCTCGAGGACGGAGGTGACCGCCTCGGCGGGGATGAAGCAAAGGGCCGCCGCCGGGATGGCGATACGAGCGCCCTGCATGCAGATGGCGCCGATCTGGAGGCGGTCGATGGCCGCAAAGTCGGCCTTCTCGGCAGCCGCGTCCATCGCATGGACGATGGGGATGGCGAGCGTACGGCAGATCATGGTCAGGAACAGGCCTGCAACGGACAGGGCCGTTGCGGCGCCGATGGCGGTGTTGATGGCCGCGGTGACGTCGGAGGTGCCGCCGTTGAGGGCGAGCATCAGGATGATGCCGGACGCAACGGACGCGAGTGCCGCGTCAGGCGCGACCGCAGCGCCGATGTTTGCCCAGCCAAGGGCCATGAGCTGTAGGCTGCCGCCGAGGATGATGCCCTCGGTGGGATGCCCGCACACGAGGCCGATAAGGGTGCAGGCAACAATCGGCTGGTGGAACTCCCACTCGTCCAGGATGCCTTCCATGCCTGCCAGGAACGCCACGACGATGACAAGCACGATCGAAATAGGATTCATGAACTTCCTCCTTCTTCCTATCGAGGCCGTTAGGCCATGTTCTTCTCTTTGAGAAGAGCCCAGATGTCATCGACCTTGTCGCTCGGAACCTTCTGTACGGTGAAGTGCGTGCCGTTGTCACGGATCTTCTTCAGGCACTCCACGTCGGCCGCGTCACAGGCGATGGCCTGGTTGATGACGGTCTTGCCGGCAGAGCCTGCCATGGAGCCGATGCAGACCTCCGGGAACTTCACGCCCTGCTCCTCAGCCTCGAGCAGGTCCTGCGGGGTCTCGAACAGGACCATGGCCTTGGTCGCGCCGAAGCGGGGGTCCTTGTCGACCTGGACGAGCTTGCTGATGGGGATGACGTGGACGTGCACTCCTGGAGGCGCGGCCTGCGTGATCATGCTCTTGCGCAGATCGTCGTGGGAGACACCGTCCGAGACGACGAGGATGCGGTCCGGCTGGACCTGCTTCGTCCAGGCAGTTGCCACCTGGCCGTGCAGCAAACGGGTGTCGATGCGCACGTAGGCGTACTTGATGTGACCATCGCCCAGCACGGTTCCCTCGGGAATCGCACCGGCAGCAACCGGGGCAGCCGCAGCAGCTGCGGGAGCCTCTGTGGCAGGCTGCAGCTCCTCCGGCTTCACCTTGACGCCGTCGCGCGCCTCGGCGAAAATCTCCTGCATCACAGCGACTGCGGTGTCGGCGCCCATGCGGGAGCCGTACGCAGAGACGAGCATCGGCAGGTTCAGGCCGGTAATGGCGACCCAATCGTCGTGCCCCTCCTCGCTGATGAGACGGGAGACCTGGTTGAAGGGAGTACCTCCCCACAGGTCGACCAAGAACAAGACGTGCTCCTGGTCGTCGAAAGTGGCGATCGCGTCAAGCAGCTTCTGGTGCATGTCGTCAGGGCCCATGTCAGGCGTCAGGACCACGGCCGCAACGTTTTCCTGCGGACCGAAGATCATGCTGCCCGATTCCATGATGCCCTCGGCGAACTTGCCGTGGCTGGCTAGGACAATACTGACCATCCAACTTCCTCCTTTTCGTCCACCCTGCTTCCTACAGAACCGATGCGAACGCGTGCAAGGCTTCACGTCTTCCTAACCATTTGCACACGATTGCTCCACATCGTGGATAAGTGTACACCTTGTGAACTGAAAACGCTTCCAGAAAAGGAAAATCCAAGCCACATTTTTTGCAGCGTTTTGTGAAGAAAGCCACCCGCGCTTGCCCTGTCGCGATATTTTGTCCTCCGTTATGAAAAGCCCGTCTGGCGACGATATCGCCAGACGGGCCGTCCGCTCCCCTGAGCGTGAGTGGCTATCCGAGAAGGACGTGTCCTAGCAGTCGATGACCCTCAGGTCATGCGAGGAACGCCCGAACGGCTTGTAGCCGTCCTCCGTAATGACGCCGGTGTCCTCGACGCGGATGCCGAACTTGCCGGGCAGGTAGATGCCGGGCTCGTCGGTCACGACGGAGCCGAGCGGGCATGGCTTGTCGTAGCCACGGCTGAAGTTCGGGCGCTCGTGGATCTGCAGGCCGACGCCGTGGCCAAGGCCGTGCTTGAAGTAGTCGCCGTATCCCGCGTCGCTGATGACCTTCACGGCGAGGTCCTGGATCTCCTTGCCGTGGATGCCGGGCTTGATCGCGGCGGCGCACGTCTCGTTCGCAAGGCGTACGACGTCGTACACCTTCCTCTGCTCCTCGCTCGGCTCGCCGATTACGACGGTCCTCGTCATGTCCGCGTGGTAGTCGTGATAGCCGGCGCCGTAGTCCATGACGATCATGTCGCCCTTCTGGACCTTGCGGTCCCCCGGCTGTGCGTGCGGGTTCGCGCCGTTCGGGCCAGATGCGATGATGCTGTCGAACGAGATGGCGTCCGCGCCGTGGGTCAGCATGTACGTCTCGAGCTCGACCCTGATCTGCTGCTCGGTCAAGCCGGGCTTGATGTACTCGCAGATGTGGTCGTAGGCGTCGTCCGTGATCTCCTGGGCACGACGCAGGAGCGCGAGCTCCTCCTCGTCCTTCACGACGCGAAGTCTCTCGGCGATGTCGTCGTGCATGCGGGGATTCAGGCAGTCGACGGACGCCTTGTTGCACTCGCTGCGGAACGCGTCGAAGAACGCGAGGTCCATGGAGTCCTCGACGGCGACGACACGGCTCTTCGTCTCGAGCACGCGCTGGGCGGCCCACCATGCGGGGCTCACGATGTCCATGTCCATCTTCCAGGGCGTGTTCTCGCCCAGACGCTCGACGAACGTGTTGTAGTAGCGCGAGTCGGTGTGGAGCCACTGCCCGTCGGCCGTGACGAACGCGGTGTGGGCCACCTCGTCGTCGAACGTGCGCTCGGCGCCGGTGAGCCACCTCAGGTCGGGGTTGTTGCGAAGGATAACGGCGTCGTAGCCGCGCTCCGCCATCATCTCTCGAAGACGCGCGACGCGTCCGGCGCATGCCTTGGCATCTGCCATGGGTAAGCCTCTTTCTCTTGTTGGCCCTCAGTCCGCGCGCAAGGCACTTCTCGCCCGCGCGCCCTACCGATGCTACTCCTTAGCGGGGGCGTGGGCGTCGCACCAGGCGGAAATGTTGTCCATCAACACGTCGTCCTCCACGACCGTCATCCTCAGGCGGCCGATGCCGTGGGGCAGGCACAGGTGGAAGCGGTTAGAGCGCGCAAAGCGGTCGCGCCTCATGGCGTCCGCAAGCGCCTTGGGGTCGACATTGCCCGAGAACTCGCCGAGGTCGAACGTGTCTAGCAGCTCATCCTGCATGAGGACGTCGTCCACGTCCAGAAGCTCGAGGCTACATGCGAGCCTCGCGGAGAAACGCAGGCCCTCCGCCAGGAGCGTCGATGCGGGAACGTCGGCTCCGGCGACGGCCTCGAGCGCGCGCGCGAACGTCTGGCCGTAGGCGAGCGAGTTCCTGATGGAGACCGACGTGGACGAGACGAGATGCCCCCGGGACTTGAGGGCGTCAATCGCGGCGTCGAGCACATCCGCGGGGTCTCCCGCCATCACGGAATCCGCCTTGTTCCACAGTGCCTCGAACGTGTCCTCGTTCTCCGCTACGGCGGAGGCGACCATGAGGGCGCGCCCGAGCCGCGACGTCTCCGCGTCCTCGGCGAGGTTCATGACGCCCGGGTCGCACAGCAGGTACTTCACGTAGGTGGAGACGCCCGCGATGCGCGTGACCCCAGCTACGTCCAGGTCACGCGGCGTCGTGGCCACCTCGACCATGCCGTCGAGGTCGCGCACCACGCACGCGAGGGGCACGCGGCCGCACCACATGGCCGTCGCGTGCGCGAGCATGGACAGCGTGTCGACGTCGCCGACGCCCAGCACCAGGTCATCGCAGGTGATGCCCGCGTTAGCGAACCCCTCGAGCGTGCGCGTGACCTCGGTCATCGTGCGGGCGGCAGCACCCGCGGGTGCCTCCATGCGCACGACCCTGAAGCCGCCGTCCGTCAACTGGCGGCGGATGCGCTCCTCGAGCCCGGCATCCGTCCCCTCGCCCACGACGTAGGCGCACAGGTTCGGCCTCCCCACGTTGCTCGCGAGGATCTTTCCCATCGTCTCCACGACGTCCGTACCGTAGCGCACGTCGCACGAGCCACCCGGGGCGGAAACCCAGTGGCGTGCCACGTCCTCGTATCTATCGGTCATAGTAGGCCCTTCTCCCATAGCAGCTGACCGGCCTCTGACGTCACCTGCTCAAACGACTTGTGTCTGATGTCGATCCTCAGGTCGGCCTCCTGCTCGTACAGGGGGCGCCGCGCGCGATACAGCCGGCGCGCGCATGCCTCGTCCTTGAAGTCCGGCCTGATCTCCGGGTGCTGGATCTGCCTGAGCGAGTCCTCAACGTCGCCGTCCAGGAAGACGACGGTCCCCATGGCGTGCATGAGCTCGCAGCTGCGCTCTCCCTCCACGATGCCGCCACCGCAGCTCACGAGCAGCGACTTCCTCTTGGCGAGTCCCTCGAGCACCTGCGCCTCCAGCTCGCGGAAGCGCGCTTCGCCGTCCTCGTGGAAGATCTGGCACACCGTCTTTTTGGCCATGCGCTCGACCATGCGGTCCGTGTCCACAAAGTCCCGGTTGAAGAGCACGCCAAGGTTGCGCGCGAGCGTGGACTTGCCGGCCCCAAGGAAGCCGACGAAGAATATGTGGTCGCAGCCCTCGTGGACCACGTAGCCGTTTTCCGAGTGTTTCATGCAGAGTTCCAACGCGCGAATCGATTTGACACATCGATTCTAGCATCTTGCGCGTGTGCTTCTATGCGGGGTGGGCCTAGTCCTTCGGCTGGAACGGGTCCTCGTGGAGCACGAGCCTCTCCCCCACGCGGAACAGATGGGTGTACCACATGTCGCTGCGCGAGAGCGGACGCACGAGAATGGTGCGAACGCCGGCGAGGTTGCCGGCGGCGAGGTCGGTGAACACCTGGTCGCCCACGAGCACCGCCTGCTCGGCCGGGACGCCCATGCGTGCGAGCGCAGCCCACACGGCGAACGGCGCCGGCTTCATGGCGTGGTGCACGCAGTCCATGCCCAGGCGCGCCGCGGACGCACAGACGTCGCGGCCGTGGAAGTTGTTCGATATCATGCAGAGCGCCATGCCGGCATCGCGCGCACTTCTCGTCCAGGCGCAGATCTCCTGCGGGGGCTCCCACGTGTCGCGCGGGAAGCAGGTGTTGTCGCGGTCGATCAGGACGCAGCGAATCCCCCACGAGCGCAAGAGCTCGAGGGGGATCTTGTCTACGCTGTCGAACTCGCGATCTGGCCTTAGGATGGACATGCCCTAACCCGCCTGGTCTGCCTTGGACTTCTCGATGGCCTTCTGGTGGTCCTCATAGGTGGTCGAGAACGTGTGGTTGGAGTAGTCGCCCTTCTCGATGATGAGGAAGTACAGATAGTCCGTCGTGTCGGGAGAAAGCGCCGCCTTGATGGAGGCAAGGCTCGGCGTGCAGATGGGCGTGGGAGGAAGGCCCTTGTTGAGGTAGGTGTTGTACGGGCTCTGCGTCTTGAGGTCGTCCGCCGTCACCTCGCCGCCCGTGACGTAGCTCATGGTCGCGTCGCTCTGCAGCGGCATGCCGGCCTTCAGGCGGTTGTAGAACACGCTCGCGACCTTGCCGCGGTCGTCCTCGCTTATGGCCTCGCGCTCGATGATGGATGCGAGCTTGATGATGTCGTAGTCGGACATCGTCACGCCGTACTGGCTCTTAATCGCGGCCTCGGCGCTCGCAAAGTCAAGCGATGCCACCTCAGACTGATACTTGTCGAGCATCGCCTTGATCACGGTGTCGGCGGTCACGTTCTTCTCGCTGCCGAAGTCGTACTTCGTGGGGTACAGGAAGCCCTCGAGAGAGTCGTTTTGCGCGTTGGCGAGAAAAGCGTAGCGCGCGGAGTAGTTGGACGCCTTTGCCTGCGCCAGGAAGTCCTCGGTCGAGATTCCGAGCGACTCGCTCACGACCTTTGCGGTCTTCTTCACCGTAAGGCCCTCCGCGACGGTCACGGTGCCCTTGCTTGAGTTGGGGCCCGTGACGAGCCTGCTCACGACCTCGGCGACGTCACCTCCGGTCACAAAGACGTACGTGCCGCTCTTGAGCTTAGAGTCCGCCTCCTGGCGCTTCACCTCGGTCGCGAACGCCTCCTTGTCGGATATCACACCCGCGTCGTACAGGCTCTGCGCGATGGCAGTGCCGCCGGAGCCCTCGGGGATGTTCACGGTGACGGTCTTGCCGGCCTCGATGGTTTTGCCCTCCTGCCGCCCGCCCAGGATGCGCGGCACCACGACAAAGCCAATGGCGGCAACTACGGCGACCGCAGCCAGCACGAACGGCAGGAACCTGAGCCTGCCGCGCCTGCCCTGCGGCTCTTGTCGCTTGTGGCTGCGTCCGGAGCGGGCGCGCTGCGTCGTGCGCGCCGTGCGGGAGGACATATGATCCGAGCCGTTCGCGGATTGCATCCGCATGGCACCGGTACGCGAGATGGGCTGGCGCTTGCCGGGAGCCGTCGCCTTGCGCGCGGCGGGCCTTCCGCCCTGCGGCCTCTGGCTATCGCGCCCTGCCTGCCGCGCACGCGCGGCGCGCTCGCCCTGTCCGCCCTTGCGGGGGTCTTGCGCCGCGCGAGCACCGTCTGCGTTCCCGCGTGCGAAGTGGGCGCCCCTCCTGCCGGAGCTTTCGGACATCTGCGCTACCCCCTCTGGGCGTCAAGCCACGTCTGGAGGAAGAGCGACGCCGCGACCATGTCCACACGGCCGCGCATGCTCTTCTCGTTGTATCCCTCTTCCCTCAGAATACGCTTGGCCTCCTGCGACGACAGCCGCTCGTCTTCGAACTCCAGAGGAAGCCCGCAGGCCTCGGCAATCTGCCGCGCCTGCGCCATGACGCGCTCGGCCTGGGGGCCGTCCTCGCCGGAAAGCGTCTTCGGCCTACCGCACACCAGCACGTCAGGCTCGTAATCCTCCAGCACGTAGCGAAAGCTCCGGGCGCCGCCCAGCACCTCCGCCGCTGGCAGGACCTTCACGGGAACGGCGATGGTTCCGGAGGCATCGCTGGCCGCGATGCCAATCCGGACCTCGCCGATGTCAAGCGCGAGCGCCCTCACAGGCAGCCCTACGCGCCCAGGAGCTTCTTGGCAGCGTCGAGCGCGGCGTCGATGCCGGCCGCATCCTTGCCGCCCGCCTGCGCCATGTTCGGCCTGCCGCCACCCTTGCCGCCAACGAGGCCAGAGATCTCCTTGACCACGTTTCCGGCCGAGAAGCCCGCGGACACGGCGCCGTCGGTCGCTGCCGCCAGCAGGCCCACCTTGCCATCGGCCTCGGAGGCCAGCACGCAGGCGCAGTCGGAACCGATCTTGTCGCGGACGGTGTCCCAGACGTTCCTGAGCTCCTTGCCGGAGATGCCGCTCAGGTGGGCGACGACGAGCTTGTACGCGCCCATGTCGACCGCAGCGCTCACCGCGTCCGCGACCTGGTTGGAGGAACCGCCCACGAGCGCGGCCTTCAGCTTCTTCTCGGCCTCGGACTTCTCGTCCCTCAGCTGCTCCACGCGCGCCATCACGTCCGCGGGGCGGCACTTCAGGGCGGCTGCGACCTCGTCAATCTCGGCCAGGCGCTCGTCCACGTACTCGAGGGCGCCCGCGGAGGTCACGGCCTCGATGCGGCGTGCGTTCGAGCCGACGGAGCTCTCGCTCACGATCTTGAAGAAGCCGAGCTCAGCCGTGTTGCGGGCGTGCGTGCCGCCACAAAGCTCGCGCGAGAAGGGCTTGTCCTCGGTCCCGACGGACACCACGCGCACGACGTCGCCGTACTTCTCGCCAAACAGCGCGACGGCGCCGGCGGCCTTCGCCTCGTCGATGCCCATGACGCTGGTGACGACGGGCTTCGCCGCGAAGATCTGGGCGTTGACCTCGCCCTCGATGCGGGCAAGCTCGTCGGTCGTCACGGCCTCGAAGTGCGTGAAGTCAAAGCGCAGCCTGTCGGGGGCGACAAGGGATCCCGCCTGGTTCACGTGCTCGCCCAGGACCTCCTTCAGCGCGGCGTCCAGGAGGTGCGTCGCGGTGTGGTTACGGCGGATGAGCTCACGTCGACCGTGGTCGACGGAAGTGCTCACCGTGGCGCCTACGCTGATCTCGCCCTCCTCGACCTCGCACTCGTGGGAGGTGAAACCGCCCTCGCGGTGCAACGTGTCCTCGACCCTCAGCTCAAGGCCGTTCGCGAAGATCCTGCCGGTGTCGCCGATCTGGCCGCCCATCTCGCCGTAGAACGAGGTGCGGTCGAGCACGACCTCGACCTTCTCGCCCTTCTTGGCACAAGCGACCTCCTCGCCGTCCCTCACGAGGGCGACAACGGTGCAGCCGTCCAGGTCGTCGTGGTCGTAGCCGTCGAAGACGGTCCCGTCGAGCCTGTCGGAGAGCGCGGCCCACACGTTGTTGGCCTTGCCCCACGCGTCGCGGTTCGCCGTGGCGCGCGCACGCTCCTTCTGGGCGTCCATCTCACGGTCGAACGCGTCCATGTCCACCTCGTGGCCGGCGCTCTCGGAGATCTCGCGCGTGAGGTCGATGGGGAATCCGTAGGTGTCGTGCAGCTTGAACGCGACCTCGCCGGACAGGACGTCGCCCTCGCCCAGCTTGTCGAGCTCTGCCTGGAGCATGGACTCGCCGGCGTTCAGCGTGGCGCCGAAGCGCTCCTCCTCCGCGGAGATGATGCCGTCCACGAGGGCCTTGTTCTGCACGAGCTCGTTGTAGTGCTCGCCCATGATGCGCTCGACCTCGTGTGCGTACTCGGTCAGGAACGCGCCCTGGATGCCGAGCAGGCGTCCGTGGTAGACGGCGCGGCGAAGCAGGCGGCGCAGCACGTAGCCGCGACCCTCGTTCGAGGGCAGGATGCCGTCTGCGATCATGAACGTCACGGCGCGGGAGTGGTCCGCCAGGATGCGCAGGCTCTTGTCCTGCGGCTCCTTGGAGCTGCCATGGTACTCCTTGCCGGAGAGGCGCTCGCCGAGCTCAATGAGCGAGCTCATGACGTCGCCCTCGTAGTTGGAGCCCTTGTGCTGCATGATGGCGGCCATGCGCTCCAGACCCATGCCGGTGTCGATGTTGCGGTGCGGGAGGTCCGGCATGGAGCCGTCCGGCTGACGGTCGTACTGGGTGAAGACGAGGTTCCAGAACTCGAGGTAGCGGTCGCCGTCGTCACCGGGCTTCTCGCCCTCGAACTCCGGGCCCTGGTCGAAGTAGATCTCGGAGCAGGGGCCGCACGGGCCGGTGGGTCCGGCTGCCCAGAAGTTGTCCTCCTCGCCCAGGCGCGAGATGTGGTCGTACTCGACGCCCTGGGCGTGCCACAGCTCGATAGCCTCGTCGTCGTCCTCGAAGACCGTCATGTACAGGCGGTCCTTCGGAAGGCCCAGGTGCTCGGGGCTCGTGATGAACTCCCACGCCCACGCGATCGCGTCGGCCTTCGTGTAGCCGCCAAAGCTGAAGTTGCCAAGCATCTCGAAGAACGAGAGGTGACGCGCGTCACCGATGTTGTCGATGTCGTTGGTGCGCAGGCACTTCTGGCAGGAGGTCGCCCCGATCTCCTTCATGGTCTTCGTGCCCTGGTAGTACTCCTTGAACTGGTTCATGCCGGCGTTCGCAAGGAGGAGCGAAGGGTCCTCGGGGATGAGGGAGGAGGACGGGTAGAGCTTGCAGCCCTTGTCCTCGAAGAACTTGAGGAAGTCCTCGCGGATTTCCGCGGTAGTCATGTTCTTGTAGTCAGCAGTGCTCATGGTTCTCCTTGTTGACGGCCCCGCGGCATGGCGCGACCTCGTTGGCAGTTTTCCGCTAGCGCATAATACTACGATTCGATGGAGACGTTGCGGACGCCAATCCTCATCTACTTGTGCAAATCCTTATCATGCCCAGACTCGGGGTCGTGCGTCGAGCCGTCCCGGCATCTCCCCCTCGCCCGCTCGACGGCGTCCGAGAGCGCGTCAGCGAGCGCGTGCGCACGCGCTTTCGGCGGCTCGTCCGCGACGGGCGCCTCGGTCTGGGAGCCGTCCACCAGCCGCGACCCCATGAAGAACCGGTCGTCGTCCAGGGCGTCGAACGCGGGCTCCACGCCTCCGCGGGCGTCGTGGAACGGCGTCCCCTGGAACAGCGCCCCGTCGTAGGACACGAGCTGTCTGCCGCTTCTGCTCTCGAAGTAGTACACGAACACGCTCTTGATGGCCGCGGTCAAGGGCACGGCAAGGAGCATGCCAAGCACTCCCCCAAGGCTGTTGCCGATGAAGAGGCCGATGAGCGAGAGCGCGGGGTGGATCTTCACGGCCGAGCGCATCACCAGGGGCGACACGACGTTGTCCGTCACGTTCTGAATCACGACCGACCCCGCGAGCGCCACGAGGGCGAGCATCGGGCTCTCGAACAGCGCCAGCAGCACGGCGAACGCGACGGCGACCCACTCGCCGATGACGGGAATGAAGTGGAGCACGCCCACCAGGATCGCGGCGAGACCCGCATACGGGTGCCCCACGAGTGCGAAGAACACCCACGAGAGCAGCCCGTCGAACACGGACGTGATGACGGTGCCGCGCATGTAGCCGCCCATGGAGCGGCTCATGACGGCGAGAAGGACGGAGAGCCCGCGCTCGTGGCGCGGCCCGGCGATCGTAATGAACTCCCGCGCGATGACGGGGTAGTCCTTCGCGAACCAGTACGCGAGGACGAGGCCGAGGCACAGCGTCGCGAAGCCGTTCACGAACGAGAAAGCGCTGCTCATCAGGCCCGTCGAGAGCCTCTCCGCCATTTCTGAGGACGCCTTGATGCCAATGCCCGATATCGAGTTCACGAACTGGTTCACGCTCTGCTGCACGTCCGTGGTGCCCGCGTTGCCGTAGCGGCGCCAGAAGCCGTCGACGGAGGTCCTGACTTTGATGACGTACGTCGGGACCTTGCGCAGCACCTCGGCGAGCTGCTCCACGAACGGAGGCATGAGCAGCAGGAACACGCCCACGAGCACCGCGATGAGCACGAGCAGCGCCACGAGCGCCCCAATGGTGCGGTTCACACCGCGGTCCTCGAGGAAGTTCGTGAGTGGGCTGCACACGAAGCCCATCACGACGCCGGCAAGCAGAAGCTCCACCGCAGGCCAGATGAAGCCCATGGCCCAGACGCAGATGCCGAACACGACGGCAACGCCGATGAATGCCCACGCCCGTATGCCGAGGCTCCTGAAGACTCCCAGGGCGTCCCTTTGCCCCGCGCCCGTGTCCTTCTCGTCCAAAACGTCCTCTTGCAACGCGTCCTCCATGCACGGCACCCGCTAGCGCATAAGGCCCTCGGGGTCGATCTTCTCCTGGACCTTCTTCAGCGTGCGCCTCAGCAGCCTCGACACCTGCACCTGCGAGATGCCGAGCTTCTTCGCAATCTCGACCTGCGTGAGGCCGTCGATGAAGCGCATGCGGATGATCTCCTGCTCGCGGGGCGAGAAGTCCTTGATCGTGTCCTCGATGACCATGCGGTCGTCCGAGGCGGCGAGGTCCTCGTCCTCCGTCGCGTAGTGGTCGATCACGGACGGCGCGTCATCGTCGTCGCCCTGGCCCGTGCCCTCCAGCGGCACGGAGCTGTACGCGCTCGAGGACTCCATCGCCTCGAGCACCTCGTCGACGGACGTGCCGAGCTCCTTCGCGATCTCCTCGACGGACGGCGAGCGCTGCAGCTCCTTCGTGAGCTCGTCCGTCACCTGGTTCACCTTGGAGGACAGCTCCTGCAGGCGCCGCGGCACGCGCACGGACCAGCCCTTGTCGCGGAAGTGGCGCTTGATCTCGCCCATGATGGTCGGCGTGGCGAACGTCGTGAACTCGAGCCCACGCGACAGGTCGAAGCGGTCGATGGCCTTGATGAGGCCGATCGTGCCCACCTGCACGAGGTCGTCGAGGGGCTCGCCCCTGTTCTTGAACTTGGAGGCCAGGAAGCGCACGAGGTTGAGGTGGCTCATGATGAGCTGCTCGCGGGCCTGGTCGTCCCCCTCCTCCTTGTAGCGCCTGAACAGCTCCCTCGTGCGGTCCTTGTCCCACGCGAGCTTGCCCTTCGGCATCCTGGACGAGATGCGCCTGCGCGGCGCGGCCTCCGTCCCACGCTCGCTGCTATTGGGCATCGGTCCCGCCAATCCCCTTCACGAGGACGAGCTCGCCGGCGTCCGTGACCTCGCAGCTGTCGCACACGGCGTCCAGCAGGAGCTCGACGAGGGAAAGGTCCTCGCCATCCTGGGACTGCTCCGGCTCCTTGTCGCCAAGCGAGAAGGACATGGACACGCCGTCGGTTGCGATGGCGAAGCTCACGTCGCACGTTGCCGGACGAGTGGCACAGCTGTAGACGAAGCCCTCCTCCGCGGCCATGCGCAGGTCCTCGACATCGTCTACGTTCATGTCACACAGCACGGCAAGGTTTGCCGCCGTCATGCGGACCACCCTCGCGAACTCCGGCTCCGCCGGCACGCTCAGGCGGACGCTCTTCTCTTCCGTCATGCTCTCCCCTACTCGGACGCGTTCGCGTCGCGCTCGTCCTTCTCGTCCGTTTCCTTCGATGCAGCCACGCCGACCTCGCCGTACGTGACGTAGCCGGCGTTGCCGCCGTGTGCCCGCTCCTCAGGGGCCGTCTCCTGCGCGGGCGGCTCCTCCGCCTCCGGCGCCTCGATGGCCGCCGCGGCCTCGCCCCTCTTCAGGTGATGGGCGCCGGACGCCTGCGGAACGCCGGTGATCTTGGACACAAGGCCGCTCGCCGCGTCTGCGGCGGCGTTCGTCACCTGGTTCACGACGTCGGTCACGCCGGCCGCCGTCCCGGAGACCGTCGAGACGTCTCCCAGGATGCCATTCACCTTGCGCAGGCCCTCGTTCGCCTCGTCCAGGGCGACCGAGGCCTTCGCCACGATGGGGTCCACCTGCTTCAGGCTGGGCTGGAGGTCGTCCATCGCGCCGTCCAGCTTCGCGATCACGGGCTGGACCTGCTCTATGGTCTCGTTCGCCGCACGCGTGACGTCGTCCACGGCGCCGCGTGCGCGGCGGATGGTGAGCGCAAGCTCCACGACCGCCCAGATGCCCGCGACGACCAGCACGATGAGCAGGATGCTCAGGGGTGACATCTCCATTGCCTTGCCCTTCTCCCTAGGCCACGGGACTCGTCCGGCGAATCCCCATGGTACGTGTTACGTTACGCATTCTACCCATTCGCGGTGGGTTTGCCACCGTGCGTTCCCTCGGCCGGCCCCTTGGCCGGTCCCTCGGCGTCCTCCAGGTCCTGGCGGTCGCGGGCGGATGCCTCCAGGCGCCAAGACTCCCAGCCGCGCGGGCTGGGGTGGAAGAACGCGCCGCGCGCAAGGCCCTCCGGCAGGTAGCGCTGACGCACCCAGCCGAGCGGGTAGTCGTGCGGGTACAGGTACTCGCCGTAGTCCTCGGACCCGGGACGGTGACGGTCGCGCAGGTAGCTGGGGACGTCGCGACGCGGACCGTTTCGCACCTCGGCCAGGGCGGCGTCAATGCCGGCCTCCGCCGCGTTCGACTTTGGCGCGAGCGCGACGTAGAGCGCGGCCTGCGCCAAGTTGATGCGGCACTCCGGGTAGCCGATGACCTCTGCGGACCTGAACGCTGCCTCCGCGACCAGCAGCGCCTGCGGGTCCGCGTTGCCCACGTCCTCAGACGCCTGGATCATGATTCTGCGCGCTATGAACTTGGGGTCCTCGCCCGCGTCGATCATGCGCGCGAGCCAGTAGAGCGTCGCATCCGGGTCGCTGCCGCGCATGGACTTGATGAACGCGGATATGACGTCGTAGTGCATGTCGCCGGCCTTGTCGTACGGCTGGCCATGGCGCGGGTTCGCCTCGAGCACGTGCCTGGTGCCTATGGTGACGGGGTGCTCGGCGCTCGCTGCGGCCGCATCGCCCGCGGGCAGCGCCATCTGGCTCGCGAGCTCGAGCGACGTGAGCGCGGCACGGGCGTCGCCTCCCGCCATGGTCACGATCTCGCGCATGGCGTCATCCTCGAGCTCGAACGCGCCCGCGAGCCCGTTTTCGTCCGCGAGCGCGCGGCGCACGATCTTCTCAATGGACGCATCGTCCAGGTGCTCGAGCTCCACCACGCGAGACCTGCTGATGAGCGCGGAGTTCACCTCGAAGTACGGGTTTTCCGTCGTGGCACCCACCAGCACGACGACCCTGTCCTCCACCGCGTGCAGGAGCGCGTCCTGCTGCGTGCGGTTGAAGCGGTGGATCTCGTCCACGAAGAGTATGGTGCGCCGGCCGCTGGTGAGCAGGCGCTGCTCGGCGGCGTCTATCTCGCGGCGAAGGTCCTTCACCGTGCCCGTGATGGCGGACACCTCCACGAACTCCGCGTGCGTCGTGTTCGCGATGATGCGCGCGAGCGTGGTCTTGCCCGTGCCGGCCGGCCCGTACAGGATGACGGAGGACAGCGTGTCGTGCTCGATGGCTCGGCGCAGCCACGAGTCCGGCCCCACGGCCTGCTCCTGGCCGACGTACTCCTCGAGCGACCGCGGGCGCATGCGGGCGGCGAGCGGCGCGTTCTGCCTGCGCACCTTGCGCTCCGACTGAGAGAACAGTGTGTCCATGGCAGCCCCTACGCCCTGACGCCGTCGAAGTAGCTGCGGCTGGGGAAGATTTCGCGCGCCTTGGGGAACAACGCCTCGCACGTGGCGACGAAGTAGTCGTCCGTCATGGCGCTGATGAAGTCGACGACGCACTGGTCCGGGTCCGCCTCCCAGTCGTAGCGGCGCCCATAGTAGGACAGCCTGCGACCGAGCGGCAGGATGTGGTGGGCGAAGATGGCGGCGGACTCGTCCCCGGCCGCGAGCGCGTTCAGCTCGTGCTCGTACAGCGCGGAGAAGAGCTCGCGAACCGGGCCCGCAAAGTCGCCGTTGACCTCGGCGGAGCCATAGATCTTCTGGTAGTTCTCGCGCTTTGCGCGCGAAAGCTCCGCGAACCCCTCCTCGCTCATGGCGACGTACGGCTTGCCGATGCTGCTCTCCACCACGTCCGTCACGAACGCGGAGAGCGCCCACGCGTTGTAGGCGCCGCCGAGCCCGTCCTCGAAGTCCTTCTCGCCCACGAGACCCGCGCGGATGGCGTCCTGGCGGTCCTTCCCCACGTAGGCGATGATGTCAGAAATCCGCATGACGCAGCCCTCGAGCGTCATGGGGCGCAGGTGGGCGATGGCCTTGTCGCCGGACTCCCAGCAGCCCTCGACCACGCGGTCGAACGTGTCGAAGTCATTCAGGCCGCTCGTCTCGAAGCGCTGGCGCTCGAACTCGCCGTTGTGGCAGATGACGCCGTCGAGCGTCTGGAGCGACACGTTGCGGCCCTCCAGCACGTCGAGCACGCGCACGCTCTGCACGTTGTGGCGGAACCACCTGCCGGTGCGCTCGTGGTAGACGTCGTGCAGGAAGCGCTCGCCCGCATGTCCGAACGGCGTGTGGCCGAGGTCGTGCCCGAGCGAGATGGCCTCTATGAGGTCGAGGTTGAGCCCGAGGGCGCGGCCGATGTCGCGCGCGACGCGGCCGACGAGCTGCTCGTGGAGGCCACGGCGCGTGAGGTCGTCGTTCTGGCGGAACGAGAACACCTGCGTCTTGCCGTTGAGGCGGTTGTACGCGGGGGTGTGCACGATCTTCTCTGCGTCGCGCACGAAGGCGGGACGAACGCAGGTGTCGAGATCGCGCTGGGTGACGTCGCGCCTGATGACGGCGGAGTTCTTGCAGGCGAACGGACTGAGCCCGCCTGTGGCCGCAAGCGCGCGGACCTGCTCTGCCACCTGGGCCGAGACCTGCATGGGCATGCCTGGCGCCATGCGGTTGACCCTTGCGTCTGGCGTTTCCTGTGTTGGCATGGGGTACCTCTCTTGTTCTATGGCTCCGGATACCCTACCCCAAACGATGGACATAATCCACGCCGAGCGCCGTATGTGGCGTTACCGTGCATCCTCGGGCGCGCTGCCGCGTGATTTGGCCAGAAAGCACGCCTCCGTCGCGGGAAGCACCGTGAGGCCGAGCTTGCGCTGCAGTCGCACGGACGCCACGTTGTCCGGCCACACCTCGCACCACGGCGTCTGGCCGCGGTCGAGCACCTGGCAGATCTTTGCGGACTCGAGCGCGAGGGCCCAGCCGTGCCGGCGGAAGTCCTCGAACACCTCGAGCATGCCCATGGAGCCCTCGGTCTGCTCGCCCACGAAACCCACGAGCTCGTCGCCCGCAAACGCGCCGAGCACGTTGCCTTCGCCAAGGAGCGCGAGCGTCTGGGCGTCCGTCTGGAACTCCGGGTGCGTCATCCGCTGGCGCACGGCCGAGAGGTCCTGGGGGCCAAGCGGCCGCACCGGATGGGCCGCGTCGACCCTGGGGCGTGCCTTCTTGCGGTATATGGCCAGGTGGACGGGGTCCTTTACGGGAAGGCCAAGCCAGCCGGCGAGGTCGTCCGCAAGCGAGGGCTCCAGGCAGAGCGTGACGGAGTCGCTCATGAGCGCGCACGCGACGTCCTTCGCAAGCTCGCGGTCCGTGGCCCACACCATCTGCATGCCGCCGGGCTCGCGAAGCGCCACGCAGCCGGGCCGTGCGCAGATCACGCTGCCGACGCCGCGGCGCAGGCACTCTGCCAGCACAAACGTGCGGCGCGGCGCCTTTGCCAAAAGCGAAAGCGCCCGCTCGCGCAGCTCTTCCTGCGGCGTGGACGCCTGCTCCATCACGAGGCCGAGCCTGCGCGCGACCTGCCTCGATCCCGCGGGGCCGGGATGCTCGAAGCCATCGGCCATGAGGGCCGCATCGTGGTCGAGCAGGCCGGCGCCGTCCACCAGGCGCATGCCGTCGAAGCGCGACGCCTGCTCGCGGATGAGCCGCGGCACGACCTCGAAGCAGCTCATGCGGTGCGACGGCCACGCGTCCTCGTCGTGCCACAGCGGCGTTGCCACCCACGTGGGCACGCCCTCCCACAGCCGCGCCACCTGCCCCAGAAACGAGCGCACGTCCCGCGTGACCAGGCGCTCGCGGCACGGCTCGTAGCGGTAGTTCGCGCCGAGCGCCACGACGACGGCCGCCGGGTCGATGGCGGGCGCAAGGCCGTACAGCGTGCCCGGCTGGAACACCTGGCCGCCCACGCCCTGGTTCACGACGTCGAGCCCAAGCTCGGCCGCAAGCAGCGTGGGCCACGCGAGCGCGGGGTCGTCCACCACGAAGCCCTGCGCGATGGAGTCTCCCAGCACCAGGAGGTTGCGGCGCTTCTCGACCGGGTCGATGAAGCTGCCGTTGCCCACGACGGAGCGCAGGGTGCAGCCGCGCAGGCACGGCAGCCACACGCGCACATGGTGCGTGTCGCCCATGCCGGGCAGCTGCATGACGCCCTCTGCCGGTGCGGCCGAGGGATCGTCCAGCGTAAACGTAACCTGGTCGTCCGCGGGTGCGGGCACGCGCACGCCCAGCGGGCGGCCGTCCACCTCGCACGAGAGGCCGTCGTGCATGCGCGCGGGCGCGGCGGCTCCGGCCTGCCGCGCAAAGGCCTCCCGCGCGGTCCCCTGCTGCCCCGCCTCGCGCGCATCCACGTACTTCAGGACCTCCCGCGTACCCACGGGCTCGCCGTCAAGGCGCACCTCCACCGCGACCTCGGAAGAATCCGTCGTGAACTCCAGGCAGACGCCGGCCGTCGCGCGGCCCATCTGCCGGTAGAGGCCGGGGTGCCACGCCTGGCAGCTGCCCATGGCGCGCATCTGGTCTGCCGAGAAGCGCCACGGACGTATCCAGCCCTCGAGCTCGGACTCGTGGCGCACGGCCCCATGCAGAAGGGCGGCGGCGTCTGCGCGCACAAGCGCGTAGCCCGGCGCTTCTCCCCTTGTCATGTCGCTCAGCCTCATCCACCAGCTCCGTCTTGCCGTGCCGTAAGGGCGCATCGCGCGTCTGCGCCCCTATTCTTGCAGATACCTTTTCACGACGCCATACGCCTCCACGAGCCTCGGCAAGCTCCAGCTGGCGTTGGCCGGACTCGTGGACGGAAGCCTCGTGGCGGGAATGCCCAGCTCGGGCTCTATGTAGCGACGGTACAGCCTGTGCGACGCCGCGCCCGTGCAGAAGATCGCCCGTATGGGCGCGTGGTCAAGCACGCGGGCGCGCAGGTCGTTTGGGACGGCGTCGCGGATCGACGCGTCGCTCGCCCCCACGATGGTGCAGCTCCTGAGCACGTCGTCCAGGGCGAAGTGGTGGAGAAGCGCGAGGGCGCGGCACTCCTCCCGGCACGTGGGCGGCTCTTCTCCGCAGATCGCGGCCATCACGCGCCAGAAGCGGTTCTGCGGGTTGCCGTAGTGGTAGCCCACCTCGCGAGACTTCGGGCTCGGCATCGTGCCGAGCATCAGCACGCGGCTGTGCGCGTCGAACACCGGCTCCAGCGGGGAGTCCACGTGCGTCGCGGGCCCCTTGGGCGCCGCCACGCGCTACTCCCCCTCGCGCACGGGCTCGTACGTCTCCTGGCCGTCGTCCAGCCGCAGCATCAGCAGGTTGCCGAAGCCGGCGCCGCCCGCCGCGCCGCAGTCTATGTCCCAGCGGTCCGCGACGCCGCCGGTCTGGGCGCTCGCGCCCACCATGACCATGCGGCAGAGTCCGTTCTCGTCAAGCGGCAGGCGGTCGGGAAGGTCGGCCATGCCCTGCAGGTACGGCGTGGGCGTGTGACCCGCGATCACGATGGGCCCGCGGCCGTCCTCGCCCACAAGGCCCGTTGGCTGGCCCCAGAACTCCTCGCGGATCCACACCAGGTCCTCGGGGCGCTGCGCCTCGAGCATGGCGCGCAGGTCGTCGTCGCTCCACCCCATCGCGTACGCGCCGTCCTCCGCTGCCTCGGGCGCCTCGTCCTTCTCGCCCGCGCGCTCGAACGGCACGCCTGGCCTTATGCCGGCGTGCACCATCGCGTACGGGCGGCCGGACACGAACGCGTACGCGTACAGCGGCAGGTTCGCCACCCAGTCCAGAAGCTCCACGCGCTCGCCCTCCGGCAGGGAGGAAAGCCCGTCCATCGTTGTTCCGGCGCCGTTCATTTCCCAGTTCACCTGGTTCATGCCCACCTCCGGCGCCTCCAGGTACGTGAGCATCAGGTCCTCGTGGTTGCCCATCAGCACGGTCGCGCCCGGCAGCTCGCGGCAGATGCGCAGCACCCCCACGGGGTCCGGCCCACGGTCGATCATGTCGCCCAGCATGAATATGCGGTCATCGTCCGCCGGCGAGACGCGCTCCAGCAGCCGCTCGAGCGTCGCCCTGTGTCCATGCACGTCCGAAAACGCATACGTTGCCATGCGTGCCCCCAAAGTCAGCCGCGGCCACCTGCCCATGCCCGGCCGCCGCCAAGATTTCGTGCCCAGTATATACAGAGTCTAGCGCCTTGCGCGCCCGCGCGCACGCCTGCGCGCCTCGTGCAGCTTCCACGGCGCCGTCGACCCCACGTCCACGTAGCGCCCGCGCTCGCTCGGCCGCTGCGACTCGCTCAGGCGAATCTGCCGCACGAGCTCGGCCATCGTCGCGTCGAAGCTCGCCTTGCGCAGCCGGCACTCCCACACCACGAGCACGGTCCAGCCTTCGCGCACCAGGATGCGCGCGTCACGCTCATCGCGGCTCACGTTGCGCTCGAACTTCGCCGACCAGAACGCCACGTTCGATTTCGGCAGCGGCAGCGAGCAGTGCGGGCAGCGGTGCCAGAAGCACCCGTTCACGAAGATGGCGACCCTGCGGCCCGGGTAGCAGATGTCCGGCTTGCCCGCCGCCTTCTTCCAGTGCAGCCTGTAGCCGGAAAGCCCCGCCTTGCGCAGGGCCTCCCTCACCTTGAGCTCAGGCTTCGTGTTCTTGCTCTTGTTTGCCTGCATCACGTGATGCGTGGCCTCGCTCACCATGC
Source organism: Parafannyhessea umbonata (assembly GCF_900105025.1). Taxonomy (GTDB): domain Bacteria; phylum Actinomycetota; class Coriobacteriia; order Coriobacteriales; family Atopobiaceae; genus Parafannyhessea; species Parafannyhessea umbonata. The sequence goes on along the minus strand of NZ_LT629759.1, from coordinate 649,777 downwards.
GACCGCTATGCCTCCGGCTCGGGCTCGCTCGGCCCCACGGGGTCGTCCGGGTCCGCGTGCTGGCCGCTGAAGTTGAGGTTGCGCGTCAGCTCCTCCGCCTCGCGCTCGTCAAACCCAGGCGAGAAGAACGCGTCCTGCGCCTTGGAGACCTCTGCCAGCGCCGCGCCGTAGCGCTCCCAGAAGCCGTCCGTCGACACGCTGCCGTCGAACGGGTTCCTCCACGCGCGGTGCTCGCGGTTGTCGAAGTCAGAGGTGCGCTCCGCGCGGTCGCGGTGGGCCATCGCACTGTACAGCGAGTAGCGCTTGTGCCCCAGCCTGCGCTCCAGCGGCGCCAGCACCCGCGTCTTGCCCTGCCCCGGCGCATAGAACAGGCGCTGCATGAGCCTGAACGACTTCACGGCATGCGTGTAGCAGTCCTGGTCCAGCGTGCGGCTGTACGTCCAGAGATTCATGTAGAAGTACAGCTTGTCGATCACGGCCAGCGTGGCGTCGTCCGCGCGCAGCACCTCGCGGTACGGCTTGAACGTGCGCACGGTCATGCCGGTCTTCGCGTAGAGCACCATCTCGTCCAGGTCGCGCTCGATCTCCGCGTGCACCTCGTCGCCGTCGGACCTGTCAAGGCCGCTCACGCCCGCGTCGCACAGCGCGTACTGGTACGCGTACACCAGCGGGTGCATGGAACGGTCCAGCAGGTAGTGGCACAAGAAGCCGGCGGCGTACGCCTCGCCCACCGGGCGCTCGTCACGGGTGAGCATGGTCAGCGCGTCACGCAGGGCACTCACGAGCCTGGCCGGCTTCGCGTGGTGCATGAGCCCGCCCACGCGGTTCTCGCCTCCCACAAACGGGTCCGCAACGAGGTAGAACAGCGGGTCGGGACCCTGGTTTCCCAACAGGAAGGCCTGACGCTGCTGTTGCGTGACAAACCCCCGGCTCGCCGAGACGTCGTCGCAGGCATCCCGGCCGAAGAAGTCATGCGTCAAAATTGCAGGCATCCGTCATCTCCTTTTGGAAAGGGGCACGCAACGCGCTTGCCCCATGCGGCCTAGTGGACAAGTATCGCAGATGCGCCGCCTCCCCACCTCGAGAACCGCAACATCGCGACGCCTCGCACGCACCACGCACACAGCGCACACACCTTTGCGCCCGGCGCCGGCGCATCGCCCGCATAACCTGAGCGCGCATCGGTGCGCCACGACGTTCGTGCCCCATGCGCCGCCTGACGTACCGCTTACGGCAGCCTTTCGAAAACATTTCATAAGTTCTTCTAGAATTGCCTCGTCTATGCAAGGGACTGGGTCCACAGAAGGGATCGCCAACATGGCAAAGCAGAAGTTCACAAGGGCCGAGAAGAGCTGGATCATGTACGACGTGGGCAACTCCGCCCTCGTCCTTCTGGCCACGAGCATCATTCCCATCTACTTCAAGTCGCTCGCAGACGGCCCGGCCCTCGTGGCGTGGAGCTACGGCGAGACCGTCGCCTCGCTCGTCATCGCGCTGCTCATGCCGATCCTCGGCAGCATCGCGGACATGCAGGGCATGAAGAAGAAGTTCGTCGTGGGGACCGTCGGGACCGGCGTCGTCGCCACGGTGGCGATGGGATTTCCGACCGGCGCCATGGCTTTTCTCGTCATCTACGTGATCTCCTCCGTCATGCTGAACACGTCCATCGTGTTCTACGACGCGCTCCTGGTGGACGCCACGACGGACGAACGCATGGACGAGGTGTCGAGTCAGGGCTATGCCTGGGGCTACATCGGTAGCTGCGTGCCGTTCATCGCGTGCCTCGCCATCGTTTTGACCAGGCCGTTTGGCATGAGCTTCCAGAGCTCCATGCAGATCGCATTCGTGATCACGGCCGCGTGGTGGGTCGCGTTCACCATCCCCATGCTGAGGGACGTCGAGCAGACGCACTACAAGCCGCGCGAGGACCACGCCGTCTCGAAGGCGTTCCACGGCATCGGTGCCACGCTCAAGAAGATCTGGTCCGACAAGACCCTTCGCTACTTCATCATCGCGTACTTCTTCTACATCGACGGCGTCCACACCATCATCAAGCTCTCGACCAGCTATGGCTCCGACCTTGGCATCGATGGCACCCAGCTCGTCCTCGCTCTTCTCGTCACGCAGTTCGTGGCCTTCCCGTCCGCCATCGCCTACGGCAAGCTCGGCCGCAAGTTCGGCACGAAGACCATGCTGCTCGTGGGAATCGCGGGCTATACGTTCATCACGCTGTTCGCGGCGTTCTTCCTCAGGAGCGCCGTCGAGTTCTGGTTCCTGGCCATCATGGTCGGCCTGTTCCAGGGCGGCATCCAGGCGCTGAGCCGCTCCGAGTTCGGCAAGCTCTGCCCGAAGGAGCACGCGAACGAGTACTTTGGGTTCTTCGACATCTTTGGCAAGTACGCGGCCATCATGGGCACGTTCATCGTCGGCACGATGACGGCGCTCACCGGCTCCGGCTCGCTTGGCGTGTTCTCGATCGTCATCCTCTTCGTCATCGGCTTCATCATGATGCGCAAGGTGCCGGATCGCCCCGCCACGCAGGACGAGGAATAGTCCGAACGCATCTGCGCCCCAGTGGACGTGCCGCAAGGCCCGGGCCCGGCTCACAGCCGTGGCCCGGGCTTTTTGTGTGTAGGCGTCGCGCGCGGCCATCCGCGCGGCCACGCCCACGCGGCATCCCAGCAGCACCAGCGCGCCATGCTGGCAGGCCGTCACATAGTGTGACGCGGTCGCGGGGCCGCGGGTACGCACCAGCTTCGACCTCACGTGCCTGCGCAAACTGGGCCCGGGTGTGTGACCTTGCGTCCGGCACCCAGTCACACGCCCAAGCCCAGTTAGCAGAGCCGTGGGGGCCGGAAACCGATGTGCTTCCGGCCCCCACCTTGTCTTGCGCCTATCGCGGCAGCGCGCCCACGGGAATCTCGAGCGCGCCGCCCGACCTCGCGATCGCCTCCATGACCTTCGCGACGGAGTCGTCCGCCGCGTCGCCAATGTGGTAGCGTGCCGCGCTCCGTGCGACCGTGCTCGCGTTCGAGACCGCAAACGAGTGCGCGACCTCCCCCATCAGCGCCACGTCGTTCTCCGAGTCGCCAAAGAACGCGACCTCGTCCCGCGTGATGCCCAGGCGCTCCAGCAGCGGCGCGAGCGCGGTTGCCTTGTTCCACCCACGCGGCAGCACGTCGAAGAACTGCGGGGACGGCCGCACAAAGTCGAACTCCGGAAAGCGCTCGCGCAGGTCGTTGCGTATGGCCCCCATGGGCTCGGCGCTCTCTCCCATGTAGGCAAACCCCGCCGTCACGATCTTCGCGTCGGGCACGTGGCCAAGCCTCCGTCCTTCGGAGACCGTAAGCCCCGTGCGCTGTCCGTATGCCTCCACGTCGCGCTCCGTCGTGCCGGAAAGGATGACGTCCGCGGTCGGACGGCCGCACTTCTCGCCCGCCGGGGCGTACACCACAAGCGCAAAGTCCGGGTTGTCCAGGCAGTACGCCTCCAGCCTCTTCAGCGCGGGCAGGTCGAGCGGACGCTCCAGCACAAGCTCGCCGTCCACGTACACCTGCTTGCCGTTTGCGAGGATGCCCGTGGCAAAGCAGCTTTCGTCGCCATCGAAGAACGGGTACAGGTCGACGGCCTCGCGCCCGGTCGCGGGGCCAAACTGAATGCCCGCGGCCCGCAGCTCGTGAATCGCCCTCACCGAACGCCCGGACACGCGGTCGCGCCCAAACGGCTTCAGGGTCCCGTCCATGTCGCAAAGCACAAGCTTGATCATGCCAGTCCATTCCACGCGTTGTCGCCGCATCCGCCGGCGCACCAAGGGCCACGGCCAGGCCGAACGCCCCGCCTCCGGCAAGTCGATGGTAGCAACGCGCGCGCCGCGCGGCGCAATTTCACGCGGATAGCATCTGCAGCCAGCGCCAAATGCGCGTTTGACCCACGGCTCCCAAGTGCTACTTTCAAAGGCAGTACACGTGCTATAGGGAGGGCGGCACCCATGCGTGACACAGGCGCTCACACGGCAGGCGCGCGGCGGGACGTGGACGTCCAGGCGCTGCTCGAGGCGGCCCGTGCGGCCATCTGCGCACAACCTCCGCGCGGGCGAGAGGCGCTTGCCGCCGTCAGTGCGCTCGCGCCTTTCGCAGAGGCCGTCTCCGCGACGGAGGCCGTCGACCTGCTGGAGCGCGCGTCTGCGTTTGGCCAGGTCAATGTGCTCGACGCCGTGTGGGACGCGTTCGACGGCGATTTCGCCTACACCGGCTGGGCGCTCGCGCTCGCGCTGCGGTGCGCAAACGAGGACGCCGCGCGCGACCTTCTCTCCCGCGGCGTCGACCTCCTGGGAGACTTCCGCAAGCCGCGCAAGCTGCGTGCGCTCATGCCGCACGAGGGCACGTTCACGCGCTTCGATCTCACGCGAGAAAGCCCCACGCTCTTCCTCAACAACATGGATCACACCGTCTCGACCGAGGTGTTCGAGCCGTTCGGCGGCGTGGAGCAGCTCGCGGGCAAGCCGTACGCACGCAAGACCAGCGTGGCGAACGCGTGCGCGTGCGTCTTTCGCCTCGCGCAGGACGGCCTGTTCGACGCGACCGCGTTCGACGACCTGTTCCGCGCCGCCGTCGTGAGGGCCTGGCACGCGCTGCGCCACCCCACAAGCCGCGACCCCCAGACGGCCGAGGCCTGCTTCGGCCTCGGGCGCCGCATGCTCGCCCTCCACCGCGAGCGCGGCATGGGCGACGCCAACGTCGAGCTCGTGCTCGGCAACCTCGTCGTGCCGCGCGCGGACCGCTCCGTCATCGGCTTCGTCTGCAAGAACGCGCCGGACGTCTTCCTCGGCCGGATGATGGCCCTCGACTGGCTGCGCGCGGACGTCGAACTCCTGAGCGCCATGGTCCCGCTGCTCAGCCCCGGCACCCCCGCGCAGAACGCGGAGCTCCTTCGCATCATGGCAGCCGCCGGGCACATGCCAGAGCTCCAGACCGTGGCCGCCTGGCCCCACGCACTCGACCCGGCAAGCGCCGACGCCGCGATCCAGGCCGCGTCAGCAGCCGGCCATGCGGAGGCCGCTGCGTGGCTCCTCGCCCGCAAGCAGGGCGTACCCGCACACGCCGCCACGGGCGAGAAGGACGTTCGCCCCACAGCCGCGCCACACATCGATTCCCCAACCGTCACCCTGTCGCGACACGCCGGTGCCGCCGCTGCACCTTCGTCGTACCCCGCCACCACAACCACTCCCACTCCCACGACGCCTGGCGCCGCGGACGGCCACCGTTTTGAGCGAGAGGACCTTGCCCGACGCGTCGTCGACCTCGCGCGCGGCCTCATCGTCGCGGAAAACCCGTTCCTCGCCTCGTCGTTTGCCCTGCTAGACCTCGTGCCCGTGCACATGGGCGCCGCGTTCGCCACAGACGGGCGCGCCGTGAGCTTCGACGTGGACCAGGCGCTCGCCGCGTTCACCGCCACGCGCGAGGCCCCAACGCACGACCTCATGCACGTGTTGGTCCACTGCCTCATGCTCCATCCCTTCGTCGGCGCGACCGTCGACCGCGCCGCCTGGGACCTCGCGTCGGACATCGTGGCCGAGGCCCTTGCCGCGGAGGTAGTCGGCCCGCGCGACAATGACCGGGGCCGTCGCATAGAGGCGGCGCTCGACCTCATCGAGTCCACGCTCGGCGCGCGCGTCACCACGGAGCGCCTGTACCACGCCCTCCGCCGCGGCGCGTTCCAGAACGCGCGCGCGGATTGGCAGCGTCTCTTCCTCGTGGACGACCATGCGTCGTGGTACCCCGCGCATTCCCCGCAGTCCCCCGCGCAGTCAGGCGCGGCCGAGAAGGACGAGGGCAACGCGAGCGAAGGCGCCAGCCAGGGTTCCGGTCCGACGGACCCGCAGGCCGGCGGCTCCACGCAAGCCGCGGACGCGGACGCCAGCCAAGGTGCCGAACCTGCAGAAACGCGACGCTCTGATCCCGACGGCTCCAGTGATCGCGCGCCGCAGCCGGCCGCCTCCGACTACCGCGACGGCGTCTTGGACGGCACGGACGCCGGCTCGCGCAGCGCCCGCCAGGCGGAGGAGGCGTGGCGCCGCGAGGCGAAGTCCATCCGCGTCAACCTGCAGACGCTCTCGCGCAAGAGGGGCTCCAAGCTCGGGCGCTTCGTGGGCGAGCTCGAGGTGAGCACGCACGAGCAGGTCGACTACCGCGACTTCCTGCGGCAGTTTGCCGTGCAGAGCGAGGAGATGCGCCTGTCCGACGACGAGTTCGACTACGTGTTCTACACGTACGGGCTGTCGCTGTACGGCAACATGCCGCTCGTCGAGCCTTTGGAGTACCGCGACGAGAAGCGTATCCGTGACTTCGTGATCGTGATCGACACGTCGAGCTCCGTCACGCAGGACGTGGTGCAGCAGTTCGTGAACACCACGTTCGACGTGCTCACGAGCGAGTCCAGCTTCTTCCAGAAGGTAAACGTCCACATCATCCAGGCCGACCAGCGCGTCCAGAGCGACACCAAAATCACGTCGCTTGCGGAGCTCGACCGCTGGCGTCGCGACATCAGGCTGTTCGGCTTCGGCGGCACGGACTTCCGTCTCGCGTTCACGTACGTGAACGACCTCCTGGCTGCCGGCGAGTTCGACGACCTTTCCGGCCTCATCTACTTCACGGACGGCTGGGGCATCTACCCCGACCGCATGCCGCCATACAAGACGACGTTCGTGTTCTACGACGAGGACCACCGGCCGGAGCTCGTGCCCGCGTGGGCCATGCAGATCACGCTGCATCCGGGCGAGTTCGAGTCCATGTCCGTGTACTAGCTGTTGTGTGCCATGACGTTGTTTACACCGACGATGCGTGACATCGGCGGGAGGCCGCCGCAGGCGCCGTGGGGCCTGGCCCAATTGTAGCGGTCGATGAAGGGTGAGAGGGCTGCCGCCCTCTCACCCTCGCTCGCGTAGGCGCGCGCGTACTGCCACTCCTGCGCGAGCGTCCTGTTCATTCGCTCCACTTTCCCGTTCTGCCAGGGGCTGTAGGGCCTGGTGTACCTGTGCTCGATGCCGGACGCCGCGAGCCACTCGTTGAACAGCCGAGAGCGGTACCCCGGCCCGTTGTCGGTCATCACGCGCTCGACCTCGACGCCGAGGCCGCGGTAGAAGTCCCGGGCGCGACCCATGAACGCGACGCAGGTCTCCTTGCGCTCGTCGCCGAGCAGCTCGGCGTAGGCCACCCTGCTCCTGTCGTCGACCGCCACGTGCAGGCAGGCGGTGCCCGCCCCAGAGTCGGCGTGGCGCAGGGCGTCGGCGCCGCGCGCCCTCCAGCCGCCGCCGTCGGGGACCCTCGCGACCTTCTTTACGTCCACGTGCACGAGCTCGCCGGGCCTCTCCCTCTCGTAGCGGCGCGGGGTCACGGGGCCGCGCCTCCTGGGCTCGCCGGTCACGCGGTCGACGTCGGCCAGGCGCGGCAGGCCGTTGCGCGCGACGATCCTGGCGCAGGTGCGTGCGGGCACCCCGGTCTCGGCGGCGAGGGCGAGCGGGGCGAGCAGGCGGGCGCGGCGGGCCCCCACGACCCTCGCCTCGACGTCGGGGGGCGTGAGCCTCGCGAGGCGCGAGGGGCGGCTGCGGCGGTCCGACAGCGGCTCGCCCGCCTCGGCCCTCGCGATCCACTTGTGGGCCGTCTGCCTGCTCACGCCCGCCTCCCGGGCGACGGCGGACACGCTCTCGCCGGCGCGGACGCGCTCGACGAGCCTCTGCCGCCCGCGGGGCGTGAGCCGTGAGTTAGAATGCTGGAACAAGGGGGGGCTCCTCTCGCTGCAACCTTCGACAAGTCACAGCTTGGGGGAGTCCTCCCCTTTTGTCACGTCATGTGTCAACAACCTGTTGGCACACAACAACTAGCTCCGTCCACCGTTCACGTGCGCCGCTCGCGCCCCATGCGCTACCATCGACGTAGCCAACCAAAGGGAGCGCGCATGAACATCCAGCAGGCAACCAGGCAGATCGAGGGCGCGGTGCGCGCGTACCTCAGCAAGGACGAGCACGGGATCTACCGCATCCCCACGCAGATGCAGCGCCCCATCATCATGATGGGCCCCCCGGGCATCGGCAAGACGGCCATCGTCAGCCAGATCGCGGACCGCCTCGGCGTCAACTTCGTCAGCTACTCGATCACGCACCACACGCGCCAGAGCGCGCTCGGACTGCCGTACATCGCAGAGAGCGAGTACGGCGGACGCACGTACAAGGTCAGCCGCTACACCATGAGCGAGATCATCGCCGCCGCGTACGATGCAATCGAGAAGAGCGGCATCCCGGAGGGCATCCTCTTTCTGGACGAGGTCAACTGCGCGTCGGAGACCCTTATGCCCGCCATGCTGCAGTTTCTGCAGTACAAGACGTTCGGCCAGCACCGCCTGCCCGCGGGCTGGGTCATCGTCACGGCCGGCAACCCGCCGGAGTACAACCGCGCCGCGCGCGAGTTCGACCCTGCCATGATGGACCGCCTGAAGCGCATCGACGTCGAACCCGACCTCGACGTGTGGATGGACTACGCCGTCAGCCACGGCGTCCACCCCGCCATCACCACCTACCTCGCGAACAAGCCCAAGAGCTTCTACCACGTGCGCGCGGGCGTCAACGGCGCGCGCATGGTCACGGCGCGCGGCTGGGAGGACCTCTCGCGCATGATCGTCGCGTATGGCCACGAGGGCCTGACCGTCGACCAGGACCTCGTGGCCCAGTACCTGCAAGACAGGGAGGTCGCGGAGGACTTCGGCCTCTACCTCGAGCTCTTCAGCAAGTACGAGGACGACTACAAGGTCGAGCAGATCCTTGCGGGCGACGCGGTCGAGAAGATCCTCGCCCGTGCCTCCAGCGCGCCCTTCGACGAGCGCATCGCCTTGGTGAACCTCCTTCTGGACGCGCTGCTCCAGCGCGTGCACGACGCCCAGTCGCGCGGCGAGGCGCTCGAGCGGGCCAGTCGCGAGGTGGACGACGCCACGGACGAGCTCCTCGGTCCCCAGACGGCCGCCCAGGCGGCGGCGGAGCGCATCTGCACGAAGGCGGCCCAGGCCGCGGCAGACGCGCGCGCCAAGGGCACGGCGGACACGTCGCGCCAGCTCGTGCTCGCGGAGTGCGCGGAGGCCCTGGACAGCGTGAGGGCGGAGGTCGGCCGCTGGGCCCTGGGCACGGCCGCGGGAGCCCCCGCCACGGCGCTCGACGCCGCGCGCTCCGTGCTCGCCGCGCGGCGCGACGCCCTCGCGTCAGACCTCGCAGAGGCATCGTCCCAGCTCGACCACGCGCTCGACTTCCTGGACGCCGCGTTCGGCGCGGACGCGCAGGAGACCGTCGTGTTCGCGACGCACCTCGCGGTCGACCCGGCGTTCATGGCGTTCGCATCCGCGCACGCGTCCACCAAGCTCGCGGAGCACGGCCGCGCGCTCATGTTCCACGAGCGCGGGCTCGACCTCCTGAAGCAGGCGGACGCGCTCGAGCGCAGCTAGGCCAGGCACCGCCATGGCCAGCCGCCCGCACGCGCGTCAGTCCACGCTCTTCAGCGACTCCACCATGTCCACCGCATCGAGCCGGCGCCGCATCAGAAGAAGGATAGCCAGCGTAAACGCCATGGTCAGCGCAAACGCAAGCGCAAAGCTCAGCGGGTGTATCTCGCGGCCAAACATCACGTAGTCCACCTCGGCCGTCGTGATCACGAAGCCCTCGAGCCACGTGCCCAGCACCATGCCCACGGCGTCGCCCAGAAGCGACAGCAGCACGATCTCGCGGAACACGTATGCGTGCACCTCGCGCCGCGTGAACCCCAGCACCTTCAGGCTCGCAATCTCGCGCACGCGCTCGGACACGTTGATGTTCGTCAGGTTGTACAGCACGATGAACGCAAGCGCCCCCGCACTCACGATGAGCACCACCACGACCATGTTCACCACGGAGAGCATGTGGCGGTAGGTCTCGATCGTCTCGCTCGAGAACGCCACGGTCGCAACGCCGTCCATGTCGTGCAGCTCTTCTGCCAGGCGCTCCCGCGCAGAGGTGCCGCCGCGCACGTCCGCGAGCACGGTCGAGAAGGACGGGTCCTTCTCCTCCACGCGGCGCCATGCGTCCCGGCCCACGTACACGACGTTGCCCACGTAGTTCTCGACGACGTCGTCCACCGTGAGCTCCACGCCCTTGCCCTTCGCGTTACCTGCGTCGTCCTGGCCAAACAGCACGATCTTCTCGCCCGCGCGGATGTCGTACAGGCTCGCGAGCTTCTCCGTCACAAGCACGCTGTCGTCGCCAAACGCCACGGCCCTGCTCGTCGTGCGGTCGCGCAGGCTCACGCAGCGCGAAAGGCCCGCGGACGTACGCGGCACCATGACGCTCACGCGCGTCTTCTCCGTGGCGGAGGCGGAGCCGCCCTTGCCGCGCGCCAGCATCGTGCGGCGCTCCACGCGCTCCACCCGGCGCGCGCCCGCGTCCCGAAGGTGCGCCACGACGGCGCCCACGTCCTTCTCGGCGGCGTCCGCGTCCATGCCCACGGTGGTGTCGTAGCGGATGATGGGGCCAAACTGCCGGTCGATGATGTCCCATATGGAGTCGTGCAGGCCAAAGCCCACCAGAAGCAGCGCGGAGCAGCCTGCGATGCCCACCACCGTCATGAGCAGGCGGCGCTTGTAGCGAAACAGGTTCCTGAACGTGACCTTCCACGAGAAGGACAGCCGCCGCCACAGCGGGCCCACGCGCTCAAGGAGGATGCGCCTGCCCGCCTTGGGCGCGCGCGGCAGCATGAGGGCGGCCGGCGTCTCGCGCAGGGTGGACGCCACTGCGAGCCATGTGGCCGTAAGCGTCACGCCCACGCCGAGCCCGCCGGACGCGAGCGCGATGCCGAGGCTCACGGGAAGCGGCAGGCCCAGGCTCGGCACCGCGTAGATGATGTCGTACGCGTTTGTCACGATGAGCGGCAGCACCTGCGAGAGCACCGCGATGCCAAGTACGGCGCCCGTGCCGGCCGCAAGCAGCGCGTATGCAAGGTACATCGCCGCGATGCGGGCGCGGCCGTAGCCCAACGCCTTGTGCGTGCCGATCTTCTGGCGGTCGTCCTCGACCATGCGCGTCATCGTCGTGAGCGCCACCAGGGCCGCCACCAGGAAGAACATGGCGGGAAACACCGCGGCTATGTGGTCCATGCGTTCCGTGTCCGCCTGGTAGGCGGCCGCGCCCTCGCTCTGCGCGCGGTCGAGCACGTAGACCTCCGGCCCCTGCATGGCGTCCACCTTGGCCTGGGCGGCGTCTATCTGGCGCTGCGCCTCTTCAAGCTGCGCCTGGGCCGCCTGAGCGCCCTGCGGCGCCCGAGCGGCGGCAGCGGCGGCCTGGCGCTGCGCCTCCAGCTCTCGAGCCTTCGCGTCCACCTGGGCTTGGGCGTCCGCCTTCAGGCCCTGGAAGCGCTCCCCCGCCGCCGCGTTCGCCGCGCGGCGCACGCGCTTTGCCACGGCGTCCACGCGACGCTCGTACGCGGAGGAGCCGCTCTCGAGCCCGCGCGCGCCGCTGACGGCAAGGTACACCGTCGTGTACGGCACGTCTTTCGCAAACGTGTCGTCCGGCACGTACACGTACTGCCCGATGGCGCCGTCGCCCAGGGTCGTCGTGCCAAACGAGCCAGTGTACGGATAGTCCGGCGAGCTCACGGTGCCCACCACGGTGAGCGCGCGCCGCGCGAGCACGGAGTCCACGTCGCCTGCGGCGGACGTCACGCGCACGGCGTCGCCCACCTTGAGCGGCGCCGTCGTCGCGTCCGCGGAGGCGACGCACTCCCCCGCCCTCCGCGGCCAGCGGCCGCTTACCAGGCGCGCTCGGTTAAGGTAGCCGTCGTCGGCAGAGGCCACGGCGGATGCCCCGCTCGCACGGCTCGCGCGCGCCGCATCGGCGTCCACGGATGAGACGCGCACGGCAACGCTCTTGCCGGCCGCATCGGCCATCGCGTCCACCGTGCGCGCGGGCATGGCTGCCGTGATGCCGTCCACCTTGCGCAGGCGCTCCGCGGCGGCATCATCGAGCCCCTGCGAGGAAACCACCCTGAGGTCCCACAGGGCGCAGCCGTCGTACCAGCGGTCCGCCGCGGCGCGCATGTCCGGGCCGCACATCTGCAGGCCCGCATAGAAGCCGCAGCCCAGAGCCACTATGCCCAGTATCGCCAGGAAGCGCCCAAGCGAGCCACGCACGCTGCGGATGACCTCCGTCATGTATGCGGAACGTCCCATGTTCGCCTACCACTCAACCGTCTGGGCGTCCGCGGGATGCAGATTGGTCTTAACGGAGGCGGCACGCCCTTCTCGCACGCGAATAACACGGTCTGCTATCTGCGTAAACGCAAGGTTGTGCGTCACGATGACCACGGTGTGGCCCGTGTTGCGGCACGTTGTCTGCAGAAGTCCCAGGATCTGCTTGCCGGTACGGTAGTCGAGGGCGCCCGTGGGCTCGTCGCACAGCAGCAGCTTCGGGTTCTTCGCAAGGGCGCGCGCGATGGCGACGCGCTGCTGCTCGCCGCCGGAGAGCTGCGCGGGAAAGTTGTCCCTGCGATCCGCGAGGCCCACCTGCGCAAGCACGTCCGCCGCCGGCAGCGGGTCGCGACAGATCTGGCTCGCCAGTTCCACGTTCTCAAGCGCGGTGAGGTTCTGGACCAGGTTATAGAACTGGAACACGAAGCCCACGTCGTGGCGGCGGTACTGCGTCAGGGCGCGCTCGTCCATCGCGCTCACGAGCCGGCCATCAAGCCGGATGGTGCCGGACGTGCAGGAGTCCATGCCGCCCAGCAGGTTGAGCACCGTGGTCTTGCCGGCGCCGGACGGCCCGACGATGACGGCAAGCTCCCCGCGCTCGATCGAGAAGCTCATGCCGTCAAGCGCGCGGACCTCAACCTCGCCGGTGCGATAGACTTTGCGGACGTCCTCGAACTCCACGAATGACATGCGAAGCACCCCTGCTCACCATTCTGTCACGGCGAGAAGGGCGATTCAAACCACCTGCGGCAGACGGGCGGCAGCTCCTAGCGGCGGGGCCGGCTGCCGTCCGCGCGGGCGGCCCGTGCGGCCTTGCGCGCCTTCCGGGCGTCGCGGCGCTGCGAGAGCCCCATGTAGAACAGGGCGACGCCCACGAGCAGGCCCACGGAAAGCACCATCATGCCCGCAATCGAGGGGAAGGTGTCCGAGAGGTATGCCACGAAGCTTGCCACGACGACGGCCGCACCCGCAAGCAGCGGCACGGTGTCATGTCCCTTCGCGGTCTCTACGGGCGCCTCGGCGCCAAGCTCCGCACGCGGCCCGGAACCCGACCCGGCCTCGCGCAGGAACGCAGGCTCTTCTCCCCACTGCGCGGCCTGCGCCACGTCGTCCAGGAGCGCCGCGACGCCGTCCTCGCGCACGCCCGGGACCACGGTGCGCGCGCACGTCCGCGCCGCCTGCGAAGAGTCGCGGGTGGTGACGGAGTTCGGCAACGCCGAGAGGAGCTCCGCGTCTGCGCTCGCGCCGCCCAGCACCAGCACCTCTTCCGGCGCGACGCCCAGCCGGCGCATGAGCGCGCGGGCTCCCGCCGCACGCGACGCGGCGCCGGGAAGCGGCATGCCGCCCACGATGAGGCGCGCTCCGTCCTGGAGCACGGCATTCTGCAGGCACGACTCGTCACCGCGAAGCAGCGCAAGCGCCTGGGCGCGGTCGCGCGCCGTCATGGGGGCAAGCAGGACCCCGGCGTGCAGTACCTTGTGGAGGCGCTCGAGCACGGCCTGCTCAAGCGGCCTGCCGTCGCGGGTCCCCAGGGCACGGTCCATGTCTACGAGTACGAGTCTGATCAAGCCGATGTCCTTCCCTCTGCGAGCGTGCGGCGATGCCGCCCAACGTCGCTTGTTATGCCCCATGCGTAAGACATCTTCCACCAAAAGCCGACCTCGGCCGCCCATCTGCAGAAAAGCGGCATCTACGTGGTGATGGCGTGAACGTGCGCCCCCGCGGGCGGTCGCGGTGCCGCAGCGCCTACTCCGCGTCCTCGATCGTGGCGACGGAATCGATGGGGATCTTCTCGCCCACCACGCACAAAAGGCCATCCGCCACCATCACGCGGCTGACGCAGCCTACGGTCTTGACGTAGCGGCCGTCCACGTAGTGCGTCACGGCCACCAGCTGGCCGGGCTCCAGCTCGCGAATCTGGCGTGACAGCCGCTCGCGCTGCTCGTCGGAAAGGTCGACCCGCGGCACGTTCAGCAGCTCCTCCTCGCGCTCGCGCAGCATCTGGCGGTAGCCCGGAAGCGGGTCGAACGGTATGAAGATCTTCGCGCGCTCGCTCATGGGCATGTGCGGGCGGCGCACCACGTGCCCGCCCGGGGCGGGTGCCCTGCTAGCCACTGCGGTGACCCCCTATCTGCCCGTTGCGCTCGCGCTGGGTGGCCTCGGGCAGAAGGTCCATGCCCTTCAGGAGCGCGTTCTTGCCAAACCTGCGCTTTACCTCGCTTATGGCCTGCTGGCGTCGGCGCTCGCGCTCCAGCTGGGCGCCGTCCTGAAACAGTCCCATCTGCTCGCCCGTGCCCTCCGGCGTCACGCCCGAAAGCGTCATCGTCAGGCGGTGTATGGGCCGCCCGCGGTCTGCCACCTGCTCAAACAGCGCGGTCGCGGCGCGCATGACCTCCGCGCGCGAGCTCGTGGGCACGGCGAGGCGGACGCTCCCTCCCTCGGCGAACTCGCCCCAGCGCACGCGCGCGCCGTGCTCCCCCGCGCGGCCGTCCGCCCCCTGGGCGGCTGCCTGCCGGCGGAGCTCGTCCTTCTCTCCCGCGGAGAGGCGGTACCCTATGGCGATGCTCACGCCCCGCGCCACCAAGCCCTTCTCCACCAGCTGCAGCGCAAGGTCGTCCGCCATCTCCTTCGCCACCAAAAGGCCGCCCGCAAAGTCCCTGTCCTGGCCCAGCACCTGCCCGGACGAGAGCGACTTGTCCTTGGACCGGTACGCCTTGATGTCCGCAATGGTCACGGGCTCGCGGCCCCACGCGTGGTCTATCAGGATCTCCGCGTCCACGCCAAACGCGCGGTACAGCGGCTCCTGCGGGTGCACGGCGAGCTGTCCCATGGTGTGGATGCCAAGCTCGGCCAGGCGGCGCGCCGTACCGGGGCCCACGCGCCAGAAGTCCGTGATGGGACGATGCGTCCACAGCGTGTCGCGATACGTCTGCTCGTCCAGCACGCCAAAGAAGTCCGGACTGTGCTTCGCCGTGATGTCGAGCGCCACCTTTGCCAGGTACATGTTCGTGCCCAGGCCGCACGTCGCGGGGATGCCCGTCGTGCGCACCACGTCCTCGCGGATGCGCTCGCCCAGCTCGCGCGCGGTGCACCCGTACAGGTCAAGGTAGCCGGTCACGTCCAGGAACGCCTCGTCGATGGAGTACACGTGCATGTCCTCCGGCGCCACGTAGCGCAGGTAGACGGAGTAGATGTCCGCCGAGCGCTCCATGTACAGGTGCATGCGCGGCGCCGCGATGATGAAGTCCAGCCCCTCCGGCACCTCGAACAGCCGGCAGCGGTTGCGCACGCCCTTCGCCTTGAGCGAGGGCGAGACGGCCAGGCAAATGGTCTTCTTCGTGCGTGACGCGTCCGCCACCACAAGGTCCGTCGTCATAGGGTCGAGCCCGCGCTCCACGCACTCGACGGAGGCATAGAAGCTCTTGAGGTCGATTACCAGGTATTGTCGCTGGCGAGAAGTACCGGGCGTCGAGGCCCGGGGGGCGTCGCGCACGTCCACGCTAGCCCTGGTAGACGATCTTGCGCTTCACGTCCTCGACGGCGGCGTCGCCGAGGAAGTGGCGCACGAGCTCGAGGCCCAGCTCCACGGCCGTGCCCAGGCCCTTGCTCGTCATGAGGTTGCCATCCGTAACGACGGCGCCCTGTTGCACCCTTGCCCCGTGCTCGGAAAGAACGTGCTGGAAATTGGGGTTGCTCGTGGCGGACTTGCCCTCGAGCAGGCCCAGCTCCGCCAGGATGGACGGCGCCGCGCAGATGGCGGCGACCGTGCGGCCAGACGTGGCGAACGCGCGCACCGCATCGCACAGCGGCTCGCATGCGCGCAGGTTCTTCGTACCGGGCATGCCGCCAGGCAGCACCAGCATGTCGTACGCGTCGAAGTCGAAGTCGTCGTCCGCGATCGTGCGGTCGCACACCACCGTGACCTCGTGGCTGGACGTGACAGCGAGGTTGTCCGTTATGGACACCTTGTCGCACGGGACGCCCGCCCGAAACAGAAGGTCCGTGAGCACGAGCGCCTCGCACTCCTCGAGACCGTTTGCGAAGAAGACCGCCACGCGCTTCTCGGTCTGTGCCTTGAACATGCCTACCTCCAAAATCCCGGACCCAGGTCGCGGGCCCCGCGGCACGACGGCCGCCTCGGCTGACGCATACGAGCATACCGCAAGCGCCGGACGCAAATGCGCCCGGCGCCCGCGCGGCGCTACTCGCTCCGGAGCGACTCCACCGGGTCGTTCCTGCTCGCCTTCGTGGACGGGACGAGCCCGCCCAAGAACGTGAGCAGCACGCTGATGCCTATGAGCGCGAGCGCGCCCGTCCACGGGAGCATCATGATGTCGGGGATGCCCTTCCACGCGAGCATCGCGTGGTTCACGGGAACCTGCACGATGAGCACCACCGCGATGGCGAGCACGCCCGCGATGAGGCCCTCGATCACGGTCTCGGCGTTGAAGACGTTCGCGACGTTCAGCTTCGAGGCGCCCATGGCGCGCAGGACGCCGATCTCCTTCTTGCGCTCCAGCACCGAGATGTACGTAATGATGCCGATCATGATGGAGCTCACCACGAGCGAGATGGACACGAACGCGATGAGCACCATCGAGATCATGTTCACGATGTCCGTGACGGAGCTCATGAGCGAGCCGGCGACGTCGGAGTACTGGATCTTCTGGCCGTCCTGCCCCTTGGCGGCCTTCGCGTCGTTGTACTCGTCTATCACCTTGAGCAGCGACTCCTTGGCCGCGAAGTCCTTGGGGTAGATGCTGATAGACTCCGGGCTCGACGCGTCCGCGAAGCCGAGCTTCTGCATGTTCGAGTCGTACGTGAGCTTGCCCGCGCTCGCGTAGTTGTTCAAAAGCGAGCGCAGGTCGTCCGCCGTCATGTTCAGGTGGATGGCGCTCGCGAACGCCTCCGGATCGACGGAAAAGCCGTTCTGCAGCGCACCCGAAAGCGCGGCCATCCTGCCGGCGACCTGCTGCGATATGGCGGCGGAGAGCTGTGTGCCCAGGCTTTGGGTCGCCGCGCTCACCTGCTGGGACATCTGGCTCGCAAGCTGCGTCGCCATGACCTGCGCCGCCTGCTGCACCAGGGCGTCCACCTGGCCTTTGACGTAGTCGCCCACGTAGCCCATGTACTGCTGGTACAGCGCGCTCGCGCTTGCGAACGCGTCGTCTCCGAGGTCCGCCCTCAGCTGCGAAAGCACGCTCTGGGCTTCCGGCGTCTGCGAGTACGCGTCCCACGAGGAGTCCGCCCCCTCGGCCACGCCCTGCCGCCAGGTGAGGTAGCCCGTGACGAGCGCGGTCGAGGCCTTGTCCACCGCCTGGTTCTGCTCGTCGGTCAGCGTGAGCCCGTTCTTCTCGGCATATGCCGAGAAGGGCTCGACTCCCCTCAGGATGCCCTGCACGGTGTCCGCGCTCAGCACGTTGTCGAGGGCGGACGTGTCGAGGGTCATGGCCGAGGGGTCGAAGCCCGCCTGGTCGAGCGAGACGCCCGAGAGGTCGAGCGCCGAGGAGTCGAGGCCGCCGGCCGCGGCAGTCACGGCGGAGGTGTCGATGGTGAACGCGCGCTTGAGCGCGTCCTGGTCCACCGTGAACATCTTGCGCATGTCGAAGCTCTCCTGGGACTGCCGTAGCTCCTCAAACGTCTTGCCCGTAAACACGTCCACGTCCCGCCTAGCCTGCTGCTCGCGTACGATCTGCGAGCTGGCGGCGCGGCGCATGAGCTCCTGGGTGAGCGCCGGCGTGTATGCGACGCCCTCCTTCACGAGGCCGGACTGCGCGTCGCCCTTTGGCCTGATGACGCCCACGATCTTGAGCTTGATGCCGTCCTGCACCTGCCGCCTCATGTACGCCTCGTCCTCGGACATGTCCGTCCACGTGCCCTGGGCGTCGTTTCTCTGATAGAGGTTCGCGGACGGCACCACGGCAAACGTCATGCCCAGCGCGTCGTCATACGTGAAGTCGCGGCGGTCCTTGCGCGAGACCTCCACCTTCTGGCCGCCAAGCGCCTCGTCCGTCATCTTCTGCATACTCTGGGGGTCGTAGAAGCCTATGCCGTACAGCGTGTAGTCGCTCACCTCGCCCTTGCGGTTCAGCACGAGCACGGCCTCGTCCGCCGCCTTCGGCCACGCGCCCCTCACGAGGCTCATGTTGCTGCGCAGGAGGCGCTCGTCGCCCACGAGCTGCGTGAACGTTCCGGTTGAGGAGCTTCCGCCCGTGAGCGCCGACCCCATGACGCCGCCCTGCAGCGTGCTCGCGACGCTGGAGGGGTTCAGCCGCGTGACGCCCTTCGACGTGTCGGCCATGTATATCTGCGGCGTCACGTCGTAGTCGTACTCCACGGCGTTCGCATAGCGCGCCACCCTCTTGCGGTGCGCGTCAAGATATTTCTTGAACGAGCCGAGGTCGTTGCTCTTGACCTGGGCGAACATGTCCGTGACGATGGCGCGCTGCGGGATGTCGTCGCTGCCCTTCGCACGCCTTGCGCCGTTCCCTTTGGACGTGCCGGTGCCGGAGTCGCTCATGCCATAGCCCATGAGCTTCGAGAAGTCGAAGCTGCTCTTCGTGATGGTGAGCGGGTAGCTGCTGAGCGCGCCCTCCTCCGTCCGAGCGATGTAGTGGTTCACGCCGTTGGACAGCGCCAGGATCGCCGCGATGCCGATGATGCCGATCGACCCGGCGAACGCGGTCATGAACGTGCGGCCCTTCTTCGTCATGAGGTTGTTGAACGAGAGCGAGAGCGCCGTGAGGAAGCCCATCGACGCCCGGCCGCCCTTGTCCTTCTCGCCCGTGCGCCCTGCGGAAAGCGGCGCCTGCGCTGCGTCGCCCGCGGGCGAGAAGGACGCGGCCTCGGGCTCGTCGGCCAAGATCGGGTCGCTGTCGTCCACGATGCGGCCGTCGCGCACGCGGACGATGCGCGTGGCGTAGCTCTCCGCGAGCTCCGGGTTGTGCGTGACCATGACCACCAGGCGGTCGCGCGCCACGTCGCGCAGGATGTTCATCACCTGGATGCCGGTGTCGGTGTCGAGGGCGCCCGTCGGCTCGTCCGCGAGCACGATGTCCGGGTCGTTCACGAGGGCGCGCGCGATGGCGACGCGCTGCATCTGCCCGCCGGAGAGCTGAGCCGGGCGCTTGCGCACGTGGTCGGCAAGGCCGACGGCAGCCAGAGCCTCCGTCGCGCGGCGCCGGCGTTCCGCGCGGCCGACGCCCGCGAGCGTGAGCGCGAGCTCCACGTTGGAGAGCACGGTCTGGTGCGGGATGAGGTTGTAGCTCTGGAAGACGAAGCCGACGCGGTGGTTGCGGTACGTGTCCCAGTCCTTGGACGAGTAGTCCTTCGTCGAGACGCCGTTGATGACGATCTCTCCGGAGTCCGCGCGGTCGAGGCCGCCCAGGACGTTGAGCATGGTCGTCTTGCCAGAGCCCGAGGGCCCCAGGATCGCGACGAACTCGCTGTCGCGAAACGCCACGGACACGTCGTCCAGGGCGACCTGCGTGAAGTCGTTCGTCTTGTAGGCCTTGCGGATGTTCTTGAGCTGGAGCATGCGGTTCCCTTCAGGAAGTTATCAGGGGTAGGATACCCATGTCCGCCCCCCGCCGGCTCCCGCAAGGCCACGACGCCCCGCAAGGCTCCACCACGCGCACACAACCCCAGGGGGATGGGGCCACGCGCAGGACGCGGCTGCCTACACGCGCTCCGCCATGTCGAGCACGAGGCGCTCCGTCCCCTCCCAGCCGATGCAGGCGTCCGTGATCGACTTGCCGTACACGCCACCGCCGACGGGCTGGTTGCCGTCCACCAGGTACGACTCCACCATGAAGCCGCGGAAGATGCCCGCGATGTCGGGCGAGCGGTGCACGGAGTCCAGCACCTCGTTCACGATGCGCGGCTGCTCCTGCGGGCGCTTGCCGGAGTTGTCGTGGTTGCAGTCGATCACGACGGCCGGGTTCTCGTATCTGCCGTGCGTGTATGCGATCGCGAGCCGCTCCAGGTACTCGTAGTGGTAGTTCGGGTAGTTGATGCCGTCGAGCCCCACGTAGCCGCGCAGCAGCGCGTGCGCAAGGGGGTTGCCCGTCGTGTGGACCTCCCAGTTGCGGAAGATGAAGTCCTGGGGTGCCTGCGCCGCATAGATGGAGTTCAGCATCACGGAGGTCGAGCCGCCCGTGGGGTTCTTCATGCCCACCGGCACGGGGATGCCTCCCGCCACCAGGCGGTGCTCCTGGTTCTCGACGGAGCGCGCGCCCACGGCCACGTAGCTCAGGACGTCCACCAGGTACTGGTAGTTTGAGGGATAGAGCATCTCGTCCGCCGTGAACATGCCCGTCTCCTCCACCACGCGCAGGTGCATGCGGCGGATGGCCCTCACGCCCTCCAGAAGGTCCGGCGCGCCCTCCGGGTCCGGGTTGTGCAGCAGCCCCTTGTAGCCCGTGCCGTTCGTGCGCGGCTTGTTCGTGTACACGCGCGGGACCATCAGGATCTTGTCCGCGACGCGCTCCTGCAGCGCCGCAAGGCGCGTGACGTAGTCGAGCACGGAGTCCTCGCGGTCGGCCGAGCACGGCCCTATTATGAGCAGGACCCTCTTGTCCTCGCCGCGGATGACGGCGGCCACCTGGGCGTCGAACGCCTCCTTGCGCCTGGTCATCTCCAGCGAGAGCGGCATGGCCTCGCGGATCTCCATGGGGATGGGAAGGCGGCGCTTGAACTCCATAGACATGTTCTTCTCCTCCGGGGAGCGTTGGCTTTGCGTGATGCGCGGCATCGGTACGTCGCGGTCTGCGCATTTTCGCACGGGGTGCTTACGTGCGCTTGTCGGCAAGGTTAACATTTGGAGCCTTTTTCCGCGCGCGGGCCAGACGGGCTCATGACGGGTACCATACAAGGGTCATGCCACACACGACCCGATGGAGGCACACATGCCCTGCACCACCCTGCTCATCGGCAAGAAGGCGAGCTACGACGGCTCGACCATAATCGCGCGCAACGAGGACTCACCCGGCGGCGTGTTCACCCCGAAGAAGTTCGTCGTCATCCAGCCCAAGGACCAGCCGCGCCACTACCGCTCCGTGCTGAGCCACGTCGAGATCGAGCTTCCCGACGACCCCATGCGCTACACCTCCGTCCCCGACGCCACCCCGAAGGACGGCATCTGGGCCGAGGCCGGCGTGAACACGGCAAACGTCGCCATGAGCGCGACGGAGACCCTCACCTCGAACGAGCGCGTGCTTGGCGCGGACCCGCTGGTAGAGCTCGTGAGGGCGAAGGGCAACCCCGGCGAGGACGGCTACGAGTCGGAGGTCGCCGGCGGCATCGGCGAGGAGGACATGGTCACCATCGTCCTGCCCTACGCCCACTCCGCGCGCGAGGGCGTTGAGCTCCTGGGCTCCTACCTGGAGCGCTACGGCACCTACGAGATGAACGGCATCGCGTTTTCCGACGTGGACGAGATCTGGTGGATGGAGACCGTCGGCGGCCACCACTGGATCGCGAAGCGCGTGCCGGACGACTGCTACGTCACCATGCCAAACCAGCTCGGCATCGACGACTTCGACCTCACCGACGCGCTGGGCGAGAAGGTCGACCACATGTGCTCCGCGGACCTTGCGGAGTGGATGGACGCCAACCACCTGGACCTCTCGCTCGACGTGGTCGAGCTCGTGGACGGCGACGGGGACGAGGTGGCGGAAGACCCCTGGCCCGACGCGAGCCACCGCTTCTTCAACCCACGCGACGCCTTCGGCAGCCACAGCGACTCCGACCACGTGTACAACACGCCGCGCGCCTGGGCCATGCACCGCTTCCTGAACCCGGGCCTTGGCTGGGACGACCCCAACGCGGGCTGGAACCCGGAGGACGACGACATCCCCTGGTGCATGACGCCGCAGCGCAAGCTCACGATCGAGGACGTGAAGTACGCGCTGTCGCTCCATTACCAGGGCACGCCGTACGACCCGTACGGCGATCGCGGCGATGCGTCCACGCGCGGCGCCTACCGTCCCATCGGCATCAACCGCAACGGTCAGCTCGCCGTCATCCAGATTCGCCCGTACGCGCCGGAGTCCTGCCGCGCGATCCAGTGGATGGCCTACGGCAGCAACGCGTTCAACGCGCTCGTGCCGTTCTTCGCGAACGTGGACGCTACGCCCGACTACCTTGCCAACACGACCCCGCACGTGACGACGGAGAGCTTCTACTGGGCAAACCGCATCATCGCGGCCATGGCCGACGCGCACTTCAACAGCTGCTCTCGTCACATCGAGCACTACAACGAGGCCGTCACGTCCAAGGGCCACGCCCTCGTCGCACAGTACGACCGCAAGGTCGCCGGCGACGGCACGCCCCTCGCCTACCGCGAGGCAACGCCCGTCCTCGAGGAGGCGAACGCCAGGATCGCGGACATGCTGCGTGAGCAGACGGACAAGACCCTGGATGACGTCCTTCTCACCGCAAGCCTCGGCATGAGAAACGCGTTCGCCCTGAGCGACCACTAGCAACGCCGGCGCCTTCGCGAAGGGCGCCCGGACACGTCACCGCCAGGCGCCGGCCGCTGCCACGGACTCGGCCGGCGCCCTCGACCATTTGGGAGCATCGTGAGCATTACCGCACAGACACCAGGCGCCGGCACCCCGGACGAGCGAGAGCTCGCCTACCGGGCGCTCGTGCGCGCCACGCGCGGCCTCGGGCTTCCCCAGGAGCTCGCCTACGTCATGTCCGGCGAGCTCAAGTCCGCCAAGGCCATGCGCCAGATGACGACGTACCTCATGAGCGCCCACCCCGGCAGCGTCGAGGAGGTCGTCGACGAGATGCTCGCCATCGTCCAGAACAGGAACACCTGGATCGAGCACCAGATGAGGGAGCAGAGCAACGCCCGCGTCACCGCATGGTACAACCGGCCGGACCGGCCGAGCGAGGACTTCGACGACCCAAAGGACATCCTGTGACGCCGCCTCGCAACGCCGCCTCGCAACCAAGGGAGAAGAACATGGCATCTCGAGACGCTGCAACGCTCGGAAGGGCACCACGCCAGTACAGCACGGGCGAGGAGATCGCGAACGCCGTGAGCCACGGTGTCGGCGCCCTCCTCTCGATAGCGGCGCTCGTTCTTCTCGTCGTTCGCGCGGCCATGTCGGGCGGGGGCGCCGCCCACGTGGTTCCCGCCGTCCTCATGGGCGCCTCGCTCGTGCTCGAGTTCCTGTTCTCGACCCTCTACCACGCACTTCGCCCCAGGGCGGCAAAGGCCGTGTTCAGGATCTTGGACCACAGCGCCATCTATCTGCTCATCGCCGGCAGCTACACGCCGTTCGCGTTCATCACCCTCGCGAACGAGGGCGGTGTCCAGCTCGGCGTCACCGTCTGGGTCATAGCTGCGGTCGGCATCGTGGCGGAGTGCTTCCTGCGCGAGCGTCAGCCGAAGTGGGTCTCCGCCCTCGTGTACCTCGCCATGGGATGGCTCGTCATCTTCCACGTGGCGGACATCGCGCGCCTGCTTCCGTCCGCCGCGTTCGGCCTCCTGCTCGCTGGCGGCCTCTGCTACACCGTCGGCTGCGTGTTCTACGTGGTCAAGCGGGTGCCGTACTTCCACTTCGTGTGGCACCTCTTCGTGCTCGCGGGCGCCACCTGCATCACGCTCTCCGCACTGCTGTTCGTCGTGTAGCGCCACTGCCAGGCGCATCTAGATTCCGCCCGCAAGACGTAAAAGCCGGGGCCGGCAACAGATCGCGATCTGTTGCCGGCCCCGCCCGTTTCGCCAGACTCTCGCGGACGGCTACCCCAGCCTGATGCCCATGAGCCAGCCCCAGCGCGGGGTGACCGTCGTGCCGTAGTAGCCGATCCACTCGTTCACGTTGATGGTCCTGATGTAGCCCACGTTGTCCATCATCATGCCGCCGCCCACGTAGATGCCTATGTGGCCGTATATCCTGCCCGCGGACGTGTGCGCGTGCGACGACACGGCCACGATCATGCCGGGCTTCAGGTCGCCGCGGTTCGAGCTCGTGCACCACGCGTTGTACATGTCGCACGCATTGCCGCTCGCGTATCCGTAGCCCGCGTTGCTGAACACCTGGGACACCCACATGGCGCACAGGCCCAGTCCCGGCGAGGGCGTCGTGTGGCACGCACTCACCACGGCCTGCTGAGATCCCGTCGTGGCGCCGCCGCCAGAGATCGTCCCCGTCACGTTTGCAGCGCCTGCGCCGGAGCCCGCGGAGTTCCTCGCGGCCGCAGCGGCAGCCGCGGCCTTCGCGGCGGCGGCCTGCTCCGCCTTCTCCTTCGCCATGGCGGCCAGCTCGGAGTCGCGCTGGTCCATCAGCTTCTTCTCCTGGTCGGAAAGCCCGGCGAGCACGCTCTGCGTCTCCGCCTGCTTCGACTCCATCTCCTTCAGCTGCTTCTGCTGGGTGGCGGAGAGGCTCTCCAGCTGCGCCTTCTGCTCATGCAGCGTGTCGCGCTGGCTCACGAGCTCCGCCTTCAGGCCTTTGACCTCCTGGATCATCCTGCTGTCGGACTCGCTGATCTTGTCCATGTAGTACACGTTGGACTCGAGCTCCTCGAAGGACGCGGACGAGAAGAGCACGTCCAGAAAGCCGGTCGCCCCCGCCTGGTAGCTCTCGGAAACGCGCTTTGCGAGGCGCTCCTTCTTCTCGGAGAGCTCGTCCTCCTTCTCGCTGATGTCCTTCTCGACGTCGACGATCTTCCCCTGCGTCCGCTCGATCTCATCGAGGGTGTCAGACTGCTTCTTCGAGAGCTTCTCGTACTCGGCGGCGATGTCGTCGAGCTCGCTCTGCACCTTCGACACCTGCCTCTTCGTTTCCTCGATCTGGGCGTTCGTCGAGTCAACGTCCTTCTGGTCCACGGCAAGGGCGACGCGGGGCAGCACGGTGGCAAGACCGGCACCCGCAAATATCCTCAGCGCGTCCCTGCGAGAGATGTTGTTGAGTTCCAAGGGGTCCCCTGTTCGTTTGTTCTGCGTTCGGGCTCTAAAACCACACGTGGAATAGGATACTACCCTCCCCCGTACGCCCGCTCGTCCCTTTCCGCAAGTTTCACATCAGCCCAAGGCGCCGCCCGGCCTTCTCATATGCATAAACCTCCCCCCTCTGATGCGGCGAACAACGCTCAGCGCGTTCGATTCCTGCCGCTCGGAGGCTCGACTTCCCAGTTCGTAGAAATGTTCTTGTAACTTTATTGAAATATTACGCTTACAAATATAGACTGTCGCCCGGTGCCCGACGAAGCGCCGGCATTACCGTCGAGGCACTCCAGCACCCATCCCCATGCAATGCCGCGGCAGCCGGCCACCTGCGGAAAGAAGGGAGTCGTCTCGCCATGAGCGACCATAGCCTCAGCCAGGAGGCCGCACCAGACCCCAACCTACCAAACGCCCCCGAAGACGTGGAGGGCAAGGCCCGGGGCAAGAGGAAGCACCAGATGATCTCCTCGTACACCATTCTCCTCCTCATCACCGTCGTCATCGGCGTCGCCACCATGCTCATCGCGCGCGTCACGCCCAAGGTCACGGCGGTCAAGGTTTCGGACATCATCTCCAGCCCGGTCAAGGGCGTGCTCGACGGTATCGAGATCTCGCTCTTCCTCCTCATCTTCGGCGGCTGCATGGGCATCGTGAACAAGGTGGGCGCCATCGAGACCGGCATCCGCGCGCTCGTCAGGCGTCTCGAGGGCCGTGAGCTCGTCCTCGTTCCCGTCATCATGGCCATCTTCGCCGTCCTCGGCTCCGCATACGGCTTCTGCGAGGAGACCATCCCGTTCTACGCCCTGCTCGGCTCCGTCATGTACCTCGCCGGATACGACACCATGGTCTCGTCGGCCACAGTGCTCTTCGGCGCCGGCGTCGGCTGCCTTGGCTCCACCGTCAACCCGTTCGCCAACGGCGTCGCCATCGCGAGCCTCCACGACAAGGGTATCGAGTGCAACCAGGTCACGATCATCGCCCTCGGTGCGCTCCTCTGCGTGATGGCATACGGCGTCTCCCTGTTCTTCATCCTGCGCTACGCCCGCCGCGTCCAGCGCGACAAGGGCTCATCCATCCTCTCGCTCCAGGAACGGGAGGCCTGCGACGAGGCCTTTGGCGGCAAGGACAACTCCCAGGTTCTAACCAGGGAGAACTCCACCCTCACCAGTACTCAGAAGGTGACGCTCGTCCTCTTCGCCCTCACGTTCGTCGTGATGATCGCCGGCTTCGTCCCCTGGGGCGACTTCGGCGTCAACGTGTTCGATGCCGGCGCGTCCTCGCACGAAGAGACCCAACAGCTCGACGCGAGCGCCGTCAAGGGCGACTGGAACGACACGAGTGCGGACAAGTACGGCACCATGACCTCCATCTCCAAGGGCACCAAGGCCACGACCACCTCAACCGTCGAGGACTCCCAGAGCTGGACGGGTTGGCTCACCGGCGCCTCCATCGGCGACTGGTACTTCAACGAGGCCAGCACCTGGTTCTTCGTGATGGCCATCGTAATCGCCCTCGTCGCGCGCCTCTCGGAGGCGGACACCGTCGACGCGTTCATCGGCGGCGCGGGAGAGATGGTCGGCGTGGCGCTCATCGTGGGCCTCTCGCGCGCCATCGAGCTCCTCATGAACATGTCCGGCTTGGACCAGCTCATCCTCACCTCGGCGTCCCACAGCCTGCAGGGGCTTTCCGCCATGGTCTTCACGCCGCTCTGCTACCTCGTCTACCTGGGGCTTTCCATCATCATCACCTCCACCTCGGCGCTGGCCTCCGTCTCCATGCCCATCATGGGGCCGCTCGCACAGGTCCTGCACTTCTCGCCCGACGTCGTGGTGATGATCTTCGTCGCGGCAAACGGCCTCGCGAACCTGTTTTCTCCCACTGCCATCTTCCTGCCCGGACTCATGCTCGCGCACGTGGGATACGGCACGTACCTGCGCTGGGCGTGGAAGCCAATCGTCGTAATCGGCGTGCTCTCCGTCGCGATCCTCACGGCCGCGATGATGATCCTGTAGCGCTAGCCCACGCCTATGAGCACGCGGGCGCCGCCCTCGCCAAGCAGCAGCGCCGCCCAGCACGAAGCCGCCAACGACGGGCCCCACGGAAACGCGTCCTTTCGCGTGCCGTGGGGCCCGCGTCGCGTATCCACGTGACGGTTTCGACGGCCCCGGCGAGCCCAGGCGAGCCCAAACGCCAGCCCCAGCACGCTCGCAAGCGCAAGCATGAGCGCCATCTGCGCAGGTCCCAGGTACAGAGCCGTCACCGCCACGAGCTTCACGTCCCCGCCGCCGACGCATCCCGCCCCCAGCGCGCGGGCCGTCGCAATCGAGAAGAGCATGCCCGCCGCCAGCACGCCTGCCGCGCAAAGCATCCGCGCCATGGTCCGAAGCGCCGCCTCGGCAGGGCCAGCCCCACCGGCAACGCCCTCCCACGCCAAGCACACGACCCGTGTGGCCACGGCCACGGCAAGCGCGCCGTTCGGGATCCTCATCTGCACCAGGTCGAACGCAGAGAGCGCCACGAGGCAGCCGCACAGCACCATCGTCCCCACGGCCTCCGGTGAGCCGGCGCCACGCGCCACGGCCCCCATGCCGGGCATCCCGCCTCCCGCAAGCGCCCACGCCTGCGCCCCCAGCGCAAGGCCCCCTGCGAGCGCCATGCCCGCGCACGCCGGCCGCCGACGCCCCGCATCCGCGTCACACCCCCGCGCATCCCACGCGGCGCGCAGCGCCCACGTCCCCACAAGCGCGCCGGTCGCCGCACCCGCAAGCGCCCACGCCACGCACGCACCAAGTCCCAAACGCACCATCGGCCTCCCTCCCCCGGGTGTCCCGATTCTACGCGCCCGCACGCGCCATCAGATGCACGCAAAACGGTTAAATCACTGCTACACGCGCCCGCGCGAAAGACAAGCGCGATACAATCGCAAAAACCGCGTCGCAGCCGCAGCTAGACGCAAGAAACAGGGGGATAGGAATGGATCCAGAACAGCCGACGGCACAGCAGCAAGACCTCGCACGCAAGCTCGAAGACCTCCGCGCATACCTGCGCGAGCTCGGCGGCGTCGCCGTCGCCTACTCCGGCGGCGTCGACTCCACCCTCCTCGCGACGGTCGCGCACGACGTGCTCGGCGACCACATGCTCGCCCTCACGGCACACATCCGCGGCATGGGACAGTCAGACTTCCTCGAGGCGCAAGAGCTCTGCCAGACGCGGGGCATCCCCCACGCAGCCGTCGACTTCGACGAGCTCAAGGTCCCGGGCTTCGCGGACAACCACCCCGATCGCTGCTACACCTGCAAGCACGCGCTCTTCTCGGAGCTGAAGCTCGTCGCGGCGGCGCACGACCTGCGCTTCGTGGCCGATGGCTCCAACGAGGACGACCTCGGCGACTACCGACCGGGCCTGCGCGCCCTCGGCGAGCTCGGCATCAAGAGCCCGCTGCGCCACGCCCACCTCACCAAGGCCGAAATCCGCGAGCTCTCGCGCCAGATGGGCCTCCCCACCTGGGACAAGCCCAGCGCGGCGTGCCTGTCGTCCCGCTTCGCGTACGGCGAGAAGATCGACGCCCAGAAGCTGGAGCGCACGGCCAAGGCGGAGGTGTTTCTCCACTCCCTGGGCTTTGGCCAGCTCCGCGTGCGCGTGCACGGCGCGGACGGACAGCTCGCGCGCATCGAGGTGCCCGCCGCAGACATCGCGCGCCTGTGCGCGGACCCCGTGCGAACGCAAGTCGCGACGCGCCTGCGCGAGCTGGGCTTCCTGTACGTCAGCTGCGACCTCGCGGGCTTCCGCTCCGGCTCCATGAACGAGGCCCTCGGCGCGCCGGATGCCAAAACGCCAAGGGCCTAGCGGCAGTGGCCCAGCCCGCCGCCAGATGCAAAGCCACTGCCGCGGCGGTGGGCTTTGCAGCCAGGCCCGCGCCTAGGCCTCCCGCAGCCACAGCAGGCGCGCCTGGCCCGCGGCCAGCCTTCCCGTCGGGAAGTCGATCGCGGCGACGGTGCCCTTGCCAAACGGCACGTCCTCGCCGCACAGGCGCTCCACCATGTTCCGCATGAACGGCACGTGCCCCACAGCCACCACCGTGCCGCCGTCCACGCACGAAAGCTCGATCACAAAGCCGTCCTCGTCCTGCTCGTACAGGCTGTCGTGCACCACGATGTCCATGGGGTCCACGCCCAGCGCGTCCGCCGCCACCTCTGCCGTGCGCTCCGCGCGCGCCGCCGGGCTCGACCACAGCTCCAGCTCGCCGACCGGCTCGAGCGTCGCAAAGATGCGAGGGTAGGCCTCCTCCAGCGCAGCCACGCCGTCCGGCGTCAGCTCGCGGGCCAGGTCGCCCTCGGGCCCCTTCGGCTCCGCCTTGCCATGCCTCACCAGCACCAACAGGTCGACCATGGTTCCTCCCGCTCTCGCCATGCCGGGCGCCCCGGCACCGCCCCGCCCTGCGCGGCGGCTACTTGTTCTCTATCTTCCCCACGTTCTTGATGAGGATGGACACGAATCCCTCCGAGTCCGTCGTGAACTCGATGTAGTTAGAGTCCGCGGCGTACTGCGAGGGAAACGTGATCTCTATGCCGGTGTCGGTCTTTATCTTGTGGTTCTTCGCCAGCCGGTTCGCGACGCCGCGCTTTACGGGCACCTCCTCCGGCAGCTCCTTCTCGCGCGTCACGCGCTCGTAGCGCTCCTGGAGCTCCGGCTCGTCCTCGAACACGCGCCGACCCACCTCCTCGGGGGCAAACGCCTCGTCCACCTCCGCGCTCGACTGCACCACCGCCTTCGCGTGGGCCACGGCCTCCGTCACGTTCACGCCGGCCTCCTCGGCCACGTCCGCCACGATCTTCTCGACCGCCTCCACCACCTCGCGGCTCGAGGCCTGAACGGAGCACTGCAGCAGCCCCTCGGGAATGATCTGGCGCTCCTGTGTGCCCACGGTGCGCACCTTGTCGTGGAAGTCGATCGAGAAGTCGCCCAGGTCAACCAGCACGTAGCTCTCCACCTTCTGCGTGGGGCTCGGCAGCGTGGAGTCCTGCCGCAGGATCTGGTTTTGCGGCGCGCCCGTCGCGTCCGCGCCAAGGTCGTGGATGAACGCCTGCTTCCTGGGCAGCAGCACCGCCGCGAAGTAGCGCCGGCTCAGGTCCTCCACGTCCGCCTGCTCGGCCGCCTCGGCAAACGCCTGCGCCGCCTCGCCGTCGCCGGCCGCATCCGCTCGCGCCTTCATGTCCTGCGTGTCCGTGAAGTCGCACACCAGAAGGTCGCACTCCTCCAGGTCGTCGCAGCGCCTGAGCTCCTCCCACAGGTACTGCGCAACCTGCTGGGAAATCTCCGTGAAGCCAATCTGCCCCTGCGCATAGCCGCGCAACGCGTCCGCAAACCCGCTCTCCGCGGAAAACTCGCCGTGCCTGTTCTCCGCACTGGAGCTGATCTTGCGCATGTGGCGCTGCACGTACGACTTCACGGCGCGCGCGTCCAGGTCAAGCTCGCGCTGCGAGAAGGACGTGCTGCCCGACTCGAAGTCGAAGGCGTGCAGGATGGCGTGGGCTATGTGCATCATGTTCTATCACCGTCTGGGTAGTGTCTTGGCCTGCCGCTTCGCGCGGCCTGTGTGCCGAGACAGCATACCACCGCGGGCGAGAAGGGCGCGGCGACGGCGTTCGCGGCCCGTGGCTACAGGCGCCTGCCGTACAGGTAGATTACGCCCGCGTTCGGGTCCCCGTACACGCCACGCTTCTCTTGGATGAGCTTCAGACCCGCACGCTCAGAGAACTGGCAGTCGGAGTTCTTCGTGAGCATCGTGAAGAACCCGCGGGCGCCGTGCTCGCAGAAGCGCATGACCGCCTCCTCCAGCATGGCCGAGCCTATGCCCTGGTTGCGCGCGGCGGGGTCCACGACGCAGAGGTTCAGCTCCGCGTCCGCGTTGCTGTACCCGCGGGAAATGAACACGTCCGCCGTAGTGTACATGCGCAGGCGGCTAAACAGCAGCTCCTCCACGGACGGACCGCCGATCTTCGCACGCTTGCGCGCGGGCACCATGAGCTCCTTGAAGCGCTGCTCCCAGTGCTCGTTCACGATGATGGCGCCATCTGTCGTGAAGCCTCCGAAGCAGGCCCCTACGACCTTGATGCCCTGCTGTGCCACGAACGAGAACTGCGAGCGCTTGAGCGAGCCCGCCGTCAGTACCCTTCCGAACGTTATGCGGTCGTACACGCCCTCGACGTCGGACGCCCATGTGCGAGCGCAGACCTTTGCGACCGCATCGAAGTCCGCCTCGGTGAAAGGCCGATAGGTGATCTCGGGCCTCTCGTTCGTATCGATGTCCATAGCCTCGCAGCTTCTCTCATGTCATCTATCGCATGGAAAATTCGTCCTGCAGAGTGAAGTCGAACTTCCCTACCATAATGACGCATAATTATCCCGAGCGGTACGACTAACTGCCCGAGCGGTACGAACTTTTCCGCAGGCAGAACGCCCCACAAGGGTCAAAACGTTACCATCATCGGGCAGTTCTATCAATATTCGAATGACCACCCATGTGGTGAACAGATAGCTGAATCCATGTGCCCATGTACAGGCGAACGAGGGCATGGGCACCGCCTGACGTAAAAGGAGGACGGCCTTTCGGCCGTCCTCCCGAGGGGTAACTACTCTTGCTGGTACTTTGGACTCTCCCCCTTGGCTCGGGCACGCCCTGCTGGGCAATGCCCTCGTACTAGGGAACGTGCGGTGACTCGCAACGCCTCATCGGGTGGCGTTCTGGTCACTTTCGCGAACGGCCGGTTCTGCCGTCTGTCTCTGTTAGGACTTTGCGAATCCGATCCGCTGACGTTGGCCGATACTGCCGGCCGCTAGGCTAAGACGGGACGCGCGATGCCGTTCGCGAAGGACCCGGTAAAACACTCTTCACTGTTCACTGGCATCACCTCCCTGTCCGGCCGCCGATAGGTTTCCGCGCGGCTTTTTCTTTTCACTGCAAGTATTACCCAACCTCAGGCAAATGTACACAGATAGGTGGTCCTTTGCGTGAGCGGCACAACTTCGTCCGCAAACGGCACAGATGCACGTACGTGCGGGCACTGACGTCCGTAGGTGTCCGGTGCAGCCCCTTAACGTAACCGTGACCCACCCGGCCATGGTGTAGGCTAGTGGCGACCGCATCACACTCGGCGCACCAGGCGCACCCCAAGACGAAGGACGCACCCATGCAGACGGGCTTTGACAACCAGAAGTACATCGACACGCAGGCAGCGCGCATACGCGAGCGCATCGCGCAGTTCGGCGGCAAGCTCTACCTGGAGTTCGGCGGCAAGTTGTTCGACGACTACCATGCGAGCCGCGTTCTCCCGGGCTTCGAGCCAGATTCGAAGGCGCGCATGCTCAGGCAGCTGGCAGACGACGCGGAGGTCGTGTTCGCCCTGAACGCGAACGACATCGAGCAGGGCAAGCGCCGGAGTGACATCGGTATCAGCTACGGCGACGACGTCCTGCGCCTGATGGATGTGTTCCGCGGCATGGGCCTCGCCATCGGCGGCGTCGTGATCACGCGCTTCTCCGGGCAGCCGAAAGCCGAGGCCTACCAGACGCGCCTGGAGCAGATGGGCGTCTCGGTGTACCGCCACTACCCCATCGCGGGCTACCCCACGAACGTGAACCTCATCGTGTCCGGCGACGGCTTCGGCAAGAACGAGTACGTCAAGACCACCAAGCCCCTCGTGGTGGTCACGGCGCCCGGCCCCGGCTCCGGCAAGCTCGCCGTGTGCCTCTCGCAGCTGTACAACGAGCACGAGCGCGGCATCGACGCCGGCTACGCCAAGTTCGAGACGTTCCCCGTGTGGAACCTGCCCCTGAAGCACCCCGTGAACGTGGCGTACGAGGCCGCGACCGCGGACCTGGACGACAGCAACATCATCGACCCGTACCACCTGGACGCCTACGGCAAGGTTACCGTGAACTACAACCGCGACGTCGAGACCTTTCCCGTGCTCAAGGCGATCATGGAGAAGATCATGGGGAAGAGCCCGTACCTCTCCCCCACCGACATGGGCGTCAACATGGTGGGCAACTGCATCTGCGACGACGGCGTGTGCCAGGAGGCGGCGCGAAACGAAATCGTGCGCCGCTACTTCTGGGAGGCCGAGCGCCTGGAGCGCACGGGGCAGGGCGAGGCAGAGCTCGCACGCATCGCCCTTCTCATGAAGGAGGTCGGCGTGGACGAGAACTACAACCCCGCGCACGCTGCGGCACTCGTGAAGGAGGAGGTCACCGGGCTCCCCGCCGGCGCGATGGTGCTGCCCGACGGATCTGTCATCACCGGCAAGACGTCCCGGCTCCTGGGCGCGGCATCCTCGCTTCTGCTGAACGCGCTCAAACGAGTGGCCGGCGTGCCGGACGAGGTCTTCGTGGTCTCGGACGAGGCCCTGGTCCCCATTGGCCGCCTGAAGACCGAGCACCTGCACAGCCGCAACCACCGCCTGCACTCGGACGAGACGCTCATAGCGCTTTCCATCAGCTCCGCAACGAACCCGCTGGCAGAGCAGGTGATTGCGGCCACGAGCGCGCTCAGGGGCTGCACGGCGTACTTCTCGGTCATCATCTCGCGCACCGACGAGGCCGTCTACAAGAAGCTCGGCATCAACGTGTGCTGCGAGCCCAAGTTCGAGCGCGGAACCTACTACCACGGCTAGGTGCCAAGGCGCGGCTAGAGGGCCAAGGCGCAGCGGGGCGCAAGAGCCGCAAGCCAGACGCCCCGCGGAAGGCGTCGGCGCCACGCGCGAAAGAGGGCCCGGGCCCGCCGGACGCTTCCGTCCGCGGAACCCGGGCCTTCCCGTTAGTCCCGATGCTTCCCGTTAGCCCCGGTACCTGCCGCTAGCTGTTGTGTGCCATGACGTTGTTTACACCGACGATGCGTGACATCGGCGGGAGGCCGCCGCAGGCGCCGTGGGGCCTGGCCCAATTGTAGCGGTCGATGAAGGGTGAGAGGGCTGCCGCCCTCTCACCCTCGCTCGCGTAGGCGCGCGCGTACTGCCACTCCTGCGCGAGCGTCCTGTTCATTCGCTCCACTTTCCCGTTCTGCCAGGGGCTGTAGGGCCTGGTGTACCTGTGCTCGATGCCGGACGCCGCGAGCCACTCGTTGAACAGCCGAGAGCGGTACCCCGGCCCGTTGTCGGTCATCACGCGCTCGACCTCGACGCCGAGGCCGCGGTAGAAGTCCCGGGCGCGACCCATGAACGCGACGCAGGTCTCCTTGCGCTCGTCGCCGAGCAGCTCGGCGTAGGCCACCCTGCTCCTGTCGTCGACCGCCACGTGCAGGCAGGCGGTGCCCGCCCCAGAGTCGGCGTGGCGCAGGGCGTCGGCGCCGCGCGCCCTCCAGCCGCCGCCGTCGGGGACCCTCGCGACCTTCTTTACGTCCACGTGCACGAGCTCGCCGGGCCTCTCCCTCTCGTAGCGGCGCGGGGTCACGGGGCCGCGCCTCCTGGGCTCGCCGGTCACGCGGTCGACGTCGGCCAGGCGCGGCAGGCCGTTGCGCGCGACGATCCTGGCGCAGGTGCGTGCGGGCACCCCGGTCTCGGCGGCGAGGGCGAGCGGGGCGAGCAGGCGGGCGCGGCGGGCCCCCACGACCCTCGCCTCGACGTCGGGGGGCGTGAGCCTCGCGAGGCGCGAGGGGCGGCTGCGGCGGTCCGACAGCGGCTCGCCCGCCTCGGCCCTCGCGATCCACTTGTGGGCCGTCTGCCTGCTCACGCCCGCCTCCCGGGCGACGGCGGACACGCTCTCGCCGGCGCGGACGCGCTCGACGAGCCTCTGCCGCCCGCGGGGCGTGAGCCGTGAGTTAGAATGCTGGAACAAGGGGGGGCTCCTCTCGCTGCAACCTTCGACAAGTCACAGCTTGGGGGAGTCCTCCCCTTTTGTCACGTCATGTGTCAACAACCTGTTGGCACACAACAGCTAGTCCTCGCTCTTCTCGCCCGCGGCGCCCTTTGCCTTGCGGCTGCGCACCACGAGGTACGCGACACCCGCCACGACGAGCACTCCCACGACGACGACCGCGGGGCTCGCGCCCTGACGCGCGCCAGGCGCGGAGAAGTCTCCGTCAAGCTGCTTGGAGTAGACGGCCGCCGTGAGGTAGCGGTAGTCGTCCTGCTGGTGCGCCTTGTTGGTGAGCGTGTTCGCGAAGAGAGCGACGTTGCGCCCGTCCCTCTGGTAGTCGACGGCCTGGATCTTGCCCTGGTACTCCTTTATGTAGTCGCTGGGCATGAAGCCTTCCACCAGGGGGTCGTCCGTGGTCTTGATCAGGACCTTCGAGCCCTTGGGCGCCTTCTTGATGTAGCCGCCTCCGTAGCCGTACATGAGGTAGTCGCCCTCGTTTTTGTACGTGGCGGTGATGATGTCGTCCTTCGGGAACTCGACGGTGCCAAGGGCGTCGTAGCCCAGCCAGTCGCCGTCGCTCGGCGTGAACGAGATGTTGCCCGCGAGCTTGAAGTCCTTCACGAACTGCAGCGCGTCGGCCGTGTAGGCAACGTATGGCGTGCCGGACTTGACCTTCGCGGCCACGGCCTTCGCGTTTGCCGGGTACTGGCTGCCCACGATGACGGTCGCCTCGTCCAGGTCGTCCGTGAGCTCGAAGCCCATCTGCTTCGCGAGCGCGAAGTCGTCCCAGTTGCCGTTGGTGTTCGCACGGTTCTCGTAGTCGGCCATGCCTACCTTGTTGCCCGCCGCGTCCTTCTGGAACTTCTCGTACGCCTTTGGCACGTACGCCTTGATCGTGCCGCTGATGCGCTTTGCCTTGGGCGCGGAGCTCACCTTCGTCACGTCCAGCACGTAGTCCTCCGTGGCGTCGTCGAGGTCCTTTGCGGCGACCACGTAGTCGCCCTCGTCCTTGCCCTCGCTCACCAGCCCGACGGACTTGCCGTCCTCCAGCAGGTCGTTCACGGCCCTCACGGCGTCGAGGCCGTTGTTGTCGATCACGGCGTACTCGCCCTTGCCCGCAACCTCGCTCTTCTGCGCAGGGGCCTTCTTCACGTCCTTCAGAGTGTCCGCCGCAAACGCCCCGGCGGTGCGGACGGTGTCCATGTCGAACCCACGGAACTCCGAGAAGTTCGTGACGGGCTCGCTGTAGAGCGAGTACTGGGTCCAGTCGTCGATCACGAGGTTGGGGTACAGGGCGCAGTTGGCCATGTTGCGCTTTGCCTGGTGCATGTCAACCACCATGGTGCCGGCCGGATACGTCTTGTCGCCCACCTTCACGTCCCTGGTGGTCTCCTTCACCTCGACGCCGTTGTGGATGAGGAAGTCGACGGTCTTTGCCGCCGCAGAGCGGTTGTTCTGCTGGTCCGCGCCCAACGGGATGACGTAGTACTCCGGGAAGAAGTTGTCGTTCGTCTTGCCGAAGCTGTCCTTGGAGTCACGGGGACGGAACGTGTCGGCCTCCGCGCCCTTCTCGTCCTTCTGACTCACGTAGTACGGGCGGATGGAGTCCGCGTCTATGTTCTGGACGCCGCGGCGGAAGCGCTCGAGCTGGTTGTTGAACATGCGGTCCTTGTTCGCGACAACGAAGTCGGCGTTGCCGATGAAGCCGTAGCGCAGCGCGTCCACGGCGTCGGCCGTGCCGTACGGCGCCTCGACCGTGAACGCGTTCGTGCCGTGCATCATGGCGTACTGCGGCGTGTAGCTGGTGGACATGTCGTCGAACGGCGCCTCCCAGAAGCGCGTGCCGTCGTCCTGCAGCTTGAGGTAGTCGCGCATGGGCATCTGCACGGAGTTGATGGTGGGGTTGTTGGCGATGGAGGCGCCCATGAACGCCTCGCCCTGCGCGAGCGCCGTGTCGATGAACAGGTCGTACTCGTTGTTGGGGTCGTGCGTGGGCGAGCAGGGCTCCACCTGGTACTGCTGGTAGTAGCCGTGCACCTCGTGAAGCGATATCGGGTCCCACTGCGTGATGAGGCCGCTCATGGCCTGGGTCTCGGGCTGGGTCTGGTACGTGTTGTCGCGGTTGAGGTCGAATCCGTTGCCGTTGGTGCGGACGTTCACGGCGCGGGCGTCCACGTTCTCGCTCGGGACGAGGATGTAGAACACGTCGTCCAGCGACTTGGACGGGTCGAACGTCTGCGTGTCGGAGTCGTAGTACTTCTCGAACTCCTCCTCGCTCAGGTCGGACGAGGCGTTGTCCGTGTCGGCCCCGTCGTAGTTGATGCCGTGCCCCTTGCCGCCGTCGCCGCGGACGTAGCCGATGCCCGTCACGTCGTCCTTCACGAGGTCGCTCCACACGGTGCGGTCGTGGTCCATCTCGGTCTTGAGCTCCGCCTTGCCCTCGCCGGTGAGGCCGGTGGCGCGCCGGTACTCGATGGGCTTGTTCGCCGCGAGGTCGCGGGCGAACTCCATCACGGCGTCGGAGGCAACGATCTCGTCGGCGTGCACGTTGCTGTAGACGACGGGCACCTTGTACTTGAGCTTCCCCGCCGCAAGGTCTGCCTGCACGGATGCCGGGTCCTTCTCCATGCGCTTCTTGAGGGCCTGGTAGTCGTCGAGGTCAGACTTCTGCTTCGCCACAAACAGCGCGCGCATGGGACGGCCCTGCGCGGACGTGCCAAACGTGCGGACCTCGGCGTAGAGGCCGTTTGCCTTGGCCTGCCTTGCGAGCTCCGGAAGCTGGGCGTCGATGTCCTCCTGCGTGGCGAACGCGTCGTATGGCCTGAGGTCGACCTTCGTGGACGCAACCTTCGTGCCGTCCACGTCGCACGCGAGGCTGTACGTGCCCACGTAGTCGTACAGCGACGAGCGGACGAACTCGCGCGAGCGGACGTCGATGCCGTCGATTCCCTCGTAGAGCTCGCGGTTCTTGAACGACGCCACGACAGACGGCGTGCCGTCGACCTCCTTTGCGGAAAGCTCCACGTCATAGAAGAAGTCGCGCGACTTGCGGTTTTTCTCGTCCGCGGTGTTGCCGTTTCCGCCCTCCGCGGCGCCATCCTGGGTCGCGACGGTCTTCCAGTCGCCCAACTTGCCGCCAAGCCATTGCTTGGGGTAGGTCTTCTTGCTGAACTGGCCCTTCGCGCGGCTCAGCGTAAGCGTGACCTTGCCGTCCTTGATGAGCGACTCGAGCTCGCTTACGCTCTTGCCCTCGACCGGAGCGATAAGCCTGAACTCGCGTCCCTCGATCATGGAGATCATCGGCGTGGAGCTGCCGTCGTACGCGGCGTCCGTGCGCTCGAGCTTCGCCTTGCCCGTGGACTGGCCGGCAGACTGCGACTGCGCGGACGTCGACGCCATCGCCGTCGTGGGGGCCACGACCTGACCCAGACTCACGGTGAGCATGAGGCCAGCGACGATTGCGCCGCCCGCCTTGCGAATGGAAACCATGCTTCCTCCCTCTTGGATTGCGCCCATGCGAGAAGAACAGCCTACGTATGCAGCGCTTCTCGCCGCTAATGACGCAATACAGGGTACTTTGCCATCAAAACTTATGTTTCTGTTTTGTTTCGTTTCTAGGTAGACGTTGGTGTTTGTTCGGCATGTGGAGGTCTTAAAGTGTTGCTTATATTTGTATAACATGCATGGTTTAACCCATAATCGCACTATTGGGAGACGCCGCCGGCCACATGCCGCGCAGAAATTGTTTCCCGCTTGCGAAATTATACGCACCCATGACAAAAGACTTGCGCACGGGGGACGCGCAAGTCACACAATGGTACTGTAACGTTATATACAAGTGCCACCAAGACGGCACGGAGGAGGCCATTGGGATGAGTAAGGCGGCCACGTACGGCGCGTCCGAGGATGGAAGGACCATCTACAGGAACGCATGGCTCAAGCGCAGCTTCTATGTTGACGGCGCGCAACAACGAACGTGCACGATGTACCGCTCGCGCTTTGTGCTGGGCGTGGCAGCGGGCGCACTCGCATGGGTCCTCACGAAGAGCTACGTCGCCCTGGTGGCCATACCGTCCGCAATCATCCTGGTGATGAGCTACCTCTTCTACTACCGCTTCCTGACAAGCCTTGAGCTCGCGCCCGACGACGGGGCCTCGCTTCCCCGCAGACGCATGAGCCTTGTGCAAGGCCTGGTGTACGGCCTCGGCGGCATCGCCTGCAGCTGCCTTATGGTCGCGAACGCTCAGGCACAGGGTTTTGCGAGCACCACCCTCATGGTGAACTACGTCGCGTCCGCGGCGGTGGCACTCTTTGGTGTCTGGCAACTGCTGAGGGGCCTCATCGAGCGCGGATAGCGCTTCCCCCAGACGGAACCTGACACGGCAGACAATCTACATAGACTTGCGCCACGAATCCGGCGCGGCGAGCAGGAAAGGGGACGGAATGGAGAAGGATCTCGAGAACGTAACGATGATGACCTACGTGCGAGAGACGCCCGGGCAGGTCGAGAAGAACGTCAACCGCAGGAAGGAGCTCGTTGCGCCGCTCGTGAACGAGTTCTTACGGGGAGGCTACAGCTCCGTGCTCGTGATCGCCTGCGGATCGAGCGCGAACGCGAGCCGGTGTGCCGCGCCGTTCATGCGGAAGTACCTGGGGATCCCGGTTGTCGTCACGACGCCCGGAGCGTTTCTGACTTCCGACTTCCTTCCCGGGGACGACACGCTCTGCTTCGTGGTGTCGCAGTCCGGTTGTTCCACCAACTCGCTCGCCGCGCTCGACAGGCTGCGCTCCGCAGGCAGAAGGGCTGTCGGCATCACGGGCAACCTTGACTCCGACTTCCGGGACCACGCGGATCTTGTGGTGGACTATGGCGTGGGCATCGAGTACGTGGGCTACGTCACGAAGGGCGTGACGACGCTCGCCCTGTTCCTCATGCTCTTCTCGCTCGAGGCGTCGCACGACACGGGGCGGCTCTCCGACGAGGGGTATGACCACGTTGTTGGCGAGCTCGAGCTCGTTCCCGAACGCCACAGGACGGTCCAGGCGAAGACGGAGGAGTTCTACTCCGCACACTTGAAGGACATGCTCTCCATCGAGACGAACTACGTCATTGGCTTTGACCAGGCGTACGGCATCGCTTGCGAGGGAGCTTTGAAGTTTGGCGAGACCATGAAGGTGCCCTCGTTCGCCTTCGAGGCGGAGGAGTTCAACCACGGCCCGAACCTGCAGCTAAACCCCAGTCGCACCGTCTTTGTGGTGGACGATATGAACCTTGGCTCGAGGCGCGCGCACGAGCTGTACGACGCCTGCCGGTGCATCACGGACCATGCGTACCTGATAACGTGCGACGACGCATACGAGAAGGACGACCATGCGTTCGTGGCAAACGTGGGCAAGGTTTCAGAACCGACGCTCTCCCCGCTCTACCTGCTGCCGTTCTTCCAGATAATCGCCCATCACGCGACTGACGCCCTCGGAAGGTGGGATGACTTCCCGCTGATGAGGGACTACAAGCACTGCGCGCCAAGCAAGACCGAAAAGATCAAGGACGTCATGCCGCTGCTGTAGTGCGGAAGATAGATTCATGGCAAAGGCCCGCGGGTGGTCCTCTATGGGACGTCGCCTGCAGGCCTTTGCATCTGTCTCCTGGCGCGTGCGACTAGATTCCGTCTGAGAAGTCGTCGTCCTCCTCGGCGGGCTGCGCAAGCTCGAACTCCACGACGGATGACCTCATGGAGTCCTTCGCGAGCTGGGCGAGCTCGTCGAGGCCAGACACGGCGTCGCGCTGCGTCGCGCACTCGACAAGACCGCCCAGGTTCACGCCCGCAACAACGCGCACGTCGCCCAGGGGGATTCCGAGCGTCGCCGCCGTCTTGAACGGCGTGCCACCCACGAGGTCACAGAGGACGAGCACCCCGTCGACGTCCTCTCGCGAGCGTAGCGATTCCAGCGCCGCGGCCATGTCCTTCTCGAGCTCCTCCGTGCCGGAGAGCGATGTGAAGTCCAGCGCGGCGTAGGCGTCCTGGGGACCGGCGATGAGCTCGAGCGCGGACGTGATTCCCGAGGCGAAGTTGCCGTGACCCGTGACGATGATTCCGACCATATGACCCTCCCATGCGGGGCAGTGACCTTAGGGCTGGCCCCGAACCGTGGGCGGGACCCCGCGCACGAGGTCCCGCCACATCAGACGTTACATGTGACCTGCAGTTTCGTCACAGCCGCTACATCCAGTTGAGCAGCGACATCAAGAGGCCGAACAGGATGACGCAGCCGATGACGGCAATGGTGTTGACGTGCTTCTTCTTGAAGAGCCAGTAGATGAGGAACACGACGGCGAGAGGCAGGACGTTGGGAAGGAGTTGGTCGAACACCGATTGCACCGTGGTAGAGCCGACGCCGAACACGAGCTTCTTCTGGAACGCTATGGAGACGTAGCTGGGTATGAGCGCGCCGATGACCGTGGTGCCAAGGATGCCCGCGGCGCCGGTGAGGTACCTCGTGGCCGTGCCGACCTTCTCGACCGCCTTCGAGCCGAGGCTGTAGCCGAGGCGCGCGAACCAGATGCGCGAGAAGCCGACGACGAGGTATATGCCGATGAATACGAGCGGGCCAAGGATGGAGCCGGACTTGGCGAGCGAGCAGGCGATGCCCGCCGTTATGGGCAGCACGGTGAACCAGAAGATGGAGTCGCCGATGCCGGCCATGGGGCCGAAGAGGCCGTTGCGGACGCCCTGGATGAGCTTGCGGTCCGTGCCCTTCTCCTCCATCGCGAGGACCATGCCCTGGAGCAGCGTCGCCATATGCGGTTCGGTGTTCATGAACTCCATGTTGTAGGTCATGAACTCCTTCAAGTCCTCTTTGGAGTCGCCGTAGATCTTCTTGAAGCCGGGAATCATGTTCATGGTCCAGCCGGGCGCCTGCATGCGCTCGAACGAGAACGCGATCTGCTCGGTGAGCGAGTTGATGCCAAGCCTCGTGATGTCGGACTTGCTGAGCTTCTGAAGGGGCTCGCCCTTCTTGTTGGTGGGATTAGATGCCATCAGAGTCGCCTCCGTCGTCGATTGCCTCGGCCTTCTGCTCGTCAAAGCGCTTCTGGTACATGTAGTCGATCGCGGCAAGGGACGTACCTATGATGGCGACGGGCAGCACGTTGGGCATCTTGAGGAACGTGGCCATCACGAAGCCGATGAAGAGGTACGGGTAGGTCTCGGGCTTCAGCGTGGTGAGCAGCAGCATGGCGAGGCCGACGGCGGGAAGGATGCCTCCCGCGACCTCGAGGCCGTGCGTGACCCAAGTCGGGAACGAGTTCACGAACGCCTGGATGGGCGCCTGCAGCGCGTATGAGCACAGGAAGATGACGAACCCGCAGAACACCGCCTCGAAGATGGTGACGCCCCAGATGAGGCCGTTGAAGTGCTTCACGTCCGCCTCGGCCGCGTACTTGTCGAGCTTGTGGGGAACGAAGGAGTAGACCGTCTTGAAGAGGATGCCGATGCCCTGCGCGAGGAGTGCGAAGGGGTACGAGAGCCCGAGCGCCGTCTCGGCACTCTGGCCCGTCGTGTAGGCGAGCACGACGGTCATGATGCCGGCGAACAGCGGGTCGGGAGGAACGGTCCCACCGACGTTCGTCATGCCGAGGTATGCGAGCTCGGTGACGGCGCCACAGGTGACGCCCAGCTCCACGTTGCCCAGGATGATGCCGGTGAAGAACGCGGCGACCATGGGCCTGAACCAGTAGAACGCCTCGGTCTGCTGATCGAATTGGCATATGGTGCCAACTATGAACAGCAGAAGGCCTTGTACAAGGGTAAGTTGCATGCTTCCTCCCTATGTCAAGCTCTTCCCCCTAAGGAGAAGAACGCCAACAAGCGATGGATGCTCGTACGAGCTATGAGGTTGTATGGGCCGGACGCCCACGCAAGACTAGAGACCGAGGTCCTCGACCTTGCGTCCCGTGGGCAAGAGCTGAATGTAGACCTTGGTGCCGTGGTCCTGTATGGCCTTGAGGTCGGCAAGGTCCTGGTCGTCCACATAGACGTGCTGGTCGTGGAAGACGCGCTTGTCCGCCGAGGCATGCATGTTGCCGATGTTGACCTCTTTTATGGGGACGCCGCCCTCCACGAGCTTGCGCATGTCCGCCGGGGTCTTCGCGACGATGAAGATGTGCTGGCGGGCGCTTGCCTTGCCTATCACGTCGATCGTCTTCTGGATGGTGAAGAACCTGATGCCAACGCGCGCGGAGTCCGCCGTGAGCTTCATGAGGGACTGCTGCATGGGGTCTGCTGCGGCGTCGTCGTTCGCGACGACGATGAGGTTGCAGTTGGGAATGGACCCTACCCACGCCGCGCCGACCTGCCCGTGCACGAGCCTGTTGTCAATCCTTGCAAAGACGATGTCTGGTGTAGCCAACGAATGTCGCCTGCCTCCCGTTGGGGCGCTGGCGTCCGGCCGGCGTCGCTTCTTCAATGGTGAAATCGAA
Organism: Parafannyhessea umbonata; assembly: GCF_900105025.1. GTDB lineage: Bacteria > Actinomycetota > Coriobacteriia > Coriobacteriales > Atopobiaceae > Parafannyhessea > Parafannyhessea umbonata. The sequence continues at coordinate 606,236 of NZ_LT629759.1, read as the reverse complement.
ACCATAGTTCTTATACGCCCGACAATATCGGGAAAAGCGGATACAAACGCGAATGATGCGTTTTTCTCTGCAAACGTTATAGTGGTCTTAGGGGATTGCGAAAACGATTTCCACGTGTTAAGCACAGATTGCGAGCGGGCAACCTTTGATTGCATACATGCAATCAAATAGATGTGCGAACTTCGTCTTGCCGGTAGCGCAAGATGTCGAAGCCGAGGCGACGCTGGCCTCGCCGGGCATGCGCCCGTCGACGGGAGGAGGCCCGGCAATGGAAAGGAGAGGTCCCTTGGGTGATGATACGCAGGACACAGAGCCCATGGCTCACTCGAGCGGGGACTCGACAGTGACCAGGAGACTCTTTGTGGCAGCACTGCCAGACGAGGGCGTGCGAGACGAGCTCGTGGCCGTGCAAAACATGACGCTCCCCCATCTTGACCATGCTCGACCAACATCACGCGGGAACCTCCACCTGACCCTCGCCTTCCTCGGCGAGCTCGACCGCGAGCGCGAGGCGCGAACGCTCGAGGCGATGCGACGGGCAGCCGAGAACGTAAGGACGGAAGAGTTCGCCGTCGAGCTAGGGCCCGTGGGATGCTTCCAGAAGCGTCGCGGGTCGATTCTGTGGCAGGGCTTTCGCGAGGATGGCGCGGAAGGACGGGAGCACGAGGGGTCGCGGGACGGAATGCGACGGCTCGCGGAACTGAGGGCGACCCTTGGCATGCGGCTGCTGGAAAGCGGCGCGATTCCAGAGCCGCTTCCCCCATTCTCCCCGCACATGACCCTGGCGCGCGGCTGCCGCCTGCGCAAGGAGGAGCGCGAGGCCGGAATGGACGCGTTTCTCGCCCAGATGAACGAGCAGCTTGCGGCACGTAACCTGGCAGCGGGGCGGTTGGGGGCCGCAAAGATGCGCATCGATGCGATGTCGCTTATGTGGAGTCACCATCCGGACGGCGGCGCGCTCGTGTACACGGAGGTCGCGCGCGTGAGCCTGTGACGCGGAACTAGGGACGAACGTGGGCCGCGAGCCAGGCGCACGCCATGGGGGCGGCCGTCAGGAACCAGCTTGCGTAGCGCGAGGGGTGCGCCTGAAGGTCTGCCAGTGCCTCCTCCGCATCGACCCAGGCAGTCGCCGCGACCTCGCTGGGGTCGGGCGCCAGGGGACCGTCGTACGGCGTCACGAAGACGTGGTCGTACTCGAACTCCGTAAGCCCGTTGCCAAAGGAGCTTCGGTACACGAACGAGCCAACCTCGACGTACTCGAGGCTGGTCGCCTTGCTCGCAGGCACTCCCAGCTCCTGCGTGAGCCTGCGCGGGACGGCGTCCGCAAGCGCCTCCCCCACCCGCGGGTGCGAGCAGACCGAATTGGCCAGAAGGCCTCCGGAATGGTATTTGCCCTGTGCGCGGCGCTGCAGCAGAAGCCGGAGCGTGCCACCGCTTTCGCGATACAGAAAGAGCGAGAACGCCCTGTGCAGGCGCGCCTGCCGGTGACACGCGAGCTTTCCCATGCTGCCCTGGGGCCGATCCAGAAGATCGACCAGAATCAGCTGGTCTTCCCGGGGCTGGGCCAGCATGTCTGTCAGGCTTGCCATGAGCTGCAACTCCCTACAAATCAGTTAGCAAAGATTTCTATCTTCTTGTACGCCGACGGAGCAATGCATCATGATGGTCCACGTCCAACAACAGGATGAGATGACCCTCCTCGAACTTAAACGCTATTCTCACGTCCATGTTCACGCTGCACTCAAACTCACGTGAAGCGCGTATATGCTTGACGCGCAAGGAAGGGTGCCACGGGTCAATAGCAAGCTGCCGAATCTTGTTTTCGACCTGTGCCTGCTCCTTCTTTCCAAGCTTCGCATACGCCTTCTTAAACGAAGGCGCAAGCACGAGCTTATATGGCATCAGCCGGCCCGATGCAAATCTGCAATCGCATCATCCACATCTTCAAAAACTGGAAGGTCTCCGCTGGACAACCCCTCCTCTGCCTCACTGGCAAGACGCTCCAGTTCCTCAATCTTCTTCTTGGGATAGATCACTACCGGGACAAAGCGAATCTCCCCATCCTCGATGTAGACATCGAAAGTGTCGCCAGAGACAAGCCCGAGCTGATTGACTAACTTCTTAGGTATCGTAACCTGACCTTTGTCCTTAAGCGTCGCGAGCATCCCGGCCTCCAAGAGTATGAATTTCTCACTTTCCGACATTCTATACTATGGGAAACCGGGATGCGCCTTCACCTCCGGCGAACGGTCTACCCCCTACGCGAAGCCCAACAGGGCGCCGACCACGTGCACCAAAAGCGCCACGAGGTAGGCGATGCCGCACTGGAACGCGACGATGCCCAGCGCCCAGCGGCCGCCCAGCTCGTGCCTGATGGCCGCGATGGCCGCGACGCACGGGGTGTACAGCAGGCAGAACACCAGAAGCGACACGACGGAAAGCGGCGTGAGCGCGGCCAGAAGCTGCGCGGTGGAGCCAAACAGGACGGACAGCGTCGCGACCACGATCTCCTTTGCCATGAAGCCCGCGATGAGTGCCGTGGTGACGCGCCAGTCGGCAAAGCCCAGGGGCGAGAAGATCGGGGCGATCCAGGTTGCAATGGCCGCCAGGATAGACTCGTGTGCGTCCTTGGCGACCGTTAGTGCCGGCGTGAAGTACTGCAGGAACCACACGACGACGGCTGCCGCGAACACCACGGTGAACGCACGGTGCAGGAAGTCCTTGGTCTTCTCCCACATGAGCATGAGAACGGACTTCGCGCTGGGCAGACGGTAGTTGGGAAGCTCCATCACAAACGGAACGGCCTCGGCCTTGTCGATGGTCTTGTGCGTTATGAGCGCCACGAGCACGCCGACGACGATGCCCGTGAGGTACAGGCAGAGCATCACGAGGCCGCCCTTGCCCGGGAAGAACGCCGCGCTGAAGTAGCCGTAGATTGTGAGCTTGGTGGTGCAGCTCATGAACGGCGTGAGTGCGATGGTGAGCTTGCGGTCGCGCTCGGACGGCAGCGTGCGGGCGGACATGACGGCGGGCACCGTGCAGCCAAATCCCACGAGCATGGGCACGATGGAGCGACCGGACAAGCCGATCTTGCGCAGCAGCTTGTCCATGAAGAACGCGACGCGGGCCATGTAGCCCGTGTCCTCCAGAAGCGAGAGGAAGAAGAACATGGTCACGATGATCGGCGCGATGGGCAGCACCGTGCCGATGGCGTTGAAGATGCCGCCGATCACGAGGGAGTGCAGCACCGGGTTCACGCCGGCGGCCGTGAGGCCCGCGTCCGCCGCTGCCGTGAGCGCGTCGACGCCCGCTGCGACGAGGTTCTGCAGCGCGAGGCCGACGACGTTGAACGTGAGGAAGAACACGGCGCCCATGATGAGCACGAACATGGGGATGGCCGTGTACTTTCCGGTCAGCACGCGGTCGATCTTGCGGCTTCGCTCCAGCTCACGCGAGGCATGCGGCTTCACGACCGCGGCGGACACGATCTTCTCGATAAACGAGAAACGCATGTCCGCGATGGCGGCGGCACGGTCCAGGCCGCGCTCCTCCTCCATCTGGTGCACGATGTGCTCCACGGCGTCGAGCTCGTTCTTGTCCAGCGCAAGGGCCTCCCTCACGTGGGCGTCGCCCTCCACCAGCTTCGACGCCGCAAAGCGCACGGGGATGTTCGCGCGGACGGCGTGGTCCTCTATCAGGTGCATGATCGCGTGCAGGCAGCGGTGCACGGCGCCGCCGTGGTCGCTGGGGTCGCAGAAGTCCTGCCGGCCGGGAAGCTCCTGGTAGCGCGCCACGTGGATCGCGTGGCGCACGAGCTCGTCCACGCCCTCGCCCTTGACGGCGGATATCGGCACCACGGGGATGCCCAGCATGTCCTCCATCAGGTTCACGTCGATCGTGCCGCCGTTGCCCTGGACCTCGTCCATCATGTTGAGGGCGAGCACCATGGGCTTGTCAAGCTCCATCAGCTGCATCGTCAGGTACAGGTTGCGCTCGATGTTCGTGGCGTCCACGATGTTGATGATGGCGTTTGGCTGCTCCTCCAGTATGTACTGGCGGCTCACGAGCTCCTCCGGGCTGTACGGGGAGAGCGAGTAGATGCCCGGCAGGTCCGTCACGTCCGTGTCGGGGTGCCCCTTGATGGCGCCGCTCTTGCGGTCCACCGTAACGCCGGGGAAGTTGCCCACGTGCTGGTTCGAGCCCGTGAGCTGGTTGAAGAGCGTGGTCTTGCCGCAGTTCTGGTTGCCCGCGAGCGCGAAGCGAAGCACTTCTCCCTCAGGCACCGGATGCGAGTGGTCGCTCGTGCGCACGTCCACCTTGTCGGGCAGGCCGTCCTCGCCAAGGCCCGGGTGCCCGATGCTCTTGTGCCGCCCGCTCGCGACGCCGGCCGGCACGGGGCACGCCTCCGTCGTCACGCGAATCTTGCGCGCGTCCGCGATGCGCAGCGTGAGCTGGTAGCCGTGGATGCTGAACTCCATGGGGTCGCCCATGGGCGCGTACTTCTCGAGAGTGATCTGCGCGCCGGGGATGACGCCCATGTCCAAGAAGTGCTGGCGGAGTGCGCCCTCCCCTCCCACGACGGATATGGTGACGGTCTGGCCGATCTCCACGGAGGCGAGCGTGCCCTCCTCGCGCAGGGCCTCGCCGGCCGCGCGCGCGGGCGCAGATCCGCTATCTGACATGCCGATGCCTGACATGATGTGCCTTTCGATAGTTAACTTAATCTTACAAAGCATACAACATCTGGCGGGAGCCAACGCGTGTGCGCCCATGTCGCACATTCGCGGTCGCGGATAGGTGCGCAGGCGAGAAAAACGGACGTCCTCAGGCGCACGTGTCAAGTACAATCGTACGAGGTGACAGGCCCAATCCGCCAATGGCAAATTTGAACTCCTCGCCCACAGCTCCTCCACCCAACTTCACAATAGGAACAAAAAGCAACCTTCGGGAGGGGTGGAGCCATGACGCAGCTAGCACGAAAGGTCGTAATCATCGGAGCCGGAAACGTGGGAAGCCACGTGGCCATGAACCTCATGGTCGGCCAGTACGCAGACGAAATAGTGTTCCTGGACATCAACGATGCCACGGCGAACGCGCAGGTGGAAGACCTGAAGGACATGCTCACGGCCACCAGGCGCCACGTGCACATCCGCGTGGGCACCTACGACGACTGCGCGGACGCAAGCTTCATCGTGATGACGGCCGGCCGCAGCCGCCGCCCCGGAGAAACGCGCCTCCAGATGCTCTCCAGCACGTTCTCGATCCTGGGCAGCATCGTCGAGCCCATCGCGAAGTCCGGCTTCTCCGGCTTCCTCATCTGCGTGTCCAACCCCGCGGACGTCGTGGCGGAGTACTTCTACCGCAAGCTCGACCTCCCACGCGCCAGGGTGTTCAGCACCGGAACGTCGCTCGACACCGTCCGCCTCAGGCGCCACATCGCGAGCATCGTGGACGTCGACCGCGACCAGGTGGAGGCGTTCTGCATGGGCGAGCACGGCGACTCCTCGTTCATCCCGCGCACGCACGTCTCCATCGGCGGCATCGGCATAGAGGAGTACCTCCGCAGCCACCCGCAGCTCGCGGACAAGCTCGACTACGCCACGCTCACGGAGACCGTCCACACCTCCGGCGGCCGCATCGTCGCCGGCAAGGGCTCCACGGAGTTCGGCATCGGCTCCGTCGTCGCCGTGCTCATCGCGTCCATCCTCCACAACGAGCGCCTCGTGACGCCGCTCTCCGTCCACCTCGAGGGCGAGTACGGCGAGAAGGACGTGTCCGTTGGCGTGCCGTGCATCCTCGGGCGCAACGGCATCCAAGAGATCCTCCCGCTCGAGCTCTCGCAGGACGAGAAGGACGCCATGCACTCCTCCTGCAACGTCATCCGCGAGGCGTTTGCAAGCATCGAGTAGCCCTGGCCCGCGCCCCCGCCCGCCACTACCTGACAGAAGTCGAACCTGTCAGATAGTGGCGGGTTTTTATATGACCAGATCCACCACTATCTGACAGAAGCCAAATCTGTCGGATAGTGGTGGATTTTGGCGCGAGAAAGCCCCCTCGGCATGCGAAATTCGCCCCACTACCTGACAGAAGCCGAACCTGTCAGGTAGTGGGGCACTTTGCCGTGTGCGAACCCACCACCATCTGACAGAAGCCGAACCTGTCAGATGGTGGGGTGCCCCGTCGTGTGCGCGCAGCGCTTTTCTGCCCACAGCGCGCACGAAAGCGCCCCATCGTCTAGAATTCTTCCAGCTACCTGCAGGGCAGAGGCCCCCGGCCGCGCCAGCCCCCATCGCACCCAAACACGCGAGGAGTCGCCTTGACCCAACCCACGTCCGCAAAGCACGCGCGCAAGACCAAACCCGCAGCCAGCGCGACCACCAAGCCCGCCACGAGTCGCAGGAAGGCGATCCCACTCCTCGCGCTCGGCGTTGCAGCGGCCCTGGTCGCGGGCCAGGTCGCGGGTGCAAGCTACTACGGTTCGCACTTCGTGCCCGGCACCACCGTAAACGGCGAGGACGTGTCCAACCTGACGGAGGCGCAGCTCGCGCAGCAGGTCGCGGCAAAAGCCGCATCCTGGAAGACGACCGTCGCCGGCCAGGGCCTCACCCTCGCCATCGGCGCCGATGACATCGACCTGGACGTCAGCCCCGCCAACTACGCCCGCCATGCGAAGTCCCAAACCGACGCCGCCTCGTGGGCGCTCGACCTCGCGCACCCCAGGCACCTCACGGTGTCCAAGACCGTCAGCTACAACAAGGAGAAGCTCGACGCCCTGGTCGACGCCGCCGTCCAGGCGCACAACCAGAACGCGACGCCGCCCAAGAACGCCTGGTGCACCCTTAACAAGAAGACGTCCACGTTCGAGGTCACGCAAGAGGCCCTCGGCACGGCGCTGGACGCAAGCGTCGTAAAAGCGCAGGTCGAGAAAGACGTCGTGCGCCTCGCCTCCAAGGTCTCCCTCAACCGCGACGCGCTCCTTCGCCCGCAGCTCACGAGCAGGGACGCCGGCCTTCGGAAGGCCGTTGACACGGCGAACGCGTACGCCGACCACGCCGTCACGCTCACGAAGGACGGCAGGCCCCTCGCAAAGCTCGACAAGAAGACGGTTGCCACCTGGGTGCGCGTGGGCGACGACCTGTCCGTGAGCCTCGACCAGGGCGCCATCGCCCAGTGGGCGAACGACTCCCTCGCGAAGAAGGTCGCAAAGTCCGACGAGGAGCATGACTACGCCATCGACGCCGCCTCGCTCGCGGCATCCGTCGCGGATGCCGTCCAAGGCGAGAAGAACGGCTCCCTCGAGGTTCCCCTCACCGTCACCGCCACCCGCCCTGCGCAGACGCCCGGCCACGAGGGTCGCGGGCGCCACATAGACCTGAACCTCTCCACCCAGTACGCGCGCTTCTACGACAAGGACGGCTCGGTCATCTGGCGCTCGTACTTCGTGAGCGGCAACACGTCCGAGGGGCGCGGCACCCCCACGGGAACGTTCAAGATCAACGCGAAGCGTACGAACGAGACGCTCATCGGCGCGGACGAGGACGGCGACGGCGAGCCCGACTACAAGAGCCACGTCACGTACTGGATGCCGTTCGTCGGCAACGCCGTCGGTCTGCACGACGCCAACTGGCGCTCCGCGTTCGGCGGCTCCATCTACTCCTACGCGGGAAGCCACGGCTGCGTGAACCTTCCCCCGCAGGCGGCGCGCGAGCTCTACGGCCTCGTCAAGGCCGGCGACACCGTCTACGTCCACTCGTAACGCGCTCGCAGCACGCCCGCGCGTCCGCACGCCCCTAGCCACGCGCGGTGCGCGCCGCGGGCCCTCAGCCGCATGCGGCGCGCACCGCCGCTTCCCTACAGCTCGGCTTGGGTCAGCACCCTGAAGCCGGCCTCCTCCAGCTTGAAAACGGCCTTCGACGCCTCCGCCGGCACGCGAATCTTCAGGATGTCCACGGCGCGGTCGCCGGACGTGCTGAAGCAGTAGCCGTACTCCACGGGGATGTCCAGATCGTCCAACACGCCCAAAAGCTCCGCCAGGCCGCCGGGCCTGTTGGGCACCTCGATGGCGGCCACCTTCGTGACCATGGCGCGATAGCCCTTCTCGTCCAGATAGTCGCGGGCACGCTGCGCGTCGTCGCACACGATGCGCACGACGCCGTACTCGGGCGTGTCGGCTATGGTGAGGGCCAACATGTCGATGCCCGCGGCCGCTATGTCGCGGCAGAGCTTCGCGAGCCTGCCCTCGGAGTTCTCCAGGAAGACGGTGAGCTGGTCGATCATTTCAGGTTCTCCCCCCTCAGGTCCACGATGCGCTTTGCCTTGCCCTCGGAGCGCGATATCGACATGGGCTCCACAAGGCGCACGCGGATGCCAACGGACAGCGCCGTCTTGAGCGCGCCCTGGATCTGGCGCTGCAGCTCCTCGATGGCGCCGGTCGAGTCGATATCAAAGTCCGGGTTCGCCTCGACCTTCAGGGTCGCGACGTCCAGGTAGTTCTTCGTGGTAAGCTCGATCTGGTACCACGAGGATACCTGCTCGAACGTCTTCATCACGTTCTCTATCTGGCTGGGGAACACGTTTACGCCGCGAATGATGAGCATGTCGTCCGTGCGGCCCTGCAGGCGGTCGATGCGACGGTGCGTGCAGCCGCACGGGCACGCGCCCGGCAGGATGCGCGTGATGTCGCGCGTGCGGTAGCGCACGACGGGGCTCGCCTCGCGGTCGAGCGTCGTCACCACGAGCTCGCCCCACTCGCCGTCGGGCAGCACCTCGCCGGTCGCGGGGTCGATGACCTCGCAGAAGAAGTGGTCCTCAGCGATGTGGAGTCCGTCCTGCTCAAGGCACTCCACGGCAAGGCCGGGGCCACCGGTCTCCGTAAGGCCGTAGATGTCGAGCACCTTGTAGTCCAGCTTGCGCTCAAGCTCGCGGCGGAAGTTGTCGCTGAACGCCTCCGCGCCGTGGATGCCCACCTTCAGGCTGAACTCCTTTGAGGGGTCGATCCCCATGGCAAGCGCGGTGTCCGCGATGTGCATGGCGTAGCTGGGCGTGCACTCCAGCACCGTGGAGCCCATCTCGCGCAGCACGCGAATCTGACGCTCCGTGTTGCCGGCGCTTATGGGGATGACGGTCGCGCCGGAGTGAAGCGATCCGTAGTGCGCGCCCAGGCCACCCGTGAACAGGCCGTAGCCATAGCAGATCTGGCACACGTCGTCCGATCCCAGCCCCGCAAAGCGAAACGCGCGAGAAAAGCAGTCCGCCCAGGCCCTGAGGTCCGCCTCGGTGTACGCCGCCACGGTGGCGACGCCCGTCGTGCCGGAGGACATGTGGATCTCCTTCACGTCGCCCCTGGGCACGCCGACCATGTCATACGGGTAGTTGTCGCGCAGATCCTGCTTCGTCACGAGCGGCGCGCGCCTTATGTCGTCCAGGTCGCGGATGGCATACGGGTCAAAGCCCGCCTCGTCAAAGCTCTTGTGGAAAAAGGGAATGTCCTCGTAGCAGTGGATCGCGGTCTTCCGGATGCCCCCCACCTGAGTCGACGCGATCCTATCGCGCGACATCGTGAGGACGTCTTCCTGTGTGCTCATGAACAACCCCTTGCGGCGCTCTGCGCCATCGATGCCAAGCCAACAGGAACATAGTATCTGCAACCGGTTTCCATGCCGTTACCAACGCCCGGATGCGCAAATCGCCCCGCGGGCGGCAGGCGCGCGGGGCGAGAAAACCGTTCGGTTCTGATTGTGCGGCAAGCGGGGCGCAAGCGCTTCTCGCCCGGCGCGTGTCCTTTTGGCTAGGCGAGGATGAGGCCGATCACGAACGCGCAGCAGCCGCCGAGCAGGATCGTCGCGGGCAGCGTCACGAACCACGCGCCAATGATCTTGCGGGCGACGCCCCAGCGCACGGAGCTGCGACGACGGGCGGAGCCGGCGCCCATGATGGACGTGGTGATGACCTGCGTCGTGGAGACGGGGGCGCCGAGCGCGGTCATGGTCTCGATCGCGATGGCGGAGGACGTCTCGGCCACGAAGCCGATGACGGGGTTCAGCTTCGTCACGCCGTCGCCCACGGTGCGCATGATGCGGCCGCCGCCGATGGAGGTGCCGAGGGCCATGGTGCACGCGCACATGATCTTGACCCACACGGGGATGCCGGCCGCGGGGTTCGCGAGCCCGGCCGTCACGAGCGCCAGGGTGATGATGCCCATGGTCTTCTGTGCGTCGTTGTTGCCGTGGCTGTACGCCATGAACGCGGCAGAGAGAATCTGCATCCTGTGGAACAGCCAGTTGGCCTTCATGGGGTGCCAGTTGGCAAACAGCTCGAACATGAGCTTCATGATCACGTAGCCCAGGGCCATGCCGATGAGCGGGGACGTGAACAGCGGGATGACGACCTTGTCGAGCACGCCCTCCCACTTGACGTGGCGCACGGAGTGCGTGAACACGATCGTCGCGCCGATGAGGCTGCCGATGAGCGCGTGCGAGGACGAGCTTGGGATGGAGCGCCACCACGTGAAGAGGTCCCACAGAATGGCGCCCAGAAGCGCCGCGAGAATCACGTAGAGCTCGAGCTTGATGTCCACGATGCCCGCCGCGATGGTCATGGCGACCTTCTCGCTCATGAACGCGCCGACGAAGTTCATGGTGGCGGACATGAGGATGGCGACGCGCAGGGGAAGCGCCTTGGTGTACACCGTCGTCGCGATGGCGTTCGCGGTGTCGTGGAAGCCGTTGATGAACTCGAAGACCAAGGCGGCCCCGAGCACGCAGACGAGAAGGGCGCTAACCATTTTTCACAATGACATTCTGAATCTCGTTGGCCACGTTCTTGCAGGCGTCCAGCGTGTTCTCCATCTTGTCCAGCAGGCTCTTCCACTTGAGAATGTCCACGGTGTGGAGGTCGGAGCGGAAGATGGCCGCAAGACCGTCGCGGTAAACGACGTCTCCCCTCTCCTCGGCGTCGTTTGCGGCCTTCGTCTCCTTCAGGAGGGACTCGTCCTTCTTGAAGTCCGGGAACTTCGCGAACGCGTGGTCGAGGTCGAGGGTCGCCTCGAGGATGAGCTTCGCCATCTCGATGGCCTCGGGACGCATCTCGTCGATGTCGTAGAGCTTGAAGCGGGCAGAGACGTTCTCGAGCCCGTCGACGATGTCGTCCATCTTGAGCGCGAGCGCGCTGATGTCCTCGCGGTCGAACGGCGTGATGAACGAGGAGTTCAGGGTGGTGATGATCTTGCTGACCATCTCGTCTCCCCTGGTCTCGAACTCCTTAATCTCCGGAATGCGGTACGAGAGCTTATCGTAGTTCTCGACGATCTCCAGGAAGAGCTCAGAGGCCTCGGAGGTCATCTTGCTGAACTCCTGGAACATGAGGAAGAACGCGTCTTCCTTGCGACTTACACGACTCATGCTGTCAGTAGCCTTTCACGACGCCACGCGGCAGCGCTACGAGCACTCGCTCCAACGGGCGAAACCAGATTGCAAGCTGCATGTTAGCAGAACGTAATGAAATGTAGCTGCCACTGACCTAAAAATGCGGTGTGGGCACGTCACGCGCATGTCTTGCATCTTTCTTGCGCGCGTCGCGCGCGGCGCAAGGGGCGCAGGCAGCTCAGCGCCCCCTTTCGCCACCAGGCTCCACATCATGTTCCTGAGCTGCGGTTTTCTTCATATGCGCAGGTACGTGCGACATTGCCGCGGGCGGCGGCAAAGGCTCGTCTGCCCACGGCCGCGCGCACGCGCCCTCGCACTTTCCGCCCGCGTCGCTCATCACGAAACCGCCATGATGCGGCTGCGAAAGCGCCCTGGTGCGACGGACGGCCTGCCACAGGGACGGCAGGTACAGCACGCAGAGGACCGCATACAACACGATGGAGCTCATGGCCTCCTCGCGGCCGGACGACACGTAGTTGGTACTGAGACCCTCACCGAAGAGCGCATACGGGATGACCATGATCGAAAAGTCGTCGAGCGCGTGGAACAGGATGGCGCCCGTGAGGTTGTCGTCCTCCACGACCGCGGCGGAGAGCACGGCACCGTAGATGCCGGTCTGCGCCACCTTGAGCGCGGCCTGGGCAAGCTCGAGCGGGCTTGCGTAGTTAAGCCCCGCCCAGTCGATGTGGAGCGCCCCGAAGTAGACGGACGAGACGGCTATGCACGCCCACAGGGCGCCGCGGCTGCGTCCGAAGCGCGACAGCAGGCCGCCAAGCAGCACGCCGCGCACGTAGCACTCCTCGTAGATGCCTATGCACAGGCAGAACACCACGTAGTACGCCACGTTTTGCGCCCAATGGGGCGAGAAGCGCGCGGTGTCCGACGCATAGCCCACCACCTGAGTGCAGGTGAGGGCAAGGCTTATGGCGAGGATGGGCCACGCGAGCCGCCAGACGTTTTGGAAGGACGCGCGCGACGGGACGAGCATGCGCCGGCCACCCAGAAGGCAGACGGCCACGGCCATGTACAGGGCGGACGCGACCTCGAGCGAGAGGTTCTCGTCGAGGTGCAGACGCGATATGAGCAGGTAGACGAGCCCCTGGAACACAGGCGCAAACGCGGCGACCACGAGGGCTGCCGCGAACCTGCCACGCCGGCGCCGGCCACGGGCCGCCACGCTACGCCCTCCCGGCCGAGCCGAGCTCGGCGAGCACGGCCTGGACCCGCGCCCGGGCACGCCTCACGTCCGCGCGGGCGTCCTCGATGCGGGACTGTACGAAGAGGTCCGTTATGGAGTTGTCGAACACGATGTCGAACAGTTCGAGCATGTCGCTTCGCCTGAGGTCCACCCCCGTGACGCCCGAGCAGTCACGCAGCTCGCGGGCAAACGCCTCGAGGTCGCGCTGCGCGCGCTCCACCGCCTTTGAGGCACCGTCCAGGCGCGAGCGCTTCACGAGGCTCGTGAGGATGCCGCCGCCCAGGATGTCGAGCAGGCCCCAGTTGCGCGCGCTGTCAAGCTGGTCCGCCGCCTCGTCCAGACTCTGGAGAGCGCGTGTGCCCGCGGCGCGGGCGCGCTCGAGTCTTGTGTCCGATGTCATGGTGCACCTCCGAATGCAGGGCGAGCGCGGGGGCGGCGCTTCTCGCCCAAGCACCCCGCAGACAACTGTCAAAGTGAAGCCTACCCGTAATGCGGCGCAAAGACACCTGCAAGGCTACCATTTGTGAACGAGTGCGCAATCTGGCGCGCGACGCGGCCGCGACGTGCCAAAATCTAGGGTGGCTGGGGCTGTGGGCACCCTTTGCGCGGCACCGCCGACAAATGGTAGTTGGGAGCGCGTCCCAACTTGGGCCGCATCCCAACCAGGCTAAGGGGGAAATCCATGCTGAGGATCGGACTGCTCACGAGCGGCGGCGACTGCCAGGCGCTGAACGCGACCATGCGCGCCATTGTGAAGACCGTGTACAACAACACGAAGGAGGACGTGGAGGTCTACGGCTTCAAGGACGGCTACCAGGGGCTCATCTACGGTCGCTACCGCAAGATGGACTGGGGCGACTTCAGCGGCATCCTCACGATGGGCGGCACCATCCTGGGCACGAGCCGCACGCCGTTCAAGCGCATCGACACGCCGGAGGCGGACGGGGTCGAAAAGGTCCCCGCGATGAGGAAGAACTACAAGGCTCTCAAGCTGGACTGCCTGTTCGTGCTGGGCGGCAACGGCTCCACGAAGACGGCGAACCGTCTGCGCGAGGAAGGGCTGAACGTCATCTGCCTGCCAAAGACGATCGATAACGACACGTTTGGCACGGACATCACGTTTGGCTTCACGAGCGCCATCGATGTGGCGACGCGCTGCATCGACGACATCCACACGACGGCAAGCTCGCACGGACGCGTGTTCGTGATCGAGATCATGGGCCACAAGGTGGGCTGGATTCCCCTGTACGCCGGCGTCGCGGGCGGTGCGGACGTCATCCTCATCCCCGAGATTCCCTACAAGATGGACAACGTGGTCAAGGCGATCGAACGGCGCGAGAAGAACGGCGGCAGGTTCTCGATCATCGTGTGCGCGGAGGGGGCCATCTCGCAGGAGGAGGCCGCCATGCGCAAGAAGGACTACAAGGCGAAGATCGCGCAGCGCGTGAAGCCTTCCGTCGCGTACGACATCGCGGAGGAGGTCGCGGGCCGCACCGGCAAGGAGGTGCGCGTGGCCGTTCCCGGGCACACCCAGCGCGGAGGCCAGCCGGACGCCCAGGACCGCATCTTTGCGACGCAGTGCGGCGTCGAGGCGGCGCGCGGCTTCCTGGAGGGGAAGTTTGGCTACATGATCGCCAAGGTTGGCGGCAAGATGTGCCGCGTGCCGCTTGAGGACATCGCGGGCAAGCTGAAGTACGTCGACCCCAAGAGCGACCTTGTGCGCGAGGCCCGCATGCTCGGCATCAGCTTCGGAGACGAGTAGCAAAGGACCCTGCGCGCACCGCGCGCCGGACACGCAACCCATAGGGCCCCTTGCGCATTGCCATGCCAGGCGTGCGCAAGGGGCCCTTTTTCTCTCACGCCGCCACGCTTGCCAACTTGAGGACTTTGTAAACCATTGCGCGCGAAGGAACCGCATTGGGTAACATAGCCGGCAGGCAACGGCGGGTAGGCCCGCCACATTTCGTTGGAAGGAGAGGGACATGACGTGTACGTGCCATGGCACCACGAGCGGCAGCGACGCCGCATGTCGCCGCGCCGCCCTTCTCGCCCGGCGCGCCTAGGTGTTGTGTGCCAACAGGTTGTTGACACATGACGTGACAAAAGGGGAGGACTCCCCCAAGCTGTGACTTGTCGAAGGTTGCAGCGAGAGGAGCCCCCCCTTGTTCCAGCATTCTAACTCACGGCTCACGCCCCGCGGGCGGCAGAGGCTCGTCGAGCGCGTCCGCGCCGGCGAGAGCGTGTCCGCCGTCGCCCGGGAGGCGGGCGTGAGCAGGCAGACGGCCCACAAGTGGATCGCGAGGGCCGAGGCGGGCGAGCCGCTGTCGGACCGCCGCAGCCGCCCCTCGCGCCTCGCGAGGCTCACGCCCCCCGACGTCGAGGCGAGGGTCGTGGGGGCCCGCCGCGCCCGCCTGCTCGCCCCGCTCGCCCTCGCCGCCGAGACCGGGGTGCCCGCACGCACCTGCGCCAGGATCGTCGCGCGCAACGGCCTGCCGCGCCTGGCCGACGTCGACCGCGTGACCGGCGAGCCCAGGAGGCGCGGCCCCGTGACCCCGCGCCGCTACGAGAGGGAGAGGCCCGGCGAGCTCGTGCACGTGGACGTAAAGAAGGTCGCGAGGGTCCCCGACGGCGGCGGCTGGAGGGCGCGCGGCGCCGACGCCCTGCGCCACGCCGACTCTGGGGCGGGCACCGCCTGCCTGCACGTGGCGGTCGACGACAGGAGCAGGGTGGCCTACGCCGAGCTGCTCGGCGACGAGCGCAAGGAGACCTGCGTCGCGTTCATGGGTCGCGCCCGGGACTTCTACCGCGGCCTCGGCGTCGAGGTCGAGCGCGTGATGACCGACAACGGGCCGGGGTACCGCTCTCGGCTGTTCAACGAGTGGCTCGCGGCGTCCGGCATCGAGCACAGGTACACCAGGCCCTACAGCCCCTGGCAGAACGGGAAAGTGGAGCGAATGAACAGGACGCTCGCGCAGGAGTGGCAGTACGCGCGCGCCTACGCGAGCGAGGGTGAGAGGGCGGCAGCCCTCTCACCCTTCATCGACCGCTACAATTGGGCCAGGCCCCACGGCGCCTGCGGCGGCCTCCCGCCGATGTCACGCATCGTCGGTGTAAACAACGTCATGGCACACAACACCTAGGCGCGCGACTTCCAACGTAAGGAGCACAAGCATGTGCGAGCTGTTTGCCCTCAACGCGGAGGGCCCCGTCAATACCAACGCCTACCTGCGCGAGTTCTTCTCGCACAGCGTGAACCACCCCCATGGCTGGGGCATATCCTGGCGCGACGGCGACCCGTTTGACGACGCGTCCGTCACCCTCGTGCGCGAGGGCAGGCGCGCCATAGACTCTGACCTCAACTGGAAGATCCTGGGCTCCCCCATCGAGAAGAGCCACGTCCTCGCCCACATACGCTATGCCACGGGCACTGACATGGCCGAGCGCAACTGCCATCCGTTCAGGACGGTCGACATGTCCGGCCGCCAATGGACGCTCATCCACAACGGCATCCTGTTCAACGAGGGCCTGACCTTTCCCTACGAGGGCCGCACCGAGGGCGAGACCGACAGCGAGCGCATGGCGGCATTTCTGACGGACGTGCTGGACGAGGCATTGCTGCGCGGAGCCGAGCCCACGTTCGACACGCGCTTCGAGGCACTGACCGGCGCCGTGACGCAACTGGCCAACCGCAACCGCGTGAACATCATCCTAGACGACGGCGAGTACACCTACGTGCACACGAACACGTCAAAGTGCACGCTGTTCTATCACTCGTTTACGGACGAGAGGGGCGGAAGGGCCATCGTCGTGAGCACGACGTGCCTTGGCGGCCACGCCGAGGAGGAGGAATGGAAGCCCGTGCCCGCGAACCGCCTGATCGCGCTTCGCGACGGCCGCCTGGTGAGGACGTCCGCGCCGCACGGCTACCGCTTCTGCGAGACGATCCTGGAGCTGCAGCGCAAGATGGGTGTGCGCCCGGAGGACTTCGTGGCGTAAGGCCCATGCGTTAAGCCGCAAGGCGACGGGGTTGGGAGCCGCCCTTCTCGCCTTTGGACAGCCTTGCCGCCCTTGGCCAAATCCGGCACAGGGAACGGGGCCCGGTCGGAGGAATCCGGACCAGGCCCCGCGATCATGCGGAAGGTTGTGTGACCTTGGGCAGCGCAGGCGCTACTCGAAGAGGTTGGCGTCGCCGTCCTTGATGCCGAGGAGGGCGCCCAGCGCCTCGTTCTCATCCGCACCGTCGCAGGTGATCTCGACCTTGGTGCCGGTGCCGAGGCCAGCGGCGAGAATCATCATGATGGACTTGGCGTTGACGGGAGCGGAGCCCTTGTCAAGATCCTTGATGGTGACGGCGCACTGGTACTGCTTCGCAACCTGCACGAACTGAGAAGCGGGACGAGCGTGGAGACCGGTGGGGCTGACGATAGAAACTTGCTTGGAAACCATAACGCACTCCTTTAGGTCTGACGGGGGAAGGGCTGGAAGCCCTGTCCAATTGATGCCTTGCCTGAAGATTATAGTAACAAAGAATACATTTGGAATGGTCATTGGATGCCAAAATGTGTCGGTACGCGCATGCAAGCACCCCGTTGCGCTGGTTAGACCTAGAATTTAGCCCTAGAATATTCTGAATCGCCACCACAGACCCACAGACCGGCGCGAGGCATAGGAGCACGCCGGCTCACGCAAGGAGAGACCCCATGGCAAAGCCGCACGACCACACCGACACGAAGTCCGCCGAGGGCAGGGCCCCGAAGGACGAGGGGCTCGAGTATCCCGGCGCGGTGCCCGTGGCGGCAGACGAGCTGGACGTGATAAGCGGCAAGGACCTAGACAGACAGCGTGCGAAGTCTCGCAGGGAAGGGGGCTCCGACGCGGCGGGCGCGGACTCCGAGAACCCCCTCAAGGGCGGTTTTGGCGCCATCAGGCAGGTGCGTGCCGCGGCGAAGCGCCGCGCGGAGGCCCATGACAAGGTGAGATCGCTCAAGGCGGAGCTTGATGAGAGCCAGAAGGTCCTGGACCACCGCACCAAGATAGAGGCGGACTACGAGAAGATCGTGGCCGCCCAGAACGAGGCGCTTTTGGTGCAGGGGCAGACGTCCGCACGCGCCCAGGCCGTGATCGACCAGCAGTCCGCCGAGAAGGCCGACCTCGAGGGACGGCTCGCCCAGATGAAGGCCGAGCACGAGGAGCAGCTGAGACCATACCGCGAGCTGATGGAGTCCACGAAGGGACGCGCGGACGACGCCGCGAAGACGCTCGCAGACGCGAAGCGCCAGGCGAAGGCGGCCGACCAGCAGCTGGGAGAGGCAACGAAGCGGCGCGAGCAGAGCATGGCCTCCGCTAACCGCTCCGTCGACAACTCGCAGGAGCGCCTGCGCAAGGCCGAGGGCGAGCTCGACGCGCTGAAGGCGGACTCGAACGCCTCCCCCGCCGTGGTGCAGAAGAAGCAGAGCGACATCGTGGCCGAGCGCGCGCACCTGGACGCGGCGCGCGCGGACCTGGAGCGCGTCACGAGCGAGTGCAAGCAGTTGGTCGACGGCGCGCAGGCGAACCTCGCCGCGCAGAGACGTGCGCTCGAGAGCGCCGAGACGGCGGCCGACGTGGCAAAGCGCGAGGCGGACGAGCACCGCGAGGAGTACGAGCGCCTGTACAACGCCGCTCTCGCGAGCGAGAAGGAGCTGTCCGACGAAATCGCGAAGCGCGACCGCGCCATCGCATCCGCCGGCAAGGAAAAGCAGGATGCGGACGCACGCCAGGCCGAGGCGCAGAAGCTGCTGGACGAGGCGACGGAGATACACGCGACGCCCGAGGTGAGCGCGGAGCTTGCGCACACGATCGCCCAGGGTCGCCAGGAGCTCGAGGAGCGTATGAAGTCTGCCCAGAAGCTCGCCCACGAGGAGAAGCACCTGCGCGAGGCAACGAGGAAGCAGCGCTTCCTGTTCATAGGCGCGATCGTGCTGGCGTTGGTCCTCGTGGCACTTGTGGCGACGTTCGTGATGAGGACGCTCTAGGCGGATGCGCGCGACGTGGCACAACGCGACTCCGAAAGCATTGGATACGAAAAAGCGGGCCCCCATCGCAGGTGATGGGGGCCCGCATCCTTAGGCATGGGAAGGCGGGACGGAAGGTCCCGGGGTCGCGACGACGGCTACACCATGAGCATGGCGTCGCCAAAGCTGAAGAAGCGGTACTTCTCGGCGATTGCCGCCTGGTAGGCGGCCATGATCTGCTCGCGCGTGGCGAACGCGGAGACGAGCATCATGAGGGTCGAGCGCGGTACGTGGAAGTTCGTGACCATGGCGTCGACCACGTGGTAGGTGGAGCCAGGCATGAGGTAGAGGTTCGTGGTGGCGTCGCGGCGCTCGACGATGTCTCCCCTGCCAAGCTTCCTCGCGGAGTCAGGCGCATCCTCGAAGCGACGCGCTACGCACGCGGGCTCCCACGCGGGCACATTTGCGTCGAACGCGCTCTCGAGCGAGCGGACGGACGTGGTACCGATGGCGATGACGCGGTGCCCCGCGGCCTTCGTGGCGTGCACGGCGTCCACGACGTCCTGGCTCACGTGATAGCGCTCCGTGTGCATGACGTGCTTCGTGGGGTCGTCCTCCTCCACCAGGCGGAACGTGTCGATACCGACCTCGAGCTCCACGGTCTTCCACTGCACGCCCATGTCCTCGATCCTGCGGATGAGCTCCGGCGTGAAGTGCAGGCCCGCCGTGGGCGCCGCCGCGGAGTGCTCCTCGTGCATGGCGTAGACCGTCTGGTACTTCTCCGGGTCGCCGTCGTACTGCGTGATGTAGGGAGGCAGAGGCACGTGTCCCGCCTTGTGGATGGCCTCGTCCAGCGTGAGGCCCTCCGCCGGCTCGAAGCGCACCAGGCGGCCGCCGCGGCTTTCGTCCACGTAGTCCACGACCTCGCCCGTGAGGACGACGGGCCAGCTCATGGGCGCGTGGATGCCGCCCTCGCGGTACTCGATGACGGCGCCCTGCTTCAGGCGCTTGCCGGGCTTCACCAGGCACTCCCACACGTGGCCCATCACGTCCAGGTCCTCGCGGCGCTTCAGCAGCAGCGTCTCGCTCACGCCGCCCGTGCCGCGCTTGTGCCCCATCAGGCGCGCCGGCATGACGCGCGTCTTGTTCGCGACGATGAGGTCGCCCGGCTCCAGGCAGTCAACGATGTCGTAGAAGTGCCGGTGCTCGACGGACCCGTCGTCGCGGTGCAGAACGAGCAGCCTGCACGAGTCGCGCGGCTCTGCCGGCTCCTGTGCGATGAGCTCCTCGGGAAGGTCGTAGTCAAAGTCGTCTGTGCGCATGCGTATCCCCGCATCCCTCGCGCGCGGCCTTTCCGAGCTCGCGCGCATCGCGTGTTCCAACAGCCGCCCATGATAGCGCGCCATGTCGCAGGCGCGCATGACGCGGGCGAACGTTCAGCACAAAAGCGGAGAAGGACGGGCGCTCGTGGCAGCAGCACGCCCTAGCCGGGCAGGTACTCCGGCCTGGGAGGCAGCTCGCGGCCCTCTCGCCGGGCCGCCTTCGCGGCCTTGCGCCAGTCGCGCGCCTCGTGGCGCTCAAGGGCCGCCTCCGCAGCGGAGAAGCGGCAGCCGCAGTAGTTCTGCCGGTACATGCCAAGCGCCCGGGAGTCGTCCACGGACTCCGGGTAATGCGGGCGGAAGTCGCGCCACACCGGCGTGATGCCGTACGCGGCCGCGAGCGAGACGAGCTCGTCGTGACAGGCGTCGAACAGCTGGTACGGCGACACGGCAAGCGTCGTAGACACAAAGCGGAAGCCCCGCTCGCGCGCGACGCGGCAGCTTTCCGCCAGCCTCACGGCATAGCACGCCCTGCACCTGCGTTCGCGGTCAAGGCCCTTGGGGGCGACGCCCTTCTCCCATGCGTCGCGGTCGTCCGCCGCGACGATCACGTCCACGTGCGCGACGTCGCGCGCCCATGCCACGAGCACCGCGAGGCGCCGGTCGTGCTCGCGGATGGGCTGGATGTTGGGGTTAGACCAGCAGATGGTGGGCTCGAAGCCCTCCTGTCGCAGGTATTTGACGGGCTCGAGCGAGCACGGTCCGCAGCACGCGTGCAGAAGGAGCGGCGTGCGCCCGGCCGCCGCGTCCGATGCCGCCCGAGAGTGTCCGTCCATCCGCATGCCCCCCATGCTCGCCTGACGCTAGTAAGATGAGAGCATACGCCAACGATGGGAGGCAGCATGGACATCAGGGTTGGGCTCGACAAGAACGGCATGGTTCCGGACCGCTACGCGAAGTACGCGGACGCAGCGCACCTGTACGCTCAGACGCCGACGACGTCGTTTCCCTTCGAGGTGGCGGGCATACCGCAGCAGGCGCGCTCGCTTGCGATCGCGTTCACGGACTACGACTCCATCCCCGTGTGCGGCTTCACGTGGATCCACTGGGTCGCGGCAGGAATCGACGCCTCGTTCGCGCGCGACGGGCGGCTCTCCTTCCCGGAGGACGCGTCGAACCTGGGGTCGTTTGGCATGGTGCAAGGCAGAAACTCATCCGCAAGCAGGCTCGTGGGCAGCTCTGACCCGCTGCTGACCTGCCGATACAACGGCCCGCAGCCACCTGACAGGGACCACGTGTACACGCTGAGGGTCTTTGCGCTGGACGTTATGCCCGATCTGTGCGAGGGCTTCTGGGCAAACGAGCTCGTACATGCGATGCGCGGCCACGTGATCGAGTGGGCCGAGGCGAACCTGCCCGCACGGGCGTAGCACGAAGCACGGAGCGCGCGCACGGAAAGGGCCGGGCGAGAAGGGCTGGCCTTCTCGCCCGGAGGCGCGGTGCCATGGCGCGCGGCCATGGCACCCACTAATGTGTGCGGCGCCAGCTACCTGTGAGACTTTGCGGAGCCGGCGTGGCCGCCCTTGCCGGCGTCGCCCCAGCCCTCCGAGCCGCTCCTGCGGTACGGGTCGACAGGCGCCTGCGGGGTGCCGGCGGGACGCGGCGCGTTCTGGGCGGCCACGACCTGGTCGAACATGCTCGACGTCTGGCCGAAGTCGCTGGGGAGCACCACGGTCGAGGGACCCTTTGCGGCGTACTGGTTCATCATGTCGATCCACTGGGTGAACTCGAACAGGCGGTTGGCCTCGCCCTCGTTCATCTCGGCACCCTTGATGGTGTCGATGGACTCCTTGATGCCGCGGGCGATGGCGATGCGCTGGTCCGCGATGCCCTTGCCCTCCGCCGCCATGGCCTCCGCCTTTGCCTGAGCCGCGATGACCGTCTTGGCGCGCGCGGCCTCGGCGTCGTTCTTGGCGGACTCCAGGTTGTTCTTGGACGCGATGATGTGGTTCATGGACTCCTGGACCTCGCCCGGGAGCTTGATCCGCGTGATGAGCGTCGTCACGAGCACGTAGCCGTAGTCGCGCATCTTGGCGGCCACCACCTCGTCGATCGCGTGTGCGATGGCGTCCTTCTCGCTGAACACCTCGTCCAGCGTGCGCGCGGGAATCTGCGAGCGCAGGGCGTCCGCGAGGTAGTCCTGCATCTGGCCGACCGGGTCCTGCAGGGTGTAGAAGCTCTTGTAGACGCCGGACTCCTGGCGGGCGTCCATGTCGTGCGAGTCCACGTGGTACTGGATGGAGACGTCGAGCTCGATCGTGACGTTGTCGCTGGTCTTGGCGTCAAACGTCATGTGCTCGTCCTCGGTCATGAGGCTGACGTCGTGCGTCACGTCGATGAAGGGCACCTTGACGTGAAAGCCGGGACCAGCAAATCCGTGAAAGCGCCCCAGGCGCTCGATGATGGCCACGTGCTGCTGCCGCACGACGTACCCCGTGGAGAGCACGATGGCCACGATGACAACCACCAGAATGACGGTGCCGATGAAACCCATGTCGGTTCCTTTCACTCGTGCCGGCGACCACCGCCAGCAAGTGAGTGAGGAATACCCCAAACGAGGGCTTTATATACAGCTTCGAGGGCACGTTGCGGGCACGCCGCGCGGCTTTTCTCGCCCACGCGAAATGCAGCCGCTAGTAAAGGCCGTCGAGCGCGACCTGGCGCACCTCGACCTTGCCCTGGGCATCGTGGGCAAGGTAGTTGACGTGCGTGAAGCCGCAGTCGATGGCCGTGCGAACCGCGACGTCGAAGCCGCCGTCGAGGAGCTCCTTCTGGTGCGCGTCCGAGCTGATGAGGATCTGGCCACCGAAGTCGTGAAGAGCGCGCAGCAGCTCGCGACGCGGGTAGAGCTCCGCCTTGCGGCCGCGGTTGACGGCGCCGCAGTTGATCTCGAACGGAACGTCCTTTCCCACCAGGTACTCCATGGCCTCGAGTGCCGGCGCCGTGTAGCGCGGGTCAGACTCGTCCAAGAAGTGCGCCTCGTCGTTGAAGCGCGTCACCAAATCGAAGTGGCCGACCCACGTGCATTGCAGGCGGTCGTACACCCTGGCCTCGAGGTCAAAGTACGCGCGGGCGAGCGCGTAGTAGTCATCCGCAAAGAACTCGTGGCACAGGCGGCGCATGTCCTGGACGCTACTGTCAACGGAGAGTGGGACCTCTGAGTCGACGTCCAGGAAGTGCGTGGAGCCGATGACGTACTCCGCGCCCGGACAGCACGCGGGATCGTAGACGTTGTCGAGCTCGACGCCGAGGAGGATGTCGATGCGCTCCGCATACGCGGACTGGAGACGCCGGACCTCCGCCACGTAGGCGGGCCAGTCCATGTGGATGTCAGGATCCATGTGCCCGGAGAAGCCCAGATGCTCGAAGCCCTTGGCGATGGCCTCGCGCACGACGTCCTCCGGCGTATCCGATCCGTCGCACATCGAGGTGTGGGTGTGGTAGTTGCACCTGAGCATGGAACCTCCCTGAGGGTCTCCTGGACCGAGCGCCCGCCGCGGCATCATGGGTCGCCACGCGGGCTTGCGGTCATGCTAGCAAAGATTGCTCATAGGAGAAGTGCGGCGGCCTCGCGCGTTACGAGGTGCAAACGCTGGCGGGGCCATCTCGACTCCCCCGGGGTCCGCTACTCCTCCGAAAGCAGGTCTACCCCCGCAGGAGAGTCTCGCACGAAGGTCGCAGCCGGCGTGAGGGCGATGATGCGCACCATGTCGAGGTCTCCCGTGCATCCCGCCAGGTGGAACGCGCCGCCCAGGAGCGCGAACAGCGGGGCGTGCCATACGCATCCCGCCAGCACGAACAGCGCCGTGACCACGACGGATGGCGCAAGCAGCACCGCCATGAAGCGCCCACGGGGAAGCACCGCGCCATTTGCAGAGGTATAGAGCATGAAGTCCTTGATGCCAAAGCTCACGTGGACGTCGCTCGAGCCCAGGATCACGAAGGCCGCGGCATGCACCAGCTCGTGCACGGGAAGCGCGACGGCCGACGCCACCACAAGGCCCAGCACCCAGCCCGGGCCCACAGGCTCAAGCACGTGCCTGCCAGACGCGAGTGACACGAGCCACAGCACGAGGGCGATTGCCGCACCCGCGCCCATGATCGCCCACGACGCGGAGACCATGGCATGCTGTACGTCCGCGTCTTTCAGCACGTTGACCGTGCCAATCACGCGCATGGGTGACCGCCCCCTCGGTTTGGCAGGGCAAGCCCCCGACGGCGGCCCTTCTCGCGCTGTCCGCCCTTCTCCCCTTGCGCGGCCGCAGACCACAAGCTTGCCCACCGGTTGAGCGCAAGCGCCGCCACGCAGAAGCAGAGCGCGTATGGCAGCAGATACAGGGGATCGCCCAGCGCGTCGTACCACCACTCGATCGGCGTGCCATACGCCGGTCCGCTCACGAAGCCGTAGTTCGAGCCCAAGAGCGCGTTGAACCACCTGAAGAAGAGCACGTAGGCCGCCACGAACGCGAGGCTCACTCGCACGTCCCGAAGGCGGAAGCGGCCGCGGCCCTCGCGCACGGCGCACCACGAGACGGCAAATATCAGCGCGTGCTCCATGAACCCGCAGGCCACGGGCCACGTGTAGGGCGGGCACGCCAGCCAGCCGGGAAAGAGCATCGCCGCCATGCCGCCCATGAGGCCCAGCGTCAGCAGCAGCTCCCGGCAGGCGTGGCTCGGCCTTATGGAGTAAGCCAGGCACAGGTACTCGGCAAAGTTGCAGAAGTGAAGCGGCCACCAGGCCTTCGTGAAGGTGTGCGAGAAGATCATGAGCGCGTCCTCGCTGGCCAGAAGTGACAGCATCACCACCGATGCCGCAAGGAGCACGAGCCTTGGCCGGCGCGCACGCGCGTGCGCGCGCTCCACCAGGGCGACGACCCCGGCGCACGCGACGAGCCACGCCAGGTGCGCCGTCCCAAGCAGCGGAAAGCCGCCGGAGCTCAGCAAAAGCGGTTGCGCCGTGAACACGCCGTACGCCATGGCTGGCCTCCTTCCCGGCGGGCGTCCCGCCCAAAGGCAGCCGCCCTTCTCGCCCATGCGCCGCGTGCGCGCACCGCACGCACGCCCCGGTCACTAGCATACCCACCTGCGCCGCCGCGAGACCTGCGCCGCCGCGAGCCTTGTGCGATAATCGAGCAGTTACGAGTGCCGCCGCACGCAGGCGGCAACAACGCGATAGGACAGAGGTTCAACCCCATGGCAACAGAGCTCGACAGCGCGACCGAGGCCGCGCGCCCAACCTTCCCCAAGCGTGCCATCATCACGGGCGGCATGCCATACGGAAACAAGAACCTGCACTTTGGCCACATCGGCGGCGTCTTCGTTCCCGCCGACTTCTTCGCGCGCTTCCTGCGCGACCGCATCGGCGCCCAGAACGTCGTCTTCGTCAGCGGCACGGACTGCTTTGGCTCCCCCATCATGGAGGGCTACCGCAAGAAGGTCGAGGGCGAGGGCTACGCGGGTACGATCGAGGACTACGTGCGCCACAACCACGACCTGCAGAAGGAGGCGCTCGACGCCTACCAGATCTCGCTCGACATCTTCGCAGGTTCCGGCCTCGAGCCCGCAAAGCCCTTCCACGCGGCGCTGTCCGACAAGCTGATCCGCCGCCTGCACGAGAAGGGCGTCCTCGTCAAGCGCACCACGCGCCAGTTCTTTGACGTTAAGGCCCAGACCTTCCTCAACGGCCGCCAGGTGCAGGGGCGCTGCCCCGTGCGCGGCTGCAAGAGCGAGAAGGCCTACGCTGACGAGTGCGACCTCGGCCACCAGTTTGACCCGGAGGAGCTCATCAACCCGGTGAGCCAGCTCACGGGCACCACGCCCGAGCTGCGCCCCGTTGACAACTGGTACTTCGACCTGCCGCGCTTCCATGAGGTCCTCGACGACCTCATGGACGAGTGGGATGCGGACCCGCAGGTGCGCACCATCGTCACGAAGACGGTGCGCGAGTCCCTCGCAGACCCGGTCATCTACATCCAGAGCAAGTTCCGTGACCAGTTTGACGCCGTGGAGTCCAAGCTCCCCCAGCACACGGTCCGCGAGGCCGAGAAGGGCCAGGCGTCGTTCTCCGTGGGCTTTGCCAACTGGGAGGACCGCGACAGCGCGCGCGAGGTGCTCGAGTCGTCCGGCGTCCGCTTCCGCACGGGCAAGACGCTCCTGCCGTTCCGCATCACCGGCAACATCGAGTGGGGCGTCGCCGCGCCCAACCTCGAGGGCACGCACGACCTCACGGTGTGGTGCTGGCCCGAGAGCCTTTGGGCGCCCATCAGCTTCACGCAGACCGTGCTCGACGCGGACGCGAAGGCCGGTACGGGCCGCTACTCCACGGACGACTGGCGCGACTGGTGGTGCTCGAAGGACGCCAAGGTGTACCAGTTCATCGGGCAGGACAACATCTACTTCTACTGCGTGGTCCAGCCCGCGCTGTGGGAGGCCCTCGACTGGGGCCTCACGCAGGACATCCCCGTCGCCAACTACCACATCCTGTTCATGAACAAGAAGGCGTCCAGCTCGGGCGCCATCAAGCCGCCCATGGCCGCGGAGCTGCTGGACTACTACACCCCCGAGCAGCTGCGCGCCCACTGGCTGAGCCTAGGCCTCGACCAGAAGGCCGTGTCCTTCTCGCCCAAGCCGTTCGACACGTCAGTGAGCCACAAGGACAAGAAGACCGGTGAGGAGGTCCTGGTAAAGGACGACCCGCGCGTCGTGGACCCCGCCCTCAAGGAGAGCGCCTTCCTCACCAACATCTTCAACCGCCTTGCCCGAAGCTGCTTCTATGGCGCGGCAAACGTGTGCGACTCGCACCTGCCTTCCGTCGCCCCGCACGCCGAGGTCGTCGAGGCCTGCGTCAAGGCGACCCTCGAGTTCGAGAAGTGCGCGCACGCCTTCGACGCGCACGGCGCGCTCGCCGTGGCGGAGGACTTCTGCCGCGCCGCCAACAAGCGCTGGGGCGACGCCTCCAAGGCCGCCAACGGCGACGACGCCGCCTACGAGCAGGCCCTTGCGGACGCCTTTGCCGAGCTCCGCTGCGTGACGCTGCTGATGCACCCGGCCGTGCCCGCGGGCTGCGAGCAGATCTGCGACCACATGGGCTTTGAGCACGAGCTGTTCTTCAGTTGGGAGAACGCGTTTGCGACGCCGGGACAGCTTGCGCAAAAGCTGGGCGAGGAGCCCGGCGAGCACGCCATCGTCGCGCTGCCGCCACGCTTCGACTTCTTCCAGAAGCACCCCTCACAGGTGAAGAAGGGCAAGTAGCCCCAAGACAACGTCACCTGTTCCAGACGCACAAGGGCGCCCGCCGGACCTCAATCCGACGGACGCCCTCCTTTTGGGGAGAAGCGCCGGAGTCGCCGGGCGCCCCCTCCCCCGCTAGCCGCGGGCCACGACCTGCCGCAGCCCGCCTACCCTGTCGTTAGTCCCTCGCGCGACGAGTCGCAAGTCCCGCGCCAATGATGGCGAGGGCGGCTGCAAAGAGCGCCGTCTCCGTTGCGGCATCATTCGCGTCGCCAGTGCGAGGCAGTGCTTCCGAGGCAGCCGCGCGCGCCGCTGCCTGGTAACCAGCCATGCCACCCGCCTGGGTCTGAGTCACCACGTTGTACGTCGCGGGCAGCGCGTGGCCGGGCGTCGCGACATCGCCGGCGGGCACCGACTCCTCCCGCGCGTTCGTGGTGAACGCCTTCACCATGGCGTTGCCAAACTCGAAGATCTGGCCTCCGTCGTAGTTGTCAGCAAGCTCCTGCGGCGTCATCCACCTATAGCCATCCTCCGTCAGGATTCTCACGTACGTCGTACCCGCGTCCGCGTTCGCATGCGAGAAGAGATAGCCCATGTTGTCGTCGGTCTGGGCATCCTTCGCCAGACCCGTCTCCAGCGCGATGTACGAAACGCGACCACCAGCATCGTCGTTCGCGTCGGCAGACGTGATGTTTTCCACAACGGCAAACTTCTGACCCTTCGAAAGGCGAATGACCTTGGGGAGCCTCACGGTATGGAAGCCGGAGACCAGCTGGTCGCTCGTGAAGTCCGCAACGCATTTGCCACTCGTGGGGTCGTTGTCCCTCAGGTCATCGTCGTTCACCAGGAACACGCGAACATGGACGGTGGAGTCCGCCACGAACGTGTGGACGGAGACTGCGGCCAGGTCCTCGTTACCCTTTGCGGTAAAGACGTTTGCGACCTCGGTCCCGGTATCCTTCGTGCGAAGCACAAACGGTATCTGCGACTCGTTGATGAGGTAGTCGTAGCTGTAGTTGTTGTCATAGTCAAAGCCGTCGGAGGCGAGGTCAACCTCGAAGTACGACGGAGTGACGATGGAGTGGTCGTAGTAGCTGAGCCAGAAGTATCCCGTATGGTTGCCCTCTGCATCCGTAATGCCCCAGTTCGCTGCCTTACCGGCCTTCGAGGGATCAGCGTCCGGGAAGTTCTTCTTCAGCCAGTCGTAGGAGCCCCAGCTGTTCTTCACGAGCCAGGCGCCGTCCTTCAGGTTCGATACGTCGTTCTTCTCGGCCTTGAACTTGTTGTGGTCGAAGTTGTCATCCCAACCGACGATGCAGACCGCATGCGTGTCCGTGATGTCATCCACTGCGTCGCAGTACTGTGCCCAGTACGTGGAGTTGAAGTAGCCGGACTCCGACGGCTTGCCAGGAAGCGCGGTGTCAGCCTGGTAGCCGATGGAGACGGCGCCGTACTTGACGAGCGCCTCCTTGATGAGCTTGATGGCGTTCTGGTTCAGGCCCTGGTAGACCATGTGCTCCTGCTTGTCCAGCTGAAGAATGGCGGGGTCGGGCAGGTAGTTGACTCCCTGGACGTGGGCGATCGCCGTCTTGGTACCCTCGGTCAGACCCCAGACGAACTTGCCAAGCTTCCTGAAGTTCTCGTACGTCTTCGGCACGCCGAGCGGCCAGTAGGGGTCGTCCGCCTCGTTGGCCACGGCCTGCCACGCGGTATACATCGTCTCGGCCATCGCACCCCAGCCGCCACAGCTCAGGCGGTCAGAATCGGTGTCCCCGGGAAGCGTGTCCTTGATGTAGTCACCGTCCGGCTGGAGGGAGTAGCACAGCCATGCAAGCTCAAGCTCCGAGAGGTCAACCCCGTCCTCGATGTTGGTGAGGTTCGGCGTCTGGTGGAGTGCCGGGTCGTATGCCATGCCCTTCTCGCCCGCCATCGCCTTGAGGATCGCGCTCTCGAGCGCGGACGTAGCGCCGAACGCCCAGCAGCTGCCAAAGGGAGACTGGTTCTTGACCGAGGTCGCCTGACCGATGTTGTTGAGGTAGTACGACTTGATCTTGTCGACGTCGATACCGATGTTGAGGTCGTCGGGGCCCTTGTCGTGGCCGTTCGCGACGAGCTGCGTGCCGCCCGTCACCTGAAGGCCACCGTTGTAGCCGCTCGAGAAGTCACCGTTGAAGTCGAACACGCGGTACGTCTTGATCCAGTCCTTGTAGGCCGCCCAATCCGTGTCGTCGGTCTTGCCGTCACCGTTGAAGTCCAAAATGATCGTGGTGCCGGACTTGTCGAAGCGAATCGCCTTCGAGAGGGCCTTCATCGCCGCGTCATGCAGCGCGGCATTCTGGGCATCCGTTGCACCGGCCTGCGCGGTCCCGGCATCCGCCTGCTTCTCGTCAGCCGCGGCAACGTCATCTTTGTTGCCCATGGTCTCATCATGTGCAACGGGCCCAAAGTTTGCCTGCGGCACGGCCGCGTCCGGCTGCACCGATCCAGCCTCCGCAGACGGTGCCGCCTCCTGAGATGCAGGCGTCTCCTCTGTCGAAGGCGCATCAGCCTGCGGCGCGGCAGGCTCTGCGGGCGCACTGGCCTCCGCACTGGAGTCGGCAACCGCCTCTGAGGGGTCCTCTGCCTGGCTGGGAGCTTGGACGGTCACGTCCGCCTGCCCCGTCACCTGGAGCGATGCGTCTGGTGCAGCAACCTGCTCCGCAGCCACACCCTGCGGAGCGTCCGTGGGAACGGCCTCTGTTGCATACGCCTGCACCGGGGAGACAAGCGCTGCCGCAACGGCAATGCCGGCAAGGGCGCAGAGCGTCCTGCACTTCGAGAAGCGACGCACCGCAGCGCGCGCATCCAACACCAAAAGACCGAGCTTCCTCTCCCTTGACTCAGGCATCATGCAGCCCCTCTCCCACACCTATGCAAGGCATGATTAGATTGATACGCCAACGAGTCACAGCTTAGTATTTCAGCTTTGTTACAGATAACTATCTCTAACATCAGTTGTTAAATGGTAGGTTGCTGTCGCTAAACGGAGGAAGTTTATAATCAAGTTGATAAGCTGCTATTTAAGCAGCAATTAGCATCACTTATGGAGCTATCTCGCGTTGTGATGACCAACTTTCTTGAATCTCTATAGCCCTCATCTTGTATTGCAATGCATGCTATCTCTTATGGATATATTTTTACGTAAATACACATTCAATAAATAGATGAGAAGCGCCAGAGTCGCCGGGCGGCCCTCCCCCGTTGGCTGCGGACCGCGACTTGCCGCAGCCCGCGTTGCCGAAGCCCCCTACGGCTGCCATGACGCGCGACGCCGCATGGGCTACCATCGTGTAAGTCCACGAAGGAGGCCACCATGCCCGAGCGTCCGCAGCTCCACTTCCCCAGTCCCTACCTCCTGCCGACGGCACATCTTGCCGCGGCGCGCCTCGTGCCCATGGCAGACGGCGCAAAAATTGCCGCGTTCGCGTACGTGCCGGACTCGTTTGCCCGCGCGGCCGACGCAGACCTTGCCGACGCCGCCGCCCAGATGCCGGACCCGGTGCTCATGCTCCACGGCAACGGAGAGGAGCACGGCATCTTTGGCCAGGTGATCGACGCCGTCTGCGCGTCGGGTCGGCCGGTCGTGGCCGTCGATTCGCGCGCGCAGGGCAAGTCCACGCGCGGCACGGAAGAGCTCACCTACGAACTCATGGCCGACGACGCCCTGGCCGCGCTTGCGACGCTCGGCTTTGGCAAGGCGCACCTGCTCGGCTTCTCGGACGGCGCGATCGAGGCGCTCCTCATCGCGCGCGACCATCCGGAGCTTGCGCTCTCGCTCCTCTCCATCGGCGCCAACCTCTCGCCCGACGGCGTGGACGACTCGTTCCAGATGGAGCAGGCCGCGCAGAGCCTCCTTGCATGGGCAGACTTCTGGGAGAAGGGCGACGGCTCCCGTCGCGACGTGGACCCCAGCCTCGTAAGGCCCACGCCCCAGGAGGCGCGCACCACGGCGGAGCTGCTGCACATGATGGTGGTCTATCCCCAGATCGACCCGGCAGGCCTCTCGCAGATAACCTGCCCCACGACGGTCATGGCAGGCGAGTTCGACGAGATCAAGCGCGAGGAGACGGACCTCATCCACGTGTCCATACCCGGCTCCAGGCTCGTCATCGTACCGGGAGCGGGACACGTCCTTCCCAAGGAGGCCCCCGAGGACGTCGCACGCGAGGCCCTCGCGACCATCGCGATGGCGTAACAGAAAACGGCGCGGCCGGAAGCCCGACCGCGCCTGCGAACGTGTCTCTAGGAGGACTGCTCGCCCCTCTCCCTGCGGTGCCTGCGACGCACGCGCACCCTGTGGGCCTTGCGCTTGCGGCGCGCGAACACCCACGTGCGCTGGAAGTAGTAGTTCACGAAGAACAGCAGCATGTCGCACACGATCTTCGAGGCGCTCTCGTTGAACCCCAGAATCACATGGCCAATGTAGACGCCCACGCTGGAAAGAAACAGCACGAAGGCTGCAAGCGCGATGAACCGGGGCAGGCTCTCGCGCATGGGACGGACCTCGACCTGGCCAAGGCGGACCTCGTCGTCCGGCCCCTCCACGATGTCGTCGAAGTCGATGCCGGCCTCGTCGTCCTCGTCCAGCTCCACGTCCTCGACCTCGTCGGCGCCGGCGAGCTGCGCCGCGTGCGCCTCCTCGATCTTTGCGTGGTCGGCCTTGTCGTCGTTGAAGACGCGCTTCATGTTGATGGCGTAGTTCAGCGCCACGGAGCACACGCGCGCAACGAGCGTCGCCGTGAAGATGCGCAGGAAGTCGGACGAGACGAACACCCCGCGCAGCCAGCCAAACAGCAGGAACGCCAGAATCTGGTCGAGCGCGGTGCTGATGAGGGACGACCCCACGAAGCGCGTGAAGCGCTCGCCGAGCATGCCGCGGAGCCTCTGGGTCAGGCTCTTCTCGCCCGCGGCGTCCTGGCCGCGCGTCCCCTGCACGTTGTCGTTCTGGTTGGCACTCATGGGCGTACCGCCCAGAAGTCGCCGCCACCGGCAGAAAACTCCACCGCATGTCCGCGGGCAGAGAAGAACTCCCCCACCGCCTGGCGACTGGCCTCGTCCGCGGACGTGCCGTCGTCCGCGCGGAGCGAGAAGGACTGGCCACCGCACGCGTCGTGCATGTGGACGCGAAGCGCGCTGCCCCGCCGCTCCAACATCTGGTTGACGGCGATAACGTCGCCTATGGGGATGATGTTCCTGCGCAAGATGCTCCCATCCGGTCGTTTACGACAGGATAGCATCTGCCGCAGGACGCGCCCGCCGCCCTCGAGCGTAACCCAACACTTGTCCACGTTATCTGCGCAGCCCATCCGCACGGTATGGCAAGGGGTGTTCCGCCTACCTGTCTTCCGAAGGGAACGTGACCGTAATCGTGGTGCCGCGGCCAAGCTCGCTGGAAAGGTTGATCGTGGCGCCGTGCAGCGCGGCCGCGTGCTTCACGATGGCAAGGCCAAGGCCCGTGCCGCCGCTTGCGCGCGAGCGGCTCTTGTCCACGCGATAGAAGCGCTCGAACACCTTTGGC
Organism: Parafannyhessea umbonata; assembly: GCF_900105025.1. Taxonomy (GTDB): domain Bacteria; phylum Actinomycetota; class Coriobacteriia; order Coriobacteriales; family Atopobiaceae; genus Parafannyhessea; species Parafannyhessea umbonata. Next base: position 573,456 of record NZ_LT629759.1, on the reverse strand, counting down.
TGATCCTCCGGCGCAATGCCGACGCCGGTGTCCGTCACCCTGAGGGTGGGATGGCCGTTCACGGGCAGCACGAACACATGCACGGAACCACCCGTGCGATTGTAGCGGATGGCATTGTCGCACAGGTTCTTGACGAGCTCGTCCAGAAGGCGGGGGTAGCCGCTTACGCGGACGTTCGCGCCCTGCACGCGCAGCGTTACGTTTGCCTTGCACGCTCTGTCCTGAAGCCGGTCCACGACGTCTTGCGCCACGGACAGCAGGTCCACGTCCTGCGGCTCGCCAAAGAGGGCCTGGTCGCCCACGCGCTCTGACTCGTCCATCTTCGAGAGCATGAGGATGTCGGACACGAGGCTCGACAGCCTCTGGGCGTCACCGTAGATGCGGCTTGCAAAGTCACGCACGTCCTCCGAGCGCACGAAGCCGTCTCGCAGGAGCTCGGATGCGCCGGAGATCGACGCGATGGGAGTCTTCAGCTCATGGGTCACGTTCGCCGTGAACTCCTGTCGCATGACGTCGGCGTCCATGATCCTGTCCATCCGGGCCTTCAGCTCGACCTGCTGCTCGTTCAGGCGCCTCACAAGCGGGTCGAGCTCCTCGTACGGCGAGACCGCGTTTCCCGAGGCGGTATCAATCGCCAGTATTGGCTGCACAAAGCGCCACGCGATCGAACGCGACACGACCCATGACACGCCAACCACCACGACGACCGTGCCTATGACGAACCACAGGTCGTTCGCGATGACGCGCATGATGCCGTCGCGGTCCTCAGACAGCCTGAGCACGTTGCCGGAGTCCAGGCGCTGCGCCTGGTAGATGCTCACGTAGCCCACGGTCTCGCTGTCGCGCTCCGAGCTACCCCTGCCTCCCTTGAGCGCCTGGGCGACCTCCGGGCGCGAGCGGTGATTCGGAAGCGACGCCGCGGATACGAGCGAGTCGTACAGCACCGTGCCATCCTTTGCGACGAGCGTCGCGCGCACGTCGCCCAAATCAAGCCCCCGCAGCACGACGGACTCGCTTCGACCGGAGCGCGCCGTCTCGTTGAGGGTCGAGCTCACAGCCTCGCACTCGCGCCCGAGGCCCGCCGAGGCGTCCTCCACGACGGAGCGCTGGTAGATGTAGGCGGACGCAAGCGAGACGAGCAGACACGCCGCCACGCACACCCCTGCGAGCGCGAGGAAGATGCGACGCGAGAGCGAGGCCCCGCCGTGCGACTCCCCGCCCTTGCGCGCAGTCCGTACCAACTTGAATTCCACCATGGTCGCCGCCCATCCAAACGCGGCCCCCGCATGTGCGAGGGCCGCGGCTTTGCCTGCTATCCGCGCGCGCGATACCCCACGCCGCGCACCGTCTCTATGAGGTCCGCATGGTCGCCGAGCTTCGCGCGCAGCTGCTGCACGTGCACGTCGACCGTGCGCGACCCACCGTCGAAGTCCCAGCCCCACACCCGCTGGAGCAGCTCCTCGCGGCTAAAGACCTCGCCGGGGTAGCGCATCAGGAACTCCAACAGGTCAAACTCCCGTTGGGTGAGCGCCATCTCGGCGCCCTCGAGCGTCACCTCGCGGCGCTTTGGCCACAGCGCGAGCGGCCCCAGCGAGAGGACCTCGTTCTTCTCGCCCGTGGCACTTCTTCCCGCACGGCGGAGAAGGGCACGCACTCGGCTGACCATCTCCATCATGCCAAAGGGCTTCGCCAGGTAGTCGTCCGCGCCGTTGTCGAGCGCACGGACGGTGTCCAGCTCCGTGTCCTTGGCCGTGAGCATCATGACCGGAACGTTCTCGAGACCGGGCGTGCGACGGATGCGCTTCAGAATCTGAAGGCCATCCGTATCTGGCAGCATAATGTCAAGCAGCACCGCCTCGGGCACGCGCTTTGCGCACGCCACGCGGAACTCCGTGTCGTCCGAGAACCCCTCTGCCTCGATACCCGCCTGCTTCAGGGCGTAAATCGTCAGCTCGCGGATATTGGTGTCATCCTCGACGTAGTAAATCACGTTCTGTCATTCCCCCATCGTGCGTCCGCGGTACGAGCCCGTAGCGCGGAAGATGGACCAGTCCGAAACGCTCTGCGCGTGGTCGCCCATACGCTCGTAGTACTTCGCGACGGACAGGATCTCTGGAGCCACGCTCGCAGGCTCCTCGCCCGCCTTGAGGAGGTCGACGACGCTCTTGCGAACCTTCTCGTAGAGCCTGTCCATCGTGTCGTCCTCCACGAAGACGTTCTCCGCAACGGAGACGTCGCCGCTGCCGAACGACTCCACGGCCTGCAGGACCATTTTAGCCGCGTTGTTCGCCATGGCCACCAGCAAGTCGGCAAGCTCCTTCGGCGTGCCGAGGTCGACCTCCATGGAGAGGAGCGCCGTCTCGTAGGCCATCTCGTCGATGCGGGCGAGGTCGGAGATCGCCCTGAACGAGGCGGTGACCAGACGGAGGTCGCTTGCCATGGGCTGCTGCAGGAGCATGAGGCTCATGCAGGTGTCCTCGACGTTGCGGTGCAGGCGCTCGAAGGCGTCGTGGCCGTCCGCGACCTCTTGCGCCGCGGCCTTGTTGCCCTGGCCGATGGCAAGGGCGGTGTTGCGGATGTCCTCGACGACGGCCTGACCGATGACGGAGACGTGGCCGTCGAGCTGGTCTATCTGCCTGATGTAGGCGCTTCTGGTGGTAACCATTATCCAAACCTTCCCGTGAGGTAGTCCTCGGTCCTCTTGTCCTTGGGCATGGCGAATAGCATGGGCGTCGGGGCAGCCTCGACGAGCTCGCCCAGGTAGAAGAACGCGCACTTGGACGAGATTCTCGTGGCCTGCTCCATGTTGTGCGTGACGATGATGACGGTGTGCTCCTTGGAGACCTTGACGGCAAGCTCCTCGACGAGACCCGTGGAGATGGGGTCGAGGGCAGAGGTGGGCTCGTCCATGAGCAGCACCTCTGGGTTCACGGCAAGGGCGCGTGCGATGCACAGACGCTGCGCCTGGCCGCCAGAAAGCGACAGGCCCGAGTGGTCGAGCTTGTCCTTCACCTCGTCCCACAGGCCGACGCCCCTGAGTGTGGTCTCGACGATCTCATCGAGCTCCGCCTTGCCGTGGTGCCCGTAGTGCCTCGGGCCGTACGTCACGTTGTCATAGATGGACAGCGGGAACGGGTTGGGCTTCTGGAACACCATTCCCACGCGACGCCTCAGCTCGTACACGTCGTATTTCTCGTATACGTCCGTCTTGCCCAGGAGCACCTTGCCCTCCACGCGACAGCCCTCGATGCGGTCGTTCATGCGGTTGAGGCAACGCAGGAGCGTCGACTTGCCGCATCCGGACGGACCGATGAAGGCGGTGACCTCGCCGGCGGGCATATCGAGCGTGATGTCCTTCAGAGCCTGGTGGTCGCCGTAGCAGAGGTTGAGGTTCTGGACTGACATGCTCTCTGCCATTAGCCAAACCTCCCGTTGAGATAGTCGTTGAGGCGCTGGTCCTTCGGGGCGCCGAAGATCTGAGGCGTTTCGCCGAACTCTACCATGCTTCCCATGAGGAAGAATGCCGTGCGGTTGGACACGCGGCTCGCCTGCTGCATGTTGTGCGTGACGATGATGACGCAGATGCCCCGGCTCGCCATGTCGGTGATGGTCTCCTCGATGGCGAACGTCGCGATGGGGTCAAGCGCGGAGCAGGGCTCGTCCATGAGGACGACGTCCGGCTCGAGCGCCAGCGTCCGGGCGATGCACAGGCGCTGCTGCTGGCCTCCCGAAAGTGCATAGGCGGAATCGCGGAGCTTGTCCTTCACCTCGTCCCACAGGGCGGCGGCGCGCAGGCTCTTCTCGACGCGCTCGTCGAGGTCGGAGCGCTTGGTCATCCCGTGGCTCTTGAGCGCGAATGCGATGTTCTCGTAGATGGACTTGCGGAACGGGTTTGGCTGCTGGAACACCATGCCGACGCGCTTGCGCAGCCACAGGGTATCGATGCCGCGGGCGTTGACGTTGATGTCGTGGTACACGACCTTGCCGCCGATGACGCAGCCGGGAATCTCCCTGTTCATGAGGTTGATGCTGCGCAGGAACGTGGACTTGCCGCAGCCGGACGGCCCTATCAGGGCCGTGACGGTTCCGCTCTCGAACGAGAGGCTCGTCTCGTTAAGTGCGCGCTTGCCCGAGTAGTCGACCGTGACGTCGTGCGTGTGGAGCACGGGGTCGATGGGCCTTGCCTGGATGGGCGTTGCGTCGGTCATTCTGCCGTCAGCCTCCTTTCGAGCGCGCGGCCCGCGATGCGGGCGATTATGTTGAACGCGAGGATGCAGACCATGAGGACTGCCGCGGTGCCGGCCGAGACGGCCGTGAGATCGGGGACGACGCCCTCGGAGTTGATTTTCCAGATGTGGACGGCAAGCGTCTCTGCCGGTCGGAAGACGTTCAGCGGGTTGGAGAGGCTCGTGATGGGGGCCGCCCAGCTGAGTGCCGGGGCGGACTGTCCCGCCGTGTAGATGAGGGCCGCGGCCTCGCCGAAGACGCGCCCGGCGGACAGGATGACGCCCGTGACGATTGCGGGCATGGCCGCCGGCACCAGGACGTGAACCGTGGCCTCCCAGCGCGTGAGCCCAAGCGCGAGCGCGGCGTCGCGCTGGTCGCGCGGGACGGCCTCGAGCGCCTGCTGGATGACGCGGACGAGGATGGGGATATTGAACATCGTGAGCGCGAGGGCGCCGGAGAGTATGGAGAAGCCCCAGTGGAACGTGAGCACGAACGTCAGCATGCCGAAGAGGCCGACGACGATGGAGGGCAGGCTCGACAGGGTCTCGATCGCGGTCTTCGCGACGTTGGTGGCGCGGCCCTGCGGCGCGTACTGCGTGAGGAAGATCGCCGCGCCAAGCGAGATGGGAAGCGAGATGAGCAGCGTGAGGATGAGCAGGTAGAAGGAGTTGAAGAGCTCGGGGCCGATGCCGCCGCCGGCTCTGAACTGCTCCGGCTTCTTCGTGAGGAAGCCGGGGTCGACGAGCTTGCCTGCGCCAGACACCAGGATGTAGCAGATGATGGCGGCGAGGCCCGCGATGATGAGCGCGACTATGGCCGTGAGGATGACGGTTGCGGCCTTGTCCTGGACGCGGGCGCGCCTGACGGTGGCAGTGTAGTCGGCAGAGGGGGCTGCCGCCCGGCCCTTGGCCGCCGCGACGGCGGCGCTCTTCTCGCCCGCGGCGCCTTTGCTAGTCATGCCTTACGCCCCCCTTCCTTCCGATGAGGTGGACGATGAGGATGAAGACGAGCGACATCGCCAAAAGCACCATGGCGAGCGCCCAGAGAACGTCGTTTGCAACGGTGCCCATGGCCTCGTTGCCCATGCCCATGGTGAGGACGGACGTGAGCGTGGAGGCAGGCGTGAACAGACCGGCCGGCATCTGCGGCGCGTTGCCGATGATCATCTGGACGGCGAGCGCCTCGCCGAACGCGCGGCTCATGCCCATGATGACCGCAGTCATGATGTCGGGCAGGGCAGACGGCAGCACGACGCCCACGACGGTCTGCCACCGCGTGCAGCCCAGGCCGTACGAGCCGTCGCGATACGCATTGGGAACGGCGGCGAGGGCATCGGTCGAGAGCGACGTGACCGTCGGTAGGATCATGACGGCGAGCACGATGGAGGCGGAAAGGATGCCGTAACCCGTGCCGCCGACGATTCCGCGCATCCACGGAACGACGACGCCGAGGCCGACGAGGCCGAACACGACGGACGGGATGCCGACGAGCACCTCCGTCAGAGGCCGGAACACGCGGCTGCCGAAGCCGGGGGCGACCTCGACCACGAAGATGGAGGCACCAAGTGCGAACGGCAGCGCAAGCAGGCACGAGAGCAGCGTGACCGAGAAGGACCCGACGATCATGGGCAGGGCGCCCACGAGCGGGACCCCGTCGGCACCGTTCTGGTGCGGGTTCCACGTTGTGCCAGCGAAGAAGGACCCAAGCGGAATGCCGTCCTTCGCGAAGGTAGAGATGCCCCTCGAACACACCATGAAGATGAGCGTCAACACCAAGACGACTACAAGCATGACGCAGAGGCCAGTGACGATCTGGCCCCTGCGCTCAATCCGTCGCTTGGGAGAGACGCCAACCACCTCTGAGGATGGTCTGGACTGTGATGACACGATCTTCTCCCTTGACTAATGCCTTGTTAGGCGAGACGCGCGAACCTTAGAGCTTCTTGACGTTGCCGTCTGCGTCGCGCTCCACCTTCATGCCCTTGGTCGAGATGTAGCCCGTCTTCTTGACGAGGCTGCCCTGAACGTCGTCGGAGAGCATGTACTTGATGAAATCGGCCGTCGCGGCATCCGGCTTCGCGGCAGTGTACATGTGCTCGTAGGCCCAGATGGTCCAGTCGTTGGTCTCGACGTTCTCGTCCTTGGGCTCGACGCCGCCGACCTTAAGCGCCTTCACGTCGTCGCTGAAGTAGGAGAACGCGAGGTAGCTGATGGAGTTAGGCGTCTGTGCGACCATCTTGACGACGGTGCCCGAGGAGTCCTGCTCCTGCGGCCTGAAGTCCTCGGGGACCTTGTCGCCGCCAAGGACGGCGTTCTCGAACGTGGCACGGGTTCCAGAGCCGGCGGCGCGGTTGATGACAACGATCTCCTTGTCGCCGCCACCGACCTCCCTCCAGTTGGTCACCTTGCCGGTGAAGATGCCCTTGAGCTGGTCGATGGTGAGGTCGTCGACCTTGACGTCCGGGTGCACAACGGGGCCCATGCCCACGACGGCGACCTTGTTGTCCTTCAACTTCTTGGCGTCGTCCTTGTTCTCGAGCTTCTCCTCCGCGAAGACGTCGGAGTTGCCGATCTGCACGGCACCCTGGGCGATCTGCGTGATGCCCTGACCGGAGCCGCCACCCTGGACGGTGATCTGCACCCCGGGGTTCTCGTTCATATACTGCTCCGCTGCAGCCTCGACCAGCGGCTGAAGGGCGGTGGAGCCGACGGCCGTGATGTTGCCGGAGACCTCCTTGCCCTTGTCAGAGGACGAGCCCGACTTCGACGCGTCAGAATCAGAGTCGGAGCTCCCGCCGCAAGCAGCGAGACCCAGGCCAAGGGTCGCGGCAAGAGATGCGCCAGAGATTGTGACGAACTTGCGACGAGACATGCTATGAGACATATGCATCCTTCCACTTTGACTTAAGCCTTGGCGGCAAGGTTGTGACCGCGTGGCTTGTTTCGACTTGGATGCTATGCCCCTCCGAACCCCCCAAAGGCGTCATCCGGCCTGTCTTACCGGACCGTGACTGGCCTTTACAGTTGCTTAACATAGCGTAAGTTGTTTGTAAGGTCGCAGGTAAACTCGCTTTACTGGCGTAAATTATGCAGCCATTTGCATCCTTTGGGTCACGTTGGGCCGACAAGAATATATATGAAGGTGCCTTGCGAATCCCAAAAGTGCATTGACCCCGATTTGCTAGGCACCTAGCATTTTTTCGTCCAACGGAACTACGAACGGGAGGTACGGTTGACGAAACGGGACTCGGACCCCAGCCGTCAGCTCCGTGACCGCGCATCCACGCCAGAGACGGAGGTCCTGCACGACATGGGATTCTTCGGGCACTTCCTCTACTGGCATGCGGGCGGTCGCGGCGGCAAGAACGTCATTCTGGGGCGCCTGCTCGCGCATGACGGGCGCCTGCCCCAGCGCGAGCTGCTCGAGCGCTCGCACATCTCTTCGGCGGCGCTGTCGGAAGTGCTGTCGAAGCTCGAGGCGGAGGGCCTCATCACGCGCACGCGCTCCGAGGCCGACCGCAGGCAGCTCGACATCGTCCTCACGGACGAGGGCGCGCAAACGGCACGACAGATGCTCGCCCGCAAGGAGGCGTTCGAGAAGGATAGCCTCTCCGTCCTGACGGAGGACGAGAAGCACGAGCTCCGCGAGCTGCTCAAGCGCGTGCGGGACCATTGGGAAAGACAAGGCTACGTCGGAGGGGAGACCTCATGCCGAAACAGCAGCAAGGCCTGACATACGGCCAGATAGTAAAGACGCTAGGCGCCAGCGTGCGCGAGTTCAAGGCAAGCTCGCTCGTGACTCCCCTCTTCGTCCTGGGAGAGGTCGTCATCGAGTGCCTCATCCCGTTCGAGACGGCCGGCCTCATTGACAAGATCTCGCTCGGCGGCGGCTTTGGAGACATCGCCCCCTACGCCGTCACGCTCGTGCTCATGGCGCTCGTCTCGCTCTTCTGCGGCACCATGGCGGGCATCACCTGCGCCAAGGCCTCGACCGGCTTCGCGCGTAACCTGCGCCACGACGTGTTCGCGCAGATCCAGCGCTTCTCGTTCAGCAACATCGACCACTTCAGCACCAGCTCGCTCGTCACGAGGCTCACGACGGACGTCAACAACGTCCAGCAGGCGTACATGATGCTGCTCCGCCTCGTCGTGCGTGCACCGCTCATGATTACGTTCTCCATCGTGATGGCGTTCGTCACCGGCGGCCCCATGGCCGCGGTGTTCGTGGTTGTCTCCGTCCTTCTCGGCTTCGCCGTGTTCAAGATCTCCCTCACGGTCATGCCCATCTTCAAGCGCATCTTCAAGAAGTACGACCGCCTGAACGACTCCGTCGAGGAGAACGTCTCCGGCATCCGCGTCGTGAAGTCCTTCGTCCGCGAGGAGCACGAGAAGAGCAAGTTCAACGCCGCGTCCGGCGAGCTCTACCACGACTTCGTGCACGTCGAGCGCATCCTCGCGTGGATGTCCCCGCTCATGACGCTCGCAATCGACCTCATCTACCTCTTCGTCGTCTACTTCGGCTCGTACGCCATCGTCAGCTCGAAGGCCCATCTCATGGGCGTCGGCCAGATGTCCGCGCTCATCACCTACGGCTTCAGCATGCTCATGAGCCTCATGATGCTGTCCATGGTCTTCGTGATGGTCACTATGGCCGAGGAGGGCGCACGCCGCCTCTGCGAGGTCCTCGTCGAGAAGAGCGACATCACCAACCCGCAGGATCCCCTGCTCTCGGTGCCCGACGGCTCGGTCGACTTCGACCACGTCAGCTTCGAGTACTCCAAGAAGGCCGAGCGCATGGCCCTCAAGGACATCGACCTCCACATCAAAAGCGGCGAGACGATCGGCATCCTCGGCGGCACAGGCTCCTCCAAGTCCACGCTTATCCAGCTCATCAGCCGCCTGTACGATGCCACAACGGGCACGGTCCGCGTCGGAGGCCACGACGTGCGCGAATACGACCTCGACACCCTGCGCAACCAGGTGGCCGTCGTCCTGCAGCGCAACGTGCTCTTCTCGGGCACCATCAAGGACAACCTGCGCTGGGGCAACCAGAACGCCACGGACGAGGAGCTCGTGGAGGCATGCAGGCTCGCCCAGGCTGACGAGTTCATCCAGCGCTTCCCCCAGAAGTACGACACGTACATCGAGCAGGGCGGCACCAATGTCTCCGGCGGCCAGAAGCAGCGCCTGTGCATCGCACGCGCCCTCCTCAAGAAGCCGAAGGTCCTCATCCTGGACGACTCCACCTCCGCGGTCGACACCAAGACCGACAAGCTCATCCAGCAGGGATTCCGCAGCTACATCCCCGAGACCACCAAGATCATCATCGCCCAGCGCACCAGCTCCATCGAGTCGTGCGACCGCATCATCGTCATGCGCGACGGCCAGATAGACGCCATCGGCACCCACGACGAACTCCTGCGCACCAACGCCATCTACCGCGAGACGTACACGACGCAGAACAAGCAGTCCCACGACGTGAAGATGAGCCAGATGGACGAGGACCAGAAGGAGGCAGACCATGAGTAGCGACGCCAAGACTCGCGAGAAGAACGAGGCCACGCACCCCGAGCAGCAGTCCCAGCAGGCAAGCACGCCCGCCTCGGAGCACCGCGGCTCCCAGCGGCCCGGCGCCACGTTCAAGCGCGTCCTGCACACCGTGTTCCACTACTACCCCGTGCACACCACGGTCATGGTCGCCTGCATCATCGCGTCGTCCGTACTCGCGTCCGTGCCGTCCATCTTCCTGCAACAAGCGATCGACATCGTGCAGCACGCGTTCCCCACGGGAGACTGGGCAGGTGCCGCACCCAAGATCGCCCAGGTCGCCGCAGGCCTCATCACGTGCTACGTCGTCGCGCTCGCCGCGAACATCACCTACACGCAGCTTGGCGCCATTGTGTGCCAGGGCACGCTCATGCACGTGCGCAACGAGATGTTCGACCACATGGAGAGCCTGCCCATCCGCTACTTCGACACCAACAAGCACGGCGACATCATGAGCCACTACACCAACGACGTCGACACGCTGCGCCAGCTCATCGGCCAGTCGCTGCCCAACCTGCTCACGATGCTCTTCGCCATGATCTCCGTCCTCGCCATCATGCTGTGGTACTCCATCCCGCTGTCCGCCGTCGTGCTCGCCATGGTCTCTTGCATGGTCTACGCAACGCGCGTCCTGGGCGGCAAGAGCGCCCACTACTTCCTCGACCAACAGATCCAGCTCGCGAAGACCGAGGGATTCGCCGAGGAGGCCATGAACGGCGAGAAGGTCATCAAGGTCTTCACGCACGAGGACAAGACCATCGAGGAGTTCGACGCCGTGAACGACGCCCTGTACGAGGCGTCGCGCACCGCAAACACCTACGGCAACACCCTCATGCCCGTCCTCATGAACATGGGCAACCTCGCCTACGTCATCGTCGCGCTCGCGGGCGTCGCCTTCCTCACCTCCGGCTTCCCCAACCCCTCCATCAGCGGCATGGCCCTGTCCATCGCCGTCGTCGTGCCGTTCCTCAACATGACGAAGCGCTTCGCCGGCTCCATCGGCCAGGTGTCTCAGCAGATCAACTTCGTGGTCATGGGCCTCGCGGGTGCGGAACGGATCTTCTCGCTCATAGACGAGAAGCCCGAGGAGGACGAAGGCTACGTCACCCTCGTGAACGTGCGCAAGAACGCGGCCGGCGAGCTCGAGGAGCGCGTCGAGCGCACCGAGACCTGGGCGTGGAAGCACCCGCACCACGACGGCAGCGTCACGTACACGCCGCTCGCGGGCGACATCCGCCTCTCGCACGTCGACTTCGGCTACACGCCGGACCACACCGTCCTGCACGACATCTCGCTCTTTGCGAAGCCCGGCCAGAAGGTCGCGTTCGTCGGCGCGACGGGTGCCGGAAAGACCACCATCACAAACCTCATCAACCGCTTCTATGACATCGCCGACGGCAAGATTCGCTACGACGGCATCAACATCAACAAGATCCGCAAGGGCGACCTGCGCCGCTCCCTGGGCATCGTGCTGCAGGACGTGAATCTGTTCACCGGCACCGTTATGGACAACATCCGCTACGGGCGCCTGGACGCCACGGACGAGGAGTGCATCGGCGCGGCAAAGCTCGCCGGCGCGGACAGCTTCATCCGTCGCCTCCCCGACGGCTACCAGACCATGCTCACCGACAACGCCACCCAGCTCTCACAGGGCCAGCGTCAGCTGCTCTCCATCGCACGCGCGGCCGTAGCCGACCCCCCTGCCATGATCCTGGACGAGGCAACCTCCTCCATCGACACCCGCACCGAGCAGATCGTCCAGAAGGGCATGGACGCCCTCATGTACGGACGCACCACGTTCGTGATTGCGCACAGGCTCTCCACGGTGCGCAACTCCAACGTGATCATCGTGCTCGACCACGGCCGCATCATCGAGAAGGGCACCCACGACGAGCTGATCGCCCAGCACGGCACGTACTACCAGCTCTACACGGGAGCCTTCGAGCTGGAGTAGGTGAAGGCAGGACATCCGTCCTACAGGGACGCCCTATGGCTCCCAGGCACAAGAACCTTCCACGGGGCACGTCGCATCAATCGGTGCGGCGTGCCCTTCTCACACTTCCGACCCAATCCAAAATGGTACGAGACGCCATGCATATGGCACCGACGGCAGCAAATAATGCCCGTTCGCCCATCGAATTCGCAGCATATTAGGTTTATTGGTAAAATTGCCTGTATTGACTCATGAAACTGCCACTTTGCGATGACTTGAGCCGCGGTCGAGCCTTGGCCGCAATGGCTCTGAGGAGAAGAGCATGACCCACGACCACATCACCCGCCGCAGCTTCCTGGCCACCTTCGTCGCGGGAGGTGCGGCTCTGGCGCTCGCGTCGTGCTTCGACTCCAACACCGGTACGTCAACATCGTCCTCGGACGAGGGCGATTCCGGGGCCGAGGCGAAGGAGATCCTCACGAAGCCGCTTGATAACGGCTACGACACGGGCATCCACCACGCCACGATCGAGGTCAAGGGCATCGGCACGATAAAGCTCGAGCTCAATGCCACCAACACGCCCATCACGGTCAGCAACTTCGCACGCCTGGCAAACGCGGGCTTCTACGACGGCCTCACGTTCCACCGCGTAATCAAGGGTTTCATGATCCAGGGCGGCGACCCCAACGGCGACGGCACGGGCAGTTCCGACCAGCGCATCAAGGGCGAGTTCAGCGCAAACGGCGTCACGAACGCCATCCAGCACAAGCGTGGCGTCATCAGCATGGCGCGCTCCGACGACTACAACTCCGCCAGCTCGCAGTTCTTCATCATGCAGGAGGACTCGAGCAACCTCGACGGCCAGTACGCCGCGTTCGGCAGGGTGACCTCGGGAATGGAGGTCGTGGACTCCATCTGCGACAACACCCCCGTCACGGACAACAATGGCACGGTCGAGAAGGACCATCAGCCGGTCATCACAAGCATTCGAATGACCGACTGATTCTCCAAGTCCGCTTGTCGTCCCCCTAGAGCGCCGCGAGGAACCTCCCAAACGCGGCGCGTCCTGCCGCGTCCCACTTGAAGACGCCGGCATCCTCGAGCACGTGGCAGAACACCATGCCGACCTCCTGACGCATCGCCTCGCGCACAACGTCCTCGTCCGCTCCCAAGAGCTCCGGTCTCCTCCTTGCGACGTCCCTCGCCCAATCCGCATGAGAAGCACAGAGCGGATCATCTTCCATACCGTCAAGCCTGCCCGTGACGATGCGCTCCCCTACCGCACCAATCTCGCGCTCGAGGCGAGCCGGAAGGATTGCGAGACCCATGACCTCTATGAGGCCGATGTTTTCCTTCTTGATGTGCCACTTGTCCGCGTGCGGATGGAACACGCCCAACGGATGCTCCTCCGTGGTTACGTTGCAGCGCAGCGCGAGGTCGAGCTCGAAGCGGCCATCCCTCATCCGGCATATGGGCGTCACCGTGTTGTGTCGCGTCCCATCCGCCGCATGAGACACGATGCCCACCGAGGCGTCGTTCCAATCGCGCCAGACATCCAGCACGTGAACCGCAGCATCCAGCAGCGCGTCGCGGTTTTCACTCCGCAGGCGTATGACAGAGAGCGGCCAGGCAAGGATGCCGGCTCCCACGTCGGGATGCCCGCCCAACTCGAAGGACTCCGCCACGTTCGCACGGGTCATCGCGAACACATGCCTGCCTCCCTGGAAGTGGTCGTGAGACAGGATCGATCCCCCGACTATGGGAAGGTCTGCGTTCGACCCCACGAAGTAGTGCGGGACCTGGCTCACGAAGTCAAGCAGACATCCCAGAGACTCACGGTCCACGTGCATCGGCCTGTGTCTGTCGCTCATCACGATGCAGTGCTCCTCGAAATAGGCGTAGGGGCTGTACTGAAGCCCCCATTCCTCTCCTCCGAGCGCAATAGGGACGATGCGGAGGTTCTGCCGAGCGGCATGTCCCCCCGCATCCGATGCCGCCCTGCCACCATAACCCTCGTTCTCACGACAGAGCGCGCATGCGGGGTACTTCTCGCCCACGCCCGCCGTCGCCGCAGCGGCGATGTCACGCGGGTCCTTCTCGGGCTTCGACTTGTTTATGGTGATCTCGAGGTCGCCCCAGCGCGTGGAACAGGACCATTTGAGGTTCCTCGCGATGGCGGACCGCCGGACGTAGTCGACATCGCAGCACAACCTATAGAACCAATCGGTTGCCGCAGCTGTCCCCTCGTCTCTCGCAATCGACCAGAAGCGTCTACTCACCTCGGACGGCCTTGCCATAATCGACCCCATGAGTCGCATGCAGACGCGGTCCCTTCCCGTTGCGCTGTCCTGCGTAGCGCCGCAGCGTACCGCCGCCTCCGCCAAAGTGGCAAGATCGTCCTCAAAGTCATACCCGTCGAGAAGAACCTGCTCCATCGCCTGCAGGGAGTCTATGGGCCCAGGCGACGTCTGCCCCGAGCACTCTAGTAGGCGGTTATAGGCCCAGCGCTCATCTCCCGAATCGATGATGTGATGCGTAACGGCATAAGCCACAAGCCTGGACGACGACGCCCCAACTTGCTCCGTTAGCTCTCCAGCCACTGCGCTCTCGCCCCCTCTTGGTCAATGTCATAGCGTGCGGAAACCTTGCCTCCGAGGACTTCGTCCATCGCACGACAGAACTCGTCTGCCTCGTCGAGCCGGACGAAGGCTTGAATCGTCCCCCCAAAACCTCCGCCGTGGATCCTCGCCGCCCCTCGACCGCCAAGCAGCTCTTCAGCAACGGCAAGCGCTATCATGGCTGGTTGCTCGGGCGAGCCTCCGATCGACACGTTCTGCAGGTACATTGCGCTAGAGGCGCCCGAGCGCTGCGTGAGCTCGAGGAAGGCGGCCATGTCGCCGGCGCGAAGGGCGTCCGCGCGGTTCTGAACGAAACGTTCCTCACGGAAGTAGTGCAGCGCACGCAAGACCGCGCGATCCCCCAGATTCGCGCGAAGCGAGGGAAGGCTCCCTATGACGTCGGACTCGCGCACTTCGCGCAAGCGCTCATGTCCAAACTCACGCGCAACGTCCTGCATCTCCCGTGGAACCGCAGCGTAATCCGCCGTGTTCGCTGAATGGTCCGCACCAACCGAGACAAGACAGACCGCGAAGCCGTTCTCCACGAAGTCGAAGCCGAGCCGCTCCACCTTTGGCGCGGCATCATCCTCAAAGTCCATGTGCGCGATTCCGCCGACGGCGACCGCGGCCTGATCCATCAGTCCGCACGGCTTTCCGAAGTACTCGCGCTCCGCAAACTGTGACATCTGCGCGAGTCTCATCGCGGACACGCTGCCGTCCGCCCACAGCCAGTTCATTGCCTGGGCGATCTCTAGCTCGAAGGCAGCTGAACTGGAGAGGCCAGAGCCAGAGGGAACCTCACTCGTGACGACTGCATCGAACCCCAGTCGGTCGCCACCGAAGCCCATCTCTCGAAACGCGGAAAGCAGCCCACGAACGATGGCGGCAGACGTGTTCCTCTCGTCCGCGCGGGGCTTTAAATCGGAGCAGTCCACCTCGACAAGCCCGTAGCCAATGCTCATCACGCGTATGAGACCGCTATCGTTGGGATGGAAAACGCCTCGTACGTAACGGTTGACCGCACCCGCGATAACCTGCCCACCCTCATGGTCGGTGTGGTTACCCGCAAGCTCCGTACGCCCGGGCGCCACCACGGCAAGCAGGCGGCCATCAGGCTTCCCAAACTCATCCCCATACTCCCTTACAAGCGTATCGAGGCACTCAATGGTCATGGCGCTGCTACTCATGCGTATTCCCTTCGGTCTCTAGAGACGTATCGTCCGACTCCCGCAAGGCGTCACCCTCCTTTGGTGAGTTGCCCTCCCTCTCCGCAGCTTCGATTGCGGCCAGAAGCGGCCGGTCGACTATGGTCATGTCCGGCCCTTCCATCGCCTGCGTCATGTCCGGCCCTTCCATCGCCTGCGTCATGTCCGGCCCTTCCATCGCCTGCGTCATGTCAGGCCCGGGCACTACCCCCGTCTCGTCAGAGGCCGGCGGGGCATCGGTCTTGTCCACTGCGGGCATGAGCTGGGTCATGCCGACGATCGGCATTGGTTGGGTCATGTCGGATGTCACAACCTCGGCATCCAAAGCCGAGCTCGGCCCGTCGGACTCCTCCTCTTCATCACGCGAATCGTCATTGGTTTCGAGCCCTCCAGAACCTTCCTCCCGTGGCACGAGCTCACGGGAGCGCCGGACAAAGGTGTCAAGCGCATTATGGAAGATGCCCATCTGACGGGAGTCCCACGCCCCCATGTCGTCTGACGTGAATAGCACTCCGCCCAGCAGCGAGTCCGCCGAAAGCAGACGGGTACGCTGCGAATCCGTGATCTTCACGTCCCTTCGAAGAAAGAAGACGTCGGGGTCGTTCAAGAAGGTCACACCGTTGAGGTGTGCACGGCCCTTCGTGTTGTGAAGACTGTTTTTGGTGCTGACGCGCTCGCGACCCGTAATACGCATGTGCAGCGTGTCGTTCCAGTCGAGTCCCACATCGCAGCCTACACGGCAGTACTCGCAACGACCGAAGGCACTCACGACCGGCACGCCGCAAAAGTCGAACAACGTTTTGTCCGGGACGCTCTCACGGAGCAGATCGAGGGCGTCTGCCATGAGCTCGCCGCGGTTCAATCCGGCATGTGGAACCATGGCGGCGGCATACAGGAAGTCGAGCTTCAGCAGTTCGAAGCCCCAAGTCCGTGTGGCCGTGCCAAGCGACGTCCGTACGTAATCGCGGGCCTCAGGGTTTTGCGTGTCGAGGGCATAGCCGCCGCTCCAGTGCGAACCACTCATGACAGGATGTCCCTGGGTATCCCTTAGTAGCCAGTCTTGATGCTCGACGAAGGTATGCGAGTCCTTCTCGCACACAAAGGGTGCCATCCAGAGCCCGGGCACGAGTCCCGCCGAGCGTATGTCGTCAGCGACCGCCCCCATGCCCGCCGGAAAGCGTTCGAGGTCGGGCCTGGTCCAGTCCCCCACTTTCGCATACCCGTCGTCTACCTGGAAGACGGGCAGGACTCCTTCCAAGGGCTGGGCGAGAAGGATGTCGGACACCCCCACGAGATCTCGTCTCAAGGTCGCCGCGTCGATGTCGCCGTAATGGCGATACCAGCTCGTGAATCCCACGATTGGGTACGCGGGGCGACGTTTCACACCCATCAGCTCCACGTATCGGCTAAAGGCGCCTTGGAGCGTCCCCTCGACCAGCGCAAGGGTGAGGACCTCCACCCGCTCACCAGCGGCAAGGATCCTGTCAGGGCCCTCCTTCTCCAGAGTGATGGTGTTCTCGGAAAGGTCCTCGTAGATGACAGTGAGTCCAGTGTCCGGCTTACAGTCACCAAACAGCGAGACGGCTTGACCGAACCTCAAATAGCCATACCCCACGCCATGCTGATGCCCGAAGCGAGGGTCCTGACGCGCGAAGCGATAATCCCCCGATGCGTCGAGAACCCAGTGGTCCACGACGCTGCGGGGAGTCCCCCATAACCCATGCATATTTGCCCGCGGAGAGCGCTCCCAGGAGTCGGTCCACGAGTTATAACCGTTGAGAAAAAGGGCATCGGCATGTTGGAGGTCGAGCGAGACCGTTGCCGTTGCGAACTCTACCGTGAGGTCATACTCGGGGTCTACCCAGACGTGCCAGACGTCCCCGTCGCGTTCGACGGTAACATCCAAATCCCTGCAATCCGCCCCAAACGTCGGGACCTGATCCGAGACATACGTTACCCGCCGCCCGCCGTCGGGCACTCTCCATGCTATCTGAAACTTGGGATTGAGGTCCATCTTCCCGCATCCTCCCCATGTGCAACAATCAAAGCCCATGCACGTCACAGCGACGGCACCACTCCCATTGTTGCCACTTTACTCGGACGCAGACACGTCATCGGCGCCCCGTGCGGAAATGACGCCCAGCACCTTCCCCTCGTGGTAGCGCGTGAACACAAGACCCGCTATCAGACAGAACGCCGTCGCAACGATTGCGGTGAGCCTATACCCCAGACCACCTGCGGCAGTGGAGGAGATCGAGGTGAAGAGCACCATCGCAAGGGTCTGCCCAAGCGTCATACTGAACGTACGTGCGGCATAGAACATACCCTCGCGGTTCTCTCCCGTCTGAACGGCATCTGCCTCGGCGATGTCAGCGAGCACCGCCTGGGGCAGGATTCCCAGTATGGCCATGGGAACCGCTGCCAGGAAGGCCACGACCACACCCCACGCAATCTGAGGCACTCCGAACTGTCCACACACCGACGTCACGGCAAACGCGAGGCAGAAGAAGAAAAATGCGAAGGCGACAAGCTTCTTCTTGCCGATGCGCTTTGCCAGAACATTGACGGGTGCGTAGAACATGAGGGAGATGAGCGTCATGGCAGCGAAGAAGACGAACGTCCAGGAGTCGTCGAAGCCCATCAGCTCCGTGACGTAATATGGCAGCCCCGTCTGGAACATCGTGATTGACACCCAGTACAGGACGTCGGAGCCCTCGAAGATCTGGAACTCGCGGTTCTTGAACGTCTTCGCGACGGACTGCCCCATGGGTGTCGAGCTCGGCTGAGTGTCCGCATAGAGATTTTCGTCGATACCAAAGGCGGGTACGAGCATGCACGCGAGGGCAACGACCGCCAGCATGGCCACCGTGACCCTGAAGCTCGTGACGGGACCCAGAGATGGCTCGAGGATACCCGCCAACGCGGTAACGAGGTATGCGGCCGCAGTGCCCACGAAATAGGTTACCGAGATGTAGGTCGAGAGGTTGACGCGCAGCTCCTGCGTTCGGCCGAGCTCGGGGATGAGCGCGTTGAAGGGCGTGCAGTAGAGCGAGAGCGTTATATAGAAAAGCATCAGGCACACGAAGAGTAGGACGTTGTTCGCCACCACGCTTGACGTTCCCGGAATGACGAACACCAAGACGGTCATTGCGGCAAATGGCGCGGCCGCTTTCCTCATGAAAGGTATCCTGCGCCCGAGCGGACATGCAAGTGAATCGGACTTGGAGGCGATGAACGGATCGATGAAGCCGTCGAGGAGACGCCCGCACGCCGTGATGATTCCGATGACCGTGAGGCCCGCGAACACGATGCCCTGCGTGATGAAGACCGTCATCCCCTGCTTGACGAGCGTCTCGGAGGGCATGTAGTAGTAGACGAGCCAGTTGCTTATGATTCCAGAGAGAATCGCCCAACCAAGCTGCCCAATAGCGAACTTCCTGATCACGGTACCGTTCGCAAGTCTCTTCTCGCCCATATCACGTCCCTTTCCGGCAGCATTTCCTCGCCGCCGCAGACAAGCCCACCACACAGGCATCCGAATCCGCCGGCCTACTTCCTCACGTACTTCACGGCCATATCGACAATGCAGTCAAGCTCCTCCATGCCATCGGAGAAGTCATCTGAGGGGATGACCTCCCCGCGGGCCATCTTCTCCGCGACGCTGACGAGGGCATGCGCGACGCTCTTATAGAACGTCGCGAAGTCGGGAAGGATTAGCACCGAGCCATCCGAGACGCCCAGCTTATACGCATCGTCGAAGATGATGTAGAACGAATCGACCTCGCGACCGTAGCCCTCTAGCTCCCCGCCTTCGACCCCCTCAGAAAGAACGAGGTGGTCGAACTCGTCTAGGAAGCTCACAAACTCCCGATTCGCGACATAGTGCGCCCCATACTCCCTGAGCAGCGTCTCGAGACGGTCGGCCCCGTTCATGACGAGGAAGTCATCCGATTCCACGAGCTCGCATATCCGCTCGTTGAACCTCTTCCAGAGAAGCGTGGCGGCCTCCACCGACAGCCGGGTCTTTGACTTGAAGCGTCTGTAGAGGGTCGCGACACCAACCCCAGAGGCATCCGCAATGTCCGTCATCTTCACGCTTGAGAGCCCGCCCTCGAGAAAGAGCTGGGCGGCGCACTCCACAACCCACTCGTCACGCACCGCCTCCGGCTTGGCCTTGGCGTCTTGCTGCCTGGCCACTAGCAAGCTATCTCCCGTCCTCTCGGATGCCATACTTGACTCCCTCTCCAAGTGAGTGATAGTCTATCTATCACTTTGATAGTCAGACTATCAGCCGTTGACCGCACCGTCAAGGAGGAATCGATGACGACCGGAACCGACAGGGCGAAAAGTGCCTTCGGAAACGTCCAGGACGAGGCCACTTACAGGAAGGCGGTCCGTTCGAAGGAGAAGTTCCTCAGGAAGTTTGGGGACGACTCGAACGCCGTGTATCACCTCAAGGGCGCAGACGTGCCGGTCATCAGCGAGACGCTGGGCGTCAGGGACCTCGTGCTCGCAGACGGTTCTGACGCCTTGGACATCCGCGCGGACGCGGCGGCACAGCCGCTGCCCCAGAAGACCGAGAAGACGGTCCCAAGCGCTGGCGGAAGCCCCGTGGTCGTTGGTAACATCCGCATGGGATTCGGCCATTATCGCATCTCGATGGCCATGGCCTCCGCAGCGCACGCGATGGGTTACACGCCCTATTGGCTCGACCTCGCCTCGTTCAAGGAAAGCACGGGGTCGAAGGTCATCGAATACCAGAATGGGCTCTACTCCATGGGCTCGCGCCTCTCACAAAGGGTAGGTGCCTTCGACAGACTGTTCTGGGAACCGCTGAACAGCGAGGGCTTCAGGAAGCTCTCCTATAATTCTGGAGACCAGAAGAACGCCGAACTCTGCATCCCGCTCTTTCAGGACCTCCCTCGAGACGTCCCCTACATCGGTACGCATGTGTGGCCATCCCAAGCAGCGGTACACGCCGGTCTCACTCACGTCGTAAACGCAATCCCAGACAACTGGCCGATGGCGCTTCACCTTGCGGAGGGGTCGATTCACACCGTTCAGACGCCGAGCGCCTATCTCGGGTACCACCAGCTACGCGGCATGGATCCGTCACGTCAGCTTAAGCCGATGCCAGAGGGCTCTCTCGTCTACACGGGGCACTACGTCGATCACGAGATCGTAAGCAACATCGGCCGTGACTGTACGGCGCGTAGGGAACGCGCGCTGGGCGGCGGGGCGGTGCGCTACCTCATCTCAGTGGGAGGCGCAGGCGCACAGCAAGATCTCTTCGCCTCGATAATCGGGCACCTCATCCCCTATGTCAGTCGTAATGAGGCGACGCTCTTCGTAAACGTGGGCGACCACAGGGACGTCTGGGACGGCCTCGTATCGTCCGTCCACGGGCTCTCCGAGCTCGCACAGATCCACTTTGACGACTTCTCGGAGGTGAGCGCCTTCGCGAAACGCGCACTTGATGAGGACGTTTCCGGAATCCATGCGTTCTGCGACGCGGATATCTTCTCGGCCGTCTACAGCTCGAACGTCCTCATGCGCTGCTCGGACATCCTGGTAACGAAGCCAAGCGAGTTCTCGTTCTACCCGGTCCCAAAGCTAATGATTCATCGCGTCGGGGGCCATGAGGCCTGGGGTGCGATTCGCGCCGCAGAGGTCGGAGATGGAACGTACGAGATGGACGACACCGCCGAGGTCCTGTCAATGATCGACGCGCTTCAATCGGACAGGCACCTCATCTCGTTCATGTGCGATCGCATCGAGCAGGCAAACGCCATCGAAGTGTATGACGGGGCCTACAGGGTCGTGGAGCTCGCAGTCAACGGCATCTCATAGTCACTCTTCAAGGGCGCCGCAGACCTCTACCTGCGGTGCCTGTTCTCCTTGACGACTTGGTGCACAATCCACAGCCCAAGCGCAAGCGCGAGGACGTAGCCGAAAAAGCCAATCACGGGAATGCCGAAGACCACGGGCTTTATGCGCGCGTAGTACACGACCGACGAGCCGATAAAGAGGCCCGCGATGATGATGCCGAGCGTCAGACGGTCTGCCGCCCGCGCCATGTCGCCAATGGGGTCTTGGTACCCATCGAGTCCGAGGTTCACACGCAGCTGTCCACGCGTGAGCATGTTCATTGCCGTCGACACCTGCGACGCAGCGCCAAGCAGGCCATGCGTCGCAGCTATTGACTCACGCGCGAGGCGCTTGAGCTCTCGCTTGGAGACGTCGACGGGGTCAGCATGGGCCTTCACGTGAGCACGCACTATGTCGATCATGGACGTTCCCGGGAGGAATTCGTCCACGACACCCTCGAGCGTGACGAGCGACCTTGCGAGCATCGTGACAGTACCCGGAAGCTCGATGCCGTTCTTGCGCGCCATTGAGATGAGAGAGTTGAGGAAGGCGCCGATGTCGAGGTCCGAGAGGTCCGCCTCGCCGTAGTTGTCCAGGATCGAGTCGAGGTCGGCAAGCAGGCCGGGATGGTCGACCTCGGAGGTGTCGGAAACCGAGAATCGCAGCAGGCCATTCTTGAGCCCGACGGAGTCGCGCAGGGCGACGGCGTTCACCATGTCCTTCATGGCAGCCCTGTCATGGGCGGACAGCCTCCCCATGATGCCGAGGTCAAGGTAGATGATCTTGCCGCCCTTTACCACCAGATTGCCGGGATGTGGGTCCGCATGGAAGAACCCGTCGTCCAGCATCTGGCTCGTGTAGTTGTCGACGAGCTTCGCGCCAATCTCCGAGAGGTCATAGCCCTCGGCCTTCAGACGCTCCGTACTGTCGATGGGAATCCCCTCGACGTAATCCATCACCACGACGTGCTCCGTGCAGAGTCGCGGGTAGGGTTTCGGACAGTCGATGAACTTACACTCCGCGTTGTTGCGCCGGAACTCCTCCAGACTCCTCGCCTCGACGAGGAAGTCTGTCTCCTCCCGGAAGGACTGCCACAGCTCGTCCACCACGGACTGCAGGTCCAGTACCTGCTCGTCCCCCATGACGATGGCGCTCCTCTTCGCGAGCGAACGCATGATGGAGATGTCCTGCGCCATGATCTCCTTCACGTGGGGGCGCTGGACCTTCACCGCCACCGTCTCACCCGTCACGAGGCGCGCCTTGTGCACCTGTGCGACGGAGGCGGAGCCAAGCGGGACGTCGTCTATCGCGTCGAACAGCTCCTCTATGGGGGTGTCGTACTCCGCCCTGAGGGTGGAGAGCACCTCCTCGCGATCCATCGGCTCGACGTCGGTCCGCAGCTTCGTGAGCTCGTCGCAGAAGCTCTGCGGCAGAATCTCCGAACGCATCGAGAGAATCTGCCCCGCCTTCACGAAGGTGGGGCCGAGCTCCTCCAGAAGCTTGCGCAGCGTGACGGGCGTAAGCCCATGTAGGACGTCATAGTGGCTCGCAATCCTTAGAATCTCGCGCAGGCGGGCCGCCTTCTTCGCGCGCGTGATTCTGTAAGGACCAGCGTCTACGCTTCGCCCGCCCAGGATGCCTATCGTTCCCGCATCACGGGTGTTCGTCTTCGAGACGCTCTCATACCACTTGCCAAGGTACTCGACGTCGTCCAGCTCGCTTATATCGAAGTCGCCCGAGGGATTGCCCTGGGCTGGCCTTTTGTCCTCTGCCAAGAAAGTGGCTCTTCCCTACTCCGCGCGCTTGTCCTTCTCGGCATCGTCGGCGTCCTCGACCTCGACCTCAACGGGCTCGGCATCGAGGTCGTCGGCGATCTTCTGGGCGCTCTTCACCCAGGCCGCGCGCTCCTCGGGCGTCATGGCCTTCAGCTTCGCGCGCAGGACCGCATCCGAGGTGTCACCGGCGGCGTTCTTGATGGTGTGCTTGAGCTCCTCGTTCACGGCCTTGCCCTGGGCCACGGTGAGCTCGCCCTTCTCGACCAGCTTGTTCACGATCTCCGTGGACTTCTCGGCACCGGTCGCCACCGCGCCCACGCCCACCAGGAACAGCTTGCGGACGCCATCGCCCAGATCGTCGAAACCAGCCATGTTGACCCCTCTCCTTGGGACGGCAGACAGTTGGGACCGCGCGGCGCGCGGACCATGCTCATGCTTGTACCCCCAAGCCGCGAGCGCTAGACGCGCCGCATCCGCAAGCGGCGGGGCAACTCAAGCGGGCGTGGAGCGCCCCCGAAGCAGGCGTACGGCGTCCGGGGCGCAGACCGACGCGTCAGCGGCCGAGAAGGACGTGGCCGAGCTCCTCGACGCTTCCCGCCACGGTGCAGGCGCCGGCCTCCTCGAGCTCCCCGAGCGGCGCGGTCCCGCCGTACGTCACGCCCACGCACGGCACGCCGCACGCGAGCGCCGCGTCCACGTCAAAGTGGCGGTCGCCCACCATGACGGCGTCGTCCGCGGCCACACCCAGATCCTCGAGCACCGCGGAGAGCGTCTCCGCCTTACTCTGCTGCGCATCGGACTGCTTGCCGCGCACGACGTCGAAGCGCCCGAGCAGTCCCTCGTCAGAAAGTGCGCGGTGCAGAATCTCGGTCCGCTTGGAGCTTGCGACCGCCAGCAGCCTGCCGGACGCCCTGAGGCCTTCCAACAGCGCGCCCATGCCGGGAAACGCCGGCCACGCCTCTGGGCCAAGCGCGCCATACTCCTCGCGGTAGCGGCGCGTTACCTCGCGCGCATCCGCCTCGGAGAGCCCGAACACCATGCTGAACGCCTGCGGAAACGGCGGACCCACGAGCTTGGGGCAGTCCGCGAGCCGCTCCTGGGGAAGCCCCCACGCGCTCAGCACGTGGCGCGCCACGGCCACGATCGAGGGGAGCGTGTCGGCGATCGTGCCGTCAAAGTCGAACACGACTACGCCACGGGTCGAGGGGTCAGCATGCCGAAGCCCATGCGGCGCCTCCGTCCCGGTAAGGCCCGAGCCAGCACGCCCGTTCTTCTCGCCCATTTGACCCCCTGATCCACGCGGCGCACTGTGCGCCCGCCTCCCGTGCGCCACCAGCATAGCGCAGCCGCGCGGCATCGCCCATGGCACCATGTGGCGAGAGCGTTAGTTTCCACGCCTGAAACACGGGTACGTTAGTGTGTCTACCAATGTGCCCGCATGGGACGGGTGCGAAGCCGTTTTGACAGGGAGGTTTGGATGGCACGCGCGTTTAACTTTTCCGCGGGGCCCTCGGCTCTGCCCGAGGAGGTCCTGAAGGAGGCCGCCGCGGAGATGCTCGACTACAAGGGCTGCGGCATGTCCGTCATGGAGATGAGCCATCGATCTTCCACCTTCCAGTCAATCCTGGACGACGCGGAGCAGACGCTCAGGCGCCTTATGGGGATTCCGGACAACTATCGCGTCATGTTTATGCAGGGTGGTGCGACGCTGCAGTTTGCGTGCGTGCCCATGAACCTGATGCGCGGCCGTCACGCAGGCTACCTGGTGGCGGGCAACTGGTCGAAGAAGGCCTGGCAGGAAGCCAGCAAGTACGGCCAGGCGGACGTGCTTGCCACGAGCGAGCCCACGGGCTTTGACCGCACGCCGCACCTCGAGGTCATGCCGGACCAGTCGCTGGACTACGTGTACCTGTGCCAGAACGAGACCGTGTACGGCACGATGACGCGCGAGCTCCCCGTCACCGGCGACGTCCCGATCGTGGCGGACGTTTCGAGCATGTTCCTCTCGAGCCCTTTGCCCGTGGAGCGCTACGGGCTCATCTACGCCGGCGTCCAGAAGAACGCCGGTCCCGCGGGAAACACCGTCGTGATCTGCCGCGACGACCTCGTTGGCGACGGCCCGGCGCTTGGCGACGTCGTGCCGACGTACATGGGCTACAGGCTGCAGGCCAGCAAGGACTCGCTGTACAACACGCCAAACGCGTGGGGCATCTACATGTGCGGGAAGGTGTTCCACTGGATCGAGGACACGGGCGGCCTCGCCGCCATGGAGGCCAGAAATTGGGAGAAGGTCAACCGCCTCTATGGCTACATCGACGGAAGCTCGCTCTTCTCGCCCATCGCGCAGCCCGACTCGCGCTCCATCGCGAACGTGACGTTCCGCTGCCCCACGCCGAAGCTGGACGCGGAGTTTGTGGCGGGCGCCGCAGAGCGCAGCATCGTGGGCGTCAAGGGCCACCGCATCCTGGGCGGCATGCGCGCAAGCTGCTACAACGCAGTCCCGGCGAAGGCCGTGGACGCGCTTCTGGACTACATGCAGGACTTCGAGCGCACACACGCCGCGGACTGCCGCACGGACGCGCGCTAGCGAACCCGGCGACGCTGGCACACCGCCGAACGCCGCCGGCACACATGAAGGGAATACCCGGCGCGGCCCTGCGGGACCGCGCTTGACAGAGGCCCCAAGGGCACGAAGGAGACTCGATGCGCTACGTAAAGATATTCGACAACATCGCGAAGCAGATCACCCGCGACGGCGTCGCGGAGCTGGGCGAGGGCTACAAGAAGACCGACGACGTGAACCAGGCGGACGCCATCCTGGTGCGCGCCTCGGACATCCGCGATCTCGACTTTGGCCCGAACGTCCGCTGCGTGTCGCGTTCCGGCGCCGGCTACAACAACATTCCCATCGAGCGTTGCGCAAAGCAGGGCATCGTGGTGTTCAACACGCCAGGCGGCAACTCGAACGCCGTGAAGGAGCTGGTCGTGGGCATGATCCTCGTCAACTCCAGGGGCACGCTCGACGGCATGCGCTGGGTCCAGAGCAACGCGGACGACCCGCAGATCGTGAAGGACGCCGAGAAGAACAAGAAGGCCTTCGTCGGACGCGAGGCCATTGGCCGCAAGGTCGGCGTCGTGGGACTCGGCGCCGTGGGCTCGAAGGTGGCGAACGCACTTGAGGCGCTGGGACTTGACGTGTACGGCTACGACCCGTACCTGTCCGTCGAGCACGCATGGCAGCTCAACCGCAACGTGAAGCGCGTCGACTCGATGGCGGAGCTCTGCCGCAACGCGGACTACGTCACGCTGCACGTCCCGTCGAAGGACGACACGCGCCACATGATGGGCGCCGAGATGATCTCTCTCATGAGCGACGGCGCCATGCTCATCAACTACGCACGCGCCGACATCGTGGACGAGCCCGCGGTGGACGCGGCGCTGCGCTCTGGCAAGCTCGGGCGCTTCGTGTGCGACTTCGCGACGCCCATGACCACGAAGATGCCGAACACCCTCATCACGCCGCACATGGGCGCGTGCACCGCCGAGGCGGAGGCGAACTGCGCCTCGATGGCCGTTAGCCAGATGAAGGACTACCTGGAGCAAGGCACCATCAGGAACTCCGTCAACTATCCGGACTGCGACATGGGCCCGTGCCACACCGGTGGTCGCATCGCCGCGCTGCACGCGAACGTGCCAAACATGATAGGCCAAATCTCCGGCGCCCTCGCAAAGTCAAACGCGAACATCCAGCGCATGTCGAACGAGGCACAGGACGGCAGCGCCTATACTCTTATCGACACCGACCAGCCGGTGGACGCCGCCACGATGGAGAAGCTCCGCGCCATCCCCGGCGTCTATCGCATCAGGCAGATCGTCCCGGCAATCACCCGCTAGCGACCAACGCTGGCGACGACGAGCCCCCAAGCGGAAGGAGACCGCATGCGCGTCGAGCCCATACGCTGCTACCGTCCGACCCCGGACAAGGCGGCGACGTTCGCGTCGCTGCCGTACGACGTGTTCGACCGCGCGCAGGCGGCCTCCTACGTGAGGGACCACCCGGGCTCGTTTTTGGCCATCGACCGGCCGGAGACGTCCTTCTCGCCCGACCACGACATGTATGCCCCGGACGTGTACGCGAAGGCCGCGGAGCTGCTGCGCCGCGCCGCCACGGACGGAACGCTGCTGCACGACGAGACGCCGTGCTACTACGTGTACCGCCTGGAGCAGGACGGCCGCGCCCAGACGGGCGTGGTGTGCGCCGCCTCCGTGGACGAGTACCTGGACGGCACGATCCGTCGCCACGAGAACACGCGCCGCAACAAGGAGCAGGACCGCGTGGAGCACATCCGCGCGACCGGCGCGCAGACGGGCCCGATCTTTCTGGCGTACCGCGACAACTTCGCGATGGACACGCTGGTGGGCCTTGCGTCCACGGCCGAGCCCCTGTATGACTTCACGGATGAGCAGGGCGTTCGCCAGACCGTGTGGCGCGTTGCGCGCCCAGCGGCCGTCGAGGCCATGACGGCGACGTTCGCCACCGTGCCGTGCGCCTACATCGCCGATGGGCACCACCGCGCCGCCTCCGCCGTGCGCGTGTGTCAGGAGATGCGCCTTGAGGCCGCCCGTCAGGCGGGCTCCGCGGGCGAGAAGGACGCGGCGCCCGGTGCCGAGGCGTCCCCGGCGCCGTACGACTCCTTCCTCGCAGTCATGTTTCCCGCGAGCCAGCTTAAGGTCATGGCCTACAACCGCGTGGTGACGGACACGGCCGGCATGGCGCCGGCGCAGCTAATCGAGCGCATCGAGGCTGCCGGCTTCGAGGTGGGTCCCGCCCAGGACTCCCCTGCCGAGCCTTCCGCCCGCCATGGCTTTGGCCTCTATGTGGGCTGCGCGTGGCATGCCATGCGCTTCTCGCCCGAGGCGGTCGCGTCGCTTCCGACGGACGACCCCGTGGCGACGCTCGACGTGTCCATCCTGCAGGACCGCGTGCTGGGGCCGGTCCTGGGGATCGAGGACCCTCGCCAGGACGTCCGCATCCGCTTTGTGGGCGGCATCGAGGGCCCGCAGGCGCTGGAGCGCCTTGCCGGCACGGACGGCGTCGCGTTCTCGCTCTATCCCACGTCAGTGGACGAGCTCATGGCCGTGTCCGACGCCGGGCTGCTGATGCCGCCAAAGTCGACGTGGTTCGAGCCAAAGCTCCGCAGCGGCCTCTTCGTTCGCAGGCTTCGGTAGCGCCGGCTGCGTGAGGGTCGACCGCAGAGGCCAACCGGGGCGAAAGGTCATCTTTTAGACGGGTGCGGCATGGTGCCGTGCCCGTCCTTTTGTGTTGGCGCAACATTCGGTCCGACTTTATTGTTTTGCGTTGCAAGGCGTTGCATGTCAGGTGTGTGCCCCTCGTTCGTATTTGTATTTGGGGCGCATTTACATGGGAAAACGCAAAGGACGCTTGCATCGAGTGCAGATTTCAGCCAACTTTGCGAACGCACCCTGCGTCGCACGGACATGGTATGCTTGTGCGACTTTGGAAGCGAAATGCGGAAGAATTGGACGCGTGACCAATGGCACAGACTGACTCCCACGGCCCCCAGCGGGCCGAGCACGTACGTCAGAACCCCGCACAGGGAGAAGGCGCCCGCAAGGGGACGAGAAGCGCTAGGTCCCAGGAAGCACGGCATGCCTCGGAGCACAGAGGGTCTCCCCGCACGAGCGGGGCTCGGCGACCCAAGGCTCACGACCAAGGCCGACGCAACGTGTACTACATTCCCACGACGTCGAAGGTCGAAGGTGCCGCGAATGCACGCCACGGATCGGCCGAGAGCCGGTCTGACAAGGCGGCATCGAGCAAGGCGCCGGCGTTTCTCGCCCTGGCGCTCATCCTTGTGCTGGGCGGCGGCGCCTGGCACCTGTGGACGAACCGACCGGTGAGCGTGACCATCAACGACAAGAGCTATAACGTGCGGATTGACAGCACGCTTGCAGAGGCCGTTCGCGACCAGTCCATCCACACGAAGCCCGGGAACTACGTGAGCGTGAAGGGCGACGTCCTGAAGGCGGGGGGCGGCGAGCCATTTGGCGCCACCGTGGGAAAGAAGACCCTTACGGGCAAGGCCGCGCAGGAGTATCGCGTGAGGGCGAACGACAAGATCACGCTCACCGCGGGCAAGGACGTGATGGAGCCGCACACGAGGAAGGTCGAGACCGAGGCCCCGAAGCTCGTGATGAAGGGCGGCTACGGCCCGATCGCCTACGTGAGGGACTGGGGCACGCCCGGCAGGGTCGAGCACCTTACCGGCAAGAAGTCGAAGCAGGTGGCGGACGTAGTGAAGTCGAAGACCGTCGACACGGAAATCTACCTGCGCACGCCCATTCCCGAAGGCGACAAGAAGCTCGTGGCGCTGACGTTTGACGACGGACCAAGCGACAAGTACACCCAGCAGTACCTCGACATCCTGAAGAAGTACAACGCGAAGGCAACGTTCTTCTGCCTGGGCAAGAACGTGCAGGAGTTCCCGAAGCTCGCGAAGGCGATCGTGGACCAGGGCTGCCAGATCGCAAGCCACACCCAATCGCACAAGCAGCTGACGAAGCTGGGAGCCGACGAGCTGAGGACGGAGTTCAACACCGCGTTCAAGGCGATAAGCGACGCCACTGGCGTTGACACGACGGTGTTCCGTCCGCCATATGGCGCGTTTACCGAGAGGACGTGGCTCGCGGCCGGTGGCATTCCCTCTGTCTCCGTCACGTGGACGCAGGACTCGCGCGACTGGGCACGTCCCGGTGCGGACGAAATCGTGAAGAACAGCCTGGTGAATGTGAGGTCTGGCTCCATCATCCTGATGCACGACGGTGGTGGCAACCGCGATCAGGACGTCGAGGCGCTGCCGAAGATCATCGAGTCGCTTCAGGGTGCAGGCTACACCCTCGTCACAATCGACGAGCTCATGGCTTCTGACAGCACCATCCCGAAGTCCATCCAGTCCGGCAACGCGAAGATGCCGAAGGGCGTCACGTGGCCGTCGGAGCTGGGAGACGCGTAGCGACGGCTGCGCGATGGCGACAAAGGCGCGAACAACGGAGGCCCCGCAGCCGAATGTGGCTGCGGGGCCTCCCGTGTGAATGAATGTATGAGCACTACCTACCGGCTATCGCTACGCCACGCGCGGAACCTCAGTGGGGTACGTCGTCGCGTTGGGGTCGGGCTCGATCCTCCCCAGGGCTTTTCGCACCAAGAACCTGATGATTCCGGTGACGACCATTATCGCGGCAAGAGCCGCCACGAAGCCGAGCATGGTGTAGATGATGAACAGAACCGTCTGCATCGAGAAGGCACCCATGGACCCCTCCATCCGATTGAATCGTTCCGCACGCGCCAACGTGCCCTTCGATTTACGTTTTACATGGTTTCAGTTAATGTTTCAAGCGTGTTTCGTACATTTTCTAGCATTACAAACGCACAGGTAGATTGCCTTTATGCACACGTCTCGATGTACAAGCTCCCCCACGTGCGTAGCCTTGATTTAACTCAAACTCTTATACATGGAAAGCTTTCTGCGACGTCGTGCTGGATTGGCCGGACCCTTTGCGACACCGTGGTCCAACGCAGGCCACGGCCCTTCGCGCGTCGAGCGCCGTCGAGCGAGCAACGCATCCGGGGTGGCCTTGCGCGTTCATGCAAACTCGGACGGGGTGTGTGACGCGTGCATCCCGGCGCAGACGTCGCGACCCCGCAAGGGAGTGGCCGGCGACGCATGTCTACATCGCAGCCCCACGCGCGCCCGCCTCCTGTATCATGGACGAAAACGATAGGAGGAAAAGATGACCGACCCGATCAAGGTAATCGAAGTCAAGGAAAGCGTGTTCGCGAACAACGACCGCGAGGCCGAGGCGCTCCGCGCGCGCATGCACGACGCGGGCACGCTCATGATCAACCTCATGAGCTCGCCGGGAGCCGGAAAGACCACGCTCCTCTCCGCGACGCTGCGCGCCCTCGCGGACGAGATGCGCATCGGCGTAATGGAGGCGGACGTCGACTCCGATGTGGACGCCTACACCGTACAGGAGGCCGGGGCGAAGGCGATCCAGCTGCACACCGGCGGCATGTGCCACCTCGACGCGGCCATGACGGAGCAGGGGCTCAACCAGCTGGGCTACCAGGACCAGGACCTCGTCGTGATCGAGAACGTTGGCAACCTCATCTGCCCCGCGGAGTTCGACACGGGCGCCGGTAAGAAGGTCATGATCCTCTCGGTCCCCGAGGGCGACGACAAGCCGCTGAAGTACCCCCTCATGTTCGAGGTGAGCGACCTCGTGCTCATCAGCAAGGTCGACACTCTGCCGTACTTCGACTTCGACAAGCAGAAGCTCGAGCAGAACGTGCACCTGCGCAACCCGGAAGCCAAGATCATCTACCTCTCCGCGAAGACCGGCGAGGGCATGGACGAGTGGCTGGACTGGCTGCGCGACGCCGTCCGCAACTGGAAGGCCTAGCGCATGCACGAGCTGGGGGTGGTGTTCGCGGCGATGGACACGATCGAGGACGTCGCCCGCGAGAACGAGCTCACGCGCATTAGCTCCGTCACCATGTGCCTGGGCGAGGTCTCGGGCATCCTGGAGGACTACTTCGTGGACTGCTGGAAGTGGGCGCAGCAGAAGAGCGACCTGCTGCGCGACTCCACGCTGGAGGTCGAGCAGATAAAGGCCGTCACCGTCTGCAACGCGTGCGGTCACACCTACGAGACGGTGCGCTACGGTCGCACGTGCCCGAACTGCGGAAGCGACCAGACAGTGCTCCTGCGGGGCAACGAGTGCGAGATCAAGCAGATAGAGGGCTGTTAGAGACTGGTAACGCACTGGAAGACGGCCGTGCGATTGGGTAAGAGTAACGAAAGACGCTAACGGGGGCGGCGCTCCGCCCCTTCACCCATGGCACTTAGGTGGTTCACGGCATGACACACGACAGATTCTCGTCGCGGCACATTCTTATCCCTGGCGCGGGCGCGCTCGCCCTGGTGGCGGCGCTCGGCTGCTACCAGTCCATCGCGCTGGACAGCGTTGGCTGGGCGCTCACCGCGGGCGCCGCGGCGCTTGGGGCAGGCACGATTCTGGCGTTTACCAGGTCTGCGGCCCAAAGCAGACAGGAGCGCGGCAGCCAGGCCAAGGCACAGACTCCTCCGCACCCGAAAGCCCAGGATACCCGCGTGGCGCCGGGCGAGAAGGGCGCGGCACCCGATGCTGCAGCCGCGCCGTCGCGCCAGACGCTCGCGCAGCCGCGGACCAACGCAGGCACGACCGAGCTTGCCGCGATCACGCCCGTAGCCGCAGGCACGCAGGCGGACGTACCCGCCGCCGCACGTGGCGACATCGCCACGCAAGAGGAGGCCGCGCCGGCGGAGGACGGCTCCCCCACGAACAACGCAGCAGATGGCGAGCCCGTCATCGCCCACTCGCAGCTCGACTACAACGCCGTGAGCGAGCGCATCGTTCAGAGCCCGGACCCGCTGGCCGAGCTCAAGCTCCTGGTGGGAGACATCCGCACCCGCATGGCCCAGACCGATGGCGAGGACGCCGCCCGCGAGCTGGACGCGGCCCGCCTTCCCGGCGACGCGCCGCTGGTGCCGGCGACGCGCGGGACCGGGGGTGACGCGACCCCGGATGGCACGATCCTCTCGCCCTCCCCCGTCGAGCGCTTCGTGGCGCGGATGCTGATTGAGGCGGGGCTCTTCTCGACCGACACGGAGCTGCCGCGCATGTCTGTGGTGCGTTCGCCGCACTCGCAGATGCTGTTTGTGCGCGTGGAGCAACGCGAGCTCTCGTACCTGGCGCGGCTGCGCGTGCTGAAGATCGAGGCGGCACTGAACGCCATGCGCTACGCGTGCACGTACTTCGACGACCCGCAGGATGTGACGGAGGCCGACTGCTACAAGCTGACGCAGGGGCTCGCCACGTCCGTGTGCGCGCAGTCGCCGGGGCTGGACGTGCCACTGGAGTCCGGGGAGGGCGAGGACCCGGACGGCGAGTGGGCCGTTCGCCGCAAAATCGCGGCCGCCATCGAGGACATGCAGCTGCCGTACCGCCTCGAGCAGCACTTTCGCGTGAACGTGGCCGACGGCAACGTAGGATTTCACGTGGACCTGACGCCAGAGCGCGTGTTTCCCTCGTCCGTGTTCGTCGCGGGCCTCGGCGTGGTGCAGAGCTCGCGCGAGATGCGCCGCAAGGCGGCGTCCGCCTACGCGCAGCGCGTGGCCATACTGCTTGCGGCGACGGCGTTTCGCGCCTCGAGCAAGATCCGCCACGCCTGGGTCATAGGCACGGTGGACGACGCCCATGCGCACCGCTGCTACCTGTGCGTAGACTTCGACCGGTGGCGCTTCAGGCGGCTGGACCTGAACCACGTGGACGACCTCCCGCGCGCCATGAGGCCGTTCGTGCCCAACATGCGCGTCGAGAATGACATCCTCCGTCCCGTGGAGCAGACCGCAGACCTTGCCGATCCCCGCTTCAGTCCCACGTGGCGCCACATGCCCGTAGGCCTTTCCAGCCGTCGCCTTCCGGAGCGCCTTGCGCGCGCCTTGGGTGCCCCAAGCGTGAGCGGCCTTGCGATCGAGGAGGCGGACAAGCGCAGCCTCATCGCAAGCGACATCATGCTGAACCTGTGCCCGCCGGAAGAGCACGACGCGACCCGGCGCAACGTGCGCATGGTGATGGAGCTTGCCGGCAACGACCCGGACCCCACGGTGCGCTCCGCGGCGGAGCGCCTGGTGAGGGGCATGATCGATGGCACCGTCGGCACGGACCCCATGGACATTGGCGAGGAGTTCGTGCGCGGCGACGCCCTCGACAGGGCGTGCGAGCGCGCAAGGGAATGCCTCACCAAGCACGATGCCGCCGGGGCGAAGGCCGCGCTCGAGCCCGTGGTGGGCCCCGTGGACGAAGCCGGGCTCTTCTCGGACAAGGGCGGCGTGGTATGGCGCTACTTCGCGAGCTACGTGGACCGCACGCTGTACAACCGCCAGCACGCGGACGACCCGCACGCGCTGCTGCTGGTGCCGGACGCGTACTTTGCGGCGCACTTCTACCTCTCCGTCGCGAACCTCGCCCTGAGGCAGACGGACGCGGCGCTTGCCCACGCGCGCCGGCTGCGCCAGATGGCGCCGCTGGACAAGCATGCGAACCTGCAGTTGGTGCGCTGCCTCGAGGAGGCGGGCCACGCGGACGAGGCCATGGCCACCCTGACGGAGTTCCTGAAGGGGGCGCACGACCCCGAGGCCATAGGGCTTGGCTACTATCGCATGGCGTCGTTCCAGATGGCACGCGGCAACGCGCTCGCCGCGCAGGCGTGCTACCAGAGCGCCATGAGCTTCATGCCCTCCATCACGCCCATCGTGGTGATGGAGGTGACGGGCCTTGCGGCGCAGTCGCAGGGCGAGAAGGGCGGGCTTGCCCTGAGCCCCATGTCGCAGCAGGAGGTCGAGGCAACGCTGGGCTACCACGGCGTACCCGTCGCGCCTACGGACGAGATCTCGAAGACGTTTATGGAGTGCACACGTGCGTCGATGGATGCGGAGGTCTACCCCGTGGCGCGCAACTTCGTGAGCGTGCTCGCCGCGTTCGATCCGGACGACGTGATACTGCAGGTGCTGGACTCCATGGAGGGCGTCCCGGACCAATAGCGCCCGCATCCCAGGCAGCGGCGACCGCGTCTTGGCCAAAGGCCCCAAAAGTCCACCAAAGGAAAGCGCCCCGGACACGCGCGTCTGAACTGCGCCCCAAAACTTGGACGCGATAAATCATAACCGCTAGGCGGCCCCCCGGAGGGCCTGGTCCCGGAACTCGATCGGGGTCAGGCCCTTCAGCTTGGCCTGGCGCCTCGCATGGTTCCAATGGTGGATGTACGCCTCGAGGTCGCGCTTGAACTCCTCGAACGTCTCCCAGTCCCTGCCCCTGTAGAACTCGTCCTTCAGGTGGCCGAAGACCTGCTCGGTGGCGCCGTTGTCGATGCAGTTGCCCTTGCGCGACATGCTCTGCACGAAGCCGTTCTCCCTGAGCTTCGCGACGTAGGACACGTGCTGGTACTGCCAGCCCATGTCGGAGTGCAGGACCGGCGCCGCGCCCTCCGGCTTCGCCGCCACGAGCATTGAGAGCATCTCCTCCTGCTGAGCGAGGTCCGGATGCTCCGAGACCGACCAGGCCACGATCTCCTTGCTGCCGAAGTCGTACACGGGCGCGAGGTAGGCCTTGCCGAACCCGCACTTGAACTCGGTGACGTCGGTGCCCATCTTCTGCCAGGGGCCGTCGGCGGCGAAGTCGCGGCCGAGCACGTTCTCGAAGGTCTCGCCGACCTTCCCCCTGTAGGAGCTGTACCTGTGGTGGTCGGTCTCCCGGCGGATGCCGCACCTGAGGCCCATCTCGTTCATCATCTTGAGCACGGTCTTGTCCGCTATCCGCGCGCCGTCGACGGCGCGCAGCTCCATCGCCACCTGCCTGTGGCCGACGCCGTTGGGGAGCCTGCCGAAGATCTCCGTCACCCTGGCGCGCAGCTCCGGCCTGGTGGGGGCCTTGGGGTGCGAGACGGCGTAGTAGTAGCTCGACCTGGGGAGGCCGGCGGCCTCGAGGAGGTCGGAGAGGTCGTGCCGCCCTGAAAGCTCGGCGACCGCTAGGGCCTTCTCCCGGTTCGGGAGCGCAGCTCCGCCTTCAGGGCTATCGATTTTTTTAGGTACGCCACCTGCGCCTCGAGCCTCCTGACCTCGCGCTCGAGCTCCTGCTCGCGGGTCATCGGCGCGGCCTTCGCGCCCGACCCCCTCGGCCTGCCCTTCGGCTTGGGCCTCAGGGCCTCGGCCCCGCCCCCGCGGTACAGCCTGCACCACTGCTTCAGCGGCGTCGCGCTCGCGATGCCGAAGCGCTCCATCGCCTCGGGCTTGGCCATCCCGTCGTCGACCACGGCCCTGGCTGCGGCGACCTTGGTCTCGAAGTCGTATCTCGCGTGCTTCTCGCCCATTTTCAGCAGGCCGTCCCTCCCGGTCGCGCGGTACGTCTTCTGCCAGTTTCTCACAGCCTCGGCGGGCACGCCAAGCCCCCTTGCGACGGACCCGTAGCCGAGGCCCCTCTCGAACATCTCGGCTGCGCGCTCGCGCAGCGACCGGTCGTGCCTCAATCTCAGGTCGACGGACATGGAAAGCCTCCCATCTCTCGGACTTCTATTTCCCTGTCCAAGAAATGGGAGGCAGTTCAGTCACGGCTTGACGCGGTGCCCGGGGCACCCTTGTGCCCAGAGCCACAATCGCCTAAGAAGCAGAGTCCCTAGAACTCGAGCCTCATGAGGCGCGCGATGGACACGATGTAGATCTGCAGCGCGCGCTTGAGCTGCTCCTCGCTGAAACCCTCGTCCGCGGAGTGCTCCGCACCCACCCAGTCGGGCATGGGGAACGCCGGGTCGTTCGGGCCGAAGGAGCCGCCGGCCTTGAAGTGGCGTGCGTACGTGCCGCCACCGATGCAGAAGCCCTTCGCGTCGCGACCCGTGTACTCGTTGTACGTCCTCACGAGCGTCTGCATCGCAGGCGTGTCCGGATCGGTGAGGAACGGCACCATGTCGATGTCGACGTGGATGGTGCAGCCGTGCTCGGCCGCAAGCGCGCCAACGCGACGCGTGATCTCCTCGCCGGTGATGTTCGTGGGATAGCGGCTGTCAAGCGTCTGCTCGAAGCGACCGTCCTTGGTGGCGATGGTGCCGCCGATGCACGTCAGGGGGTCGAAGTACTCGTCCTGGCATGCGATGCCCAGGGTCGAGCCGTCCGTGGAGCCAAAGACCAGCCTCTCGAACTGGAGGAAGTCCTTCTCGTCCGCAGAGCACAGCTCGTTCTGCAGCAGGTAGTCGACGAGAAGACCGATGGCATTGATCGAGCCCTGCGGCGTGGACGCGTGCGCGCCGATGCCGTGGGCCGTGAGGCGCGCCAGCCCCTCCCCCGCGGGCTCGACGTCGATGCGATCGGCGGACGGCAGCGTGGACGCGTCAGCGCGCACGACGGCCGTGGCCTCGCCCGCGACGGCGTTGCCGACGGTGCCACCCTCGAAGTCCACGATCACGTCCGAGACGGGCTTGGAGGTGACGGTCGCGGACCAGCCGCCCTTTTCGCCGTAGATGAGCGGGAAGTCCGCGTCCGGCGAGAACAGGAACTCTGGCTGGTCGAAGTTGTCGAGGTACCACTCGACGTCGGCCATCTCGGTCTCCTCGTTGTTGCCGATGATGCAGCGCAGCGTGTACGGCAGCTGCTCGCCCGTCTCGCGCGCGAGGTCCGCGAAGAACTTCGCCGCATAGAGCGAGAGGGTCGTGGGACCCTTGTCGTCGAGCACGCCGCGGCCGATGAGGTAGCCATCCTTGCGGGTCACCCTGAACGGCTCGAACGTCCAGCCGGTGCCGGCGGGGACGATGTCCGTGTGGCCTATGGTCGCTATCTGCTTGGGGGATGCGCCGGGGACGTCCGCGTAGCCGATGTGGCCGTCGCAGTTGTGGGCATCGAGCCCCAGGCGCGTCGCGATCTTCACGGCGGTGTCGAGTGCCTCGAACGGCGCGGGGCCGTACGGCTTGCCGGGCTCGGCGTGGTCGAGGTCTTCGACCGAGTTGATCCTCACCAGGGAGTCGATGTCCGCAACGACGTCCTCCCAGTTCTTCTCGACAAACTCCTTCGCGCGTTGCTTAAGTTCCTCGTCCGTCATGGAAACCTCCGCATAGATGTGTTGTCGTATCCAATACCCACCCAGTGTAACAGGCTGGCAACAATCGGGGGCGCGTCTTCCGCGGGCGGCACGGGCAGGCGTGCGCGCGGAGCAACGGACGAAAGTCAGGCGCTATCCCTCGGTCGGTCTGTGCCCGACCTCGACGTCCGGCCACACGAACTGGGCGTTGCCCGCCTCTCCCCCGTCGACGAGGATGCTCTGCCCCGTCATGAAACGGTTGGTCACGCCCACGAAGTACACCCACTCCGCGATCTCGCGCGGGGTCGCCCAGCGACGCAGCGGCGTGAGCGCCATGATCTTGCCCCAGAGTTCGGGATCGTCCATCACGGGACGGTTGAGATCGGTCATGACGCCACCGGGGTCGATGCTGTTTGCGATGGCCTGCGGCGCGAGGCGCAGCGCCAGGTTCTTGGTGTACGCGATGATGCCGCCCTTGCTTGCGGCATAGTGCGGAAACTCCGAGCCGTTGTGCCCGGACGACGAGCCGACGTTCACCACGGAGCGCACCTGCTCGCGCGGGTGCGAGACGCTCTGGAATGCGTAGCGTTCGCACACGTTGATTGCGCCCTTCAGGTTGACGTCTATGTCGTCCGGGGTGTTCTGCACGCCGGCGCACGTGACGATGACCTGTGGGGACAGGTCGGGAAGCGATGCTGCGTCCCGCACGTCCGCCACGTGGTGGAGATAGCGCGCGTGCTCGACCGTCGCCGGCGCGACGTCGAGGCCGTCCACGCGGTGCCCACGCTCGAGAAAGAGCTCCGAGACCGCGCGACCGATGCCGCCTGAGGCACCGGTCACGAGCACGTCCATGGGGTGCCGCTCCTCCCGCACGCCCACGGCTACGCCTCCCTCGCGACGGCTGCGTCCACCACGGCCGCGGAGGCCGCGTTCTTCTCGCCCTGGGCATCGAGATACGCTTGGCCGACGCCGTCGCGCTCCCACTGGCGCACGACGCGGAAGCCTATGGGGCTGAGCACGACCTCGCACAGCAGCTCGACGAGGGCGCCGGTGACCGAGCAGCCGAGCACCTGGATCCACGTCCAGCCGAAGAACGTGTGGCTGACGATGATGGCGAACGTGAGGTTGTCGACGAGCTGACCCACGAGGGTGGACGTGTAGGATCGCGCGGCGAACGTGCCGAAGTTATCCTTCACGAACTTGCTGCCAATGAACTGGTTGAGCAGGGAGTTGGTGACGGACGAGAGGAGCATGGAGATCGAGCTGCCAAGGACCACGTACCAGCTGCCACCGAACGTGGCGTTGAGGCCCGCGTCCACGGGGGCGAGCCCGGAGGAGTAGTATGCGCCCCAGTGGCCGGGCGCGAGGCTGACAAGCCACAACAGCGCGACAACCGCAAGGTTGCATGCGAGCGCGAACACGGAGATCTTGATGGATGCCTTTGCCCCAAAGCGCTTGGTGATCATGTCCATGCAGAGGAACGAGACCCAGCTGAGCGTGATGCCGCAGTCCAGCGCAAGGTACGGAAGCGAGACGAGCTCCTTGTTGGCCAGCAGGTTCATGAGAACGACGCTCAGCACGAAGAGCGTGACGTTTGTGCTGGGCACGTTGCGCAGCAGAAGCCGATAATCCCTGAAAAAGTCCCTAAACATGCGAGTATCTCCTTTGGTTTTAGGTTTAACGAGCAGGATTTAGGACCCGAACTGCTCGGCGGGCGTTTGTACCCGCGCAGGACGCACGATAGACTAGCATATTTCACGGCAGTCGCGCGCGCACGCGTCGAGCTTGCACGAGGCGCAGGCCGCCCACACGCGCAACCCACACACCAATCGACGGAGGCTCCCATGGACTCATCCCAACACGACGCGGCGAGAAGGACCAAGACGCCGGGAGCCGCAAGGGCGCCGTGGCTTGCGGGCAGGGCCCCCGCGGCGCTGTGGCCTCCGCGCTTTGGGGCGGCGATATTCGACTTCGACGGAACGATATCCGATACCGCGGACCTGTGGCGCAAGGTGGACGTGGCGTTCTTGGGGTCGCGCGGCTTCCAGGTTCCACCAGACTACGCACGCACGCTCTCCGCACTGGGCTTCGAGGCTGGCGCGCGCTACACCATCGAGCGCTTTGGACTGCGCGAGTCCGTGCAAGAAATCTGCGACGAGTGGAATGCCATGGGACGCGCGCTCTATAGGGACGAGGCCCGGTTACGCCCCGGCGCCGAGGCCTACATCCGCGCGTTGCGCAGACTGGGCGTTCCCGTCGCCCTCGCAACGACGAACGACCCGGACGTGCTGGACTCCATGCGCGGCATCGACATGGACGCGCTCTTCGAGGCGAGGGTCCACGGCAAGGACGTGCCCGTGCCCAAGAGCAAGCCGGACATCTACCTGGAGGCGGCACAACGCCTGGGTGCCGCACCTGAAGACTGCATCGTGTTCGAGGACATCACGGTAGGCATCCGCTCCGCGCGCTGCGCCGGCATGCTCACGTGCGGCGTTCGCTCGAACGACCCAACGCAGGATGCGGAGGAGGTCCGTGCGGCCGCGGACCTCTTCCTGGACGATTGGCGTGACATCGCGCTGTAAGGCCAGCGTGGGCGACCTAGAGCTCGAGCCTCATGAGACGTGCAATGGACACGATGTAGATCTTGAGCGCACGACGCAGCGTCTCCTCCGCGATACCCTCGTCGGGACCGTGCTCCGGCCCGACCCACTCCGGCAGCTCCGCCTCTGGGTCGTTCGGGCCGAAGGCGCAGGCGCGGCTGAAGTTGCGCGCGTACGTGCCGCCGCCGATGACCATCGCCTCCGCCGGCCTCCCCGTGTACTCGTGATACGTGTCGAGCAAGCACCTAATCTCAGGCGACGTGGGCTCGATGTAGAACGGGACCTTCACGCCGTCCACGTCGAACGTCAGGCCATGCTCCTCGCCGAGCGTCGCGAGCGCGCGGGTGATCTCCTCGTCCGTGGTCGAGGCAGGATATCGCGAGTCCACCGTCTGCACGAAGCGGCCGCCCTCGGTGCGCACCGTGCCTCCGATGCAGGTAAGGGGGCCGAACTTCTCGTCCGCAGACGCAATGCCCACGGAGGATCCGTCCGTGGACGCGGCGCACAGCAGGTGTTCGAACGAGAGGAACGCACGCTCGCGCTCGGAGCAGACATCGTTGACCAGGAGGTAGTCCGCAAGCACGCCAATGGCGTTGACGGTTCCCGCCGGCAGGGAAGCATGTCCGCCGACACCGTGCGCGACAACCCGTGCGAGCCCCTCGCCCGCCGGCTCGATGTCGATGCCGTCCGCCGCGGGAAGCTCGTCCGCGGCAACGCGCACGAGCGCGGTCGCCTGGCCGGGAATCGCGTTGGCGACCGTGCCGGCATCAAGCTCCACGATGCGGCTACCGGGGACATCGCCCGCGATGACCTCGCTCGTGAAGTGGCCGTGGAAGACGCCCTTCTCCCCGCAGATGAGCGGGAAGTCGGCGTCAGGAGTGAAGGCGAACGCGGGCTCGTCGTAATGGGCGAGGTACCACTTGAGGTCGCCCATCTCGCACTCCTCCTCGTTGCCCACAAGGCAGCGCAGGGTGTACGGCAGCGGACTGCCCGTCTTATCCGCCTTGCGCTTGAAGAAGTGCGCCGCATAGAGCGAAAGCACGAACGGACCCTTGTCGTCCAACACGCCACGGCCAATGAGATAGCCCTCGCGACGCGTCACGTCGAAGGGGTCGACCGTCCAGCCAAGCCCCTCGGGAACGACGTCCGTGTGGGCAATGGTCGCGATCTGGCGGTCGGATGCACCCGGAAGATCCGCGTAGCCTATGTAGCCCTCGCACTCGTGGGCATCGAGCCCCAGCCTCCGTGCGATGCCAAGCGCGGCCACGAGCGCATCATGGCTGCCCTTGCCCCACGGCATACCAGGACCCGCCGTCTTCGGGTCGCGCACGGAGCGAATCTTCACCAACGTGCGGATGTCCTCAACCGCGTCCTCCCATACCTCATCGACGTAGGCGTCAACCTCTTGCTCGAGCTTCTCGTCGGACATGCTTCCCCCATCTCTCGTGTCGTTGTTCGAAACCAATGGTACACGCCAAGTTGGACTAATGGCTTCTCCTTTGGCGCATACGAGACAGCGCATCAAAAAAAGGGACCGCCGAAGCGGTCCCCATTCAGCTCTGTTGGGTTGGTGATTAGAGCTTACGAACGTTGGAAGCCTGGAGCTTGCCGTTCTGGCCAGTGGTGATATCGAACTCGACAGCCTGACCCTCGTCGAGAGTCTTGTAGCCGTCCATCTGAATCTCGGAGTAGTGGACGAACAGGTCGTCGCCGTCCTCGCGAGAGATGAAGCCGTAGCCCTTGTCGGCGTTGAACCACTTAACAGTACCCTGAGCCATGTCGTGCCTTTCTTTCTTGTTCCGCGAGGGAACATGAACGCTGCGCTTTCGCGCGATACATTGTGCAACCCGCCCTGCGGCGCGTCACGAGGGATATATTACCCCAAAGACCCCGCTACCTCTCCCACAAACCGTTTACGGACGAAATTCGACCCTAAATTGAATCATTGCTTCCCGAAACCCAAAGGCAGCTGCATGAAAGCGCAGATCGCCGTATTTCCACACCAATCCGTCACGCTATGACAGCCCTGCCTCCAGCTCCGCAAACTCCTCTGGGATGGTTCCGTCCGCATGGAAGGCGCCTGCGATGGCGGTTGCCTGCGCGCGCCGAAGAGACGCCTCGGCGTCATCCCCCTGCCGCTCGTAAGCGAGCGCCACCTTGTCAAGGGCATATGCGGCGTACGCGGCCACGGACTCCCCCACGCCAGACAGCGTCATCATGGTGACGAGCGATTGGGGCGAGAGCGCCATGGCCGTCCGCGCGTCCAGATCGAGCAGCTCTCCCACGGCACGCTCCACCTCGCCTACGCGAGCAAAGTCGCCGTCGCAGAGCGCCCCGCGCAAGCTCGCGCTCACAGTCTCCACAAAGCGACCGATTACCTCGAGCAGATAGTCGTGTTGCAGCATCCGTCCCTCCAAACCATGACCCCACAGCGGCTCCGCGTCGCGTGGTCACGCACGTCCAAGTACTGACGAACGTAGTATATGTCCAGACACGCCAGCCCTACCTTGTGGCAGGCGGAACGACTCCAAGGTGCTCGAACGCGAGCTGCGTAGCCTGTCTGCCTTGGGGGGTCCTGATGATGAGACCAGTCTGAAGCAGGTATGGCTCGTATACGTCCTCAAGAGTCGCAGGATCCTCGCCGACTGCACTCGCGACGGTCGTGAGTCCGACCGGCCTGCCCCTAAACGTCTTCGTGAGGGCCGTGAGGATCTTCACGTCCATCCAGTCGAGACCCATCTCGTCAATCTCGAAGAACTTCAGCGCCTCGGCCGCGATGTCCCACGTGATGCTTCCCTCGGCCTTCACCTGTGCGTAGTCGCGAACGCGCTTGAGGAGCCGATTGGCAAGGCGCGGCGTGCCGCGAGAGCGCGACGCAATCTCGAGCGCCCCTTGCTGGTCTATATCCACGCCGAGGATGCCCGCCGACCTCACGACGATACGAGCGAGTTCTTCCGTCGTGTAGTAGTCGAGACGATAGCTAATGCCAAAGCGGTCGCGCAGCGGGCCGGTGAGAAGACCAGTCCTCGTGGTCGCGCCTATGAGCGTGAAGCGTGGCACGTCCAGCCTGATGGATCTTGCGGCAGGACCCTTGCCTATCACGATGTCCAGGAAGAAGTCCTCCATCGCGGGATAGAGCACCTCCTCCACCTGGTGGTTCAGGCGGTGTATCTCATCCACGAAGAGGATGTCGCCCTCCTCGAGGTTCGTGAGGATG
Source organism: Parafannyhessea umbonata (assembly GCF_900105025.1). Lineage (GTDB taxonomy): Bacteria > Actinomycetota > Coriobacteriia > Coriobacteriales > Atopobiaceae > Parafannyhessea > Parafannyhessea umbonata. The sequence continues at coordinate 529,782 of NZ_LT629759.1, read as the reverse complement.
GCCGCAAGGTCACCGGTCCTCTCGATCGCGGGTCCTGACGTCGTGTGGAGCTTGGCCCCCATCTCGTTCGCCACGACGCCGGCAAGCGTCGTCTTGCCCAGTCCCGGAGGACCCGAGAAGATGACGTGGTCGAGGGGCTCGTTTCTTTCCTTTGCCGCTTGAATCAGGACGCGGAGGTTCTCCCTCACGCGCTCCTGTCCGCAGTAGTCGTCCAGCGACTTTGGCCTTAGCGTGCGATCTACGTCGAGGTCGTCCGCGGTGAGCTCCGCCGTGACGGACCTAGGGCCCGACTCGCGCATGCCGCGCATCCCCGCCGTTCCTGCATCCTCGAACAGGTCGTCCCTACCAGCTTCCCACATGGCTTATGCCCCGCTTCCCAGCCGCTTGAGCGCGTACGACAGCACCTGCTGTATGGTCATCGCCCCCGCTTCCTCGTGACCTTGCAGCGCAAGTTCTACCTCCTGCGAGGTAAAGCCCATGGAGAGGAGCGCATCGGTCGCCTCCGCCTCAACCGGAAGTGCGGGGACGGAAGCGACAACGTCTCCGCGCGACGGTTGCGAAAGGCCGACAAGGCTCCTGAGCTCGGCATCTTTCTGGAACACGCCCTCGAGCTCCACGAGCAGCCTCTGTGCCTTCTTCTTTCCGACTCCCGACACCTGGCTCATGCGGCCTACGTCCTCCGTTGCGACAACCGTGGCCAGCTCCTGTGGCCTGAACGTCGAGAGAACGGACAGCGCGAGCTTCGGGCCGACCCCCGAAATCGCGACGAGGCGGTCGAAGAGCGCCCGCTCCTCGCGCGTCGAGAATCCATACAGCTCCATGGCATCCTCGCGCACGATGAGCCTCGTGAGAAGCGTGACACCCGCCTCTCCCACGGAGGGAAGCGACGCCGCCGTGTTCGCCGAGACACCGAGTTCGTATCCGACCCCGTTGACGTCGAGCACGACATGAGTCGGCAGGACCTCTACGAGGGTACCCGTTAGCCTTACTATCATCTGCTGCTCCTCCTGCTCGCCCGCGTGGAGAAGAGCGGGTCGCCCTTGCCCTGAGCGCGTGCTATGTTCGCGGCAGTCGCTGCCGCAGTGATCTGACGTGCCGCCTCAGCGTCTGCCTCGCGCTGCGCCCTCTCCTGCTCCCTCAGTTGGTCCGTCGCGACGGCACGCGCGATGTTCCTCGTGCGCTTGAGGTTCGCGTAGCAGATGGCGGCCGCAAGCGCATCTGCGGCATGGTCTGGCTTCGGATCGTGGTCAAGGCCCAGGATGTTGCGCACCATATAGATGACTTGCCGCTTGTCCGCAGAGCCAGTGCCCACGACGGCTTGCTTGATCTGCATGGGGGTGAACTCCCCCACCGCAAGCCCGGCATTGGAGCATGCCACGATCGCGGCGCCGCGAGCGTGGGCCGTGGCGATGGCGGAGCGCGTGTTCTCCCCGAAGAAGATCCTCTCGATTGAGAGTTGCGAGGGATGGTAGCGACCGATGACCTCCGTGAGATCGTCGAATATCCTTCCAAGCCGCTGGTCGATGGGTTCGGAGGCCATTGTTGTGACGCAGCCGTAGGCGCGGGCACGACAAAGGGATCCGCGTGTCTCGACCACGCCCCACCCCGTATGCGCAAGACCTGGGTCTATGCCAAGTATTATCACTATGCCGCCTTACTGTGCGTCACCAAACAGAACGTTCGTTCTATGGTAGCACAGCAAGGCGACGTGGCGTGGCTAGTTCTCGGAAAATGGGTTGGGCCACGTCTGGCCGCGCGAATCCTCGAACCCGTTCGTGGGACCATCCTGACCGGCATTGTGCGCCTCGCCAAAGCCCTTCGGCCTGAACCCGCCGCCGTACGAGAAGTCTCTCAAGAACGAGAGTGCGTCCTTCACCTGCCTCGCATCGCCGTGCGGTGCGGCAGCATCGCCCCTCTCCTCGGCAACGGGCTCCCGCCTCGCGTCCTTTCCGGAGGAAGAGCCACCTCGCAGGTCTGAAACGCCGCGCAGGTCCGAAAGGCCGATGCCCGCGCCAACGCGCCGCGTAACGCGGTCGAGCATCGAGGCCGCCTCACGGTCCGCGCGGATGCGGTTGTGCCACGCGAGCCCCAAGGGCCTTCGTGCGTCAAAGAGTGTCACCGTGGACACCATGAGGTAGAGCCCTCGTCCCACGCGCCACGGCTCGCTCTCGTCCAGCCGAGCGAGCACCGCCTCGACCAGCTCGTTGTCACGCAGGTCCGCGGCGACCTCCGTCATGCTCCTGCCATACTCGATGTGGTCGGAGAGCACCTGGTCTACCTCGGCGCACCACACCTCGTCCGAAAGCGATGCGTGGTCGAGTCCCACCTCGGGCGCCTCATCCGCCGCAAGCCTCGTCGACGGAAACACCGGGCTGATCGTGTTCCTCATGCGCATGAGCTCGAGCACGTCCGAGCGGTAGACATCCCCAACGGGCTTCAGCGCGTCGGCCTCCAGGGCCAGGCGCTTCTCACCCAATGCGAGGGCGGTCTTGTCCGCGCCGGAAAGGACCACGCCGCCGACCTCCGCCGCCCACGCAGCAAGGTAGGCGTCCACGATGCCACGGCGGAGCAACGCGTCCTCCGACCTCGTGACAAAGGCCGCCGCGCGCATGTCGCCCGCATCTCGCACGTCGATCCTGAGGTTGCGCGCCAGACGCTGGCAGCACGCCTCGCGGCTGACGTCGCCCGGCACGTCCACGATTGCGTGCACGTTCGTGGGCCCCAGCGCATCAGTGGCAAGTGCGGCGACCACCATGGAGCCCACGCTGCCGTCCAGCACGAGCACGGCGCTTCTCTGCTCAATCTTATGGAGATAGTCCCTCAGCCCCAGCACGAGCGTCTGCCACAGGTAGAGCGGGCGGTTGTAGACCTCGGGCAGGACCTCGTCACCGTCGTCTGCGGACGAGCCCCCTACCTCGGCCACCACGAGGCCCTCCTCGCAGGAAGGGAGCGACGCCACAAGCTCGCCTTGCGGCGAGAGCACGAAGCTCGACCCAGAGTACACGGACGTCCCGTAGCCGCCAACGGACCCCACGCCCACGATCCAGGCGCCCGTGGTTCGTGCGTCCGCAACGTAACGATTCTCGGCAAGGTCGCTGCCAAGCACGGAGTCTACGTCATCCGCGGCGTACCCATAGCCCGCGATGTAGAGGATGGCGCCCACGTCGAGGTCAAAGTCGTCGTAATCGTCTAGGTCCTCGTAGGTGAAGGCGATGCCCAGGCGCATGCCGCCAAACTCGAACTCAGGCAGGTCGGGCGCCGGCGCATCCTCGTCGTCCGTTAGGCCGGCGTCCTCGGACTGGGCATATGCCTGCATCTTCAGGGGCAGGATCTTCTCGTCCCCCACCAGCACCGCCTCAGGCGCCGGCTGGCCGTCGAGCGCTCCGACAACAGGCACGATGCACGGGCACGACACCTCCTCGGAAAGGCGCACGAGCACGTCCATCACGTCCACAAGGAAGTCGTCCTGCTCGCTCTCGCGCACGGGCAGAGGCCCCGTCAGAGCTGCCATGGGAAAGACGAGAAGGTCAGCCCCCTGCTCTGCGGCAGCGCTGGAAAGCGCTACCATCCGCGTGGCCGTTGCCTCCAGGTCGCCCGCGCGCGTATCTATCTGTGCGATGCCAATCCTCATGTAAGAAATCCCTCCGCGGGCACGCCCGCCTGAGGGGACGCTACCCGACGGAGGGATGTGCCGCTTGGCCGCGGTGCGCGACCATCCGTCGCGTTACGGTTCTAGAACTCTGCCTTCCACAGGCCATGCAGGTTGCAGTACGCGTAGACCGTGCCATGGTCCGCGAACTTCTTGCAGAAGGTCTTCGTGGGCTCCTCGCCGGGCTTCAGGTACTTGATGATGGTCTTTCCCTCGGCCGCGACTGCGATCCACTCGATATAGTGCTCCTCGGTCATGGGGTGCGCGACCTCGCCGACCTTCACGACCATGTGCTTGTCGTCGCGCTCGATGAAGGGAACGTGCTTCTCGGCCGCCGCGTCGACGGATCCGGCAACCAGCTTCTCCATGGGCTCGCCGCAGCACGTGGGCACGCAGGCGCCCCTGTCGACCACCATGACCAAGTTACCGCACTTGTTGCAACGATAGAACGTGAGCTCTGCCATACAGTCCTCCTTGCGGGTCAACCATGACGTGTACCATGCCCGGCCGCGCGTCGCGCGGCCTTTCACCTATTGTGCCCCATACGGTGGCAGAATAACCATCTCCGTAGCGAAAGTCCCAAATGCCCCGCCATCGTGGTACAGTCGGCTCGTGGCCGCGACACGCGGCCGGACACCCAAGGCGGAGGCCAACGTGGAGAAGCGCTTCCTCACCATAGCTGAGCAGGTCGAGCTCCTCGCGGCACGCGGCCTGCGCTGCGATGCGCAGACGCCGCGCATCCTCCTGCGCGAGGGATACTACGCGGTCGTGAACGGCTACAAGCGTCCGTTCCTGGACCAAGGCGCCACCCGAGCCGCCAAGGATGATCGCTATCTGGAGGGCACGTCTTTCTCGGACGTGTACGCCCTCTTCCGCTTCGACCGCAGCCTCCGCGCGCTCACGTTCCGCCACCTCATGCTCGTCGAGGCGACGCTGCGCTCCCTCATAAGCTACGCGTTCTGCGAGCGCCACCCGCGGCCGGAGGCATACCTCGACGAGTCCAGCTACACCTGCCGCCGCGCCTACCTGCGCGGCGAGGACGCCTTCGAGGGGGACCTTCGCTGGATGATCGACACGCTCGCCCACCATGCCCGCACGCGCGAACGCGATCCGCGAGGCGATCGCCGCGACGTGCGCGTAGCCCACTTCCAGGACAACCACGACACCGTGCCTCTGTGGGTCCTCGTCGACGAGCTCACGTTTGGGAACCTCAAGTACCTCTTCGCGCTCCTACGACGCGAAGAGCAACTCACGGTCTGCGACAACCTCGCGGAGCTCAGCTCTTGCCGCTACGAAGGCCCCGCCGCGGCGGAGCGCCTGGGCGAGAAGCGCGTGTCTCCGCCCCAGAGGCCGCTCACCCCACGGCGCGTCGCCCGCGACCTCGAGGCCATCGTCGACGTTCGCAACGTCTGCGCTCATGGGGAGCGCCTGTATGATGGACGCTTCGGGCTGGAAGACGAGGCGGACTTTGCCGCCTTCGTCTCCATGATGTCCCACTTCCTCGAAACCGGAGACCTTGCACACCTGCAAGGCGGCATCGAGTCGCTCGTGACCGAGTACTCGCAGGCAAGCCCCGCCATCGCACGCGAGCTCGAACGGACGGGAATCGCGGGCATCTAGGCGATCTGCACGTGGCCGTCGCGGCCGACGAAGTCCTTCACTTCCGCGAGGAGAACCATGTTCTTCGCGTCCACCTTCGTCGGCAGCTCCATTCTCATCATATCGCCGCACGAGCTCTCGACCATGAGCTCAATGTGATCGAGACCGTTGTAGCGGTCGAAGATGGACTGGAGCGTCTCCATCCTGTCCATCGAGAGCATCCTTGAGGGGATGTAGACCTCGAACACCTTCGGCCTGTTCGTCCTCTCGTTCAGCTCGAGCGCCTCGATCTTCGAGCAGATGAGCTGGTCTCCCCTATCGCCGTGCTCGATCTTGCCGGTTGCCTGGATGAAGACGTCGCCGATGCGCTCCCCGGTGTCGGGGTCGACCTCTCCCTCGAGGGCGGACGCGCACTCCTGGTAGGTCTTCGGGAAGACGACAAGTGAAATCTCGCCTTCCATGTCCTCGAGGGTGACGATGGCCATCTGGTCACCCTTCTTGGTGACCTTCTTGGCGACGCCTCCCACGGGGACCATGCCGGCGAGCTTGATGACCTTGCCGTCCTCCACCTTGAAGCGCTGGGAGGTCGCGCCCGTCACCGGGTCGACGTAGTCCTCTGAGGCCATCGCCTCGGATATGGTGCAGTCGCGAGCCTTCGACAACGCGTACTCGAACGGCCGCAGGGGATGGTCCGATACGTAGAGTCCGAGGACGTCGTGCTCCTGCTGCAGCTTGAGATGGCGATCCCACTCGTCATCGGGGTCTGGGTCTGGTACGTCGTCCGTGAAGCCTGAGCCAGCGACGTCGGCAAACATGTCGAACATGGACACCTGTCCGTTCGCCTTGTCCTTCTGACGCTTCGCCGCGGCGTCGATGATGTTCGCGGGGTTGTTCTTGTCCACGAACTCCATGAGCTGCTTGCGCGGATAGCCCGTCTCGTCGAACGCGCCCGCCTTGATGAGGGCCTCGACCACTCGGCGGTTCGCCTGGGACGAGTCGACACGCTCGCAGAAGTCGTGTAGGTCCTTGAACGGACCGTTCGCGGCGCGCTCCGCCATGATTGCCTCGGCAGGTCCCTCGCCCACGCCCCTGATGCCGGCGAAGCCGAAGACGATCCCCTCGTCGGTTGCCGTGAAGTCCTTGCCGGACTTGTTGATGTCCGGCGGAAGGACCTTGGTGCCGTCATGGTTGCAGGCCGTGACGTAGTGGACGATCTTGTCGGTCTTGCCCATGTAGGACGTGAGGACCGAGGCCATGTACTCCTTCGGAAAGTACGCCTTCAGCCAAGCGGTCTGCATGACCAGGATCGCGTATCCGGCGGAGTGCGACTTGTTGAACGCATACGACGCGAACTCGAGGACGTTGTCCCAGATCTCCTGTGCGACGTCGCGCTTGTAGCCGTTGGCCTCCGCGCCGTTCATCCAGTGGTCGTAGATCGTCTCGTCCGCTCCGGTCTTCTCCCAGTGGAAGACCTGGTCGGTCAGCATCTTGATCTTTTTCTTGGCCACGGGCTTGCGCATGCGCGAGTCGGACTCGCCCGGCGTGAAGCCGGACATCTTCATCGAAATCTGCATGACCTGTTCCTGGTAGACCATGGTGCCATAGGTCTCTTCCAGGATCGGCTTTAGCCTGTCGTCGTAGTAGGAGATCTTCTCCTCTCCATGCATGCGCTTGATGTAGCTGTCCACCATGCCGGCGCCAAGCGGGCCCGGGCGGTAGAGCGCGATGAGAGCGACGATCTGCTTGTACTGGTTGGGCTGCATGTTCTTGATGGTCGCGGTCATGCCGCCCGACTCGACCTGGAAGACGCCGGCCGTCTGCCCCGAGCCGAGGAGCTCGTATATCTTTGGGTCCGAGAAGTCGATCTTGTCCACGTCGATGTCGACGCAGGTCGCACCATCCTTCAGGCACTTCCTCACGGCCTCGGGCACGCGCTCTATGTCAGACGCCTTCGAATACCTGCGCCTGATGTTCGCGAGTGCCTTGTTGATGACCGTCAGGGTCCTGAGTCCCAGGAAGTCCATCTTGAGCAGGCCCATGTCCGCGACCGAGTGGCCCTCGTACTGGGTGATGGTGACGTTGCCCTTCGTGTCGAGCTTCGTCGGCACGTGGTCCGTGACGGGCGTAGGTGCGATGAGCGTCGCGCAGGCGTGGACGCCCTCGCCGCGCATGAAGCCCTCGATCGAGAGGGCCGCGTCGATGATGCGGTGCGCGTCGGGATCCTTGTTGTAGGCCTCCTCGAAGTCAGGCGAGTACTGATCCGGCTTCTTCTCGTTCTTGTGGAGCGCGTTCGGCAGGGTCAGCTTGGGGTCGTTCGAAAGCATCTTGGAGAGCTTTTGGCCCATGAAGACCGGGAAGCCAAGGACGCGGTTCGCATCGTTAATGGCCTGTTTGGCCTTGATCGTCGAGTACGTGATGACCTTGCAGACGTGATCCTCGCCGTAGACGTCACGAACGTGCTGGAGCACGTCCTGAAGGTGCTCATCGTCGAAGTCCATGTCGATATCGGGCATCTCGGAACGCTGCGGCGAGAGGAACCTCTCGAACATCAGGCCGTTCTCCAGCGGGTCGAAGTTCGTGATGTTCATGGCGTACGCGACGATTGCGCCGGCGGCAGAGCCACGCCCCGGACCGACGCCGATGCCGTTGTCCTTCGCCCACTGCACATAGTCCTGGACGATGAGGAAGTAGTTCGCGAAGCCCTTCTCCGTGATGATCTTGTACTCGTGCTCGAAGCGGTCCTTGACGTTCCAGTCTCCTATGGTGAGGTCGCGCCAGTTCTCGCCGTAGCGACGCGCGAGGCCCTTCTCGCACTCCTCGCGGAAGCGCTCTTCGGCGGTCTCGCCGGGACGAAGCCCAGGGTACTCCGGCAGGTACATGCTCGACCAGTCGAGCTCGTAGTCGCACTTATCCGCGATCTCGAGCGTGGTGTCCGCGGCTTCGGGGCACCACGAGAACAGGCCGCGCATCTCCTCCTCGCTCTTCATGTAGAACTCGGTACCCTCCATGCGCATGCGGTTGGGGTCGTCGAGCGTGGTCGCCTTGCCTATGCAGCTCAGTATGTCCTGCGTGGAGGCGTCCTCGCGCGTGAGGTAGTGGAAGTCGTTGGTGCAGACGACCTTGATGCCTTCCTCGTGCGCAAGCTTCACCAGGTACTCGTCGAGCTTGCGGTCGTCCCAGCCATTGCGGAACGTGAGGCCATGGTCCTGGATCTCCATGTAGAAGTCGTCGCCAAACAGCGCGTGAAACTTGCGGGCCCAGTCGCGCGCCTCGTCGAACTGCCCGTCCAGCACGCACTGCTGGATGATGCCCTGCACACACGCGCTCTGGCAGATGAGCCCCTCGTGATACTTCTCGAGCATGCTGAAGACGGTGTGGGGCTTGCCGTAGTACATCATCTCGTGGCCAGCAGCCTCCGACATGCACTTCAGCAGGTTGTGGTAGCCGGTCGAGTTCTTCGCCAGCAGAATCAGGTGGTAGCGCTTCTCCCTATGGCCACGCTCGACGTGATCGCCCGGGATGAAGTAGGCCTCGCAGCCAAAGATGGGCTTGATCTTGAGGCGCGGGCGGTTCGCCTCCACGGCCTTCACGTCGTGGCCGCTCTCCTCCCAGGCCCTAACGTCGGACGCCCACTGATCGTGCACGCGGTCGAAGTAGTCCGCCTCATCGGGGTCGGCCGCTGGCTCCTCCAGCTCCCACTCCTTCTTGAAGCACTCGACGTCATGGCGCCACTGCTTCATGTTCTTCTGGCCATCGTTGTACTTGCGGCACTCCAGGTCGAGCTCGGGTATACCAAACATGTAGCCGTGATCCGTGATGGCGACGGCAGGCATCCCAAAGTCGACGGCGCGCTTCACCATGTCCGGAATCGGCGTCGCGCCGTCCAGAATCGAGAAGTCCGAGTGGTTGTGCAGGTGGACGAAAGCCATGTAACCCTCCGAAGGCAAGCCCAAGATTTGACCTGTCCATGATACCCCACGACAACGCCTCGCGCAGCCGAGAAGAACAAGTGTTCTCATCTCACGTACGCCCCCTGAGCTGCGGTGCCATGCAGGGTCTTCTCACATGCGCAGCTCAGAGGAGCAGTCAGGCGTCCGTCACGCTCCAGATGACGCACACAATCCACCGTCCCGACCGCAGCCCGCCCTACATGCGTGGGAGATTGTCCGCGTCGAACAGGTAGGCCACGGAGTACGGCTCGTCGGGATCGTCCGGGTCCGCAAGCTCTACGCACACGAAGCGGCAGTCAACGGACGCGAACCCCTGCCCCATGAGCACCGACGCATAGAAGTTGGCCTGCATCTCATGCCGCGCGCGAACCTGCTCCGCGGAAAGACCGCGGTCTCCCGTCTTGTAGTCAACCAGAAACGCACCGTCCGCGCCCTCGTCCGTTGCAAGCAGGTCAATCGCGCCCTCGACGTACTCCCCGAACTCGGAGTCCGCAGGCGAGAAGAACGGCACCTCAGCCCGCACGCGTCCATGGGCGAGCGCCTCCCGCCGGAGCCGCGAGGTGCGCCACCGGTCGAACGCCGTGCGAAGGCGCGCTCTGTTTCTTGCGGAGAGACGCCAGAGCTCGCACGTCGCATCGAACCTCCCCTTGGGAAGCTCTGCCTCGCACGGGTCCTCGAGCCCCTCGCCCACCTCGACCAGGCACTGTGCCAGCTCGTGGAAGGCGGACCCGAAATTCGTCGCTCGCTCCTCGTCAGCCGTCACGGGCGCGCCCTCCTGCTCCGCCGCGCGCTCTGCGCGCGTGGGGATGCGAACGGGAAGCGGAAGGGCATCGGAACCCGCAGCGTCAGACCTACCGCCAGGCTTGCCCCCTGCGAAGCGCTCGGCCATCTGCTCGTGAGCGCTGCTGAAGCTGAACACGCCCTCGCGCGGCCTCCAGACGTCGACGCGCCCTAGCGTTGGGTCATCCTCGACCGCATAGATGTCGAAGCTCGCGGGCTCGCCGTCCACGGCGCCTTCGGCGGCGTCCGGTTCCGCCGCGAGCGTGCCGTCGACGCCGGCGAGCGAGCCCGCGGAGTCCACCGTAAACTCGCCGTCCGCCTTTGCCACGTCTATCACGCGCAGGCGTCCGGGCTCCGTGCCGCCGTAGTCGAAGCGGTGCTCACCAGTCGCCGGCACGCCCCCGGGCAGGAGCGCATCCAGGAACCCGCATGCGAGCGCAGGGTTCGTGCCGTCCTTCTTCACGGCGACGTTGCACCCCACGATGAGCGCCTCGCGAGCGCGGGTGAGCGCGACGTAGAGGAGCCTGGTCTTCTCGGCGGCAGCGGCCTCGTCGTTTGCGACGGTCGCGTGGCGCAGCCATTCCGCCATGTTCGACGGCCGGTCCGTCTCCTGGATGCGGCCGATGTCCGATATCGGGTCCTGGGGGGATAGCACGCACACGCTCCCCCGGCCGTTCGCAAACGTCTTGAGCTTGCTGCCCTCCGACCTTTGCCCCCAGCACTCCGCGACCGCCGTGACGGGAAACTCCAGACCCTTTGACGCGTGAATCGTCATGACGCGCACGGACTCCATCCTGCCGCCCGCAAGCGACGCGGGCGGAATCTTGGAGACCTCGAGCCACAGGTCGAACTCTGCGGCGGCGCGGGCGGGGCCAAGCCCCATGCCGTCCGTAAGGTCCCGTATGTAGCCCACGGCGGCAAGCACGTTCGCCTCGCGGGCCGCGCCGGTGGAGCCTTCCGCCTCCAGTCGCGACAGCCAGCCTGACTCGCGCACGACCTGCAGGCAGACGTCCGCGACGGACGTGCGCCTTACCGCAAGCCGTGCACGGGCCAGCACGTCGTGCGCATGGACGAGGCGACGCGACGGTGCCGCATCGTGGAAGAAGTCCATGGTTTCGATACCGCGGTCGATCTTGCGCATCGTCGGGGCGTCGAGCTCGCGTTGGGCGCGGGTGCCAAGCTGCAGCAGGTCGCTGGCATCGAGCATGAACATCTCGCTCGTAAGCAGCGGGAAGAGGCCGGACTGGGTGTCCTTTGGGTTCGCGAGCACGTGCAGGAGCTTCGCCATGGTGGAGACCTCCGGCGCGTTCGTGAACGTGGAGCCTCCCGTCACCACGCACTCGAGACCACGCTCGCGGATGGCATCGATGTAAAGCGCGGCCTTCGTGGTGGTGCCAAGAAGGAGCGCCATGTCACCCGGACGCTCGCCATGCGCCGCGTACTCCGCGAGCCTGTCCGCCAGCGCCGCGGCGGCGACCCTCGCCTGCTGGGCGCCCACCTGCCCCCTCGTGCCCACGCCACGCGTGACCTCCACGTCTATGCGCGGGAGGTCGCGCGCACGATACTTGTCGTCGCGTCCCGGGTTCGGGTCCAGGTGCATGAAGTCCGCAAGCACGCCGGCGTCGCCGCCGCACGCGCGGTCCACCAGGGACAGCACGTCCGCGTGGCTGCGGTAGTTCACGGCAAGCCTCACGTGCTGCTCCGAGGGCAGCTCCTCCCCCCTACCGCGAAACACCCCCACGTCAGCGCCGCGGAAGCGATAGATGGACTGCTGCGCGTCGCCCACCGTTGCCAGGTGGCGGGCATCGCGTCCCGCCAGAAGGCCAATGAGTTCCAGCTGCGTCGCGTCCGTGTCCTGAAACTCATCCACCATCACGAGCCTGAAGCGACCCGCATAGTCGCGGGCGATGGCCTCGTTGTCGCGGACGGCCCTCAGCGCAAGGCTCACGAGCTCGTCGTTCGAGAGCACGCCCGCGGCACGCTCCAGCTCCGCCACGCGCTCGTCCACCTTGCGCGCAAGACCGACGATGTCCTCGACCCACGAACGCGGGCGGGCGAGAAGGACGCAGGCCCGCGCCTCGGCAAGGGCCGCCTTCGCAAGCTCCAACTGCTCCTTCGCTCCCTTGTTGACGCTTCGCGGAAGCGTCACGGAGGCAAGGGCTGCTGCGGCCGCGGACGCCGTGCGGCGGCCCGGCGCGAGCTCCGCGAACGACCTAAGCGCCTCCAGGGAAGGCACGACCTTCTCGGACGCCTTCGCCGTCAGCTTCTGCGCGGCGAGCGACTCCACTTCCTCCGTCAGATGCGACATCACATCGGTCATGCTGTCTACCTGCGGAAATGTAAGACCCTCGTACCCGTCGGGCACCGCACGCGCTGCGGCACGCACATCCTGCACCACGCCCATGAGGCCGGAGTAGCCACCTTGCGACCTACGTCCAAGCTGGTACTCCTCGAACGCCTCGCGAAGCGCGGGCTTGGCGTCGCGGTCCCTGTAGGCGGCGCCCACGACCTCCTCCAGGGCTTGGTTCTGCATGGCCTCCGCGTCGTTTCCCTCGGCGATCTTGAACTTCGGGTCAAGACCGAGCTCGAAGGCATGGCGCCTCAGTATGCGCGAGCACATGCCGTGGATGGTGCTGATCCACGCGGAGTCCACCTGCAGCGCCTGCTCGCGCATGCCAGCCGCGCGCAGCGTGGCGCGTACGCGCTCCCGAATCTCCTGCGCGGCGGCATTCGTGAACGTGATCACGAGAACCTGCGAGAGGTCGTCCAGAAACGGCGCGCCATCCGCGCCGGAGCCGGGTGTGAGCGCCCACGCAACCCTCCTGGTGAGCGTGAACGTCTTGCCGGAGCCAGCACCGGCCTCCACGAACAGCGGTTCGTCCAGGGTTGTGACGATCTTCCTCTGTTCGTCGTTCAGTGTGGAAAGGTCGATGCCGCTCACTTCGCGATCCTCCTCTCGCAGTTCATGACCGGGCAGTAGGCGCATGCGCCCTCATCGACGGGCGCCGCCTCGATGTCGCCGTCCAGCATGCGGGCGACCGCCGCCCGAATGGCCTCCTCCGTCGCGTCCAGCAGGGCGTCCATGCCGTGCGTCCCGTCCGTTCCGAAGCTCCCATGCGGGTCCACGGCAACGGCCTCCGCCGTCGCCTTCGAAGGCGTGCGGCTGCCAAACACGCGGTCCATCAGGTTCGCATCCACGGCGCCGGAGAGCGCGTGCTCGCGCCCGCGCGTCGAGAGGTACACGGCCCCCTTCACGACGAGGCTCGGGAGGCGCCGCCGAACAACCTGACCGTAGATGAGCGATTGCACGCGCCTGGGCAGCGAGAAGGACGCGGACGGCTCGCCGTCGGGCCCGCCAGGGAGCGCGGCGTACTCCCTGGCGAAGCCCCCGACGCCCTTGTGCTTGTAGTCGATCACGACGGCATTGCCATGGGCGTCGACGTCGATGCGGTCCACGGTGCCGTTAAGCCACGCGCCCGCATACTCCACCAAGTCGCGCCCATGGCCGAAGTCCCACTCGAACAGCCTCGGCTCGAACCCCACCAGCAGGCCGGACTCGTAGTCGATGGCGGAGAGCAGGTCCCTCTCGAGCGTCTCGAGCTGCCCCTCGTCCTGGACCGAGTGCGGCACGAACGCCTGCGGGCGCTCGCGTCGGCGCGTGACGAGAAACTGCGTGCGGCGGTCCTCCTCCAATGCGCGCGACAGCACCTGCCTAGCATGGGCAAGAAGCTCTGGGTCCTCTTCGCTCACGCCCGAGCCGGGCACGCGGGCGGAAAGGTCCCTCGCGACATCCGGCACGACGCCTCCCGCCTCCTCAAGGGAGGCAAGCGCCTCCTCGAGAAGCGTCCGGTGCGTCACCTCGAGCACGTGGTGCGCGAACGTGCCCATCTCCATGGGCCCAAAGCCTGCGTCGGAATCACGCAGGCGCAGACGCCGAAGGCTGAACCACTTGTACGGGCACTCCAGGTACGACTCTATCTGTGACGCGGAGAGAACCGGCCTTCCGTCAAGCAGGTCTGGCTTGCCCTCGGGCGGCACGTTCACGAGGGCGCGCGCGGACGCGTCGGCCACGCGACCCGCCGCCTCCGGTCTCTCGCTCGCCACAGGCGCAGGCGAAACTCCCGAGGCGCTGAGGTTAGCCGCCGCCCGGGTCTCGGACAGCGAGCGAATGGCGAAGCCCTTCTCGGCGGGGTCGCCGTCCTCCACGCCGTAGCAGGCCAGCAGCTCCGTCATCATGACCGAGGGATAGCACTCCTTCGACTTGGCGTCGTAGAGCGTGCGCTCAAGCGTCACATGGCAGCGCGCCGCGGCGAGCTGCGACCAGAACCCAGCGCGCGGCCGCACCATGGGATCTTCCCGCGGATCGACCCCCAGGGCCTCCAGCAAGGCGGACGCAACGTCGTCCTCGGCCTTCACGGGTGCCTCCACGGACGTCTGCCCGCATACGACGACCGCATCCACCGAGCACTGCGCGAGCGACGCAGCCGCAGTCGCGTCCATAATGCGCACGCGCGCGGACCCCCCTGCGGGAACGCATGGCCTCACGACGACGGCTTGACGCTCGAGCGCCGCGGCTGCATGCGCCACGAGCACGGAGAGCGGCACGTGGCCCGCCGCCTTTTGGTCCGCCGAGAATCCCAGCTCCTTGAGCGTTGCCGCCACGTTAAGGACGGCCATCAGGGCTCCAGCGGCAAGTGCGTCGGAAAGGCGGTCTGCCTCATGCGGAAAGCGTGCGGCGACTTCTCCGCCCTCGCCAAGGATGTAGTCGTCCAGCTTGGCGCACGTGTCACCCGAAGCAGCCGGGGAAGTTGATACGCCGGTCTGCGACGACACGTACGGAGCAAGGAGCTTCGATGCCGCAGACCCCAGCCTTCCCTTCAGAAGCTCGCGCGTCGCGGCCGCAACCTCGCCGGACGTCTTCTTGGGGTTCTGGAGCTGCTGGAGCACGTCTGAAGGCGTGAGCAGGCGGTCGCCGCGCCAGTCCGCGTCGAGCATGTACGCCCGAGCCGTCGGGACGTGTGCGACGTCCGAAAGGAGGAAGTCCGCAAGCGCTCGCGGCGGCCACCAGGACATGTCCCCCAGGCGCACGTACGTACCCTCCTCTGCACGCACGGGCTTCGGCCACGTTGCATCCAGCTCCGCCAGCTGCGCCACGCTCGCCGCATACTCCAAAAACGCGCGGCCGGCGGGGATGTCACCGACGCGTACAGACAGTTGGGCGCTCACGCCCAGGCCATGCGCGGCGAGCTTGGGAGCAAGCTCGCGCCACGCACGGGACGTGTCCGGAACGCTCACGACGATGTCCGCGGCACCCTCCTTCGAGAGGGCGCACACCTCCCGTGCCACAGTCTCAGCCTCCGCGAGTGGGCCCGCGGGGAGCGCGAGCGACACGGCGCCCTTGGGGGCCAGGACCTCCCCGCCGCCGACGAACACGCTTTCGAGAAGTGCCGAGAGCTCTGGCGCGCGGCGTTTCTCGCCTGCGGCAGGTTTTATATTATCGAAGCCCGTACCAGCGGAAATGCAAGGCTCTTGCACACGCATGACATCGATGCCATTCCGCGCGCACGCCGCTGCCACAAGATCTGCCGAGCGGCACTCTCCGGCAGTTGCCTCTGGGTTCTGGGCGCGAACGCAGAGCGTCACGTCCGTCGCGCCCGCAAGGACGCGCATCAGCTCGCGCATAGGACGAGCAAGCAAACCAAGGCCGACCACGACCGTGGGCCACAGCGAGCGCGCGGCGCCCGCGGCGATTATGCGCCCCGCCACGCAGGACATGGCAACGGACTCCTCCGTGAAGGATGTCCTCGCAAGCAGCTCGCAATAGCGATCAAGCACGCGCACGACGTCCGCCTCGCGGCGCGTAAGGCCTGCGTCGATGAGTGCGTCCACGTCCACGCGACCATTGCACACGGGGATCCACGGCAGGGCGTCCTTCGCAAGGCGGCCGAGCACGTCCACGGTGCCGGCGTTATACGCAACGTCCTCCCCCGCGTCAGCTGCCGAGGAAAGTGCGTGCTGCATGGCGACGGTGCGCGTGAGCGGATCGACCACCTGCGTGCCGTCGCCCCAGACCTCCCAGCGCTCACGCGTCCACGCAAGCGGCGTCGTCACCGTGACGCCCAAGCCAAGCCCGCGGCGCGCAAGGTCCCGGCTGACATCGAGCTGCATGGCAAAGCTGGGCACAAGCAGCGTCGCGCGGCCATGCGCGGCGAGCGCCCCCTTGAGGGCGGCCTCCGCGGCCTCGCCTACGAGCCGTGCGTCGTGCGTCTGGGCAATGGTTAGGGACATGGTTGTCCTTCCGTCAGTTTTTGCTGAGTGCTATGGTAACGCGCCGAGTGGACATTTATTCCCCATGTGTGCGACACAAGAACCGGGCGCGCCGCCGCAACGACGCGCCCGGTTCGACAAGGCGCTTGCGCCAACGCCTGTGCGAGCGCCGGCATTAGACTCTGGAGCTAGTCCCTTCCCAGCTGGTGCTCCTTCAGGCGGTATGCCGCCGCGATGATCTGCGCCGCGCCCTCGCGTCCGAAGACGGAGCGGTCCACCACCAAGTCCTTATCCGTGTACATGTCCCACCTTCCGCCGCTGTAGCGCGTGTAGAATCGCTCGCGCTCGTGCTGGCGCTTGCGAACGAACGCACTCGCGTCGTGCGTGGTCATGCCACGTTTTGCGCGCACGATCTCGACGCGCACATCAAGCGGTGCCGTGACCAGTACGGATATGAGGTTGGGGTTGCGGCGCAGAATGTAGTCGGACAGACGGCCCTCGATGATGCACGGACGCGTGCTTCCCAGGTCCAGGATGACCTGACGGATCGCCTGGAACGCACGGTCCGCGTCCGAGCGCTGGTCCATGTTGTCTGGCAGAAACGCCAGGGGGCCGCGCTGAGGACGCTCGTCCACTGCCGCGAGCTGGTCGACGTCGAGCCCCATGCGCAGTGCGGAGCGCACGAGGAGCTCGTTGTCGTAGAGGGGGATGCCCAGCATCACGCTGAGGAGCTTACCAACCTCGTGTCCCTCCGCGCCATAATCGCGTGCGATGGAGATGACGATGGGTTCCTGGCTGTCAGGGTCTGCGGACCCGTTGACGCTTGCGCTGTGCCTGAGGTCGTTTGCGCTCATGTGTGACCTTTCGTTTGGATTGTTGTGCGGGGCGCGGGGGCGGTCCTTCTCGCCCGCCGGCGTCTGGGCGCTATGCCGCGGCGTTCCTGCGCTGGTAAGCGCGGACCGCAAGGGATATCGCGAAGTTGAGTACGAAGTATGTGAGAAGGACGAAGCCGTACAGCAGGAGAATCTGCGGAAGCGTAGACGCCTGTCCCATGACGACGGCGGAGTTGCGCATGAACTCGTGGACGTCGATGCCGCGGAGGTAGGACGTGTCCTTGATGACCGTCGTGCACTGGCTGAACAGCGCGGGGACAATCATCTTGAACGCCTGGGGAAGCACGATGAGACGCATGGTGTCCACGAAGCCGAAGCCCTGAGACTGCGCCGCCTCGAACTGGCCCTTGGGCAGCGCGTTCAGGCCGCCGCGGACTATCTCGGCCATTACGGCGGAGGTGAAGACCGTGAACGTGAGGATGGACACGAGGATGTTGTCGCCTTGCACAGTAAAGCGGAAGATGAGAATCCACAGCAGGTTTGGCGTGCAACGGAAGAGCTCGATGTAGGCGGTCACGAGCCACCTGAGCCACGACCAGCGGCCGTGGCAGTACGACTTTGCCAGGGCGAGCAGCGTGCCGAACGCGATGGACAGCACGATGGACGCGGCGGAGATGACGATGGTGTTAAACAGGCCTTGCAGCATGAAGGCCACGTTGCTGGCGGTAAAGACTCCCATGTGCTACACCTCCGCTTTCGTTGCGCCCGCAGTGGCGGCGCGACGAGCCTTGCGCGGCGCGCGGGAGCGCTTCTCGAGCCAGGTGACGAGCATGGCTATGGGGAAGCAGATGAGGAAGTACATGGCGCAGCACACGATGTAACCCTGCAGGTAGCCGCTGTCGGCAACGAGGATGTCCGCCTGGTACATGAGGTCACCGCCCGCGATGAGCGCAAGGACGGACGTGTTCTTCACCAGGTTGAGCGCCTGGTTGGCAAGGGGCGGAAGAATGATCCTGAATGTCTGCGGCAGGATGACGTAGCGATATGCCTGCACGCGCGTGAATCCCTGCGACTGCGCGCCCTCCATCTGTCCGCGCGGTATGGCCTCGATGCCGGTGCGGATGACCTCGGCAACATAGGCGCCGTGGTAGAGTCCGACGCAGATGACGACGAGTACGAACGGCGCGATGCGCACGACGTGCTCCGCGCCCGTGATAGCCTGGAGAAGCATGGGGCCGGCGGTGTAGACGAAGAACACCTGCACGACGATGGGCGTGTTCTGGAAGAACTCCACGTAGACGCGGGAAATGCCGCGAAGCACCCGCGACTGGGTCGTGGAGAAGACGCCAAGCAGCGTGCCTACGACAAGCGACACCAGAAGCCCCGCGAGCGAGACCTCGATGGTGAAGAGGAAGCCCTGCCACAGCAGGTCAGTGTTTGCGAGCGTGGCGGCCCAACGCTCGGGGTTGAAGAGTTCCATGTGGCCTCCCTACAAGAGCCGGTACTTCTTGGCCCACCGGTCGATCGCACCGGACCCCTTCAGGTCCTTCACGACGCCGCTGACGAGCCTCGTGAGCTCCTTGGCGGACTTGGTGGTGCACACGCCGTACTCCTGCTTGCCAAAGACCAGGCTCGGCTCGAGCAGCTCATTGGAGTCGTTCATGTACGCGCGGATGATGGAACGGTCGATGGCGAACACGTCGATGTTGCCGGACGCGAGCGCCGCCGCGAGCGTGGGATAGTCCAGGTACTGCGGGTAGCTGACGTTGAAGTCGCCGTGATCCTCGTCCTTGAGCATCTGCTGAATCTGGTTCATCGTATCCGCGCCCTCGCCCACGCCGACGATGCGTCCGTCAAGGTCTGCCACGGACTTGATGCCAGAGCTCTTCAGCACGAGCATGCCGATGGAGTCCGTGTAGTACGCAGGCGAGAAGTTCCAGGACTTCTTGCGCTCGGGCGTGATCGTATACGTGGCACACACGAGGTCCACCTGGCCGGAGTCCACGAGGGGGCCGCGCGTCTTCGCCGTAACGCCCGTGAAGCTGGCTAGACCGCGACGCTTTGCCTCGGACATCGACACGCCGAACACCTTCGCGGCGATGGCGTAGCAGATATCGATCTCCATGCCCTGGAACTTGCCGGTGGCCGTGTCCTGGTAGCCGTAGCCTATGACATCGGTCTTTACGCCGCAGTTGAGGTGCCCCCGACTCCGGATAGCCTCGACGCTCACGGCGGTCGATGCTCCCGATGACGAACAACCGGAAAGCCCCATGGCGGACGCACCAGAGATGCCGAGCACGGCGGCGCCCGCGAGCGAGACGAAACCCCTGCGCGTCAGCTGGGGACGGTTCAACGGCCCAGAATCGTACGTTCTTCTCATCGTGGCTCCTAGAGAATCTTGTCCAGGAAGGCCTGGCAGCGCGGGTTGTCGGGATGCGTGAAGAAGTGCTCGGGCGTACCCTCCTCCAGGATCTGGCCGTCCTCCATGAAGACGATGCGGTCGGCCACCTGGCGCGCGAAGCCCATCTCGTGTGTGACGCAGATCATGGTGATGTTCTCCTGCGCGAGCTCGACCATGACGTTCAGGACCTCGCTCACCATCTCTGGGTCAAGGGCGGAGGTGGGCTCGTCCAACAGCATGATGGGCTGCTTGGTGCAAAGTGCACGCGCGATGGCAACGCGCTGCTGCTGACCGCCCGAGAGGTTCTGCGGGTACTCGTCGGCCTTGTGCGCAAGGCCTACCCTCTTGAGGTTGCGCATAGCCTCTGCCTCGGCCTCCTCGCGGGTCTTCTTCTGCAGCTTGATGGGAGCCAGCGTCAGGTTGCCCATGACCGTCATGTTTGGATAGAGGTTGAACTGCTGGAACACCATGGACGTGTACTTACGCGTGACCTCGAGGTGGTTCTTCTTGGTCATGAGCTCTCCGTTGATGCGGACTTCGCCGCTCGACGGCTCCTCGAGCCAGTTGATCGAACGGATGAGCGTGGACTTGCCCGAACCTGACGGCCCGATGAGCACGACCTTTTCGCCCTCACGCACGGAAAGGTTTACGTCCTTGAGCACGTGCAGGTCCCCGAAGTACTTGTTCAAGTGCACGATGTCAATCATGTTGGGCATGTGCCGGCTCCTTTCGCCGCGCTTCGCGGCATGCGTCATGTGACGACGTAAGGTCGTCGCGGACCTAGCGTTGAGGCTCCGGCGCGCTTGCACCGTGGAGCCGCTGCGATTGAACTGCGTTAGGAGGATGTGGCCATGCTGCGTGCAGACGTGCATGCTGGTACAAGCCACGAAACCTTACGTAATTCTGAACGAACGACGGCAAGTTCGGTAAAAACTCTACAAGTAGGACACCTGCCCGACACGCAGACGCAGGAGCGCGCCTTAGGCGCCGCCCTCAAGGCGCGAAAGCACGGTACGATAACCTCCCACCTCTCCGTTCAGGCATTTCGAGACGCGACTCACGGTCGTGGAAGACGCGCCGGTTTTGCGCGACACGTCCACGTACGAGCAGCCGGCAGAGAGCAGCGTGGCCACCTGAAGCCTCTGTGCCAGGTCCTCGATCTCCTTTGGACTGCACACGTCCAAGAGAAAGGCACGCGCCTCATTCGCATCGCGTAGCGACCCGAACGCCGCGAAAAGCCGGTTCTCCTCCTCGCGCAACCTCTGTGCGTGTTCCTCTGTCATGTGCGCTCCTCGCGACAGCCATTAGGTGGGAACTACTTTATCGCAATAAAGCGTATCGTGTGTTACAGCAGCGTTTATTCAGCATGCAGTTGGCGACGAGGAAGCGATACTGCGAGGCCGCTCGCCGCATCGCGTGCGCTCTGGACGACCTCCTCATACGCCTTGCGGACGACGTCGGACGTCCTTTCCGCCTGCTTTGTAACCACGCACTCCACAAGCTTCCACACCAGGCGTTTCGTCTGGTCGCTCGCCCCGTTTGCCGCACTCATCACTTTCGGCAGCCCCTCTCGGGACGTCACATCGGTAAGCTTTGGGCCTCCAGCCCCCAAAATGTCGAAAAACTCGTTCGTGAAGCGCTCACGCTCCCCCATCTCCACAGGCTCCATCCACTCGTCAAGCGCAGCGTCGAATGTGGCGGCATCCGGGTCGAGCCCATCGGCCAAGACGAAGCCAGAGGACGAGACCTGCCACGTGAGCGGGTCATGCTGCAGCATCCCCGAGCCCGTGCTCGCCACGTATGCCCTTGGCTCCTCGGCCCGATCGAACAGTTGGCCTATGACGCAATATGCGGGCTGATAGCGCATGAACCTATCTCCGATGACGTCACGGGCGTCGTGCGCGACGACTCGCCCGTCCAGACCGGGCCCGTCGAAGCTGTAGCAGCGAAGCACGTGCTCCGCAAGCCAAGACGGAGCAACCGCCACCGCGTACGAGGCGAGGTTTCCGCCCTTGGAATGCCCGCCCGCCATAAGCGGCTCTCCCACGGCAACGGCAGCCCGCAACGCCCTGTTCAGATACTCCGCCGCCAGCTTCTGGGCTCCCGTCACCTCGAAGCTCAACATGAAGTCCTCTCGCCAGCCGGCAATCGTGAGGTCGGTGCCACGAAACGACACGTAGCGCACACCCTTGCCGCAACCCTCTACGGAGCTCGGCGGAAGCATCACCTCAACGGCGGCAAACTGAACGGCGTTGTCGTAATCCATCACGTCCACGTATCGACCGATGCGCAAGCCTCCAAAGCGGTGGCTCTTGGCGACCGCATCGATGTAGCGCGCGTCAATCGTGGCAAGCGACCTCACGTACGGCGCAACATCGCCTCCCGAACGCTCCATGAGCGCACCCAAGGCCTCGCGCACCTCGACCGTCCCGCCGGATGCCTCGTTCGGAGCAAAACCGACAAGGTCGATGTAGCTCAACGTCGCGAGCACCAAAGCGTCAACGTCGTTGAAGGGCCGCTCGATAAAGTCTAGGTCACCTCGCCACTTTACGTAGTCGATCAGGTTTCCAGCCACGTGCACCTCCCCACGCACCGCGTCAATATGGTAGTGGAACGAGCAAGAAGAGCCTTGTCTCTCTCGAGGTAGCATCGGGGCGGCACCCGCATGGGCACCGCCCCGCAAAACTCTCTTCGCGAAAGCCTATGCCATGATTTGGCGGAACATTTCCTTCACCTGCTCGGGAGTCGCCTCGCGCGGGTTGCCGGGGTAGCAGGCATCGGCAAGAGCGTCTGCCGCCAGCTGGTCGAGGTCCTCCTCCACAAGGCCCTTGCACGTCTTGGGGATGCCGACATCCTCACCCAGCTTGCGAACTGCAGCGATTGCGGCGTCCGCGGCCTGCTCGTCCGTCATGCCTTCCTCGTATACGCCCATGGCGCGTGCGACGCCAGCCTGCTTGTGGGCAGCAACCGGCTTGTTGAACTCCATCGAAATCGGCAGCAGCATAGCGCAGGCGACGCCGTGCGGCGTGTCGTAGTGCGCGGACAGCGTATGCGCCATGGAGTGGTCGATGCCAAGACCGACGTTCGAGAAGCCCATACCAGCGATGTACTGGCCAAGCGCCATCTGCTCGCGACCGTGACCGGGCTCCTTCTCCTTTGCCTCCTGAACGGCGTCACGCAGGTTGTGGCTGATAATCTCAATGGCCTTGTAGTGGAACATGTCGGACATCTCCCACGCGCCCTTCGTGGTATAGCCCTCGATGGCGTGCGTGAGCGCGTCCATGCCCGTAGATGCGGTAAGCCCAACCGGCATGGATGCCATCATGTCAGGGTCGACCACTGCCACGTCGGGGATGTCGTTCGTGTCGACGCAGACGAACTTGCGTTCCTTCTCCGGGTCGGTGATCACGTAGTTGATGGTGACCTCGGCGGCCGTGCCAGCCGTTGTCGGAACCGCAATGGTGAAGACGGCGTGCTTCTTCGTGTCCGCAACGCCCTCGAGGCTCTTGACGTCCGCAAACTCGGGGTTGTTGGCGATGATGCCGATGGCCTTCGCCGTGTCCATCGCGGATCCGCCACCGATGGTCACGATTGCGCTCGCACCGCTCTTCTTAAACGCCTCCACGCCATCCTGCACGTTCTTGATCGTGGGGTTGGGCTTGACCTCGTCATAGAGGTCCCACTTGATGCCCGCCTCGTCCAGCAGATCCGTCACCTTGGAGGTTACGCCAAACTTCACGAGGTCAGGGTCGGAGCTCACGAAAACGTGATCAAAGCCGCGCCGCTTAAGCTCACCCGGAATCTCCTTGATGGCGCCCGAACCGTGATACGAGATGGCGTTGAGAACGAACCTGTTTGCCATGTTGCCTCCTCAGGCTTTGGAAGATGTGGTCACTTCGCTTTATTGCGCGTAGTTTCAGCTATACCCTAATGGCTGATATACGAACATGTGTCCGCATCAGCATCCGCGAACGGTAGGTTATCCCCCATGAGCGCAATTCCCGACGCATACGGGAGAAGGGCACGTCCCCCTGGACGCGCCCTTCTCGCAAAAGCACATGTATGCCGACTTATCGCCTATACGGGCGAGCCACACCTGGAGAAGCTGCTCACGCTGCCGTAGCCGATGCCCTGGCTAGGCGAGAACGCCTCGATCGTGGTGCCTCCGCCAATGTAGATGCCCACGTGACCGGGACGCCAGACGACGTCGCCGGGCTCCGCCTGGGAGATCGGCTTGGTGCAGAACGAAGCCTGCGACGCGGAGCTGTGGCTGATGCTGATGCCGGCAACACCGTACGCATAGCTCGTGAGACCCGAGCAGTCGAACGTCTTGGAGCCGGGGTTGCAGGCGCCCCAGACATAGGTGCCGCCGACCATACGCGTCGCCGCTGCGATCACGGTGTTGCGCCATGCGCCGGAGATGCCGGAGTTGCCCTTGTTGGAGCTGCTGCCAGAGTTCGACGCAGAGCCGCCGTTGCCCTTGTTGGAGCTGCTGCCGGAGTTCGACGCAGAGCCGCCGTTGCCCTTGTTGGAGCTGCTGCCGGAGTTCGACGCAGAGCCGCCGTTGCCCTTGTTCGCGTTCGAACCGGTGTTGGCGTTGCCCTTGTTCGAGTTCGAGTTCGAGCTGTTGCTCTTGCCGGAGTTCGAGTTGCTCTGCGCGTTAGCGTTGCCCTCGGACTTGTAGTACTCGCCACCGTTGGCCTGCGCCTTCGCGGCGGCCTCCTCGGCGGCCTTCTTCGCGGCTGCCTCACGCGCGGCCTGCTCCTCCGCCAGAGCCTGCCGCATCTCCGCGCTCAGACTGTTCACATAGTCCTGGGCCTTCTGGGACTGCGCGTTCAGCGCCTCGCTCTGAGCCTTTTTGTCGGCCACGAGCTTCTCTTGGGAAGCCTTCTGCTCCTCGAGCTCGGACTTCTGGGACGAGAGCTGGTTCTCGAGCGTCTTGACGTCGTTGATGGCGTTGGAGTCCTTCTCGCTCACCTTGTTCGCATACACGATGTTGCTCGTGAGCGTGTCGAACGAGTCGGAGCCAAGCAGGATGCTCAGCAGGTCGGTGTCGCCGTACTTGTAGTTTGCGGCAACGCGCTTGCTCAGGACGGCCTGCTTCTCCTTCAGCTCCGCCTGGGTCTTCTCGATGTCGGAGTTAAGGGAGTCGATCTTGGAGTTCGTCTGGTCGAGCTCGACCTTCGTCTGGTTCAGATCCTCGGAGGCCTGCTCCGCCTTTGCGTAAAGGCTGTCCAGCTTCGCCTGGGCATCGTTCAGCTGGGACTTCAGCTCGGAGCTGGAGGGAGTTGCGAGCGCAGGAACCGCTGCGCCTGAGAAGACTAGCGTCGCGGAGAGTGCGGCAGCTATAGCTTTTTGGGCCTTATTTCGCTTCAAAACCCGCCTCTTTCGTATTGCATCGTCGTTTTTAAGGTCCCGAAGATTCTATCATTTTGGGGACGTCGCTTCCTGGAATCCGCCTCGCGCGCATCGTCACGACCCAAGCCACCCGTTTTGGGCCACGTGTCTCTGGGATGCAAGAAAGGTGCCTTTTACCAGATGGCATGCAGGTTTTTAGGCATCCCCAAGCGGTCCCAAAGCGGTCGTTCAGCGTCGTGGGGGCTTCGTGAATGTGCAGACAATTTGGAGCAGTTATGAACAAATGCCCAGCTAAACCCTCAAGTCACCCTCAAGCGTCCGCATATGGCGCACGCAGAGCCGACACCATGCGCCATGCGCGGGACTCCACACTCGAAGGATCCGAGCGCCACTGGCGAGGCGCGGCATACGCCGTCTGCGCAGCCTCACTCGCACTTGGCATCACGTTTCTTGCCTGCGCATTTCCCACGGGAGCACTGCGCCCAAGCACGTATCTTTGGGTTGCCTGCACGCTCGCCTTCGCGACAACGCACGCCTCGAACGTGACCTACCTTGCACGGCACTCCGGCCGCCCCACCATCGGCATGATGCCCGTTGCCGTCGCGTCCGCCGGAGCCGCGGCCGCCCCCCTCGCGGCTTCCGCGACAGGCGCCGCGGCACCGCTGCGCGCGTGCGCAATCGTGACGCTTGCGTTGGGCGTCGCCTGCGTCGCCGTGTTTGGACGCCTGTTCGCGAAGATGCGCGCGACGTACGCAAACGCGCCCGCGCCGGGCGAGAAGAGCGTGCTCATAGTGCTTGGCGCCGCCGTGCGAGGCGGCAGGCCCTGCCAGACGCTGGCCCGAAGGCTCGACGTGGCCGCAAGCCTCCTGCTTGGACATCCCGACCGCGTTGCCGTTCTTTCGGGCGGCGCGTCCGCCGCACGGCCGTGCGAGCCGACGGAGGCGGAGGCCATGGCCCGATACCTGCGGGAGCTCGGCGTGCCAGAAGCGCAGCTCTTGCTGGAGCCACGTGCGGCGAACACCAGGCAAAACATGTCCTTCTCGCTCGAGGTGGTTCGCAAGGCGGGGCTTGCGAAGAGGCAGCTGTGCGTGGTGTCGAACGACTACCACCTGTGGCGTGCGCTTCGATGCGCGCGTCGGCAGGGCGTGACGCTTGTGCCCGTGGCCGCGCGCACGCCACGCGTGAGCGCCCTCCAGCAATGGTGCCGGGAGGCGCTCACGATCCTTGCTGGGCGCTAGGCGGCTCGCCTTCGCCAAGCGGGCTTTGCGCGTGGGTTCGCGGCGCGTGGTGGCGCTACGCCTCCAGCTTCTGGCGAAGCAGCTGGTTGAAGAGCTTCGGGTTGCCCTGGCCCCGACTCGCCTTCATGCACTGGCCCACCAGGTAGCCCACGACCTTCTTGTTGCCGTCGTGGTACTGCCGCACCTGGTCCTCGCAGCGCGCGAGCACCTCTTCCACCACGGGCTCGAGCGCCGAGGTGTCCGTGACCTGGCGCATGCCGCGCGCGTCCACCACGGCCTCGGGGTCCTGGTCCGTGCCGTCCACGGCATCGAGCACCTCGCGCGCCTGGGCAAAGGTTATGGCGTCGGTCGCGAGCAGCGCGGAGAGCGATGCCACCTGCGCCGCCGTGACGCCCGCGTGACCGGGCACGAGGTTGACGATCACGTTCGCGACGGTCGAGACGAGCTTAGCCACGTCCTTCTCGCCCTGGGCGGTCTTCCCGCCCTTCTTGCCTGCAGCGTCAGCCGCGGCGACGGCGTCCTCGAAAAGGGCGGCCGTCTGCGGGTCGCCCGCGATCTGGCGGGCGTCGGCGCGCTTGAGGCCAAGATCCGCCGCGTAGCGTGCCGCCTTCGCGTCCGGAAGCTCCGGGATGTGGGAGCGGGCCTCCTCGATGAAGTCGTCCGTGAGGTCGAACGGCGCGAGGTCCGGGTCTGGGAACAGGCGGTAGTCGTCCGCGGTCTCCTTCACGCGCATGACGACGGTGCGCCGGCGGCTGGGCTCCCAGTGGCGGGTCTCCTGGTAGATGATGCCGCCCTCCTCGAGCACCTCCGCCTGGCGGCAGATCTCGTACTCCAGCGCGTCGTGCAGGCTCTTGAACGAGTTGATGTTCTTCATCTCGGCCTTGGTGCCCAGGCGGGTCTCGCCGCGCCGGCGCAGGCTGATGTTGCCGTCGCAGCGCATGGAGCCGTTCTCGAGCGAGCAGTCGCTGATGCCGAGCGTCTTGAACGTCTGCTGCAGCTTCTCCATGAACAGGCGGGCCTCCTCCGGCGTGCGGAGGTCGGGCTCGGTCACGAGCTCGATGAGCGGCGTGCCGCAGCGGTTGTAGTCGATGAACGACTCGGACGCGCCGGCGATGCGACCCTCCGTGCCGCCGGAGTGGACCATCTTGGCGGCGTCCTCCTCCATGTGGATGCGCAGGATGCGGATGGGCACGGTGTACGAGCCGTCGGCCGCGCGCGCAATGGGGGTCTGGCCGTCCGCGGCGACGTCCTCCCACGCGGGGCGCTCCGCGGCGCCAGCGCCCTCGACCTCGAGGTCCAGGTGTCCGTGCATGCAGAACGCGACCGGGCCCTGCGTGGTCTGGAAGTTCTTGGCCATGTCAGGATAGAAGTAGTGCTTTCGGTAGAACATGGAGTGCTTCATGATCTGGCAGTTTGTGGCAAGGCCGGCCATCACGATGGACTGGATCGCCTTGCGGTTGGGCACGGGGAGCGCCCCGGGCATGCCCAGGCAGACGGGGCACACGTTGGTGTTGGGCGGGTCGTCGTGCGAGAGGCGGCAGTTGCAGAACATCTTGGTGTCGAGAGCGGTGAGCTCCGTGTGGACCTCCAGGCCGATCACGGCCTCCCAGTCCCTGAGGACGTCCTCGAGCTTCTTCACTACAGGTCACCTCCCCTTCCGGCGAACGCGGGCGCGACGGGGGCGCCGCCTCCGAGTCCCAGGCCCTGGTCGACCCCGCGCTCGAGCGCACGGGCAAAGCGCAGCAGCCTTCGATCGCTGAACGCGGGCCCCTGCAGCTGCGCCGAGACGGGCATGTGCGTCTGGGCGGAAAGGCCCAGCGGGACCGAGACGCCGCCGTTGCCGCAGATGTTGTTGGAGATCGTGAACATGTCCGACGCGTACATCTGCGTGGGGTCGCTCACGTCGCCGAAGCGCCATGCCGTGGTGGGCGCGCTCGGCAGCAGGATGACGTCGCAGCTCTGGTACGCGCGGGCGTAGTCCTGCGTGATGAGGGTGCGGACCTGCTGCGCGGGATAGTAGTACTTCTCGTACACGCCGCTGGAAAGCAGGTACGCGCCGAGCATCTGGCGCCGCTTTGCCTCCTCGCCGAAGCCGTGCGCGCGGCTAAGCGAGGTCTGCTCGGCCAGCGTCTGGCAGTTGGGCTCCTGGTAGCCGTAGCGCAC
The DNA here is from genome assembly GCF_900105025.1 of Parafannyhessea umbonata. Taxonomy (GTDB): domain Bacteria; phylum Actinomycetota; class Coriobacteriia; order Coriobacteriales; family Atopobiaceae; genus Parafannyhessea; species Parafannyhessea umbonata. The sequence goes on along the minus strand of NZ_LT629759.1, from coordinate 501,544 downwards.
GCCGTCAAAGCGCGCGAGGTTGCTGAACGCCTCGCACGGTGCGATCACGTAGTAGGCCGCGATGGCGGACTGGATGTTGGGGAGCTCGACCTCCACGACGCGCGCGCCCTGGTTGCGCAGGGAGTCAAGCGCGTCGGCAAGGGCGTCGCGCACCTCCTGCGAGAGGCCCTTTGCCTCCATGAGCTGCGGCACGACGCCCACCGTGAGACCCTCTACCGGGTCATCCAGGTGCTCCAGGAAGTCGACGGCGCAGTCCTGGCTGGTGGAGTCGAGCGGGTCGCGGCCGGGCGCGGTGAGCGCGTTCATGGCGAGGGCAACGTCCTCAACGCAGCGTCCGAACGGGCCCACCTGGTCGAGGGACGACCCAAACGCGACGACGCCGTAGCGACTGACGGCACCGTACGTGGGCTTCATGCCCACGACGCCGCAGAAGCTCGCCGGTTGGCGGATCGAGCCGCCCGTGTCAGAGCCGAGCGCGAGCGTGGCCTCGCCCGCGGCGACGGCCGCGGCGGAGCCGCCCGAGGAGCCGCCGGGCACGCGGGAGGTGTCCCACGGGTTGTTGGTGCGGTGGAACGCGGACGACTCCGTGGTGCTGCCAAAGGCGAACTCGTCCATGTTGGCCTTGCCCACGGGCGTGGCGCCCGCGTCGAGCATGCGCTGCACGCACGTGGCCGTGAACACGGACTCGTAGTCCTCGAGCATCCTGGACGCGCAGGTGGTGCGCGTGCCCACAAGGTGCATGTTGTCCTTGAAGGCCACGGGCACGCCGGCAAGGGGGCCGATCTTCTCGCCCGCGGCGCGGCGCGCGTCCGTGCGCGCGGCTGCCTTGAGCGCGAGGTCCGCGGAGACCTGCAGGTAAGCCTGGACGTCCTTCTCGCGTGAGTCTATGGCGTCAAGCGCGGCCCGGGCCACCTCCGTGGCCGTAAAGTCGCCGTTGCGGACACCGGCCGCGATCTGCGCGGCAGAGAGTGAGTCGAGGCTGGCCATTAGAAGTCCTCCTCTGAGTCGCCCAGGATGGAGGGCACGCGGAAGTAGCGGTCGTGTACGGACGGCGCGTTCTTGAGCGCGACGCCTATGGGCAGCGCGCGGACGGAATCGTCCACGACGTCGGCCCCCATCACGTTGGACAGGTCTCCAATGGGATGGAACGTGGGGTCGACGCCGTCGAGGTCATAGTGGGTAATCGGCTCAAGAAGATCGACGGCCTCGTTCATGTAGGTCGTCATCTGCTCGAGCTCCGAGGGCGTGAGCGCGATGCGCGCGTAGTCCGCGATCTGCGCCACGTCATCCTGGGACAGTGCCATGGCAGCCCTCCTTGCGGCTCGTTTGGTCCCGACCATCATACGCAAACGCGGCCGCCGTTGGGCGCGCGCACGCGCTCGCGCAATCGCACCGTTACGTTTGGGCGGGGCCAGGGGCGGTGTCGGGCGGCGCTGGGTCCGGGCGGCGCCGGGTCCGGCCGGCGCGGGGGCCGGGACTAGCCCAGATGCGCGCGCCGGGCCCGCGTGCGCGCCACAAACCCCGTCGCCACGATGGCGACCATGGCCGACGCCGCAAACAGCGTTGTCTGCACGCCAAGGGCGCCCGCCACAAACGGCGCCACCAGCAGCGGCACCACGCCCGCGCCGTTCATGCCAACGCGCATGACGGACGTGACGCGTCCCACGTGGGCAACGTCGCAGCGCTCCTGCGCAAGCGTGGTGCGCGTTGGCCCCATGGCGCCAAAGCCCAGCCCGCTGACCAGCTGGCCCACGCACGCCCACGCGATGGACCCCGTGCCAACGTACAGCATGGACCCCACCCCCGTGACGAGGAGCATCGCAGACAGCGCCGTCATGTCGAGCCTGCGCGAGGGGATGCGCAGCACCGCGAGCGACCCCAGCGTGCCGCCGACGCCCGCTATGCCAGAGAGCCACCCCATCCACTGCACGCCGGCGTGCAGCACGTCGCGATAGAACAGCGACTCGAGCGAGTCGAACGCGCCGTATGCGAAGAACCCCAGGAAGCCAATGCAGAAGAGCATGCGTAGACCCTCGCTTTCCCAGGTGATGCGCACGCCCTCGGCAAGGTCGGCGAGAAACCCGCGCGCGCCGCCCGCAGGGCGCGCCTTGGGCTCGGCATCGGCGGCGCCCGTGCCGGCGGCGGTGGTACCAGCGGCGTCGGACGCCGACCGCTGCCGGGAGGGCGCGATCTTCTCGACCGTGGCCCAGACCAGCGCGAACGCCGGAAGCGAGGCGAACGTCATAATCGCAAAGTCGCACTTGGTGGGCAGCGCGCTTACGACGAGGCCGCCGAGCGCCGGCCCCGCGATGACGGCCACGCTGGTGGCGGTATAGACGAGGCTGTTGACCCTCTGCAGATAGCGCGGGTCGTCGGATACGAAGCGCGGATAGGCGTCCATGGAGGTGCTCCCGACGCCGAACGCCGCGCCCTGCACGGCGGCAAGGACGTAGAGAAGCCCATAGCCCAGCGGCAGGAGCCATCCGGCGAGCCCCGCCACCGCCATGACACAGAGCGTGGCCGCGAGCGTGCGCCTGGGACCCACGGCGTCCACCAGGGGGCCCGCCATGAGGCTCATGACCACGAGCATGACGTTGAGCACCAGGACGAGAGAGGAAACGACGAGCGCGTCGGCTCCCAGGTCGTAGGTGGCGCACCCGATGATGCCCACGAAGTATACGGCCTGGAGTCCCAGCTGCATGAGGAAGTTTGCCGCCACGATGCGGACTTCCGTCTTTGAGAGGAGCGTGGATGCGAGATTGTGCGGATGCCTGGCGAAATGCATGGCGAAGCCTTTCTGCATGTTCTTCACGGGGTGACGGGAAAGACGGGGGCCACCGTGCCGGCGGAGGGGGCTACCCGGGCGGCCCCGGGCGGCCCCGGATGACCAGGCCGGCAGGGGCTGGAAAGGCCGTCAGTGCGCCACCGGTGCATTTGGCGCGGCCGGCACGTCGCCAGGGGCGGGCGCGTCAGGCCGGACGCCGAGGACGCGCCCCATGAGCTTGCCGTACGTGGCGGCGAGCACCTGCTGGAACAGCGTGCCCGCAACGACGGGGAACATGACCGCGGGCGGGAAGAACTGCGCCGCGATGACCGCGCCGCACGAGATGTTGCGCATGCCGCACTGGAAGACCATGCACACCGTGCCGGGTACGTCCTGCCTGGCGGCACGCGCGAGGGCGAGTCCCACGAGGTAGCCCGAGGACGCGAACACCAGGATGAAGACCAGGACCCCCACGAGCATCGGCGAGAGGTGCGTGAGGTACGGCGCCGCGGACGTGGCGTTTGACGCGATGACCAGGACGATGGCAACGCGTGCCGCAGGCATGAGGCCAGGCGAGAGGCGCCGCGCGGCCCAACCGCGGGTGGCGTCGTTGAGGCCCATGCCGAGCACGGCGGGAAGCGCGACGGTGAGGACCACGTTGAGCATCATGGGCCCGGCGTCGACCCGGACGGCGTGGCCGAGGAGGACCTGCAGCGTGGCGGGAATGGTTGCGGGCGCGATGACGGACGAGACCATGAGCGTTGCCAGCCCCTGCGCGACGTTGCCTCCGTACATGGAGATCCACATGGTGGAGATTGCCGCGACGGGGACGCTGTACTCGAGCACGATGCCGGTCACGAGGTGCACGTTGCTGCCAAACAGGGCCCTGGCCAGCAAAAACGCGACAACCGGCATCACAACGGACGCAAAGGCAACCGTGAGCAGCATGGGGACGGGCCGCCTGACGGCCTGGACGAGGTTGCGGAGCCCATTGGTGAGCGCGCCCTGGAACGACACGAGCGCGAACAGCCACGGGACCGCGGGTGCGAGGTGGGAAAGCTGCGCGGGAAACGCGCACGCCGCGACGACGCATGCAACCGCGATGGGCGCCATGTGGGCGCCGATGAACTTTCCGAACGAGTGCCAAGCGTCCAAGATGGCCTTCTCCCCCGCCTTGGTAGCGCCGGACATGGCTCGGCGCCTCGACAGGGAAATCCTAGCAGACGCGCCGGCCGCGGCGGCGCGCCCGGGCAAACGCGACACAGATGTTAATGGGTGGGGCAACGCGCAAGGGCGACAGGTGCGTGCGGGCGCCGGGCACGCGAGTGCGGTGGGCTTCGTGTTGTTCCTGCGGAGGACGGTTGCCGAGCTGGGGGCGCAAGGGGGCAAGCGCGAATGGACGTCCTTCTCGCCCATGGCGTTTACCTGCGAAAACGATAGGACCGCAACGAAAGGTGCCAGATACCGCAGCTAACGGAAAGCTGTGCGCGAGCCATCTGCAAGCGCCGCGTGGCATCATGCGCGCATGAGTATCTACATCTCACATAGAACGGCTCTGTGGCTGATGTGCAGCCCTGGCATTTGGCCGCTCGTCGCGGGCGGACGTGGGGGCGCTGGCCCGAAGCCAACATTTGGGATTGGCCGCACTAGTGGCATCATCGCGGAGACGCGGGCGCTCCTCCCGAAGATATGCGCTCTGGCCGAATGGGAAGAGGGGCGCGTCAGGCCTCTGGACGTACTCGTTCCGAAGGGGGCCAGCAGAAGGAAGAACGACGTCTGCGTGCGGCACTCTTGGGGCCGTGCGCTACCGGAGAATGCCGTCATCAGGCTGGATGAGGGAGTATACCTATCGACCCCGGAGTTCGCATTCCTGCAGATGGCGAACAGCCTCGACGAGATGGAGCTCGCAATCCTGGGGTGCAGCCTGTGCGGCTGCTATTACCCCTACGAGGGGCCGACGGGATTTGTCAGGCGACCGCAGTTGACGACGATCAAGCGGCTGTATGGGTTCCTCGCTCAGTTTAGGAACGTGAAGAACGCCTCGAAGGCGCGCAGGGCGCTGAGGTGGGTGCACGAGGGATCGAGATCGCCCATGGAAACTTCGACCGCCATGCTGCTGTCCGTCAGCAGGAGGATGGGAGGATACGGGCTTCCGAAACCCATGCTCAACCAGATAGTCGACCTTTCGGCAGGGTCATCCGAGATTGCGGGGACGCCCTACTATGTGGTTGACCTTTTTTACCCAAAGTCAAACGTTGCGGTGGAATACCTTGGGCAGGCGTATCACAAGGACGTCGACCGTGACGTGACGCGGGAGTATGTCCTGAGGAGCGAAGGCTGCACCCTGTTTAACGTGACCATTACGCAAGTGGTAACCAGCTCCCTAAGAAACCGCCTGGTGATGGACATCGCACGGGCGATTGGGTATCGCCTGCGAAAGAGCACTCCGGCCATAAGCGAAAAGAGGAACGCCTTCTTGAACAGGATTCTCCCCCACCGGTCGCAAATAATGAAATCGGGAGAGGTCGTCTGGAAAAGCGCCCCATGGGCGGTGCCCCCGCTGCGGCTAGATTAAGCATTCGCCAGCTCGCATAGCGCAGAAGAAGCGCACGCCGCACGCAGACGCACCGCGCACAAATATAGGTGCGCGTGCGCCGACAACGTCTCTCGTCCAGGTGCCGCACGACAAAGACGCACCCCCCGCTCCCGAGACTCGATCCGCGTAACGATTTAACGTGCCAGGGGACTCCTGAGACGAGGTCACAGCCTTCGAAGATTGCGCAGGGTGCGCATCCGCAGGTCGGACGTCCCTGCACGTCCCATCGACCCTGTGGGATAGGCACACTCGCCGAAGGTGCGTACCCACTTGCCTGGGGCTGCCACACACCAGGGGTGAAATGACAGGATTTCGCAAAGGAGTCCCGATGTGTACCCGTAGCTTTGCCGCTGCCACACGCACCGGGAATGAGTTTGCGCATCCGCGCAAACACGGGGCGGGTGTGTTGCGCGAGAGGGCGTCCCATGGCAGAAGGCGCCTGATGTGTACCAGAGCTGTAGCCAACGGGGCAGTACTGCAGCCCGTCTGCCCGCAATCATGCGCGATTGAATTAATGGAGCATGTAACACACCCAAGAATATCTGGCATTTTGCGCAACACACCTGCCTGTTCCTGGCGATTGACCCCTCTTCTCGCAACGCACCAGGGACGAGCCTGCGGAATCGCGCGAACTGGGCGAAGGTGTGTACCCGCCGCCGCGCGGCCCCTGCACACACCCGGGAAAGTTTGCAGTCATCCGAAAACTGGGGCCTGGTGTGTACCCGCGCCCTTGGCGCCGCCTCACGCACCAGGGGTGATTCTGCACACCCGCGTAAGCTCAGCGCGGGTGTGTTGCGCGAGAGGGTGTCCTATGGCAGAAACTGCCGGGTGTGTACCCGAAACATAGTCGGATGACTCGCGACTCATCAAATCTGCCTGCTGGTATACGTAATTGAACCAATGTATCATGTCGCACACCCGGGATTTTCTTGCATTTCACGCAACACATCCCCTCGTTCCTGGCAGCAGGTCCCTCTTACCGCAACACACCTGGAGCGATCTTGCGGGACCACGCGGGCTGGAGCCGGGTGCGTGATCTCGCCCCACGCCCCCGTTACACACCAGTGGCGATCTCGTAAAGCTGCGTGAGCTGAGTGCGGGTGTGTACCCCATCCGAAAAGTCCCCGCACACACCCGACGCGAGGCCGCGGAATCACGCGAGAAAGTCCCGGATGTGCGACGTGCCCTTTAGTCCGTTCGCAGCACAATCCCCGTTCAGGCCTAAAATTCCCACCGTCACGCCATGAATTAGCTGTGGCTGCAGAAAAACATGACCCAAACGATTGAAAACACCACGTGCCTCGGGGTAAAATCCCCCTTCGTAAGTAGGATTTACGCCGAGACCGCCACGAAGACACGCGACCGCCCCGGCACAGACGATTCGGAACTTCCCGAAACAGAGAGAGGCGTCATGTCACAGTTACTCACTATCTCAGGGCTTTCCGCAGGTACGGACGAGAAGCCCATCCTCCATGGCATCGACCTTTCCGTAGGCGCGGGCGAGACCCACGTCCTCATGGGGCCAAACGGCGCCGGCAAGTCGACACTCGGCCACGTGATCATGGGCGACCCCGTATACAAGGTGACCGGCGGCACCATCTCCTTCGACGGCGAGGACATCACCGACAAGACCCCCGACAAGCGCTCGCTCGCCGGCATCTTCCTCAGCTACCAGGCACCCGTCGAGGTCCCCGGCGTCCCCCTGTACAGCTTCCTGCGCACCATCACCCAGATGCGCCCCGAGCTCAAGACCACCGCGCGCAAGTTCCGCGAGCGCGTCGGCGAAATCTGCGACCAGCTCGACATGGACCAGGGCTTCCTCACGCGCGAGCTCAACGTCGGCTTCTCCGGCGGCGAGAAGAAGAAGGTCGAGATGCTCCAGCTCCTTCTCCTCCAGCCGAAGCTCGCCATCCTCGACGAGACCGACTCCGGCCTGGACGTCGACGCCCTCTCCGTGGTCAGCCGTGGCATCGAGGCCTACCGCAAGGAGTGCGACGGCGCGCTGCTCATGATCACGCACAACACCCGCATCCTCGAGAAGCTCGACGTCGACCGCACCCACGTGATGGTCAAGGGTCACCTCGTCGCCGAGGGCCCCGCGTCACTCATCGACGACATCGACCGAAACGGCTTCGCCCGCTTCGAGCAGGCGTCCACCAGCCAGAAGGCCGAGGCGTAGCAATGGCCGAGAAGAACAAGAGGACCGAGGTCGAGGATGTCGACCGTTCCCTCTATGACTTCGTGAAGTCGGAGGAGGGATACGAGCGCTATGCCGATGGCCTCACGCCCGACATCGTGCGCTCCATCAGCGCCAAGAAGGACGAGCCCCAGTGGATGCTCGACATGCGCCTGAAGGCGCTCGAGATCTACCAGGACAAGCAGATGGCCCCCAACTGGGGACCCAGCATCGCCGGCCTCGACATGGACCACATCTCCACGTACGTCAGTCCCAAGACGAAGCAGGCCAAGGACTGGAACGACGTCCCGGCTGACATCAAGGACACGTTCGAGCGCCTCGGCATCCCCGAGGCGGAGCGCGAGTCCCTCGCGGGCGTCGGCGCGCAGTACGACTCCGAGATCGTGTACCACAACATGCGCGAGGAGGTCGCCAAGCAGGGCGTCGTCTACACCACGATCGAGGACGCCATCCACGACCCCAAGTGGGAGCCCGTCGTGCACGAGTACTTCGGCACGCTCATCCCTCCCACCGACCACAAGTTCGCTGCGCTGCACTACGCCGTGTGGTCCGGCGGTTCGTTCGTGTACGTTCCCAAGGACGTGCACCTGGACTACCCGCTGCAGAGCTACTTCCGCCTCAACGCGCAGGGAGCCGGCCAGTTCGAGCACACGCTCATCATCGTCGAACCCGGCGCCGACCTGCACTTCATCGAGGGCTGCTCCGCCCCCAAGTACTACGAGGCCAACCTCCACGCCGGTGCCGTGGAGCTCTTCGTGAAGGACCATGCACGCCTGCGCTACTCCACGATCGAGAACTGGTCCAAGAACATGTACAACCTCAACACCAAGCGCGCCACCGTCGGCGCCGACTCCAAGATGGAGTGGGTCTCGGGTAGCTTCGGCAGCCACGTCAGCTACCTCTACCCCACCACGATCCTCAAGGGCGACCGCGCCAGCTGCGAGTACACGGGCATCACGTTCTCCGGCGCCACGCAGGACCTCGACACCGGCTGCAAGTTCATCCTGCTCGGCAAGGACACCAACGTCTCCGCCGACGCAAAGTCCATCTCCAAGGACGGCGGCGTCAACACGTTCCGCTCGTCGGTCTTCGTCGGCAAGGACGCCCAGAACGCCCGCGCCACGGTCAGCTGCTCGTCGCTCATGCTCGACGACATCAGCCGCTCCGACACCATCCCGCAGATGGACATCCGCAACAACACCGCCCAGGTCGGCCACGAGGCCACCATCGGGCGCATCTCCGACGACACGGTCCTCTACCTCATGAGCCGCGGCTGCTCCGAGGCCGAGGCCAGGACCATGGTCGTCAACGGCTTCGCCGACCCGGTCTCCAAGGAGCTCCCGCTCGAGTATGCCGTCGAGATGAACAACCTCATCAAGATAGAGATGGAAGGGGCGATCGGCTAATGGCAGACAACGCCAAGACGGAGCCCATGGTCACCCTCGAGCGCGTCAACACGCCGCCCGCGCAGACCTGGAACTACCTCAAGACCAACGACATCACCCTCACAGTCCCCAGGCTCTCGCGCAAGGGCGACGTCTACTTCGCGCTCCCCCGCCTGTTCGACAGGGTCGAGACCGGCATGGGAGCCAAGGTGACGGACTGGGTCACCTCCCAGGCCGCCGACGCCACCTACGTCGAAGTCAGGGCGGGCGAGAAGAACCACGCCCCCATCGTCGTGGACGTGGACTCCAACGCGGGCGTCGTCAGCGACACCGGCGTCATGGTCCGCCACGACGCCGACGCCACCGTCGTCGTGGTCGCACGCGGCGCGGACGACGCCAAGCGCACCTCCGCCGCCCTCGTCAGGATCGTCGTCGAGGCCGGCGCGCACCTCAGGCTCGTCGAGGTCGTCGCGGAAGGCGACGCCCACCAGCACCTCGAGTCAGTCGGCATCTCCGCGGACGAGGGCGCAACGGTCGAGGTCCGCCAGTTCTTCCTCGGCGCAGGCACCACGGCCGCAGGCATCTGCTGCGCGCTCGAAGGTGACAACGCCCGCGTCGACCTCCAGAGCCACTACCTCGGCCAGGGCACCCAGATGCTCGACATCAACCACGTCGTGCGCATGGCCGGCAAGAACGGCCGCGCGGACATGCGCGAGTCCGGCATCCTGAACGACGCCGCCCACAAGACCCTGCGCGCCACGATCGACCTCGTCCACGGCGGCTCCGGCTCCAAGGGCAACGAGATAGAGTCCGTGCTCGTGAACGGCGACGACATCGTCAACAAGACCATGCCCGTTATCCTGTGCGACGAGGACGACGTCCAGGGCAACCACGGCGCCACCATCGGCTCCGTCGACCCCCAGCAGATGGACTACCTCATGGGTCGCGGCCTCTCGCGCGAGCAGGCGCAGGGCCTCTTCGTCCGCGCCCTGTTCGACGACGCCCTCATCGAGGCCGCCCACCCGCTCGCCCGCAAGGCCGTCTTCGACCGCGCCGCAGCCGTCCTCGGCCAGGAGGTCGCACGCGACCTCCTCGACACCCTCGGCATCGAGCTTCCCGCAGACGCCGATCAAACAGCACCAACCACCAGGGAGGATGCACGCAATGCTTAGCGAGCAGCAGCTCGAGGACATCGAGAAGAGCCCCTACAAGGCAGACTTCCCGCTCCTCTCCCAGAACCCAGACCTCACGTTCCTTGACAGCGCGGCTACGGCGCAGCGCCCAGAGGCCGTGCTCGACGCCATGCGCGAGTTCTACACCACCATGAACGCAAACCCGCTGCGCGGCCTGTACCGCCTCTCAGTCGAGGCGACGTCCGCAATCGACGAGGCCCGCAACAAGATCGCGCGCTTCATCGGTGCGGTGGACGAGAAGGGCAACCCCCAGGGCAGTCAGATCGTCTTCACGCGCAACGCGTCCGAGTCGCTGAACCTCGTCGCGAGGACCCTTGGCCCCAAGGTCGTGCTCGGACCAGACGACGAGGTCGTCATCAGCATCATGGAGCACCACTCCAACCTCATCCCGTGGCAGCAGCTGTGTAGGCAGACGGGCGCAAAGCTCACCTACCTGCGCCTGGACGACGACTACCGCATCACGCCGGAGGAGGTCGCAGCCAAGATCGGTCCGCACACCAAGATCGTGTCCGTCACGCAGGTCTCCAACGTCCTCGGCGTCCAGAACGACGTCAAGGCCATCGCGCGCCGTGCGCACGAGGTCGGCGCGTACATGGTGGTCGACGGCGCGCAGTCCGTCCCCCACATCGCGGTCGACGTGCGGGACCTCGACTGCGACCTCCTGGCCTTCTCGGCGCACAAGCTCGGCGGCCCCATGGGCATCGGCGTGCTGTGGGGAAAGCCGGAGGTGCTCGACGCCATGCCGCCGTTCCTCACGGGCGGCGAGATGATCGACGCCGTGACCGAGACGGATGCCATCTGGGCGCCGGTGCCCCAGAAGTTCGAGGCCGGCACTCAGGACGCGGCCGGCTCGTTCGCGACGGGCGTCGCGATCGACTACCTCACCGGCCACGGCATGGGCGCGCTGGAGCGCCGCGAGCGCGAGCTCGCGACCTACCTGTGCGACTCGCTGGCGGCGCTGCCCTACGTCGACCTCATCGGCCCGGCGGACGGCAGCCGCCACGTGGGCGCGGTGGCGTTCAACGTGCGCGGCGTGCACCCGCACGACGTTGCGTCCATCCTGGACATGTCGCAGGTCTGCATCCGCGCCGGCCACCACTGCGCGCAGCCGCTGCTCAGCTACCTCAAGGTGGAGAACGGCGCCACGTGCCGCGCCAGCGTGGCCTTCTATAACGACAAGCAGGACGTCGACAGGCTCGTCGAGGGGCTGGACAGGGTCTGGTCTCTCTTCGGCGGCGCCGTCACGGGAAAGGCGTAACATGGACCGCTCTACTCCGGCTAGCCTCTACAACGCCCAGTTCATGGACCACGTGGCTCACCCAGACTACAAGTACCAGATGGACGACCCCACCCTCACGCACCACGGCGTGAACCCCTCCTGCGGCGACGAGCTCACGTTCTCCGTGCGCATCGGGGACGACGGCCGCATCGAGGAGGCCGCGTACCAGGGCCACGGCTGTGCCGTGAGCCAGGCCTCGGCCGACATGATGAGCGACCTCATGGTCGACAAGACGCCACAGGAGGCAATCGAGCTCTGCCGGCTCTTCGGCCGCATGGTCCGCGGCGAGGAGACGGACGACTCCAAGCTCGCCGCCCTGGACGAGGCGGCCTCCCTCAAGGACGTGAGCCACATGCCTGCGCGCGTGAAGTGCGCGGAGCTCGCGTGGCGCACGCTCGAGGAGATGCTCCAGAACGGATCGGACAAGCCCGGCTCCACCGCCACGGCAAGCTGCGTCATGCCGCCCCACACCCACGACGGGCAGGAGTAGTCGCCATGGCCTCCATGTTCTCCACAAAGGGACGCTATGCCCTGCGCATCATGGGCGACCTCGCGACGCACCCCGGCTGGGTCTCGCTCGGCGACGTCGCCAAGCGCCAGGGCATATCGCGCAAGTACCTCGAGCAGGTAGTCTCGCTCATGCACAAGGCGGGCTTCGTGGAGAGCCTGCGCGGCAAGGGCGGCGGATATCGCCTCACGCGCGACCCCGGCCAGTACACGCTCGGCGCCATCCTGCGCGCCGCGGAGGGCTCGCTCGCGCCCGTCGACTGCCTGGACTGCACAAACGACCGCATCTGCCCGCAGTTCGAGACGTGCCCCACGGTCACCATGTGGCGCGACCTGGGCAAGGTCACGGCATCCTACCTCGACAGCAAGACGCTGCAGGACATCGTGGACCAGATGCGCGAGCGAGGCACCACGGGCGAGGAGCCCCACGGGCCCGGCGCCACGTCCTAGGCGCCCGCGCCCACGGCCTTTATGTCCCAGGGCACGGCCGAAAGGTAGTCGTGCGCTCCCATGCCTACGAGGTCGTCTCCCTCGCCGCGCCTCACCGCGTCGTCGTAGGTGAGCGAGCCGCCGGTGGACAGGTCCACGAGCGCACGAAGCTCGCTGGTGCTCGAGACCCCGGTGTCGCCGGCGTTGCCGCTCGCCACGAGCCACGGCCAGTTCGTGGCCCACACCTCTACGTGCTGGCCGCCCAGGGTCTGGCTGTACACCAGGAAGTTGCCAATGTCGCCGGCGACGTCGGGCTCAGTCCCGTCCTCCAGCTCGAGCGACGCCAGCGCCCCCTTGTCGTGGTCGTCTCCTGCGGCCGGCGCGTATCCCTTGGGATAGACCTCCACCTCGTCCTCGTCCACGACCACGTCCACCTTGCCGCGCCAATAGTTCGGCAGCGCAAACTGATAGCCTTCCGCACGGACCACGTAGGACGCGTCGCCCGTGACAGCGTTGCCGCCGGCACCGCCGTCCTTCTCGCCCGCGCCAGAGTTCGCGCCAGAGCCCGCGTTGTCCGCGCCAGACGTGTCGGAGGCGTCGGACTGGCCCGCATCAGCCTTCGCTCCGTCCGTGGGCTTTGCGGACTTCTTGCCGCCGTCGGCCTTATTCTGCGCCGCCTGCGACGCGCCCGCGCCCGGCCCCGTGACCGCGCGCGTCAGCGCGTACGAGCCAACGCCCACCACGGCAACGGCAAGCACGGCCACGAGCGCAATGAGCCACCTTGGTGTCGGCCTCTTCGCCGGCGTGGGCGTGGGTGCCGCCGGCGCATCCGGCGCATCCGGCGCGGTCGGTGCGGGCGCCGTCAGGTCGCGGCCGCAGTTCGTGCAGAACTTCGCTCCGTCGGGAACGCTCTTCCCGCAGCTTGGACAGAACATCGCATCCTCCCAGGTCGTGGCCGTGAGGCGGCCTCCCGCCACGGCACGACGCACGGGCGCGGGGGCTCCCCCGCCTTCAGTATGGAAGACGGAGGGCCCCCGGGCGGACGCGATTCGGCGTGCGGCGCGGCCGGCGCCTACACGCGCGAGCCAAACTCGTAGTAGAACATGGTGCGCAGGTCCGCAAGGTCCTTCTCCTGGGGGCCCTGGGCGTCGGACATCGCATGCCACGTGCCGTCGGGCGCCTGGTAGCCCAGCGAGCTGACCTGCGGAACGACGGTGGTCGAGAAGAGCTCGGCCTTCTGGTAGCGGCTGAGCGGCGCGCCGATGGCGTTCATCAGGGTCGCGCCGAGGTTGGACGCGGAGACCGTCGCGTCGGCCGCAAACTGGTCGCGTCCCGCGACGTCGTAGTTTGCCCAGATCACGTAGCGCGTCTGGTACGTGCGCGCCGAGTGGCCTGGCTCCTCCTCGCCCGGGTACGACGCGTCGTTGTACGCCGGCGAGATGCCGGGCTGGTGGTCGCCAAAGAACACGAGCACGACGGGCTTGCCAATGTTGCGCAGGCGCTCCACGAACGCGCGCAGGTCCTCGTCGGACGCGCCAATGACCGAGAGGTACTCGTTCAGGTCGTCGTTGTTGCCCGCGCCCTCCACGTTGTAGCCCGTCAGGATGTCCGCCGGCGTGTTGCGCAGGTTGTAGCCGCCGTGGTTCTGCATGGTGACGTCGAGTATGAACTGCGGGCCGTCGCCCTTCTCCACAAGGTCGAGCACCTTGTCGTACGTGACGGAGTCGCGCACCCCCGCGTGGAGCGTGGGCGCGTCCCTCGGGAAGGAGTCGATGTCTAGGAAGCGGTCGAAGCCCAGCTCGCGGTAGGCCATGTTGCGGTTCCAGTTCGTGCCCAGGTTGGGGTGCAGCGCCACGGTCTTGTACCCCAGGGCCTTGAACTGCCGCGCGAGGTTGTCCACTCGGCCGAGGCTGTACGTCTGGTACGGGAAGACGTTTGCCGGCACGAAGCCCATGGATATGCCCGTCAGGAACTCAAACTCGCTGTTGCACGTGCCGCCGCCGCGCACGGACACGTCGAGCGCGCCCTGCTGCAGCGAGTCCGTGAGACCGTATTTGAGGTACTGCGGCCCGTCGTAGCCGGCGGCCTTTATGTCCTCGAACACGGACATGTCCGAGAAGGACTCGTTCATCACGGCTATGACCGTGGGCTTGGCCTGGGCAAACTGCTGCTCCGCGGCCTTGCGGGCGTCCGTGTTGTTCTGGGCATCGAACTTGGCGGCGTAGCTCTTCTCGAGCCTCTTCGCGCGGGATTCGCGATAGTCCGCGGGGCGCCTGATCTGGGCCTCGCGCACGCCCATCACGAACGAGGGCAGGAAGCCGTACTGCTTGTAGCTGGCCACGCTGTCCCAGTAGTTTATGTTCACGCCAAACGCGGTGCGGTAGTTGGGCACGAGCACCAGCGCGAGCGTGGCGGCGCACGCCACGGCACCGGTCGCCAGGTTCGTGGCGCAGCGGCGGCGCCACCACGGCACGTCGCGACGCGCGGGCGCCCATGGCACCAGGTAGCCGGCGAGCACGTACGCGACCATGGCGTACGTCGCCGCGACCGCCACGTCGTCCGTGAGGGTGAACGTGTAGCCGGAGCTCACCTCCGCCGCGGTGCCGAGCGCGTGAAGGTCGGAAAACGTGATGGCGGAGTTCCTGAACAGGATGACGAAGTACTCGGCTATGCCGATGACCAGGCACGCGACCGCGACGATCGCGGGGCCCGCACCATGGCCAAGCGAGAGGAAGTACGCCGTCACCACCACAAGCAGGACGATGGCGGCCTCCAGCAGGAAGTAGCGCGCCGCAAGGGATTCGATGGCATCGTTCGACGGGATCTCGATGGCAAGCGCGCTCAGGATGGAGATGGCGACCAGGATGACGACGGTGGCGCCGGCGTGCAGCGCCCTCAGGTTAGAGCGCAGAAACCTCGCGGCGCCGGCACCGTCGAGCCGCCGCAGCGAGTCTTCGTCCGAGGCGTCCGCGTCCTTCTCGCCCGCGGAGCGCGCGTCCGTACGCGCCGCCCAGGCCGAGGCGAGCGCCGCGAGCCGGTTTCGCACGAGCAGGAGCGCGATGCCCGCAAACGTGACGGCAGGCAGCCGGTCGACGGAGTTCCCGCCCGTGAACAGGCCCTGGCTCACCATGGACTGCAGCGTGGCCAGAAGCGCGATGGGGACGACGGTCCACGCCACGACGCTGGGCTCGAGCACGCTCACGAGCGTGCGGACGTAGCCGCGCTGGCCGTCGTGGCGTGCCGCCTCGCCCATGAGGCGACGCCTCCGGTTTGTGCGCACGAGCACGTCCGCGACGGAGTAGGCGACGACGAGCAGCACGCTCGAGAAGACGGTGGCGGAGAGGCTGGTTGGAAGGGAGGAGGTTCCGGGGTCGTTTGCGATCAAGGGTGGTTCCTAACGCGCGGACCGCCCGGACGGCGCGGCCCGGACGGCAAGGTAGACGAAAAGGGGCCAGCCCGGAGGCTGACCCCTTAGAAGTGTAAAGGAATCTTTAGGAACGCAAAGACTCTTTACAAACGCAGTACCCGCCGAGGCGGAAGTTGCGCTACGCCCAGCCCTTGTCGTTGGAGCCAAAGTCCATGATGAGGCCCTTGGCGGTCTCGGTGATGGCGTCGAAGCCCGGCTTCAGGAACTTGCGCGGGTCGTAGTTCTTGCCCTCGAGGTCCTTGCCGCTCTCGACGTACTTGCGCATCGCGGAGTGGAAGGAGAGCTGGAGCTCGGTGTTGATGTTGATCTTGGCGACGCCCAGGGAGACGGCCTTCAGCACCTGCTCCTTGGGGATGCCAGAACCACCGTGCAGTACGAGCGGCAGGTCGCCGGTCTTCTCCTGGATGGCGGCGAGCTGGTCAAAGTTCAGGCCCTTCCAGTCCGCGGGGTACGGGCCATGGATGTTGCCGATGCCGCAGGCCAAGAAGTCGACGCCCAGGTTGGCGATGGCCTCGCACTGCGCGGGGTCGGCAAGCTCGCCCTCGGCAGTGACGCCGTCCTCGGTGCCGCCGATGCCGCCAACCTCGGCCTCGATGGAGAGGCCCTTCTGGTGGGCCAGCTTCACGAGCTCCTTGGTGCGCTCGATGTTGGTCTCGAACTCGGGCTCGTGCGAGCCGTCGTACATGATGGAGGTGAAGCCTGCGTCGATGCACTTGAAGCAGTCCTCGTAGGAGCCGTGGTCAAGGTGCAGGGCGACGGGGACGGTAATGTTCATGGACTCGACCATGTCGTGCACGACGTCGGACACGACCTTGAAGCCCTTCTGCCACTTGGCAGCGCCCGAGGTGCACTGGATGATGACGGGGGACTGGGTCTCCTCAGCCGCGGTGAGGATGGAGCGGGTCCACTCGAGGTCGTTGGTGTTGAATGCCGCGATTCCGTAGTGGCCGGCCTTTGCGGCCTTGAGCATGGGTGCAGCGTTGACGAGCATGTGTACCTCCATATGACGTGATGGACGTTCCCACTTAGGACATAGTAACGCGAAATTGCGTCCGCGTGGCGCCCGGCACGGCGCCGTATGCAGATTTTGGTGGTAGGCGCACCCGGTTGACGCTGATTCGAATGCATTTGGCGAGAAGTGCCGGGCCCCGTGGCCGGGCCCTTCTCGCCCACGCGGACCCACCTTCCTCGCAGGCCAGCCGCCGCGGGCCAGGCGACGCGACGGCACACCGGGCCATCCTGCATGGCCGGTGCAGGCTTGCATGGTATTCGTGAAGTTTGGCCCGCGACGCGGGCGATGCCTATAGTCGGGTATCCAAGAGCTAGGCAGGCACCCGTTGCCGAGCCTGCCCGGACTCCACGCAACGCGGTCGGCAGCAAGAAGGAGACTTCCTAAGTGGCATTCGATCAGCAGGGTCGCCAGGGCGACCAGACCGTGTCCCAGGGCAGGACCTCCGTCTATGGGACGCGACAGACAGGACAGTCCCAAGGCGCAAGCCAGTACACACGGCAGTACCAGACACACCAGCCGTACGGGCGGGTCCAGGCGCAATCGGGTCAGGCATCGCAGGACGCGGACGAGCCGCAGAAGAGGGGCGTCCTGAGCGAGTTCTCGGGATCGGCCGTCATCGCAAGCGCGCTCGCGGCCGTCACGTCGTTTGCGCTGCAGTCCAAGATCGGACTCGCGGGATCCATCATCGGCGTGGGCGTCGCCGCGGCGGCAACCACCATCGCGTCTCAGGTGTACAAGGGCATGCTCAGCGCATCCGCGCAGAAGCTGAAGGACCTTTCGGACCAGGCGCCCACCACGAACGGCGCGTACGGCGCCACGCGCGACCTGCGCGCAAGCTCCGGCACCACGCAGGCGTGGGCGAAGCCCGTGAGCCTGGACGACGCCGCGAGCGAGGCCGGCGTGGCAGACTCCGGCACGCCCATCGCACCCCAGAGCGTGCGCGACGCGGCGCAGAGCCGCAAGGGCGCGCTCGTGCGCAAGCGCATGGCCATCGTGATGGCGGTCGCGGCCGTCGCCGCAGTCCTGGTGTACGCGCTCATCGTGAACCTCGCAACGTCGGGGCAGGGCATCGGCAGCACGGAGCCCATCGTGGCGACGAGCAGCCAGAGCCAGGACGACCAGCAGTCTCAGGACGACGGCGCCGCGAAGGGCAAGGGCACGAAATCACAGCAGACGAAGGGCACCGCGGACGGCTCGAAGCAGGACGGCAAGTCCTCGGGTACGCCGTCCGGCACCACGGACGGCGCGAAGGACTCCTCCGGCACCACGACGGACGGCACCTCCGGCAACGCCTCCTCCGGCACGAGCGGCACCGCTTCCGGCGGCAACGCGAGCGGCACCTCCAATTCCGGCACAGGCGACTCCGGCACAGGCACGAGCGGCACTACCTCGGGCAATACCGGTACGAACGGCAACTCCGGAGCCACGGGAGACTCCGACGCAGGGACGACGGACTCCAAGGGCACTTCCGGCACCACCACGTCTGGCACCTCCGGCGCGACCGGGGCCACCACGACGACCACGGGCGGAAACTAGCGGCACAATCGGAAACTGATCGCACTTTCGATATAGTCGCATTAGTCACATAGGTAAGCGGCCGTCGGCACGCATGGACAGCCGTCGGCATCGGGCGCCTTTGGGGGCGCCCGACGTATGGAAAGGAACCACATGGAACGACCGAATGCCTGGCTCGACTACACGCAGGAGCAGCTTGCAGACCTCGACCGCGTGTGCGAGGGCTACAAGCGCTTCATATCCGACAACAAGACCGAGCGCGAGGTGTGCGCCGCCTCCATCGAGCGGGCACGCGCGGCAGGCTACCGCGACCTTAAGGAGCTGGTGGCCCAGGGCGTCGCGCTGAAGGCCGGCGACAAGGTGTACGCTTCCAACCACGGCAAGGGCGTTCTTTTGGTGCAGCTTGGCACCGAGCCCCTGGAAGACGGCCTCAACATCCTGGGCGCCCACATCGACTCGCCGCGCCTTGACGTGAAGCAGAACCCGCTGGACGAGAAGAACGAGCTCGTCACGCTTGACACCCACTACTACGGCGGCATCAAGAAGTACCAGTGGGTGGCCATCCCGCTTGCCATCCACGGCGTCGTGTGCAAGAAGGACGGCTCCACGGTGGACGTGTGCGTGGGCGAGTCCGCGGACGACCCGGTGTTCTGCGTATCCGACCTGCTCATCCACCTGTCGAAGGACCAGCTTGCCAAGACGGCGTCCGACGTGATCGAGGGCGAGCTTCTGGACGTGATCGTCGGCAACCGCCCCGTGAAGGTCGAGGCCGACGCGGGCAAGAAGGACGAGGGAGATGCCGCGAAGTCTCCCGTCAAGGCCGCGGTGCTCGATCTTCTCGCCCGCGAGCTGGGCATCGACGAGGAGGACCTGCTGTCCGCGGAGCTCGAGGTCGTGCCGGCGGGACCGGCGCGCGACCTTGGCCTTGATCGCTCGCTCATTCTGGGCTACGGGCAGGACGACAGCTCGTGCGCCTATCCCAGCCTCGTGGCGCAGCTCGAGTGCAAGGCGCCGTCGCGCACCGCCGTCACGATCCTGGTGGACAAGGAAGAGATCGGGTCGGTCGGCGCCACGGGCATGACCAGCCGCTTCTTCGAGGACGCCATGGCCGAGATTCTGGACCTGGCCGGCGAGCGCGGCCCGCTTGCGCTCAGGCGCTGCCTGCGTAGGTCGCGCATGCTGAGCTCCGACGTGAGCGCCGCGTACGACCCGAGCTACGCATCCGTGTTCGAGCCGAAGAACTCCTGCTACCTGGGCCACGGTCTCACGTTCAACAAGTACACCGGCAGCCGCGGCAAGGCGGGCTCCAACGACGCGGACGCGGAGTACGTCGCGCTCATCCGCCGCTGCATGGGCGATGCCGGCGTGCACTTCCAGACGGCGGAGCTTGGCAAGGTGGACGCAGGCGGAGGTGGCACGATCGCCTACATCCTGGCCGAGTACGGCATGGACGTAATCGACTGCGGCGTGCCCGTGCTGAGCATGCACGCGCCGTGGGAGGCCACGAGCAAGGCGGACGTGTACGAGGCCTATCGCGGCTACAAGGCGTTCCTGGGCCTCAGGTAGCGCCCGGGCCAGCGGTCGGGGCGCTACCCTGGCCGCCGGCGTGGGTCGCCCACGCCCGCTGACCCGCAGGTTTCCTATCAATTGTCTGTTTATCCCGCCAGGCGCGCAATCGCCACACGCCGCCCTCCTATACTCGGGCCTATCTGTTTACTTGACGTCTACGGAGAATTATGTCTGCACTGAACATCCTGTTTGCCGTCGTGGCGTTTGCGACCGCCGCCGTGGTGGTCTGGCTCTGCGTGCGCTGGCACCGTCTCAGCAAGACCGAGGGCTACAAAAGGCTCTCCGCCCGCACGTATGCGTGGTGCCTCTCGTTCGCCATCATCCCCGTCGCGTTTGGGGTGCTGTGCCTGTTGGACTACTACAAGGGCAGTCCGCTCGCGCCGTTCCTGCTTGCCGCGGCCACCATCATCTGCGCCATGGCGACGCTCCACCGCGAGAACGGCAAGACGTTCCTGCGCACGGCGCTCGACTTCGTGAGCGCGTACGCGCCGTGGGACTCCCGCCCGCACAAGGCGAAGGTCCCCGGCTTCCTGAGCGCGCCCGCCGCGCGCGTCCGCAAGGCCCGCCGCGACGAGCGCCGCTCCGCGGGCGAGGCCTCCGGCAAGAATCCGTCCGCCGTGCGCGCCTGGCTGCGCGGCACCCTCGCGCCGTGGGCGAAGACCGACCTCGTGCGCCTGGCCGTCGCCGCGTTCTTCGCGTTCGTCTCGCTCGAAATCTGCTGGCACGTCAACCTTGTGTGGATGAACTTCCTCAGCCGCCTGATCGACTGGGCCATGATCCTTCTTGCCATGGGTGCGATGTACTTCCTGTTCCAGCGCCGCAGCTGGGGCGCCATCGCCGTGGCAATCGCGCTTTACGTCCTCGGCATCGTGGAGTACTTCGTCGTGGTGCTGAAGGGCTCCGTCATCCAGGCCGGCGACATCTACGCGCTCGGCACCGCGGCCGCCGTGTCAGACGGCCTCAAGTTCGACTTCGGCGGCACGGTGCTTCTGGGCGCCATCGCCCTTGACCTGTGCTTCCTCGCGCTCCAGCGCATCAGCCCCGTCGTGAGGCGCTCCGCCGTCGGCCTGGACTCCCCCGCCGATGCCGACGATTACGCCGCGGCCGAGCCCGACGCCACGGACGAGAAGAACGCAGCCCCCGCCGCAGCCGCGCCTTCGCACCGCGGCGGGCACAGGGCCCTCGGCGTCGTGCTGAACGTTCTTCTCGCCTGCGCCTGCGCCTTTGGCGCATGGGGCACCACCCATGCCGCGTACGCGTGGACGCAGTTCCTTGGCACGAAGTTCTGGCAGCCGGTCGTTGCGTACTCCGACCACGGCTTCCTTACCAGCTTCTTCAGCATGTGGTACGGCATGCCCATCGAGGTGCCGCGCGGCTACTCGCAGCAGAAGGCCAAGGGCATCGAGAAGAAGCTCGCCAAGCAGTACGACTCCTCCGATTCCGCAAAGACGTACGCGCGCGCGAAGGCGCAGTTTGACCAGGTAAAGCCGAGCGTCATCTTCGTGCAAAACGAGACGTTCTCAGACCTCTCCAAGTTCTACGACATCGGCTACACCGGCTACACCGGCCCCGAGTACTTCAACTCCATGAGCGACACCCTCGCGCGCGGCGTGCTGAACGTCTCCGTCGTAGGCGGCGGCACGTGCAACTCGGAGTTCGAGTTCCTCACGGGCAACTCCATGGCGTACGTGGGCACGGGCAAGTACCCGTACAACCTGTACAACTTCTCTAAGGTCAACAGCCTGGCCAAGCAGTTCAAGGGCATCGGCTACGGCACGGTCGCCATCCACCCCAACATCGCTTCCAACTGGAACCGAGACAAGGTGTACCCGCAGCTGGGCTTCGACCAGTTCCTGGACATCAACGACTTCCAGGGCGCGCCCGTGTTCCACAACGGCGTGACCGACCTCGCCACGTACCAGAAGATCCTCGAGCTGATCCAGAACTCCGACAAGCCCATGTTCATCACGGACATCACCATGCAGAACCACACGGGCTATGACAAGAACAACATCCCGGCGGACCGCCTCACCAACTACCAGCTCAAGAACGTGAGCGCATACGAGAACGCCGAGTTCAACGAGTACGTCTCGTGCATCAAGGCGTCCGACGAGGACCTGAAGGCGTTCATCCAGGCCCTGCGTCAGCTGGACAAGCCTGTCGTGCTCGTGTTCTACGGCGACCACCAGCCCAACATCAGCTCGAACTACCTCAACGACTCCGTGTATCCCAACGAGGACAAGGGCTCGCTTGCGCACCAGCTGCGCGCCTTCAAGACGCAGTACTTCATCTGGGCAAACTACGACGTCGCCGGCACGCCCGCCAAGAGCACCAACAAGGAGATGAGCATCAGCTACCTCAGCAGCTACCTGATGGAGCTCATCGGCGCGCCGCTGAGCAACCACCAGAAGGCGAACCTCCAGACCATGCTCCAGATGCCGTTCCTCACCCTGATGGGCTACTCGGACACCAACGGCACGTGGCGCGAATCGTCCACCGAGCTCACGGATTCCTCCGTCAGCGGCGACTCCGCGGCAACGAAGGCCTACCGCAACCTCGACATGGTGCAGTACCTGGAGTTTGGCTCCAAGGTAAGGCACTAGCGAGAAGAACGCCGGCCGGCGCATGCGCGCGCCCCGTGTACCCAGGGAGCTCGCTTGCCCGATCGCCCCACGCTCAACGCACCGCACGCAACGCACCCCGCACGCCACATGGCATGCGGGGTGCACTTTTGGGGTGCGTGCTCAGCCCAAGAGGCCCAGCACTTCTCGCTTGCAGTCCAGAAACGCCGGGGTGAGGGCAAACTCCGCGGCGGAGGCGTCACCCGCGGGGCGCGGCACCGCCACCTCCGCCGCGATGGCGCTGGGCACGCCGGAGCGCGGGTCGCCGCGCAGCACGTAGATGCGGTCCGCCATGGTCACGGCCTCGTCCACGTCGTGCGTAATCGCAAGCGACGCCATGCCCAGCTCTCGCGACATGCCGCAGTACCAGCTGCGCATGTCCGCGCGCGTCAGTGCGTCAAGCGCGCTGAACGGCTCGTCCAGGAGCGTCACGTCGTTTCCCATTAGGTACGTGCGAAGGAAAGCCGCGCGCTGGCGCATGCCGCCGGAAAGCTCGCTCGGCCACATGCGCTCCGTGCCCGAGAGCCCAAAGCGCTCGAACAGCGGCTCCGCCTTCGCGCGGGCCTCGCGCGCCGGCGTGCCCGCGATCACCAGCGGCAGGCACACGTTGTCCAGAATCCGCTTGCTTGGCAGCAGCAGGTCCTTCTGCAGCATGTAGCTCACGCGCCCCGGACGGCCGGTCACGTCCTCCCCGTGCAGAAGCACGCGCCCCTCCAGCGGCTGGGTGAGGCCGGAAAGCGCGTGCAGGATGGTCGTCTTGCCGCAGCCGGAGCGGCCCACCAGACAGACCACCTCGCCGGCGCCCACCGCAAGGCAGACGTCCCGTGCCACCACGTGCTCGCCCTCGTCCCAGCTCAGAGTCAGGTGGCGCGCCTCCAGCGCCGGTGCGCCCCCAAGCGCGCCGGCCGCGTCCTTCTCGCCCGTAGGCGCCCCCTTTGCCGGGGCGCCGTTGCCCACAGCAGTGGTCACTATGCCTCCAGATAGTCCATGGTCCAGCCGGCATTCACGTCCAGCTTGTTCTCGACCAGGTTCTTGTCGTTCAGCCACTCGAAGTACGCGTCCCAGCGCGACTTGTCAATCACGCCCCAACTCTTCGCGTCTGCCTGGTACTGGTCTGCCAGGTACTTCGCGGATGCCTGCACCAGGTCGCCCGAAAGCTCCGGCGCGGCGTCCAGCAGGATGTCGCCCGCATCCTTCGGGTGCTTGATGGCATACTCGTAGCCGCGCTTCGCGGCGCGCACGAACGCCTTCACCACGTCGGGGTACTTCTTCGCGAAGTCGTCGTTCGCCGCGATGACCGGGGTGTAGAAGTCGAACACCTTGTCCATGTCCACGAAGCTGAAGTAGTTCACGTCGTAGTGCTGGACCTTTGCGTTCTGCACGGCCCAGCCCTCGTATACCCACACGCAGTCGAACATGTTGGCCTTCAGGCCCGCGACCTCGTCGTCCACTTCGTAGGGCACCATCTTCAGCTTGTCGAAGTCGCCGCCGTCGGACTCCATCACCTGCTTGATGGTGGCCTGCTCCACGGGCATGCTCCACGTGGCGTACGTGTGGCCCTCCATCTTCTTCGCAGAGGTGATGCCGTCGGCCTTGCGGCTCATGATGCCAGACGTGTTGTGCTGGATGATGGCGGCCACGGCCTCTATGGCCACGGGATTCTTCGAGCTCAGCGCGTTGGCGATGTAGTCCTGGTAGCTCACGCCCAACTGCGCCTGGCCAGAGCCGATCATGGCCTCTGCCGTGCCGTCCGCGGGCTGTACCACCTTGACCGTGAGGCCCTCGTCCTTGAAGTAGCCCTTCGCCTGCGCCACGTAGATGCCCGTGTGGTTGGTGTTGGGGGTGTAGTCCAGGCAGAACGTGATCTTGCGCGCGGACTTCGGCGCGGACTTCGCGCTCGAGTCCTCCCCCGCGCTCGCGGACGCGTCGCCCGAGGCGCCCTTGTACGCGCCGCAGCCGGCAAGCGTCGCCGCTGCGGCAAGCGCGCCGGCGCCCTTGATGAAGTTGCGACGGCTCATGTCGCGCTCGAACGCCGCCTTGTGCTCCGCAAACGTGTATGGGCGAGAAGCGCCGCGCATCTGGTTGGCACGCTGCTTGTAAGACATCAGTCTTCCTTCCTTTCGGCACGCTTCCAGGGCATCGCGATGCGCTGGAGCCAGTCGACCAGCCCCATGAGGGCCAGCGACAGAACAGAGATCAGTATGATGACCGCGAACATGCGGTCGTATGCAAACGACTTGCGGACGCGCGTCATGTAGACGCCCAGCCCGCTGAACCCGCCGAGCCACTCCGCGATGACCGCGCCCACGATGGCATAGGTGGCGCTTATGCGCAGCCCACTGAAGAACTGGTCGAGCGCGGCCGGCATCTTCACCTTCCAGAAGATCTGCCAGCGCGAGGCCCGCATGGTGCGCATGAGGTCTATCAGGTCCGGGTCGACGGAGCGAAATCCCCCCACCAGGCTCACCGTGATGGGAAAGAACGTGGAGATGACCACCAGCACCACCTTCGGCGCAAGGCCGTAGCCAAACCACAGCACCAAAAGCGGCGCGATGGCCACGGTCGGGATGGTCTGGCTCACCGTGACGATGGGGTCGAGCGCCAGGCTCACGGTCTGGAAGCGGTCCATCAAAACCGCGACCACAAAGCCCACGCCCGTGCCGATGACCAGGCCGAGCGCGGCCTCCGTCAACGTCGCCGCGGAGTGCATCGCCAGAAGCGACGCGTCGGCCACCAGCGCGTACACCACCTGCACGGGGCTGGGCAGCAGGAAGTTGGGCACGATGCCAAACGCCACCACCGCCTGCCACAGCGCAAGGATGCACGCCACCGTCAGCGTGGGTACCGCGACCCTGCGCATGCGAGCGCGCCGCTCCCGGCGCTCGCGGACACGGGCACGCCCGCCTTCCGCCACGCCTTCCTGCAAAGGAGCGCCGTCCTTCTCGCCCGTGGGCGTCCCCGTAGCCACAGGCTGGGGCTTGCTTGCAGGCGTCTTGGGCCGGGCGCAGGCCTGCGCCGTGGGCTCGCCGGAGTCGGGCTGCACCTACGCCACCTCGGGCTTCGCGTGCGAGAACTCGCTGTCGGTGGGGTGGTACTTGCCGATCTTATGGTCGGTCGACATCACGTCGCCGTCGGGGCGGTAGTCGATCTTCGCGTACGTCATCATGTGGCGACAGCCGGCCTTCGCGGCCACGAGCTGGCAGTTCTTCAGGCACTCCATGCAGGCGTCGTAGTCGCCCTCGATCGCGGTCTCGAACGGGCCGACGAAGTAGTCCAGCCCCGTCGAGTCGATGTAGGCGATCACCTGGTCGACCGCGGAGCAGGTCTCGTCGTCGGTCGTGGCGTCCATGGGCAGAAACTGAATCGCGACGGAACAGTTCATGCGCCCTCCCTTCCGGGCGCCAAAAAAGGCACCCACGTATCCGTAGGTGCCCGAACATGCGGTGCTCTGGTCCCTACGCCGGCATTACCCGGATCAGGTTATTGGGTCAGGGCCGCGTTGGGCCCATTCTCAGCCGGCGTGCGCCAGCTCCCCTGTCGTTTAGCTATGGTAGCACTCATCACCCTCGGCCGCGACACCACGTCGCGTCATCATCACGGCTCGTGGCGCTCGGGAAAACGGCGGGTGTCGCGCAGCACGCGCATGAACTCCTTCGCCATCGGCATATACGTGGCCTCGGTAATGATGAACGGCGCGATGCCCGCCCTCAGGCATTCCTTAAACATCACGAGTCTTCCCACACGACCGTTTCCGTCGGAAAACGGGTGTATTCGCTCCAACTCCCTATGGAAGCGAACGATGTCCTCAAACTGGCGCACGGACTTGCCCTCGTAGGAATCAATGAGGTCGCCCACCAGGTGGGGGACGTCCTCCGGCGAGGCAGTCTCGACGTCAGAGACGGCTCCTCCTATAACG
The DNA here is from genome assembly GCF_900105025.1 of Parafannyhessea umbonata. Taxonomy (GTDB): domain Bacteria; phylum Actinomycetota; class Coriobacteriia; order Coriobacteriales; family Atopobiaceae; genus Parafannyhessea; species Parafannyhessea umbonata. Next base: position 475,134 of record NZ_LT629759.1, on the reverse strand, counting down.
TTGGAGAACTTCTTGAACTCCCCAACAGACATGACAGGATTCGCGGCATCCGCGGTGCCGCTCTTTAGAATGCGATGCATTGCGCGCAGATAGTCTGGGCTCAAAGGCTCGCCCCAGGTATCCAGAACATGGTCGAACGCACGAAAGCGGTTTCGCGCCTCCACGATGTCGTCCACCGCCGCAGTGCCCGAGAACGTTGCCCTGTCAAAATCTGAACCGTCTGGTCATGCGTCAGGGTCGAGCCCTCGATACGATTCATGCGAGCACACCAGCAATTTACAACTTATACAAGTCTATCGGAACACGTAAGGTGGCCGTCTTCCTACGCGAGAAGAACAGCCGTCCCGGCCGCTAGGGCATGCCAACCGCACCTACCTAACGCGCAGCACGGCGTCGCCCTCCCCCGTGCGCTCAATCTCCCAGCGGGTGCTCGTCGTCGCGTCCAGCAGCGCCGCGTCGTGCGACACAAGCAGCAGTGCACCCGGAAATCCCGCGAGCAGCTCTTGGAGCGCCTGTGTGGAGTGCAGGTCCAGGTGGTTCGTGGGCTCGTCCATCACGATGAGCGCCGGCTTGTCCAGCATGCCAAGCGCGAGCATCAGTTTGCGCAGCTCACCGGGGCTCGGCTCCCCGCCCTCGAGCAGGCGCGCCGGGTCGGAGTTCAGTCGCGCCACGATGCCGAGCACGAAGCCACGCTCGTCTGGCAAGAGCGCGCCCAGCCGTACAAGCGCGCTGCGGCGCTCCGCCTCCGTAGGCTCCTGCGGCACGTAGCAGCACGGCACATCGGGGCCGAGGCGCTCCATCACTTGGCGCACGAGCGTCGTCTTTCCGCTGCCGTTTGCGCCCACAAGGGCCGTGTGCTCCGTGTTGCCAATGGTCAGTGCGGGCACGCGCAACACGGGACCCGTCTCGCCGGTCGCCGCGCAATCTTCCCGAGCGCCGGCAGCATACGCGCCGGCAGATGCACCACCGTCAAGCGGGAGCGCACCCGCCGCAGCACGAAACAGCACCTTGCGCGCACTGGGTTGCACGTCCATCCACACGCTGCCGTCGTAGCGCCGCTCCACAAACGTCGCCTCGGCCGCGCGCTCCGCGCGCTCCAGGCGCGCCGCCGCCACGGCGCGGGACCGACCTGCGACCCCGTCCTTGCCCGTGACCACGGCGCGCCCGATCTTCTCGCGCGTGTCATGGTCCCGGGGGTCCACGCCGCGAAGGCTCCGGCGCGCCGCGGACTGCTCCGCCCGCTGGCGGCGGCGTTCCGCCTCTCGACGTATGCGCGCAGCCTCCGTCCGTGCGACGTCGCGGGCATGGGAGGCCTCTGCTCGCTCGCGCTCCTCTTGCGCTGCACCCTCGCTCCACGTGCCCGGACGTATGACGGCGCTACGCGGCCCCATGAACAGGCAGCGCCGGCACAGAGCGTCCAGCAGCTCGCGGTCGTGAGAGATCAGAAGGCCGATGCCGTGAAACTCCGCAAGTGCGCCCATGATCGCACGGCGCGTGGGCGCGTCCACGTGGTTGGTAGGCTCGTCCATCACCAGCAGGTCAGGGTGCTCCCACAGCGCCACGGCCACCTGAAGGCGCTTGTGCTGGCCGCCGGAAAGCTCGTCAAAGCGCCACGGCCAGTCGTCCTGCACGCCCAGGCGCGCACGCAGGCGCACGGCGTCCGAGGCGTAGTCGCACGCGAACTCAGCCAGGCGCGCAGGCGCCATGTTCGCGTCCTGCTCGCACATCGCGCACACCAGGCCATGCGTGAGCGTGCCCTCGCTTGGAGCAAGCTGACTGCACACCACGCGCGCGAGCGTGGTCTTGCCGCAGCCGTTGTCGCCCACGATGCCACACCACCCCGGCGTGAGCGCAAGGGTAATGCCAGAGAGCACGGGCTCGGCCGCGCCAGGGTACGTATAGCCAATGTTGGTGAGATTCATCTGCAAGGTAGGCCTCCTCACGAGGCCGACCGCCGGGCGCAGGCGCAACGCCCCCCGCCCAACGCGGGCGAGAAGGACGTGCATTCCAAGGAGAGCGGCTGTGCGCGATGCGCGGCACCCAGCGGACCGGCGTTGCCAATCCAATACGTGTTTGGGCGCCCGATGCGGGCATCGCTAGATGAGCAAGCTCTTCTCCCCTCCTGACCGGCGCTTGCCAAAGGCGCCGGCAACTTCACGAGCGAGGCGATTCTATCACAAGGCCACGGCCGCGAACGTCCTTTGTTTCTGTTGGCGACCTGATTGGCAGAAGCGCCCTTCATCTCAAACGGCCAGATTTGGGGCTGTTTGAGATTTCGGAAACGACCAAATTTGGCTGTTTGCGACGTCTCAAACGGCCAAAAATGGCGATTTGCGAAAATTTACCGTTCGACCGCCTGATCAGGCACCCCAAAAGATGCGCCCACCAGGGGCTTGCCGGCTGCACCGGCAGCGCCGTCGTGGCGATTTCCCTCCGGGCGGACGTTCGCGCGCCCCTGGGCTATAATCGCAACCGTCAATGAGCTGCCCCGCGGCGTAAGTCCAATTGATGGCCACGCCGCCCAGCCTTGACGCCCACGCACGTTGCGCACGGTCCCTGCTGGACGGTCACTTCGATTCGTCTGGAGGGATTTTCTTGCACAACTCTGCAAATTCGCCAACCGCCGCGCCCACCAAGACAGGCGCCGCGCCCGCACGGCTCTGGACGCGCGACCTCGTCCTCATCATCCTCGTGAACCTGTGCGTGTTCACCAACCACATAATGAGCCTCTCCACCTTCCCGTTCTACATCAAGAGCCTAGGCGGCACGGAGGCGGCCGCCGGCATGTGCGCCGCGGCGTTTTCCCTGGTCGCAGTGGTCATAAGGCCGTTTGTTGGTTGGTGGCTGGACAACGGTGTAAGACGGGCCGCTCTCGTGGCAGGTCTCGTGCTCATGGGGCTGGCGCCCTTGGGCTACGTGTTCGTACCCGTGCTCAGCGCGGCCATCGCGATCCGCATGCTGCACGGCGTGGGGCTCTCGTTCTCTAACTCGACCACCGCGACCGTGGCGTCAGACGTGATCTGCCGCCCGCGCTTTGCGGAGGGCATGGGATACTTTGGCATGGCGACGGCGCTGGCGTCCGCCATCGCGCCTGCCCTGGGCCTTTCGCTCATGGAGGGCCTGGGGTTCAAGGCGCTCTATGCCACGGCAGCCGCGATCGCCGCAGTTGGCCTCGTGCTCTTCTCGCTCGTGCGGGCACCCCGGCCGAACGTCCCCAAGAAGCGCCTTGACCTGCGCACCATCATCAACCAAGACTCGCTGCCCGCCACGGTCACCATGCTCGTGTTCATGTTCACGTTTGGCGCGCTAGAGAACTTCGTCGCGATCTTCGCGGCACAGAGGTCGCTGCCGTCCGGCTCGATCTACTTCCTGGTGATGTCCGCGATGCTGCTTCTGGTGCGCGTCACGCTGGGCAAGCTTGTGGACCAGCGCGGCGAGGCGTTCTTTGTCTACACGTGCAACGCCGCCATGCTCGTGGCGTTTCTGCTGCTGGCGCTGGCGCCCAACGTCGTGACGTACGTGGCCTCCGCCATGCTTGCCGGCTACGCGTTTGGCGGGCTCGAGCCGTCGCTGCAGTCCATGGCGGTGCACACCGCAACGAGCCAGACGCGCGGCTCGGCAAACTCCACGTTCCTGTGCGGGTACGACATCGGCTACGGCCTGGGCGGCGGCGTCGCGGGCGCGCTCATCACGGGCACGGGATACTCCGCCATGTGGTCCATCATGTCGCTTGCCTGCGTCGCGAGCGTCGTCGTCTACGTCGCGTGGGCGAGAAAATCCGACACGTCGTTCTCGAAGGCGCTCTCTGGCAGGTAGCTGGCAGGTAGTTGTCGGGCGCAGGCGGTCGCGGCCGCAGGTAGTTTGCCGCCAGTCGTCGCAATCGACCGGCTGGCGGCATCGCGTCATCCCTCGAGTAGTCGCCTGCCGTCCGCGCTCAGCTCGAAGCGCAAGGGACGGCCACCAACTTGGCTCACCAGGCCCTTCTCCACCAGAGACCCAAGGTGTTTCCGCGTGGACTGGCGTCCCATGCGCATATACGCCGTCGCCTCATCCAACTGGATGGCTGGGAACGCAGCGAAGAGGTCGTGCTGAACCAGGAGATACATAAGCTCACTCTCCCTCTCGGTCAGGCCGAGGTCCGCGACCGCACGGCCCAAGAGGTCGTTGCACTTGTCAAGCCTCTGGCTCTTCTCCCCCAGGTCCGCGATCAGGCGGTCTTGGGCACCCGAAACGTACTCGAGCATCTGGATCACGAACGGTGTGAGCTCGCCGTGGTTCATGGGAGCCTCTGCGTCCTGGAAGGCCTTGTAGTAGGGGCTCCTGTTTTCCGCAATCTCACGCGAAAGGGAAAGCGAGGTGAGCGCCGAAAGGGGCTCGCTCAGGTACAGCGCGAGCAGATAGCGGCCAGTCCGCCCGTTCCCATCGTAGAACGGGTGGATGTACTCGAACATGAAGTGCGAGGCGAAGGCAGAGTACAGCTGCGGCACATCCGGCGAGGCCGTGAACGCAAGCATGTTGCCAAGACCCGCCACAATCTCGGCCTCGGTCTGGGCGCCCTCGTGGATCGGGTTTCCCCTCTTGCCGATGACCTCCACGCCGGACCGCCTGAAGAGTCTGCCGTCCGGCGCGTTCTTGTCAAGGTCCTCCCCCGCCATGACTTGGTCGTATATCGCACGAATGTCCTCGGGGGATCCCGGCGGCATGGCGTTGCCGCCCGAGAGCCCCAGGTACAGCTTCGCGAGCTCGCGAAACCTCTTCTGGCCCACGTGCTCGGACGCGGGCGACGACTCCAGAAGCTCGTTTATCTGCTTGCGCGTGCTACGGATACCCTCCAAGTCGTTTGTGCCCACGACCTCGTCAATAACGAGGCTGCGCACCAGCGCGCCGCGCGCGATTGGGGGGATGGCCGTCTGCAGGCTTTGCACGACGCGCTCCTTGCGAAGCACCTGCTCGCTGAGGACGGAGAGCTCGTGCGGAAGCGCGATGAAGAGCTCGCCCGTGGCAGTGTGCATTCCCGTCCTGAACGTGGAATCCGCGCCCAAGCGCTCCGCGGCCAGGCGCTCGTTGTTGGCAAACCTGTCGCTGCTCGCATCCATGTAGAACAGCTTCATGAGCGATTTGTATGCCATATCGCGCCTCCTAAAGCATAGATATTGCCCTAAACTATAACTTAGGAATTTTCGTCTGCATTCTTATTTGTACAAATCGGCATTTTTTACAAATATGAGAAGAGCGCTGACTCCGTATTTAACGTTTTCCTAGCCAAATGCAAACACGGAGCCAGCGCCCCGAGAATCACCCATTCTAGATCTCCCGAAAAGCTCGTTCCTCAAATAGCGAACGGTTCGTTCCCTAAATTACGAACAATTGATTCCCTAAAAAACGAGATTGACGTACCTCAAACCCCAAACCACGGCGCTCAGGCATGGTGGCGTCACGGCAACCATAGCCGCACGCGGAGTGCCAACCCTAGATCTTGTCCCTAAACCCCGGCAGCAGCCTCAGCGCGCGGGTAAGCGCGACGGATCCCAACACGCCCACCACAAAGATGCCCGCCTGCAGTGCGGGGACGGAAAGCGCCTGGTAGTCTAAAAACCAAACAGCCAGGTGGCCAAAGAGCGGGTGCATCAGGTAGATGCCAAAGCTGTCCCTCGCAAGCGCACGGGCCACGGGATGGCGCTCCATCGGCACGTCGAGCATCCTGCGCAGCAGCAGGAACACGAGCAGCGCGTACGGCATGACAACGCCATACTGGGGAAGCGACAGCACGCCCGCAAGGGAGCCCACGGACAGCGCGTTTGGCAGGCACGCGAGCACGAGCGACGCAAGGCCGGCCGCCACGACGCGCCAGTCAAGCTCAAGGTAGTTGTAGGCATAGTAGCCCGCGAGGTAGTACGCGACGGACGCGTCCAGCGTCACAAAGCGGTACAGCCTCACGCCCAGCACAAGGTTCGCCGCAGGCACCAGCGCAAGCAGCGCCCACGCCAAGAGCACGGCAAGCTCAAGCTCGCGACGGCTGGCATCCCGCGCAAACGGCCGCAGCACGGGCGTGAGCAGGTACAGCCCGATGAGCGCGTACAGGTACCACAGGTGGTCCCAGGACCTCCCCTCCAGAAGGTGCATGAGGGACGCCCCCACCATGGGCGGCGTCAGCGCATACGTACCCGCAGGGCCAGGGTTCTTAGCGACGGTCTCCATCAGACAGAACGCAAACCCAACCGTCAGCAGGACGAACGCCATCCGCCAGATGTAGCGTCCCACCTTGCGAAGGGGCATTTCTCGCCCAGGGTCCAGTATCAGTGCGCCGGACATCATGAAGAACACCGGCACCGCCCAGCGGGCAAGCGGAATCTGCACGATGCCCTCGACCCAAAAAAGCGTCGGATGCGCGGCGGCAAGCCCGGGCGCCAGCTCAGTCGCGCGCATCGCGTGCAATGCGACGATGGCGAGGGCCCCCAAGGCCCTCGCCCACTCAAACCAGTCGATTGTCCGCCTGCCCGTCAAGCCAAGACCGTCGCGTCCGCGCGAGAAGGGCGGCTACTCGCCCTTGTAGGCCTTCATGAACTTCTCCACCTCCGCGAACGTGGGCATCGCGGCCTGCGCGCCCACCTTCGTCACGCAGAGGGCCGCGGCGGCGGAGGCGTACACCATGCTCTCCTGGATGTCGCCGCCAAAGCAGAGGTGGGCCGCCAGCTCGCCCACGTACGCGTCGCCCGCGCCCGTGGTGTCCACGGTCTCGACGGAGAAGCATGGCACTTTGACCATCTTGTCGTCCACCAGCGTGACCGATCCGCGACGGCCAAGCGTGATGACGGTGTGCTCCACGCCGCGACGCTCGAAGAAGCGCAGCGCCTTCTCGCGCGAGGCGTCGTCCATGCAGCTGATGCCGCTCAGGAACTCGCACTCGCCCTCGTTGATGCACAGGACGTCCAGCGCCTGGTACACCTCCTCCGGGATGCTGCGCGCCGGCGTCGCGTTCAGGATGGTGAACAGCCCATTGCGCTTAGCGCACAGGATGGACTGCATCGTGGCCTCGAGATCGCAGCCCAGCTGGCACAAGAAGACGTTGTCCTTGCCCGCAAGGCCGTGGATGGCGGCGCGCACCTCCTTGTACGTGATGGTGGCGTTCGCGCCCGGGTCGTACACGGCGCGGTTGTCACCCTCGCCGCGCATCACCAGGCCGATTCCCGTGTGCTCGTCCGCAGAGAGGCTCACGTTCGAGCAGATCACGCCGTGCCGCGCGAGCGACGCCATGAGCTCGCGGCCATAGGCGTCGTCTCCCACCTTGCCCACCATGAACGTGTCCGCGCCCATCCTGGAGCACATCACGGCCTGGTTTCCGCCCATGCCGCCGGGCGTGGTCAGGAAGTCGCTGCCCACGGCGGTCTCTCCCCTGTGCGGAATGGCGCGACACTTAACGGACATGTCCATGCTCAAGCTACCGAAGACGATGACCTTCTCCATGCTCACTCCTCTACCTCGCCCGCCATCAGGCGGTCGTACATTACCTTGTTGGCCGCAAGCTCCTCCGCGTCGTCCAGGGGCTCCAGCTCACCACTACCATACTTCCTCTGCAGTGCGCGCGCTATCAGGTAATCCGCGACGCCCGGGTTCTTGGGCAGGAGCGGCCCGTGCACGTACGTGCCCACGACGTTCTTGTACAGGCAGCCCTCGTAGCCGGACTCGCCGTCGTTCCCGTGGCCGTACAGCACCTTGCCCATCGGCTCCACGCCCGGCCCCAGGTGCGTGCGGCCGCCGTGGTTCTCGTAACCCACGATGGGCTGCGGGCTAATGCGGCTCTCCACCGCGATGTTGCCTATCAGCCGGGGCTCGCCCCGGTCCGTGTACAGGTCCACGAGCTCGAGCCCCGGGACCTTCTCGTCCCCCATGAGGTAGCTCTCGCCCAGCAGCTGGTAGCCTCCGCAGACGGCGCCCAGCACGCCGCCGTCCTCCACGTACGCCTTCAGCTCCGCCTGCTCCGCCAGAAGTTTGTCGCACACGATCTTCTGCTCGCGGTCCGAGCCTCCGCCAATGAAGACGATGTCCACGCCCGAGAAGGACGGGCGGTCGTCCACGTGGACCTCCATCACCTGCGGCTCTATGCCGCGCCAGGCCATGCGGCTCTTGAGGACGAGTATGTTTCCCGAGTCGCCGTACAGGTTCAAGAGCTCCGGGTACAGGTGGGCGATTCGCAGGGTCCTGCCGCTAGTCATGACGCTCACCCATCCTCTCGAGCTCGGCCTTCGCCGGCCAGAGCGCGCTGTAGTTCGTGAGCACGTACAGCGGGCACGCCAGCCCCATGTCGCTTACGCGGCCCAGCGCGTCGCCCACGCTGCCCGCGATGTCAGCCTTGATGCCGGCGTACTTCAGGCGCACCTGCACGTCGTTCGCGCGGTGCCCGCCGCAGACCACGCGGATGTGCTCCGCAGCCAGCCGCTCGAAGTCAACGTCCCAGATCCAGCTGATGTCCTTGCCGTCGTTGAAGTCGTCGTTTATCACGAAGTACGCCGCCTTCTCGCGGTCGTCCGCAAGCAGGAGCGATATGTTCTGGTTGAAGCCGGTGGGGTTCTTCGCAAGGTTCAGCACCACCTCGCGACCGCCCACCTCAAAGTGCTGCAGGCGCCCGTTTTCCGGGTGGTAGCCATCGAGCGTCCGCTGGAACTGCTCGCCCGTCACGCCCGCAAGAGATGCCGCGGCAAACGCGGCCAGCAGGTTGTACGCCATGTACACGCCGCCAAAGCCCGCCCTCAGGTGGACCTTGCCGTCCAGCCCTAGGCCCTCGACGTCAAACGACACGCCGGTGCGGTCAACGCGCACGCCCGTCGCCCTGAAGTCAAGCTCCGGGCGCTCGAAGTCGCCGTTCGGGCAGCGGAACTTGCCCAGCTGCGCGTACGAGCGCCACTCGTACTCAAGCTCGGCGCCGCACACCTGGCAGAAGCGCGCCTCCGGCACGCGGTCCGCCGGCAGGTGCAGGTCCTCGTCCACGCCAAACGCGAGCACCTTGGTGCCCGCCTGCGCCGCGCGCCGCGCCACGCCCATGCTCAGCGGGTCGTCGCCGCACACAAGCAGCGTCGTCTCCGGGGACGACCCCAGCGCCCGCACGATCGTGTCCTGCACGTGGTCGATCTCTCCCGCACGGTCCAGCTGGTCGCGAAACAGGTTCAGCAGCACCAGGTAGCGCGGGTGCAGGTTCGGCAGTATGTGCACCGTGGAAAGCTCGTCCGCCTCCATCACGGCCCAGTCCGCACGCTTCCCGGGGAGAAGTGCAGACGTCACGCCCGCAGCCATGTTCGCGCCCGCGCGGTTGCACAGCACGGTGCTGCCGGCAGCCTCGATGGAGGACGCCAGCACGTTGTTCGTGGTGGTCTTGCCGTTCGTACCGCATACCACGATGGCGCCCTTGCGCAGCTTGTGCGAGAGCTCGCCCATCAGGCTGGAGTCGATGCCCAGGGCTATGCGTCCCGGCAGCTGCGACGCGCTGCGATGAAGCACGCTGCTCAGCCCCCAGTGGACCAGTCGTCCCGCACCTACCGCAATGGCCGACCTTGCCCCCACGGCTACTCCGCCGCCCCGTCGCCGGCCTCGGTCGCGGCCTCGGCGGCCTCCGCCAGGGCCTTGTCCTCGGCGACCTTCTCGGCCTTGTTGCGAGCGGCAACCTCGTCGGCCGTCAGCACGTCCTCGATGCGCAGGTTCACGCCCGCGACGGAAAGCCCCGTCATGCCCGTGACGTTCTTCACGACGGCCTTCTTCACGTCCTCGAACACCTGCGGGGCATACGCGCCGTACTCAATAAGCACGCTGATGTTCACGCGCACGGACGCGTCCGGCGTCACCTCGACGCTCACGCCCTTGCGCGAGTCGCTCACGCCAATCACGTCCTGCACGCGGTTGAGCCAGCCGCCCTTCATGCCAATGACGCCCGGCACGTCGTGCATCGCGATGGCCACGATCTTCTCGATCACGCCGTTGCTGAACGTGAGCGAGTCCTCGCCGTCCAGGTCCTCCTCCGCGGCGGCCTCCGCCTGCTCCTGGGCGGCGTCCTGGCTCGCCTCCACGCTCGCCACGATGGTCTCGGGCTCCTCGCCGGCATCCGGTGCCGCCGCAGAGCCGTCGTCTGCGGCCGTGGCATCCGCGGCCGCAGCGTCCGCAGTCGCGTCGTCGATCGTCTCGTAGTCGGCCACGGCGGCGTCCTCCACAGGCTTCGCCTCGCCAAACTTCCTGGAATTCCTCTTGTTGGACATTGCCCTCTCCTCTTGGACGGGTCGTTCCGTATCGGTCGCCGGCGCGCGCCGGCCATGGTCTTCGCTACTCGCCGCCGTTGCCAAAGAACTTGCGGACGGCCTTCACCACGGTCGGGTTACCGTCCAGGTACTGCCCAATGGCCACGCCCACAAGCACGCACAGCAGCACGAAGAGCGTCCGCAGGAAGCCGATGGCAAACACCAGCACCGCAACGATCAGGCCGCAGATGCCGCCAAACACGGCGTTCTCGTGGCCGGGAAAGTTGCCCGAAAGCCATGCCGCGGTCGCCTCGCGCGCATGCGAGAAGGGATTGCCCCCCTTGCCGCTGGCCCCGCCGTTGGCGGCACCGGCGTCCGCTGCCGCCCCCTTGGAACGCTCGTCCTTCTCGCCCTCTATCGTGAGCCTTGGCTTGGTGTCCGTCATGCCCTACTCCTCCCCCGTGGTCTCGCTGTCCTTGCCGGCATAGCGGGCCATGGGAACCGTTATCTCGGATCCCTCGACTTCTGGCGCGTCGTCGTTTGGTTTCGCATCATCCGCGACGGAGGCCGATGCCGATGCCGTCGGTGCCTCGTCGGACGCCGTATCCACGTCATCGCCCTCGGCCGTCGGATCCTTGGCTTTCGCGTCTTCCGCCGGCACATCCGCCGCGGCCGTCGCGACCTCGGCAGAGTCGTCATCGCTCGAATCGGCCGCCGCGGTCACGACCGGGCGGTCCACGATGCTCGAGGGGCCGGCAGCAAGGTCGCTCGCAGAGAACGCGTAGTCACCGGCATGAGCCGAGGTCGGCGCGTACTCCGCGGCGTTAAGGAACTCTAGGTCAACGCTGTCCACGTTGTCGCCGCACACGGTCGTGAGCCCCGCGACCAGACGGTCGTGCAGGTCCCTGCCCGCCGCCACGGTGTCCACCGTCATCTGCGGCTGGACGCGGGCGGCCACGCGGACGTGCCCGCGCTTCTTGGCCCAGACGCTCACGCGCTTTGCGGTGTAGGTTCCGTCTTCCTCGATAACGTGCGTCGCCTGCGACGCAATGGCGTCGCGCGTCACGGTGATCTGGTCGCCGCCCTCCTTCGCCACGATGATGGTCTTGCGGTTGCGCTTGAAGATGGACCTCAGCAGGCAGATCAGACAGCCCAGGGCCGTCACCAGCACCAGCGCCTCCACGGCGATGTAGTACTCGTCAACCCCCAAAAGCGCCGTGGCCTCGCTGGTCCACGGGCCAAACCATGGCAGGACCAGAGCCGCAAGGGCCAGAAGTCCGGCCAGGCCAAACACAAACAGGCAGAGCCGCTTGAAGAATCCCATAAGACACCTTCCGCACGTACGCCACCCGGCCAATCGAGTCGCTTCCTAGTAGGATACCCCAATGCGACGCGCGCAAGCCAACCCCGTTGTGGCGCGACGGCTATCGAAGTCTCGTCCTCGTACACTCAGAATTCCTAATGCCACCCTGCATGTCCTGCAGCAAACCACTTTGTATAAACTTACATACAATCCTTTTGTAAATCGTCAGTCACATTCGAAAGTTGTCGGTCCTCTGCTGGTTTAGTTTTTGATTACGACAAAGTGCTGGACTGATTAGCTCTCAGCGGATGAGCTCAGACCATTTTGGATGTGACTAACCAGATTCTGCAAAGGTTTAATCACCAGATATTCTGCAACTATCGAAACGATAAGCGACGCCACTAAAACCGAAGCGGTAAGCGCTATGTGAGCGAGAGGCCTGGTTGTCATCAGTAAAAAATCAGGCATGTGAGGAAGCAGCATTATGTGACACATATAGATATCAAAGGAGTACTTGGAAATGACCGATATAAAGCGATTTGGCTTAAGCCTTTCCCCCATCTGGCGAAGACAAAGAAACAGAGCTCCTCCAGCAAGAAAATAGAAAGGTGTATTATCATCCGCGGGATGATGAGGCAATCCACCCATAATAAGCAGAGTTGACACTGCGACGCAGGCGCAAAAAATAGCCCACGGAACAGCAGGGTGTTTTATCTTTATATGTCCAATAGAAGGACCGAGAAGGAAAACGACGAAGAACATGCTCGTTGGCCACGACCAACCGAAACCTATACCAAGATAGAAGCCAACTAGATTGAGCGCAGAAAAAACCAAGAATAGTGCGGAAAAGAAGCGACAAGCATCCCGTTTCATCCGTTCAAACGAATTTGCAAAGAAAGGCGCTACAAGAATCATGGCAAAGATTGCCATGACGAACCAAAAAATACTGTCTGAGTAACTGGAAAAAGAGTTGGTCAAGAACTGCTTTGCAATTGTTACAAAGTCGGCGCCTGGCAGCCCCACCATATCGACAACGGTATTAATAAACATGAATACAAGTGTGGGCAGGAGGATTGAGCGAAGCTTTCGTAAAGCGTAGTCCAAGTAGCGTGACTCGTAGTCTGCATGAATATTCAAAAGTCCACTCAGGATAAAGAACAGGACATTGCAAGGGAATAATGCTGCTTGAAACAGAGTGTTGTAAAAATGAGCAGCTGATGTTTCCGCCCTGCCCGGAATACAATGAACCGCGACGACCATGATAATCGCGATGGCTCTAATAAAATCATAGGCATATATATGACGCCTTCCCATTTTTCTCCTTTTCCAAAAGCCTATCTCGGCCTTGAATCAATCTCGATGGCCAAGTTAACGCGACGTGCCTCTAGCATCCCGAATGTCTGACATGAATATCATACATATAGTGAGAAACGCATCACGGGAGCTACTGAAGCGCAACCCAAGAGTTCCGAGAGCCGTAGAAAAGGTCTAAGTCGAGGTCTCCCTCGTATCCGCTGACCCTTCCGGTGGCGGAATACTGGAAGACGAGGGGCTTTGCCCAAGCGCCAAATGAATAGCTATCTGTCCACGGGTTCGATTGATATCCCGTAGTGTTGTTGCTTGCATACTGGGCAACCCATAATGGATAGCTAGTGGCAACAGAGCCCCAGTCGTACATTCTTGTGGTGCTCTTGCTCATGTATATGAGGGGCTTCGCTTCCATAAGCTCTGCAATCCTATCCAGGAACCTCTTGCACCACTGCACGTCAAAGCCGGTGCCAAAGAGTTTGTTCTCCTGCTCCTCCCAATCGAGAGCCACCACGGCTCTTCCCTTGTAGGCTTTGATGGCATCGTAGAAGTACTCGGCCTCCTTCACTGGATCCCCACCCTCGGCGTAGTGATAGAAGCCGAGGAGCTTCCCACTTGCAAGTATCTTGTCTGCCCAGGCGGCGTAATCGTATCCCTTTGAGGGAAGCTGATTCTTGTACCAGGTGCCCTGCGTCGCCTTGACGAATACGAAGTCCGCCGACACGCCAGCTACATCGATTCCGGCTTGGTGAGAAGCGATGTCGATTCCGTTCAAAAGATCCTGGTAGGCAAAGGGCTTGACCGTAGAGCCCGGTGCTGATGAGCTCTTCAGCTTGACGACGACCTGAATCGCCTCTATGGAATCCGAGCTGATTTCCGTACCGGCATCACAACCATTTCTCGTCCAGCCAAGCCATCCGATGTTAGAGACGTGTACGCAGTACCACACATCGCAATACTTTGCTGCAGCACCTGTCAGCGAGAGGCGAACAGCCTTTAGCGCAGAGCCCGACACGCCGGCATCGACTCCATCCGATACGACATCGGACCAGTCTGTGCCATCCGTCGATACCTGGTAATTGATGCCGCCATAGGAAGAGGGAGAGGAGAGCTGTGCACGGAGTCGACCGATAGAGAGCGACTTTCCCGTTGTGCCAGAGACTTCAGCGTCCTTGACCGTAGCCTGCCAGTCACCCCCGACAGAGCTCGTCGCATAGGTAATTTCCGGTGCGTAGATGGATGGGTAGGAAGCCTTCTCGTCTTCGCCAGACGGTGCAGGCGAGCCCTTCTTCACAAGCTTCATCTGGACCGCCTCGACGCGCCTTCCGAGCCCTACGGTACCAGCTGTCTCACCATTTTTCGCCCAAGCCATCCAGCCAATGTCCGAAACATGCACCCTGTAGTACACGTCATAGCTCGAAGCGACATCTCCGGTAAGCTGGACTTCCAGCGCCTCCATCCTCAGGCCTTGGCCTTCGGTACCAGCAATGGAACCGTCGTTCTCCCAGCTCTGCCATCCTATGTTCTGGACATGCGCCCTGTATTGAATTCCCCCACTGACGCCCGCGACACTCACCCTCAGCGCCTCGAGCCTCAGGGACCGTCCTTGAGTCCCGGCCATGTTTCCGTCATTGGTCTCCGCCTGCCAACCAACGCTTTGGACATGAGTTTGGTACCGAATGGTCGGGCTCGAATACGTTCTATTGGCGAACTTCGAATATGCAGCGCCATCCCCCGTGGGAATCGCCTGCCCGTGCTTAACCAGGAGAACCTGAACCGCCTCGACGCGAAGACCCATGCCGGTCGTTCCCGACGTCGCGCCATTCTTCGACCAGGAGGTCCAGCCGACGTTCTGCACGTGGGTGCGATAGTAGACGTCGTAGTTGGCTGACGCGGCACCCGTCAGCTCGATCTGCAACGCCTCTACGCGAAGCCCCCTGCCCGTCGTGCCGCAATCTTCGCCGTCCGCATGCCAGCCCTGCCAGCCTATGTTCTGGACGTGAGCACGGTATCGTATGCCGCCACTCACACCTGCCACCCCAAGCGAGAGCGCCTCGACCCTCAACCCACGGCTGGTGGTACCTGCGGTCTCTCCGTCCGAGACGTACGACTGCCAACCTATATTCTGTACATGCGCACGATAGCTAACCGACGCCGTCACAGCACTCGACGCAGACGGCCTAGCAGCGGGCAGTCCCGCGCTCGTCGAAGAATCTTCGGAATCCGCCGCGTTCTCCCGATTGGCCTCCGTAGCGCCTCCAGCGTTATCGGAACCAACGTAGGCCGCCTTGTCCTGCCCAGAGAGGAACATGGCAAGCTCGTTCCCCTCGCCCCTCTTCACGAAGACAACCTCGAGGTCGTCTACCACCGTACCGTCCGTCTCGCACCCGGCGACCTCCCCGTCCGCGCACCACCCAAGCCATCCGCTGCCTGCGACGTGCACCCTATAGGCAATCGCATACTCACTCACGTCATCCGAGGCAAGCCTCAGGCGCACGCACTGCATCGGCACTTTTCCGTCAGACACCTGCTCCTGCTCGGAGTCGCCCTTCGTCCAGTCGGACCAGTTCGAGTCTCCAGCCTTGACGCTTACCTCTATCTTGTCGCGATCTTCCCCGCCAAGCTCAACGTACGAGAAGGATGTACCGTCCGGCTCGGCAGCATCGTCTCCAACCGCAGCCAATTCCGAAGCGCTCGCTACGGTTGCAACCTTCCGCCACCCCAGCTCTTCGTTCGCCGCATCGGTAGCCGGCACGCCCTTCCCCAACTTGAAGGTGATGTCCGCAGCGTCGTGCGCGGAAGCAGAAGGCGTCTCCTCGCCGTAGGCGCTAACGGCGCACAAAACGCATGCCATCGCCAACAAAGTAGATACCAACGTCGCAATCGAAAGCGATTCTAAACGTCCTCTTGCCATGCCCCGCATGAAGCGTCCCCCTTCGCGTCCAAGACGTCAATGCGGCCACACGCTCGGGCCGTTGCGGACGTCAGTCGAGTTTTCCCACATGATACCGTGCTGCTTTGTTTCCGTCGGTCTCCGGCACCATGACAACATCACCGTCCTGCGAAATCGACGGCCTCGAATAGCCCTTCGCAGTTCCTAGGTACAACGTCTTCCCGTCCGACCAGCGATACGCGTACATCCCGGCATTTTCGCCCTGGGATCCGCTCCCCCACACGAACCATCTGTCGTTCATCGAGGCGACTACACTTCCCGAGGGTATCGCAAGCCAGACGACTGGCTTATCGAAGTCACCGGACCAGAGCCCCACATACGTCTGGCTAGACGCGCTCGCGGGTGAGAAGGACACGGCCCTGTAGTTGCCGGACGCCCACACACCCGTCACGCCCCACTGATCAGAGCCGCTCTTTACAGTAAACCTCGTCTTCGCGGCGGTCAGTGAGCCGTTTCTCGCACTGCGCACCTTCGCATAGTGGCCGTCAGACACCCTAGACGTCGCGAACAAGACACCGCCAGAGACCGCGGCAGGAAAGCTCCCCTCTCCCAGTCCCTGCACCTCTCCACCGTTCACGGGCATCGCAATAACGTCACACTCCCACGAGGAGTCGCCAGACAGCACGTTGGACGCGAAGAACGCGTAGTCGTCGTTTGCCGTAGGGACAACCTCGCCAACGATGCCTGGCGTATCCTTGCGGCCGTTGATGCCCTCCGCACTCGCAAGTACGCGCACCTCGTTGTCCTTCGCGCTCCAGCGACTGATCTGCCAGTCATCCACCCCAAACGCGTTCGAGTCGTTCACGCGCGCAGAACGCCAGACGACCTGCTTGGAATTGCCCGTACCGTCCTGGGGCTCAAAGTATCCGTCTCCAGAGACAGCGGAGGCACTACCCAGTCTCTTGGTACCAGAAGTGCCAATCAGCGCAGGCGTGTAGGAAAGGAGGTTGTCTGGGTCGTCCGTAAACGAGCCAAACACGGTGGAGCCATCTATCGGGAACGACCCAATCTCGCGGTAGTCGCCACCGAACGTCCATTCGTCGGCAAGCGATGCCTTTGCCTCACCCTCCTTCACCTTCACGATTGGCGCGTTCGAACTCACCCCCGTCAGGCTGAACGGGAGCCCGTTCCCCGCAGGCCCTCCCGACGAGTTGCCATCATCGGTTTTGGGACTTACCGTCTCGACCTCGGCCTCACCCTTGGAACCCGATTCCTTCGGCTCCCCATTTGTCCTTGTCCAAAGCACGAATAGCACGATGCCCAGCAGCGCCAGAACCAACAGGGATAGCCCGATTACGATGGCTGCTTTTCTCGCGCCAAGCTTCCCTGCAGACGAGGAACCGTTCGCAACGCCTTCTGCCCCAGTCTCTCGCCTGAAGTGATTCGCCATGTTCTATCGCCTTACCTCGAGGTGTAGATGCCGATGTGCTGCCTGCCGTCGCGGATGTACTCCTGTGCCAGGTAGGTGTTCGTGAACGTACGCAGGCTGGGATACCAGAAATGAGGTGACGCGCCTGCGTAGAGCGAGCAAGCCGGGTCTGCGAAGTAGACCTGATCCGTTGCCTCGTTGTATCCGTCGACCACCATGATGTGCGAGAAGGTCGTGTTTCCGTGCCCGTTGAAGTGAGGGCCGCCCCTACGCTCCTGCTCGTCCACGCACGTCGCATATCCCGTCGAATACGACTTCAAGACCGAGGACCTCACCGTGGCATAGCTTGGCGTGTGATATGTGGTGTACACATTCCTTCCAAGCCAGTCATTCATTCCCTTCTCGAACATGCGGTCGGCAAAGCTCGTGTAGCCGTACGACCTCGTGCGCATGTACGAGGCAACGTTCTCTATAGATAGCGGCGTCCCAGAATTTGAACGCCATGCGCCAACGTTGCTGAGGACCATGTAGCCGGACGTCGGGCCGCAGAAGAAGCCGTTTGGTTGGCCCACGGCATTGATGTTGTGGAAGTACACTCGCCTCACAGGCTGCGTCACATACGGGCTCGACGTCGACCCAGGCGCATCGGAACCCTTGGCGAGCACCTGCACCTCTATCGCCTCGACCCTGTATTCAATGCCCGTGGAGCCAGCGATTGCGCCGTCGCATGTCCAGCCAAGCCATCCGTACTCTTGCACATAGGCGCGGTACCAGACGTCATAGTATTTGGCCATGTCGCCCGTCAGCCAGACCTTGAGAGCCTCGACGCGCTTGGAAGAGCCAACAGTACCAGAAACCACACCATCCGATACGGAATCCGTCCAGCCCTTGTCCTGAACGTGTGTGCAATAGCTAATGCCGCCCGTGATTCCTTCGGCCTTCACGTTTGCCTCGAACGCCTCGACGCGGAGGCTCCTACCCGTTGTTCCGCTCAGACTTCCGTTAGACTGCCAATCCTGCCAGCCGATGTTCTGGACGTGAGTGCGGTAGCTGACGTCAGCGGCGCCAAACGTGGCCAATGGCCATTGGCCATCGTTCTTGGGTGCATCAGCATTCTTCGCGCGAAGCTCCACCTGTATAGCCTCAACGCGCTTTGAAAGTCCAGTCGTACCTGCAGCCCCATCGTCCTTGGTCCACGCGAGCCAGCCGTAGTCCTTAATGTGGACACGATACCAGACGTCGTACTTCTCCGAAATGGAGCCAGATAGCCGAATCTTGATTGCCTCAACGCGAAGGCCCTCGCCCGTGGTACCCGCATTTGCGCCGTCCGAAACATACGGTTGCCAACCAACATTCTGCACATGCGCCGCATACTCGATATGACTGTCACCGGCATCAGGGCACATGGTCCCGCAAAGTTCGAGGTTGAAAGCCTCTAGCCTTTTCTGCTGACCCACAACACCCATCTGTGCGCCATCCCTGACGGCTCGCATCCATCCGTAGTCCTGAACGTGCGCGGCGCCCGAGACAGAAGCCTCAGGCTTCTTAACCAGCTCAACCTCGACGGCCTCAATCCGAAGCGACTTGCCCTCCGTACCAGCAACATCGCCGTCATAAACCCAATCGGTCCAACCCTCGTTCTGCACATGAACCTTATAACGAACGTCATACTCCTTGGCAGCGTCACCCGTAAGTCGGATGCACAGCGCCTCGATACGTAGGCTTTCGCCAGAGGTGCCCGCAATCTCTCCGTCCTTGAACCACTTTTGCCAGCCAACGTTTTGGACGTGGGCGCAATACTCGATGGAGCCCGATAAGGCACTCTTCAGCCGGAGCTGGAACGCCTCGACGCGTAGAGACTTGCCCGTCGTACCAGCTAGGCCCCCGTCCCTGGTCCAGTCTTGCCAGCCGATGCTCTGGACATGGGCCCTGTAGTTTACAAGCCCCTCGTTCTGGATATCGCCTGAGGAACTGGGCTGGCCAGACTCTGACGCTGACTCGCCTGTGGAGATGGACTCGCCAGAACTCGTAGACCGTGACTCGTCTATGCCCTCGGCAACCATGTCCTCTGCAGGGGAGGCCACACCCTTCTCGCTCGTACTTACAGGAGATGTCGCAGAGCTAGGGCTATCGTCATCGGAAGGGCCGTTTGTCATCGAACTTGAGTCTGCAGTACCTTGCGTCGTGGTAGAATCCGCCGCGAATGCCGAGATCTGGCCCAAGCTGAGCACCAGAAGTGCTCCGCAGGCAACGATTGCCAAGTGCCTTTTCATGTGGTGCTCCTCATATCCATGCTGGTAAAGGCTACGAGCGAGGGCGCACGTTTATTGCACCCTCGCTCGAATGCTAGTTGTAGACGACCACCGTGGTACCTGTCGGAATGTTGTCGTGAATCCACTTCGCCTTGTTGATGTCAAGACGCACACAACCCTGCGAGATGTGCATACCAAGCCTGCCGTCGAGGACACCATAAGTTCCACGATGGTACAGAACGGAGTGGAACAGGTAGTCGCCATAGAACTGCGTGTAGTAGTAACACGTATGGTCGCCGCCGCTGAACGAATAGCCTTTGGCGCCAACGGTAAAGACGCCATGGACGGTAGGCGTGCTGTACTGGCCGTCAGAGCACATGATGTAGTCGTACAGGCTCCAGCCACTACCCGAGCGCATGAAAATGCCGACCCTACATGCGCCATAGTTCACCATGAGAAGCCAATTGGTCCTGCTGCCATAATTCTGGGCACGGTAGTACATGTCGGCGTCTTCCATAAAGAGCCCTCGATCCGTGGTGTACGAGAGCCAGGTAGACCCCGGCGCAACGGAGTCCTTCGGTGTCACCATGATCTGGACGGCCTCAATGCGAGCGGAGCACCCAGTGGACCCGGCATAGCCGCCATTCCTGGTCCAGCCCATCCAGCCGAGCCTCTCGATATGCACTCGATACCACACGTCACATGTCTGGGCCATGCTACCTGTCAGTTGAATGCGAATGGCCTCTACACGCCTACCCTGGCCAATGGTGCCGGCAACATCCCCCTGGGACTTCCAGTTCTGCCAGCCGATGTCCTGAACGTGTGCGCTAATCTGTACCTCGCCCGTCTGACCCACACCAGACACTTTGGCACACAGAGCCTCAGCACGGAGCCCCCTGCCCGTGGTACCAGCGACAGCACCGGAACCGACCCAACCCTGCCAGCCGATGTTCTGCACGTGAGCCTGATACGTGAGGGTCGGAGCCGCAACGTACGGACGGCTCGTGTCGCCAGGTGCAGCGGCACCCTTGTCAGTCAGTTTGAACTGCACCGCCTCCACGCGAAGGGCAAGACCGGTCGTGCCGGCAATGGCTCCGTCGGAGGAATCGCTCCCCGCCTTTGCCCAGCCAAGCCAGCCGAGGTTCTTAACGTGCACACGATACCATAGGTCATGCTTTTGAGCGGCCTCGCCAGTAAGCCTGGCCCTGATTGCCTCGACCCTCTTGGACTGGCCAGTAGTACCAGACACGATGCTGTCGGAAGTCTGCCTGTAGCCCTGCCAGCCAAGGTCCTGCACGTGAGAATCAACCTGCACAGCGCCATTGAGGCCGAAAAGGCGCGCATCGAGCGCCTCCACGGCAAGACCCATACCGGTCGTGCCGGCAGTCTTGCCGTCGCTGAACCAGCCCTGCCATCCCATATTCTGCACGTGCGTGCGATACGAAACGGATGGCTGCTGTTCTGTGCCCGTCTCGGAGGACCCACTGGTCGAACCCGGGACGTCCGCGCCCTTTTCGACAAGCATCACCTGGGCCGCCTCGATACGCTTGCCCAAGCCCGTGGTGCCAGCCATCAAACCATCATTGGTCCAACCCATCCAGCCCTTGTCCTGAACGTGGACGCGATACCAGACATCGTAGCGGGAAGCGACAGGGCCATCGAGTTTGATCTTGACTGCCTCAACGCGCAAACCTTTACCAGTTGTACCCGCGATCGCATAGCCGTCCTCGCTGTCGGCGCTGCTCTTCCAGTCCTGCCATCCGATGTTCTGGACGTGTGCGCTTACGCTGATGGAAGAACCATCGGTCATGTTGCCAAGCGAGAGGCGCAGCGCTTCCATACGCAGACCTTTGCCCGTCGTACCGACAACCTCGCCGTCAGACGCGTTTGCCTGCCAGCCGATGTTTTGGACGTGGGCCGCATAAGTTAGATCGGGCTCTTGCTTCTGCTCGTCTGCATTGGCGGCGCTCTGGGAATCGGATTCAGTCGGGGTTGAGGACGACGAGTCCTCCTGGTTCGTCAGCGTAGATGTCTGCTCAGAAGACGCGCTGGCATCATCCTGGATAGAAGCGCTTACGTCTGTTCTGGAAGCAGAAGCGTCCTGTCCTGTCAAGTCCTGGTTACTTGACGAATCTTCACCATTCCTCCCAGTGCTATCCCGATTTATGCTAGACGAAGCGAATTCCCGCTCCGATGGCGCCGCACCGTCTCCTGAAGAGCTGTTCAACGCTTCGGCAAGGGCGGGCGTTGGAACGAGGGCCATGCACATAGCAAAAGATGTGATCGTCGCAAGCATGCCCTGAAATCGAGTACGCATCTGTACCTCCAAACGGACATTGAGAAAGAATTCAAGTCTCCATCTAGATTCACAATCTTACCTTAAATGCTAAGATTGGACCCGATGCTCGCTAGTTTCTTTCGCAACAAGTCGTATGTTGTCCGCACGTTTTACCGTGTCGTGACATGCAAGGCACCTCTCAAACAGTTGAGGTTCCCATTGACGACGAGGCATTTCTCGCTGGAGCCAGCTATGGACTTTCCAACGGGTTAGTCGGGTCGACTTCGATTTTTCCCGCACCTTGATAACCGGATACGGAACGTTGTTTTCCGGCATGAGGTCGAGTTCCCTAGGCGCAAGCATCACATGGTTCCCCACCATCGGAAACAATGTCCGATATTCGGTTGACCGCAATGCAGGACAAATGTCGCCTGAAGGCGATCAAGAGGATAGGAGGCAACTATGGTCACGTATAAGTCACAATACTCGCCAAAGCATCTTGCACCCTGCACAAATTCCCCCAAAGAGGGCATGCTCTCTGGACGTAACGCCAGGCTTTCCGCGCTCGCCGTAACCGCAGGTCTAGCCTTCGCGCTCTCTACAATGGTTGCCCCAACCCTCGCCATGGCATCGGATACAGATAGCGCGACAACCGATGCAGTTAAGACCAGCGCGCCTGCAACGACATCGCAACCGATGACGCAGCTCCAGACGACGGAGCCCCCAGCGACTCAACAGTCCACGCCGGCAGAAAGCAGCAACAGCACCACAACAACCGAGGGACAGTCCAACCAGATCGGAAGCCCGGATAAGATCGAGAGCCAGGATATCCCCAACACGCGGACATCCCCCGAAGACAATTCGACCGGGTCCATAAGCACAGATTTGAGCGATACTAGCGCCCCTATCGACACAACCGATTCGAATTCCACAAGCCAGGACATTGGAGAAGGGCAATCTAAGGACTCGATGCCCTCCGTCCGCTACCAGGCTCACGTGCAGGACAAGGGGTGGCAGGAGGAAGTCTCATCCGACCCAAACCAGCCTACCCCTGCGACGGCAGGCACCACAGGCGAAAGCAAGCGTGTCGAGGCTGTCAGAATCTCGATTGTCGACAGCAACGGTGCAGAGATCTCGAACGCGGTCGAGTACAAGGCCCACATTGCATACCAAGGCTGGGACAAAACTTGGAGTCGCGATGGCGAAACCGCCGGCACCACGGGCAAGTCACGTGCCATCGAGGCCCTTAGGATTCGCCTTCTTGACCAATATGCTCAGTTCTACGATATCTTCTATCGCGTCCACATCCAGGACCGGGGATGGCTTGACTGGACCTGCAATGGTGATGCAGCTGGCTCCGTCGGCCTTGGAAAGCGGATTGAGGCCCTGCAGATCCTTCTCAAACTGAAAGGCGCATCTGACTCCCCCGCTACCGGAGACAGCTCGTTTGTCGACAACGCCGGAATCTCCATCGCAAGCCACGTGCAGGATATCGGCTGGCAGAACGCCACCGCGACCAATGGACAAACGTCGGGGACCACGGGCGTTGGGAAGCGTATCGAGGCAATCTCTGCGACCATTGGAAGTGGCTACGACATCGATGGCGGGATACAGTACCGCACCTATCTCCAGAATAGCGGCTGGGGCAACTGGGTCGCAAACGGGGCTGTTTCGGGAACCACGGGCAGAGGTTTGCGCGTTGAAGCGGTCCAGTTCTGCCTACAAGGAGATATTGCAAAGCAGTACGACCTTTACTACCGCGTACATGTCGCAAACTACGGTTGGCTCGACTGGGTACTTGGTGGTGTAGAACGAAACTCCATTTCTGGCACGACCGACCTTTCCAAGCGAATTGAGGCAATTCAGCTGTACATGTGCAGAAAGACAGCCGCCAGCAAGCCGAGTACCGGCATCGGTTACGTATCTGCTGCCGGAGTTTCATATTCTGGTCAGGAATCCAGCGGCGAGTGGTCAAACGCGTCTAACGGTGGCGTCGCTGGTTCAACGGGCAAGAGCATGCCGATAATCGCGATGAGAGCCTCTCTGGACGCAGGCACCAACTCATTCTCGGGAGATATCTCATACCAGGTCCATCTAGCCAATGTTGGTTGGGTTGGCGCCCAATCAGATGGGTCCGACGCAGGGAACTCGTCCGTTGCAAACAGCATCCAGGGGATACGAATCTCCCTAGGCGGCACGCTTGCCCGCTTCTTCGACGTGTACTATCGAGTCCACACACACAACATCGGTTGGCTTGACTGGGCATTGGACGGCGCTTCCGCAGGCACTTCGGGACTCGACCTTTCCGCAGAGGCGTTCGAGATTACACTCGTACCCAAGGGTAACAACGCACCCGGCAGCACCGCCTTCGCATTTGTGGACGAGAGTAGCTATTACGGTCAGATCACGGCCACAATGAACAGCGCTCAGGCCTGCGTTCGCAACTCTGCCTTCAGCACGCCCGCAACTCCTGGTGGCTATTGCGCACTCTGGGTCTCAAACGTCGTCGCGAACGCCGGTTACGGATACTATTCTGGCGACGCGTGTGACCTCTATCGCAGGTATTGTCATTCATCCGACCCGAAACAGCTCAAAATCGGAATGATCATTGCCGTCAGCTCCCACCCGCATACGCGAGCTGGTTCCGTCTACGGACACGTCGGCATCTACATCGGAGACGGGTTCATAAGGGACAGTGTCTACGGCTACGTCCGTCAGATTGCCGTAAAGGATTGGTTAGCGTACTACGGAGTGACGGTCACGCCAAGGTGGGGTTGGCTCGGAGATAAGCGGCTTGCCTAACCCTGCGACAAGTAAAGCCTCAGTCTCTTGGTAAGAACCTAATCAAAAGTAAGCCCCAGCTTCGGAACAACCGGAGCTGGGGCTTACGTTAAAGCGAGAAGAATCGTGGACGACCTACTGTCCCTGCTTGGCGTACTTAGCCTCGGTCGCCTCCTTGACGGGACGCCACCAGTCCTCGTGCTCGCGGTACCAGGCTATGGTCTGGTCGAGCCCCTCGGAGAAGTCCGTGTGGATGGGCCTCCAGCCGAGTTCGGTCTCCAGCTTTGTGGGGTCGATAGCATAGCGGCGATCGTGACCCGGTCGGTCCCGGACCCAGTCGAACGCATCCGCAGGCTGGCCCATGCGCTCGAGGATGGCCTTCAGGACGTGGATGTTGTCCCTCTCGCCGTTTGCACCGATGAGGTAGGTCTCACCGATGCGACCCTTGGTGAGGATATCCCACACGGCACGAGAGTGGTCCTCTGTGTGGATCCAGTCGCGAACGTTCTTGCCGTCGCCATAGAGCTTGGGACGGATTCCGCAGATGATATTGGTAATCTGACGAGGGATGAACTTCTCAACATGCTGGTAGGGGCCGTAGTTGTTGGAGCAGTTGGAGATGGTTGCGCGAACGCCGTAGGTGCGGTGCCAGGCGCGGACGAGCAAATCGCTCGAGGCCTTGGAGGAGCTATACGGACTCGAGGGCTTGTAGGGATCGTCCGGGCGGAAGCGGCGCGGCTCGTCCAGCGCAAGGTCGCCATAGACCTCGTCGGTCGAGATGTGGTGGTAACGGACATCGTACTTGCGCGCGGCCTGTAGGAGGCGGTAGGTGCCAACGACGTTGGTCTGGATGAACGGCTCGGGGTTGAGGATGCTGTTGTCGTTGTGGGACTCCGCCGCGTAGTGGACGATCGCATCGTGGCCGGGGACAAGCTCGTCGAGGAGCTTCTCGTCGCATACGTCTCCGACGACTAGGTCCACGCTACCTTCGGGAAGGCCTTCGATGTTCTTGGGGTTGCCCGCATACGTGAGCTTGTCGAGCACCGTCACGTGAGTCTCGGGATGGTTGCGCGCCACCCAGCGGACGAAGTTGCTGCCGATGAAGCCGCAGCCACCGGTAACGATGATATTGCGCGGCTCGAACGATTCTTCAGCCATCTAGGGCTCCTTGTCAGTTGTCTTGTTCCTACCTGGTCAGAGTCGCAACGTACTCCGCAAGCTGATGCTCCCAGTCCCTGGGGGTGAAGCCTGTCGCGGAGAGCTTGTCGAGCGCCAGGGTCGAGTAGCGGGGACGTGGTGCGATGGGGCCGGCGGCGCTGGCGTAGTACTTCTCCGTGGAAACGGGTCGCACCGCATCGTCGTTCCCATTCCTGAGCTCGAACACCTTTGAAGCAATCTGGCACCAGCTCTTTGTGGCTCCTGAACCGGTGAGGTCGTACGTGCCATACGGGGCGGGGTCGACGGGCGCCAATCCGTCGCGGTAGCCGAGGAGGTGGAAGATGCCCTTGGCCATCTGGTCCGTGAACGTGAGCCTTCCAGACTGGTCATCCACGACAGTGATGGCATCAAGCGAGTCAGATGGGTCCGCAACGCGATCGGAGAGCGCGGCCATCGTCTTCACGAAGTTGCGACCGTCTCCAATGACCCAGGAGGAGCGAACGATGTAGTGCCGAGGGCACGCTTCGACGGCAAGATCCCCGGCCGCCTTGGACTGACCGTACACCGAGAGCGGCGCGAGGCCCTCGTCCTCGTCATGTACCTCCCGCGTGCCGTCGAACACGTAGTCGGAGCTCACGTGAACCATGGTAATGCCATGCTCGGCACAGGTCCGCGCCATGAGTGCGGGACCAGTGGCGTTTGCGGCCCAGCAGACCTTCCTGCCCTCGGGGGTCTCGGCCTTGTCCACTGCCGTATACGCACCACAATTGATGACCGTTCCGTAGAGGTCCCAGTCGTACTTTGAGTAGTCCTCTGCCCTTGAGAGGTCAAAGGTATCGATGTCGCAGAAGTCGAACGTGTCTATGACGCCCGTCTCCTCCGCGAGGGCCCGCACGGCCCGGCCGAGCTGACCGTTGCAGCCGGTGACCAGCGCGCGCGGAGCCTTCATGGGAACGACGTCTTCGAGCATGGGGTGGTTCTTATCCGCCTCCGAGAGCTCTGCCTCCGCAAGGGGAATCGGCCATTTTATGTTGAGCGTAGGATCGGCAAGGTTTACGAAGGTATATGTCTTCTTGAGTTCTGCAGACCAGTGCCTGTTGACGAGATACGTGTATGCCGTGCCATCCTCTAGGGCTTGGAAGGAATTGCCGACTCCACGGGGTACGAAAATCGCGCGGGATGGGTCGAGCGTGGTCGTAAACACCTGGCCGAAGGTCTCGCTCCCCTCGCGAAGGTCGACCCATGCCCCAAATACGGAGCCGGTAGCAACGGAGATGAACTTGTCCCAGGGCTCTGCGTGGATGCCGCGCGTGACGCCGCGCTTCGCGTTGAAGCTCACGTTGTTCTGGACGTAACGGATGTCAGGAATACCCAACGCGCACATCTTCGCACGTTGGAAGTTCTCCTTAAACCAGCCGCGGTTGTCACCGTGCACCGCAAGCTCGACGACCTTGAGCCCAGCAATGCCGGTCTCGATAACGGATAGGTTCTTCTCGAATTCCATATGCCTCACAGTCTCCTACTAGTCATCGTAGCGTCGGCCGGGAACGATCTTCCCCTCGGCAACGATGCGCAGGTGCTTGCCGTAGTCGCTCTTACCGTAGCGGTCCGCGCAATCGAGCAGGCGGTCGCGAGAGATCCAGCCGTTCTCGAAGGCAATTTCCTCGGGAACGGATACGGGGAGGTCCTGCGCCTTCTCCACCGTACGAACGAACTGGGATGCCTCGAACAGCGATTCCATCGTCCCCGTGTCGAGCCATGCATACCCACGGCCGAGGGTTATGACGTCGAGCGAGCCATCCTCGAGATACATGCGATTGAGGTCGGTAATCTCGTACTCGCCGCGTGCGGAGGGCCGAACCTCGGCCGCAAGCCTCGTGACGCGCGAGTCATAGAAGTAGAGACCCGTTACCGCATAGTTGCTCTTTGGATGGGCAGGTTTCTCCTCGATCGAAATGGCGTTGTAGTCCTTGTCGAACTCGACGACTCCGAAACGCTCCGGATCGTCGACGCGATAGCCAAAGACCGTTGCGCGGCCTGATTCCGCAGCCGCTACCGCACGACGGAGGTGACGAGAGAAGCCGTTGCCGTAAAAGATGTTGTCTCCCAGGACGAGAGCACAGGCCTCCCCTGCAACGAAGTCGGCACCGATCACGAAGGCTTGCGCAAGGCCGTTGGGCTCTGGCTGCTCCGCATACGAGAGCGACACGCCGAAATCGGAGCCGTCCCCAAGGAGACGCTCGAAGTTAGGCAGGTCCTTTGGGGTGCTGATAATCAGAATGTCCCTGATGCCCGCAAGCATGAGCGTCGAGAGCGGATAGTAGATCATCGGCTTGTCATAAACGGGCAAAAGCTGTTTGCTCGTTACCGTGGTAAGCGGATAAAGGCGGGTGCCGCTTCCACCTGCAAGGATGATACCCTTCATGTACTGCCTCCGCAAATATCGAATCTGATATGCTCCGTCTACTTAAGATACCAATCAGTTAGCGCCCAGCGATATACGAAACGTTTGAGGAAGCGCCTTTCATAGAACCCAATCGCACTACATTTCCGGCGATAAAGATTTGCGTCACCAGGCTGAAGGAGATTCTTCAGATATGCACGATCGACCTTATCCTCAACTCGGCTCGCATCTCCAAGGGGAATATACGAACGAAGTACGGCGCCAAGCTTGTCGGTCACCTCAAGGAACTTGTCTTGGGGCACCCTGATGAGTTCGTAGAGACAGAAATCAATCGCCCAGCGCATCATCTGCTCCGAGTACCTGTCGAGAATTCCGAGCTCGCTCCAGTCTGAAAAGATGTGGTCCACGATGTTGACATGCTCCAGCATCTTTGTATACACATCGGCGTTCATTCGGTCCATGAGAGAACCAGGGCGAGCCGCAAGATACTCATAGAGCTTCCTTGAGCTAAATCGGGTTTTCGAAGCCCTTGGATAGACTGCAAAGCAAAAAACCTGGTCTTCACCGAAACGAACTTTCTCATCAAAGTGGATATCGTTCTTTCTTAGGAAGTCCGTTCTACATGCCATCCTCCACGCGAAGGGGCGCGAGCTCTCCTTAAAAAGGATATCTGGGTCAAAGCTATTGTACGTAATGTTACGCGGGCTCAATACGTCATACAGCCAGCTGGTGACTGCTTCCCCCGGAACGCAAGTTGCGCCGAATGTCAAGATGTCAGCGTTCGATTCATCCATCATCCCCACGATGTCTTCGCAAGCATTTGCATACAAACGATCGTCTGAATCGACAAAGCAGACGTATTTGGCAGAAGCCTTAGCAATACCTGTGTTTCGAGCAGAGGACAAGCCCCCGTTGGGCTTACTCACCACGCGTATTCTCTCATCTCGGTCCACCCACTTACGCAGATGAGCCGGAGACTCGTCAGTAGAACCATCGTTGACGCAGAGAATCTCTATATCACTCAGCGACTGGCATACGAGCGACTCGAGACATCTATCTATATAGTCTTCGACGTTGTATACGGGGACGATTACGGAAAGCCGGGCCATGGCTAAAGCTCTCCCTTTGCCTTGCTCTTCACTAACTCGACCACCGAGCTGACACCACCGGCATTCCAGTAGTTTTTAAGCGTCTGAACCTTATCCGGACTATTGAGAGATGCCCTTCGGGCAGAAAAGAGCTTTGGATTATAGGCGACCTCCAGAACCTCTCGTACTTGTTCCTTCGAAAAGTACTGGAAGGGAGCAAGATCGGGGTCTTTGAGATACTTGCCGTTGAGAACGCCTTCCGGGATGCAGCCAGTCTCGATCTCATCGCGCATCTCACGTGTAAACCTGCCGAGGAACTCACCCTTCAGGTTATCCGACAACCTATCGTAGTTCCACATGTAGTTGAGGAACTTCACGTGAGCCCTTATGGGGTTGAGGCTGGCAGCAAGGTCGGGCCTGTCCTCCTGGAGGAACCTTTGTATCTCGGCGTGCTCGTCACATGTGCAAAAGACCTTGCCCTTTGAGTTTACAGAGGAAGATTCGTTATCTTGTCTATAGTGGAGGAACGCTTTTCCCGTATACATTGCTCGCTCCGAACACGCGAGCACCTTGAAGGTGAAGCTGGAATCTTGGTACGAGGCACCGGGAGTGGGAAGGAACCTGATGTCGTTCCCCTCAAGAAAGTCACGACGGTAGATAGCCGACCAAATCGATGGCTTTGCCCAGAAAATCTCTGGGCAAACGCGAGGCGCATGCACTCCAAGTGAAATCATCTCGGGCTTAATTGCCGAGAAATATATATTGTTACGGTATGAGTACTCTGCCTGGGGATCGGTCCAATACAACCAGAAGTTGCACTTGAAGAAGTCGAGGCCATTCGCTTCCGCAGATTCGACCATATACTCTAAGGCCCCTGGGTCAAGGAAGTCATCTGACTCAAGAATGGAGATGTACTTCCCTCGCGCCGCATCGAGCCCTTGGTTCATGGAATCGCCATAGCCGCTGTTGGCCTTGTCGATTACACGAAAGCGCTCGTCAGAGTCGAGATACCTCTGAATTATGTCACGAGACCCGTCCTTCGAGCCATCATTTATGCAGATGACCTCGAAATTCTTGAAGCTCTGGGCAACAAGAGAGGACAGGCACTGGTCGAGATATCGCTCAACGTTATAGATGGGTACGAGAACAGAGACCACGACGTTGCTGTTCGAAAACAATTTGAACCCTTTCCATGAGACGTCATGCCAATTGTACATATGCCAACGAATCATCAGCGCATATAAGTCGCCCTTCGCAAAGGCAATAGAGGCGGAAGACCTACTGTAAAATCTTATACAAGTGCAAAGTGCCGTCATCACTAGTAAGGATTTCAGTAAACGCGGGACTCCAAGAACCGGTACGCCTAATTCCCTTGAAAAGGTTCGGGTCGGGGTTGGTTCCCATGATGTAGGTTCCTCGCTCAGAGGGCTTGTCGAGGAGCAATACGTACTTCGCATTCAGCTTTTTAACAGCCTCTTGCACGTCAGGCCTACTAGCATACTCGTCGAGATGCTCCCGTATGAGCTTGCTTTCGGGGGTCTCTCCATTGCCATCAAAGCCCGTAAATTCCCTGTAGTAGGTTCTTATGCCGGCGAGGCCGTATGCGATGTGACTACCATCCCACGGGTTGTTGATAACGAGTGAATCGCCCGTTATCTCCTTGACATGCGTGAGGAAGTCATCTTCAGACTTGCTAAGCGGCGACTCCACATAGTAGCGATTGTGTACGCCCTGACGGAACCCTCCGAATGCCGTAGGAAACGGGGCGTAGCCAGGTAGAACGAATGAGGGCATGTAGATGACCATAGCGATTGCGAGAAGTATCAAACCTTCGCAGGCAACCATTGACTGCTCTGAGCGATTGCGTCTCCTGCAAACCAGACCCTCAACGGATTTGACGAGCCGCGCTCCACCAATAACGGCCAACGGAATAGCCGCCATAGATGCCGTAGCTGCCAGACGTACCGGATCCGTGTACCAGAAGCCCGCGAGCACATGTCTTAAATTCCCGTCCGTTGTAGCACTGACAAAGCAGACGAGACAGGCAAGGATGTAGGAGAAGAACAGCCATCTTCTGTCCCTGTCATGCACGGTCGTATATGCTCCCACAATTACTAAGAATGCGGGAATGAAATTTGTCACCATGGTCTGCTCAAAGCCAGGGAAACCACCAAGATACGACTGTGTGAGAATGTTAATGATTTCTTGCCACATGCTCGCGAAAGGTGCCCAGTAAAAGTTCGTCAAACCGGGAGAAGCTATGGATAGAACCCTATAGGCCACGTACCACAGTACCCCGCAGAGCACCGCAAAACAGACTGCAAGCACATGCCCCGACAGGCAGCGAGAATGTCCGGCTTCTATGTCTCCGCGCACCCAGAGGCGATGGAAGAGATAGGGAATCAGAACTAGCGCAGCGCTGAACAGGCTGTTGGGATGCAGGCACCCGATTCCGATAGTAACCAGCAAGAAGAGGAGTATTAGTACGGTCCTGGCGGAAAAGTCTTCGACGTGCGGGGAGATGAGGAAAACGAAAAACAAAAGGTAAACTGGGACGCTCGCCATTCCGGCAAGGTTTGGAAAGAGTGGTCCGAACGCGAGGAAGTTCCACGGACACCCCACGAGACATAGGGATGCAACAGCGCCCACAGAAAGCATCCTTTGATCATCCGGAAAGAGCAGTGAGATGACAGCCGCAACTCCGAGAGGAAAGACGGAACAGCAGAACGCAAGGTTGACGGCATTGATGCAGACCGCAAGCGCGGAGCCGGACACCTGGCAAACGATTGCGTAAAGGAAGTAGATACCCGTCGGATAGAAGCCCTTTCCCACCCCAAGGGGCGCGATAGCAATGTCCTTTGCCGTCATATATGCATCGGTGCCAAAGACGGAGAACCTGCCCGAATCCATAATCGCGCGGGTCACGTTGACGTGATGTCCAAAGTCCCAGTCCTGAAATAAAGCATTAGGACCCGGAATACTGCGGTAGAAGACATAGTAACCAAGAAGTAGGCCCGCGAAAACGTAGGCGAGAAGAATCCTCCAGTCGATACTGGGTAGGCCGAGCTCCCTCGAGCATTTCTCGCCCTTGCGCCAAGTGCACATGACAAGAATCAACACGACATCAATCACTAAGGACATCGAAAGAAGCAATGGGGCATTGCAAAAGACTCCGATGCTGGAGAACGCGCATCCAAGGACCGCAAGCATGCTTGCGGTCACGAGCGGTGAAAGCGCAATCGACCACGTTCGGGCAAATCCCATGCTTCGAAGCATGAGATAACCTGGAATCACGAGGACCAGTGCAGCTATCGCATATGTGTAGTAGAAAACCATGTGGAACCATTCAGATAGGCAAAGAGATGGATAGATGACTTAGATCAGGAAATACCCGTCACACAGGTAGCTATAGGTAGTTACTCGTCCTGCTCCGCAAGGAGACGGTTCACCATGTCAGTAAGGCCCTGAGCGCTGTTGAAGTTCTCCGGGACGATCTCCTTTGCGGGAATCTTGATGTCGAACTCATCGTCGAAGGCCGAGACGATCTGCAGCACGTCGAAGGAGTCGAGGTGGCGCTCGTCCCAGAGCGCAGTGCAGTTATCGTAGTCGACGTCCTCCTCGATATCCTTGAGGATGTCGATGACCTCGGACTTGGTAACGCTATCAGACATGGTGTCTCCGTTCTTCTCGAATGGATGAGCGAGCTAATTTCACGGAATGTCGATGGCAATGCGGGCATGCCGTATACGAGCATTCTAGGGCAGATGGGCTCAGTGCTTGATGCCGACCGCCTCTTCGAGCGCCCGTCGGTCGATTTTACCGTTCTTGGTGAGGGGCAACCGCTCCGTCTGATGGACCTTGTTGGGGACCATATATTGTGGCAGGGCGACCTTGAGGGCGCCGAAGAGCTCCTCTTTGGGCACGTCGCCCATGTACACAAGGTGAATGCGCTTGCGGCGATGGTCGTAGAGGCAGCAAGCACGCTGTACGCCCTCGACCGCCTGCGCCGCGGCCTCGATGTCGCCAAGCTCGATGCGCTGCCCTAGATGCTTGATCTGGTGGTCCTTCCGCGAGGCGTAGACGAGGTTTCCCGCGTCGTCGTACGTGGCAAGGTCCCCCGTGCGGTAGATTCGCTCGAGCCAGCGATCGTTCAACGGGTTCTGCACGAACGCCTCGGCCGTTCGATCGGGGTCGCCGAGGTAGCCAAGGCCGAGGGCGGTGCCGCTGACACAGACCTCGCCCTCCACGCCCGCCTCGCTGACCAAGGTATCGTCCGGGCCAAGGAGGAAGACCTTCTCGTTGGGAAACGGCTGGCCCATGGGGATGACCTCGCCCTTTTTGTACACGCGGTCCACCACGAAGTACGTGCAGTTGCAAGTGATCTCCGTTGGTCCATAGAGGTTGACGTACTGGGCGCCGGGCAGGTGGCGCTGCCACTCGCGCAGTTGCTTTGGCGGCATGACCTCGCCGGAGAACATGACGCGCCGGATGGACTTGGGCACGCGGTAGTCGAGCCCGCCCATGATGGAGATGAAGCAGAGGGCGCTGACCGCCCAGATGAGCGTGGTGGCGCCGGTGTCGCAGAGGTAGTCCATGAGCTGCGTGGGGTTGACGAAGTAGTCACGCGGGACGAGGCGGACCGTCGCGCCCTGGAGGAGCCCCGAATAGATGTCCTTGACGGAAACGTCGAAGTCGAACGGCGCCTGGTTGGCAAGGACGTCGTCCTCCCCTATACCGAAGGTGCGGTCGAGCGTGGGGATGAAGTCAATGACGGAGCGGTGGCCGACTACGACGCCCTTGGGCGTGCCCGTGCTGCCGCTGGTAAAGTTGACGTACAGGGGGTCGATGTCCGTCGACTGGGCGCGGATGGCGAGAAGGGCGTCCTCGTCCGTGGCGGTCAAGGCGACGTCCTCGAGCGGTGCGACCTGGTATCCCAGGCCATCGAACAGCTGGTGCGCACGCTCGAGGTTGCCGCGGTCCGTGAGGATGCAGGCGGGCTGGAGGCTCTGGCATATGGACGCCAGGCGCGTTGGCGTCTGGCGGACGTCCAGCACGGAGTAGAACCCTCCCGCGTACACCGCTCCGAGCATGCCCGCGAGCGCGAGCGGGCTCTTCTCGAGGTAGAGGGCGACGGCGGTGCGTGGACGCATGCGCCTGGCGAGCCAGGTGCCAACGGAGGCGCTCGCGGCACGGAGCTCCGCAAAGGTCATGGCGCCCGCGGGATCTGCCACGGCAGGCTTGTTGGGAAGGCGCAGGGCAGATGCCTCTAGCCATTCGAGAACGTTCGTCATTCGTTGGACTCCCCACTCTTGAGGACGACCGTCGCCGTTCTCTCGAACGGCTTGGCCGAGCCTTTCTGCCTTGCGAGCACACGCACCTTGTATACCTGGTAGCCGGGGAGGCTGATTTCCGCCTTGCGGCTTGTGGAGTACCCCGTCTGGGACAGGACCGCGCCCGAACCGTCCAGGAGCTGGAAGCGGTACTCGACATTGGTGCCCGGAGCGGCGACCGGCGTCGCCTTGGCGCGCACGTGGCCGTCCGTGAGCACCGACGCCCTGAGCGTCACGACCGAGAGGCCCTCGTAGCTATGGAGCATGTCGTCCAGCTGGCTGTAGCGGAAGAACGACGAGCCGAGGCCGTTGTCCTTCTCGCCCTGCCGGCGCGCGGGGCCCCGCTCGACGCGGGCAACGTCCCTGCCGAGCACGCGCGAGAAGCGCGTGGCGCCGGCAAAGTTGAGGTGGCCGAAGTCCATCCACTCGTCGTCGCGGGCACGGTAGTGGTCGGGCCGCGCCATGGAGTAGTCTAGCCAGCGGCCGCCGGCGCGCCTGACGCGGCGCGCGAGTGCGGCGCGCTCCTTGCAAAGCATGCCGCCGTAGCCGAGCGTGAAGAACGAGGGCTGAGGCACGACGACTACGTCGAACTCCACGTCGTGTTGTTGGCAGAGCTCGAGCATCCGCAGAACGTCGTCCTCGTTGACCTTGAGGTGGTGCATGGTCTTGGCGGGCGGGTTCCAGTACGATCCCACGTTGGTTGGGTCGAGCACCAGCGCGGCGTTGCCGTAGCCCTGCCCCCGGTAGTTCCACCCGGGGAGCGTGCCCTCTGCGGCGGAAAGCGGGTCCCTGCCCGAGGCGCGCCTGTCGAGGTTGGCACGTATGCCCGGGCGCGAGAACCCGATGGTACCCATGGTCCAGGGGAACATGACGCCGAGCGACTTGTGATTTGCGAGGAAGCCGGGGTCGGTTGCAAGCGAGGCCGCGTCCTCCACCTTGCGGCCGAGGGGCTCGCCCTGCATCTTGGCGAGCGTGCTCACTACGGCGGCGTTTGGCCAGGGGTCCTCGATCATGGTGTCGACGCCGATGCCATAGACCACGCGGCGGATGCCGTGGTCCTCTATCGCGGCCTTGATGGCCTGGTACGAGCCGCGCGGGTCCTGCGCGGGCATGGCAAGCGACCACGAGCTGCTGCCAAGCGAGGCGTCGAGCGCCGCGGGGTCGATCGCGTGCGCCGCGTAGGAGGAGCCGACGACCACCGTGTCGATACGCCGGTCGCGCGCCTGGTAATACGAGCTCCAGATGGCCTCGGACTCCGCGCCGTACGTGAGCATCATGTAGCTGAGCGCGACGTCCACGCCCAGAAGGACGGCTACCACGCCGAGAAGTACCGCCCACCCGGGCAGGCGGCGGCGCCTTCCGTGCGCCGGTGACTCGGCCGCGGGCGAGACGCGTGCGTCCTTCTCGCCCGCGGGACAATCGGCGGCAGACGTCGGGGCATCCTTCCTAGAAGTTCGCATAGAGGAATCCACCTCCGTTCGTGACGGTCATGGGGAGCGCGAGGGTGACGATGGCAAGGCACGCGCCGTAGACGAGAAGCCGCAGCGGCAGGCGGGCCGCAAGGAGGTCGTCGCGGACGTCGTGGCCCATCTCGTAGCGAAGGCTCACGACGAACACGATGACGCACGCCAGGATGGTCAGCTTGGGAAAGCCCAGCGTCGAAACGCGCTGGATGCCGCGCGCCGCAAGCGCGGTGGAAAGGGGCGTGGAGTTGAAGCTGAACAGCGTGTTGCGCAGGCAGATGCCAAGGGCCGTCACGTTGGCGATGCAGTCGAAGTAGCGCCCCACCTGCACCACGAGGAACGTGCGAACGACGGCGAAGACGTGGAAGCCCCTGGAGCCGCGGTCTATGCGCAGCCTGTCCGCGCACCACGAGAACGCGGGGGCAAGGAGGTCCGCCAGCGCGACGATGACGCCGTTGTACAGGCCCCAGAGCACGTAGTGCCACTCCGCCCCGTGCCAGAGTCCCACGCAGAGGAACACGACGATGTTGGCTATGCACGCGGGAAGGGTGCGGCCGGCATGGCGTCCCAGGTGCTTTGTGGCCCACTTCCCGAAGCGCTGCAGCGGGGAGAGCAGCGCGAACGGGTAGAACAGGTAGTCGCGCATCCACGCGCCGAGCGACATGTGCCACCTGCGCCAGAAGTCGGAAAGCGAGACGCTGAAGTACGGCTGCCTGAAGTTCTGGGCCATCTGGATGCCGAAGAGCTCCGAAATGCCCTCGACTATGTCGATTCCGCCGCTGAAGTCCGCGTACATGTAGACGGAGTAGACGACGATTCCCAGCACGATGACGTTGCCGGGCGTGTGTACGTTCACGCCGCTAAAGATGGAGTCGTAGGTGGGAAACAGCAGGTTCGCGATGGCGACCTTCTTGAAGACGCCGTAGCCGAGCCTCAACGCGGCGCGGCTGCAGTCTACGTCCTGGATGCGACGGCTGCGAAGCAGCGCCTGACCGGTCTGCTCGTACTTGTTGATGGGGCCTTGTATGAGCTGGGGAAACCAACTCACGAAGAGCAGGTACCTCGCGAAGTTCTCCTGCGGGGAAAAGCGGCCGTTGTACGCGTCTATCAGGTAGCCAAGCGACTGGAACGTGAAGAACGATATCCCCAGCGGAAGCAGGATGCCCAGGGATCGAGGGCTCCTGGCAAACCCGAAGTTGAACAGGATGACGTTGTAGTACTTGGCGTAGCCCAGCACCAGAAGGCAGAGCACGAGCGCCGCGACGAGGGCCACGCGCTTGCGCCTGAGGAAGCGTGCCTTTACGAGCTTCTTTTCCGCGCGGTCCGCGCACGCCTTGCGCGCCACCTTGCAACGCGCGTCGCACGCGCCAAGGTAGCGCGCGGCCACCCACGTCACGAGGGATGCGAACAGGACGAAGCCCAGTGCCTGCACGCCCCCGGCGATGCAGTAGAACGCGAGGCTCGCCACGAGCAGGACGACCCACTGCCCCTTGCCGAGCATGGCCCCGACCGCGTAGTACGCAGCAAGGGCCAGCACGACGAAGATCACAAAGGCGAGCGAGAAGAGCTCCATGTCAGGGATCGAACTCCTAGGCGAAGAGGCAACTCCAGGCCTGCCGGGACGCCTCGAGGGACAGATACGTTAGCGCTTGATCTTGTCCGTCACCGTGATGAGGCCGTGACGGGCGACCATGGAGACGACCTTACCAAGGCCGAAGGCATCCACGGTGGACTTGGTGCTGCCCAGCAGGTACGCGCCGCGGGCGAGCCCGGCGTGCGCCGGCATGGGCCTACCCGTGAGCTCGCAGTAGCGCCGGAGCCTGTTGAGCGGAAGCTCGCACATGCGCTCCACTATGGCGGGGTCCATCATGCCGAAGATACGCTTCTCGCCCTCCACGACCAGCGGGTTGTCCTTGCCGTCGTCGTACTCGGCGCCGTACGCGTACGTAAAGCCGCGGTCGTAGTGCGCCGCGAGTACCTTGGGGTCGGTGATGCCCAGGCGCCTGATCACGTCGAGCATGGTGACCCAGCGGTCGAACGGCCTGGTTACGAGGTCGGGCGTCTTGTGGTTGCGCGTGCTGCCCGGAAGGTCGATGCGATAGTTGTAGTAGCACTCGTTCAGGTAGACGACGGACGACGCCTGGCACATGGTCTCGATCAGGAAGGGGTTGTCCGCCCAGCCCGCACCGGGGTACTCGATGAAGCGGATGCCCTTCTCGTTGATGAAGTCCGTGCGATAGATGGCGGACCAGATGGAGGGATGCGTCGCGATGAGCATCGGACGATCGGATATCGTGAACGGCTTCTCGCACGTGACCATCCTCGAGGCGAGCTGGCAGGGGCGCGCGCTGGTGCGCGCGGGGTCATCCCAGCGCGCGACCTCGGTCCACGGGCACTTCACGATGTCTATCTGGTCCTCGAACGTGGCGGCGAAGTCCAGCATGTCCTGGTACATCGTCAGGTCGAGGTAGTCGTCCGGCTCGACGATGGAGACCCACCTGCCCGTGGCCATCTGGAGGCCGCGGTTGCAGCCTGCGCCATACCCGCCGTTCTCCTTGTGCACGGCCCTCACGCGAGGGTCGCGGGCGGCGTACTCGTCGATCACGGCGGGCGACCCGTCCGTGCAGCCGTCGTCGATCAGGATGATCTCGAGCTCGCGGTGGGTCTGGTTGCAGATGCTGTCCAGACACTGCCTCAGGAACTTGCCCGCGTTGTAGATCGGGACGATGACGGAGACCTTCGAGCTGGCGTCCTCTAGCATTCGATCCTCCATGTCCGCGCGGCTGACGGCGCCGCGGCGGCGATAGTCAAACTCCGTATTTCGGTAACCGATGATATTACAGCAGAAGAGCCGCCCGGAAACTCGATGATATCCCCAGAACGGCGCAGATGGGGTACGTAGGGCGAAACGGCGCCCGCGCGCGCCGCAGGCTACGCCCTGCCGTGCCGCGCCCCGCCCGCACGCGCGCCAGCGGGGCTTCCCCACTGGCCGCAGCGCTTCAGCATGTACATGCGCGCCTGCACGTACCACTTCTCCGCGGCGTCGCCCGCATGGCGCGCGACGCTGTCCGCAAGGCCCATGCCAAACGTCGAGAGCAGGGCGTCGAGCGCCATGAGCGCGCCCAGGGCGAGAAGGACGTAGCGCGGCCAGCCGGAGCCCTGTGCCAGGCCAAGGGACGCCACCCACGCCGCAAGCGGCAGGATGAGCGGGCCGTACCACTGCTTCTGGATGAGGCTCGTGAGCTCCGAGGTGTACGTGCCGCTCTTGCGGACCTCCACGTGTACGCCCGTCGCAAGCGACACCGCCCCGTTTATGGCCTCGCGCACGACGCCGGACACGTGCCCGGTCAGCGCCTCGTACGCCAGGAAGTACGTGGGATACACCGCTGCGCACAGGAGCGGCACCCAGTCCGCAAGCGTCTGGAGGCGCGCCGCGTCGAATCCCGCCGCACGGCCCCCCGCCCACGGGAACACGTTCCACCACACAAGGGCGAGCGCGGCCACGCAGACCATCCGCAGGAACACGGGCCCAAGCAGGAAGCGACGCAGGCGATGCGTCCCTGGCGCCGCGTCGACCGCGTCGTTTGCGGCCTTCTCGGCCACCGCGCTCCTGGGGTTGCCGTGCTCGTCCCAAAACAGCGAGTCGTCCACGGCCGTCTGGCGCGCGTGCTGGCCCATGGGGTCAAAGTGCACGCCCACGCCGTAGCGGCCGGGGTCGCCGCCCACGAGGTCGCGTTGGACCGTCGCGGCGGCATCGTCCTCGAAGAGGGTCTTTAGCAGGCCGTACGCCTTGTTCACCTGCGTCATCTTGCGCTGGGCCACCTCGGGGCTGATGCCGTTCGTCGCGGCGTTGTCCGGGTGGTAGCGCTGGGCGAGCTTCATGAAGCGCTTCCTCAAATCGGACTTCGTGTAGCGCTCCGGCAGGTCGAGGATCTTCTCGGCCTGTGCCTGCGTCATGTCCTGCTTCCTCAAGCTGCCTCCCTGGCCGGGGCGCGTCCGACGACGCGGACTTCCCCCTTCACAAAACGCGGCGACCCGGGGGCCGCCGCGCGCGCAACACTGTTGGCTTTTGGTGCTAGTCCTCGTCGAGCTGAGCCGCGACCTCGTCGGAGACCTCCATGGTGGTGTAGACGTTCTGCACGTCGTCCAGCTCCTCCAGGCGGTCGATCAGGCGCTGCACCTTCTTGGCGTCAGCGAGCTCGAGCTTGGTCGGGGTGTTCGGCACCATCGTGAGCTCGGAGCCCTTGCACTCGATGCCCTGGGCCTCGAGCGCCTTCTGGACGTCCTGCATCTTGTCGTACGCGGTGTAGACGATCCACTGGTCGCCCGCGTCCTCGTAGTCCTCGCCGCCGGCCTCGGCAACGGCCATCATGAACTCGTCCTCGTCGACGGCGTTCTCCTTGTCGGCGACCTTCTTCTCGTCAGAGACGATGACCTTCTCCACGGCGATGGAGCCCTTGCGGGTGAACTGGAACGAGACGGAGCCCGCGGTGCCCAGGTTGCCGCCCGCGTGCGTGAACGCGGAGCGCACGTCGGCCGCGGTGCGGTTGAGGTTGTCCGTCAGGCACTCGACGTAGAAGGCGGTGCCGGCGGGACCGTAGCCCTCGTACGTGACCTCCTTGTAGACCGCGGCGTCGGCGCCGGAGCCAAAGGCCTTGTCGATCGCGGCCTTGATCTTGGCGTTCGGCATGGAGACCATGCGGGCGCGGGCGACGGCCGCTGCGAGGGAGGCGTTGTTGTCCGGGTTGGGGTCGCCACCGGTACGAGCAGCAACGGTGATGTTACGCGAGTGCTTGGAGAAGAGCGCGGAACGCTTCGCGTCGATCGCGGCCTTCTTGTGCTTAGTGGTAGCCCACTTAGAGTGTCCGGACATACACAACTCCTTCTGGTATTGGCAAAAACACAAAGATGATACTCGATAGCGCCCACGCGAGCAAGGGACGCGCCGCCTGCCGGCCGCCACGTTCGCAAAGGCTGCAAAAAGTGCAAAAAGCACGAAAGGCGCGTTTGGGCTACACCAGGCCGAGCTGCGTCTTGAACGCCTGCCACAGCTTGTGGGAGCCGGCCGTCGTGGGGTGGAGCTCGTCGGCGTTGAAGTCCTCTGAATCGAGCTGGAGCGTGTCGAGGAAGCTTACGTGCACGTAGCCCTTCATCTTGCAGAGCGACGTGAGGATCTGGTCCGCGCGCTGCATGTCGAAGTTGTTCGTGGCGTCCGTGCGGCGGTTCTGCGGAGGGGACACCACGATGAGCAGCTTGCACTTGGCTGCCGCGGCCTTGAGGCCGATCTCCGCGTCCGCGCAGAACTCGTCTGACGTGCGACGCGCCGCGTCGTTGGTGCCGAGCATGACCACGATCACGTCCGCGCCGTCGCCGAGCCACGCGGCGGGGTCCTCCGCCAGGTACTGCATCTTGAAGCCGGAGATGCCCGCGTTCACGAAGTTGGTGACGCCGCGCTGCGCCGCGTACGCCCTGAAGTCGTTTGCCCAGGTTGAGACGGTGGTGGCGCTCTCTTGGTAGCTGCCCTGGGGGCCAGAATACACGACGGTGCCCGTATCCGAGGGAGCGTCGTAGCCGTCGCAACCCAGGCCCGCCGTGATGCTGTCGCCCAGGACGCGAATGGACTTGACCTCGCCCTTGGCGAACATTTCCGCGAGCTTGGTGCTCACCACGGGCGAGGGTGCCGCCGCGGAGGATGAGGGGTCCGACGCGTCCGACGTGCTCGCGTCCGCGGCGGAGGTGCCGGAGTCCTGCGACTTTCTGCCGGGCGAGCCCTTGGCGGAAGAGGCTGCCGCGGCCGGCTTTGCGGGCGCGGGTTCGGGCTTTTCCGGATAGTGCAGGATGCCGAGCTCGCCCAGCGCCACGATCGCGACGCACGCGACCGCGGCCACGAGCAGCGTCACGAGCGTGCGCTCCACGGGCCGCTGCCCGTAGGCGGCACCGCCGTGCGGGCCCTCCGCCTGCGGCGCGGCCTGCGCGCCTGGCGCCGCGTCCTTCTCGCCGTTTGCGGGCGCCTGCGCCTGCGCGCGCCGCGTGCCCTGCCGGTCGTTCGTGCTCATGTGCTTGGCCACGTGTGCCGCCCTCCCCCGATGTGCTCCACCAGATTCTAGCAGCCTTGGCATGACGCGCCACGGCGGGGGCGTGCCACGGCTGGGCGTCGCGCGGGCGCCGGCGCCGCTAGCGCAGGCCATACTTTGCGACGACGCGCCTGATGGCGCGGCGCCACGGCAGCCAGATGGCCGCAAGGAAGCCGACCGTGGCGACGGAGTGCGTCACGTCCAGGGGAAGGGCGAGCGCAAACGCCGCAAGCACGGTCTGCCACGTGATGGGCCGCACGTATCCCAGCACGTACCAACCGTTGAGCAGCAGGCCGTACAGCAGGCCGGACGCGGCGCCGTACGTGTAC
Source organism: Parafannyhessea umbonata (assembly GCF_900105025.1). Classification (GTDB taxonomy): domain Bacteria; phylum Actinomycetota; class Coriobacteriia; order Coriobacteriales; family Atopobiaceae; genus Parafannyhessea; species Parafannyhessea umbonata. Next base: position 432,824 of record NZ_LT629759.1, on the reverse strand, counting down.
AGCGCCCAGCCGCGGCGAAGCGCACCCGCGTCTGCCAGAACACCCGCCAGGTAGCCCACGAGCCCCCACGCGTACATCTGCATGGGCGTCCACGCGCCCTGCCCAAAAAAGAAGTTGGACACGAGCGCCGCGATGGCACCAACCAAGAACCCGCTGCGCCGTCCCAGGGTCGCCCCCGCCACGATCGCGATGGCCGAGACCGGCTTGACGTCCGGCAGCGGCGCGAACACGATACGCCCCGCCGCCGCGACGGCGCCCAGGGTCGCCGTGGGCAGGATCTGCCTGAGCGCCGGGCGCGACGCCTCGAAGCTTGCGAAGAAAAGCGCGAGGCAGAGCAGCGTGACGAGAAGAACGAGGCCTCCGGTGGCAGAAAGCTGCAGGTAAGCGCAAAGTCCGGCCACGGCCGGAACCGCGATGAGCGCCACGGGCTCCAGCGCGCGCAGCACGCGCGCACGCCGACCCCGGCGTGGTTGCCGCCCGCTCATGCGCGCCACACCCAGGACTCGCGAAAGAACTGCCCCGCCGGCTGCGTAAGCGCCACCTGCCCGTCAAACAGAAGCGAGCAGCTGTCTGCCACGGCACGCGCGAACGCCACGTCGTGCGTGGACAGAAGCACCGTCGCGCCGCCCGCGGCCGCCTGCCTCACGTGCGCGGCCACAAGCGAGCGCGCCGCGTGGTCCAGCCCCTTGGTGGGCTCGTCCAGAAGCAGCAGCCGCGGCCGCGTGAGCAGGAGCTTCGCGAGCGCCAGCTGCTGCTGCTGGCCGCCGGAGAGGTCGTACGGGTGCCGCGCGAGGGCGCCTTCCAGGCCAAACGACGTCGCGACGCTCAGCATGCGCTCGCGGTCGTAGCCGGCCGTGGGCGCCCACTCCATAAGCTCCTCCTCCACGCTCGGGCGAGAGAGCAGCGCCTTTGGCTGTTGCGGCAGAAGCGCCTGCGAGCCGGAAAGCGCGTTTGCGATGCGGCCGCGCCGCGGGGCGAGCATGCCCGCGACCGCCATGAGCAGCGTGGACTTGCCGGAGCCGTTGCCGCCGACGACGGCGCGCACCTCGCCTGCGGACATCTGCAGGTCCGCACCGCGCAGCACCCACGCGCCGTCGCGCCCGTAGCGCACCCACGCGTCACGCGCGCTCACCACCGGGCCGGACGTCGGCGCCGCGCCCGCGGGCCCGTCCGCGGCAATGAGCGCCGGCTCTTCTCGCAGGGAGTCCAGCGGCACCTGCCGCGGACGACCGCCCTCCATACAAAAGGCCATGCTCGCAAAGTCCACCATGGCGCGCGGCGCGTGGGTCGCCACCACCACGGTGCAGCCCAGCTCGCGGTTTACGCGGCGCAGAAGCGAAAGGAAGCTCTTCTCGGCCACGGGGTCGAGCATGGAGGTGGGCTCGTCCAGCAGCAGCACGGACGGGCGCATCGCGAGCGCTGACGCCAGCGCCAGCAGCTGCCGCTGCCCGCCGGAAAGGTCCGCGCAGCGCCGGTGGAACCACGGCTCCATCCCAAAGAAGTAGCAGGTCTCGGCCACGCGGCGGCGCATCTGGTCCTGCGGGACGCCCAGGTTCTCAAGGCCGAAGGCCAGCTCGTGCCACACGCTGTCGCACACGATCTGGCTGTCCGGGCTCTGGAACACGTAGCCCACGCTCCCCGCGGACTCGCGCGCGGACATCGCGGCCACGTCGCGCCCAAGCACGCGCACGGTGCCCGAAAGTGCGCCCTGCGGCCGGATCTCTGGCTTGAACAGCTTGAGCAGCGTAGTCTTGCCGGATCCCGTGCCGCCCACCAGCAGCGCAAACGCACCGGCCGGCACGCGCGCGCTCGCGTGCGACACCACGTCTGGCCCCGCGAGCTCCCCCGCGGGCACGGCATACGAGAAGGACGCGTCCTCAAGCTCGAGCGCCGGCTGCTGGGCGCGGTCGGGCGCCGGCCGCGCCGCCGCGGGCCCGGCGGCCTGGCCCTCCGCACGTGCCACGGCCCTTTGCCGCGGCCCTTCTCCCCCGCACGTCTTGACCCTCATCGCAGGCTCCCCTCGCGAACGCGCCCGACCGCGGTCACGACCGCAGGCCCCAACGACAGCGCCGCGTACGGCGCATAGCCCCACCACGGCACGAGCGCCGGCATGGTGGGATAGAAGCTCCACTGAGACTGCGCCACCCACGCAAGCAGCGCGCAGGCAAGTGCAAGAGACCCCACGGCAGTGGCCAGCACGACGTCACGCACGCGCAACGTCTGCAGCCGGTAGCGCGAGCGCGGGCCGCCCACCTCCCAGCCGCGGGCGCGCATGGCATCGGCCCGCTCCACGGAATCCTCCATCGCCCATGCCATAAGCACGGTCGAGGCATTCACGTAGCCCATGCGGCTCGCGCCGCGCGCGGGCGCAGCGGCAGGCCCCCCGGCCGCGGGCGTCCGGGCGCAGGTGCATGCCGCCCGCGTGGAGCTCACGACGCCGTAGCGGCGTCGCAGCTGCGGTACCAGCTGGATTGCCATGGACACCATGGTGCTCACCACGGGCAGGCGGCTTCCGGAAAGCTCAAGCAACCGGTCCTCCGTCAACACGCACGCCGCATTGGACACCCATTGCAGCATGCATACCAAAGACCCGCCCATGCATAGGCCGTAGGCAAGCGCCTCCAGGCGCACCGTGACGGGGCCAAGCGTGGCCACAACGGTGGCGCCGGAGTGCGAGAAGAGCGGGTTCGCCAGGCAGACAAGTGCAACCATGGGCAGCTGCCAGCGCAGGCGCCGCGCCGTGGACAGCGCGCCCTGCAGGCACGCGCCAAACAGCAGCGCCCCCGCGACGGAGATGGCCACGAACACGGGCTGCGTCACGAGCGTTCCGATGCCGATGACGGCCGCGAAGTACACGGCCGCCACCACGGGATGGCTCTGCCCAAACGCCACGTCCGCGCGGGGCTCGTCCGCGGGACGCGCCCCGGCGTCACGTGCGACGGCACGCCTCTTGCACTTGTCTTGCGTTCGCCCCACGCTACTGCCCCGACGTGACGTAGCTCCACACGACGGAGTCGCCGTCGTGCACGGCATACAGGTCGCTCATCATGCCGGGCATCGAGCCGTTCACGGAATACGTCCACCCGTGCGACGCGTCCTGCCCCAGGCCGTTGATCGCGGTCACCCACGTGCCGCCGCCGGCGTACGCGCCGCTCTCCACGGAGGCGCCCGTGGCCAGAAGCGCATCGTACGCCGTGGCGCCCGAGCGCAGGCTCACCCTATAACCGGCCCCGTTTATCGATACGGAAACCGTCATGGCAGCCGTGCCCTTGCCGCCGGAGCCAGAGCCGGAGCCGGATGTGGCCGCAGATCCGGACGCCGCGCCCTTCTCGCCCGAGGCGCCACCCGCCGCCCGGCCAGATCCGGTCGAGGCATTTGCATTTTCGCCGCTTGAAGAGCCGTTTGCTAATCCGTCCGCACTCGAGCCGTCATGTGCGCCCGTCGTTGCCGCCGTACCAACCGCAAGCGTGCTACCGCTTGGCAACGTGGGCGCCTTTCCGCCCTCGGCCGAGAAGGACTGCTTTCCCAGCTGCGCATACAACTTGGGGTCTATGGCATATCCGCTTGCAGCAGAAAGGATGTGCGCAACGTCAGCGCCCTTTACCTTGGCCGCGGATGCGGAAGGCAGAGCCACGCTCATGCGCACGATGCCCGACGCATCCTCCTCTATCCACGTGACGGTCGCATCTGCCTTGCGGCCCGCGACCCACCGCGCAAGCGCGAGCGTGCGCCGCGCCGCGTCTTGCACGAGGCTTTCTGCCTTCTGGTCCGCCGCGTGCTCCACCCATACGCCGTGCTCCGTCACGACCACGCGCACGTCACCCGTGACGGCAAGGTCCTCCTTGCCAAGGCGGAGCCGCTTGAGCTCGGACTTCACGGCGGCCTCGTCGATGGCAGCCGTCTTTGTGCCGGCGCCGGAGAACTTCTTCGCACTCGCCGCGCTTGCGGATGCCTTGCGCTGCGCGGAGGCACCCGTGCTGGCCGTCGAGCCCGTCGCAAACGCGAGGGGGTCCCTCCCCTGCACGTACTCGCTCATCGACCACGCGCAGAACGCGATAAGCGCCACGGCCAGCACCGCGGCGGCTACGCGGGCGGCGCGCATGCCGCCACGGCCAGCACCGCCACCGTTTGGCGCGGCGCCGCCACCAGCTGCCTGCGCACCGGCGCCAGAGGCGGTGCTCGCGGACTTGAAGTCGAGGTTTTCCTGCTTGTCTGCCATTACTTCGTCTCCCGTTCGTCACGCTTGCCCCTGCGCAGCAGCGCCATGATCAGGACCACGGCGCCCAGCGCCATGCCAATGACCGGCCAGATGGGCAGGCTGCGTCCGCGCGATGCGGCCGCAGCCGCCTTGCTTGCAGTTGCCTTTGCCGAGGCGTCTGCCGCCGCGTCGCCAGTGGACGCCGTCCCCTCGGAGGCGCCTTCGGACGCGCCGTCTTGCACCTGTATGCCAAGCACGTCGGACGCGACGCCGTCCAGAAGCGCCAGCGGTCCGGACGTCGCGGCGGTACCGGACTCCTTCGCGCTCGCGAGCGACGCCGCGCCACGCACGACCTTCGTCGAGCCAGGCTTTGCCGAGCCCGACTTCGCTCCGGCGCTGCCGTTACCACCCCTACCGCTCGCGGCGGCGTTGCCGGTACCCGCGGCGTGCGCGGACCCAGTGCCCTTGTCCTTCTCGCCCCGCGAGCCTTCGTTCTTGCCAGAATTCTTGCCGCTGTCTTTACCGGAGTCCTTGCCGGGGTCCGTCGCGCCGGACTGCCCCGGGATCTCCTGGCTGGGGAGCGCGTCCGTCGCGCCCGCGCCGGCAAGCTTGAACAGGTAGCCGGAGTCGTTCACGAAGTACAGGCTGCCGTCGGCTGCCGCCACGACGCTCGCCATGTTGTACTGCCACTGCGCCTGGTCGGGCACGTACAGCAGGGTCACGTGGCTCTGCCCCACCTTGTACATGAAGACGCCGCCCGGCCGTCCGTTGCTCGTGAAGTACACGTACGTGCCGTCCGGTCTCGTCACCACAAGCGGTGCGCTCTTCACGTCGCCGGGGATGGCGTTGTCCTTCGCGGCGGACGTGGTGGTGGCGTGGCACTCCACCTTGAGCGTCTGCGCGTCAATCACGCTGATGCTGCCCGTGCCGGCGACGCGACGGTCCGCGCCGCCCACATAGATCTTGCCGTTGGAGAGCGTGGGCGTGGACGTGCTCGCGTTGTCGAACTTCGCGGTGCCCGTCTGGCTGAGCGAGCCGTCCGCCGCGATGGCGATGCGGTGCAGCACGCCGTCCGTCGTGACCGCGTACGCAACGGTGCCGCCCGCGGCCGCGACGATTCCCGCGCGGGAGGGCGCGCCAAGCGAGAAGGTCGCAGTTGCCTTGCCCGTGGACGCGTCGTGCAGCGTCAGATTTCCGCCATCGTCTGCCACCAGTATGCCCGCGACCGTCTGCGCGGCGCCTGCCCAGTAGTAGCCGGAGCCGGTCTTCTGTTGCTGCCAGCGGACGGAGCCGTCCTTGAGGTTGAGGGCCAGAAGCGTGCCGCCAAGTGACGATCCGTCGAAGCCGGCGGCAGAGGTTCCCAGGTAGACGTAGCCGTCACGCACCAGCGGGGTCGATATTGGCTGCTGCGCCGCACCGCCTAGCGCGGGCAGCGCGTCCGTCAGCCACACGGTCTTGAGCTTGTCTGCCGTGAGCGCCTGCACGCGGCCGCCGCGCAGCGGCACCACCACGACGCCGTTTGCATACGCGATGCGGCACGTGGACTCGACGCGGTCCGCGAGGTCCGCCTGCTGCACGATCTTGCCGGTCTTGGCGTCGCGCACCTGCAGCTTGTTGCGAACGGCGATGTACACCTGGCCGTTCACGAGGATGGGGTCGCTCATGAACGTCTGGCCGGCCGTGCCCAGGTCGCAGGCCCATGCAAGCGAGGAGCCGCTCGTGGGGGTGTCGGCCGTGGACGTGCCCGTGCCGTCCGCCCCCTTGTACGCGCCCCACTCCGCCGCGAAGTCGGGACGCGGCGCGTCCGGCGTGACGGTCACGTCCTGCGTGGGAGGCTCTTCTCCGTAGCTGCCAAAGAACCACTCGATCCTGTCACCTGGCTGCACCACGTACTGGGCGGCGTAGTCGCTGGCGAGCTTGCCGTTTACGTAGAACTGCCACCAGCTCCAGTTGCCGGCCGCGTCCTGCGCGTATCCCAGGGACGCCTTCCCGTTGGGAAGCACGCCCGTGGCCGCGCTGATGGTCCCGACCATGTCGTCGCAAGTCATGCCGTTGCGCTCAAGCACCGCCTTCGTGAGCTGCGCGGCCGTGGTGCCGGCGGGCACGCTCGCCTCGCTCTGGCCCACCCAGCTCGCGCTCTCGCCAAAGGCGTTGGGGCCGACCACCTTGACGGAGGCCGTGACGTTTGCGGCGTCGCTTGCGGGAAGCTGGTCGCCGTATGCGGAGTAGTACCACACCACGCTGTCGCCGTCGGAAACCTTTACGGCGTCTGCCATGGCGTCAGACGGCTTGCCGTTCACGAACAGCTGCCAGTAGCGCCCGGTGCCGGCATCGTAGCCAAGCGCCGCGCCCGTGGTGGGCGACGTGACGGTCTGCAGGTACGTGCCATAGTCGGTATCCTGCGCAACGTAGGTGATGCCGCGCGCGGCAAGCGTCTTGCGCGTGAGGTCCCACGCGGTGGAGCCAGAGTCCAGCCTCTGCGTGGACGTGGCCCACGTCTCCGTCTTACCAAACGCGTCCACGCCGATCACGGTTGCGGTTGCCTGCACGTACGGCACGTCCTTCCCTGTGGTGCCGCTCACGGTGATGCTTGCGATTGCCTGCGTGCCGGCGAGCTCCGAAAGCTTCGCCTTCAGCTCCGCAGAGACTCCCGCGTCGTCCTTGTAGCGCGCGTAGTACGCCCCGTACTTCTCGCTCGCGAGGTTTGCGGTTATCTGCACGCGCGTGTTGTACTGCGGGCGCGTCACACGCAGCGTCTGGTTTCTGACGACGGTAGGCTCGCTCGAGGCGAACGTGCGACCCTGGTCGCTGGGGCCCATGGAGTCGTACCCCGGAAGCTCCGCCGCGACGATGCCGTGCGCGGCATCCGCGTCCGTGACGCTTTCCGCCCAGCCCAGCGTGCCCGAGGCGTCCTGGTAGGCCTCCATGAACGGCCTGAGGTTCCGCGTGACGGCACCCGCGTCCTGCCCGTCGAGCAGGCGCGCGCCAAACTGGTCGCGCACGCGGTGCAAAAGCGCGAGCTCCGCGTCGACGTCGCCGGATGCCAGCGGCTTCACGGCGAGCGAGAGGGACTTCGTCACGTACTTGGTCGGGTCGTCCTTGAGCGCGATCTTGCACGTGACTTCCACGGTGGCGTCGCTTGCGCCCTCGACGGGACGCAGCACGTTCGCGCGGTATCCGTTTATCTGCAGCGTCTGGTTGGAAGACGAGTAGCTGACCGTGACGTCGAAGTCGAGCCGCCTGGTGCCCAGCGTCCTGGTGGTGGGCAGCTGGATGTCGCCCGTGACGGCGGCGGGGTCGAGGTCGCCGTCCGCCGAGGATACGTAGCCCAGGTTCTTGTAGGTGAAGTTGTCGTCCAGCTTCTGCTGCGCCTCCGCGAGCTGGCGCTGCACGAGGCCGGGGTCGCCCTTGACGGTGACCTCGAAGCTGCGCGTGACGCTTGCGCGCGACGCGTCCGAGCCAGAGAAGCTCACCGTCGCCGTGAGCGTGACGCGCTGGTCCGCTGACGTGACGTTGGGGGTCGCAGTTGTCTGCTCGTCCCAGGAGTAGCCGGAAAGCGCGAGCGCGGATTCGTCCGACGTCTTCCAGCTTACGCTCAGGCCGGTGCCCAGCTTGTTTGGCAGAGCGAACTCCTGCGTGACGGAGTCTGCGGCATCGCCGTCCGCGTACGCGGGCGCAAGGGAGTCCGCCGCGGCGTCGAGCTCTGCGGACATGGCCTCCGCATCCCAATCGAGCTGCACGAACTTCGCAGGCGTGTACCATGCGGTCGCCGTGCCGTACGTGAGCCTGAACGTGGGCCTCACCTGGCGCAGCACCGATGTCGCCGTCGACACCGTCTTCTTCGCGGGACTGAGCGAGAAGAACGTGACCTTCCCGTTGTCTGCCGCGTCGCAGGAGATGCCGCCACGCTGGCTGGGGTCGGGCGTGGCCGTGGTCTCGACGGACTGGGTGGCGACCCGTACGTCCGCGTACTTCTCGCCCAGCGTGGCGAGGCGGGCGAGAACCATGTCGTTCACGTTGGCGTCCGTGCCGTAGACGGGCGACGGGGCATACCCGCTGAAGCCATCGGACGCAAGCGCCTGCACGGCCTGGGCCAGCAGCTCCTCGTCCTGCTGCGTGCCGCGCGCGACGACGGGGCCGACGGCGGAGGACGTGACGCTGTTGCGCGACGTGGCGCTCACGCGCAGGAACCTGCCGACGAGCGCGTCCGTGAGGGTGAGCGCTGCTTCCGTTGCGCCTGCGATGTCCGCGAACGCCCCGTCGCTTGCATCTGCCTGCTGCCACTGCCACGCGATGGGCGCGGACGAGTCCGCCGGCTGCGTGCCACCCCAGTCGCTCGCGACGTACGCGGAGGCGGAGAGCGTCTGTCCCTCCTTTGCGGTGCCGGTGACCTTGGCGCCGTCGAGCGTGGCGCGGCCGTCCGCCACCTTGCCGGTGGAGCTGTCGCTCCAGAGCTCGCCGCGCGTGCCGTCCGTGCGCGTGAAGGTCAGCTTGCACGCCAGGAACGCGTCTGCGTCCGCATCCGTCACGACGTAGCTGCGCGACGTGGCACCTGCGATGGGCGCATAGGAATCAAACTTGGTGCCGTACGACACGGTGGTGCCGCGGTACCACTGATACGAGTAGTCCGCGTATGCGGAGGCGGCGACGGGGGTCTCGTCCTCGTCGCCCCAGTCGTCCTCCTCCGGGGTATAGGCGTTTGCCGTGAGCGTGGCCCCCGGGGCGACGACGGTGTCGTAGCGGACCTGCGACCCGCTGGCGCTCGTGATGCGCGCGACGTCCGGCACCACCGCGGCGACCATCGCGGTCGGCGCGGCCGCGGGAGCACCTGACGTGGGCGCGGCGCCGGTCGCGGGGGCAGGCGCGGACGGGGTCGTGGAAGTCGGCTTGGACGCGGACGGCGTCGCCGCAGAGGACGCAGACGAACCAGTCGCCGTCGCGTGCGACTGCGCGCTCGCGGGCGGTGCCGGTGCCTCCTCCGAGGTGGAAGCCTTGGTCGATTCGACCGGCGCGTCGGTTGCACCCGTCGTGGCCTCGGCTGGCTGCCCGGCCGCTGCCTGCGCGTCCGCGGTGCCCGCCGCCTCCGCGAGCGCCGCCGTGGGCACCTGGCTCAGGACGAGCACGAAGCCGAGCGCCGCAGTTGCCGCACGCGCGGCAATGCCCTTTTTGCTGGGAAAACGCATCCTGCCCTCTCCTTCCCATGGGAAACTGTGAGGGCACGCAGGATTGGAAGCCAGGAAGGCATCCCATCTGGCAGGCCACGTCCTTCTCGCCCGTGCGCCAATGGACGCAACGGACGCGCGCGACTGGATCGCGCCGACGGGCCGCCACTGTGTGAGCATAGTTCGCGCTGATCCGGGGTTGAACCGGAATCCTTTTGCCTAGGCCTATGAGCTTTGGACCATGCCCTCAGGTTCTGTTAAGTGAGGTCGATTCTAGCAGCTGGGGGCGCACGGCGAGCTCGAGGGCGCGTATGGACACATCTTTGCAAGAATCTGAGGGCCGCCACTCGTTGGCCGGCCTCAGAGGCAGGCAGGACGGAGCCTCGAGAGGAACCCGAGCGTGTTGCGCAGGCAAAGAGGGCAGGTGAGCCTCACGGCGGCCAGCGCCCCAACGCCCTACTCGCCAAGAGCGCCATGGGCGCAAAGCCAGCAATCATACGCCAAGGACGGGCCTACGCGTTTGCGCAGGTCCGCCCTCATGTCGTTGCATGCCAGGTCGACGCGATTCCGCGCCGACGCCCAGCTGTCGCCCGCATCGTAGTCGCCCGCGTCGCAGCCGGCAGCGTCGCAGCCGGCAACGTCCCACGCCGGCTCCCCCGGCCGCGCTACGCGGTCGCGCCGGCCTCCGTCAGCCGGCCGGCCTGCGGCCGCTGCGCTCGATGCGAAATCACCAGTATCGCGACGCCCGCCACCACCAGCGGAATCGACAGGCACTGACCCATCGTGAGCCAGTTGGTGCCCAGCAGGTAGCCCAGCTGCTTGTCCGGTAGGCGCACGAACTCGATCAGAAAGCGGAACGTGCCATAGCCCAGAAAGAAGGTTCCCAAGAACGTGCCCTGCGGGCGCGGCGGATTCGCCTTGCGCGACAGCGCGAACAAGATGACAAACAGCACGACGCCCTCGAGCAGGGCCTCGTACAGCTGCGACGGGTGGCGGTACACCATGCCGCCGCCCGCGTCGTCGAACATGACGCCCCACGGCAGGTTCGTGGGCTTGCCCCACAGCTCGCCGTTGATGAAGTTTGCGCAGCGCCCAAAGAACAGGCCGACCGGCGCGCCGATGACGGCGAGGTCGCACATGGTGGGGATGGAGATCCTCAGCTTGCGGCACGCAAGAGAGCCGCCGACGATGGCGCCCACCAACCCGCCGTGAAAGCTCATGCCTCCCTCGTAGGTGGCAAATATCTTCAGCGGATGCTGCAGGTAGTAGCCGTCGCCATAGAAAATCACGTAAAACAGGCGCGCGCCGATGATCAGGCCAAACGCGATCGCGATGATCACGCTCGTGACGTCGTCCGGGGAAATCCCCAGCCCCCACCGCCGCGCGACGCGATAGATCACCACACCGGCCAACGCGATGCCCACGACGTACGCAAGCCCGTACCAGCGAATGGCAAGCGGACCCATCTGCACGATTATGGGGTTGAGGTGATGGTAGAGCTCGTTAAGCCACATCGAACGTCCTTCTCCTTGCGCGCGTCACGTGTGTCGCACGCGCCCCGGCGGGCGTCGCGCGGCCTGAGCGAGAAGTGCCTACCACGCCATCGCGGGCTCGACCTTGGTGACGCCGGGGACGTGCTCCTTCAGGATGCGCTCGATGCCCTCGCTCATGTCGTAGCTGGACAGCGGGCAGCCGGCGCACGCGCCCTGCATCTCGAGCGTGACGACGCCGTCGTCCGTGCAGTTCACCAGCACCACGTCGCCGCCGTCGGCCTGCAGGCTCTGGCGGATGACGTCGATGGTCGCCTCCAGAAGCTCACGGTTCACGCCCTGCTTCGCCTCGCCCTCCGCGGTTGCGGCCTGGTCCTTGGTCTGATCGGTGTTCTCTGCCATGAGTGGCGTCCTTCCCCTGGGCGGAGGCGCGACCGTGTCGCAATTCCTACCGCACAACTTACAATTGCTCCGAGTCTACCCCTAATGCGCCCGGCGCAACCAACATTGCACAAACTTACCCACGCGCCGGCCGGCGGCCGAGCGCCGGCAGAGGGCCGGCCGTGCGCGCCGGCCGGTGGCCGAGGGCTACTCGATGCCGGCAAACAGGTGCCCGGATGTCGCGCCCTTCGCACGCGGGGCCGGCTTCCTGCCCGCCCGCACGGCCGCAAGGGCCGCGGCCACGCGCGCGACCTGCGCGCCGGCCTCCGCCTCGCCCAGAAGCGTGCAGTCCGCCATGAAGCGCGTGACGCCCGCCGAGAAGAGCTCGCCCATCTGGGGCGTCGCGTCCAGCGGGTGCGCGGCGTATATGTGGCTGCGGCCCTCGAGGTCGGTGCGCACCGGCATGAGCGAGCCGTCGCGCGTCCTCAGCGCGCAGCGCTCCTGCCGCAGGCGGCAGTTCGCGCAGTCGTGGATGCAGCGGTTCGCCACCTGCAGCACGCAGTGCTCGCTCGTCATCGCGCGCGTGCGGCCGCTCACCACCAGGCCCACCGGCACGTCGGACGCGCCGGCAAGCTCGCACGCCTCCCCAAGCGTCAGCTCGGGCGAAAGCCACACGCCGCGGGCGCCCGCCTCCTCAAGCGCAAGCAGGCAGCTGGGGTTGTGCACGGGTATGCACGGCCTCACCTCGGCAAGCGCACCGCGCTCGCGCGAAAGCACCAGCTCGGACACGTTGCCCACGCCGCACGGGCACCCCGCCCGCACCAGCGGGTCAAGCCGGTCGTGGTCCACCTCGCGGCACACCTCGTCCAGCCAGGGCACCGGCTCCATGGGCCATGCGGCCTCGCGCCCGCGCGCCTGCGCAAGCGCGTCCGGCGTCGCGTACAGGCGCGTCGCGCCGGCCGCAACGGCTGCGCGCGCAACCTCCGGCGTCGGCACCAGGGCGCACACCTCGCCGGCAGGCCGCGCGGCAGGAGCACCGGCCGCGATGCCCGGGGCCTCCTCGGCAAGCGCCTTGCGCACGCGCCCCCTCGCGCGGCGAAGCTCCGCCGCAAGCGCGTTTGCGTCCGGCACGTCCGCAAGGCCCTCCTTGCGCGCCGCGTCGCTCGTGGGCGCAAGTATAGCCTGCTCAAGCAAGTCGCATGCCTGGGCGCGCACCTTGTGCACGGCCGAGAAGCCCATGCCCGCGCCCTCGTCCAGGTCAACGTCAAACGCAACGGGCTCAAACGGGCTCGTGCCCATGCGGCCCACGTGCTCCACAAGGTCCTCGCGCGTCACGGCCCGCGTTCGCGCCGGCTCCACCACGAAGCCCTCCGCCGTCGCGCTCGCGACGCCGGCCGGCAGCGGCGCGGCGCACGTCAGCGTCACCGCGAACGGCCGGCCCACCCGCGCGGTCACGGCCACGCGCACGGGAAGGCGGCGGCGCTTCTCGCCCGAGGCGGCGCGCGCGGCCTCGTCCATTGCGCGCTCGGAGCGGATCACGCGCACGGGGCAGCCCACTGGCATGGGGCGCGCCGTCTTGCAGCAGATCACGTCGCCGGCGGCGGCGTCAGCCTCCGCGCGGGTCGTCAAAAACTGCGACGGGTCGTCCTGCGGGCGCACCTCCAGAAGGTCGCCGGCGCCCACGGGCGCGTCCAGGCGCACGTCCACCTCCGCCATCGTCACGGTGCGGAAGCGGTCACGCCCACCGCTTCCGCCGCCGCGGCGCACCTTCGCGCTGCCAAGGTCGCGCGTCGCAACCACGGTGCCCACCAGCTCGCCGCGGTTGTTCGAGCGGTCGTAGCTCATCATGTCGTTGTCCGAGCGGCCGTCCAGGTAGCTGTTCGTGAAGTCGCGGTTGAACGCCCGCGCCAGCGTGCGGCTGCGCGCGGCCTCGTCCGCCTCGGACACCTCGCGGCCGGCCGCAAGGTCGTCCAGCTGCGCGCGATACGCGCTGATGACGGAGTACACGTAGTCCGGCGCCTTCATGCGGCCCTCTACCTTGAGGGACCCCAGCCCGGCCGCGGTCAGGCGCGGCAGGTCGTCCAGCGTGCGGAAGTCCTTCGGGCACAGCGGGCGGCCCGCCCCGGGGGCGGAGATCACGTTGCCGTCGCCGTCCACCAGGTCGTACGGCAGGCGGCACGGCTGCGCGCACAGCCCGCGGTTCGCGCTGCGCCCGCCGCGAAGCGAGCTCATCATGCACACGCCGGAGTAGCAGAAGCACAGCGCGCCGTGGCCAAAGCTCTCAAGCTCCACGCCCTCGCGCGCGATTCGCCCGATCTCCGCCACGGAAAGCTCGCGCGAAAGCGTCACGCGCTCCGCGCCCAGCTCGCCACACCAGCGCGTCGCGCGCGCGTCGTGCACGTTCGCCTGCGTCGATATGTGGCACTCGATCTGGGGCCACAGGCGCCTCGCCTCCGCAAGCAGACCCCAGTCCTGGATGATGAACGCGTCCGCGCCCAAGAGCCATGCCTTGCGGAGAAGGGCGAGGGCCCGTGGCATCTCGTCGCCCTTTATCACCACGTTCTGCGTCACGTAGACGCGCACGCCCAAGAGGTGCGCCTCGCGGCACGCCTGCGCAAACGTCTCGTACGTGAAGTTTCCCGCGCCGCGGCGCGCGTTGAAGTCGCTTCCCAGGCCGCAGAAGATCGCGTCCGCGCCCGCGGTAAGCGCGGCCCTAAACGGCTCTGGCCCCCCGGCGGGGGCCAGAAGCTCGGGTACCGGTATTTTTCTCCATCTAACTGGCTTCATAATAGTAGCAATCACTACGTCACTTGTGGTAAAGACACGACACCCACGCTTTAAAGATGATTAAGTTACAGCAGACCAGCAAGAAGCGTAAGTCTCAGAAGCAATTCGTCTCCGCGCTTCTGCCTATATCTCCCTGGCGCGAACGCCTTTTGGAACCGATTCCCCTCCGCCGCAACTCTCACAATTTCGCGCAGCTGAGGATCCAACTGGTCACAATACTGAGAGTAAAACCGTCGAATCTGCTTACGGATCCTGGGGAGCTTTCCATTTCCGAAAATCTTTTCGACACGATACTTAGCTAACCGCAGAGAACTCATACCTGATGGGCTTGCATTATTTCCAGTACGCCGATATAGAATGTGCGGGTTCTCGTCCCAGACTAATGTACCTAAAGAACAGCCGACCAGTCCAAACCACCAGTCGTGCGCGAAAATATCCTTCGCTCCCCCAATGGTCGCCAACTCCTTCATCTCGCGGTTGAATACCATGGTGTTGCCGGAGCAGATATCTTCATATACCATTTTCTGCCCATTCAGGCCAATGAAATTTAGCTTCGAACGCTGAGGATTCTTGCAGTGCTCGTCACAATACAACAGTTCCGAACAATACAATACCGGCCCTCTTGTAGAGGACTCTTGTATGAGACTAATGGCTGATGACACCTTATCTGATAGCCAAATATCATCCTGATCAGCAAAACAGTAGTAGTCAAAATCACCAGCAACAGCTAGTACGTCAAAGAAGGACCTCACATAACCTTCGTTTTCGCCGCAGATCAGTCGAATATCGCCCCGTTGAGCATACTGCTGCAGAATCTGAACCGTCCCGTCATTCGAGCCATCATCTCTCACAATTACAGAAAGGTTCGAAATGTTTTGCGCAAGTATGCTGTCGAGCTGTTCAACAATGTAGTCTGCTCCGTTGTAAGAGGACATGACTACGGCAATGCTTTGATCTCTCAATTCCGTCTCCTGAAAAGGGAGGATGCACATCGTACCGCATGATACGCCGCCACCCTGCAAAGTCCGATATGTCATTAAAAGAGCAGAATGTACTGAGCGTAGTTACTATTATTATCAAATTGACATTTTTTACATCATTATCGTTTTCGCAGCCGTACTTGTCAAAACTCAGTTATTGTATGGGCGACTAATCCACTCTAAATATAGGATCTAATATTCTAGAAATAGGACGACACAGATCAAGAAAAAATCGTAGTAAGAATTGTCCGACGCGGACATCTGCTATTGTAGTTCAGGGTTGGCATAGTGCCATGACGTTGTTTCATTTTATGACGTGCCCTTAGCCTTCAAGCACTGTCGTACCATATACACTGCAGAGTCCGAACTAGGAAGTGGGCGACAATGTCTAACGTGTCTCGAATCGCGCAGGCTTTGATAGCTGGAGCCTACCGCATGCCCTGCGTTATTAACCAGCACGCGAAGTCGAACAGCGGCCCGGGAAGGAAGGGCTTGGATACGCTCATGGTATTGCCGGGGCTGTTCCACTCCCTCTACCTTAATTGCTGTCATGCCACGTGGAACGGTTCGGTTAACCTCGCAATTGTCGCCATTCTGAAGAACGAGGGCCCCTACATCCTCGAATGGATTGAATATCATCGCAGCATTGGGTTCCAGAAGTTCTTTCTTTACAACAACGAGAGCACCGATAATGTCGAAGAGCTTGTGGCACCCTATGTACATGCGGGCATCGTAGAGCTTATCCCCTGGGCCGGTCAGGCACGTCAAATGGATGCCTACAACGATGCCCTCAACAAGCATATGCGCGACTGCAAGTACATTGCCACCATCGATCTGGACGAGTTCATAAGCTTCGGCAATCAAGACACGCTCGCTTGGCTTAACCAGCACATCGTGAATGGCGTTTCGGGAGTTGGCATAAACTGGCTCATCTTCGGTTCCTCCGGAAGGAAGACCAAGCCCGACGGCCTGGTGCTCGAAAGCTACACCCAACGATCCGAAGCGTCGTTCAAGAAAAACCTGCATACGAAGACAATCGTTAACCCACGAAGGGTACTTGGGTACTGCAATCCGCACTTCGCCGTGCCTCTATTAGGCTATCACGCAATTAACGTATCCGACGAACCCATGAGCGGGCCCTTCTCGCCTTCCACGCAATCCGATGTACCCCCGCTCGTTTACCACTACTTCTGCAAGTCGCTGGAGGAGTTCTCACTAAAGCGCAACCGAGGTATGGCCGACAAACCCAACATTCGCGAGCAGTCGGACTTTACCGAGCATGACCGCAACGAGATAAAGGACGAATCCATGCTTCCCAAGGCCGCCGAGGTAAAGAAGCGCCTGGCCTATTTGCAGGAGCACAGATATCCGTATGGGACACGTCAAGCCGCACAATAGCGAGCAAGAAAGAGCGGGCCGCCCTGGCAAGACATGGCGGCCCGCTGCTATTAAACGCGGCTTCTTTTAGTACTGTTTACCAGTCTTTATTGACATAGTGAGAAAAGAGGATTGCCAGAACCTCCCCAATGCAGCGCGGGGCGCCGGTTTTCCACGCATGGGCAGAAGCCAACTTGCCCACCCGTAGAATTCTTGGGTGGACGGTAAATCCGGCGAAGCTGCGGATTTCCGCAAGGTTTGCAGGCGAAAGTCGATTACCAAACTGCTGAAGGAACTCGTCTGCCTGATGGATTGCATCGCGCATATTAATGCATTGCTCTGCCCAGTTCCAGCTTGCCAGAATCGATCGAATGCCGTATCTGGCGGCACCGAGCGTATTGTCCCCATGCTGGCGATACGAAATGGTGGGGCGAGGAAGGTACACCAACTCGCCTAGCCCCTTTGCAATAAGGGCAAACCACCAGTCGTGCATGACCATGTACGTCCCTACGGGAGTTTCCGCGGCCATCCTGGCAAGCACGTCGTTCAGCAGAATCGTGCACCCGGTAACATAATTCTCAATAAGGAGATTACCAAATCGCGAGGTAGTGGGACTAAGATTGCTGTACGCAGCGAAGGAATCGGCCAGAACAGAAAGGTCTTCGGCAACCACACGAAGGTCCGTCGACACCAATACCGGAGCGCTGCCATCCGACTTGTCGGCATCCTGCGCCGCCCGTACCTCGACCTCTACCTTGTCAGAGTCCCACACGTCGTCCTGGTCGCAGAACATGTAGTAGTCAAACTTGCCCGCAACCTCGCGCAGCAATGCCATGAAATGGTCTTGGGCATTCCCGTAGTGCTTCCCCTGCAGTACCAGGTGAATGCGAGAGTCCTTCTGCACAAACTCTTTCACAATGGCAAGGCTTCCGTCTGTGGAGCAGTCGTCTGAAACGAACAGCTGCCAGTTGGAATAGGTTTGGTCCAGAATGGACTGCAACTGTGCACCCAGATACTGTTCGCCGTTGTATACGGCCATAACAATCGCGACGCTTGAATTAGTGCTGTTCTGCATCGATTCTTGCCTTTCGACGACGAGAGGATTTGCGACGAACGGGTTAGGAAGGTTTAGCTGCCCACGCGAGGGCTACGCAATGCCTGCATAGACGTTAGCCACGCGCCTACGATTGGAAGAGGCCGCGTGTCTTTCCAAGCAGCTCCTGGTATCGCCCACGAAACGCGAATGCATACAGGCCATACAGGACAACGTAGATTCCAGCAGCAACCGGCGCACTAAACTGCACGCACAAGAACACGAATGCGGCGGTCAAGCAAATCTCGAAGGGCAAAGCACGTCCACGGTCGGTGCCAAGCGTGCGCGCGATGTACAGCTCCGAAAAGCTGCTACGCCCCACGATGGCGATGACTGCCGAGATAATCGCGAATATGGCCGAGTGCAGCAGGTATGCCCCAATGAACGAACCCAACGCGCTCACGCCCACCGTTACGAAGTTTATGACCAAAAGCAGTGTCTCTTTGCGTTTAACCTTGAAGATCGTGGTGGAGATAACGTTCATCTTGCCATCGAATACGCAAACCGGAATGAGGTAGGCAAAGAACTGGAAGCTCTCAAGGTACTGAGGAAGCCACAAGCCCAAAATCCAAACCACCGGGAAGTAAAGGATGTAGAACGCGGGCAGCAGAAGGTCAGTTATATCGCGCGAGTTAACGAAGAAACTCTTTAGCTCCTCCTCGTTCCCCTGGCGCAATGCCGGGAACAGCACCATGCTTACCTGCATAATGAAGTTCAGAATGAAGTTCACGATGGATATCGAGAAGGACAGCTGGCCGAAGGCGGAGATGCCCCATACCATGTCCACTATAGAGCGGGTAACGCCCAGAATCAAAGTGCTGGCAGTGTTCGCAAGCGTGAGCTTAATGCCAACGCGAATGCTGCCAAGCCCTTCTCGAACGGCGTCTCCCACAGGAAGAAGCCCCGCCGAAAAGAAATCCCTCGCATAGTAAATGCAGTACACAAGGCCAACGCTGCACGAGAAAAAATAAGCGTACACGTATGGCTTATACGAGGTGTCACGGGTTATGAGCAGCATAACCAGCGGAACCAGAAAGCTAAGCCGCTCAACAATGGTGGTGTACGAGAAGAGCTTCGTTTCGTTCATGGCCTGGAACACATAGCCCAGATAGCTCATTAGGTTCTGAAGGACGATGAATACCGCGGTCCAAAACAGAACGAACCCGCGGTCCGCACCAAAGGCGCCCGTAGAAGCCACGATTACGATAACGGCAGCGAATACAGCCTGAAACGCAAAGCCAAACCAGAACTGAGAGTTGATGGTGCGCTTGTCGATCTTGTCTCGAGGTGTACCACCAAAAATGAGGTACACACCGTCGTTAAGGCCAAGGTGGAAGAAGCCCACGTAGCTTATGTAGTACAGGAATAGCTGCCAGTAGCCGTACTCCTCCACACCAAGAATCTTGGGCACAAGCAGCGATGACACGATGCTCAGAACGACGCTTACGCCCTGCGCAACAATGGCAACCGAGAGGTTGGAAAGAATGGATTTGAAGTTCATACCCTAGCTATGCCTTCTCTCTCGGGTGCCAAATGCGAACGTATCGCGCTGCGCATTGATCAAAAGGTGCGCGCTGTACTGTGCTCCCACCTGCCCTACCACTTAATGTCCACGTCAAACGTGTTGATCACGAAGCTGTACACGTGCAAAAACGCCGGTAGAAGGCCCAACTTGTACACGCGCGACACAGTGAGCAGACGCTTGAACGCACCTCCGCGGGTACGGGCGTAGCTCCCACAAATGTAGGGCGAGTCATGCCAGGTTGGAAAGTTCTGGTTAAGGAACTCGGTACATTTTGCGATGGCGGCCTTTAGATCGCACTTGGGATCGGAGGCCAGGCGGTAGTTGAGCGAAATGCCCAGATGCAAGAAGGCCGCGGCATCTAGCGCTTCCTGGAGCTCCTTCGAGGCACTAGCATCGGTGTAATAGGCCTTAACCTGCTTAAACGCCGCATAGGTTTTTTCCACCTGGCCCATGTTCACCGAGTTGATGATGGAGCCTGCGCGCACCAAATAGTTCACGAGGGAACGGGGCACGAAGGCCACCTTTCCGTGCATGTCCAAATATGCAAGCCAGTGGAACATAAGATCGTCCAGCACGGGCGGAGGCGTGGGCAAATCACGCATGTTCTTCAGCACGGAGGCACGGAACACTTTGTTCCAGGGAGCACCATTGAGCTCAACCAGCCTACCGGGATCCTCCTCAATCACGAAACCGGAACGAGGGTTGCACATCTCGCGAGAAAGAGCCTTGCCCGTCTGGAGGTCTATGCGCGAGAAGCCGCACACCGCAATATCTGCGTTTGCTTCCTTGGCCGTGTTGTACAAAAGCTCGGCAAAGTCGGGCTCGCAATAATCGTCGCTGTCAAGAAAACCAATGTACTCGCCACGGGCCTTCGCGATGCCATCCCACCGACCGCGCCAAACACCCTCGTTTTGCTTGTCAATAATCACAAGCTTCTGCGGATACTTTTCCTGCCACTCGTGCAGGATGTCGATGCAGTGATCTGGCGAGCCGTCGTTAATGCAGATTACCTCGTAGTTATCGAGCGTTTGTCCCATAAGGGAAGCGAGGCACTTGGGCAGGTACTTCTCGACCTTGTAGCACGGCACGATAATGCTGAGCTTAATCGGTGCATCGTTACTGGAGGCATTGACTGCGTTTTGCATCGAAGGTCCTTTGAACGTATATGGAATACTATTTGTTGAGCTTGTCGTCGTTATCCTTCTCGTGCAGAGCAAGCTCTTGCGCAAGCTGCTCGGCCTTGTCGGTAAGGCGCGACACGTCGCACGACAGGTTGAAGAGCTTAATAAGCATGAGCGCAATAATCATGCAGAACACGAAGTTGCTGGGCGAAAGGAAGCCCAAAAGTCCCGAGAAGAAAAAGGCTATCTGCGGGAATATCGCAAACAGCAGCATAAGGACCGCGCACAGAACCCAGTAGACCGAGTCGGCTACGCGGATTTTGCTTTTGCGAACACGCTTGACGACAATCCACAGGGCCAAGAGCGAGCCCAGTATTAACACCACGCGAAGTACGGGCGACATACGCTATCCCCTATCTAAACCACTGGAACAGAAGCAGAGAAAGGCAGGTACGCGCCATATAGGAAATGGCGCTGAAGTAGCGCAGGTAGCTGGTGCCGCCCTGACGCTCGCGCATCTGCGCTGGAATCTCTATGACCTTGGCGCCCTTGCGAATGAGGAGCGAAATCGTATCGGGCTCAGGCGCGATATCGAAGTCACGCGCGAACTTCTCGATCATGGAGCGGTTATACATGCGCATGCCCGACGTGGGATCCGTAATGGTCTGCTTGGTTGCGCAATTTATGAAAAAGGTGATGAGCTTCGCACCAGTGCCGCGAGCACCAACTGCTCCGCCACCAGCAAGGTTGCGCGAAGCGATTATGATGTCTGCACCTTCGCGCCGCATTGCCTCGGCCATCTTGGAAATGTATTCGGGCATGTGCTGACCGTCGGCATCAAACTGCACGGCAGCATCGTAGCCGTGCCGGTACGCGTACTTCATGCCGGCCTTTACGCCAGAGGTAAGTCCGCAGTTAACAGGCATATCAATGTGGTTGAGATGCAGCTCATCGCAAATTTGCGGCGTGCGGTCATGCGAGCCATCGTTAATTACCAAATAATCTACATCGGGACAGACAGACGTTAACTCGCTTACCGTATTTCCCAGGCATTCTTCCTCGTTGTATGCAGGAATAATCGCGAGGACCTTCAAAGCACTCTCCAATGCAGTCAAACACTTCGAAAAAAAGCGGCTGCCGAACAATGTTTGGCAGCAATGCGCTCAATTTCATTTGCTTTTACTAGATTAAAACTACAAGTCCGTGATGATTCAATACGCCTGACGAAACAGCACGAAATACCCCGCTTTCTAGTAAGCGTGCCCACCCAACTTGATGGAGACCAGAGCGAAGCTCTTATACGCATTTCAAAGCTGCAATACCATACCCACACTTACCTGGGTGTGGGAGTGTATGGGAAAGGCTCCACGTCAATCTTGGACATGGAGCCATCATTTACCGCCAGTAATGGAGTCGCTTCTTGATGTGGTGAATAGCTACACCAGCCTCGCCCAGCGGCGCTTGCCAGACTGCAGCACGCAGCCGGCGTGCAGCAGCTCCGGGTCCACGTTGTAGCACTTGGCGGCAACGGGCTCGCCGTCGATCTTCACGCCGCCGCCGTCGATCAGGCGGCGCCCCTCGCCCGCGGACTTCGCGATGCCCACCTCGGCCAGAAGCTTCGCCAGGTACACCTTGCCGTCCTCGTTCGTCACGGCAAGGCTCACGGGATACTCCGCCACGTCGTCCGGGATCTGGTTCTTCTTGAACGTCGCGTCGAACGCGGCCTGGGCCTCGTCGCCGGCGCCCGCACCGTGGTACAGGTCCACGATGTTGCGGGCCAGCTGGCGCTTCAGCGCGTACGGGTCCGCCGATCCGTCCGCGTACGCGGCGTCGATCTTGTCGACCTCCGCCACGGGCAGCGTGGAGCACAGGCGGAAGTACATGGGCACCAGCTCGTCCTTGATGGACATGAGCTTGCCAAACATGTCGTTCGCCTCGTCGGTCAGGCCAACGTAGTTGCCGTAGCTCTTCGACATCTTCTTCTGGCCGTCAAGGCCCACCAGAAGCGGCATCGTCAGCGCCACCTGGGGCTCCATGCCCATGTCGCGCATAAGGTCGCGGCCGGCCAGCAGGTTGAAGATCTGGTCGTTGCCGCCCATCTCGAGGTCGGCCTCGATCATGACGGAGTCGTACGCCTGCAGCACGGGATAGATGAACTCGTGCAGGGCGATGGACTGGCCGTTGGTGTAGCGGTTGTGGAAGTCCTCGCGCTCCAGGATGCGGGCCACGTTGAACTTGCTCATCAGGCCCAGCATCTTGTCCAGGGTCATCGGCTTGATCCAGTCGCCGTTGTGCACCACCTTCGTGCGCGAGGGGTCCAGGATCTTCATCGCCTGCGCCACATAGGTCTCCGCGTTGGCCTCGACCTGCTCCTCCGTCAGCGGCGGGCGGGTGCTGTCGCGGCCGGACGGGTCGCCGATGAGCGCGGTGCCGTTGCCGATGATGAGCGTCACGTTGTGCCCCAGGTCCTGGAACTGGCGCATCTTGCGCAGCGGCACGGCGTGTCCCAGGTGCAGGTCCGGGCTCGTGGGGTCCACGCCCAGCTTTATGTTGAGGGGCGTGCCCTTCTCGAGCTTCTTCTTGAGCTCGTCCAGGGGCACCACCTGCATGGTGCCGGAAAGAATTACCTTGAGCTGTTCGTCAACGGATAGCAATTTGGTCCCTCCTAGAGACGACGGCAGCACCCTCGACGATCGGGCGAGAAGAGCCGGCCATCGGTGCTTAGACATATACGGCATAGGATAGCGCAGTCTCGCTCGCCGCGCGCAGCTCTTTCTTAGCGGAACAGCTCGTCATGACTCCCCGTGCGCTGCATCAAGGCAATCCCTTCAAACGTCCGCCAAATAAGAAGCCAATCTCCGGCATTGCAGACATGGCACTCACTACTTCCTGACCATCCTCCAGCAAGAGAGTGCATTCTGTGCCTTCTTTTCAGTTCTGCCAATGACTCTGGGGAGTTCTCAATTATGAGTTCAATCACTTCTTCAAGTGGCGCATCGTCGACATGCCTTTTGTCAAGCTTCTTTAGGTCGCGTTTGAAGGTTGGGGTGAACTGTGCTTTGAGACGCGCCATGTCTACGCCCTTGCAGCGTCCAGAAGCGCGCGTGCGCTCCCATAGGACTCGCCGGTACCTCCCGCCGCCTCAATCTCATCGGCCTCCCGGATTGAGCGGAGGCTCTCGGCGTTAGGCTCCCTATTGCCAAAGTCGAGGGGGATGCTGTTTGTCCTGGCCATCTGCTTCCAGAATGCGCGGGTGACAGAGGATAGGTCAAGGCCGTAGTATTCGGCCACGGCAGCAGCCGCAGCCTTGTCACGCTCGTCGCAGCGAATTGTCATCGTAGTCATGTTAGACTCCTATTGTACATGCGCTGAATGTATGTTGTAGCACTTATACCACAACCGAGACGTTCTCATTCGATTGCAAGGAAATCGCGAGCTCGAGGGCCGCCCCCGCTGCCTGTTTGCCTTTTTGTTCTTCTCGCCTAGATTGGGCGCCATGGGAGTTTCTACGTTGACACCCTTATAATCTAAGCGTCTGTACCGATTTCCCGGGAGGGTTATATGAGCATTCGCACTCGCAGGGCTCACAGGCACGCGAGCACCCATGCGGTGGGTTTTGGCGTTGCGGGTTTCTTTGGCTTTCTGGCGCTTCTTACCCTGGCGCTCTTCATGTCGCTCGGCGGCGTCGTGAGCAACTGGCTCCAGGACCTGCCCGACTACACCTCGGCCAAGGCGTACCTCGTGTCCGAGCCGACGACGGTGTACGCATCCGACGGCTCCGTGATCGCGGAGTACTACATCCAGAACCGCCGCAGCGTCGATTCGAGCCAGATCTCGGACTACGCCCTGAAGGCGATCGTCGACACGGAGGACGTCCGCTTCTATCAGCACCACGGCGTCGACCCGCAGGGCATTCTGCGCGCGGTCGCCGTGCAGCTGGGCGGCGGCTCCGAGGGCGCCTCCACCATCACCCAGCAGCTGGTGAGAAACACGGTCCTCTCGGACGAGCAGTTTGACATGACGCTCAAGCGCAAGGTGCGCGAGGCGTACATCGCCATCCAGATGGAGAAGATGTTCACGAAGAAGCAGATCCTGAACATGTACCTCAACACGATCTACTTCGGCCACAGCGCGTACGGCATAGAGGCCGCCTCCATCACCTACTTCAACAAGCACGCGAAGGACCTCACCCTCGCCGAGGCGGCGACGCTGTGCGGACTTCCGCAGTCGCCGTCCGTGTACGACCCCCTGAAGAACCCGACGGCCGCGAAGAAGCGCCGCAACATAGTTCTTAACCGCATGTACGCCGCAGGCGACATCACCAAGAAGCAGTGCGAGGACGCCAAGAAGGAGGAGCTGGTCACGAACCAGGGCACCATGGAGGATGCCGAGGGCAAGTACCCGTACTTCACGGACTACGTCAAGACGCTCCTGCTGAAGGACTTCGACCAGGACACCGTCATGCAGGGCGGGCTGAAGGTCTACACCACCATCGACCCCACCGTGCAGGAGGCGGCGCAGGACAGCGTCCGCAAGAACCTCGACAGCATCGGCAACGACCAGCTGCAGGCGGCGCTCGTGGCGATCGACCCCTCCACGGGCTACATCAAGGCCATGGTCGGCGGCCGCGACTACGAGTCCAACAAGTTCAACCTCGCCACGCAGGCCGAACGCCAGCCGGGCTCGAGCTTCAAGACGTACACGCTGTGCGCCGCCCTGAACGCCGGCATGAACCCGCAGATATACATCAACTGCAACTCCCCGCTGCAGGCCTCCCCCACCTGGAAGGTCAACAACTTCGGCCACACGAGCTATGGCACCATCACCCTCGCGAAGGCGTTCGCGCTTTCCTCCAACACGGGCTTCGTGCAGGTGATCCAGGCGGTCGGCGCGGACAAGGTCTCGCAGATGGCCACGGACATGGGCGTCGACGTTGACATCCCGGCGTACGACTCCATCACGCTCGGCACCATCGGCATCCCCGTGATCCAGATGGCGGAGGGCTACTCCACGATCGCCTCCGGCGGCTACCACCGCGATGCCGTGGCCATCACCAAGATCGAGGACCGCAACGGCAACGTGGTGTACAAGCACAAGGACAAGCCCAAGCAGGTGTTCTCCACCGCCGTGGCGGACGCGGCCATCGACGTGATGAAGGGCGTCACCCAGGCGGGCGGCACCGCGAGCGTCATCAGCCAGACCCTCAAGGTCGACCAGCCGGTCGCCGGCAAGACCGGCACGACCGAGAACGCGCGCGACCTGTGGTACTGCGGCATCACCCCGCAGCTCTCCGTCGCGGTCTGGTGCGGCTACACCACTGAGGGCACCGTCATGGTGCACGGCGCGTCCGGTCACCCGTACAACACGACGGTCCCCATCTACGTCGACTTCATCAACTCCGCGCTGTCCGGCGTGGCGAGGGCGGAGTTCCCGAAGGCGGACGGCACCGCCACGTACAAGCCAAACAGCTCGTGGAAGTTCACGGCGACGAAGTACGTGTCCGAGGAGACGAACCGCTACCGCAGCTACACGAACACCCAGACCGAAAACACGAACGGCTACACCGACACCACTAACCCGACCACGACGAACTCGACCCAGAACTACGGCACGAACACCACCGGCACCACGACGGGCACGACCACGCAGGAGACCGGGGCAGGCGCAGGTGCCGCGGGCACGGGTGGAACGGAGGCTCCGGCCGGCGGCGAGGCCGCAGGCGACGGGACGCGCTAACGCGGGGCCAAGCCATAGCCGGCTCGACCGGCACCAGGTTGCACGCAAGGGCCAGTCGCCACCACGGCGGCTGGCCCTTCTCCCTTGGGCGCGGCGCGCGTGGCGCGCATGCGAAGGCGGGCGCGGTTGTTAGCGGCAATAAAAAGCGCCCGGGCGAGAAGCGCAGGCTCCCTGCCCGGGCGTCACACGTTGGACGCGGCATGTGCGGCGACGCTACTTCTTTGCGTCGCGCAGCTTGTTGACGAGGTTCACGAGGTCCATCGCGGCCTCGTCGCTTCCGGAGACCACGAGCACGGTGTCGTTGCCGGCGACGGAGCCTTTGACCTCAGGCAGCGACGCCGCGTCGACGGCGGCCGCCACGCCGGGGGCCGTGCCCGGCTGCGACTTTATCACGACGAGGTTGTCGGCGCGGTCGACGCTCATCACGAACTCGGAAACCATGCGCTGGAGGTGGAGGTCCTCCGCCAGGACGTAGATGCCCTCGCTGAGCTTGCGCAGGCCCATGTCCGCGATGTCGCGCGAGACGGTCGCCTGCGTGCAGTTGAAGCCGATGGCCTGAAGCTCGTCAACAAGGGCGCGCTGCGTCCTGATGGACTTGCCACGGACGATGTCCCTGATGGCGTCCTGCCTGTTGTTGCGTCTCTTTACCATGTGCCGGCCTCCATAGTGTCAACTCGCATAAATGAGGCTGAATTTGAACGGCCCATTTTGCGCTCTTCTGCATCAAGTTAAAATACTAGTAGAACCATGTCAACTATCATGTATAAAATCGCACGCATCTCGCAAATACAAGCTTAACATGCGGATTAGCGCGCCATGCCGACCCCGCGTGTGGTTCCGCGAACGGCAACCATCTACGACGCCGACGCGCCCTGCCACCCCCGTTCCCCATTTTCGGGCATACGACGGCAGGTATGTGCAATATGATGGGTCATAGTCTGCGTGTTGTATGCGGATTGGCGTAAGTATGCATCTGGAAGGGTTCGCCATGCCATATAGCTACAATGATCGCCCCAGGGGCTCCGTTTCGGGACAGTCACGCTCCTCGCAGGGCCGCCCCTCCGGCAATCGGCGCCAAGGTACCGCGCACGTGCGCGACGCGCAGCGCCGCGAGAGCAGGACCCCCTACCGCAGCAACAGGAACTACCGCACCATCAGCGGCCACGACGCCGGCCTGAACGTGCACAACAACTCGCGCATCGGCTTCGACCGCAGCAACTTCAGGGGCTCGCGGCGGCGCGGCGGCCTGCTCACGCGACTCGGCCTGAGCAACAGGGGCCTCGCGGTGCTGCTGGCAGGCCTCGTCCTTCTCATCCTGCTGATCTTCGGCATCAGCAGCTGCGTCACGAGCTGCAACAGCTCCAGCAAGCAGACGAAGTCCGCGCAGAAGGAGGTCAACTCCTACGACGCCAGGGTCGCGGCCGGCGTGTCCGAGTCGCTCACGAAGCAGTTCACTCCCGTGCTCGACCAGAACAAGAAGCTCTCCTGGATCGCAGCGCACGCGGACGAGTATGCGGACGCGCGCCTGTGCGAGCTGGCGCTTCGCGAGGACGGCGCTGTCGACTTCGTGGCCGGCCTCCCGAAGGCGAAGTCGACGGCGAAGAAGTACGGCGACGGCAACGAGAAGGGCTCGTACCCGCTGCTGTACGACTGGGACACCCGCTGGGGCTACGTGAAGTACGCGGACGGCGTGATGGGCGTGACGGGCTCCGGCCCGACGTCGCTCTCCATGGCATACATGGGGCTCACGGGAAAGACGGACCAGACGCCGAACGCACTTGCGGAGCTCTCCACGGAGGGCAAGTACACTGACAAGGGCTCCGGCACGAAGAAGGAGTTCTTCACGAAGGTGGGCGCCAAGGTCGGCCTGACCGTGAAGGAGTACACGCCTTCCGCGGACAACCTGTCGATCGTCCTTTCGAACGGCGTCGCGATCGTGCAGCTGAACGCGAACTTCACGACCCCGTACGCGCACTGGGCGCTTGTGATCAAGACGAACGACGACGGGTCCGTCACCATGTACGACCCGGACAGCACCTCCGCGAGCGGCCACACGTGGGCTGCGGGGACCATCGCGAAGAACTCCTCCACCCTGCTGAGCGTGACCGCCGCCTCGGGCGACACGGCCTCCGCCTCCGACGGCTCGTCGTCCCAATAGCGCCGCCCGACCGCGCGAACTCGCACGCGAGAAGTGCCCCGCCCGGACCTCCGAGCGGGGCACTGTGGTGCGGGATAGGCCGTCGGTCCGCTATGCCAGGATCTTCTTGGAGGCCTCGTCAAGCTTGGCGCGGATGGCCTCGGCGTCTGCGCGCGTCGCGCCCTTTGCGAACAGGTACGCCTTGACCTTGGGCTCGGTGCCGGACGGACGGAAGATGACCTTGTTGTCGCCCTCGAGGCGGTACTCGATCACGTTCGCGGCGGGCAGGTGCTGCGGAGCCTCCTTCTGCAGGCCAGAGACGCGCGGCATCTCGGGGCCAGTCGCGAAGTCGGTCATGCCGACGACCTTGTAGCCCGCAATCTCCGTCAGCGGCTTCTCGCGCAGGCTGGTCATGATCTCGGCCATGCGCTTGGCGCCGGCCTCGCCCGGGAACTGCGCGTTCACCGTGCCGTTGAGGTAGTAGCCGTACTTCTTGTACAGCTCCTCCATGGCCTCGTAGAGGTCCATGCCGCGCTCGGCGTAGTACGCGGCCATCTCGACGCACATCTCGACGGCGACGATGGCGTCCTTGTCGCGGGCGTGCGTGCCGACGAGGTAGCCGTAGGACTCCTCGAAGCCCATGAGGAAGCGGTCCTCCTCGCCCTCGTCCTTCAGCTGGTCGATCTGGTCGCCGATGTACTTGAAGCCAGTGAGCACGCGGCGCATCTCGAAGCCGTGGTCACGCGCAAGCGCGTCGGGCATGACGGAGGAGACGATCGTGGAGACGGCGACCTTCGCCTTCGGGTCCTCGCCGCGCTGCTCCGCCATCTTGATGAGCCAGTCCATCAGCAGGACGCCCATCTCGTTTCCGGAGAGAAGGACATACTCGCCGTTGTGGGGAATCGCCGTGCCCATGCGGTCCGCGTCCGGGTCCGTGGCGACGACGAGGTTCGGCTTCACCTTGTCGGCGAGGTCGAGGGCCAGCTGCAGCGCCTCGCGGAACTCGGGGTTCGGGTACTTGCACGTCGGGAAGTTGCCGTCCGGGTCCTTCTGCTCGGGAACCACCTCGACGTCGTTCACGCCGATCTCCTTCAGGATGCGGGTCACGCACTCCATGCCGGTGCCGTTGAGCGGCGTGTACACGACCTTGTAGCCCTCCGGAGCCTTGAAGCCGGGGACGGAGACCTTCTTGACGGCCTCGATGAACGCATCGAGGACCTCTTCCGGCGTCCACTCGATGAGGCCCTTCTGCAGGCCCTCCTCGAAGTCCATCATCTTGGCGCCGCCAAAGACCGGCGTCTTCTCGATGGACGCGGAGATCTCGTCCGCGGCCTCGTTCGCGATCTGGCCGCCGTTGTCGTTGTAGACCTTATAGCCGTTGTACTGCGCGGGGTTGTGCGAGGCCGTGAGGACGATGCCCGCGGAGGTGTGCAGGTAGCGGACGGCGAACGAAAGCGTGGGGACCGGCTCGATGCGCGGATAGACGTACACGTGGATGCCGTTGGCGGCAAGGACGCCCGCCGCGACCCTCTGGAAGTCCTCGCCCTTCAGGCGCGAGTCGCGCGCAAGCGCGATGGAGGGGTTCTCGTAGTGGGCGTTCAAGTAGTCGGCCACGCCCTGCGTCGCCTGCGCGACGACGTAGACGTTCATGCGATTCGTGCCGACACCGAGCGTGCCGCGAAGGCCAGCCGTGCCGAAGGCGAGGTCGCGATAGAAGGCGTCGTTCAGCGCTTCCTCGTCGCCCGAGGAGATGAGCTCGTCAAGCTCTGCCTTGAGGTCTGGCTCCGTGACGTTTTCCTTCCAAAGCTGAACCCTGGACTCGGTTTCCTTATCCATGAGAGATCTCCTCGCTCTTCTCGCTCGGGAGGGCACAGTGCCCACCCGATTCCTACACATTCCTAAGAAGATGATAACCGTATCCACGGCCGCGTTTCCGGACGAGCGACAAACGCGCCCTCAGCGGCGGACGGCGGTCGCGGCGCGGTCGGGCCCACGCGCGGAGGGACGCTCCAACGCGCCAGACGTGTGTCGAGTTGCTGGTGGCCGCGTTTTACGCCCGCGGCGACGCCGAGCACGCATACCATTTCTAGTACTTCCGACCACGGGCGAAAGGTGTCCCGCATGACCGAATCACGCATTGTTCCGGAGGGTGCCGCAGGCGCCCTCGAGTTCTTCGCAACGTGCCCCAAGGGCTTCGAGCCCCTCCTGGCAGACGAGCTAGCCTCCCTTGGCGCCAGGCACGTGCGCGCGCTCAGAGGCCAGGTTGGCTTTGGCTCCGCGCTCGAGGACGCGTACCGCGCCTGCCTGTGGTCGCGCCTCGCCTCGCGCGTGGTGCTCGTGCTCGACCGCATCGGCGCCGCGGACTCCGACTCGCTGTACCAGGGCATGGCGGAGCTTCCGTGGGAGGACCACGTGCTGGCGGGTGCTACGGTCGCCGTCGAGGCGCACGGCACGAACGCCCAGCTCCGTAACACGCAGTTCGTGGCAGTACGCGCGAAGGACGCGATCGTGGACAGGATTGCCGCCCGCCGGGGAGCGCGCCCCATGGTGGACGTCGAGCACCCGGACGTCTCCGTCGTGGTGAGGGTCTCGCGCGAGCGCGCGACCGTCGGCATCGACCTCACGGGCACCCCGCTCTTCAGGCGCGGCTACGAGGCCGCCCGCTCGGACCGCACCCCCATAGCTCCGCTTCGCCCGGACTACGCCGCGGCGCTTCTGGCCGCCGGCGGATGGTTCCGCTCCGTGCGGCACGACTCCCCCGCGCTGGCCTGTGTCTTCAGCGGCGCCGGCAGCGTCGTGGTCGAGGCGGCCTCCCAGGCGCTCGACCGCGCCCCGGGGCTTTTGCGCACGCGCTGGGGCTTTGCGGGCTGGGGCGGCCACGACGCCGACGCGTGGGACGCCGTCCTCGCACAGGCGCGCCAGCGGGCAGAGGCCGCCCGCGACAGGAAGCCCCTCCTCGTGGCCACGGACACCCGCCCCGGCGCCGAGGCCTCTGCCAGGCGCGCCCTCAGGGCGGCCGGTATGGACGTAGACCTGACGTTCTGCGCGGCGGAAGACGTATCCGCGGCGCTCGCCGGTCACACGGACGCGCTCGCGGTGGAGGACCTCTCGTGGGTCTCGCCGGACGAGGTCGCCACGCAGGCCGCCGCGCTCGCGAAGTGCGCGGCCGCGGCCCAGGGGCTGCCGGCGGAGGCCACCGTGGTCACGCTCTCGCGCGACGGCGCCATAGACGCGGCCCTTGGCGCCGAGCCCGCCGAGAAGGTCGAGGTCATCGTTGGCCAGAGCGACGCGGCCATCAGCCGCTTTGCGGCCGCGGCCCTGCCGGCCGAACGCGAGTGCGTCGAGGTCACGGTCCCGGGCGGCAGGCAGGTCAGGGTGCCCGTGCTCGTGGGCGCAAGCGAGCAGTTCGCCCGCCGCCTCGCGAAGGTCGCCCGGCTCCGCCGCAAGTGGGCGCAGCGCGAGGACGTCAGCTGCTACCGCGTGTACGATTCCGACCTGCCGGACTACGCCGTCAGCATCGACCTGTGGGAGGGCTCGGAGCTCGTGCCAAGCAGGCGCGGGCGCGGCCGCTGGCTGCAGGTGTACGAGTACGCCGCCCCCAGGTCCGTCGACCCCACGCTCGCGCGCAGGCGCCTGCTGGACGTGCTGGCCATAGCCCCCCTCGTGCTGGGCGTCGCGCCGCAGGACGTGTTCGTGCGCGTGCGCACCCACGGCAAGGGCGGCTCGCAGTACGCGGACGAGGTCGCGGCCCCGCGCCGTGACACGCACGGCGATGCCCGCGGCAGGGGTGCCGCCGGGCGCAGGGGCGCCGCCGCGAGGGAGGGATTCGTTCCTCTCCCCCGTGGGGCCCACCTGGTTGACGAGGGCGGCCTCACGTTCGAGGTCAACTTTGGCATGCGCCTGGACTGCGGGCTCTTCCTGGACCACCGCAACGCCCGCTCGCTCGTGCGCGAGATGATGAAGCGCACTCAGGGGTCGAAGCGCTTCCTGAACCTGTTCGCCTACACCGGCACCGCCACGTGCTACGCGGCGGACGGCGGCGCCAAGCACACCACCACGGTGGACATGAGCCGGCCGTCCTTGGACTGGGCACGGCGCAACATGGAGCGCAACGGCTTCGTCAGCACGTCGCGTCCGCCTGAGCACGAGTACGTGCAGGCGGACGTCATCGCGTGGGTGCAGGAGCAGCGCCACACCAAGAACCGCTGGGACCTCGTGTTCTGCGACGTGCCCACGTTCTCCAACTCCTCGCGCATGCGCGGCTCGTGGGACGTCCAGCGCGATCACGCGGAGCTCATCATCGGCGTGTCGCGCCTGCTCACCAGGAACGGCTCGGCCATCTTCAGCTGCAACCTGCGCGGCTTCAAGCCGGACGTGCAGAAGCTCGCGCGCGCCGGCGTCACGCTGGAGGACGTCACGGCCGAGTCCATCCCAGAGGACTTCTCGCGCAACGCGAAGGTGCACCACTGCTACATCGTGAGGCGCGCGTAGCGCACGCAAAAAAGGCGCGGTCGCCATCGTGACGACCGCGCGCATTCCCGGGGCTGGCCCTCCTGCACCCACGGGCCGGACCTCACCCGTCCCTATCGCTTGTTGTAGAACGCCTCCATGTCCGCGCTCATCTGGCGTAGCGTCGGCTCGTCCACGTAGGCCATGTGGCCGCAGCCGTAGCGATGCCACTCCAGGCGCTCCTTCAGCGCGTCGCCCAAAAACTGCGCGCTCATGTCGTGCATCACGTTCCAGTACGGCGTCGCCGCGTCGTAGCGGCCGCCCAGGATTGCCACCTTCATGCGCGGGTTGCGGCGCATCGCCGTAGCGATGTCCGTCGCCACGTTCGGGCAGCCCGTCGAATCCATCTTGCCCGGCTCGCGGTGGCTCCAGTTCCAGTTCACACCCACCTGCTCGTAGTTGCTCGAGATGTAGCGTGCCGGCGCCTTGTAGCCCAGCTCGCGGTGGAGGAAGTCCCTAAACGCCATCGTCCAGCTGGACTCCACGGCATCGTCGGCCGCGTCCTCGCCGGCAAACCACTCGCTCGACGTCTGCAGCGAGGACGGCGCCTCGGACGAGAAGCGCGTGTCGAGCCGGCCGCAGACCCTGCCGTCGTCCGCAAGCACGCCTCGGCGGAAGTCGTCCAGCGTCACGCGCAGGTGGTTGCGGCGGATGTGCTCGGCGGGGAGCCCGATGAGCTCGGCGTAGCGCCACGCGATGTCCGCCTCCTTCTCGGGGTCCAGCCTGTCGCCCTTCAGCAGCGCGGGCGCCAGCACGTCGTCCGTAAACTCCAGTGCCCGGTCAAACCACTTGTCCGCGCCCTCGCCGGCGCCAACCTTGCCAAAGTAGTGGGCCGTGGCGGCGTACGTCGGCGTCATGCCCAGGTGGTACAGGTCCTCGCCCTCGAGGGTCTGCACCCAGTCGAATATGGCGGAAAGCATCGTGACGCCGGCGACCTTCACGTCCCTCTCGCCCAGAAGGCGCATCAGCACGGCGTTGCGCACCGTGCCGTACGACTCGCCAAACAGGTAGACGGGGCTCGTCCAGCGGCCGTTCTCCTCCAGCCACGTCGTGATGGCACGACAGAACGCGTCCGCATCGCCGTCCACGCCAAACACCTTGCTCGTGTCGGCATCGGCCGCCAGGCTCGAGAACCCGGTGCCCAGCGCGTCAAGAAACACAAGGTCGGACTCGCGCAGCAGCGTGTACGGGTTGTCCTCCACCTCGATGGGGTACGCCAGGTGGCTCACGCCATCCGTCCTCACGCGGCGCGGGCCCATGCCGCCAAAGTTGATTGGCACGCTCGCGCAGCCGGGGCCGCCGTTGTAGCAGAAGGTCACGGGGCGAGAAGGACTCGCGCTGCCGTCCTCGCCCAGCGCAACGTAGGTGAGGCTGAACATCTTGCCCACGAGCCTGCCGGTGTCGGAGCGCACGTCCAGGTGCGCGGCCGTGCAGGAGTACTCGATCTTCTCGCCCGCGGTCTCGTTGGAGCCGTGCCACGTCAGGCGTGCCGTCGCGGGCTCCGGGCACGTGCTCGCCTCATCGGCGGGGACGGACATGAACGCCTCCGCCACCTTCGACCTCGCCTGCTTGGGGGCCGCCTCGTTTTGGCTCTCCTCTGCCATGCTCGCATTCCCTTCGTCGTGGCCGGCGCGTGGCCAGCCGGGTGTCGTCTACGCAGACAAGTCTATCCCGCGGGCGCCCTCGTGCACGAACGCCCGTCCGCGCGCCATAAAAAGAACCACGGGCCGGACGGTGGCAAGGCGTCGGGCAGAGGGCAAAGCTTCCACACACACGTGCATGCAGATGGACGATTCATTCACCGCATGCTCGCCGCGACCTTAGAATTGCCTGCAGTGTTAACATTATCGCATGTATGTCGTTTGCGACGCTATGCGCCACGTCCGGCGGATGCATGCCGTCGTGTGCAGCGCCATGGGCACGGTCCGGCGGACGCACGCCGTCGCAAGCGGAGGTCACATCGATATAGGAGCACTATGTCTAACACGAAGCTGCCGGCAACGCCAAAGGGTGTAACCACCAAGCGGCGCAGGTACAACGGCATCCCGCTGTCCGCGGGCATGATCCTCGTCGCACTGGGCGTCGTCTACGGCGACATCGGCACCAGCCCCATGTACACGCTCAAGGCGATCATGGCGGACAACGGCGGTCTCACCACCATGGGTCAGGACACGGTCCTGGGCGCGCTCTCGCTCATCATCTGGACGCTCACGCTCATCACCACCGTCAAGTACGTCCTCGTCGCCATGAAGGCCGACAACCATAACGAGGGTGGCATCTTCGCGCTGTACTCCCTCGTCCGCCGCTGCGGAAAGTGGCTCATCTTCCCCGCCATGATCGGTGGCGCCGCCCTCCTCGCGGACGGCATCCTCACGCCGGCGGTCACCGTCACCACCGCGATCGAAGGCCTGCGCACCATCGACACGTTCTACGCCATCATCGGCACCAACCAGAACATCGTCGTGGCCATCACCATCATCATCCTGTGCGTGCTGTTTGCCGTGCAGCGCGCCGGCACCTCCGCCATCGGCAAGGCGTTCGGTCCCATCATGACCGTCTGGTTCCTGTTCCTCGGCATCACCGGCCTGCTGAACGTCGGCCTCGACCTCGACGTCTTCCGCGCGTTCAACCCGCTGCGCGGCATCCGCTTCCTGTTCGACGGCTCCATCAACGCCGCCGGCCTCATGGTCCTTGGCAACGTCTTCCTGTGCACCACCGGCGCGGAGGCCCTCTACTCTGACATGGGCCACGTCGGCAAGCCCAACATCTACGCGACCTGGCCGTTCGTGAAGCTCTGCCTCATCCTCAACTACCTGGGGCAGGGTGCCTGGATCCTCGCAAACAAGGGCAATGCGGCACTCGCGGCCACGCCCGACCTCAACCCGTTCTTCCAGATCGTGCCGGAGAACCTCCGCTTCGCAGAGGTCGTCCTCTCCGCACTCGCCTCCATCATCGCCTCGCAGGCGCTCATCACCGGCTCCTACTCCATCGTGAGCGAGGCCATCCACCTCAACCTCATGCCGCACATGAAGATCAACTTCCCCTCGCAGACGAAGGGCCAGATCTACATCCCCATGGTCAACACCATCATGTGGGTGGCGTGCGTGTTCGTCGTGCTGCTGTTCCGCAGCTCTAGCCACATGGAGGCCGCCTACGGCCTGGCTATCACGGTCACCATGCTCATGACCACGGTCCTTCTCTACACCTACATCTCCAAGCTGTGGCACAGGCGCGGGCTTGCCGTTGTCTTCGCGCTGTTCTTCGGCGCGATCGAGCTCACGTTCTTCTTCTCCTCGCTCACGAAGTTCTTCCACGGCGGCTACTTCACCGTCCTCATGGCGACGCTCATCTTCATCGTCATGTACGTGTGGCGCCGCGGCACCGCGATCGAGCACACCCAGTCCGTGTACCTGCCCGTCAACAAGTACATCGACCAGCTCCGCTCCCTTCGCAACGACGACGACTACCCCATCATCGCGGACAACCTCGTCTTCCTCACCAACGACTCCTCACCTGACAAGCTGGACCGCGACATCCTCTACTCCATCCTGGACAAGCGCCCCAAGCGCGCCC
Organism: Parafannyhessea umbonata; assembly: GCF_900105025.1. Classification (GTDB taxonomy): domain Bacteria; phylum Actinomycetota; class Coriobacteriia; order Coriobacteriales; family Atopobiaceae; genus Parafannyhessea; species Parafannyhessea umbonata. Next base: position 396,755 of record NZ_LT629759.1, on the reverse strand, counting down.
GCGCATACTACTTCCTGAACGTCATGGTCACGGACGAGCCGAACACGCACGAGTTCATCGTGAACAACTACGGCACGGACTTCCTGTTCAAGGTCCAGCTGCGCCTGGGCTTCCGCGTTAACCAGCGCGTGAACACCTACCTGTACCAGATCGTCGCCGACCTCGTGAACTCCGGCCAGCTCGCCCCGCAGGAGCACCGCTACTCCATCTACCGCGAGCACTCCAACGTGGGCGACTTCCGCTTCTGCCTCATCCGCAAGGTCCTCACGCCCGAGACGGAGATCTCCGGCTTCAACCGCCGCGTGATGGAGCTCAAGTACATGATCCGCCACGTCTGCGGCTCGCCCGCGCGCTGGTACGGCCTGGAGAACTCCTCCATCATCTTCGAGTACGTCCCCCTGTTCGCCCGCACGAAGCGCCAGCACAAGCTCACGCGCGTCTCCTTGGACAGCACGGCCGCGGCGCCCGCCCCTGGCAACTCCGGCGCCATGAGGCGCGTCGAGGCCCCCTTGCAGGAGCCCGAGGACGACGACATCTTCGCGGACAAGATGAAGGGCGACACCGTGGCGAACGCCGTGGAAGTCGAGTCCTCCGTCATCGGCGGCGACACCGCAAGCTTCCGCCCCCTCAGAGTCGACGAGGAGGACGCCGACGAGGAGGACGCGCCGGGCGAGAATAGCTAGCCCTCGCGCCCCACGCCGCATCCCATGAGGAAGGTCCCTCGGCACCGCCGGGGGACCTTCTCCTTTACGCGCCTTTACGTCCGCGCGCATGCGCGCCATATCTGGCGTCCTGACTTCCTGCGCATGGCACGCAGCCCGCTCGCGGCATGCGCCCCGCCCACGGCGAGCCACCCTACAGCAGCGGCTCCAGGTAGCGCGCCACCGCAGACTCGTCACACGTCCACTGTGCCACGTGCGCCGCGGCAGCCTTGGCCTCCGGGTACGCGTTCGCCACGGCCACGCCGTCCCCCACCGCCGCCAGCATCGAGAGGTCGTTCGGAGAGTCACCAAACCCCACAGACTGCGCCCGCGGGATGCCCAGGCGATCGCACAGCCAGCGGACGGCCGCGCCCTTGGACGTGTCGGCGTCCATCACCTCGAGGTTGCGCGCACTGGAATACGTGTAGTGCAGAGTTGGATCTTCCGCCACGGCCTCGATGGCACGAGCGCGCACGTCGTCTTCCCCCGTGAAGATCGTGATGCGCTCCACGTTGGGAAGGCTTTGCAAGAGCCGTGGCGTCGACATGTCCATCGGCGTGCGATAGCGCAGGTACATGTCGCGGTCATACGGCGGGATGTCGAAGCCACGCATGAGCTCGAAGCGTCGGCGCGACACGTAGATCTTGCCGTCCCAGAACGCGTCGAACGTCACGGGAAGCTCCCCCACGCGCTCGTACAACGCAAGCGCGCGCTCGCGGCCCAAGGCGCTCAGGTGCAGGCGCCGCGGGTTGTTTACGTCACGCACGTCCATCACCACGGCGCCGTCGCTCGCGACCGCGTAGCGCGTCGCCGCATGAGCCAGCACCTGCCCTGCCACGGCCGACCACACACGGCCGGTGCACGGCACGAACGGTACGCCCTTCTCGCCCATGAGGTCGAGAAGGGCAAGGTTGCCAGCTGGAACCGTCTTGTCGGTCGCAAGGAACGTGTCGTCCATGTCCGCGAACACGATGGATACGGGCGCGTGGGCATCCGCCGCGGGCACAGCGCGCCCGGCGCCGCGCCCGCGTTCGGGGGCGGGCATCACCTGCGCTCCGCAAGCGGCACGTACGTCTGCGCCTGCATGTAGGAGTTGTATGCGGGGCGTATGATGCGCGCCGGTCCATAGAGCTCCTCCATGCGGTGCGCCGCCCAGCCGCTCATGCGCGCGATGGCGAATATGGGAGTGAAGAGGTCCTTCGGAATGCCGAGCATGTGGTAGACGAAGCCCGTGTACAGGTCGATGTTCGCGCACAGCGGCTTCTCTATGCCGCGCACGTCACGCATGACCTCAGGCGCAAGGCGCTCTATCCGCTCTATGAGCTCGAACTTCTCGGCGTCTGCCGTGCCTCTCTTGCGTGCGAGCTCGCGGGCGTAGCCCTTCACGATCTGTGCGCGAGGGTCGCTCTTTGTATAGACCGCGTGTCCGATGCCATAGATCAGTCCCTTGCCGTCAAACGCCTTGCCCGCAAGCACGCGCGTGAGGTAGTTGACCACCTGGTCGTCGGACGACCAGTCCTTGATGTGCTCCGCGGCGTCGTCCACCATCTCGCCGGCCTTCGCGTTCGCGCCGCCGTGACGGGGGCCCTTGAGCGAGCCGAGCGCGCCCGCGTACGCGGAGTACGCGTCGGTGCCGGAGGACGACAGGACCCTGCACGTGAACGTGGAGTTGTTGCCGCCGCCGTGCTCCGCGTGGAGCATGAGCATCACGTCGAGCATCATGGCCTCGTCGCGGGTGAAGCCCTCGTCGCCTCGCAGCACGTCCAGGATCGTCTCGGCCATCGAGAAGTCCTCGCGCGCGGGCGGCACCGTGGGCACGACGCCCGTGCGGGCGCCCACGTACGCCTGGTGTGCGATGGAGGCCACGCGCGGCCAGCGGCCAAGCATGGAAAGCGCCACGTCCACCTCGTGCACGGGGCTCGTGTCGTCCGGATTGTTGTCAAAAGCGTACAGAAGCAGCGTTGCACGCTGCAGCACGTTCATGATGGAGGGGCTGAACGTGGTGCGCGGGAAGATTCGCAGGTAGCCCTCGGGCAGCTGACGGCGGCTGCCAATGCGGGCGCGGAAGTCGTCCAGCTGCGCCTGGGTGGGCAGCTGGCCCGTGAGCAGCAGGTACGAGACCTCCTCGTAGCCAAAGCGCCCCTCGCGCTGCGCCGCCGATACAAGCTCCGCCGCGTCATAGCCGCGATACGTCAGGCGCCCCTCGTCTGGGACGACGCCCTCGGCCGTCTTGTTGTAGCCATGCACGTTAGAGATGGTGGTGAGGCCCACCAGCACGCCAGAGCCGTCCGCGTTGCGCAGGCCGCGCTTCACGTCGTAGCGGGAGTACAGCTCGACCGGCACCACGTCCACGTTGCAGCCACCCTCGTACAGCAGGTCCGAGACCTCCGGCCTGCCAAGCCCGACGGACGGCATGGGGTACCGGTCGACGATGTGCTCGAACGCGGAGGTGTTTTCAGGCGTGAGGTAGTGCCGCGGCCTTTCGACCAGCGGATCGTACGCATAAGACATTGCGTCTCCTTAGAACGTGCCGTCGTGGGCGCGCGCCGGCAAAGGCCGCTGCGCTTCTCCCCTGCCTACAGGCGGTACATGAAGTTGAAGACCTCTTCGCGCTGCATGGTGATCTGGACGCCGATCTCCTTCGACAGCGAGTCCAGCTGCTGCTGCAGCTTCGAGAACTCGACGTCGGACGGGCCCAGGTCCACGAGCATGGTCATCGTGAACGTGCCCTGCAGGATGGTCTGCGATATGTCCAGAATGTTCGCGTCGTGCTGCGACAGGGCCGTCGCCACGGCGGCAACGATGCCCGAGCGGTCGCTGCCCAGGACGGTGATGATCGCGCGGTTCTTGGAGTCTTCGTTCGTGATTGCCATTCGTCCCCAATCGGTGTGTCACGGCCGACGGGCGGTCGTGCGGCGATAGTTGCAACCATTGTATCCAAGGGACGCGGCGGCCATACCTGCCGCACCGGCATTGAGCCCATTTCGAAACGTGGGCGCGGCGCGCGGCCCGGCATGGCAGCGCGTACCAGCTGCCATGCCCAGGTGCCGGGGAGAAGAACGAGGCGCCCTAGTTGTTGCGGGCGTCCTCCTCGCTTGCCTTCAGCAGCTGCACCACGTCGTCCTCGGAGACGCCCATGGCGACCGCCAGCTCCTGCAGGGAGCGTTCGCTCGCCTGCTTGAAGATGCGCTCGTAGGCAACGGGAGGTCGCTTGTTGGACGCCTTGACCTGCTCGATGCGGGTGCGGAACGTCTTCGCGATGCGCACGGCGTCCCTGCAGCTGCCACGACGCAGCTCCGTCTTGAAGCGCTCCTCCTCCAGCGCGTTGCTGCGGGAGGAAAGCTCCTCCAGCGGGAGCTCCGTGTACTCGCCTATGATCTGCTCCGCCTGCCTGCGACCGATGACGGGACGAAGCCGCCCCTCGCTGGCCACCGGGAAGCTGATGCGCATGGGATGGCGCCCGCCAACGGGCATGAGCATGTACGTAGCCTGCGGCTCGTCCTCGATGGCCTCCACCTTGCAGACGCCTTGTCCCGGATGAACTACATACTGGCCGACTTTGTACATGTGGCATGCTCCTCTCGCACAATATGCTACTTACTTTAACACATTAGCGAAAAAAATGCCACCAAACCGGCAATATGTCTTGCGCATGCCCTACAAGTAGTGTAGTTTAGTGCGTTTCTCAATGTAAGTCGGCTACTTGCAGCAGTCTGTAACCCAGCTTACAAAGTTCTCCTGCGCGTCGCCAGACGCCTCCGCAAGCTCGAAGCCCCTGCCCCACACGGGCGTGAACGCCACGTCCTTCACCCCGTCATACGCGCCGAGCGCAACCGCCAGGTTCACATCCGCGGTCAGCGCCGTCGCGGACTGGAACAGCCCCGTGTTGATGCGCCAGTGCGGCGCGACCTCGCACGAGCCAAACCCGGCATAGTGGCCGCTCAGGGCGTACAGCGGGTTCATCGCGTTCACGCGGCTCTGCATGTCCGTCTTAAGCGAGTCCAGCTTCACGATGTCCTGCGCCCAGTCACTCACCAGGTCGTCCTTCCAGCCCTTCAGATCGGCGTACTTGTCCGCGTTGTCGCCCAGAAGGGTCGCCACCGTCTCGTCGAAGTGCAGGCTCGACTCGTCGTCCACGCCAAACAGCTGGTTAGACGTGGTGGAGCGGTCCAGCGCGTCAAACGCGCACACGCCTTTCTGAGCGGGACGGCAATGCTTCACGAAGTCCCACATGCTCGTGATGGTCACGCTGGCGGCGCTCGGGCTGTACGTGATCCACCGGTCGTCCCCGTTCAGCGCGCTCACGTAGCTCTCGGCGTCGTTGTACACCGTGGACTGCACCACGGCGACGCCACTCGCCGCGGATGCCGCCCCCGCGCCGGCGTCATCGCCCGACTTCGCCGCAGCGGAGCCATCCGCCGCGGCAGCTCCCGCCGGCGAGGACGACGCGCCAGAAGCCGCGGCCACGCCGTCGGCCGCCGCGTCCGCGTCCTTCTCGCCCGCGCCCGACGCGTCCTCCACCGCGCCGGTCATCACGTCGATCTCGACCGCGCTGTCCGAGTTTATGTTGGGGTCGCCGGGAAACGCCGGGTCCACCAGGCGCCCGGGCGTGTAGGTATAGGGAAAGCTCGTGGTCGAGAAGAACTTCTCCGCGGACCCCTCGATCGTCTGGAGCATGTAGTCGTAGTACGTGCCGGAAAGGTAGCTACCATCCTGCACGGGCTCCAGCCTCAGGGCCTTGTCGTCCGCGCCGGTGAGGCCGAGCTCGTTCACGAGCTTGCCGTACGCGGTCGCGAGGTCGTCGGAAAGCGCCTTGGTCCACTGGCCGTCCGCGCGGGCGCCGTCCTCCGCAAACTGCCCCATCATCCATTCGTAGCCGCTGTCGGCCGTGTCGTACGACGTGATGGGGCACCACGACGCCGAGCCAAACACCCGGTCGGATATAGACTTGCCGTCCGCATCGTGCATGGCCGCACCTATCTTGGAGAGGTACGGCGTGAAGATGCCACAGTCGCCCAGGGCGCCCAGGCACGCGGACACGCCGCCACCCGCACCGTAGCCAAACACGAACAGGCGCTTTGCGTTGCACGGCAGGCTCCCGGCGTTGTAGCGCAGGTAGCGCACCGCAGCCTTCAGGTCCACCACCGGCCACGGCGCGCCGCCGGAGTACTGTTCGCTCGAGTCGCTCACGTAGCCGCCGGAACGTCCGCGGAACCCCGCGTACACGTACACGAGGCCCTTCTTCAGATACGTCCCCAGCCCATCGTACGAGTACGCCGTCGGGCAGCTCTGCGCGGAAAGGCGCGCGGAGTTGATGGGCATGACCACAGGTGCGGTCTTCGGCGTGAACGAGCCCACCCTTGCGTCCGGCGCGATCTTACAGCGATAGGTGCTCCCGCTCTTCTCGCCCTTGAAGTAGGCGCCCGGGACGTATATCGCAAGCGACTCGTAGCTGCCGGCCGCCGGGTCCGTGCAGTACGGAAGGCCCAGCTGGTAGTAGCAGTCGTTCGTCTCGTCGTAGTTCCAGGCGGAGTCATCGATCGCGAGCTTCTTGTACTCGTTCGGGTTGACCTTCACGTCCTCCGGCTTGTCAGACTTCCCGTTGCCCCTGCAGGCGGCAAGCCCCATGGCCGATGCCGCCCCCGCAAGCGCGAGGAAGCCCCTTCTGCTCATGTCCATTCGCAACTCAGCTCCCCGTGGGCTATCCCTGGCGGACGCCCTTGACCTTGCCGGCGATCGCGTTCTGCTTCTCGCGACGGTCCTCGCCCCAGAAGCAGCACGAGAGCATGCCCGGTCCCACGTGGCAGCCGATCGTGGGCCCGATGGTAGACGTGAGGATGCGCGCGGAGTCATCTATGTCCGCCACCATGGCACCCAGGCGCAGGCCGTCGTTCTCGCAGTCCGCGTTGCCGATGGCCGCCACGGCCGGGTACTGCAGCTGCGAGCGGTGCTTCTCGTAGTACTCCTTCATCTTGCGCATGCCCTTCTTGCGGCCGCGCGTCACGCCCAGGATCGTGAGCTCGCCGTTCAGCTTCCAGGACAGCAGCGGCTTCGCGTCCAGCGCGGACGAGACGAGCGCGACGGACTTGGGAATGCGGCCTCCGCGGTGCAGCGTGTCCAGGTTGTCCACCATGAAGATGGTCCACACGTGGTAGCGTGCGTCCTCAGCCCAGCGCACGAACTCCTGTGCGGTAAGCCCGCGGTCGCGCTGGCGCACGCCCTCCTCAAGCAGCAGGTAGAAGGACGTGGATGCCAGCAGCGTGTCCACAATGTAGATGGGGAGCTCGCGACCCAGCTCCTCCTGCACGCGGTCGAGCGCCGTGCAGGCGCCGTTGTAGCCGCCCGAGATTCCGCTCGAGATCGTCATCAGCACGGTGGGGACGTCCAGCTCAGCCGCCTTGCGGAACGCCTCCTCGTACACCAGCTGCGACGGCTGTGACGTCTTGGGGGTCGCGCCCCAGCGGATGCGCTCATAGAAGTCGTGGGCGCTCATGGACTGGAAAAGGTCATCCAGTCCCGAAAGGCCGCCGTCGGGCTTTCCGGCCTCCGTATAGGTGAAGGGAAGGAACGTGAGCCCCGACCTCTCGATGTCCTGGATCGAGAAGTCGCACGTCGAGTCTGTCATCAGGTTGAACTTGGCCTTCATATGAACCTGTCCTTGCTAAGATCGATTCGGATGGTGATATTGTACGGCTAATAGGCAAATCGCCAAGACTTGGAGGCCCACATGCTCCACACCGACACTACGGACGGCCGCGGTTCCTCCGACGACAGCTCCCCCACCAGCGCGGCGCAAGACGCCGCCGGCATGGGCGCCACGGGCGACGTCCGCAGACTTCACCTCGTCTTCAGAGGAGAAGTACAGGGCGTCGGCTTTCGCTGGACCTCCTCGCGCTGCGCCAACTCCGTCGGATGCACTGGGTGGGTCCGCAACGAACCCGACTGGCAAACTGTCACCATGGAGCTCCAGGGCACGCAAGAGCAGATATCCGCGTTCTTCGGCGCATTCGCGCACGCCTATGCGCGCTACCCCATCGAATACGTAATCGACGAGAAGGAAGACATACCTCCCGTCGAATGCGAACCCGACTTCAGGGTCAGGTACTAGACGAAGTCGCAAGCACCCCTCCAATGGGGAGTCGCGTCAATAGCGCAGACAACGTGACGTCCACGCGCGCAGGGGACCTTCGAAAAGCGATTCGATGATAGGCCAGCCGTAGGCCCGAACGTGGGGCAGATTTGGGATAGATTGGGGGCAGGTGGCTTTAACGCAAATGCCTACGAAGAAGCCCCGCACCGCGTTTCCGCAGGTACGGGGCCAAATCTTCATGGTGGCGGGGAAGGGAATCGAACCCCTGACACGGGGATTTTCAGTCCCCTGCTCTACCAACTGAGCTACCCAGCCGTTACTTGCTCGCTTGCAAGCCTGTTTAATATATCAAAGATTTCGCGGGCGTCAACGAACTTTTTCAAATCAGATGGAGAGAATTTGAAGTCCGCAGGTAGATAGGTATGTGAGGCAAAGCCTTTCCGGTACCCGCGTCGTTCCAACGACAGCTAGAAGGCTCCCCCGCCTCCTCCACCGCCGAAGCCGCCGCCTCCGCCACCAGAGAAACCGCCACCGCCTCCTCCGCCGGAGCTCATCGAAGATGCGGCCAACGCGGCAGAGCTGACCTTGTGAGACGAGGTGACCGAGGACCCAAGGCGCGATGCGGGGCTTCCCAGCGCGGTGTGGGGATACATGTACCACGCGTACACCGGAGCGACGACCGGGTCCTCCAGGACCTGTGGCGCGGCAACCTTCAGCTGCTCGATTACCTCTTCCGCCACGCCAAGCGAGACGGCCATCACAAGAAGCCTGTTCCAGAGAATCACGTCCTGGGGAACGGCCTCCTCCAGTCGCGTAAAGTCCTTGAGCCACCACTTCAGAGCTTTCAGCTTCGCGATGACCTCAACCGCCTCCTCCGACAGGTTGTCCATGCGCCTCAGAATCACGAAGCCAAGTACCGCGGACACCGCGAGTAGCAGAACCACCCCCAAGCCCCAGCCCACTGGCAGCACTTCCGCAATCGTCATGAACAGAAGGGCTGCCGCCACAAGAATGTCAAGTGCCATCGCACCAACAACCAGTCCCTGCCCGTTCGAATTCTTGTCGACGAAGAACCCTCGCTGCTCGACCTGCGCCTTGACGTCGGTCTTCCAGTTCTCGTATGCGTCGTTGTACGCCTCTGGCTTGTCTTTCGCCACCTTCTCAAAATCCGAGAAGTACAAGGTGCCGTTCTCGCGACCCTTGCACTTGGAGAGCACTTTGTCGAAGAACTTGAGGGTTGAGCGATCGATTGCAATTGCGCACTTGCTCGCAGCTACACCCCTCGTGTTTCCCGCCCTCGTCAGAGCGTAGTCATCTTTCGACTTCTTGCGACCGAACACCCCCTTGCTCTCAACCGCAACCTTTTCTAGCTTAAGCGCACCGATATCAGTCAGCCGCACGAGCGCGGCAGACATGTCATCGTCCGTTGGCTCACCGTCGTTCAACAGGGCACCCAGAACGGCAGGGTGATCGTCGGTCGGCACGTCGCGGAAGTACTTGTCGTCGAACTGGGGCGTGTGTCGCCTCTTATACGAGGAAAGCTTGCTAACAGACACCGCTCCCGCAAGGAGGGCCACCAGGACGCCTATGCCAAGGGCCGCATAGCTCACCATGCGAGCCTGAGTACGGCGTTCGTTAGCCTCGTCAGCCCACTTCTGTTCCTCGTCGAGGACCGTGTTCAGGACCTCCTTGTTCGACACCGTCGCGTTCGCTAGCCAGGCAGCGGGAAACACTATTCTTGCTTCGGCGAACTCATCGCTACCAACCCCGGGAACCGTGTAGATGATGTCATTTCCTCTGAAACGAAGAGAGGCGTCGAGAGGGCCATGTCCCCAAGCCCTCACGTTCTTGCCCGCCTTTACCACCTCCCCGTCGGGAACGGGGAGGTGAACCGTACAGGTCACGTTCTCGCTCTCCACGTCCCAGCCATCGCTCACGAACTTCCAATAGAGCTCGGACGTATCCGCGTACCTGCGCGCCAAGTTCTGGTCCGTGTACGTGATGGCGAAGTCGGCCGTGTCGTCACTATGCGCGGAATAGATCTTTACCTTCACATACGAGCCCTCGTCTGTCACGAGGTACGTGCCATCCTGCCCATAGTCGGTATCACCCTCCTGTACCCGTTTGAATTCCCGGAACGTCCCGCCTGGCCCAATCTCACCGACTTTGCTCACCTCGGCGCTAATCGAGGTCCCCTCGTACTCCCCCTTCGGAATCTTCCAATAGACACCATGGAAGTCTCCGTCGAAACTGAACTCTCGTACCTCGCTGACAACGACCGACCCATCGCCTCTCACAGTCGCGTCTATATCGACCCTGCCAATCGAGTACTCATCTGCAAGCGCGACGCCCGCCGTTACCAACATGGTGACGGTGAAGGCGGTTGCAAGAGCAAATGCTGCGATGACTGCCATCAAGGACAGTCTGTCGCGTCGGAACTTTGCGATTCGAGCGACCATCGAGTCTCCCATTCTTTCTGGTTCCCACGTCGTTGCTCGAAAATATACCAGAGACATGGGTATAGACTGCAATGTGTATGTCAGGCCAGCGGATAACGGTATCCATACGACAAGGAGTGGATTTGCATGGCACTGGACAAGAGCGTATCGAGCGTGCTCAACGAGCAAATCAACAAGGAGCTATATAGCGCATATCTCTATCTCACGTTCGCGGATTATTACGAGGACCGTGGGCTCAAGGGCTATGCGAACTGGTACATGATTCAGGTCCAGGAGGAGGTCGACCACGCGAAGATCCTCCGTCGCTATCTGTTGGACAACGACTTCAAGCCGACGATGGAAGCGATTGACAAGCCGGACAAGACGTTCTCAAACGACCTCGAGCCTCTCGAAGCTGGTTACGAGCACGAGCAGTACGTGACGAGCCTTATCAACAAGTGTTACCAGGCAGCCTACGACGCTCACGACTTCCGCACCATGAAGATGCTCGACTGGTTCGTGAATGAGCAGGGCGAGGAGGAGTCGAACGCCTCGGACATGATTACCGACTACAAGCTATTTGGCAGCACGCCTCAGGGACTGTTCAGTCTCGACCAGAAGTACCTCACGCGTACCTACGTCCAGACCACCGCAATGCCGATGTAGCTCTGACTTCTCAGGGTCTTTGTTTCGCCTGCTTGCCGTTTGGGGGTGAATCCAGAAGTGGATCCACCCCCTTCTCATGTCCAACCGGGCTCCTACTCATCGGGTGTGACAAAGGTGAAGAGAGTGCCGCAGACGTTGACGGTCTGCCCATGTCCGAGGATGCAAGATTCCTGCACCTCTCTTCCTCCCACTGTCGCCAGGTTCTTAGCCCCCAGGTTCCTAACCCTAAGCCCTTCCGACACGCATTTGAACCCTACGTGCCTACGTGAAACGGCCATCGAGTGCAGAACCACGTCACAGCACTGATCACGCCCAACTGTCAACTCGGATTCGGGAACCGGAATCTTCACCTCCATGTCGGGTGACCTCACCCAAAGCATCTTCCTCTTCCAGCGGGGAAGGTTAGAGGCGGGGATATTCAAGGGCATCGTCGTATCCAAGTCGGACGAGCCTTTGCGACTCGTGCCATTACCGCTCACGCTTTCGTGAACGCTTTGGGCACAAGTCCCACCATCTCCTCCCTCACCTGCCAGTTGGCCAAGGCACGTCGTCGACATAGGGCCAGGCGGTCTGGAGAAGTCATAGAGGCACCCATAACAGACGTCCATGTCCGCGAACAGTTCTTCGCCGCAGTTCGGACATATCTTCGTCTTCGCTTTCCCCGCCTTGCCCATGAAACCGACCGAGGTCTCGCGTCCGGCGACAACCCCCATTGCACCCGAATCTTTCATAGACTTCACGCTCCTTCTCGGTTACAGGATTCTTCCATGGTCAGCGTCTCGTTCGCCGCGGGCCAAGGTGAGTCGCTACCAGGACGCTCCAAGACGAATGCAGCCCCACGGGCTCGCACTATCCTCCCGGGACGAACCATCCTTTCCGACAGAATGACGCTGCCATCCCCCTTGACGAATGCGACGTCGATGGGATAGCACATGCAGAAGGTGTGGATGGACGAGCACCTCCTAAGCATGACCTGCCGTCCCTCCGAATCGCAGAGAAGGCCCTTCGCCTTTCGAAAAAGCGAGCCCAGGACTTCGAAACTCCCGAAGTCGAAGTGTCTTGTCCAAACGCGTACGAGTTGCAATCAGATCACCACCCCAGGCCTAAAGCGGTCGACGGTAATTGTTCTCTCGTGCCGCAACGAGATAGGTGCGGCATAGCCGACTCCGGCTACTGACATCGTCGTAGGCCAAGGATGGAATGTGAGGGTGCACCTATAGGTAGTGAGCAAAGGGGAAAGGGGAAAACTTAAACCGTCCCTCTCGACCGCGGAGTCAGCATCGCTTGCGGATACCGTAACGTCACACGTACTTGAATTCAGGGCTTTCCGTATCACGCCCTCGATCTCGGAGACGGCAGCACCCCTACTCTGCGTACCAGACGGAGAGACTCCATGAGACACCGCCGCATCGAGAGAGACTCTGTCGAATGTGGAGCACACCTCAGCATACTTCGCCAGGTTGTACGCAATGAGAGCAACTACGATGATGACAGGCATCATAGCTGCAAGCTCAACAGTCATCTGGCCGGAATCATGAACCTCTCCGCACCTCCTCATGGAATCGCCTCCGCGAGAGTCGAAAGGTCTATCGTCAGGGGAATCGATGTCCCCTCCATGCCGGGAATCGGAATCTCCGCGATGGTAACCTTGCCGTTTTTCCCCATCAGCGATACCAGTTTGGAGCGGCACGTCTTGATGATTCCGCGTTGATCATGCGGCAGGGACTGTATGAACGACCTCACTTCCGCCGTCTTCGTCACTCCAGCTCTGTCCAAGATGTGCTGGGTGTTCGTCAGCACAGGCTTTCTGAGTCTCATGTCCGAGGGCTCGAATCCCGCCTTAGACACGACATCCTTGACCTTCCTTCGCATCCAGCTCGCAACCTTTTCCCCGAACACACCACCTATATCGTCAAAGAACTTGTTGGCAGCTTGGCTGACGTTTCCATATGCAGACCCATAGCCGACCAAAAGCGATCCCCATAGGTCTCCGATGCCATCAAGCAGTCCGGAGAAAAGCGTCCTGTCCGATCTTTCGAGACCGTCGAAAACGCTTGCGAGAACATTGTGGCCATCCGTATCGTCGTCAGGCGCCAATACGGCACCCGAGATTGCGACACCCGCCGGAAGAGCCCCTGACTTGAGAAAGGTGCTTGACAGTCCACGAGGAAGCTCAGCGGCATCTCTCACAACAAAACCGATGCAGCCGTACGCGCCAGGCGGGCAAAGGCGCGGCCTTTCGACCGCGAGCATGCTCATCGCCCTCTCGAACGCAGACCCGCTTTTCTCCGCCGCCTTCTTCATGTCCTCCTCCGCCTTCTTCTCGTCTTCCTTCGCCTGCTGGTAGTCTTTTGACGCCTCTACCACAATCCTCCAGTAGTGTTCGAAGCCGTTATTGATATTCGTTGACGCATCCGCGACGTTTCCCATGGCCACCGCATTCATACCGCACGTCTCGCAATAAGCAACCGAGCCTGAATCTATGTCCGCAAGCGATGCGTTGCCAGCAAACGGTCCGGTTGCACCGGGGCATTCAAGCGAGCAATGCAGCGTCGTTCCCGTCTCCTCGCTCGTGCAGGGCCAGATGGCCGTCGAATAGAGCTCGGTCTCCATCACCATCCGAGTCGTATGGGGCAGCTCGGGCAACTGAATATCAACGACTTCGCCCTCCTCGCACCGCGCATTCGAGAGCTCCTTGGCTGCATACCGGTAGAAAACCCCACGCGCACATGAGCGCTGGAGTTCGTCGGCAGAGCCCGCGTCAATCACGTTGGACGTTGCCCGAGCGACGTAATAGTTGACAGCCCTTCTGCGCGCAAAGTCGAACTTCCAGGCGCTCGGGCTTGGATACATCGGGTTCTGCCCTTCCGTTAGTTTCGCAAGGGATTGCGCCCGTTCCCTCATGCACGTACCGACGTTGTCCGCATGCCAGCCCTTCTCTTTCGCGGCATTAGCCCTGTCAATCGCCTCCTTCTTTCTGGCCGATGCCTCCCTGAGGTCCTCGGCAGCCTTTTCCATCTCCTTTCCGTCGACCTCGTCTAGTAGATGGCTGAAGTCAGACTTCGACTCCTGTGGGTACGGAACTGCGAGCCCGGCATAGCTCAGGCCTCCAGACGAATTTGCCGATACCGTCGATGCCGAATTTGCCACAATGAGAGCGGGAAGCGCCTTCTCAAGCCGCTCGAGGCCTTGTGAAGCCGACTTGGCAAAATTCTTCCGACACTCAAGAATCTTCCTACCTACCTCGAGAATCTTCGGCGCTCCCTGCTGGAGAACCGGAATCGCCGCCACGATCATTCCCGCGCCATACACGATCGTTCCAAGGAGACCCATGCTTAAGACGCAGGCATCCAACACCTGGGCGACAGTCGAGAAGGCCGCAACGCAGTTTTCCCCAGACATTGCAGCCGCATCTGCCACCTCCTGCACATCAGCCGCCCTGGCATGACTCCACTGAGCAGCGGCCACACCAAACGTGAGAGCGATGCTCATGAGGAGTGCGACGGCAACGGCCACGGTGGTGTAACCGCCCTCACCATCGATGAATGCATCTAGGACGTAGGCCCTACGATCGGTCCCCCTACGCCCACAACCGCTGCCAGTCTCCATAGGTCCCCCTTATCCAACTCGGCTGCACCTCTTCCCTTAGGGACTCCCTCAGGACTATCCCTTTACCGTCGCTCTCGGAGAACGCAGCCAATGCAACCCCAAGAAGAGGAAGCGGGCGAACATGCCCGACGACTTCGACGTTCACGCTCCTTCCGCCCCTACTGAGCGAAATCGACCAGTCTGACGCGCCACCAGAGTGAAAGAGAGGGGCATCGGGAACAGCCTCAAGACGCCTTAGCACATACGACCTGCAGTCCGACAGGTCTCCGTCATAGTCGGTCGCAATCGCCCTTGCCGCTTCGGCAGCAGCAGACCTCATGGCTGAACGCGTGTAGATGATGCAGACCGGTTGGACAAGCAGCGCGATCACGAGCATGAGGGTGGGCAAGAGGACGGCCGCCTCAATCGTCGCCTGACCAGACGTTGAGTCCGCAAGCTCAGTAAAGAAGAACGTCCTGAAAGATTGAGAGAACGTCGCCCTCCAACGAGTGCGACCCTGACCCGATGATCGTCGTATACAATCGTCCGTCACCTGCATAGCTGACAACCCGTGAAAGCACAACGATGATTGCAAGGAAGGCAAACAGTACCAGCGCGTACTCGACGGTTGACTGTCCTTTCGTGTCAAACAAGACGCCGCAAGTGGTTTGAACAAGGTGGCTTTCATCA
This sequence comes from Parafannyhessea umbonata, assembly GCF_900105025.1. Lineage (GTDB taxonomy): Bacteria > Actinomycetota > Coriobacteriia > Coriobacteriales > Atopobiaceae > Parafannyhessea > Parafannyhessea umbonata. The sequence goes on along the minus strand of NZ_LT629759.1, from coordinate 381,582 downwards.
TCCTTGGCCTCCATATGGCTCACCTGGGGACTCCCTCCTCCCATTCCTTCGCATCCATCCGTACAACCTTGACCTCCGACTTTCTCGAATCTTCGGCTCCTCTCACGACGACCGTGTCCACCCATCCGTCTCCGACAACCGTGCAGGACCAGTTGTTCCCAAGCAGGTCGAGGTAGCCCGCACGCACAAGCACACACTTCCCCGCCCGTGCGTACTCCTCCAAGAGCTGTGCGGCCGTATCTTGCATGCTGGCTTTCGACGTATAGTCCCTCACGCCATCTTCCGTTGAAGGCGAGGAAGAAGGCTGTGAGACGTGCGACGGTGAGTCGTCACCATCTCTGTCGCCCTTCTTCAAGCTCACTCTCTTGCCAGAGTTTTCCTCAAAGACGGATTTGCTCCCTCGCCCATGCGCGCCCGTCTCAGCAATCACTTCTCGACCCGCGTTGTCTTCCACCTGGCGACGGCAATGTGCTGCCGTCGCCCAGCAGCTGACCAAGAGCACTAATAGGGCCAGGGGGACGAGTCTAGAGCCCCTTCCCCTGACAGCCATAGCCTAAAGAGCCCCTATTCCACTCGATATCGCGTCCCAGAGCTGTTGAACCTTTCCCTTGAAGGTGATGATCGAGAGAATTGCAATTACTACCAGGACTCCAACGAGAATGGCGTACTCCGTTGTCCCCTGTCCGTCTTCGTCACGTAAGGTCTCCCAAACGCCCCAGGCTACGTCTTCCATCCCCATCCTCAACTGCTCCATCTCACTGCCTTCCTCTGATTTCGATAGATACGACTGATGTGCCGCCCCTCCCATCCGGACAAGCGCCCTTTCGTATGACTACATGACCTTCATGTCATTGCGAGGCTCGAGCCGATAAGCGGCCCTAGGATTGACAAAAGCATCGCCGGCACGATCAAGGTGCCCAAGGGGATGAGCATCTTCACTGGAACCTTCTCAATCTCCTCTTCCAATTGAGACCTCTGCTCTTCCCTTATTGCCTGCGCCTGGGACTCGAGGGCAGATGCAAGGGGCGACCCAAACTCGAGGGCTTGGGACACTGTGGACGAGAAGCTCTTCAGTGCACCCACATCCAACTCTTCCGCAAGCCTATCGAGCGCGGACGAGCGACTCTCCGCACCGATTTGCCACGAGAGCAGCGCTTCTCCAAATGTCGAGGAAAGGTCGTCCTCATAGCGTTCGCAGTAAAGGGAGAGCGCCGCATCGAACGAGAGCCCAGACGAAAGCCCCAAGGTCACCACGTCCAGAAACGTCGGGAGCGAGCGGAGGCATGCCCGCCTAGCCTCGCTTTCTCTGCCCCTGCGATCCAGCTCCCTGAAGGCAGGCAACGAACCCATGCGGCTTACGATGGACTGGAGGCGTTCTCCCAACCCGCCCGCGTGGTCGAGTTCGTGAGAAGAGCGATTCCCCAATAGTCCGAACGTCATCGCGAACGCAGCCGTCGACGCCGACAGGCACCCACCCACGTACGCCAAGTCCATCACACGACTCCCCTCATGAGTCGCCTGATGATGATTAGCGCGAAGGCGTCCATCACGACCGCAGTCATTACACTCACCATCCCGGGAAGCGTCGCGAGTCCCGCCCGGAAGTCCGGGGATAGGATCGAGAGGGCGGCGATCATGATTACCGGAAGCCCGCAGACGATCCTGACGGAGAGTCTCACCTGCGCCGTCTTGACCTCAAGCATCCTCTCGAACTCGCCTTGCCTCTCCACCATCTTCGCCGCATGCCCAAAAAGCGACTTGAGGGGGCTTCCCGTCCTTTGCGAGATGAGAAGAGCGGTCGTGAGCAAGCCGACTCCCGGCGCCTCAAGCTCCCTTGACAGTTCCACAAGCGCCTCCTCTGCAGACTCCCCGCACCTCATTCGAAGCGAGGCCCTTGCAAAGGGCTTCGCGGCATGCCCTCCCTCATGCGCCCCAAGATATTCGATCGCCTGGGCCAGCGTCTCGCCAGAGCCAATGGCCATGGCAAGGGTTCGGAACACGCCTGGCATCTCCTGGGTCAGTTCACGTTCGATGCGGCGAAGCTGTGCCTGATGCCATATCGGTACGCCGGCGAGCGCCACCGCCATTGCTATGGGTACGCCGATGGGAGATAAGGCAACAAGACAGAGAACGAGGGCGAGCAATGCATCACCGACGATTACGGCAGCCACCCCCTGCCCCGAAGTCCTTACCAGGCCCTCCGGAAGGGTCCACGAGCCCGAGGCTCCTTGACCACCCCGTGCGGACAAGACGATTTCCTCGCCAAGAGCGTGCCAAGAGTCCGTGGAGTCTAGTGCATTGACCACGCGAGAAGTCCCAAGAGCGCCAAGGAGGGCCCTCGCATACCTCATCACCTTCCGGCGTAGCAAGCTCTTAGGACTCGTCCCCAGCCGTCCCCCATGGAGCACAAGTACTGCGAGAAACGTCGTCAGGCTGCCAAGGATGGCATACATCGTCTCCATCTCTCCACCTCCTCAGTCCTAAGCGCGCCAATCCGAATGGCCTCTCCTATGAAACTGGGCTCCGAGACGAGTTCCCACGTCCCTCTCGCCTGGTCGTAGCGGACGCACTCTCGAAGCATCACTCCCCCGGAATTTCCCCTGGACACCTCGCTCAGCGACGTAATCCGACGGATGCCGTCCGGGAATCGCGCGGACATCACGAGCAGGTCTAGAGCCGACGCGATCTGCTCCTCGATGATGTCGGTCGGAAGGTCCATGCCAAACCTGGCCATAAGCACGAGCCTCAGTATCGCCTCCTGCGCCGACCCCGCATGCAGCGTGGTAAGCGATCCGTCGTGCCCAGTATTCATGGCCTGCAACATGTCAATCGTCTCCTCGCCACGGCACTCTCCCACGACAATCCGGTCAGGCCGCATGCGCAACGCGTTTTTCACGAGGTCGCGAATGGTTACCTCGCCGGTTCCCTCGATGGAGGCCGACCGTGCCTCCAGTCGCACCACGTCGGGATGAGAGTCAAACTTGAGCTCGGCAGAGTCCTCGATGGTCACGATGCGCTCCTGCAGACCAATCTGAGTGCTCAGAGCGTTCAGCAGGGTCGTCTTTCCCGAACCGGTCCCTCCCGCGACGGCGATATCCTGCCTCGCGTGCACCGCCCAGGAAAGGAGCGTCGCATACCACCTCGGAATCGATCCAAGCTCGACCAGCCTGTCGAGCGTCGTGATGCGGTCGGAGAACTTTCGAATGGTGACCGCTGGGCCGTTTATGGCAATGGTGTCTGACACTGCGTTCACACGGTCGCCGTTTGCGAGGCGAGCGTCGACAAGCGGGTTCGTCCTATCGAGTCGGCGCCCCAAGGGGGCGAGGATCCTGTCGATCACCATCATGATTTGCTCCTTGGACTCGAACACCGACTCCGCGGAGTGGATGCGCCCGCCTCGCTCGAAGAACAGGGCGCCCGTCCCGTTTATCATGATCTCGCTCACTCCGTCGTCGTCCAGGAGGCTCTGTATGGGGCCCAGGCCACAGATGTCGTCTAGCACCTCCCTCGTCACTTGGTCCTGCTCGCTCTGCAGAAGCGACGAGAAGTGCGCTTCGTTCAAGATCGCCTGACAGGTGACCGCGAGTTCCTCCCTGACCTCGCTTGCCTTCACGGACTGAAGCATGGAGGCAATCGCCGAGAGACCAAGCCTCCCCACCAGCTCGTGACGCAGGTCCTCCCGAAGCCTCCGATAATCCGACCTATTTGTCGCCTCCTCGCCGACAACGCCGAGTGCAGCAGCCTCGTGCGTCTTCACCCTTTCCAGAACAGACATCAGACCACCTCCGCCCTTCGCGAGAAGAACTTGAACTTGGGCCGTTTGGCCTCGACGTTGGCAGCAAGCCGTGCGTCCTCGTCAGGCGGCAGGGCGCCAAGCTCGGCAAGCGTCCTCGCGAGCATGACCTTGACGCTTTGCACCATCGGACCACCCTCCTTCACGAGTTCCCGTATCCCTCCCGCAGCCGCAACCTCCTGCACTTCAGGCCCACCATCGATTACCTGGAAGAACGGGGCTCCTTCCAGCCCCCTCTGGCTGATGCCGGGCACGGGGGTGGACTTCGCCCTTGGGTTGGCGACGTTCTCCACGCGCACCATTCGAGTCCTCGCAACGCCGAGACGTACCACAAGCAAACTAGTCCTTCCCGCGGAGCCAATGGATCCAGGTGCGCCGTCGTGAACCACGAACACGCGGTCCGCCTTCTGTACGGCCTCGGCAACCGCATCGGTAAACGTCGTCGAGGTATCAACAAGGACAAGCTGATACCTCTGCACCAGGTACTCGAGCAGCCGCCCGACGTGCGGCATGACCCGCTCTGCCATTTCCGGCCTCTCGCAGGGGCCCCAGAGGCACAAGTCGTTCGCAAGACGAACGCAGCTCCTGCCCATGGTCTCGATCGACGGAACCCCATTGGTCCCAAGCTTCGCAAGGTCGACGGGAGTCCCCACGCCAAATCCCGCGTACACGTTTCCGCAGGAGAGATCGAGGTCGACCACGGCCACGCTCATACCCCACGAGCTCGCCACGACGGCGCACTCCGACGCGATGGTGGTCTTGCCCACGCCACCCCTGCCAGAGACGAACACGAACATCGACCCACGACCCCCCTCTGCAGAGCCGGCGGGCGCCATGTCTCTCTCGCTCCAGGAAAGGCCATCGGGCTCGTCCAGGGCGAACGGAACGCCATCTGAATCGCGCGGCGGCTTGGTCCCTTCCGCCGCGGAAGCGGCGGCATCATCTGTCCGAGCGCCCCCCGCGCTCCCCTTGCTGCGAGCCACCGCGACCGCGGCATCGACCTCCCCCATATCGATTACGGTATCGATGCCGGCCTGTGCCGCCCTCGAGCGAAGCGAGCCAGAGGCGTTGCGCGTGACGAGAACCACGCTTCCCGCCATGCCGTCATGCGCCACGGCAGCCGCAAGGTTCATGTCCGAAACGCCTGATTCGCTCAGTCCGACGATTACTCCCCACGGCGTTCCAACCGAGTCCATCACACGTTCCCGGAGGTCCCCAGCGCTCGATGCGAACGCAAGCGTCGCCTTCGGGCGAAGTGACGCCAAGGCCCTTCGAATGTCGGTCCGGCTCCCCTCCGAAGTCCATCCCAGCCATCTGTCCGCCATCCTCAGCGCCTCCCTACCTCGATTCATCGGCCAGGCTTCGGGGACTTCCCTCGACAACGCCCCCGGAGCCCTCCTCGGTCTTATCAGCCTTAGGCTCTGGCGCCACCGCAACCTCCTCGGGTTGCTTAACGTCGTCGGCAGGCATCACGAGCCTCAAATCTCCCCTCCCGCTTGCGTCCAAAAGCGACGAGACGTCGTCTGCCGGCACGGCAAGGGAAATCTGCACCGTCACACCCATCGAGCTCGTGGAACTTGGTGCCGACAACACCGTCACATCCTCGCTCAGCAGTTTCGACCCCTCGTCCGTGACCTCGTATGCAAGCAGCCTCGTTCCCTGCGGAACGCCTTTCGTCACGCCAAGCTTGTCGTTGACGGGCACGCTCATGGCCACATGGCCCGACGGGATGTCCGCAAGCTCCGAAGAGTCCCTGAACGTGAGCTTCGTGATGGGGGCGTTCTTGCTCACGGGCACGGTAACCTCACGACCAATAACGTCATCCAAGCTCGTGAGCGCCCCCTGGGGCGCAAGGTCCGCCACCCAGTCCCGCACGGACACGTCCTTCTCGCCCAGCACTTGCCCTGGCTCGAGGGCCGAGTTCGAAACCACAAGGCTCACGACCTCGCCGCCATAGCGGGCAATCGCCGCGTTCCTGACCTGCTCGGCCTGGGCGCGCACGTGGTTGCCATAGGCAGTGAAGGCGAGAAGAACGAGGACTGCGCAGGCACTGGCGAATACAAGCCTGAATCTGAGAGACATGGCCGAACCCCCATCCCTGTCACGCTTGGGCACGTCTTGTAGACAAGAGTCTGCGCCACCGGCAACCATGTGACGGCGAGTCTTAAAAGTGGCCTATCAGTTTCCTTGCGCATAAATTCAGCCTAGCTGCACTTGGAAAATCGCAGCTAGGCCATGGTGTAAAACGGCTATGTCGCCCTCGGTTACAACACTACGTCCGGATCGAGCGTCTTTGCGCTGGCACGCATCTCGGAGGCGAGCGAAACGTATGCATCGAGTCGTTCTTTTGAGAACTTCCCCTCGGCGAACGCAGACCTCACCCCGCATCCAGGCTCGTGGGTGTGCGTGCAGTCCCGGAACCGGCAGGACCGTGCAGCCTCGGCGATCTCTGGAAACACCTTCGCAAGGCCGCGCTCGTGACCCACGAGCGGAAGGCTCCGAAGACCGGGCTCGTCGACGATCACGCCAGCGCCGGGAAGGGAGACCATGCGCCTTGCGACGGTGGTGTGGCGCCCCATATCGTCAGACGCACGGACCGCGCCGGTCTCGAGCGCCTCGCGACCCAACAGCGCGTTCAACAGCGTCGACTTGCCTGCGCCCGACTCGCCCAGGACGATTGCCACCGTCCCCGCGGGAACGAGACCTCGGACATCATCCTCGCCCCATCCCGAACCGCAGCGATCGGCCGCGTCCCTGAGGCCCGCCACCGTCCTTCGCCCCGAGGCGCCAGCTGAGGTCGCGACGATGCGAACGTCCTGCCCAAGCACCTCTTGGATGAGCGCGACGTCCGTCTGTAGCATCGATGCGCCGGCGCGGTCCGCCTTCGTGAGGACCACGGCGATGTCGGCACCGCAATCGCGCGCAATGACCGCGGACCGGACGACCCTATCGACAGAAATGGGGTTGGGACCAAGGGCTTGGGTCACGAGCACCGTGTCGACGTTTGCCGCAAGCGTCTGCCTCTCGCCGCGCGAACCCCCCTTCCACCTTGCGATGTCACTCTCGCGCGGAAGAATCTTGCAGAGGATTCCCATGTCATGCCCCTCGGGACGCCGGGCGCAGACCCAGTCGCCCACCGCGGCGCGTGAGTTGTCGTCCCCCTTGGTGAGCGACGCCGCAAACTCGGTGCGGTAGACGCCTCGTGGGGTGATGACCGCGGGAAAGCCGCGGTCGAGGCGAGCGACGCAGCCGAGGTCGAGCTCTTCTCGCCTGGCCTCGCCCGCGTTGATGGTCCGTTCCACCTCCCGCTCGAAAGCCGACCGCTGGCGGTCGCTTGCGGTGAGTTCCGTGTATGCCGGCAGCTCGGACAAAGAAGAGAGCGCCGGCAGGGCCTCGTGGGCCCCACCGGCGACCGCTCTGCGCTTGTCAGCTCTGCTGGACTTGTGAGCGCGCTTTGCCATGTACCGTTACGCCTTGTTCTTCTCGACGGTGCGCATGATGGCCTTGTAGGCCTCCACGAGCGGGATGATCAGGAACGCGAGGGCCATCGCGATGCCGTACTCCGCGGCGCTGATCTCGGCGAAGTCGAACGCCCGGGCGAGCGGGGTCTCGATGACCACGAACGTCAGGACGAGGGAGAGCGCGAAGGCGCCCCAGAGCCACTTGTTCTGCGTGGGAAGCGAGAAGACCGACTTGCGGCGGCTGCGCATGTTGAACGAGTGGAACATCTCGACCATGGAGAGCGTGAGGAACGCCATGGTCATGCCGTCGAGGCCCTTGTCGGCCCCGGAGAGCACGTCGGCGAGGGGCACGCCCTCGAAGCGCAGGCCGACGAAGTACGAGGCGAGCGTGAGCGCGCCGATCATCGCACCCTGGACGAGGCAGTCGAGGCCCATGCCGCCGGCGAAGATGCCGTCGGTGGAGCTGCGGGGCTCGCGCTCCATGATGTCGGGCTCGGCCTCCTCCATCGCCATCGCGAGGGCGGGGAAGCAGTCGGTGATGAGGTTCAGCCACAGCAGGTGCGTGGGCTCGAGGATGGTGAAGCCTATGAGGGACGCGACGAAGACGGAGATGACCTCGGCGAGGTTGGAGGAGAGCAGGAAGGCGATCGACTTCCTGATGTTGTCGTAGATGCGACGCCCCTCCTCGCAGGCGTTGATGATCGTGGCGAAGTTGTCGTCCGCGAGCACCATGTCGGCGACGTTCTTCGTGACGTCGGTGCCCGTGATGCCCATGCCGATGCCTATGTCGGCGCGCTTGATGGACGGGGCGTCGTTCACGCCGTCGCCGGTCATGGCGACGACCCTGCCGAGCCTCTTCCACGTGTCGACGATGCGGGTCTTGTGCTCCGGCTGGACGCGGGCGTACACGCCGTAGTTGGAGATGTTCCTCGAGAACTCCTCGTCGCTCATGCGGTCGAGCTCTGCGCCGGTGATTGCCTGGGAGCGGTCGGCGACGATGCCGAGCTCCTTCGCGATGGCGACGGCGGTGTCGATGTGGTCGCCGGTGATCATCACGACGTTCATGCCGGCGGCATGGGCCTCGGCCACGGCCTGCCCGACCTCGGGGCGGACCGGGTCGATCATGCCACAGAGCCCGAGGAAGGTCATGTCGTGCTCGAGCGCCTCGGGCGAGAAGGACTTCGGCTCCTCCTTGCCGTAGTTGACGCGGGCTGCCGCCATCACGCGGAGGGCGTCGTCCGCCATGGCCTTGTTGGCCTCCATGATGCGCGCGCGGCGCTCGTCGGTGAGGGGCACGTCGCCCTCGGCCGTGCGGACCATGGTGCAGCGGGCGAGCACGACGTCCGGGCCGCCCTTGGTGTGCTGGACGTAGTTGCCGTCCGGCGCGAGGTTCACGACGGACATCATCTTGCGGCCGGAGTCGAACGGGGCCTCGCCAACACGGGGGTTCGCCGCGTCGAGGTCGCCCGAGGTGAAGCCGAGCTTCGCGGCGTCGGCCACGAGCGCGGCCTCCGTCGGCTCGCCCACGGCCTCGTCCCTCTGCTCGTCCCACTTCGCGTCGGAGCAGAGCGCCATGCAGCGCACGAGCCTGTCCTGGTCCTCGGTGAAGTGGCGTACGACCGTCATCTTGTTCTGCGTGAGGGTGCCCGTCTTGTCGGAGCAGATGACCTGCGTGCATCCGAGGGTCTCGACGGCCGAGAGCTTGCGGATGATCGCGTTGTGCTGGCTCATCTTCGTTACGCCGATGGACAGCACTATGGTCACGACGGCCGCGAGGCCCTCGGGGATGGCGGCGACGGCGAGCGACACCGCGACCATGAAGGTGTTCAGCACCAGGGGCATGTTGTTGAAGAAGCCCATGCCGTGCTTAAGCCACGTGACGCCGAACACGAGGGCGCAGATCACGATGCAGATGATCGAGAGGACCTTCGAGAGCTCGTCGAGCTTCTTCTGGAGAGGGGTCTCCTCGTCGGTCGCGCGGGACAGCGCGTCGGCGATCTTGCCCATCTCCGTGCCCATGCCGGTGGCGACCACGACGGCCCGCCCGCGGCCGTACACCACGGTCGAACCCATGTAGCACATGTTCTTGCGGTCGCCGAGCGGGACGTCCCCGCTCTCGGGGGCGTCGAGCGTCCCGGCGACCTTGTTCGCGGGCACGGACTCGCCCGTGAGGGCGGCCTCCTCGATCTTCATCGAGGCGCTCTCGAGGATGCGGCAGTCCGCCGGGACGGAGTCGCCCGCCTCGAGCACCACCACGTCGCCCACGACGAGCTCGGAGGAGGGCACCGCCACGATCCTGCCGTCGCGGACCGCCTTGCTCTGCGCGGCGGACATCTCCTGCAGGGCGGCCAGGGCCTCCTCGGCCTTGGACTCCTGGACCACGCCGAGCACGGCGTTCACCACCACGACGAAGCAGATGATGATCACGTCCGCAAAGTCGGCCTCGCCCTGGGCGATGCCGGTGAGCGCCGAGATGACCGCGGCCACGATCAGCATGATGATCATGGGGTCGGCCATCTGCGCGAGGAACCGCTTCCACAGCGGGTCCTTCTCGGCCTCCTTGAGCTTGTTCAAGCCGTCACGCTCGAGGCGCGCGGCAGCCTCCCCCGCAGTCAGCCCGCGCTCGCCGTCGGAGCCGACGGCCTCGAGGACTGCCGAGGAGTCTTGCAGGTATTCCTTCAATTTTCCCTCCTGGATCATTCGTCCGGCAGATTGATGCCCGATCATAATTCCCCAGGAGGGGCAAGGGCTCACCAAGGTTGCCATGCCGGACGCCCAACATGACGTCACCCATTCTACCCAAGGGTCATCGCGCGGGCGAGAAGCGCTTGGCTTGTGTGGCCTTGGACAGAAACTCCCCAGAAACAAAGGGCGGGCTTCGAAACCCGCCCCATGCTGCCGAGAGACATGGCGATGTTGCCGTTTCCGTATCTCGCCCAGCCGTTACGCCCGACGCCGCAGAACGTCACAGGTATACGTCTGCCTTCTCGCGCCCGAACTTGTGGAGCAGCTCATGGCAAGGCCTGCAGGCCGCGCAGTCGCAAAACATTGCGCCCGCCTCCTTGCGCTTCTTGGAGTGGGCGACCATCGCGTTCGCCCCTTCCTCGCCGAATACCTGTTTCCCCACATCGGAGCCTGCGAACGCAATGAGGTCGTCGATGGTGGTCCGGTGCTCGCTGATGGCATCCAGGAAGGTATCGGTGGCCTTGTCCACATCATCGCCGTTCGTGACGGCGCTCTTCCAAGCCCGGGCGAATGACTTCGTGTCCTCCGAAGCAGACGGAGCAGCGAGTATCTCATCCACCTTGGACGCAGTGTATGCCAACGTCTCCTTGTCCATTTGCACGTCCTCTCAAGAGTGACAATCGTTGCTCTCGTTATGGTACCCGTGTCTTCGTCAACTACCTTAGGAGGATTCTCCAGAAGGCACAGATGGCGCCCCGGCTAGCACGGCCGCAGTGTCGTTTGGAGAACGGTTTTGGCCGTGTGCGACGGGCTTTCCGAAGAGGGGCTGGCCCCCCGCGCCATGGACTGGTCCATACGACGGTTGACCGCACGAACGTAGACAAATCGGCGCTGACCACCACATACTTGCCCTGGCAAGCGCCAACGGGTCGTGTCGTCGCTATAATTTGGTGTATCGATAGGCTAGCGGCTGGCAAGCACAGCCTAGGCAAGGCGGCATTGCGCCGCCACGACGAAAGGATCAGGCATGAAGGTTCTTTTCTTTGGCACGCGTGGCTACGATAAGAAGTCTTTCTCGGCGGAACTCCCCAACTATCCTGACGTTCAGGTCGACTTCACCGAGGTGAACCTCACGCCCACGACCGCCGCACTCGCCAAGGGCTATGACGCCGTCTGCGCCTTCGTTAACGCCGATGTCTCCGCAATGACCCTAGAGATTCTCCGCGGCCTCGGTGTCGGCCTCGTCCTCATGCGCTGCGCCGGATTTGACGCCGTAAACGTCGACTTCGCGAAGTCCATCGGCATGAAGGTCACCCGCGTCCCCGCCTACTCCCCCGAGGCCATCGCCGAGCACGCCATCGCCCTCGCCCTCTGCGCCGACCGCCACATCCACAAGGCGTACATCCGCGTCCGCGAGAACGACTTCTCGCTCGACGGCCTCGTCGGCCACACGCTGCACGGCAAGACCGCCGGCATCATTGGCACCGGCCGCATCGGCGCCGCGCTCGCCCGCATCTGCAAGGGCTTCGGCATGACCGTCCTGGGCGCGGACCTCTATCCCAACCAGAAGCTCGTTGACGACGGCGTGATTGACAAGTACGTCGACTACGACACCATCTACGAGCAGGCCGACCTCATCAGCCTTCACGCCTTCCTGAACGAGGAGAGCTATCACCTCGTGAACGACGACACCATCGCCAAGATGAAGGACGGCGTCATCCTCATCAACACCGCACGCGGCGGTCTCGTCGACATTGAGGCGCTCATCCGCGGCATCCGCTCTGGCAAGATCGGCGCTGCCGGCCTCGACGTGTACGAGGGCGAGAACGCGAACGTGTACCAGAACCGCGAGGACCAAATCCTCGGCCACTCCATCACCGCCCGCCTCTGCTCCTTCCCCAACGTCGTCCTCACCTCGCACCAGGCGTTCTTCACCTACGAGGCGCTGCAGCAGATTGCCCAGGTCACGCTGGACAACGCAGAGCGCTACGCGAAGGGCGAGGAGTTCAGCGAGCGCAGCGTCGTCTGCTAGATGACTAGGAATCGCGGTCATTACCATTTCCTTGAACATCGCCAACTAAGTCTGCCGTCAGCGGTTTACAATAGGGCGCAAGCGGTTTGAAAGCGTTTCCAGGCGAGCCGCACACTGTGGCTCGCCTTTTTCTATGGCAGAAAGGAACAGCATGTCTACCAAGAGGACCAAGATCGTCTGCACGATGGGACCCGCGACCGAGAGCGATGAGGTTCTGCGCGAGCTCATCAAGAACGGCATGAACGTGGCCCGCTTCAACTTTAGCCACGGATCCCACGCGTACCACCGCCAGAACATCGAGCGTGTCCGCAGCATCTCCGAGGAGCTTGGCATTCCCGTCGCGATCATGCTAGACACGAAGGGCCCCGAGGTTCGCACGGGTCTTCTCGAGGGTGGCCAGAAGGTCACCGTCAACACCGGCGACAAGATTGTCGTCACCGCTCAGCCCACCACCGAGGACTGGCACGGCAACGCCGGACACATCTCCCTTGACTACCTCAACCTCCCCAAGGAGGTCGAGAAGGGATCGATCATCCTGATCGACGACGGCCTCGTGGGCCTCGAGGTCGACCACGTCGAGGGCAACGACATGCACTGCGTCGTCACGAACGGTGGCGAGATCGGCGAGAAGAAGGGCGTCAACGTCCCGAACGTCGAGATTGGCCTGCCGTCCGTCACCGAGCAGGACATCGCTGACATCATGTTTGGCTGCGAGCTTGGAATCGACGCCATCGCCGCGTCCTTCATCCGCAACGCCCAGGCGGTCGACGAGATCCGCAAGCTCTGCGCGGACAATGGCCTTCGCAACGTGTACATCTTCCCCAAGATCGAGAGCGCCCTGGGCGTGAAGAACTTCGACGAGATTCTTGCCGCCTCCGACGGCTGCATGGTTGCCCGTGGTGACCTGGGCGTCGAGATTCCCGCGCAGGAGGTCCCGCACATCCAGAAGATCATCATCAAGAAGTGCGCCCAGAGCTACAAGCCGGTCATCACGGCCACCCAGATGCTCGACTCCATGATCCGCAACCCGCGCCCGACCCGCGCCGAGGTAAACGACGTCGCGAACGCCATCTACGACGGCACCGACTGCGTCATGCTCTCCGGTGAGACCGCGGCGGGCAAGTATCCCGTCGAGGCCGTCAAGATGATGGCCTCCATCTGCAGGGAGACCGAGAAGTACCTCCCCGAGCGTCGCGAGTACCACGACCGTGGCGGCATGCGCAACGTCAACTCCGCCATCGGTCTCGCGGCCGCGGAGGTCGCGGAGCGCGTGAACGCGAAGTGCATCATCTGCCCGACCCACAGTGGCCGCACTTCTCGCCTGATCTCCAACTTCCGTCCCCGCATCCCCATCGTCGCGATGTCGCCCTCGAACCACGCCATCCGCAAGACGTGCTTCCAGTGGGGCGTCGACGCGTACAAGACCACCGAGCAGGGCTCTCTGTCCGCGACGTGCTACAACGCGCTGACCGTCGCGAAGGAGAACGGCGTCGTCGATACCGGCGACCTGGTGGTCGTCACCGCCGGTGACCCGCAGACGTCACCCTCTCAGGGCGACTACATCACGTCCACCAACATGGCGATGGTCTCCCAGATTCAGTAAGAGCCCGTCGGCTAAGGCAAGGACATGCTTCGGGGCCGTCCCTCAAGGGGCGGCCCTTTTTTCATGCGACGGATTATAGATAGAATGAATGCCACATGGCATGGCCGCCCACGGGCGGCGCGAAAGGCTACGGCAGACAGGAGGAGCCATGTCCGCAGGCATGATCACGGCACTGTGCTATCCCAAGTGCTCGACGTGCAAGAAGGCCATCAAGTGGCTGGACGAGCACGGCATACCCTACGAGTACCGCGACATCACGCTACAGAACCCCACGTCCGAGGAGCTTGCCACCTGGCACGCGCGCAGCGGGCTTCCCATCAGGAGGCTGTTCAACACGTCCGGCATGCTCTACCGTCAGATGGGACTGAAGGACAGGCTGCCAGGCATGTCCGACGAGGAGTGCTACCAGCTGCTTTCCACGGACGGCATGCTCGTGAAACGCCCACTTCTGGTGGGGGCAGACCTCGTGCTCGTAGGCTTTCGCGAAGCGGAGTGGGAGCAGCGGCTCCTGGGCTAGCGGGAAAGCCTAGCGGGAAAGCATCTACAACGAAATCGGGGACGAAATCGGGGCGCCGGGCAGTTGTGAGCCGGGCGCCCCGATGGCGTTTGATCGATCTGGGCACAAGGCCGCCCGTTACCTCTCGCAGAGCCAGAAATGCGCCGAGAAGGGCTCGACCTCGCTGCCACCGCCAAAGTCGTGGTCCGAGCCGTCTATCACGTCCTGCGCCCTGCCACAGCCAGCGTCGAAGTGGAACGTGTAGGGCTCCGCCGCGATGTTTATGGCCACGAACAGACGCTCGTGCTCGCTCTGGCGCTGGAACAGCAGCTGTTTGGGCTGTACCGCAACCTGCGAATAGTCGCCCCACGCCAGCGCCTCCGCGCCGGGGTGACCGGGCTTGCGGCACTCTGCGAGGGCAGAGACCCAATCCGTTAGGTCGTTCCACCCCGGCGCATCGAGCGCAGGCCTGAGCTCGTGATCGCCCGGGAGCTGCTCGCCCTCGATCCCCCACTCGCTTCCGTAGTACACGTTCGGGACGCCCGCCATGCCAAAGAGCAGACCATACAGCGGCCGCAGCTGACGCTTGTCGTCCAGCTTCGTCGCGATGCGCGGCACGTCGTGGTTGTCGAGGAAGTTGAGCAGGTGCCGGCCGGTATACAGGTCCCACGGGTGCGAGCCGCTCTGACGCTCGAGCGAGTACGCGATCTCGTGCATGTTTGCAGAGTTCGCGGACGACCACAAGCCCTTGTACGCCTCGTAGTTCGTGACGGAGTCGCAGAGGTCGTCGCCCATCCACTGGTTGTAGTCGCCGAACATGGTCTCGCCCAAAAGCAGGAACTTCCCGCCCTTCTCGCCCAGGCGAGAAGAACGCTTCTGCGAAAGCTCGTTCGCGATGCGGCGCAGGTAGCCGAGGAAGCCCCGGTCCAGGCAGTATGCGACGTCAAGGCGCAGCCCGTCGACATCGAACTCCGTCTCCCAGTCGCGGATGACCTTCGCGAGGTAGTCGTTCAGCTCGAAGTTGTTGTGGTTGAGCTTCACGAGGTGCCGGACGCCCTCCCAGCACTCGTAGTTGAAGCCGTCGTCCCACTCGTCGTTGGAACCCCAGTCGATGTTGAACCAGCCGGCGTACGGGCTTGCCTGGTGGTTCTTGCGGACGTCCTCGAACGCCCAGAAGCTGCGGCCCACGTGGTTGAAGACGCCGTCCAAAAGCACCTTGATGCCCGCCTCGTGGCACGCGTACACCACGTAGCGCAGGTCGTCGTTTGTGCCAAGGCGACGGTCCACCTGCGTGTAGTCGATGGTGTCGTAGCCGTGCGCCTCGCTCTCGAACACGGGGTTCAGCAGCAGGCACGTTGCGCCGAGCCTGTGCATGTGCTCCACCCAGCCGTCGTCCACGAGCTTGCGCAGCCTGTGCACGGGCTCGCTCGTCCTGTCATTCTGGTAGGGCGCACCCGTGAGCCCCAGCGGATAGACCTGATAGACAACCGATTCCTCGTACCAGCTCATACAGCCTCCCCCATTGCGGGACGTGTGTTTCGCCCGGCCCGCCGCCCTTGGCAGGCGTCCGCGCTAGGCGCGGTGTGTCTCGTTGCTGATGACGCACCTGTTTGCGGGCAACCAGACGCTGCCCCACTCGAACGGCACGCCGTTGTCGAGCCTGACCAGCTGGTCAAGCTCCAGCACCGGCGCATGCTCGTCACATTCCAGGTAGCCTCCCCTCACCTTGCCCGCCGTGCGGGCGGTGTAGACCATCTCGGAACGGCCGATCTCGTGCCCGCTCGTTCGCTCCACGGCCGCGAACAGCGCCTCGTGCTCGAAGTTCGCGTCCTCGATCCCAGGGCACACGCTCAGGTTCAGGTGGCTCTCGATGAACATCACGGCGCGGTGGCTCACGTAGCGCACGCGGCACAGGTACAGGTAGTCATCGCCCACGTCTATCTGCAGGTTCTCCGCGCAGAGGGGGCCTGCCTGCCTCACCTCGGACTTCACGACCCTCGTCAGGTACTTTATGCCCTGCGCGCTCATGGACTCGCCAAACGAGAGCAGGCGGTTGGAGCTCGGCCGCGCCATGACGGGCTGCACCACGAAGGTGCCGCGGCCGCGCTGCTGCACGAGCAGCCCCTCGTCCACAAGCTGGCGGATGCCCTTCTGGACCGTGCCGCGGGACAGGTGGAGCATATCCATCAGCTCGTGCTCGGACGGGATGGGCTCGTCCACCCCCCAGTCCTTTGAGTAGATCTTCTCGCGCACGTAGTCCGAGACCTGGACGTACAGCAGCTCGCCATCAGACTTGTCGAACTTGGGCATGCATCAACCCTTCCGCGGCAGCCAGTGGATCGCCGCATTTAGCCTCGTGCGCCTGCGACCGCCCTACGCGTTGCCGTCGCTGCCGATCTCGCCGCACTCCAGTGCGCCACGTTCGGCGTAGGCCCTCAGATTCCTGACCATTAGATGATAGACATTTTCGTACGTTTGCGAGAAGAACGACGCGTCGAGCATGCAATAGCGCGGCGTGTCCGCGATGTGATGCTCGCTGTTTTGCTCCACCACGTCGTCCGCGACGGCTATGGCGCGAATCGCGTCCGCCTCTGCTATGGGATACTGCGGAAACGCGGCCGCCTGCTGCAGGACGGATCTGCTGACCTGCGGTGCTATGTCAAGCTCGAGCGTACGGCCAAACAGGTCGAAGTCCGCCTGCTTGCGCTTGCGGGTCTCCTCCCCCGGCTCTATGCCGCGCTCTGCTATGTAGCGGTTGTTAGCGGCGTTGTACACGTTGTCCGCCAGAAGGTGCATCCACGCGCCGAGCACCACGTCGGACACGCGGCCGCGCTCGTCCGCGGAGGCGCGCGCGTAGCGCGTCCAGAAGTCCCAGTACGCCGGCTGCGGAACGAAGGCCGGATCCGCGAAGTGCGTCACCCGGTACGGCACCTTGCGTGAGATGGGCTGCACCAGGTAGCCCACGTAGATGTCCGGCACGAGGTTGCCGAACAGGAACGCGTTCGCGTCGCGAATGCCCAGTGCCCGCGCGTCCTGCTCGTGGAGCAGGCGCTGCACGTGGGCGATATGTATGTTCCAGCTTGGCATAGGGTCCATTCTATGCGTAAACGCCGAAGGCGTGCACGAAGCATGGCGCATCGGCAGCCAAAGACACCAAGTTCGCACCCAACGCCGGCAGGCAGCCCCTCCGAGACACTGCCCGGGAGGGGCCTTTGGCCCATGGCCGTGGCACGACCGGGGGACGCGCCCTTCTCGCCCGGCGACGGCGCACGGCACCCGTACGACGGGACGGAAGCCGTACGCCGCAAATGGGGCGGAGCGTGGGGCGAATTGCGCGCCGCTAGCTGCGGACCTCGCCTCCGGTGGACTTCATGACCTTCGTCACGAGCTTGTTGTGGGCCTTCTCGACCTCCTCGGAGGTGAGGGTGTGGTCGGCCGCGCGGTAGGTGAGCGAGAAGGCCATGGACTTCTTGCCCTCGCCCACGCGGACCTTGTCGCGGTACACGTCGAAGAGGCGTACGTCCGAAAGGAGCTTGCCGCCCGCGCTCTGGATGCGCTGGACAACCTGCTCGCACGTCATGTCCTCGTCCACGACGAGCGCGAGGTCGATGGAGACGCCGGGCAGCGTCGGGACCTCCTTGTACGGGAGCTCGCGCTGGGCAAGGCGCAGCAGCGCCTTGACGGAGAGCTCGAACGCGACGACGGGGACGTCCAGGTCGAAGTTCTTAAGGCTCGACGGGTGGATGTTGCCGACCCAGCCGAGCAGCTCGCCCTGGGCGAGGACCTCGGCCGCACGGCCGGGCTGGAGCCAGCCGTACTGCTTGGGGTCCGCGGCCTTGAAGCGGACCTTCGTGATGCGCAGGGCGTCAAGCAGGTTCTCGACCACGCCCTTGGCGTCGAAGAAGTCGAGCTTGCCATACTTCCTGTTCCACTGGTCGTCGTTCCACGCGCCGCACATGACGCCGGCGACGTAGCTGGGCTCGTCGGGCTGGCTCTTGTGCTCGTGGCCGAAGAAGACGCGGCCGACCTCGTAGAGGTGGACGTTCTGCACGCCATGGTCGAGGTTGTAGGCCACGGAGCGGAGGAGTCCCGGGATCATGTCGCGGCGCATCTGGGACTGGTCGGCCACGAGCGGGCGCATGATCTTCACGGGGACGCCACGGCCCTCCTCGCTCATGCCGAGGCGCTCGAGGTCCCTGGGGTCGGCGAAGTTGTACGTGGACGTCTCGCTGAGGCCGCTCGCGCGCAGGACCTGACCGATCTTGCGCACGCGCTGCTGCTCGACGGTGAGGCCGCCGGCATGGTTTTTGGCAGCGGGGAGCGTGGGCTCGACGTCGCCCTCGCCCCAGAGGCGCAGCACCTCCTCGACGAGGTCGATCTCGCGCGTGAGGTCCGGACGGTTCGTGGGCGCGATCACGTGCATGGGAGCGTGCTCGTCCGCGCCGCGCGCGACGGTGCAGCCCAGGCGCTCCAGGCGACGCGCCATGAACTCGGTCTCGATGGGAGCGCCCGTGAGCGCGCGGACGCGGTCGGGACGAAGGTCCATCTGCGGCGCGTCGACCGGCGCGGGGTACGCGTCGACCATGCCCTCGCACACGTCCGCGCCGCAGCACTGCTCGAACAGCGCGGCCGCGACGTCGCTCACCAGGGCGCAGCGCGCGCCGTCGACCTGGCGCTCGTAGCGGATGGACGCCTCGCTCATGAGGTCGAGGTTGCGGCTCGTGCGGCTGACGTGGCCCTTGTCGAACACGGCGCTCTCGAGAAGGACGTCCACGGTGCCGTCGTCGATGTCTGAGTTCAGGCCGCCCATGACGCCGGCGAGCGCCACGGGCGCGTTGCCATCGTCCGTGATGACGGCCATGTCCGGCGTGAGCGTGCGCTCCTGGCCGTCGAGGGTCACGAGCTTCTCGCCCTCGTGCGCCGCGCGCACGACGATGTGTCGCTTGCCGTCGCGTGCCGAAACCTTGCCCAGGTCGAACGCATGCAGCGGCTGGCCCGTGAGGAACATGACGTAGTTGGTGACGTCGACCACGTTGTTGATGGGGCGTGCGCCTGCGGCGATGACGCACTTTGCGAGCCACTCGGGGCTGGGGCCTATCTTCACGTTGCGCACGACGCGCGCGGTGTAGCGGCCGCACAGCTCCGCGTCGTCAATCGTGACGTCGACCATGTCGGCCGTGCGGCCGAACTCTGCGGACTCGTTCTTGATGGCGGGGAGCTCGATGTGGGTGTCCTCGTCGAGCATTGCCGAGACCTCGGTCGCCATGCCGCACATGGACAGGCAGTCCGGGCGGTTCGGCGTGATCTCGCAGTCGATCACCGTGTCGCTCATGCCCTTCCACTCCACGAAGTCGACGCCCACGGGCGCGTCCTTCGGCAGGATCATGATGCCGGAGTGGTCCGCGTCGAGCCCGAGCTCGCGGCTGGAGCAGTTCATGCCGAACGAGTCGACGCCGCGGAGCTTGCCCTTCTTGATCTTGACGTCGCCGGGCAGGGTTGCGCCCACGAGTGCGGTGACGGTCTTGTCACCCACCTCGAAGTTCTGGGCGCCGCACACCACCTGCAGCGGGCAGGGCTCGCCCTTCTCGTCCACGTTGTACTTGCCCACGTCCATCTTGCAGACGTACATGTGGTCGGAGTCCGGATGGGGCACCTTCTCGAGCACCTGGGACGTCACGACGCGGGTGATGTCCGCGCCTACGCGCTCGACCGCCTCGACCTCCGTGCCGGTGCGGACGAACTCCCTCACGAGGTCCTGGGGGTCCTCGGGCACGTCCACCATGGTCTTGAGCCACTCATAAGAGACACGCATCTTGTTGCCTTTCTTTGCGGGAGCCTGCGCGGCCGCCCGCACGTCGCCTTTGTCTGGGGTGCGCCCCCGCGTGCGCGGGGTGCGCGGCAGCTAGAACTGCCTGAGGAAGCGCATGTCGCCGGTCATGAGCATGCGCAGGTCCGGCAGGTCGTAGCGCAGGGCCGCGACGCGCTCCACGCCGATGCCGAAGGCGAAGCCGGAGTACTTCTCGGGGTCGATGCCGCAGTAGCGGAACACGTTGGGGTCCACCATGCCGCAGCCCAGGATCTCGAGCCAGCCGGTGTTCTTGCAGAAGCGGCAGCCCTTGCCGTGGCACACGCCGCAGCTGACGTCGACCTCGCAGCTGGGCTCCGTGAACGGAAAGAAGTGCGGACGGTAGCGCGTGGCGCGGTCCTTGCCAAAGATCTCGCGGCAGAAGTAGTCCAGCGTGCCCTTAAGGTCGCCAAACGTGATGCCCTCGTCCACGACGAGGCCCTCGACCTGGGTGAACTGCGGCAGGTGGTTTGCGTCGGCCGTGTCGGGGCGGAACACCGTGCCCGGGCAGATCATGTAGATGGGGGGCTTCTTCTCCTCCATCGTGTGCACCTGCACGCCGGAGGTCTGGGTGCGCAGCAGGACGTCCGACTCGCCCAGGACGTGCTTCTCCTTGCCCTCGGGCGCGTTGTCCACCACGTAGAACGTGTCCTTCGCCGAGCGGCTGGGGTGATCCTCCGGGGCGTTCAGGGCCGTGAAGTTGTAATAGGTGGTCTCGACGTACGGGCCGTCCTCCACGGTGTAGCCCAGGCCGCAGAAGATGTCCTCTATCTCCTCGCGGATCTGGCTGATGAGGTGCTCGGTCCCGGGGCTCAGCCTGCGTCCCGGCAAGGTGACGTCGGCTGCCTCCGCCATGATCTTCTCGTCCATCGCGCGCTTCGCGATCTCGAGGCGCGCCTGCTTGATGGCACTGTCCACGTTGGCGCGCACCGTGTTCGCGAGCTTGCCCATCGCGGGGCGCTCCTCGGGCGGCACCTTGCCCATCATGTGCATGATCGCGGTGAGCGAGCCCTTCTTGCCCAGCGCCGCCACGCGGATCTTCTCAAGGTCCTCCAGGCTGTGCGCGCCCGCAAGCGCCTCCTGCACCCGCTCCTGAATCGCGTTCAGGTCGTCCGACATTGCCATGAAAATCCCCCTTTAAACAAAAACCGTCCTCGAGCACATGGCTCAAGGACGGAGTTATCCGCGGTACCACCTTGATTGGCGTTCACGTTGTCTCTCGCGAGCACCCACTCGTTGAGCCCCGTTCCGTGGGGCGGACGGCTTCCCTACTTGCCGGCGTCTGCCCGCGGGCGTTCAGGTCGCGGCTGGTGGAGTGAACTTCGTCCGTCAGCCTTCGTAGGAGCCTCTCAGCCGATGAGCTCCCTCTCTGTCCTCCGGCGACGCGACGGCCGAACCTCTCCGTCATTGCCTAGTGGCTGAGGATAGCACAGAACGCCCCCAAGGGCGAGAAGAACGCGGACATTCACAACTCGCAGCGCGCGGGACGCGCGGGCGACGGGGACGGGTCGCATGCGTCGCGCGCTACGCGGTAAACGGCCACTCCCCCGCGGCGAGCGACTCGATCGCGTCCGCCACGGACTCCTTCGAGCTCGGCCCAATGTGCCAGCGGGCGGCCGCAGCCGCCTCCGGCGTCGCGTTTTCCACCGCCACGGAGTTGGGGATGGCCTCGAACATAGAGAGGTCGTTCCCGGCGTCGCCGAAGACCACGACCTCGTCCGTGCCGATTCCCAGCTCGCGCGCCAGCGCGAGTATGCCCGTCGCCTTGTTCCACCCCGCGCGCATGACGTTCGTGAAGCCCGGCTGCGGATAGTCGAAGTCGAGGCCGTCCACCCCCTGGTTCAGGGCCTCGACCATGGCGCGCGAGTCCTTCTCGCCCGCAGGCGCAAGCGCGCCGTCCGCGGACTCCTGGGCCAGAAACACGTTAGCCTTGGTCGCCGCGAAGTCCGGAAGCCCCATCGCCGTGCCATCCGGACGCGTGCGACAGGCCGCGGCGTACGCGGGAAACGTTGCCCTGAGGTCCTCGAGGTCGCCGCTCACGAGCGAGGGCGTCGCGCCGTCGAACGCGATGACCCCCGCATGCGGAAACCGCGCCGCGACCTTTGTCACCTTCGCAAGCGCGCCGCCGCTGAAGTTGGCCTCGCGAATCTTGCGGCCGTCCAGGAACACCTGGTTCCCGTTCGTCGCGACGCACGTCCGGAAGCACTCCGCGTCGCCCGAGAAGAGCGGCTCCAGCCAGTCGAAGCCGCGTCCCGTGGCCGGCCCCACATGGATGCCCGCCTCCATGGCATGGTGCATCGCCGCGCGCGTGCGGGGCGGCACGGCGTCGAGCCCCCACGGAAGCAGCGTGCGGTCGATGTCCGCAAGGATGAGCCTGATCTTCTGACGTGCCATTTCGTTCCTCTTTCGCGCGGTGTGTGCCATAAAACATCACAGCGTATGATACGGCAACGCCCGCTCCCGTCACGGCAACGCCTGCTCCTGGCAGCACGCCCCGCCATGCAAACGGGGCCCGGCCTTGGCCGAGCCCCGCATCCCGATCAAAAGCTCCTGCATGCCCCCGGCCCAAGCCGACGGCGCCCAGCTCGTCCTACTCGAAGCAGCCCGCGACGATCGCGGCAAGCTTCTCGGGGTCGTCGCAGGTCAGAAGGTCGCTGCGGAACGACTCCTTCGTCAGCATGATGGCGACCTCGCTCAGTAGCTGCAGGTGCGTCGTGCCCTTGTCCTCCTGCGGGGTGCAGATCGCAATGGCGACCTTGATGGGCTTCTTGTCCATCGACTCCCACTCGATGTCGCCGGCAAACTTCACCAGCAGGACGGCCGTCTGCTTGATGGCATCGCTCTTCGCGTGCGGAATGGCAAAGCCGTCCATCATTCCCGTGGTGCCCTCGGACTCGCGAGCCTTGAAGGCGTCCAGCACTGCCTTCTCGTCGTCGGCATAACCGAGCTCGACCATCTTCTTCG
Organism: Parafannyhessea umbonata; assembly: GCF_900105025.1. GTDB lineage: Bacteria > Actinomycetota > Coriobacteriia > Coriobacteriales > Atopobiaceae > Parafannyhessea > Parafannyhessea umbonata. The sequence continues at coordinate 358,703 of NZ_LT629759.1, read as the reverse complement.
ACAGGAACTCAAGAGCCTCGTCTACGTTCTTCGCAGGGTTGTCAAGAAACACGTGGGACGACTTAACGAAATCTGCCATGACAGTCTCCTTTGGCAAAGCCGGTTACCAACACTCTTAAATCCAATTGTATCCGCGTAAACGGTGGCCAACGTCATAAAAGAAGCAAAAGTTTGCTGCTCACGCATTCGTGGACATTTCCTCCCGACACCGTCCGTCGCCACCATTGCGGGCGAGAAGAGCGCGGCCACGCACTTCTCGCCCAGCCTTCGCACCTGGCGTTACTCGCCCTTCGCAGCCTCCTGCAGCGCCGCGTATGCGACGCCGTACATGCCGGCCTCGTTGCCGAGGCTGCACGGCAGGATGCGCGCGCTCGCGCTGGTCGAGAGGCAGTGCGACCTGAACGAGGCCGCAAGCCTCTCCGCAAACAGGTCGAAGCCGCCGGCCACGCCGCCGCCAATCAGGTACGCCGCCGGGTCAATCACGCAGCTGATCTGCGCAAGCGCAAGGCCCAGCGTGTCGCACATCTGGTCGATGGCGCGCTCGGCGCACGCGTCGCCGTCGCGGCACGCGTCGAAGACCGTGATGGTGTCCGTCGCGTGCTCCGGCTTCGGGTGCTCGCCGCCATCGGCCTTGCATGCCTGCTGGTACAGCCAGACGATGCCCGTCGCGGACGCGTACTGCTCCAGGCAGCCCCTGCGCCCGCAGCCGCACACGCGCGTCTCCCCCGCGTTCACGGTGATGTGGCCGATCTCGCCACCGGCGCCAAACGCACCGCAGACCAGCTTTCCGCCGGTCACGACGCCGCCGCCCACGCCGGTGCCCAGCGTCACCATCACGAAGCTCGAAAGGTCGCGCGCAGAGCCCTGCCACAGCTCGCCGAGCGCCGCCGCGTTCGCGTCGTTCACGAACGCGAGGGCCGCTTTGCCAAACTCGTGCTTGATCGCGGTCTTCAGCCCGTCGGGGTCGAGCCTTATGTTCGGCAGCATGCCCACGCGGCCGCCGTCATCCACGGGTCCGGGGATGTCCAGCCCCACAGCCGCCACGTCGTCCGGCAAGAATCCGGCGCCAACCACGAGCGAGCTCAGCCCCTCGCACACCTCCGCGAACGCCTTCTCGTCGTCGATGGCTCCGGTCGGGATCTTCTTCACCTCCACGAGCTTGCCCTCCGGCGTAAACAGCCCCGCCTTGATGCTCGTTCCGCCAATGTCGATACCCAGCACGCAACTCATAAGGGCTCCTCTCCCCGGCACGCGCCGGGACGGACAACGTGTTCCAAATACCTAAGAGTATCGTCCAAGTCGGCCGCGCGCACGCCCAGAACCCGCAACATGTCCGCCTGGGAGCGCATCTGGTCGACGGGCGAGCAAGCGTTGGCGCCGCACGGCGCCCCATGCGCGTCAACGCACCAAATCGCGCGTGTCGCCGCTCCCGCAAACCTTCCAATCACGCTAGACTTGTGCATCAGTAGCACGAATTCCGCAGCCCCACCACCACCGGCCACCACGCCGGCCATGGCAGGGCAGGCAAGGAGAAGAACATGCCCTCAGATGATTCCAAGCGCAGGCAAGAGGCGAGAAAGGCCGCGTCCACCGGCGCAGTGCCCTCGTTCCTGAGCATCTTCGCCCACGCGGCCGACAGGTTCGAGGATCCCGCACCGGTTGTCGAGGGCGAGCCCGTCGGCGATGGCGACCTCACGATAGAGCGCGGTCCCAACCTGGACGAGGCCGAGCAGACGCCCGCGGCAACGGCTCCGGAGCCCGCACCCGCCCCAGAGCCGGTGGAGCCGGCTGATGCCGTTGAGCAGATGTACCGTCAGGAGGTCGCGAAGGCGGCACCGGAGGCCGCCGACGAGGAGGCGCCCCACGCGGCCAGGCCCAGTCGGCCGAAGCCGGCGGACGGGCGCGAGGCCATGGGCGTGCCGCGAAAGCCGGCTCCCGCGGCCATCAGCAACCCCAAGGAGGACATCGCCTCCCTTAACGACCTGGAGCGTCACCTGTACGCGCACCGCTACGCGCGCATCGGCATCTCGTGCTACGGCCCGTCCATCGACCCGGCGAAGGCCGTGGGCGACCGCGGCGAGGCCCAGGCCATCCTCGAGCAGGAGGATAAGGAGCTCGTCTGCAACCCGGAGACCGGCGCCATGCTCGAGCGTCTCAACTCCATGCCCGATATCCTGACCGAGACCCAAAAGGCCCAGGTCAAGATTCTGCGCCGCGACCGCGCGCAGATGGTCGACGTCCCGGACGACGTCCAGATGGACTTCACGCGCCTGCTCGCCGAGTCTGACAGCGTCTGGCAGAGGGCGAAGGCCGCGAACGACTTTGCGTCGTTCGAGCCCTACCTCGACAGGATCGTCCAGACCATGGTCAAGATCGCCCACTATCGCAACGCGGACGCCGACCCGTACGACGTCTGGCTCGACAGCTTCGAGCATGGCTGCGACCGCGCGTTCTACGACGAGTTCTTCGGCCAGGTCAAGGGCATCGTCGTGCCGCTTTTCGCAGAGATCCGCCGCCGCGGCTGGCAGCCGGACCGCTCCGTGATCGAGGGCCGCTTCGACGAGCGCCGCCAGTGGGCGCTCGCAAGCGACCTCGTCGACCTCGAGGGGCTCGACCGCGACGCCCTGTTCGTCACCACGACGGAGCACCCGTACTCCGACGCCCTCACCACCAACTACTCCATCATCGCCGCCCACGTGTACGAGAACGACGTCGTCTCGAACGTGTACACGATGCTGCACGAGGGCGGCCACACGCTGTACGAGTGCGGCGTGAACCCGGACTTCAACTACACCTCGCTCAAGGGCGGCACCTCCGCCGGCATGCACGAGGCGCAGTCCCGCTTCTTCGAGAACTACGTCGGCCGTAGCCGCGCGTTCGCCGCACCGCTGCTCAAGACCATGGCAAGCCACTTCCGCGGCCAGCTCGGTCGCGTCACGCCGAACCAGTTCTACCTCGCGGTCAACAGGGCCGAGGGCGGCCTCATCCGCACCGAGGCCGACGAGCTCACCTATCCGCTGCACGTGCTCGTGCGCTACGAGATAGAGCAGATGCTCTTCTCGGGCCAGATCGCCGCCAAGGACGTGCCTGCGGTCTGGGGCCAGAAGTACAAGGACTACCTCGGCGTCGACGTCCCGGACGACACCCATGGCTGCCTGCAGGATTCCCACTGGGCAGACGGCCTGTTCGGCTACTTCCCCACCTACGCGCTCGGCGGCGCCATCGGCGCGCAGCTGCGCCACCAGATGATCGCCGAGGGCATGGACTGGGAGGGCCTGCTCTCCAAGGGCGACCTCGCTCCCGTGCGCGAGTGGCTGCGCACGCGCATCTGGCAGTACGGCCGCTCCAAGGACTCCGCGGAGCTCATCCAGAACGCGTGCGGCGAGCCGTTCAACGCCACCTACTACACCGACTACCTGCTCCAGAAGTTCTGCGCCATCTACGGCGTCAGGATGGCGGAGCCCGAGGACGGCGGTCAGGCGTGAGGGCATGCGTCCAGCGCGTCAGCGAGGCCAGCGTATCCGTGGACGGAAGCGTCACGGGAAGCTGTGGCCGCGGGTTTCTCGTCCTTCTGGGCGTCGGCCCCAACGACGACGAGCAGGCCGCGCGGCGCCTATGGGAGAAGATCTTCCGCCTCAGGGTGTTCGACGACCGTGACGGCAAGATGAACCTCTCGCTGGCACAGGTGGACGGCGAGGTGCTCGTGGTGAGCCAGTTCACGCTCTATGCGGACTGCAGGCGCGGCAACCGGCCGTCGTTCACGGACGCCGCTCCCCCAGAACTCGGAGAGCGCCTGTACAACAACTTCCTCGAGCTCGCCGCCAACGACGTCCGTCACGTAGGCCACGGCGTCTTTGGCGCAGACATGCAGGTGTCTCTCGTAAACGACGGCCCCATCACCATATGGCTCGACACGGACGAGCTGTCAAGACCCAGGAGGTAGCCCCATGAGCAAGTTCTTCGCGGAGTTCAAGGAGTTCGTCAGTCGCGGCAACGTGATGGACATGGCAGTCGGCGTCATCATCGGCGGCGCGTTCACCGGCATCGTCACGTCGCTCACGGACAACATCATCAACCCGCTCATCACGTTCCTGACCGGCGGCGGAACGGAGATCTCCGGCCTCGTGGTCCCCGGCACCAAGATCGACTTCGGCGCGTTCATCAGCTCCGTCATCAACTTCCTCATCGTGGCGCTCATCGTGTTCATCCTCGTCAAGAGCGTGAACAGGCTGAGCGAGGCCACGGCGAAGCTCACGCACGCACAGGAGCAGAAGGAGGAGGCCGCGGCCCCCGTGTGTCCGCACTGCCTGGAGGAGGTCAAGGCCGGCGCCACCCGCTGCCCGCACTGCGGCGGCGAGATTCCCGGCGGCGCCCGCGCGAAGGCGTAGGCGCCCGCACCAGCACCGTTACGTAACGGGCCCCCGGCAGCGCCGGGGGCCCGTTTCTTGTGCAAAGCCCATTGGCGTTGGCACTATGCCAGGACGACGAGCCCTTCCGGCTCCTCCCGCACGTGATACAGCCCCGCCGCCACGTCACGCGCCACGGCATACTCTCCGGACTTGAACAGCGCGAGCACCACCCTCTGGAAGCGCGGCGCGTACGACGCCAGCACCTCGAGCGCCACGCCCATCCCCTCCTCAAGCGGATAGCCGTACACGCCGCACGATATCGCCGGAAACGCGATGGACGCGTCGCCCAGCCCCAGCGCCAGCTCGCACGAGCAGCGATAGCAAGACTCAAGCTCCCGCCGACATTCGTCCGCCCTTCTCGCGCTGTACACCGGACCGACGGTGTGGATCACATGGCGCGCCTGGCGTATGCCATACGCGCCCGTCGCCTTCGCCTCGCCCGTGCGGCAGCCGCCAAGCGTGCGGCACTCCTTAAGCAGGGCCGGCCCGGCGGCGCGGTGGATGGCACCGTCCACGCCCCCGCCGCCCAAGAGCGTGTGGTTCGCGGCGTTCACAATGGCGTCCACATGCTGGTCCACGACGGAGCCTTGCACCACACAGAGCATGGCTAGTCCTTCTTGCGCAGGTAGCGGGCCGCGTCTGGATCGGTCGGCCGCAGAAACTGCTTGCAGATGTTATCCGTGCGCAAATACTCCCTGCCCCACGGGTCCGTCAGCGGCACAAGGTCGCGCGGGCTCTTCGCGAAGTACATGTCGGGGTCGCGGGTCTCGTGCGGGTCGGCCAGCGTGTAGCCCCTGCTGCACGAGCCCTGGTACCTCCCCCACTCCTCGTTGTACGAAAAGCTGCTGAATATGCAATCGGAACAGTGCAGTCCTGTCGCCATCGGTCATCCTTTCCAAGGCATCGCCACCCATAAAGTCTTCCCGGCGAGCCGGCTTTGATTCACCCTGCTCGCCAGACGGCGTCCGCGCGCCACGCCACAAGCGCTATCGTGGTAGCGTCGCACCACGCATCATCGCACGAACGTCCACCACAGGGGAATGGGAGAAGAGCATGCGCGCCAGGATCGCAAGGGCATTCGTGGACTGGCTGGAAAGCGCCGGCGAACGGCTGCTTCGCGACCGCGTCGTCGTGGCATCTGCCGACACCATGTTCGGGCCCACGCAGGTCGTGGACGTGCACGACGCCTCCGGCGCGCCCGTCCGCGTGCTCGAGGTGGACGGCACGTGGCAGAGCGCCACCTACCTGGACGACTCCTGGTGCGAGCTCGTCTTCCCGTACCACCGGCTGTTCGCGCGCGCAATGGAGGCCATGGGCCGGCGGCCCCGCCGCGTTCTCATGCTCGGCGGGGGCGGCTACGCGTTTCCCAAGTACCTCGTCGCGCACGACCCGGACGTCCGCGTGGACGTGGTCGAGGTCGACCCCGCGGTCTCGCAGCTCGCGCGCGACCACTTCCTGCTGGACCGCCTCGACCAGATGAGCCCCGGCAGCTCCTCGCGCATCAGCACCACCAACATGGACGGCCGCGCGTTCTTGGAGGGCGGCTACGGGCACGCGCGCTACGACGTAATCGCAAACGACTGCTTCGGGGCGCTTCTGCCCACGCGCTCCCTCGCCACGCTCGAGGGCGCCCGCGTCGCGAGGGGCCGCCTCGCACGGGACGGCATCTACGTGGCAAACGTCGTGTCCGCGCTCGAGGGAGAGAGGTCGCGGCTCCTTCGCGACGTCACGTGCACGCTTCGCGAGGTCTTCTCGCACGTGTACGTCATCCCGTGCTCCACGGACGAGCCGGACGTGGAGGACAACAACGTCGTCGTCGCGTCAGACGCGCCGCTCGCGCCCGAGGGCGCGTTCGAGCTCTCCTGCGACCCCGCGGGGGACGTGCTTCGCGACTAGCCCCACCGCTCAAGCCTCCGTCTGCCGTACCTGCCCCGCCCGCACGTCGAGCGCACGGGGCGTCTGGCGTAAGAGCCGCGGGCGGCGCGCCGGGGCGCGCATATACTCTGTCTCGTCTTTTTCGAGCGGAGGGAGAGCGCATGTCACAGGGCGAGGTCGCACGCACGCCCGTCTCGTTTGCGTCGGCAGACGGGGTCTCGACCATTCACGGATACGCTTGGTACGCGGGCGACCCCACGGTCGGCCACGAGGCACGCCCCAGAGGCGTCGTCGTGCTCGTGCATGGCATGGCCGAGCACATCGAGCGCTACGACGAGTTCGCCCGCTACCTCGCGGACGGCGGCTACCTCGTCTGCGGCCACAACCAGATCGGCCACGGATCGAGCGCCGCACCGGATCGCTGGGGCTGCCTTCCCGTCCACGGCGGAAGCAAGATCCTGGTGGAGGACGTCGAGCGCCTGCGCGTGCTTGCCGCGACGTGGTGCGCGCCCGGCACGCCGTGCTTCGTGTTCGGCCACTCCATGGGAAGCTTCGTCGCCCGCCACTACGCCGCCACGTACGGCGACAGGATCTCTGGCGCCGTCATCTGCGGCACCGGCTTCGTCGAGCCCCGCACGTCACGCGCCGGCCACGCCATGGCCACGGCGATTGCGCGCATGCGCGGTCAGGACCACAAGAGCGCCCTTCTCCACGCAATGGCGGATGGAGCGTACGCGAAGGCCATCCCAAACCGCCGCACGGACTTCGACTGGCTGTCCCACAACCAGCGCAACGTGGACGCGTACATCGCGGACGACGCGTGCGGCTTCATGTTCTCCGCAGGCGGGTACGCCACGCTCACGGAGCTCACGGCAGAGGTATGCACGCTGGAGTGCGCGCAGCGCGTCCCGCACGACCTCCCGCTGCTCTACGTCGCCGGCGCGGAGGACCCCGTGGGCGATTGCGGCCGCGGCGTCGTGCGCTCGGCCGAGCTCGCGCGACGCGCCGGCTCCACCGACGTCACGTACCGCATATTCGACGGCATGCGGCATGAGGTCCTCCAGGAGGACGGCCACGCCGCCGTGTTCGACTGCGTGCGCGGCTGGCTCGACCGGCACGTGCCCGTCCCGAACCAAGACCCCAAGATGGAGGCATAGCATGGGCGAGAAGTACATAGTCGCGCTCGACCAGGGCACCACGTCCTCGCGCGCCGTCCTGGTGGACCACGCGGGGCGCATGGTCGACTGCGTGCAGCGCACGTACCCGCAGATCTACCCCAAGCCGGGCTGGGTGGAGCATAACCCGCAGGAGATCCTGTACTCGCAGCTCGGAAGCCTGACGGAGCTCGCGAGCCGCCACTCCCTCACCGCGGACAACGTCGCCGCCATCGGCATCGACAACCAGCGCGAGACCACGATCGTGTGGGACCCCACCACGGGCGAGCCCATCCACAACGCCATCGTCTGGCAGTGCCGCCGCACCGCGCCCATCATCGACGAGCTGTGCGGCACGCAGGAGGCAAGGCGCATGGTCCAGGCGAAGACCGGGCTCCTGCCAGACGCGTACTTCTCGGCCAGCAAGATCAAGTGGCTGCTCGACAACGTGGACGGGGCGCGGGAGCGTGCCGAGGCCGGCGAGCTCGTGTTTGGCACCGTGGACACGTGGCTCGTGTGGGTGCTCACGGGCGGGCTCGTGCACGCGACGGACCCCACGAACGCCAGCCGCACCATGCTGTACAACATCCACGAGGGCCGCTGGGACCAGGAGCTTCTGGACCTGTTTGGCATTCCCGCCTCCATGATGCCGGAGGTGCGGCCGTCCGCCTCGTTCTTTGGCGAGACGAGCTACCCGGGCATCCCGGCGGGCATTCCCATCCGCGGCGTCGCCGGCGACCAGCAGTCCGCGCTGTTTGGCCAGTGCTGCTTCGAGCCCGGCCAGGCGAAGAACACGTACGGCACTGGCTGCTTCCTGCTCATGAACACGGGCGAGCAGGCGCCGGTCTCCAAGAATAACCTAGTCACGACCATAGCTGCCACGCCGCCGGACGCGCCGCACGTGCAGTACGCGCTCGAGGGCAGCGTGTTCGTGGCAGGCGCCCTCATACAGTGGCTGCGCGACGAGATGCACCTCGTCCGCACCGCCGAGGAGACGGAGTTCCTGGCGCGCAGCGTCCCCGACACGGGCGGCGTGTACATCGTGCCAGCGTTCACCGGTCTGGGCGCCCCATACTGGAAGCCTGACGCGCGCGGGATCATCTGCGGCATCACCCGTGGCACCACGCCGGCGCACGTGGCGCGCGCCGCGCTCGAGGCGCTGGCGTACCAGACGTACGACCTCGTGCGCGCCATGGAGGCCGACGCCGGCGTCACCCTGCGCGACCTGAACGTGGACGGAGGCGCATCGCGCAACGACTTCCTCATGCAGTTCCAGGCAGACGTCCTGCGGGCGAGCATCAGGCGCCCCCAGAACATCGAGACCACGTCCCTTGGGGCCGCATACCTCGCGGGCCTCGCAAGCGGGTTCTGGTCGGGGACGCAAGATCTTCTCGCCCTGCGCTCCTCTGACGACGTGTTCCGTCCTACCATGGACGAGGACGACGTTGCCGGCCTTCTGGCCGGCTGGAAGGACGCGATTAGGAGATCGATGTAGATGGACCTCTTCGTCAGCCAGGCCATCAGGCGCTACGTAAGGGACTCGCACGCGGAGGCGCTGGAGCTTCTGCGCACGCTGGCGCGGATTCCCGCACCGTCGCACCACGAGGAGCAGCGCGCGAGCTTCATCGCGGGATGGCTTCACGCGCACGGCGCGCGCAACGTGCGCGTGGACGACGAGAAGAACGTGCTGTGCCTGCTGATGAACCCCCGCGAGAGGCGCGAGGCGCACCACGACGCGCAGACTCTTGCCGAGAGCGTGAAGAACCACACGCTCACGATGTACGCCGCCCACACCGACGTCGTGTTTCCGGACACGGCGGAGCTGCCGCTTCGCGAGGACGACGCGCGCATGTGGGCGCCCGGCGTGGGCGACGACACCGCGAACCTCGTGAACCTGCTGATGGCGACGAAGTTCCTGCTGCAGAACCCGCTTGCACTGGACAGGGCCACGCGCAAGGGCAACATCCTGGTGGTCGCGAACACCTGCGAGGAGGGGCTCGGCAACCTCGCGGGAACGCGCAACCTGTTTGAAGAGGTCGGCGACTGCGTGGACCGGTACTTCTCGTTCGACCTGTACCTTCCGCAGTGCATCTCCGTATGCGTGGGGTCGGAGCGCTACCAGATAGACGTGGAGTGCACGGGCGGCCACTCGTACCACGACTATGGCAACGCGAACGCCATAGAGGAGATCTGCTCGATAATAGAGGACCTGTACCGCATAAACCCGCCGACCGACGTGATGGACGGCGCGCACACCACCATGAACGTGGGAAAGATCGAGGGCGGCACCACCATCAACTCCATCCCGTCGCACGCGATGGCGAAGTTCGAGTTCAGGTCTTCCTCGCGCGAGAACATCGAGGTCATGCGCGCGTTCTTCGAAAGCGTGATCGAGAGGCACCGCCACGAGCTCCTGAAGCGCGATGACGCCGGCAAGATCACGGTCACGACGCTGGGCGTGCGCCCGTACGCGAACGGCGTGGACGACGAGGCGCTGCGGAGGATGACGGAGAGAAGCGCCGCCATCGTGAGGCGCGTGACGGGCGGGGACCCAGACCTGAGGCCGGCCTCCACGGACGCGAACGTCCCGCTTTCCCTGGGGATTCCCGCGAACACGATAGGCACCGTGCGCGGCGCGAAGCTCCACACCCGCGGAGAGTGGATCGAGAAGGAGAGCCTGAAGGAGGGCCTCGAGGTGGTGCTGCGGCTGATGCTGGGAGACTAGCCCCTACGCGCAGCGACAGCGGCAGAGGCTACGTACCCCGAGTGGCTCCCGGGCAACGTCCCCGTGCGAGCAGGGACGCCTTACACCAGGGCGTTTTGAATGTGGTCTGTCATGCATTATCATAGGACAGATGGCGATTGGACCGGACATGGGGTGATGTAGTGGCAGCTGACGACGCACGGGGCGACTCCGCCAAGCCAGACACGACCGCAGACGACGCACGAACACCTCAGGTGCCGGAAGAGACGGAGCCGAAAAGGCCGAAGCATGCTGCCCCGCCGAAAGCGGAGCCAAGGCCCGAGGCAGAGCCGGAGACCGCGCCGGAACCTGAGGCAGAGCCGGAGCACGAGACCGAACCGAAGCCCGAGGCAGTGCGGGAGCTTGGGGACACGGGAAAGATCTACGTGCCGAAGACGGAGTACACCGCACCGGTCAAGGCCACGAGCGAGCTGGACGCCAAGAAGCGGTCCATGACGATCAGGGCGGTCCTTCTCGTCGTGCTTGCCGCCATCCTGGGGTCGACGCTCATAGTCACAAGGTGTTTTGGCCTGCTGAGCGGCACGACGGTGCCGAGCGTCGTTGGCTACGGGGAGGAGCGGGCGCGCGCGACCCTGGAGCGGAAGGGCCTTAAGGTCAAGGTCGAGGAGCAGGAGACGGAGCGCGTCTCTGACAAGGGGCACGTGCTTTCCACGGAGCCGGCGGCTGACGAATCCGTGGGCCCCGGAGGCACCGTGACGATCGTGGTGGGCACCGTGACCCAGGAAACGCAGGACGCACCGAACCTCGTGGGGCTTTCCAAGGCGGATGCCGCGAACGCCATCATGCAGACGAACTTCTTTGTGCAGGATGACGTGATGTACGCATACTCGAGCACCGTGCCCGCCGGGACGGTGATAAGCCAGGCGCCGCAGGCAGGCAGCGAGAGGATTCGCGGCACCGCCATCGACCTGATAGTCTCGGACGGGCCGAACCCGGCCGGGACCGACGGCGACCACGCGAGCGAAAGCGGCAAGAACACCGTCACCATCCCGGACGTGGTTGGCATGACCTACCAGAACGCCGTCACGCTGCTGAGGGGCATGGGCCTGAAGAGCGCGCGCGGAAAGGACGTGCTGGACTACGGCATCCCCGCGGGCATGGTCTCGAGCGTTTCACCCGCCGTTGGCGACGAGGCGGAGGTAGGTTCGACCGTGACCGTCTACGTAGCGAAGTCGGACGAGTAGGGACGCCCGTCAGCCGAAACGGGCGTGGAAACAGAACGTGTGGCATTATTGAGGGGCGGCATGAGCGCCACCCGACCTGTATACTCTTTAAGAATCCCTAACGAGACCTTGGAGAGCCATGTTCCCGAAGTTCTGCCCGAAATGCGGCGCACCACTAAAACCCGGTCAGGAGTTCTGCATGGAGTGCGGAACCCACCTTGACGTCTGGCAGGACGACGATGCCGTCGAGCCGGAGCTCGCGGACGCCGAGGAGGCCGTGGCGGAGGACGACCCGACGCTGGTCGTGACCGGGCCCGCGAAGGACGAGGCCGCAGGAAAAGAGACGCAGGAGGCGGAGTCCGCCAAGGACGTCCCCGCGGCAGCGCACCGCCTGCACCACGACGGCGCCACCGAGCAACCCGCCCCGCAGGACGGCGCATCGTACCTGCCCGACCTTCCGAACTACGGAAAGCCCCAGGGCTTCGACGTGATCGACGCGTCGAGCTCGCCCATGAGGGCGCCCGTGGGCACGAACCCGACCGAGTCCCGCTTCGAGAGGTCCGACAGCTTCTGGACGTCTGACAGGAGGGTTCCCATCGCCATCATCGCGGCGACGGCCGTGCTGGTGCTGCTGATCTTTTTGGCATCCTCCTGTGGAACCGGCTTCAGCGACCCGCAGGCAAGCAAGGTCACGCCGCGCGTGGACAGCGGGCAGACGTCCGAGAGCTCCACGAAGAAGGACGGCTCCTCCAAGAAGGACTCGAAGAAATCCTCCAAGAAGAGCAAGAAAAAGGACCCCGACGCAGGTCTGACCGATGAGGAGAAGGCCGAGAAGAAGGCCATCAAGCAGTACTCCGACAAGCTTCAGGACTACCGCTCGAAGGTTGACGCGGCGGTCTCCGACTACAAGACGCTATACACGGCGGACCGCACACAGCGCACGGCAAAGCGCGAGGAGGTGCAGGGCCTCATCTCGCAGCTCCAGACGGACCTCGATGCGAACAACGCCCTCGCCTACCAGGAGACAGCCCCGTTCTATCGAGCGTGGATCGCAACGGGCAACTGCTACAACGACCTGCTGACGGCGGCGCAGAGGGTGGACAACGCCTGGGCGATCGACCTTGGGTTCAACTACCCCTCGTACTATCCCGAGACGCTGCAGACGCCGTTCGAGCAGAGCACGTCCGAAGGTGGCGACATCTACCAGGCCCTGGCGGACTACGACAGCAACTACACCCAGATCAGCTTCGAGAAGAGCGAGTAGCACACGGGCGAGGGACGCCCGCGGGCGTGGGGACGCCTGAATCGCACGAACGCGGAGGGGCCGGTCGGCAGTTCACTCAAGCCGACCGGCCCCTCTTTTTGGCAGCGGTTGTGCATTCGTGCCACATGACCCAGGCCGCTACAGGCCAAGCGCACCGAGGTCGAACGGCAGCACGGGTCCCTCCGGCGCGCCAGCCTCGTCCTCTGGCTGCGGCGCCTCCGGAAGCGGCGCGCCGGTCGCGCGCGGACCACGATCCGTCCACGCGACGGGAAGACCGAGGGACGCAAGCGCATCTACCACGGCGGGCAGCCCTTCCGGAACGGTGCCCTCTGGCAGTGGGCCCCCGTCCTTCTCGCCCGAAGGGCAGCTGCCGTAGGCGGACTGCCCCATGCCCGCGCCGATAAGCTCCGTGGACCAGCCCCAGCCTTCGAGGCTTGGCGCGGCGCCAGCGCGACCGGGCGCCCACGCGTCGAGCGAGAGGACCGCGAGTGAGGCGGTCAGGAGCGACGCCTCCTGCGGGGTAAGCGTCGCGACCTTGCGGGGACGCGACGTGCCGCAGGTGGCCCAAAGCTCGAGGGCGCCGTCCTCTCCCCTTCCCGCAAACGCCTCGAAGCTCCACGCGAGCCTGAGGCGCCAGTTGACGCGAAGGTGGAACAGGACGAGGTGCCCGAGAAGCCCCGCGCGCGCCGAATCGCGCACGGGACTCATCTCCTGCACGGCGGACTGCGGAACCGTGACGGAATACTCGTCCGCGGTGGGATCGATGAGCCCCACCTCGCACATGCCGTCATGCACCTCGAACACGCTGCCGTAGCCGCCGGTCGCGGCCACGTGCACCAGGGAGTCGCGCTGCATGGCGGCTAGATCCCGCGGTCGAGCTCGTCCACGAGCTCGGCGAAGCGCGCGAGCGCGGCGTCGACCGCCTCGCCGGACGCCATGTCCACGCCGGCACCGCGCAGAAGCTCGATGGGGGTCTTGGAGCAGCCGCCGGACAGGAAGCCAAGGTAGTCCGCCACGGCAGGCTCGCCCTCGCGCAGCATGCGCTCGGACAGGGCGACGGCCGCCGCGAAGCTCGTGGCGTACACGTAGACGTAGTAGTCGTAGTAGAAGTGCGGAATGCGCGCCCACTCGTGCGCGATCTCGTCGTCCGACTGCACCGCGTCGCCGTAGTACAGGTCGTTCAGCGCGCGATAGCGGGTGCAGAGCGCACCTGCGCCCACGCCCTCACCCGCGGCGCACGCGGCGTTGGCGTCGCGCTCGAACTCCGCGAACATGGTCTGCCTGAACAGGGTGCCGCGGAACATCTCGCAGAAGTGGTTCACGAGGAACAGGCGCTCCGCGTCATCGGTGGTGTGGTCGAGCAGGTAGCGGATGAGCAGGCACTCGTTCGTGGTCGAGGCGACCTCCGCCACGAACATGGGGTACTCCTGGTAGCGCGGCGGCTGGGTCTCGTTCGAGAGCCACGTCTGCATGGAGTGGCCCATCTCGTGCACGAGGGTGAACACGTCGTCGAGCGTGCCCTGGAAGTTGAGCAGGATGACGGGGCGCATGCCGTGACCGTCAGCGGAGTACGCGCCGCTCATCTTCCCGGGCGTCTCGTACACGTCGATCCAGCGCTCCGAGAGGGCGCGGCGCACGACGGACACGTACTTCTCGCCCAGCGGGGCGAGGGCCTTAAGCATAAGGTCGCACGCCTCCTCGAACGTGTAGCGACGCTCCGGAGCCTTCACGATGGGCACGTAGAGGTCCCAGTAGCGCAGCGCGTCCAGCCCGAGTGCGCGGCGGCGGACCTCCGTGTAGTGGTGGAGGGACTCGACGTTGCGGTGGACGGAGTCGATGAGGCTCGCGTACACCTCGACCGGGACCTCCGTCGGCGTGAGCGACGCCTCGAGCGAGTTGGCGTAGTGGCGCGCGTTCGAGAAGAACGCGAGGTGCCGCATCTGCGAGGCCAGAAGCGCGGCGCACGTGTTCCTGACGGAGCGGTACGTGCCGTAGACGCTGTGGTACGCGGACTCGCGCAGCGCACGGTCCGGCGACATCTCCAGCGGGACGTAGCTGCCGTGCGTGACGGCGTGCCTCTGGCCGTCCGCGTCCGTCGCGTCCGGGAAGCTGAGGTCCGCGTCGTTCAGCATCGTGAACGCCTTGCCCGGCTGCTCCATCAGCTCCTGTGCCTGGGCGAGGATCGCCTCCTGCTCAGGCGCGAGCGTGTGGGCGGCCAGCGCGCGGATGCGGTCGAGCGCCAGGCGATACAGGCCAAGACCGGGCGTGGACGCGTACCACTCTTCAAGACGGTCGCCGTCGAGCGCCTGCACCGCGGGCTCGAACCACGACGAAGCGGCCGACACGCGCGTCGCAAGGCTCGTCACCCGCGAGTTGAGGTCCTGGTAGCGGCTAACGCGCGTGTCCTCGTCCGCGCGGCGCGACGCGTAGTTCCACAGGCGCTGCACGCGGATGGTCGCATCGTCGTCGAAGCGCAGGTAGGCGAGAAGGTCTGCCCCCGTCGCCGTAGCCTTCTCTCGCCAGCCGGCGTACTCGGCCACGAGCGAACCCGCCTCGTCGAGGGCGCGCTCGAAGTCCTCGTCGCTTGCGAACAGGTCGCTCAGGTCCCAGCGGTAGCGCTCGGGCACCTGGTCCCTGCTCTCGTACGTCACGACCTTCTCGCCCGCGGCGCCCTTGTTGTCCGTGCTGTCCTTGGCTTCCTCTGCCATGTGTGCCTCCGTCTTTCGCGCGGCTAGACGATATGTAGAGTGATCGGGACCTCACTCTGTAAAGCAGTGGCCATCGAGTGGCAGCGTGGGTTAGGCTCGGTCTTGAAGGAGTCCGGCTTACCACATTCACAGGAGGTCCCGACCATGTTGTACTCTACCAGCATCGGCCTTGACGTGCACGCCCGTTCCATCAGCGCCGCGGCGTTCGTCTTCGAGACGGGCGAGGTCGTGCAGCGCACGTTCGGCTACGACCCCGACGCGGTCGCCGCCTGGGCGGCCTCGCTGCCGCAGCCCGCGGGCTGCCTCTACGAGAGCGGCCCCACGGGCTTCGACCTGCAGAGGAGGCTCGTCGCCCTCGGGCTGCCCTGCCACGTGGGCGCCGTCTCGAAGATGGTGCGGCCCTCGGGCGACCGCGTCAAGACCGACAGGAGGGACGCCCTTTTCCTCTCGAGGCTGCTGGCCGTGGGAGAGTTCGTCGAGTGCGCCCCTCCCACGCCGGCCATGGAGGCGGCGCGCGACCTGTCCCGCGCCCGCGAGGACGCGCGCGAGGCGCTGATGAGGGCGCGCCACCAGCTGTCGAAGTTCCTGCTCAGGAAGGGCCACGTGTGGCCGAAGGGCAGGTCCACGTGGACCAGGGCGCACCGCGAGTGGCTGCGCTCCATCGAGCTCGACGACCCGTGCGAGCGGCTCGTGCTCGAGGAGTACGTCGCGCAGGTCAGGGAGTGCGAGGAGCGCCGCGACCGCCTCGACTCGGCCATCGCCGAGAGGTCCGGCGCCGACGACCTCGCCGGCGTCACCTCCAGGCTCCGCGCCCTGCGCGGCGTCTCGACCGTCACCGCCTTCGGGATCGCCGTCGAGATCGGCGACTTCTCCCGCTTCGCCAGCCCCAGGGCGCTCATGTCCTACGTCGGCCTCGTGCCGTCGGAGTCGTCGTCGGGCGAGACGACCTCGAGGGGCGGGATCACCAAGACCGGCAACTCGCACGTCAGGCGGCTCCTCGTCGAGGCCGCCTGGCACCACGCCAGGCCCCTGTCGCCGGCCTCCGAGACCGACGTGGCCTCGTCGGCGGGGCTCCCGGCGGAGGCGGCGGGGATTGCGGCGCGGGCCAACCGCAGGCTGCACCGCAGGTACCTCGACCTAAGGGCGAAGGGGAAGGGCGCCAACGTCACCAACGTCGCCGTCGCCCGCGAGCTCGTCGGGTTCTGCTGGGCGCTCGCCCTCTGCGGGTGAGCCGCCGAGCCGCGAAACCACCCTCCCGCACGCGCGGCGCGGCCGAGGCGCGTGGGGCACCCCGCGATTCGACTATGCGCAGCGAGGCCGGGCCTCGCCACGCGCGACCCTAGACCAGCGGAGCTCCCCAGCCGAAGCGTCGGAATGCGTTAGCCAACACGCGGATATCAGACTTGCAGTCGTGCGTCGAACCAGACACGCCCTGGGCGCCGTCGCGCGGGAGGTGGCCATAGAAAAAGGTGGGCCGGTCCCCGAGAAGTCGGAGGCTGGCCCACCTTTGCCACTTGACAAGTCTATCTACATATCAGTCGAGCCTGGACTTGATGTCCTCGACCTCCGCCTTGATCTTGTCTATCAGGTCGAGCTTCTGCTCGAGCCTGTCCTGCATCTCCTCTACGTGGTCCGTGGCGTAGGCGTTGTTCAGGCGCTCCTGCAGGCGGTCCACCTGCTGCTGCAGGTCGGATATACGCTTCTGCCTGCGTACGATCGCGTCCTGCGTGCGCTGGCGCCACTCCTCGTGGCGAGCCTCGCCAAAGGCGCGCTTCTTGTCCCAGAAGCCCTCCTTCGCCGTGTTGAACTCCTCCCACAGCGTGTCGTTCAGCTCGCGCCCGGCAAAGCCCAGCTGCTTCCACCTGCGGTCGAGGTCCTTGGCACGCTCCGTCGCCTCGCGCGAGAAGTCATCCGCGGCCGCAAGGGCGCGCGCCTCGTCCACAAGGGCCCGCTTCGCGTCCGCAGCCTTCTTCTGCGCGGCCTCGAGCGCCTCGTAGTGGGCGTGCTGCGCGTCGAAGAACGGCTGGCGCGCCGCCGCGAACTCCTCCCACAGGCGGTCGTTGTCCGCGCGGTCCGCGACGCCGGCCTCCTTCCAGCGCGCCATGAGGTCCTTCATCCGCTGCGAGGCGGCACGCCACTCTTGGCCCTTCCAGTCGGGAGATGTCACCGCCGCCTTGCGGGCCTCCTCCACGAGTCGCTCCTTCGCGGCCTTCGCCTGCGCACGCGCCTGCTCCAGGCGAGCATAGTCCTCCTCGCGCGCGGCGTTGAACGCCTTGCGGGCCTTGTCGAAGCGCTGCCAGAGCTCCTCGTCGGCCTCGTGGCCGCACGTGCCGGCGGCCTTCCACTCGTCCATCATCTCGCGCATACGCGCGGCCGTCTGCTTCCAGCTCGTGGAGCCGGCCAGGCGCTCGGCCTCGGCCGCAAGGGCCTCCTTCTTCTTGCGCGCATCGTCGCGGGCGTCGTCCCGAGCCTGGTAGAACGCCTCGCGTGCCGCGTCGAAGCGCTTCCAGAGCGCGTCCTCTCGCGGGTCGTGCCAGCGGCGCAGCGAGCGCCACTCGTCCGCGAGCCTACGGAGGTCCGCCGACCCGTGGCGCCAGTCCTTCTCGCCCGCGACGCGTTCCGCCTGCTCGCAGAGGGCCTCCCTCCTGGCAAGCTCCTGCTCCAGGGGCGATGGCGCTGCGTCCGCCATCCCCGTTGTCGCCCCGTCCGCCGTCTTCTGGGCCGATGCCTCGGCCGCCTTCGCGGCCTCGCTGTCCTGATCGAGTGCCATGCGCATCTCCTTGCAACACATGAGACGTGGCCCTGCCTCGCGGGAGGGCCCAGCTTTGACGCTGCAGCCTAAAAGGCTACCACACCTGTCGCAGGGGGCGTTCTCCCGACACCCCAGCGGTCGCCTGTCTCGACCTCGGGCGGCCGCGCTTGGGTATCATGGGTACGAGGGCAACGTGAGGAGGAGCGGTGGCCAAGGATCCGGCTCGGTGCGAGGAGACGATGGATTGTCCCTTTCGCGTGGACGGCAGCAGCTGCATGGGAAGCATCCGCCTGTTTGCGGGGCTCCCGGAGTCCGCGCGCAACGACCTCATGGCGCACGCGCTGCGCTCCGCCCACCCCGCGGGGAGCCTGCTGGTACGCGAGGGAGACCCCATCGAGTCGATCCTGGTAGTGCGTCACGGACGCATCAAGACGTTCCACGCGGACGCGGACGGCGAGGAGTACCTCCTGGACATCCTGCACGACGGCCAGGCCATCTGGCACGGCATGTTCCTGAAGGAGAACGTCTACCGATACAGCGTCGGCTGCCTCACCCACGTCGACCTCTGTCGCATCCGCCGCACGGACTTCATGCGACTCATCGGCGACAGCCGCGAGGTCGCGACGAGCCTAGTCCAGACCCTTGGCACGGAGCTCGTGGAGGCGGAGGAGAAGATCAAGGTCCTCAGCACGAGGGACCCTCGGCGCCGCCTGGCGAAGTTCCTGCTGTGGCGCGACGAGCGCTGCATCGGTCCGGAGATTCACCTCACCCTGGGCGACATCGCGAACTCCGTGGGCCTCAGGCCGGAGACCGTCAGCCGCGCCCTTGGATCGTTCGAGCGCGAAGGCATGGTACGGCGCATCGGACGCGGCAAGATCCGCGTGCTCGACCACGGCGCGCTTCGCAGGCTCTGCGACGACGCATAGACGCAGGCCTCGTGACGGGTGCCCCGCGCGGCGTGCTCCCGCATGCATAAAGCGAAGGCCATCTCGCATATCACTTTTCCTGCGCCACTCACGGCAAAAACTTTTCTCCGTTACTTGACTGTAATCAAGGAACTTTCTGCCACCCCAAGATATGTTGTCTAACGACAGACATTTTCTTGAGGAGGCGATGGGAATGCTCGGAAGGGTCCACTCTCTGGAGTCGTTTGGGTCGGCCGATGGTCCCGGCGTCCGCTACCTCGTCTTCCTGCAGGGCTGTGCCATGAGGTGCCGCTACTGCCACAACGTCGACACCTGGGCCCGGGACAAGGGGACGCTCATGTCCGTGGAAGAGGTGCTCGACAAGGCCGAGCGCTACCGCGGCTACTGGGGTGAGGACGGCGGCATCACCGTGAGCGGCGGCGAGGCACTCCTCCAGATCGACTTCGTCACGGAGCTCTTCGAGGAGGCAAGGCGGCGGGGCATCGGGACCTGCCTCGACACGGCCCTCCAGCCATTCACCAGGCGCGAGCCGTTCTTCGGCAAGTTCGAGCGCCTCATGGGGTCGTGCGACCTCCTGCTCGCGGACCTCAAGCACATCGAGGCGACGGAGCACAAGAGCCTGACCGGCCACGACAACGCCAACATCCTCGACGCCCTCGCCTACCTGAGCGACATCGCGAAACCCGTCTGGATACGCCACGTCCTCGTCCCCGGCATAACGGACGACGACGCATACCTCCGGCGCACCGCGAAGTTCATAGGAACCCTTTCGAACGTGGGGCGCGTCGAGGTCCTCCCCTATCACACCCTCGGCGCCTACAAGTGGCGGGAGCTCGGCATCCCGTACACCCTGGACGGCGTCGAGCCGCCAAGTCCCGAGCGCGTGCAGAACGCCAGGCGCATCCTCGGGGCACAGGGCGCTCCCGCCTAGTCACACCGCGAACCACCTGCGCAGCGCGCAGTAAAGCCAATAGCAGCCAAAACGGCGGCGCGGCCGCCAGAAAGAGAGGAGCACGATGCAGCTTAGGGAAGAGTGGAACGGCTTCGCCGCAGGCCATTGGACGTCCGACGTGAACGTCCGCGACTTCATCCAGCAGAACTACACGCCCTACGACGGGGACGAGTCTTTCCTCGCCGGCCCCACCGAGGCCACGGACAGGCTCTGGGGCAAGGTCCAGGAGCTTCAGGCGCAGGAGCGCGCGAACGGCGGCGTCCTCGACTGCGAGACCGAGGTCGTGAGCGGCCTCACCGCATATGGTCCGGGCTA
This sequence comes from Parafannyhessea umbonata, assembly GCF_900105025.1. Classification (GTDB taxonomy): domain Bacteria; phylum Actinomycetota; class Coriobacteriia; order Coriobacteriales; family Atopobiaceae; genus Parafannyhessea; species Parafannyhessea umbonata. Next base: position 338,421 of record NZ_LT629759.1, on the reverse strand, counting down.
CATCGACCCCGAGCTGAAGGACCTCGAGAAGGTCGTGGGCCTTCAGACCGACAAGCCCCTCAAGCGCGCGTTCATGCCGTACGGCGGCATCAAGATGGCGCAGCAGGCCGCCGAGAGCTACGGCTACAAGATCGACCCGAAGTACGACAAGATCTTCAATGAGTACCACAAGACCCACAACCAGGCCGTGTTCGACGCGTACACCCCCGAGATGCGCGCCGCCCGCCACTCCCACATCGTGACCGGCCTGCCCGACACCTATGGCCGCGGCCGCATCGTCGGCGACTACCGCCGCGTCGCCCTGTACGGCATCGACTTCCTGATCGCCAAGAAGCAGGAGGACCTCCTGAACTGCGGCGACGGCACCATGACCGACGACGTCATCCGCCTGCGCGAGGAGATCGCCGAGCAGATTCGCTCCCTCAGGGGCATCAAGGACATGGCCGCCACCTACGGCTTCGACATCTCGAAGCCCGCCACCAACGCACACGAGGCGTTCCAGTGGCTGTACTTCGGCTACCTCGCAGCCATCAAGACCCAGAACGGCGCGGCCATGTCCGTCGGCCGCATCGCGACCTTCCTGGACATATACATCGAGCGCGACCTCGCTGCGGGAACCCTGACGGAGTCCGAGGCCCAGGAGCTCGTCGACCACATGGTCCTCAAGTTCCGCATGGTCAAGTTCGCGCGCATCCCCAGCTACAACGAGCTCTTCTCCGGCGACCCCGTCTGGGCGACGCTCGAGATGGCCGGTCTCGGCCAGGATGGCCGTCATATGGTCACGAAGAACGACTACCGCTTCCTGCACACGCTCGAGAACATGGGACCCGCGCCGGAGCCCAATCTCACCGTGCTCTACAGCAAGCGCCTTCCCCTCAACTTCCGCCGCTACGCCGCGAAGGTCTCCATCAACACCTCCTCCGTCCAGTACGAAAACGACGACGTGATGCGTCCCGTCTGGGGTGACGACTACAGCATCTGCTGCTGCGTCTCCGCGACCCAGACCGGCAAGGAGATGCAGTTCTTCGGAGCGCGCGCCAACCTGGCGAAGTGCCTGCTCTACGCCATCAACGGCGGCAAGGACGAGAAGTTCCTGGACAAGAAGACCGGCAAGAACATGCAGGTCGGCCCGGAGCTCGCGCCGATCACGAGCGAGTACCTCGACTACGACGAGGTCATGCACAAGTTCGACCTCATGATGGACTGGCTCTCCGGCCTGTACGTCAACATCCTGAACCTCATCCAGTACATGCACGACAAGTACTACTACGAGGCCGCGGAGATGGCGCTCATCGACACCGACGTCCGCCGCACCTTCGCCACGGGCATCGCCGGCTTCAGCCACGTGGTGGACTCGCTGTCCGCCATCAAGTACGCAAAGGTCAGGTGCATCCGCAACGAGGACGGCCTCGTGACCGACTACGCAATCGAGGGCGACTTCCCCCGCTACGGCAACGACGACGACCGCGCGGACGACATCGCGGTGTGGCTGCTCAAGACCTTCATGGGCAAGATCAAGAAGCACCACACCTACCGCAACTCCGAGCCGACCACCTCGATCCTGACCATCACGTCGAACGTGGTCTATGGCAAGGCCACGGGCGCCCTGCCCGACGGTCGCGAGGCCTTCAAGCCGTTTGCGCCCGGCGCGAACCCCGCGTACGGCGCGGAGAAGAACGGCCTTCTCGCCAGCCTCAACTCCGTGGCCAAGCTCCCGTACGAGTATGCGCTCGACGGCATCAGCAACACGCAGACCATCAACCCAAGCGCGCTCGGCAACGACCTGGAGCAGCGCAAGGCGAACCTCGTGAACGTGATGGACGGCTACTTCGCCGCCGGTGCCCACCACCTGAACGTGAACGTCTTCGGCGTCGACAAGCTGAAGGACGCGATGGAGCACCCCGAGAAGCCCGAATACGCCAACTTCACGATCCGCGTCTCAGGCTATGCGGTCAAGTTCATCGACCTCACCCGCGAGCAGCAGCTCGACGTAATCGCGCGCACCTGCCACGACCACATGTAACGCGGGCACGTGACGCGGCCTGCTCCAGGGGCCGCCACATCGCAACACGCGAAAGGAGCCTCCCGCACCAGACGGTGCCGGGAGGCCCCTTTCGCCGCGCGCGTCAGGCCGCGGCCCCTCGTCGGGTCCGGAACTGGAAATCGCAGGGTCGGCCGTTCGGTGCCGCGCGCTTCGCGCTACCCGCGCCGCGACCCCTGCCTGCCCATGCCGCCCTTGTGGCCCGAGGCCTTGTTCGGCCCGATGCCCTTCTGGCCAAAGCGCATGCCGCGCATCTCCTGCCGCCTTGGCTTCGAGCCCTTGATCTTCCCCCACGCGTCGCGGGTCCTCTCGTTCTTCATTATTCGCTCCCAACCTCGATTCATGCGTTTCTCGCCCAGCGCGCCACGCGGCCTCACGTCACGTCCAGCATGACCTCCGAGCCAGACGGCCCCAGCCGCAGGTGCAGGCGGTTCTTGTCCGCGCGACGCACGAGCACGGCCACCTCGAACGGAACCATGTCCGCGTCGTACGTCGTCCTCACCACGCGGATCCCGGGGGCACCGCGTACCTGATCAAGCGCGTCTGCCTCCGCGGCATCCAGCACCACGGCCTCGAGGTACGCGTCCTCGTACGTGGGCAGAAGTCCCGCGTCCTCCGCAACGCACGCGTACAGCGACCGCTCCAGCCGCCCGCGCGTGAGGGCCGGGCACACGGACGTCGGCACGTACGCCGTGTTTATCTCCATCGGCACGCCGTCCGCGATGCGCAGGCGCCGCACCTCCCAGAGCGCCCCGTCCTTCTCGCCAAGGCGAAGCCGGTGCCTGAGGACTTCCGTGCCCGGCACCTGCCTCAGCGAGAGGATGCGCGACGACGGCGCCTTCCCCAGCGCCTCCATGCGCGCGGAGAAGTTCAGCGCGACATCGGTGGTACGGCCCTGCTGGTATCGGGCAACGAACGTGCCCTTGCCGCGCCGCCGGACGACGCGGCCCTCGTCCACGAGGTCGCGAAAGCAGCGCCTGACCGTCGAGCGCGAAAGGCCAAGCGCGCGGCAGATGTCCGCCTCCGCGGGAAGCGGCGTCTGCCCATCAAAGGCATGCGTGGCGATGAGCCCCATGAGCCTGAGCTTGAGCTGCAGGTACAGGGGTACGTCCGACGTCTTGTCAAGCGGCGTCGCGCATATGGCATCGAGTGCGTTCATGTGCTAAATGTACCATAGCTACCATACATTTGGACCAAATGCGAAAGCTCGCCCGCCAGGCAGCCGCAACGTGCGACGCTGAGACCACACACACCCGGCAGAAGGAGCACCCATGAGCATTCGCATCGCGTTCAGCGACGTGGACGGAACCATCGTTGACACGAACCACCACGCGCTTCCCGCGGACGGCCCCACCCTCAGGCGCGTCACGCAGCGCATCCCCCTGTGCCTGGTGTCGGGCCGCTCGCCGGAGGGCATCCACTCCGTGCAGAGGGCGCTGGGCATCACCGGCCCGATCGCGGCGTTTTCCGGTGCGTACGTGCTGGACGAGAAGGGCGACGAGCTCTACAGCAAGACCATCCCGCTCGACCTCGCGCTCGAGGTGAAGGCGTATCTGGAGAGTGACCTGCCCAACGTGGTGGCAGGCACGTACGGCTTCCACAAGTGGATCGTGGACGACGCGCGCGATTCGCGCGTGCTGCAGGAGGAGTACTTCGTGCAGACGCGCGCGACCCAGAGCCGCGACCTCAAGGGCACGTTCGGCAAGCGCGGCATCCACAAGTTCCTGCTAATGGGAGAACCCGACGCGATCCTTTCGGCCGAGAGCACCCTCGGCGCGCGCTACCCGGAGCTGACCGTGGTGCGCAGCAACGACGTCCTGTGCGAGGTCATGGCGGCCGGCGTGAGCAAGAGCCACGCGGTCGACGTGCTGTGCCACCACTTTGGCGCCAGCCGCGGCGAGGCCGTCGCGTTTGGCGACGGTCCGAACGACCTCGACATGCTGCTTGCCGTGGACGAGTCCTATGCCATGCCAAACGGCGAGCCGTCCGTGCGCGAGGCCGCCGCTCACGTGTGCGAGTGGTCCAACCTCGAGTCCGGCGTCGCAAAGACGCTCGCCCGGCTCGTGTTGGGGGAGGAGCCGGGCGAGCGCTAGGAGGGTCTGTGGGTCTGACCGCAGGCGGGCGTCAGAGCTTGGCCGCCATGACCTCGTCGATCGTGGGGATGGACGGCACGGCGCCCGCGCGCGACACCGCGATGGCGGATGCCTTCGCGGCGATGTCGAGCGCCTCGGGCACGGGCCTGCCCTCGCTCACGGCCCACACGAAGTAGCCGGTGAACGTGTCGCCGGCGGCGGTGGTGTCCTTCGCGTCCACGTGGTAGATGCCCTGCGCGTAGCGCTCGTCGCCCCGCTGGTAGCGCGAGCCCTCGGACCCGAGCGTCAGCACGACCGCGGCGTCCGGGTACTTCTCGCCCAGGCGCGCCAGGACCTCGTCCGGGTCCTCGGAGCCGCCGGCGACCTGCGCGCCCTCGACCTCGTTCAGCAGGAAGAGAGAGACCTTCGACATGTCGACGGCCTCCAGCGCCTCGTTGTACGGCGAGGGGTTCAGCACGACCCTCATACCGCGCGCGGCGGCCGCGTCCACGATGTGCGGCAGGCACGAAATCTCGTTCTGCAGGATCACATAGTCGCCCGCCGAGAAGTGCGAGAGGACCTCGTCCGCATACGCCTCGTCGATGCGCTGGTTTGCACCCCCGTACAACAGGATGCAGTTCTGGCCTCCCCTATCCACCTGGATGACGGTGTGGCCACTCGCGACGTCGACGGTCCGCACGAAATCCGTGTTCACGCCGGCCTCTCGGCACACGTCCAGAAGCAGGCCGCCCTCGGGGCCCACGAGGCCCGCCTGCCACACCTTGGCGCCGGCCCGCGCGCACGCGACGGCCTGGTTCAGCCCCTTGCCGCCGGGGTACACGTCGCGCCGCCCCGCGGCGAGGGTCTCGCCAGGCCTGACCATGTGGTCGACCTGGTACACGTAGTCGATGTTCAAAGATCCGAAGTCGAGAATCCTCATGAGCGTTCCTTCGTCTCAGAGAGCGCCTTGGACACGGCGCGTCTCCAGCCATCATACTTCCGACGCGACCACGCCTCGTCGCGCTCGGGCCTAAAGACCCGGCGTTCCACGCCGTCGAACAGCTGGTCCGCGTCGTAGATCCCCATGCCGCACCCCGCGGCGTACGCGGTGCCCATGCCGGAGAGTTCCTCCGTCGGGGAGACCGCCACCGGCACGCGGGCGATGTCGCTCTGGAACTGCATGAGGTATCCGTTGTGCGTGGGGCCGCCGTCCACGCGCAGCTCGCCGAGCGAGACGTCGGAGTCCCTCTCCATCGCCCTCAGCACGTCCGTTATCTGGTAGCCTATGCTGTCCAGCGCCGCGCGCACGATCTCTGCCCTGTGCGTCGTCCTCGTCATCCCATACAGCACGCCCACGGCGGCGGAGTCCCAGTACGGCGCGCCCAGGCCGGAGAACGCCGGCACCAGGTAGCTCTGGTCGCTCTCGCTCGCGGCGCGCGCGAGCTCCTCGGTCTCACCCACGGACTTCACGAGCCCCACGTCGTCCTTCAGCCACGTCACGACGGCACCCGTGTAGTTGATGTTGCCCTCCAGGACGTAGCTCACCTTGCCGCCCAGCTTCCACGCGAGGGAGGAGACGAGGCCGCTATCCGACGTCACGGGGCTCTCCCCCACGTTCATCATGACAGAGGAGCCGGTGCCATACGTCGCCTTCACCATGCCAGGCCGCAGGCAACCCTGCCCAAACAGTGCACCGTGGGAGTCGCCCATCACCGCGTGTATGGGGATGGGCGCGTCCAGGTAGCCCTCGAAGTCGGTCACGCCGAAGAGCGCGTCGGAGTCGCACACCTCGGGAAGCGCCGCAACCGGGATGCCGAACGCGTCGCACAGTTCCTCGTCCCACGTGAGCGTGTGTATGTCGAAGAGCTCCGTCCTCGACGCGTTCGAGTAGTCCGTCTTGTACGACTTCCCATGCGTCAGCCTATACACCAGGTACGCGTCAACCGTGCCCAGGCGCAGGCCGCCACGACGCAGACCCGAGGCGACGCCGTCCACGTTCTCGCAGATCCACGCGAGCTTCGCCGCGGGAAAGTACGGGGACAGCCTGGTTCCCGACCTCTCCCTCACCGCGTCTGCCATGCCCGCGGCCGCAACGCGCTCGCACACATCCTTCGCGCGCGCGTCCTGCCACACGATGGCGTTGTGGCACGGCGTGCCGTCCGCGCCCCACGCAAGCGACGTCTCGCGCTGGTTCGAGATGCCCACGCACGCGATGTCGCCCTTGTCGACGCCTGCCTTCGCGACCACGTCCGCCACGGTCGCGACCACGTTGCCATAGATTTCCTCCGGGTCGTGCTCGACCCATCCGAGATCGTTCACGATCTGCCTGTGGGGACGGTCCGCCCGGGCGAGAAGAGCCCCCTTTTCGTCGAAGAGGATGGCTTTGGTCCCCTGCGTGCTCTGGTCGATGCCCAATACGTACTTCGACATGTCCACCCCTAGAACGCGCACGCAGCGGTCAGCAGAACGTTGGGGTACGGCGAAAACTCGCCCGTCCTGATTACGAACTTGCAGCTGGCCTCCATGCGCTTCAGCTCGACGTGTGGCACGTAGTCATGCTCGACCCCCTCGAGCTTCTCCTGCACGTACGCATGGAGCTCGGGGTTCGCCTCCTTGATCTCCTCCGCAAGCGTATAGTGCTCGAAGACGCATTCGTCCGCAATCGCGTCCATGACCTGCCTAAACGTCGGAACTCCACCCACGACGGCCAAGTCCACGATCTCCACGCCCCTCGGTATGGGCATGCCCGCGTCCGCGATCATGTAGGTGTCCTTGTGCCCCAGCCCCGCAAGGAGGCCCGCAAGCTGCGCGTTGATGATGCCACTCTTCTTCATGGCGTGTCCCTTCGACTTGGGGGCGTCGCCCCGCCATGCGGCGGATGGCGGCGCCCCCACTCACTACGAACTGCTGTCAAGTCCCCTTGCAAGGGCGAGTCGCTATGCCGTTGCCGCGGCCTTCTCCTCGTTCTTGGACTCGTTTCTCGCCTGAAGCGCCATACGCGCCTGGATGTTGCGCTGCACCTGGTCGATCACGACGGCGACGATGATGACGAGACCGCGGATGACCTGCTGCCAGAACTCCGTGACGCCCATCATGGTCATGCCGTCGTTAATCACGCCGATGACGAAGGCACCCTCGATGGTTCCGATGATGGTTCCGACGCCGCCTGCCATCGAGGTGCCGCCCAGGACGGATGCCGCAATGGCGTTCATCTCCCAGGAGTTGCCAGTCGCGGGGTGCGCGGCCATCAGCTGAGAGGTGGTGATGATGCCGACCATGGCCGAGCACAGGCCAGAAATCGCGTACACGATGATGAGGCTCTTGTCGACCTTGATGCCCGACAGCCTCGCCGCGTTGGTGTTGCCGCCGATGGCAAGCACATGCCAGCCGAACGCCGTCTTGTTCAGGACGAGGCCCGCGATGACCGCAAAGATCACGAGGATCACGACGCCCATGGGTACGATTCCGAAGATGCTGGAGCTGAAGAACGAGAAGCCCATGTTGCCAAGGCCCGCCTTGCCCGCGATGTCGTTGAAGGTCGCGCCATTGGAGCGGATGTTCGCGAATCCGCGCCACACGTACATGGTGCCCAGAGTCGCAATGAAGGGCGTCACACCGAGCTTCGTGATGATAAGGCCGTTCACGACTCCCAAAAGCACGCCAATGGCAAGCGTAACGAGCACGACGACGGGGACGGACATGTAGATCGTGACGCCGAACATGGGCAGCGTCAGGCCCTCCTGCAAAAAGCCGCCCGCGAGCATGCCGCAGAATCCGACGACGGCGCCAACGGAGAGGTCGATGCCGCCCGTGATGATGACGTAGGTCATGCCGATGGCGAGGATGCCATACAAAGCCACGTGCTTCGCGACGGAGAGGAGCGAGTCCACGTTAAAGAAGTTCGGTGCCGCGAAGCTGAAGAACACGAAGAGAATTGCGAGAACGATGAGCGTACGACCCTTGAGCAGCGTCATCAACAGCTGGTTGTTGCCGCCCGAGCCCTTCTTAGTATCCGCTGCCATGGTTACTTACCCTCCTGCTGTTTCGTTTCCGTGTGATGGCCTTTGTACGAAGCCATCACGAGCGCGTCCTTTGTGATGTCATCCCCGACGAACTCGCCCGTCTTCTTGCCGTTCGACAGGACGATGATCCGGTCGGAGATCGCCATGATCTCCTCGAGCTCCGAGGAAATGACGATGATGGACAGACCTTGCTGGGCGTACTTGTTGATGATCTCGAAGACCTCCGTCTTCGCGCCGACGTCGATGCCCCTGCTCGGCTCGTCCATCAAAAAGATCTTCGGCTCGGTGAGCAGGCCCTTTGCGATGACGACCTTCTGCTGGTTTCCGCCGGAGAGCGAGAGAATCGGCAGGTGCTTGTCCGCGACCTTGATGTGGATGTCCTCGATCTCCTCGTCTACCTTCTTGTCCTCGAGCGCCGAATCGATGAACGGCCCCCTCTTGTAGCGCTTCAGCGCGGCGAGGGAGGCGTTCTTCTCGATGTCGAGCGTCTGGACGAGACCGCTGCCCTGACGGTCCTCGGGAATGAGCGAAACCCCCATGTCAATCATCTGGGAGACGCTCTTGATCTGCACCGGCTTCCCCTCGATGTCCACCTCGCCCGTGTGCTCGGGATGCAGGCCCATGATGCACTCGAAGATCTCGGAGCGTCCGGCGCCGAGAAGACCGTAGATGCCAAGGACCTCGCCCTTCTTGAGGTCGAAGCTCACGTGGTCGACGAGATAGCCTCCGCCAGGCTTCGGCAGGCACAGATCCTTGACTTCGAGCACCTTGGGCTGCCTGGCCCAGTCGACGGTGCGGTCGCGCTTGGGATAGTTCTTCTCGCCTCCCGTCATCTTGGAGACGATCCAAGACACGCTGATGTCCTTGACGTCCGCGTCGTCCACGTATTTGCCGTCGCGCAGGATGGTGACGTGGTCGCCGATTTCCATGATCTCCTCGAGACGGTGAGAGATGTAGACGATCGAGAGACCCTCGCTCGTGAGCTCGCGCATGATCTTGAAGAGGACCTGGACCTCCTGCTGGGAGAGCGACGAGGTGGGCTCGTCCATTATGAGTACCTTGAGGTCGTCGTCGACGAGATTGCGCGCGATCTCGACCATCTGCTGCTGACCAACTCGAAGGGTGCCGACGATGGTGTTGGGGTCCATCGGGTGCTCGAGCTTCGCGAGGACCTTGTTGGCCCGCTCGACGTGCTTCGCATTGTCAAGCGACGCACCCTTCTTCAGCTCCTTGTTCATGAAGATGTTCTGGTAGATGTTGAGGTTGGGGAACAGGCTCAGCTCCTGGTGAATGATGCCGATTCCGTGCTTCCTCGCCTCCGTGGTGTCCTTGAAGTGGACCTCCTGGTCACCGATGTACATCGTTCCGGAGGACGGCTGCTCAATGCCGGCGATCATCTTCATGAGCGTGGACTTACCCGCGCCGTTCTCACCGATGAGGACGTTGACCTTGCCCTTCAGAAGATCGAAGGAAACCTCGTCCAGGGCCTTGGTGCCCGGGTAGATCTTCGAGATCTTCTCGGCATGCAGGAAGACGTTATCGGGACAGCTGTATCCTGCCATGTGCATGCATCTCCTTCCTAATGTCGAGGACGTCCTACTCGGCGCTCAACTCGACCGGGGTGATGCTGGCCATGGTCATTCCGGTCTTGGCGGTGAACGCTCCGGTGAAGCTGATCTTCTTGCCCTTCAGGCTCCCGATGTCGGCCTTGTCGATCACGTCCTTCTGGGCGGTGTCGTTGATTGCCTGGGAGACCTGGCTCCACTGCGTGGTGTCCTTGTAGTCGTTCAGGTTGATGCTCGTGAGGTAGTCACGCAGAGACGTGTCGGAGATGACGGGTCCAACGTTGATGACGACCTTCTTGCTCCCCGCGTAGCCATCGACGACGACGGTCATCGTGCCCTTGGACGAGGCGCTCTTGTCAACGGCCTTCGCGTTGACCTCGGTGACGGTTCCCGTTCCCTTGACGGCGTAAACGACGCCGCTACCCGCCGCGACCTTGGAGGTGCTGAGTCTCTTGCCGTTGAACTTCTGGATGACATCGTCCTTCGTGAGGCTTCCGGCATCGCCCGCGGTCAGCAGCTCGCCGAGGTCCGCAGCCTTTGAGGGAACCTCGTCCTTAACCTTCTTCCAAAGGTCCTTGGACTGGGCCTTGGCGTCGAACGTGACCTCGCCCGTATACTTGGCCTCCTGACCGATGGGCACGACGGTGCAGCCGGAGAGCGCGACGGCCCCCGCCACAAGTGCGCTTGCCACTACCGGGAGAAACCCCTTCCTCATCTTTCTCCTCCAATCTGGCAACGCGCCCGACCACGCGTACTGCCACGTAACATCCAATGCATCACGGGGGCATGGGTGGCACCCATGCCCCCGCGATGTTGAAATCGATTTGCGACTACTCGGTGTATACGAAGCCGTTCAGCTTGTCCGCGTTGTCCTTGGTGATGACGATGCACGGGATGAGCTGCTTCTCGTCCTCGCCGGTAGAGCCGTCCTTCAGGTACTTATCGGCCTCCTGGACGGCAGTGCGGGCGATGACGTCGAACTGCTGGAGCGCGGTCGCGGTCGCCTTGCCCTGCTTGATGAGATCGCGTGTCTCGTCAGAGCCGTCGACGCCGATGACGGGGACGTTCATGTTGTGCGCCTCGAGCGCAGCGCAGGCGCCCTGGAGCATGGTGTCGTTGCCGGAGACGACGCCCTGGATCTTGTCGCCGTAGGTCTGAATCAGGGTCTCCATCTTGTCATATGCCTGGGTCTGCTCCCAGTTCGCGGTCTGCTGCTCGAGCATCTTCATGTCCTTGTACTGGTCGATGACCGAGTGGAAGGCGTCAGAGCGGACCTTGGCGTTGGTGTCGGACTCCTTGCCGAGGAGCTCGACGTAGTTGCCCTTCTCGCCCATGGCATCGACGAACGTCTGCGCGACGTCGGACGCACCCTGGTTATTGTCTGCGATGATCTGGGCGATGGCATCGCCGGTCGTGGTGATCTCACGGTCGATCAGGAAGGTCGGGATGCCCGCCTTCGCGGCCTTCTTGACGGCCTCGACGGTTGCGTCCGCACCGGCATTGTCGCAGATGATCGCCGCGGCCTTGTCGGCGATGGCGGAGTCGAACAACTCGGACTGCTTGTTCGCGTCGTCGTCGTGGGAGTTCGCCTTCACCTCGTAGCCCATCTTCTTGGCCTCGTCGGTCGCGCCGTCAGCCTCGGCCTTGAACGCGGGGTTCGAGACGGAGGGGTAATGACGTAGATGATGTTGGAGCCGCCGCCCTTGAGGACCTTGGCCTCCTTCTTGGAGCCCGACTTGCTCGAGTCAGCGCTCGATGCCTTGTCGGAACCCTTGCTTCCGCCACAAGCGGTCAGAGCGATGGTCGTGCCAGCGAGAGCGGACATTTCCACGAACGAACGCCTAGAGATTGCCATTTCTTTTCCCTTTCCCCTTTAGCTTCCTTTTGCAGCAGGCCCTTTGGCCTGACGACTGCCTTACTTGCCGAGTGCCTCGATGGCACGCTTCGCGATTCCCTCGCCGTTGAGGCCGTAGTAGTCGAAGACCTCCTTCGAGGTGCCGGTGATGACCGGTGAATCCGGGAGCGCCATCGTGACGCACGTCTTCGGACACTCCTGCCCCACGACCTGCGCGACCATCGATCCGAGTCCGCCGAACGGCGAGTGCTCCTCGATGGAGATGACGGCCTTCGCCTTGCTCGCCTGGCGCACGATGGCCTCGCGGTCCAGGGGCTTGACGCAGTACATGTCGAGCACGGAGGCGGAGACGCCGCTCTTCTCGAGAATCCCTGCCGCGTCGACGGCGGGCCTGACCATCTCTCCGCACGCGACGAGCAGAACGTCCTCGCCGTCGCGCACCAGCGTCGCCTTGTCCATCTGGAACGGGCAGTCTTCCTCCGTATACACGTCCTCCACGGCGTTGCGACCGACGCGGATGTAGGCGCACTTCTGGTCTTGGAGCAGCGCCTCGAACAGCTTCCTGGTCTGGAAGCGGTCGCTCGGCAGGTACACCCTCATGTTGGGAATCGCGCTCATCGCGGCGATGTCCTGCGCACTGTGGTGGCTCATGCCGAGGGCGCCGTACGAGACGCCGCCGGAGATGCCGATGAGCTTCACGTTCGTGTCGGAATATGCGCAGTCAATCTTGCACTGCTCGTAGGAGCGCGTCGAGAGGAACGATGCCGGCGAGGCCGCGAACGGCTTCTTGCCGCAGGCCGCAAGACCGGCGGAGATGCCGACGAGATCCTGCTCGGCGATGCCGACCTCGACGGACTGCTCCGGGTACTCGTTGAAGAACGGTGTGAGGGAAGCGGACCCGCGAGAGTCGCTGCAGAGGACGACGATGTCCTTGTCGGTCTTCGCGTGCTCCATGAGCACGTCGCAGATGACCTTCCTGTTGGCGATCTTGTTAGGCATCCTGGAGCGCCTCCTTCCTGGACTCGAGGTCCTTGACGATCTGGTCGTACTCTTCGGGGGTGGGCACGTGGTGGTGCCACGACGCCTTGTTCTCCATGACGGGAGACCCGCAGCCCTTGACGGTGTTCGCGATGATGAACGAGGGCTTTCCCTTGCACTGCTTCGCCTCTTCGAGCGCTGCCATCACTTGGTCGAGGTCGTTCGCATCCTCGATGTCGATCACGTTCCAGTTGAATGCGGCGACCTTCGCGGCGAGCTTCTCGTGCGCCATGACATCCTCGGTGTCGCCCGAGATCTGAAGGTGGTTTCGGTCGATGATCGCGCACAGGTTGTCGAGACCGTACATGGCGCCGGACTCGAGCGCCTCCCAGTTGGAGCCCTCCGCGAACTCGCCGTCGCCAAGCAGGGTGTACACGCGATAGTCGCGGCCGTCCATCTTGCCGGCGAGTGCCATCCCGACGCTGACGGGAAGGCCGTGCCCGAGCGAGCCGGAGTTCATCTCGATGCCGGGCAGATGGTTGTTCGGATGTCCGATGTACTGAGACCCGAACTTCGAGAACTTCTCCTTGACCTCGTCGATGTCGAGGAAGCCGGCCTTGGCGAGGACCGCGTAGTAGGCCTCGACGGCGTGGCCCTTCGAAAGTACGAAGCGGTCGCGGTTGGGATCGTCGGCGTTTTCCGGGGAGACGTTCATCTGCCCCGCAAGATAGAGGGCGACGAGGATCTCCATCTCGCTCATGTCCCCGCCGATGTGTCCGCCGCCACCGGACATGATGATGTCGAGCGTGTCCTTGCGCAGATCGTATGCAAGAGACTTGTAGTTCATTGCCACCTCTCCCTTCGGGTTTTTCCTGATGGCCAAAACGCGTACCTAGACCTCGTCGAACGTGACGTCCTCTCCATGGAGGTACGCCTTGACCTTGTCCTCGATCGGGTCGTAGAGGTCGGGCTTGATCCCGATGTACTTGCAGGCCTCGTAGAGGATAGGCACGATGTCCGCATGGATGGCGACGCAGTGGTGGATGTAGGGACCCTCGACCACCTTCGCCTCCAGGCGCTTGAGGTTGTTGACCTCGATCCAGAGGTAGGTGCCCTTGGTGAACGGGCCGTCGCATCCCTTGGCGTGGCCGAGCAGCATCGAGTACTCACCGTGGTCGCCATCGACGCGCATGATCGTGAGCTTGCCCGGCTTCGCCTCCGCAGAGACGGCGCCGTTGTGGTCGAAGGCTACGGGCACGCAGATCGTGGGCTTCTCCCTCGCGACCGAGATCGGCCACGGACCGCAGTGCTGGAGCAGCTCGCCGTTGTCGTTGGTGGGGTGGCGCACCGTCCAGTCTGCGAACATCGCGCGCGTGTCCCCGAGCGTTGCCGCCTCAGCGAGGACCTGGGAGATGGCGCCGTGCACGTCGGTCTCGCAGACCACAGGCAGGCCCTCCTCGTTGAGAAGAGCGTTCGCCGCGCAGGGCATGATGCCAATCTGGCCCTGCAGGGCGTTCCAGCACTGGATGACGATTGCGGAGGCACCGTACTTCGTCGCCAGGTTGCGCATTGCCACCTTGAGCGACGCGACGTTGCGCAGCAGCTCCTCCGAGATGTCACACGTCATGTTCTCGTGGCAGTATGCAACGACGCTGTCGACCACGTCGGGCTCGTTCTTCTCGGCATCCTTCATCGCATCGGTCAGCTCGGGAAGCGGGATGGGTGCGAGCTGGATGTTGAACTTCTCGAGAAGCTCGCCCTCGTTGCACATGGTTGACCAGAAGTCGAAGGGACGGGGCCCGATCTGGAGGATGCGCATGTTGCGGAACTTCTTCACCACGTTGCAGACGGCGAGGAAGTCGAAGAGACCGCGCTTGAACTCTGGGTCGTCGAGGCGGCAGTTCGTCATGTACGTGAACGGGACGTCAAACCTGCGCAGGACCTTGCCAGTTGCGAAGAGCCCGCATTGGGTGTCGCGCAGGCGAATGCCGTTCTCGAGGGGCGCCTCGTCGCGCGGACCCCAGAGGAGCACGGGGACGTCGAGCTCCTTTGCAAGGCGGGCGCACTCGTACTCCGTTCCGAAGTTGCCGTGCGGGAGGAAGAGGCCGTCGATCTTCTCGGCCTTGAACTTGGCGGCTATCTTCTTGCGGTCCTCGTCGTCGTAGAGGAGGCCCTCCTCGTTGATGTCCGTGATATCGACGTAGTTGACGCCCAGCTCGTCGAGCTTGGCGCGCGTGAGGTTTGCGTACTTGATAGCGTCGGGTGCGCTGAAGATGCTCCGCCTCGTTGGGGCCATGCCGATCTTGATCTGCTTGTAGCCGTCTCCCATTTCAGTTCCTTCCCCATCCAGCTCATCCGACATGGCGCCTTGGTCTGTCGTCCTATCCTGATTTGAAGAGAGTGTTTAGTGTTTTGTTTAGATATGAGAGTCACAAAGCACAAATTACCTTTTAGGACCCTCCCTAAAACACTGTACTGATAGGTTTTGCTAAACAGAAGGAGAGAAGTGCAGACGGTAGTACTTTTATAGCTGAACGAAATTTCTTAACTTTTGCTTTGCATCTTGTAGGGTAATTGGTAGTCTTAAACATTTGGATTTTTACAGAGATACTTTTTTATATTTAGTAATCTATCCTTTATTATGCGATTAATTGTATTTGTATTGTATGTAAGTGATTTGATAATGAATCTACTTTAAATTTGTGTGCAAGAGTGACAATTGGAAACGTTTGCAGAACACTACTTAACGCTTGCAGTAAACAAGTGTTTTGCATTTACCTAACAGTAACTATTTTGTTTAGCTATACTTCTTGGGGGGAGCTTCGGTTGTTAGCGGAACGAACCGCGAAAGTTGCAGCCCGAAAGGCCCTCTTCCACACGGACCGAGACATCGTTAAAACTAGAGTCGCAGGCGAACACACCATGAAGGTAAGCATCCGCACCATCAGCAAGGTTACGGGATTCTCCCCGGCGACGGTTTCGAACGCGCTCAATCACAAACCCGGGGTGTCGCCGAAGACGGCCGCCCAGATCGTACGCGTGGCGGCAGAGATGGGCTACCAGCCCCAGAACCGCATCGAGCGTATAAACTTCGTTGTCGCACGAAAGACCGGCTCCATCCTCGACGAGGGCGAGTTTCACCCCGCCGTTATGGACGGAATCGAGCGGGCGGCACGTCGCGAGGGCATGCCGACGCGCTACGTTACCGTCGACCTCGAGACCCCCACGGCCCAGGACCAAATAGAGGAGCTCTGCAGGGACAAGTCAAGTGGCCTGATCCTCTTGGGTACGGAGCTGAAGGAAGAGGACTACAGGCCGTTCTACGACTGCGAGGCCCCCTTGGTCATCGTGGATGGCTTCTGCTTCCACAAGCCCATCGAGTCGATAGTCATCTCCAACGAGAGCTCTTCGTACACGGCGGTCCACTACCTCATTTCCATGGGGCATACCAAGATCGGATACATCACCGCAGGGGACATCATCCAGAACTTCCCCCTCAGAAGACGCGGATGCGAGCACGCTCTGACGGAGGCCGGGCTTTCGCTCGACGAGAAATACGTCATGCACGTGGGAACGAAGCTCTCGACGGCATATTCCGACGCGAAGGAATGGCTCAGTCACGACCCCGAACTTCCCACCGCCTTCTTCGCGGACAACAACGTCCTCGCAAGCGGAGCGATGCGCGCATTTCTCGAGCGAGGGATCCGCGTGCCGGAGGAGGTATCGTTCATCGGCTTCGATGACCTTCCGCTGGCAAGGCTCACGCTCCCCTCCCTCACGACCATCCATATCCACAAGCACGATATTGGCAACATGGCCGTCCAGAAGCTCTTGGGCCAGGTCAGAAACCCGCAGGGGTTTACGTGCGTCACCCACATATCCTCCGATTTCGTGATACGGGATTCCGTCGCTCGCGTCTAGCGCGTCTCGACGCGAGCCGTGAGAACATAATATTCGCAACTACGAGGCACACGGGGGTCAAGCCATGTCCAAGAGGTCCAGCCAGAAGGCTCGCCGGCGTCAGCATCTGGCTTACGAACGAACGCGCGTGGCGGAAAAATCCGCAGGCGAGAAGAGCGCGGGCGCACCGACCGCAGCCGGGCGCGTTGCGAGGGAGCTCTCCCATGACATGCGGGCGTCGAGCCGCACCTCGCTGCGAGAGGGCAAGGGCAGGCTTGCGGACCTCGCGAAGCTGCCAAGGTCCGCCGCGCAGAACGCCCTCATCGCATGCGCCGTTGCCGTTGCGGTCTGGTCCGTCGTCTACTTCGAGGCGTGCACCGGTGCCATCGACGTGCTCGGCCTCTACCAGACCGATATACTCATGGCCGTGCTCCGCCTGTCGGCGATGGTCGTCGCCGCAGCGTTCACCATCCGCGCAGCCATCGACACGACACAGCTCCCGCAGGTCGTGCGAGGCTGGGCCACGGTCCCCACGCTCTTCTCCTTTGTGGACGTGGTGCTAATGATGGTACCGGGAAGCACGATTGGAGCAAGGGAGCCCGGCGGAGAAGTGCTGGCATCCGTCTTGAGCTTTGGTTTGGGAATCGCGCTCTATGCGCTGTGCGCGAAGGCGGCCTCGGAGCACCCGGAGGCAACGCAGTCCTGGCGCGACGCCCAAGAGGAGCGCCAGCGCCAGATGGCGGACCGCGCGCGGCATCCGCTCAGACGCTTCCGCAAATAGCGTTCCCAAAGCGTCCCCCCATGGTGCCCCCTACCACGGCAAGGCCATGACGGCCGCCGGCATCCCAACGGACGGCAAGGTCGACATGAGGCCAATCAGCTGCAGGCGCGTTGCCACCATGAGGGCCGCAGCCGCTACGCCCAGCACGAAGAGCGTCCAATCCGCAAGGCGACCGGACTCGAAGAGGCCGAGGCAGAGCGGCCGCCCCCATGGCCACAGGAGCCTGACTCCCCTCTTGTTTGTGAGGTCGAGTGCCAGGTGCGACGCATAGCCCACGGCAACGGCGACCGCAATCGGGCGGCAGAGCATCCACGCGCCATACCCCACCAGCGCAAGCGCCACAAGCGAGTGCGAGAAGCCCCTGTGCCCGGACGCCCTGCCAACTGCGCAGGTGGCCACCACGATCGCCAGACCTGCCAGTTGTTCGTACGAGAAGCCCGACACCAGGGTGAGCGCGAGGTCGCTTCCCCGCACGTGGTCCACCACCAGAAGCGCCGCCGTCATAACGGCAAGCGCCGCCCACACACGACGCGTCTCACGCGCGCCCATGCTGGATGGCGTGTCAGTATCCGGCAGCATGCCGCCCACCATACCGCCAAGCACGAGCGCAATCGCCTGCGGCACCACGTCTGTCGGCACCCCAAGAGGGGCTCCGGCCAGCGGGGCCACGGCCAGCGCGGATGCCACGCCTATGGCTATGTGCGTCTTGCCCGTCACGTGCGTTCTTCTCCCCTGGAATCCGCGGCTAGTCAGTCGGAAGCAGGCGGCCTTGCCTGCGCGTCGTCTATCGTAGCCGACGCGCATCCAGAAGGTGAGGGACGTATGCTGACTCTGATGCTGTTTGCTATTGGTAGTGCAGGGACTCCACGGGGTCGAGCTTCGCGGCGCGGCGCGCCGGGTAGTAGCCAAACACCACGCCTATGAGCACGCAGATGCCCGTCGCGCCGAGCACCGCCATGGGCTCGATCACGGGCGTCACGGTAAGCGACATGCCGCCGTCGCCCGAGGCTAGAAGATTGGTCGCAACGCCGCCGAGGGCGAACGCCCCCACGTAGCCAAGCACGATGCCGATGGCCCCACCCGCAAGCGTCAGGCACACGGACTCCAGCAGGAACTGCCGCGTGATGTCTGACCTGCGCGCACCCAGGGCCTTGCGAAGCCCGATCTCGCGGATGCGCTCCGTCACGTTCGTGAGCATCATGTTCATGATGCCTATGCCGCCAACCACGAGCGAGATGGACGCGACGGATGTCATGAGCAGCTGGAACGTGAACATGACGGAGTTGAAGCTGTCGATCATGGACTTCATGGACGATACGTACAGGCCGTTATCGACGTCCTCGTCGCTCATGTGGTAGTACGTCGCCAGAAAGTCCTTCGTCTTCGTGACGAGGGAGTCGATGTCCTCGCCCTCCCGAGCCATGCCGGCGAGCGAGTCCACGCTGTCGTAGCCCGTGACCCTCTGGACGCATGCCTTGAGCGGGACGTATGCCGTCACGCTCTTCGGGTCGGTCTGCTGGCCACTCTCCAGCACGCCCACCACGCGATACTCGATCCCCTTGATGCGCACCTTCTGGCCGAGGGCGTCCTTGTCTCCAAACAGGTTGTGTGCGCTTGTCTTGTCCAGTATCGCCACCGTCGAGGCGGAGTCGTTCTCGCCGCTCGTGAACGTACGACCCTCCACGAGCTTCTGGCCCGTCACGTCGAAGTAGTGGGACGAGATGCCCAGGACCTGGCCGTCGGCGCTCTTGGCGTCGCTCGCGACCTTGCCGCTACCGTAGGCGCTGCCCGTGATGTACTCGTACTCCGGCAGCCCCTCCTCGATCTTCGCGATGTCCTCGGTGCGCACCTGCGAGCCGTTGTAGACACCCATGGATATGACGCGGGCGCGGTCGAGGCCGAGCTCGCCCATGAGGCCCTGTCGCACGCCGCCAATCAGCGCCGTCATCGCGATGACGGCGCTGATGCCGATCACGATGCCCAGCACCGTGAGGAGCGACCTGCCACGGTTTGCGTCAAGGGCCTCCCAGGTCTCGGTCCAAAGGTCCCTCAGCCTCATGTGCTCCCCCTTCCGCGGGACTCAGACCTCATAACATGGGCGCGCTCCTGCTCGTCGGTAAGGAGCCTTCCGTCGCGTATGTGCACGCAGCGGTCCGCCCACGTCGCGACCTCGGGGTCGTGCGTGATGAGGACGACGGTCTTGCCGGCGTCCCGCATCCTGACGAAGGTGTTCAGCACCACCTCGCTCGTGGCGGAGTCCAGGTTTCCCGTAGGCTCGTCCGCCAGCACCAGGGCGGGGTCGTTCACCAGTGCGCGCGCGATGGCGACGCGCTGCATCTGCCCGCCGGAAAGCTCGTTCGACCTATGGTCGAAGTATTCCGCCGGAAGCCCCACGGACGCAAGGGCCTCGCACGCGCGCCGCTCGCGGTCGCGCGGGGCAACGTCCGTGTACAGGAGCGGCAGCATCACGTTCCTTATGACCGTCGAGCGTGGCAGCAGGTTGAACGACTGGAACACAAAGCCGATCCGCGTCGCGCGTACCTGCGCGAGCTCGTCGTCGTCCAGCTTCGCGACGTCGACCCCCTCGAGCAGGTACGAGCCGGACGTGGGCGTGTCCAGACAGCCCAGTATGTTCATGAGCGTGGACTTGCCGGAGCCTGACGGCCCCATGATGCACAGGAACTCGCCCCTGCGCACCGTGAGCGACACGCCCCGCAGCGCATGGGTCGGCACGCCGCCGGAGTCGTAGATGCGGTGCACGTTCCGCACGTCTATCACGGGCAGCATGGCTAGCTCCCGTCTGCCGCGGCGGCGTCGCCCTCGCCGGAGCCTCCGTCCGCGGAGTCGCCCTCGTCCGCGAGCTTGACGGTCTCGCCCTCCTTCACGCCCGTCACGGCCGCGTCGGACCCGTTCTTCTCAGCCACCTTCACGTCGACGTCGCGAGAGGTCTTGATGTTACCGTCCCCGTCGAGCGTGACGACGGTCACGCTGGCGGTTCCGGCGGACTCGTCGTAGTCGTTCAGCGCTGCGATTGGCACCATGAGCACGTCCGACACGCTCTGCGTCTGGATGGTCGCGTTTGCCGTCATGCCGGGCTTGATGCGCTCGTCCGGGTGGTCGATCAAGAGGTCGACCTCGTACGTCACGACGCCGTCTGCGCCCATGGAGCCATCGCCGCTCGCCACCGTCGCAATCTTCTCGACCGTTGCGTCGCACTCGAGACCAGGTATCGCCGAGAAGGTCACGCTCGCGGTCTGCCCCATGGCCACGCCCGAGATGTCCACCTCGTTCACCTGTGTGGCCACCCTCATCTTGGAGAGGTCCGCGATCTGCACGGCCCAGCCGGCGCCCGTGCCCTGGCCCTGGCCTGTCCCGTCGCTCGTGGTGGAGCCGCCCGCGACGTCCCCGTACGCGGCGCCGTTCCTCGCGTTCACCGCAACGACGCTTCCCGAGGCGGGTGCCGTCACCGTGCGCTTTGCTGCCTGCGCCCTCGCGTCCTGAAGCGCCTGGCTTGCGGAGTCGAGCGCGGACCTTGCGCTTCCCAGGCTGTCGTTTGCCGTCTGCACGTCGCCATAGAGGCTGTCCGGGTCCGTGAGCTCCGCCTGCGACTCCGCGTCCGGCGCGGAGTTCCAGGCGTCCAACGCCTTCTGGTAGGCGGCGTTTGCGTTGTCGACGCTGCATTGGGCGGTGTTGACCTGCGCCTGCGCGTCAGAAACCTGCCGCCGGGCGTCTGCGACCGCGCGATCGAGGGAGTCGTTCTTGAGCGAGAAGAGCACGTCGCCCTTGCTCACAGTGTCGCCCTCGGACACGCGAAGGTCCTGGACGATGCCGCTCACCTCGGGTGTGACGTAGACGCTGGACGCAGGCTGGGCAGCGCCCGTGACGCTCACGCTGGAGGTGAGGTCGCCGCGCGTGACCTCCGCGGTCGCGGGCATCTGCTTGCCGCTGTCCGCTGGCGTAAGCGCCCGAGGCACGATGATGGCCGCCGCGATCACGACGGCGGCGCACACCCCCACCGCCATCTTCACGTTGCGGCGGCGCTTCTTCTCCTTGCGGTGGCGCTCGAGGTTCTGGTACGCGAGCATGCCGTTCGCGTCGTCGTCCGGCGCATCGTCGACGGAGGCGGAGCCGCTCGTCGGGTCGACAGGCGCGCCGTCCAACGCGCTTTGGAGCGGGTTTGCGGGCAGGGGTGGCGTCACCGCCTGCGTGGCGCCCGCGTCCCCTGGGGCTCCGTCCTTCTCGCCCTTGGCGTCCGCAGCCTCGTTGTCCCCGGGCGAAGCCTTGCCAAAACCGAACTTCTTGCTCATACGCTGCTCCCATCCTGGGGGTAGTGTGCGAGCGGCCGCGGACACAGGGCCCGCAGCCGCAACATTCCGTTGGTTGTGCAGAGAGTCTACTCCTCGATGAGGACGTCCGCGTCCACGTCGTGGTCGAACAGCGCAACGGAGCGGATGGCCGGGTCATCGTAGGTGGACCAGTAGTACGTGCACGTCGCGGAGGAGAACGCTCCCGTGAAGATCGTGGTCTCGAACTCGCCGTTCGTCATCTTCGCGGCTCCGTCGATCATGCTCACGCCACCGAGGATGTGGAAGATCTTGCTGACGTTTGCCTTCTCGCCCTCCTGCGTGGGGTAGTTCGCGTTGAGGTAGGCCTCGCGCACGAAGCGCGACGGGGAGTAGTAGTCTCCGGGCAGCCCGCGCATGCCGGCGCCGGAGCCAAACGCAGAGAGCTCCTGCGTGCGCCAAGACAGTGGTCCGGGCACGTCGCTCGTGAGGTTGATGTAGTTGCGCAGGTTCTCGGTGTGCCACGCGAAGCCGGGCTGGTTCGTGAGGACGTCCACGTCGTCGTGGAACACCTGGAGGCCGGCCTCGGTCTGCTCCACTACGATGGAGCGCGTGGAGTCGCCAATGATCCAGTGCAGCATCGAGGACGGGAACTTGGGGCTGACGGGCTCGTCCACGATCGTCACGTTGGCAAGCTCCGCCTCGACCTCGTCCACCGTGGTGTGGTTCGCGACCACCCAGAGCGGAAACTCGAAGGCCGCAACGTTCGTGGCGCCCTCACGCGGGGCGTCCGCGTACACCGCGTAGCCCGGGAAGTTGAGCCCGGCCACCGCAAGGCCCTTCTCGTTTCCGCAGTCAAAGTAGAGGGGTGTGTCGTCCTCCACGATGCCCATGCCGATGATGGCCATGCCCACCTGGGGAACGGCGCCAAACGGGGACTTGGGCTTGTAGCCGCGCGGGGTAATGACCACGCGCTCTCCGTACGAGCAGCTCCAGTCGAGGTTGCGACCAAAGTACATGTTGCCCTTGCCGTCGGTAAACCTAACACCTGTGCACATCGCGGCTCCAATCAAACTGAGTGACCGATACGACCGCGCTCGCAAACAGCGCATCTCCTACGTTAGACGCTTTGGGTACCGTGGTCTAGGGCCGCCCCGCACGAGCGCATCAGATTTCGGCCTCCGGCGCGGGGTCGCCCGCACCTTCGAGCATGTCCGCGAGCTCCGCGGGCTCAAAGCGGTAGTCGGCGCCGCAGAAGTGGCAGTGCACCTGGGCAGGCTCGTTCTTCTCGACCATGTCGCGAAGCTCCGCGCGGCCAAGGGCCAGCACCGCGCGCTTGGCGCGCGAGCGGTCGCAGCCGCAGCGGAAGCCCGCGGGCATGCGGTCGAGCTCCTGGTAGCCCAGCCCCTGCAGCAGATGCCGCAGCATCTCCGTGGGGGACATGCCCGCCTCGAGCAGGTCCGTGACGGAGTGCACGGGCGCGAGGTTCGCCTCGAGCGCCGCTACGACGTCGTCGTCGCAACCGGGCATCAGCTGGATGATAAAGCCGCCGGCGCGTCGCACGCTCATGTCGCGGTCCACGAGCACGCCCACCCCAAGCGAGGTTGGGACCTGGTCACTCGCAGCAAAGTAGTAGGTGAGGTCGTCGCCAATCTCGCCCGAGACGAGCTCGACCTCGCTCGAGTACGGATCCATCCCCACGACGTCATGCACGACGGAGAGCGTGCCCGTCCCGACGGCCTGTCCCACGTCCAGGTGACCACGGCCGTTGAGCGGCAGCCACACCCGCGGGTTCTGCACGAAGCCCTTCGCGTGGCCACGGTTGTCAGCCGTCACGGTGATCCGGCCAAGCTCGCCGTCGCCCATGACCGTGATGGTGACGAGCTCGTCGTCGTTCTTGGACATGGCGCCCATCATCTGCGCGCCCATGAGCAGCCTCCCCAGAGCCGCCGTCGCCACCGGCGTCGTGTCGTGCCGGGCGCGCGCCTCCTCCACCGTCGCGCGTGCTGTGATAGCAAACGCACGCACCATGCCGTCGGCCGCCGTGCCGCGCACGATGTGGTCCTCCCTGCGC
The DNA here is from genome assembly GCF_900105025.1 of Parafannyhessea umbonata. GTDB lineage: Bacteria > Actinomycetota > Coriobacteriia > Coriobacteriales > Atopobiaceae > Parafannyhessea > Parafannyhessea umbonata. Next base: position 314,850 of record NZ_LT629759.1, on the reverse strand, counting down.
TCTCGCTCCGCCCGGAGGTCTACCACGCCCTCCGGCAGTCGGGCACCCTCGCGATCCAGCTGGTCATTCGTCATGCGGCCTCCCTCGCTCCACGGGCCGGCTGCGGCCGCGGGCATCTCTCTCAGTTGGTTACCACATGTCTTTACCCAAAGCTCCATTGATGCTACCGTCGCCTGCGACAAGCACACAAGGGAGGTATTGCGATGGACGCGACCAAGGACAACGTGGAGCTCTGGCTTGACGGCGCGCCGGATCAGGTTCGCGGCGACACGGAGCGCCTGCTGGGCGAGGTGGAGCGCCTGCGCCAGGACCAGGTCATCTATCCCGCGCAGGACCAGATCCTGCGCGCGCTCGAGCTCACCGCGCCAAACGACGTGCGCGTGGTGATTCTGGGGCAGGACCCGTACCACGAGCCGGGGCAGGCCATGGGGCTGTCGTTCTCCGTTCCCGCCGGCCAGCGGCTCCCGCCCAGCCTGCGCAACGTCTACAAGGAGCTCTCGCAGGACCTTGGCTGCGAGCCGCCCGCGACGGGCGACCTCACCCCGTGGGCGCGCCAGGGGGTTCTGCTGCTTAACACGACGCTCACCGTGCGCGAGCACGCCGCGAACTCCCACGTGCGGCTTGGGTGGCAAAGCCTTACAAACTACCTGGTCAGGCGCACGACAGAGCTTCCGCAGCCCATCTGCTACCTTGCATGGGGACGCCATGCCGCCACCCTCGTCACCTCTGCGGTAGAGGACGCTCGCTCCGCGGGCACCCTTGCGGGCGAGAAGTGCGTGCTCTCGTCTACGCATCCCTCCCCGCTCTCCGCAAACCGCGCGGGCGGAGGGCTCGTCCCGTTCATGGGCTCGAGGCCCTTCTCGCAGGCGAACGCCTTTCTTGCTTCGCATGGCGCGAAGCCTGTGCAGTGGGCTTAGCGCAAACGTTGCAAACGATGCGCCCAGGCCTGAACGCGTGCAGACGTCTTTCGCTTACCTTGCGGATATCTGCGAGTGACACCTATGCCGACCTGCGCTTTTAAAAAACTTGACATCCTTCAAAAATGCCGCTGGACAACCCGTTTGCCCGTGGCATAATGCTCTATACAGAACGTTTGTTCTAAAGGAGGAAGCCATGGTTACGAAAGAGATAGCCGCCCCCGCCTAGGCGGACGCGGCCACTTCCCAACTTTTCCTAAAAAGAAAAGGAGCGGCCTGCCCCGCTGCCACGGGTGCCGCCAACCTCGCCTTGTACCGCGTCGAGCAAAGCCGGCGCAAGCGCTGCGAAGTATACTCGTTCCAATTTGCGTACCAATCGCGCTCGTTTACAGTTCGCCTAAACAGTCACACAGACAGACCGCAATCTCAGGATAGTTCCAAATCGCGCCGACGATGGAAGGTGGGAGTATGTCACTCGAACTCAACCACGCGCTGGAGGGACTTCGCCCCTCGGCCATCAGGCGTTTCTCGGCGCTTGCCGCAGCGACGCCGGGGTGCATATCGCTCACGCTCGGGGAGCCTGGCGAGGTGACGACCGTCGCCATACGCGAGCGTGTCGGTCGGAGCCTTGCCGCAGGAAAGACGCACTACCCGCCCAACAACGGCACGGCAGTCCTACGTCAGGCAATCGCCGACAGGTGCTCCCGCACAGGTCTTCCGGTGAGCCCCGAACAGGTCATCGTGACAAACGGGGCAACCGAGGCGCTCTTTAGCACCCTGATCGCACTCCTCAACCCCGGAGACGAGGTCATCGTACCCACGCCGGCGTTCGTACTCTACGAGTCCATCGCCCTTCTCGCCCGCGCGCGCGTCGTGACCCTCGACACCTCCGAGGACGGCTTCCAGATTGACGCCAAGAAGCTGGCAGCAGCGGTGACCCCCAGGACGAAGGCAATCGTGCTCACGTCGCCAAACAACCCGACAGGCTGCGTTCTGGACGAGAAGAGCCTCGATGCGGTGGCGAACCTCGCCTCCAGGAGCGACTTCTACGTAGTCTGCGACGACGTATACGAGGAGCTGGTATACGACGAGGATCTACGCGGTCATGGGTTCGCAAGGCTCCACCCGGAACTTGCCGACAGGACCATCGTGGTGAACAGCCTCTCGAAGCCCTGGGCCATGACCGGCTGGCGCCTGGGCTGGCTCACCGCAGACCCCGAGGTCGCGTCTCAGGTCGCGAAGGTTCATCAGTACGCCGTCTCCTGCGTCGTCTCGTTCACCCAAGACGCGGCGGTGCAGGCGCTGCAGACCGATACGACGCCCATGCGCGAGCGATACCGTGCCCGCCGCGCAATCACGCTCGCGGCACTCGAGAGAATGGGCCTTGCCTGCATCGTTCCAGAGGGAGCATTCTACGCGTTTCCAAGCGTCGCGGGACTCTGCGAAAGTGACGAGGAGTTCTGCGAGCGGGCCATCCGCGAGGCAGGGGTGGCACTCGTCCCGGGATCGGTCTTCGGCTGCCCGGACCACGTTCGCCTGAGCTACGCCACCGACGATAGGACGCTTTCGGAAGGGCTCTCCCGGCTGGAGCAGTTCGTCGCAGACCTTCGCCGCTAGAGGGGAGCCGTTACGAGCCGGCGATAGACCTCGACGCCACGCATCAGTATCGATTCGTCGAAGTCGAACGTACTCGCATGCAGCGGCGTGCCCGTACCCGTCCCAAGCAGGAAGAAGGTGCCAGGCAGCCACTGTTGGTACCATGAGAAGTCCTCCGCAATCAGCAGGGGCTCTGGCACGTCGTGGACGTCGATGCCCGCCTTGGAAAGAACCTCGCGCGCCCAAGAGGTCACGTTCTCGTCGTTCACGACGGGAGGGTACCCCTCGCTGAAGGTCGTCTCCGCCGTGCAGCCCACCTCCGTGGCAACCTCCTTCGCAATGCGAGGAAGCTCGTCTCGGCAACGTCTTCCCATCTCGGCAGAGAACGTCCGGAGGCTTCCCTCGACGCGGGCGGACGCCGCTATTTGGTTGCGAACCTCACCGGCTTCCATGTGCCCGAACTTCAGCAGGCACGGCTCCTCCTGGGACCGCTCGTCCATGAAGCGGTATGCCTCGGGAACGAACATACACGCAGCAAGGAGTGCATCCCTCCCCTGTCGAGACTTTGCGATGTGGGATGCGCGTCCGCGAAACTCCACGGTTGTCTCGTTGCTTGCCGCAAGCAGCGCGCCAGAGCGAGTCGCCACGCAAGCCGATGGGAGGTCCGGCCAAAGATGAAACCCGAAGATGCGATCGACGCCCAAGCGCTCGAACACGCCACTCTGGCAGACCTGTCGCGCACCTCCCGTGGTCTCCTCCGCCGGCTGGAACACCACCAGGACGCTGCGGGCAAGTCGGTCGGGATTGCTTGCCATCCAGTCGCATGCTCCCAGGGCCATGGCCATGTGCCCGTCATGCCCGCACGCATGCATGCGTCCGTCGTGACGAGACGAGTAGGGCGCCCCCGTCTCCTCGCGAACGGGGAGGGCGTCCATGTCGGTCCGGAGCGCCGTCGCCGCAGAGCCTCCGCGGTCGAAGAAGGCGCACACGGTGGAACGGGCGGGAGAGAAGACCGACATGCAGTCGCAGCGTGCAGCCATGGGCTCAAGCTGCTCCTTAACATAGGCAAGCGTCTGGGGCAGGTCGAAGTCGCACTCCGGAACCTCGTGAAGGTCTCGGCGCCACTTCCTAAGCGTCTCGATGCCAGCCATTTTTCCTCCCGTCCGAGCGCCAGGGCCCCTTAGCCAACAGCAACGCGCATTCTATCGCACGAGATCGCAGTGTGCCGCAAGGGAAACGAATCGGAAGCAGGCGATGCCGGCTCCTCATAGGCGACGCGTAAATGTTAACGGAGTGTGGCAAAGCCGTGGCCAATCGTGCGCTTACGTGGGACACCCGCTACACTTGCCCCAACGATAGAGGCGCGGACACGAAGAGCTTGGGGCTAGCCGGCAGGCATAGATCCCCAAGGGAGGCCAAATCCGCCGAACCCCGCTGATGGGCACATAGGCGGGGTGGGACCCGGGGAAATACCCCGGGGACTGTCTGGCAAAAGTCAGGTGCGCTATCCCCACGCGACCGCGGCCAAGGGGCCGTCGCAAAGGATGGCCGCGTAGGAGGATACATGGGACGCAAGACTCCCTTCGCAACGGCACGACAGCTGGAGGACATTGCCTCCACGTACCCCACGCCGTTCTACCTTTACGACGAGGCGGGCATCCGCTCCACCGCACAGTCGGTGCTGGACGCGTTCGGCTGGAACCCCGGCTATCGTGAGTTCTACGCCGTAAAAGCGTGTCCCAACCCCAGGATCATCCAGATGCTCCTCGACATGGGCTTCGGCCTCGACGTCTCGTCGGAATGCGAGCTTCAGATGGCTGAAAGGCTCGGTGTCCGAGGCGAGAAGATCATGTTCTCCTCAAACGACACCCCCTCCCAGGAGTTCGCCCACGCCGCACGACTGGGAGCCACCATTAACCTGGATGACGTCACGCACATCGACACCCTGCTCGACGCGGTGGACGAGGTTTCCCGGACCGTGAGCCTCAGGCTCAATCCCGGCGAGTTCCCCTTCGCGAACGGTATCTTCGGCAAACCGTCGGAGGCAAAGTTCGGTATGACAGAAGAGCAGCTGTTCGATGCCGTGCGTCGCCTCATGGGACTGGGCGTGCGCGACTTCGGCATCCACGCGCTCCTTGCCTCGAACACGGTGACTAACGAGTACTACCCCACCCTCGCACGCACGCTGTTCGACGTTGCTGCCAGACTTCACGAAAAGCTGGGTGCCCACGTGACGTTCGTCAACCTCTCGGGTGGCGTCGGAATCGACTACCGTCCGGAGGAGCGGCCGAACGACATCTTCGCCATTGCGGAGGGTGTCCGCAGGGCATACGAGGACGTCCTCGCACCCGCGGGAATGGGAGATGTCTCCGTATACACGGAGATGGGTCGCTTCATCACGGGACCGCATGGCGCCCTCGTGACACGCGTCATCCACGAGAAGCACATCTACCACGACTATCTGGGCGTCGACGCCTGTGCCTCCGACCTCATGCGCCCGATGCTCTACGACGCCTATCACCACATCACGGTCGTCGGCCACGAGGGAGAACCGGCCGACCACGTGTACGACGTCACGGGTGCGCTCTGCGAGAACTCAGACAGGCTCGCGAACGCAAGGCCCCTTCCCGAGTGCCATCCTGGCGACCTGCTCTTTATTCACGACACGGGCGCACACGGACACTGTATGGGCTACAACTACAACGGCAGGCTCCGCCATGCGGAGCTCCTGCTGCACGAGGATGGCTCGGTGGAAATGATTCGTCGTGCCGAGACCCCGGAAGACTACTTTGCGACCCTCGATGTTCTGGAGGGATGGGGAGCGCCCGCCGCGAAGTCGGCGGGCAAGGCCAAGCCCGCGCGTCCTTAAGGGGCGCCGAGCTGACGCGGTCGCGCCCGCGACTGGCTGGCCCAAGATCTTCTCGAACACCTTAAAACGGCGGTCACGAAACCGCCGGCATCGCAAAGGAGCTTTCAATGGACATGACCAACCTCCGCGGATCGATCGTCGCACTCGTCACCCCCTTCAACGAGGACCAGAGCGTGGACTTCGACGCGCTCGAACGCCTTGTCGACTTCCACCTCGCCAACGGGACGGACGGCATCCTCGTCCTGGGCACCACGGGCGAGTCGTCAACCATGACCGACGAGGAGGACTTCGCGGTCGCAAAGTGCGTCATCGACCGTGTCGCCGGCCGCGTTCCCGTCATCGGCGGCTCGGGGTCGAACGCGACGGCAGAGAGCCTCAACAAGAGCCTTGGCCTGCAGAAGCTGGGGATTGACGGCCTCCTGCTCATCACCCCGTACTACAACAAGTCGAACGAGGAGGGCATCTACCGTCACTTCACCACAGTGCTCGACGCGGTGGACGTCCCATGCATCCTCTACAACATCCCCGGCCGTACCGGCTGCTCCATCTCCGAGCGCAACGTCGCGCGCTTGAGCAAGCACCCCAACGCGTGGGGCATCAAGGAGGCGTCCGGCAACATATCGTATGCCACGACGGTAGCGCGCTACCTGAGCGACGACTTCCGCATGCTCTCCGGCAACGATGACATGGTCGTGCCCATCCTCTCGCTCGGCGGCTCCGGCGTCATCAGCGTCTGGGCTGACGTCTGCCCGCAGGTGGTTCACGACATGTGCGCGAACTGGTTCGCCGGCAACACCCAGGCCGCCCTCGCGACCCAGCTTGAGAACCTCGAGCTCATCCACTCGCTGTTCTGCGAGGTAAACCCCATACCCGTTAAGGCCGCACTCGCAAAGATGGGCATGATCGGCGAGACCTACCGCAGCCCGCTGTACACCATCTCCGACGCCGGTCGCGAGCGCCTCTACGCGGCCATGAGGGAGGCTGGTCTGATTGACTAGCAGCACGCAGGACCACACGTACACTGTGACGCTCATCGGGGCCGGTCGCATGGGAACGCTCATCGCCCAGTCCCTCGAGGCTGACGGCGGCTTCGAGGTCATCGGCACGTATGATGTCGATAGCGCCGACCAGCTTGACGGCCAGGCTCCGGCAGCCGACCTCGCCATCGACTTCAGCAACCGTGCCGCCCTCCCCCACACTCTTGCATACGTGCGTCGTTGTGGGTGCGCGCTACTCAGCGGAACCACCGGCTACGACGAGTCGGAGCTTGCCCAGATTCGCTCGCTTGGCGAGAAGAGCGCGGTGATTCACTCCGCAAACTACTCCCTGGGTGTCGCCGTCCTCAGACGCGTAACGCAGGAAGCCGCGCGCGCCCTTGCCGACTGGGACGTCGAAATCGTCGAGACGCACCACAACCAGAAGGCGGATGCCCCATCGGGTACCGCGAACCTGCTGCTAGATGCCGTCGACCCCACTCACAAAGCCGATATTGCCTACGGCCGCGAGGGCATGGTCGGCGCACGTCCCAAGGGACAGATCGGCATGCACAGCCTGCGCGGCGGCACCGTCGCCGGAACGCACGAGGTGCACTTCTTCGGCACGGACGAGGAGCTCTGCCTTACCCACAGGGCGACGAGCCGCCAAATCTTCGTGAACGGAGCAGTCGCCGCAGCAAGGCGCCTCATGACAAGGGAGCCCGGATTCTATACGTTCGATCAGCTCATGTTCGAGGACTAGCATCGCGCCCCCATCCGAGCTAACGCCCCAACACAACCAAGGAGGTCCAGTGGACGCCCAGGAAATCATCGACTACATCGCAAGTGCCCCCAAGAAGACGCCCGTTCGCGTCTTCGTTCGCGAGCGTGAGGGCGCGCAGATCGACTACGGTCCGGACTCCCACGTCTTCGGAACGGGAAGCAAGGTCGTCTTTGGCGACTGGTCGCAGATCGAGCCCGCCCTCCGGGAGAACGCCAGCGACATCGAGGACGTCGTCGTAGAGTGCGACCGACGCAACTCCGGCGTTCCACTGCTCGACGTCCGTGGGGTGAACGCGCGAATCGAGCCGGGTGCCATCATCCGCGAAAAGGTCTCCATCGGTGACAATGCCGTCATCATGATGGGTGCGATCATCAACATCGGCGCCGTCGTAGGCGAGGGCACCATGATCGACATGGGCGCAGTCCTCGGAGGACGCGCCATCGTCGGCAAGCACTGCCATGTGGGTGCCGGTACGGTGCTCGCTGGCGTCGTCGAACCCGCAAGCGCTACGCCCGTCATAATCGAGGACGACGTGATGCTTGGTGCGAACGCCGTCGTGATCGAGGGCTGCCGCGTGGGCGAGGGCGCGGTCGTCGCGGCTGGCGCCGTCGTGACCGAGGACGTGCCTGCCGGGGCGGTCGTTGCTGGCTGCCCAGCCCGCGTAATCAAGATGAAGGACGAGAGGACCGCAAGCAAGACGGCTCTGGTGGACGCCCTCCGCTCGCTCTAGCCGGGTTGACTGAGTACGACCACCAACTTGCAGGCATCTTTCACCTGGCCCTCGCGCGGCCTGCGCGGGGGCCTTCTGTATACACGGGGGTAGCGGCCCACGATGCATGAGAATCGGTTTTCGTGCATACCTTTCGGATGTCTTTGACTCCCGTTCAGCTAAACTCTTCCTCGAAAGCGAAGATATGCGAAAGGAATCTCATGAGCATCGTCACAACAATACTCGCAACCCTCGTCGCGGCAGAGTTCTTCTTCATCCTCTACCTCGAGACCATCGCCACGACTTCGGACCGCACGGCCAAGGTCTTCGGCATGACCACGGCGGAGCTCAACCGACCCTCCGTCAACACGCTCTTCAAGAACCAGGGCGTTTACAACGGACTCATCGCCGTCCTCGTCCTCGTTGCCGTCTTTGGCTTCGCGAGCAAGCCCGCCGTCGCGGCCCTGATGCTCTACATCGTAGCCGTCGCCGCATACGGCAGCGTCACGAGCAGCCCTAAGATCATCCTCACACAGGGTGGGCTTGCCATCCTCACGCTTCTCTCCTGCCTTCTTTAGGGTTGAATCCAGGGCGCGGGCGTAACAAGAAATCTCGAATCCGCATCGAAGGGTGACGCGCATGGCAGGACATGGGTCAAAGGGCTGTCTCAAGGGTTGCCTCGCGGTTTTTCTCGCCCTTGTCGTCTTGTCGGCACTCATAACGATCGTGCCGGTCATCGGCATGATTGCGTTCTGCGCGGGTATGTGGTTCCTCACACGCCGGGCATGGCGGCAAGCGGCAGACGCCCACCCGGACGCACCAGTGGTGCAGAGCCTGCTTCGCATCTCGCCGGGGGCGAGAAAGACCATGGCGGCGCTGGCCTATGGCATCCTGGCCATCCTTCTTGCAAGCGCAAGCGTCCTCGGCACACCCACGTCCACCTCGGCAAGGGTCGACACGAACTCGAAGGTCGCCGCGACAAGCAAGGACTCTGCAAAAGCGCGTGCAAAGACCGCCAAACGACCCGCAGGTCGACACGAGGGTAATGGGAAGAAGAACAAATCTGACAGGCAGGCGTCTGGAGCCGCAGCCAAGGAGACGGGCGAGGGCGCAGGCGAGAAGAGCGACGACGACCCTGGGCGACGGCTCGTCGTCCGCTACCTGGACGTGGGCCAAGGCGACGCCACCATGGTCGAGTTTCCCGATGGCAAGACCATGGTCATCGATGCGGGCCGCGAGGGCGGACAGACGGTGAGCTCCGCGCTCGCCAGGGACGGACGGACGCGCATCGACTGGCTCGTCGAGACGCATCCTGACGCGGACCACATCGGCGGCCTCCCCGACGTGATTCGAGCAAACGACATAGGCTCCGTGTGGGCGCCGCGATGCAACCACTCCACGCACGCCTACACGCGCTTCCTCGAGGCGGTCGCCGCCAAGAACCTGCAGATAGACGAGGCGTATGCCGGCCGGCAAATCGCCTCCGGAGACGGTTACGCGATCGACGTCACATGGCCGAGGCAGGGCGCAACCTACAGCGACTCCAACGACTACAGCGTCGTGATCCTCGTGACGTACGGGCAGAACACGTTCCTGTTCACGGGAGACGCGCCGGTCGAGGCCCTTGAGCAGTGCGCCACGGGCCACGTGGACGTGCTGAAGGCGTCACACCACGGCTCCGCGTCCGGAACCGACGCCCCGCTTGCCCAAAGGCTCACGCCAAGAATCGCCGTCCTGAGCTATGGGCTGGGCAACTCGTACGGACACCCCGCCCAGACCGTCCTAGACGCGCTGGCTGCCGCGGGCGCGACCGTGTACGGTACGGGCGCGCAGGGCACGGTGACGGTCACGTCCGACGAGCACGACCTGAGCGTTTCGACCGAGAGACAGGGTACGGTCCAGGCCCAGAGCACGGACGCGGGGGCGGGGTCGTCGTCCCTCGACGAGGGTGGCACCACAGGAGGCCAGGCGGCCCCAGCCCAGACGGAAGCGGCCCAGCCACAGCCCTCCTCCCCCAGTGACCAGGAGGAAGTGGTCTACGTGGCACCCTCGGGAACGAAGTACCACGCCAAGGGCTGTCGCACGCTCTCGCGCAGCAAGGTGGTCACGAGCATGCCGCGGTCGCAGGCCGAGGCCCAAGGCTACACCGCCTGCAAGGTCTGCGGAGGTTAGCGCTTGCACGGGTGACACGGGTGGCGCTTGCAGTTGCCTAACACTTTCAGTTGTCTGATGCGGGAAGGAGCCCTTGAAATGCGCGCAATAGTGGACAGGCTCGAGGGCGACGTCGCCGTGCTCGAGGTGGACGGAGACCGCTACGTGGACGTTCCGCTGGCGGAGCTGCCCCAGAACATCCGCGAGGGAGACGTGCTCGACGGCGAGCCAGGGTCGTGGGTCCCGAACGAGGACGAGAAGAGCCGCCGTCTTGCACAGAACGCCGACCTCATGAGCAAGCTTTTCAAGTGGTAGCGGCCTTCGAGCGGTAACGCCGCCCTTCTCGCCGGAGGCCGCCCTTCTCGCCCGGCGCGCCTCCTGCCAACCGGGGCCATACCCCGCCGGCTATCCAATGTGTGCGCGGAGCCAGTCCGCCGCCTGGCCAACCACCTGCCAGTACTGGTCGCCCTCGAAGCCGTGGCGACCGCCGGGTATCACGCGAAGCTCGCAGCTTGGGAAGAGCTCGGCCGCTCGCTGCGAGTAACGTAGCGGCACGGCCGTGTCCGCATCGCCATGGAACAGCAGCACGTCGCGCGGAAATGCCGGGATGTGCTCGTAGAAATCGTAGTCATAGCAGGAGCGGAGGAAGTCGCCGCTTACGTTCATCCCCATGATCGGGAAGGAATCCGGTATGCCGTCGCGGTTGGGGCAGGCGGCATGCACGGCGTCGTGCAGGTTGAACGCGGGGTACAGCAGGGCGCAACCCTTGATGATCTGCGCGTTTGCGCGAGCCGCCATGAGGGCCACCGTCGCGCCGAGGCTCGCCCCGCACAGGAAGAGGTTGTGCTCGTCCACGAAGGGCTCGCGCGCGAGCTCCCACGCCACGGACTCGAGGTCGTGCTGCTCCGTGAAGAGCGACATGTTGTCCTGCCAGTCGCTTTGGCTGTAGTTGCCGCCGCCGCAGAAGTCGAACACGTACGTGACCATGCCGCGTTCCGCCGCGGTGCGCGCATAGGGCTCCATGTCACCGTGGTTGGTGCTGAGGCCGTGGCTGAAGATGGCCGTCGCATGGGGACGCTCCTGCCAGCCGTCTGGAAGGAACAGCTTGCCATAGATGTTCTTGTCCTCGCGCCGACACCAGTGCTCGCACTCCGTGTAGCCCATGGTCCGCCTCCCAACGTGCGTCCAGCGTTGGGTTGCATTATACGGAGAGCGCATCAAGCGCTCCTGGATGGTCACGTGGGCGAAACGGACGAACGACCCCAACTTTGGAACCAACGCACAGGAACCAACGCATGCATCCCCGATTGCCCGGCGCAGATAATGCGTCGCCAACGACAGCGTACCGTTTCCTTAAACTGCGCTGACATGCACGCGACGGCACTATGAAACCATGGGAGGCAGCCACAAGAAAGAGAAGGGGCAACCGCGAGCCGTGTGAGACGGTCATGCGGGCCCGGGTGAAAGGATGCTGCCATGGCGGAAAGCCACATAAACGAGTGCGATGTCGAGAAGTGCCTGCGCAAGATGGTTGCGACCAAGACCGGCCGCGCGTCACTTGCGGCTGCGACTGGGCTTGCCGAGGCCGCGCTCGCGGCAGCGGTCCTGTCACCGATTGGCGCGGCGGACGCCCTGTTTGGCGGAAGCCTTGCGGGACGCGCCGCCGCGATGGCCTGCCTCTCCCCCGCAGCAGCCGTCTGGGCTTGCGCCGTCATCCTCACGTGGCACATGGGCCGCGAGGCGTCTCGCACGTGCACTGCCATCATGGTGACACCCGCAACCCTGTTCGCGTTCCTCGCGTTGAGCGCAGGGGACGCGCTGGCCCACCTTGCGACGGCGGGCGCAGTGCCCACGGCAGGCGCACTCACCACGTTTGCCCTGGCACCGCTGGTTGGACCGCTTGCCATCCGTCTTTCCCTGCTGGTACGAGCGGCCGTGATGCAGAGTGAGCCTTGGGTCGAGGCGCATTGCGACGACATGGACGGCATGTACGGTCGCGGAGCGCGATCGGCGAACGCTGCGGCGCCCGCCAATCGCGGGATGCTCGCGTAAGGGATGGGGAACGCGCGGCAAGACGCGCGCCCGCGGCACGGCGACGCGAGCAAGGTGACATGGGACGCATGGGAGGGCCCGGGCCAGGAGTGCGGGCCCTTCTCGTCTTTTGGCTGTGCCGCCCGTGGGCTTTATGCCACAATGGCTCAGGAGCATTTGCGGCTCAAGAACGTTCGCGCGAGCGCCGGAGGCAGCATGCAGGACGTCGTGATCAGACAGGCGGTGCAGGCCGACCTGGACCCCGTGATGGAGGTGTACGCCTCCGCGCGCAGGTTCATGAAGGAGACGGGCAACCCCACCCAGTGGGGCGACGACTTTCCGCCAAGAGAGCTGATAGACGGGAGAATCTGCCGTGGCGAGCTGTACGTCCTGGCGCAGGAAGGCGCCATACACGCTGCGTTCGCGCTCATCCTGGGACCAGACCCGACATATGCGCGCATCGAGGGCGGCAGCTGGGAATCGGACTCTCCGTACGGCACGCTGCATCAGGTCGCGAGCGACGGAAGCGTACGCGGCGTGTTCCAGAAAGCCGTGGACTTCTCCCTTGGCCGCCGGAGACACCTGAGGGTGGACACGCACGCGGACAACAAGGTGATGCAGGCCGCCATCCTTCGCGCGGGATTCCAATACCGCGGCATCATCTACGTGCGTGACCACTCCCCGCGCCTAGCCTACGAGCTCGTGGCATAGGGGCCTGGCGCCTTACGTCGTCCAGCCCTCATTGCTCCGCCGCGACATCAGCCTCGCTCTCCCTCATGGCCCACGGCGTATGCAAGTCATTGCAGTCACGCGGCTTATAGCGGCGCTCGTGCGCACATTCGCAGAACGCACAGTCCTAGGTTCACAATTTCGAACCACTTCCTTGCATATCGCGACGTCAGACGCCATGGAAGCGGCACTAGAATCGTGTTAGGAACATTGTTTGGACGCACCATCCGCCCACACAGAGGAGGCACCCCCATGGGACTGGTCGAGAAGATCAAGAATGCCATGTTCAGGCCCGACGGCAACTCCGAGGCCCCCGCGCCCGCCAGCTTCGTCACCGCGCCCGGCACGATATACGCACCGGTGACGGGAACCGTCGTCACCCTCGACGAGGTTCACGACGAGGCGATATCCGGCGGATTCTTTGGCGAGGGCGTAGGGATCGTTCCCCAGGTCGGCGTCGTGTACGCACCCGTGAGCGGGCGCATCGGCGCCACGACGGTCACGAATCACGCCATCGGCATGACCATGGCGGGCGGGGTGGACATCCTCATACACGTAGGCATCGACACCGTCGAGATGAACGGCGAGGGCTTCACGCGCCTTGTCGAGTCGAACCAGAAGGTCAAGGCCGGCACGCCGCTTCTGACCTTCGACATTGACGCCATCCGCGCGGCCGGCCACGACGACGTGGTGACCATCGTGATAACCAACTACTCCGACTACGGCAGCGTCGACAACGTGAGCGACAGCAACACCATGATCGCGGGACACCCCCTGGTGAAGGTGGGAGACCCGCTCCTGGTGGTCACCACGAAGTAGCGACCCCCACGCGCACGCGGCGAATCCGCACAAAGCGGATCCGCCGCAGTCGGCTGCCTGCGACCAGCCGCGGCGTTTTTCTGCCACGGGAGCCTTCGCGGCTATCCCCGCGGCTACTCCCTGCTGTGGATCACGTGGTACTTGAACTTGTCCACGCGCGCCGAGCTCCGCGTGAACTCGATGATGCGCCCAGCGGCGTTGTACGTCAGGCGCGAGATCTCCAGCACGGGCGACCCCTCCGGAATCAGCAGCAGCTCCGCGTCGGCCGCGCGCGCCGTCATCACGCGGACCTCTTCCTCCGCCGTCTTGATGGTCTGGCCAAACTCGCTTTCGAGGAGGTCGTACAGCGAATGGTTGCTGACCTTCTCGTGCGTAAGGCTCCCAAACATCTCCAGCGGCAGATAGGTGTGGCCCACGAGCATGGGCTCGTCGTCGGCAAGGCGCAGGCGGTGCAGGTGCCACACGGTCGCGCCCAGGTGCAGGCCGAGCGCGGAGCTCACGGACTTGTTCGCCTCTTCCTGCGAGAAGCTCAGGACCTGCGTCTTGGGCGTCTTTCCAAGGCGACGCATCTCCTCGGTGAAGCTGTAGCACAGCGCGAGGTCGGTCTCGGAGTGGCGCGCGTCGGAAACGTAGGTGCCCTTGCCGTGGCGACGCGTAACGAGCCCCATCTTCTCTAGGCTGTCGAGCGCCAGGCGGACCGTCGTGCGCGAGAGCCCGTACTGCTGCGAGAGCTGGCGCTCCGAGGGCAAGAGGTCGCCCGGCGCCATGTCGTTCTGAATCTTGTCCCTCAGGATGTCGAACAGCTGGTCATACAGGGGCTGCTTTCGAGTCAAATCCACCGGGCTCATCTCCTAGACGTCGCGCAGGACTGGTAACTACCACATACCAATTCTACACGGGGGCGGCCGCGGTTCGCCACAGGGGCCGCACGTTGGCGACAAGTGGCCCACTTGCCGACCCAAGCGGTCCATCCGTCACAAAAATGGCTGTTAGCGACTACAATGTTAAGCACCTGTTCGCATGGTTTGGACAAAGGGGAACAGCGCGTTGCACAGCGTGACACTGCGACGCGCGCACGTTCCTCTCGCCCGCGTCATGCGCAACTGGTATTAACGTTTGGTACAAGGGTACAGGGCACGGCGTCACCATGGGGGCAAGGTGCCGAGAAGAGCTTGGAGGCCAAAGTTGAGGATCGTTCGGACGACGGACTACAAGGACATGAGCCGCAAGGCCGCGAACATCATCTCTGCGCAGGTGATACTGAAGCCGGACTCCGTGCTGGGGCTTGCCACCGGCAGCACGCCCATCGGCACGTACCGCCAGCTCGCGGAGTGGTGCGCGAAGGGCGACTGCGACTTCTCGCACGTGAGCACGTACAACCTGGACGAGTACCGCGGGCTTTCGCACGACCACGTCCAGAGCTACCACTACTTCATGCGCAAGAACTTCTTCGACCACATCAACATCGACCTGGCCAACACCCACGTGCCGGACGGGGCGAACCCCGATTCCGACGCCGCGTGCGCGGAGTACGACAGGATCGTGGCGGACGCGGGCTACCCCGACCTGCAGCTTCTGGGCATCGGGCGCAACGGCCACATTGGGTTCAACGAGCCTGACAGCGTGTTCAGCAAGGGCACCCACATGGTGAACCTGACGCAGAGCACCATCGACGCGAACAGCCGCCTGTTTGACAGCCCGGACGAGGTGCCGCGCCAGGCGTACACCATGGGCGTCCAGACCATCATGTATGCGCGCAGCATCCTTGTGGTCGCAAACGGCGAGGACAAGGCGGACGCCGTGCGCGCCATGTGCTTTGGGCCGGTGGACCCGCAGTGCCCCGCCTCGATCCTGCAGCTGCACACCAACTGCACCGTGATCGCGGACGAGGCCGCGCTCAGCAAGTGCCCGCTGTAGCCGGCGGCACGCGTGGGACCTAGGGACATGCGGACGCTCGAGCGCTGCGACGTGCTGGTGGTGGGTGCCGGGCTTGCCGGCACGCAGGCGGCGCTTGCGGCGGCGCGCCAGGGCGCGCGCGTGCGCATCGCGTCCGCGGGCCCCCTGTTTTCCGGCTCGAGCTTCTTTCCCGGCACGTGGGGGCTGGGGCTTGTGGGACCGCACGACGAGGACGACGCAGAGGACCTCGTTCGCACGATCTGCCACGTGGGGGCAGGCATGGCGGACGAGGCCCTTGTGCGCACGCTCGTGCACGGCATCCCCGGCGCGGTACGGGAACTTGCCGCCCAGGGCTGCGAGCTTGCGCGCCCCACGGCCGGAAGCGAGGAGGAGCTCGACTACGTGCCCTGCTTTGACCACGCCACGCGCGACTGGCACGGCATCCGGCGCGATGGCTACGTGCATGCCGTCGGGCGGCTGCTGCGCGAGGAGGGCGTCGCCCACACGGCCGGGCTCGAGCTTTTGGACGTGCTCGAGGCATCGGACCGGGTATGCGGCGGCGTCTTTCTGGACCGCGCGACGGGCGACCTGGCATATGCGCCGTGCGGCAGCATGGTCCTGGCGACGGGCGGCCTCGGCGGCCTGTTCGACCGCACGCTCGCCGGGCCAGACGCTGGCGGGTGCGCGCACGCCATAGTGCTCGAGCACGGCGGGCGCCTCGTGAACGTGGAGTTCCAGCAGATCATGTGCGGTCTTCTCGCCCCGGTGCGAGGCGTCGTCTTCAACGAGCGCACGTTTCGCTATGCACGGCTGCGCGCGGCTGACGGCACACGACTTGCGCTGGACGAGGACCTGCTGCGCATGAGGTCGGCCCACGGTCCCATGACGGCACGCCTTCCGGACCTTGCCGTCGACCTGGCCATCGCGGCCGCGGGCGCGGCGGGCGCTTCCGTGGAGCTAGATTTGCCCAGCCCGCTGCCGGACTTCGTGGGCACGTATGCGCGGTGGGCGGAGCAGGCGCTTGGCCCCGGCTGGACCCGCGGCCTCAGGATCTGCCACTTTGCGCACGCCTCGAACGGCGGCGTCGCGATTGACGCGCACGCGCGGTGCCTGGGGGCACCGCAGGGCCTCTTCGCGTGCGGCGAGCTAACGGGAGGCATGCACGGCGCGGACCGCATAGGCGGCCTTTCCAGCGCAAACGCGCTTGTCTTTGGGAAGATTGCCGGAAGCGAGGCCGCCGGGTCCACCGCGCCCGCGCCTTTGGCGGCGCCCGCGCTCCCCCGCTGGGCGCGCGACCACGCCTGGCGCGCGGCCGATGTCGCCGGCTTGTCCCACGACGCAGCGCCCGACGTGGCCCTGCTGCGCCGGACCATGGGCGAGCACTGCCTGGTACGGCGGGACGAGCCCGGCCTTGCGCATGCCATCGACACGCTGCTGGGCATCCGTGCCACCGCGCGAGAAAGGCAGCTTGCGCTTCTCGCCACGTCGGCCCTCGCTGCCGCCCGTGCGATGCTCGAGCGGCGCGAGAGCCGGGGCGCCCACTATCGCGCCGACCACCCCCGCGAGCGCGGGGAGTACGGGGCGCCCATCTTCGTGGACATGCGGGACGGCGGCCCGCATGCCAGCATTGCGCGCGTGCCGGAAGCTACCCCTCGACCGCCGCGCAGAACCACTTCGTCAGGCTCGTTGGGTGCGTGATGCCCGTGCCCACCACGACGGCCCACGCGCCGGCGCCCATGGCCGCCGCGGCGTCCGCCGGCGTGTGCACGTGCCCCTCGCAGATGATGGGCAGCCCCGGGAACTCGCTGGTAGCCTGACGCAGCAGGTCCAGGTCCGGGCCCTCGTCCATCGTGGTCTGAATCGCGGGCTTGTTGTGGCTGAGCGTGGTCGACACCAGGTCGCAGCCGCACGCGACGGCGTTCCTGATGTCCTCGATCGTCATGCAGTCCGCCATCACGAGCGTCTCGCACTGCGCGCGCAGGTCGCGCACGGTCTGGGCAAACGTGCGCCCGTCCGGCCTCGGCCGCGCCGTCGCGTCGATGGCGACCACGTCCGCGCCGGCGTTCACGCACGCGACGGCATGACGCAGCGTCGGCGTGATGTACACGCCCTCGTGCCCCTCCTTCCACAGGCCGATCACGGGCACCTCCACGCGGCCCTTGATCGCGGCGATGTCCGCCAGGCCCTGGCAGCGGATGGCCGCGGCGCCGCCCTCCTCGCACGCCTGGGCCATCTGGGCCATGGTCTCCGGGTGGCGCAGCGGCTCGCCGGGATACGCCTGCACGCTCACGACGAGCTTGCCCTTGAGGGACTGGACGAGAGGAGCTACTTCCATTGCTTCACCTTTCCCCTAGGCGGCCGTGCGGCCGCGGCTGAAATCGTGCTACTCGAGGCCGACGTACGCGGAGCGCACCAGGTTCTCGGCCGCGCCCACGAGCGGCGCGTTGTCGCCCAGCTGGCCGTCGCGTATGGGCGTGTGCGCCTGCGGCGGCATGACGGCGCCGTCCCAGCCGGACTGAAGCGCCCGGTGCCACACCGGCCCGCACTTGGCCACGGAGCCGGAGAGCACCACGCACTCCGGGTCGAACAGGTTCACCATGTTGCCAAGCACCTCGCCCAGCGCGCGCCCGGAGCGCGTCTCGGCCGCGACGGCGGCCTCGTCGCCGTCCTCCGCCGCACGGCTGATATACGCGCCGTCCACGGGGGCGCCCTTCTCGTCCGTCTTGGCACCGCCCAGCTCCAGGTAGCGCTCCAGGATGCCGGGGCCGGCCGCGATGGTCTCGACGTGGCCCACGGCTCCGCACTGGCACGGGATTCCGCGCGCGTCCACGCACGTCACGTGGCCGATGTTTGTCGCGGCGCCGTGTGCGCCCAGCAGCAGGTGGCCGCGCTCCACGAACGCGCCGCCGATGCCCGTGCCCACCGCGCACACGAACACGGACTCCGCTCCCCTGCCAGCACCCCAGCGGGCCTCGCCCAGCGCATGGGCGTGCACGTCGTTCATGACGCGTGCCTTCAGGCCAAAGCGCGCCTCGAGCTCCGCGCCCAGGTGCGTGCCGCCCCAGCCGGGCATCATGTCGTTCGCGTACGTGATGTCACCCGTCAGGGGGTCCACCACGCCGCCGGTGGAGACGCCGATGCCGCACGCCTCGCGGTCCGCCTCGCGCAGCACGCGCTCCACCTGGCCCACGATGACCTCCAGCACGTGCCTGCCGCCGAGCTTCGCCTCCGTGGGCGCCTTGCCATAGTGCTCGATCGCAGGCTCGCCCGCGTCCGACAGCGTCACGAGCGCCGCCGCGACCTTCGTGCCGCCCACGTCCACGGCCACTACCCTCTTGAGCTCATCCATCGCTTCTCCCAACTCTTCGCAAGCCTCGCGCCCGCGCCTACGCCTCGAGCACGCCCGTATCCACCAGCACCTTGCGGATGGCCTCGCGGTTCGCGCCCTCGAGCGGCTTCACGGGCCTC
The DNA here is from genome assembly GCF_900105025.1 of Parafannyhessea umbonata. GTDB lineage: Bacteria > Actinomycetota > Coriobacteriia > Coriobacteriales > Atopobiaceae > Parafannyhessea > Parafannyhessea umbonata. Next base: position 295,907 of record NZ_LT629759.1, on the reverse strand, counting down.
GGCATCTGGCTGGAAGCGAACACGCCCATGAGGTTCAGGGCGCACTTGAACGCGCCGACGCCGCCGGCGTAGCCCTGCACGCCGGACGTGACGTCAAATATGTGCGACACCTCGTTTATCTGGTCCTGCAGCTCCTTCACGCGGGCCCAGTCGCCGGCCTCGGCCGCCTTCCACTGCTCCACGTACGGCACGGGGATCACGTTCGCGAGCCCCGGGACCGATCCGTCCGCGCCGCCCAGGTACGCGCCGTCCACCACGATCTCGTGGCCGGTCAGGAGCGTCAGCGGGTGGCCGTTCTTCTCGTTCTCCTGCACCAGGTAGCGGAACGACACGTCGTCGCCGGAGGAGTCCTTCACGCCGGCGAGCACGCCCTCCGCGCCCAGCCTGGCCAGAAGCTTCCACGGCAGCTTCGTGTGCACGCACACGGGGATGTCGTACGCAAAGATCGGTGCGTCCAGCTCCTCGTGCAGGATGCGGAAGTGCTCCTCCACCTCCGTCATGCCCTGCAGCGCGTAGAACGGGCACGTCGCCACGAGCGCGTCCGCGCCCAGCGCAAGCGCGCGGCGGCCGTGCTCAAGCATGCGCTCCGTCTCCGTGTCGATGATGCCCACGAGCACGGGCACGCGATGGTCCACGATCCGCACGGCCTCGCGCACGATCTGGTCGCGGCGCTCGTCCGTGGAGAACACGACCTCGCCCGTGGACCCCAGGAAGAACAGGCCGTCCACGCCCGCGTCGATCATCCTGTTGATCACGCGCTCGAACGAGGGCACGTCCAGCTGGTGGTCGTCCGTGTCCGGAACGGTGACGGGCGGGACGACGCCCCTGATCTTGAAGTCTGCCATGTCTCCTCCTCATCCGTGGCCACGCGGCCACACTGCAAGCAATCCAATCCGTGGGCCGCTCGGCCCGGCGGACATCTAACCTATTCCTCCCGCAACGCCGCCGCAAGCCTCGCCGCCACGGGCTTCTCCACCGCCCCCGCCGGGCTCTCCGCCGCCACGGTCCCCGCCGGAGCACGCGTCCCACGGCGCCACCAGGTACGCCATGAGCGCATCCTCGAAGTCGTTCACGCGCTCGTGGCCCCACTTGGGGTACGTCAGGTGGCGCTTCTCGCCCGTCACGCGGTTGAAGACCGCGTACTGGCTCTGCGGAAGCGCCGCGTCGTCCATCATGGACGTGCCCAAAAGCAGCGGGGCGCGAAGCAGCGTCGCCATGTTAGCCGCGTCCACGTAGTCAAGCGCCGAGAAGAACGCGGCCTCCCGCGCCGCGGTGGGGTCCTCCACGCGGAAGTGGTTCCTGACGGCTGCGTACACGAGCCTGGAGCCGCCGGCCTCCCACGTGGCGCGCACGTCCGCCGGCATGGGGTTGAGCGCGGCCACGCGGCGCAGGCGAACCGTGCCATCGCACGCGTCCAGGGCGGCTGCCGCGTCGATGGCGAGCGCGCCGGCAAGGCCCTCGCCCCACGCGGACAGGTGCGCCACGTCCGTGCGCGGAAGCGACGCCGCGGCCTGGGCCGTGCGCGCCATGTCCTCTATCAGGCGCGTCATCTGCAGGGCTGCGGGGCCCTGCTCCCACCCGGCGCACACGTTTCCCGACCACGGCCTGCGCTCCAGCTCGACCACGGCGTGCCCTATGGCCGCAAAGCGGGTCAGGTGGTGCCAGCCGCGCGGACCGCACGTCACGTCGTGCGTCATCACCACCGTGGGCACGCGCGGCGCGACAGCGCCGCCGCGGTCCGCGCCGCCCGCGCCGCGGGGGCACACGTAGCGCGCGTGCAGCTCCGCGCCGTCCGCCGCCGCAAACGTCAGCCGCTCGTACGTGGCGACGGGCGTGTCGAAGCCGGCGGGCTCGCGGCGCACGGCGTCAGGTGCAAGCGGCGCGGCCGTACCAAGGCGGCAGCGCCAGAAACCCGCAAGGTCCACTGGCACCGTCGACGTGCCGTCGTATGCCTCGAACACGCGCATCTGCCGCGTCAGACCGCCCATGTCACGCCCCCTGCCAGAAGAAGCGGAGCACCTCGTCGTCGAAGGCGGGTATCTCCTCGTGGCCAAAGTCCGGGTACAGGATGTGGCTCTTCTCGCACGTCAACGCGTTGTACACCGCAAACTGCGTCTCCGGCGGGCACACAGTGTCCGCAAGGCCCGTGCCAAACAGCACGTCGCAGCGCACCCGGTGCGCGAAGCTCAGCGTGTCGATGTAGCCGAGCCTCCCCAGCCACTCGTCCGCGCGCGAACCGTCCGCGTCGAACCAGCGCGAGTAGTAGCGTATGCCCTCGTACGCAACCTCGTCCGCGCCGTCCTCCCACACGGAGCGGAAGTCGCTCAGAAACGGATACAGGATGGCGGCCCTGCTCACGAGGTCTGGGTTCAGCGCGCAGGTCGCAAGGCCCACGCCGCCGCCCTGCGAGTCCCCGTACACGCACACGCGAGAAAGGTCGATCCCCGGCAGCTCGCGCACGATGCGGCACAGCACGCGCACGTTCTGGTGCAGCCGCACGTAGTACAGGTCCCTGGGGTCGCCGTCCAGCCCCAGGACCACGTGGCCCGCGACCGTCGTGCCGGCGTACGCGCCCACGTCCTGGCTGCGGCCGCCCTGGCCGGGGTTGTCCATCGTGATGTCCGCGAACCCCATGCCCGCGAAGGAGCAGTTCTCGAACCAGCTGCGCGTGCGGCCGGGATAGCCGTGGAACCTCAGCACCAGCGGCACGGGCCGGCTGTCGCCCGCAGGGCCGAGCGGCCTTAGGTAGCGGGCGTAGACCTTCTCGCCCCGCACGCCCCGAAACCAGATGTCGCTGAGGCGGCACGTGGGCGTGCTGGGCGCGTCCGCGGGTACGACCTCAAAGTCAAGCGGCGCCGCATCGGCCTCCGCCATGCGTTCGTCCCAGAACTCATCGAAGTCGTCCGGGATCGCGCTCGCGCCGCGATACGCCTCGAGCCTTGCCAGCTCCGTTTCGCTCACCATGGTCCCACCCCCTTCTTCACGTTGGCCTTGCCTCATGCACGCTCCTGGGGGACGTCACGTTGCCATGCCGCCCTCCAGGGGCGTGCCGGCGCGCCGGAACCCGAGCGTCCGGGCCAGCGCGCCGAGCACCACTACCCTACTGGCCGAGCTTCGGGTGCAGAAGCGACGGCGCGGCGCCCAGAAGCGTCTTCGTGTAGGCGTCCTGCGGGTGCTCGAACACCTGCTTCGCCGGACCCTGCTCCATGATCTGGCCGTGGTTCATCACGATGATGCGGTCGGATATGTAGCGCACGGTCTGGATGTCGTGGCTGATGAAGATCATGGACAGCCCGAGGTCGCGCTTGAGGTCCGTCAGCAGGTTCAGGATCTGCGCGCGGACGGACACGTCGAGCGCGGAGGTGGGCTCGTCCGCGATGATCGCGTCAGGCTGCAGCGACATGGCACGCGCGATGGCGACGCGCTGGCGCTGTCCGCCGGACAGCTGCCCCGGCAGGGCGCGCAGGGCGCTCTTGGGAAGGCCGACGAGTTCGATGAGCTCGTTGATGCGCCTCTCCTGCTCCTGCGCGGTGCCGACCTTGTGCACAAGGAGCGGATCGCGCAGTTGGTCGTGGACGACCATGCGGGGGTTGAGCGCGGTCGCGGGGTCCTGGAACACGACCGAGACGACGCGACCGATCTTCTTGCGCAGGTCCGCCGTGCGCTTCGTGACGTCCGTCCCCTTGAAGTACACGTGACCGGACGTGGGCGACTGCAGGCCGCACATGACGTTTGCCGTGGTGGACTTGCCGCAGCCGGACTCGCCCACGATGCCCACGGTCTCGCCCGGCATGAGCTTGATGGTTACGCCCTGGACGGCGTGAACGAGGTTCGGGTGCAGGATGGAGCCCGTGCGGGTCCTGAACGTCACAGAGATGTCGTCGAGGAAGATGATGGGCTCCTCTTTCGTGGCGTCGCTCACCTACCTCACCTCCTTTGCCGTCGCAATGCCGGCCCTCTGGAGGTACGGAAGAAGGCCGTTCTTCTCGAGGTACTCGTCGGGCAGCTCGGAGTACTTGTGGTGTGAGCCTCCCGGCAGGGCCTTGATGACGGGGTGCACGTCGAGGCCGAGCGTGGGGTGGCTGGAGCGCGGCGCGAAGCGGTCGCCCTTCGGGAAGTCCTCGGGCGACGGCACGGAGCCGGGCACCTGGTGCAGGCGGGAGCCATCCTTCGCGCCCTCCTCGATGGAGAGGACCGAGCCCAGAAGACCGCGCGTGTACTCGTGAATCGGGTTCGTGAGCAGCTCCTTTGTGGGGGCCTGCTCGATGATCTGACCGGCGTACATGACGGTGATCTCGGATGCGACCTCCGCCACGAGCGCGAGGTCGTGGGACACGAAGATCATGGCGAAGCCGAGCTTTGCCTGGAGGTCGTTCAGGAGCTTGATGACCTGCTTCTGGACGGTCACGTCGAGGGCGGTCGTCGGCTCGTCGCAGATGACGAGGGACGGGTCGCGGGTGAGCGCCATGGCGATGAGCACGCGCTGGCGCTGGCCGCCGGAAAGCTCGTGCGGGTAGCTCTCGAGCGTGCGCTTGGGGTCGAGGCCGACGAGCTCGAGGAGCTCCTCCGCGCTGCGGGTGCCGCCGCGGCTCGTGAGCTGCTTCATCTGAGCGGAGATGAGCATGGACGGGTTAAGCGACGAGAGGGCGTCCTGATAGACCATGGCCATCTCGGTGCCAAGGAGCTTGCGGTGCTCCTCGTCGCTGATCTTGAGAAGGTCCGTGCCCTTGTAGTCGATCTCGCCGGAGATCCTAGCCGTCTTGGGCAGGAGGTTCATGATCGACTTCGTGGTGATGGACTTGCCGCATCCGGACTCGCCCACGAGCGCCATGCACTGGCCGGGACGGACGTCGAACGAGACGTGGTCCACGACGTTCACGTCACCATGCGAGGGGAAGCTGATGCAGAGGTCCCTGACAGAGAGTATGGGTTTGACGGACAGGTCCGGGACGTGACGGTCCGTGCGCGCGAGCTCCACCTTCCGAAGGGCGCCGAGCCTGCGCTCGAGGGAGGCCGCCTGCTCCTTGTAGGCGCGGACGGGGTCGGAGGCGAGGATGTCGTCCGCACGACGGCTCTCGCTGTTCTCGGCGTCAACCGGCGCGGCAGGGGCCGCCGCCATGGCGTCCGTGATGCCCTCGGAGAGGATGTTCAGCGCAAGGCACGTGACCATGATCGCGATGCCCGGGAAGAGCGCCTGCCACCAGCGTCCGGACAGCACGCCCGCGCGGGCGTCGGCCAGGATGTTGCCCCATGTTGGCGTCGGCTCCGCGATGCCCGCGGACAGGAAGGTGAGCGACGCCTCGAAGATGATGGCGTCGGCGACGAGCGTGACGGTGAACACGAGGATCGGCGCGGCACAGTTGCGAAGGACGTGCTTCACAAGGATCCACGGGGCGCGGGCGCCCGAGACGATGACCGCGCGAACGTAGTCCTCGCCGTACTCACTCATGATGTTCGCACGAACGAGGCGCGCGATCTGCGGCATGTACATGAAGCCGATCGAGAAGATGATCGCCGGCACGGACTTGCCGAGGATGGTGACGAGGACCGCCGCGAGGGCGATGCCGGGGACGGACATGATGATGTCGAGGATGCGCATGATGACCTCGGACACCCACTTGCGGGACACGGCCGCGATGGCACCGATGATGGAGCCGGTTACGAGCGCGAACAGCGTGGCGCCGAAGCCGATGACGAGCGAGATGCGACCGCCGTACAGCATACGGGACAGGATGTCGCGGCCCTTGTCGTCGGTTCCGAAGACGTGCGCCGCCGTCGGGGCCTTGCGCGCTATGTCGATGGCATAGGGGTCGAACGGCGCGATGACGGACGCCAGGACCGAGAGGATCACGACGACGGCGAGGATGCCGAGCGCAATCTTCGAGCTGGTGCGCATGCTGCCAAGACCCTTGAGGCTGGGCTTCTTGGCGGACAGCGCCTCGAGCTCCTCGGCTCCTTCCTTTCTTCTTGTCAGCATGGCTACACGCTCCTGATCCTCGGGTTGATAAGCAGGTACAGCATGTCAACCACGATGTTGATGACGATGAATGCAAGTGCGACGACGATGACGACACCCATGATGAGGTTCGGCTCATTGCCCGAGACGCCGTCCTGGATGCACATGCCCATGCCGGGGAGGTTGAAGATGACCTCGATGACGACCGCGCCGCCCATGAGGTAACCGATCTTCATGCCGAGGGTCGTGACCGGCGTGATGAGGGCGTTGCGAAGGACGTTCTTCGCGATGACGACCTTCTCGGGGATGCCTGCGCCGCGTGCGGTGGTGACGTAGTCGCGGTCGAGCTCCTCGACCATGGCGGTGCGCACGATGCGGGTCATCTGTCCCGTGAGGGGCACCGCAAGCGAGATCGCCGGCATGATCATGCGCGCCATGTACGCGCCGAAGTTCTTGCCGGGATCGGGAAGCATGCCGGACGCGGGCAGCAGGTGCAGGTTCGACGAGAACAGAAGTATCAGGAGCACCGCCAGCCAGAACGACGGTGTCGCCAGCCCGGCAATGGAGAGGAGCCTGATCAGCTGGTCAGGCCACTTGTCCCTGTAGAGCGCGGCGATGACGCCGAGAAGGAACGAGACGAGCGCGCCGATGAGCAGTCCTATGAAGGTGAGCTGCATCGTGACGGGAAGCGCCTTGGAGATGCGCGTCGCGACGGAACTGCGGCGGGCGCTGTAGGTGCCGAGGTCCCCGTGAAGGAGGTTGCCCATGTAGCGGACGTAGCGGACGGGCCACGGATCGTCCAGTCCGTACTCCTTGTGGTACTCGGCGACCTGCTCCGGCGTCGCGCTCTCGCCCAGCGCCTTGTACGCGGGGTCGATCGTCGAGAACGACATCAGGAAGAAGACCAGGAAGGTGACGCCGATTGCCATGATGGGCAACGCGATGAGTCGTCTTCCGATGAGCCGCAAAAGATTATTCATTCGTACTCTCCCCTCTCATGCGACTTGAGTCCTGTTCAAAAAATCAGACGTAGGGACCTGAGCGAAGGTCTCAATCTCAGGTCCCTACGTCTTCAGTCGCGCCCTATCGGCACGGCATTTGCGTCCCTACTTGGAGACGGTGCGCACATCGGTGAGATCGACGCCGGTGGTTCCGATGCCCTTGAAGCCCTTGACGGCATAGCCATCGCTCGTTGCGTTGGTGGACCAGGACGCCGTCGGCGTGATGACCTGGAGCACCGGGTAGAGGACGACGTTCTCGGCCAGGATGTCGAAGCACTTGTTCCAGGTCTTCTGCTGCTCGGAGCCAGACTGGCCAAGGGCCTCGTTCATGAGCTTGTTGAGCTCCTTCCACTCCGCGCTCTCGTTCCAGTGGCAGCGCGTCTTCATCCAGACGTTGTCACCGAACCACCAGTTGAGGAGCAGGTCGGTGTCGCCGCCGAAGCAGGAGGGGTCACCAGGGGCGATGAGGATGTCCCACGAGGAGTCCATCTGGTCGATGGCCGCGTAGGTCGCGGGGGACTGGTCGCTCTTCAGCTCGACGTCGAAGCCAAGCTCCTTCAGGTCCTGCTGGGCCTGGGTGCCCATTGCGACGACCTGCGCGTTGTCGGTAGTGCGAAGGACAATCTTACCCGGAGTGATGCCGGACTCCTTGATGAGCTGCTTCGCCTTGTCGAGGTCGTGCTTGTAGGTGACGGAGGCCTTGTGATAGGAGGAGAAGCTCTTCGGCAGGTAGGAGGTGGGGATGTTCGCGAGGCCGGAGAACGCGTTCTCGATCATCTTCTTGGTGTCGAGCGCGTACATGACGGCCTGGCGTACCTTGACGTCCTTCCAGGGGTCCTTGTCGAGGTCGAACATGATGAAGCGGGTGCCGAAGCCCTCGACCTTGTCGATCTTGCAGCCGTCGGACTTGAGCTGGTCGATGGACTCGGGCGGGACGGACTCGGAGATGAGGGTGGAGCCCTCCTCCTGTGCGGTCACGCGCGCAGTGGCGTCGACGAGGGAGTCAATCTGGAGCTTCTTGTCCTTGGCGGGGTGAGACCCGTTGTACTTCTTGTTGGGGACAAGGTGCGCAGACGTGTCGGAGAGCTCCTTGTACATCCAGGGACCGGTTCCCACGGGCTTTGCGGACGCCTCGTCGGTCGTGATGTCCTTCGGCTGGATCTTGATGATTGCCAGGCGCTCCTTGAGCAGCGAGAAGTTCGGGATGGACACCTTGACGGTGACGGTCGTGTCGTCCTTCTTCTCGATGGACTCGAACATGGACAGGAACGAGACGTACATGCCGCCCTCGGCAGAGGCCTTCTTGAAGGACTCGACGACGTCGTCAGCCGTGACGTCGGTGCCGTCGGAGAACTTGGCGCCCTTGCGGAGCTTGACCTCGAAAGTCTTGTCGTCGACCTTCTCGGGGTCCTTGTCGGCCAGGCCATACGTGGCGCTGTAGTCGTGGAGGTCGATGTTGTACAGGCCCTCCATGACGTTGCTGTTGGCACTCAGGCAGAAGGCGGAGGAGCAGTTGGCGGGGTCGTAGGAAGAGGGAGCGTACGCGGAGCCGACGCTCAGGGTGGCTCCACCCTCCTTGCCAGATCCGGAGGCGCTTCCGGAGTCATCGCTGCCAGACCCACCGCAGCCCGCGAGCGTTGCCATCATCGCGGCACTTGCACTCACACCAAGGAACGAACGACGCGAAAGGTACTTCTCCATTACTACTCCTCACCTACGATTTCAGCCGTCTTGACCTGTGACACCAAATGCAAACTAACCAGAACCGTCACTCTGACAACCGACGGATAATCGCCGCCTGCGGCGCGTCTCGTCTTGTCTATCTCGCACGCTAGACCATGGGCACATCCGACCTCAATTCTGTTTCGGCCAGTGCTATGGCTTGTTGGCATAGGCGGTCTCGTTTTTCTTTTCTCTTGCTCTACAAGAGGAGATGAGTTATATTTATAAATTTAAAATTTGCGTAAATCTGACCTCAAATTTGGTCAAGTGGTTTATTTGTGATTTGTGAACTAATTCTAAACACCCACGTAATCGCACATTTACTGGTACACACCTTTAATACCAGTAATCAGTTTATAACCAGTTCCAAACCAGCTGTTTCAGCTCAAAAGTGCGCCAGTGGTAAATGTTTTTAAATATTGAATGACCGCGAATCGATATACATTAGAAACACCGTGGCTGCCACTATGCCGGACAGGCGGAATGACCTTGCGCCGCCCCGTCGCAAAAGACGGCAGCGCGCAGCTCCCCCTAGAGCCGACGTAGGGTTTCTTATTTAACTGTTTATGTTTATTCGCCCTGATTGGTCGTTGCTATTCAACCGCGACTTTCAGGCATATCTTCTTGAGTGGCGCCGGCTCCCCCGTTGCGCAGCCGGGCTTGTGCGCGTCCTCGGGAGGTGTGACGCAGAACTCGCCGGGGTGGAGGACCACCCACGAGGCATGATCAGACTCTCCGTAGAGGCAGAAGTCGTTCTCGTCGTCAAACTCCTGCAGCGGCTCAAGCTCTGCCACGGGCGCAACGCCGATCTTCTCCTCCCCGCTTATGAGGAAGTGTATGTCGTAGTACCTGCGGTGGGCCTCGTAGTGCTTCTGGTCCGCGGGGACGGTATCGAACTCGAACACGTTCGCGAACACGGTGTCACCGTCGATGTCGTGACGACCGGGAGCAAGCGCCTCCAGGTCCTGCGACGCAATCCAGTCGAACGCCTTGCGGAACCTCTTTCCGGTAAGGTCGTTCGTGTCCAGGTGGCCAAGCGTCGCAACGATCATGCCTTCCCCCTCCATGTTCCCCCCCCGCATTTGATCGATTGGCGTCGATGCTAGACGCGCCGGACGGCAGAGGCACCAACTCGTAGGCAGACGGGAGTGGTTTGCAAGCCCGGCGGCGCGGGCGCTCAAGATCGTGATGCCATCCGCACAGAGACACTATCATCAGGAGCAACAAGACCGTGTGGCGACATCACAAGGGAGGCTCCCGTGGCAGAGGACGAGTGGAACGGCGCCAGAGACGAAGAGTACCCGTTCACGCATGGCAGATATCGCTCGCTTCCCACAGAAGAGCTACGGCGCAGGCAAGACGCACGCTATCGTACATGGGACGTGGTGAGAAAAGACGACGGAAAGCTGTACCTCATTACCAGCGAGGAGGACCCGGTGGAATGGGAGCACGAGGGGTGCTTCCTCGAGGGCATCGAATGCGACGCGGAGTGCCGTCCCATAGGATGTGCCTTTACGACATTCGTGGGGCTCTCCGTCATCGATAAGGTCGGTCACGTATCCAAGGACGAGGTACCCCAGTGGGATGAGGACCCGGTTGCTCGGTCCATGCCCGCGAGAGATCTCCCGGCCTATATCAGAAGCAAGGGGTATCGCCCTCCCCTCTGGATGGTGTGGACGGACGTTGAGAATTACCTGAGGAACGGGGAGCTCACGAGAAAGCTCTACGAAGAGGTTCCACCGGGCCAGCTCAGGGAGGACATACGGCGCGCAGTTGCCCACAGCGAGGATCAGGAGCGAATCACCGACTCGCCATATATCCCCGAATGGCAGGTGGGTCTCGGCCTTCTCCCCAGGTCCACCAAAGACGGCGGCGAGGTCTTCGTCTGGCCACAGGAGCTAGATGCGCTCGAAGATATGGTGGCCGAGCGCGAAGGCGCTCCCAAGGACAACGGAACGCGGCTCTACCCCAGTCGCTACAAGAGCTATGCCGAGTATTTCTCAAAGCTAAGACGCTACGAGAGAGGCTATCGCGAAAGTGATCCCGACCTAGCCGATGCCTTTGAAACTGTCATCGACCTTCTCAAGGACGCAAATCACAAGGAGTGGTGGTCAGTCGTTCGCTACACGGGACGCAAGAAGATTGGCCCAAACGGGCTCACTCCCCAACGTTGCTACTATTGGCCCTGCTCGCCCGAGCACCCAGAGTACGAGGGCGTAATCGATGACGAGGAGTTTACCTCGTATCTCTACCCGTGCGACCCCTCCCGCTGGGAAATCGTTGATGACCCTACAGGAATGGCTGCCCGCGCGCTCGGCGGCGAAGCCGAAACCGTGGACTTCTGGGAGATGGGCGACACCGAGCTCGAACAATGGGCCCACGAGAGAGGCCTACGAGCAAAGCGCAAGGGATCGTACTCGATGCTCCCTAAGGAGGACCCCTGGGGTGAATCTGAGAGGGACCGGGTGGAGTTTGCCTGTCCCCAGTGCGGCACGCAGATAGCCTTCGACGCTTGGACAAAGGTTAATGGGCGTGATGACCCGGAGGTTGCGAAGGGCATCGTCGACGGTAGCTTCTGCGAGTTCACGTGCCCAACCTGCGGCTACACCGCACACCTGTCGCACCCCTGCCTCTACCTCGACCCCATACACAGGGCGTGCGTGTACAGCGTTCAGGGCGATCAGATGCGACAAGGTGTCGAAAGCCTGTTCGAGAGTCTCGAGGACGACGACGGCATCGACGGGCCAAGTGGCAGCATGAGGCGCATTGTCTTCAGCCGAGAAGAGCTTGCTGACAAGGTAGCTGCACTTTCGACAGGCCTTGACGACAGGGTCCTCGAGCTTCTCAAACTTGGCATAGCCGGACAAGCGATGCTGGATAACAAGGTGGACCCGCAATGCGAGTACACGGTCCTCTTTAAGGGCGCGAACCTTGATAATCTTGTCTTCGAAATTGACGACGAGACAGGAGCGAGCCTCATAGCCAGCATCCCGCGCGGCGCCTATGAACTATACGCCCGGCGTCTTCGCAATAGCGCGGCATCAAACATGCAATCGTTCTACGTCAATCGCGAATGGGCAAAGACCGTTGTCGACATCGTTGACAAGGAGGCCAGGTAGCCTGCAATCGCCTATGCGCCATCCGCCACATGGACGAGCAGCCATATCGCCGACAGCGTGGGCACTTGGCCGCTGCCAATGTGAAGCTGCGCCTTGGCAGCGGCGACAGCCAGGGGCGCAAACATCGAGACGGCAAGCAGCAGCCCCCAGACGCCACTGAACTCCTCGATCGCCCATCCCGAACGCGAACCCGTGACAAGTCGACACGCCCAATCCAACGCAAAGGCCACCGTGAGGAAGAGTGTGATGGCCCCTTTTTTCCGCCCCAGTCGTCCCAGCCGCATTTCCATCAGACATAAGAACGCCCCCCAAACTCTGATAACGCATGACGCCCACTATACGGCTACCAGAATCAGGGGACGGCAAGGCCTTACCATCGCTGTTGCAAAACGATCGCCAAGTCCCGAGACGCGCTGGCTATCTGACGATTTCCGAGAGGATTGCCCTGATCGCCTCGATGTCGACTTCCGCAAGACGTCCAATGCGACCTGCGGTGCCCAAGTATCCTGGGGGAGTTTCGGCGATGCGGTCGATCCTGGTGATGGAGGGCTTGTCGAGCCCCGCTGCCTCCCACTCTCGGATGAGATGGTCGTGATCGAGGGAGAGCTTGTTGGTCGCATTAGTCACCATCGCCGTCATCCAAGTCCGCTGGAGGGAGAGTTCAGAAGCGTGCTATCCGCCATCGGCGCCGAGGTCGCAGACAACTCCGCGAAGGCGGCACGCCGAGACTGGGCCTACTCGATGGAAGGTCATCCGCCGTGGTGCATCTCCGGCGAGCGGATGGGGCTCGAGCACGGGCGCGAGGCCATCGCCCACGCCGACGGCGAGCTCGCAAGACCGCAGGGGCCCGACCGGTTCTGAGCGCCCATTCCATGCCGCACGCTTCAGCGCTCCAGATGCCGTGCAGTACAATTGCCGTGACGCAATTCCAAACCCCGGCATTTGAAAGGCGTCCCATGTCGAAGCTGAACATTGATCAGAAGTCCATCGGTGAGCTGCTCTCCGACAAGAAGGCCGATTTCCTCATCCCCGACTACCAGAGACCCTACGCATGGGGGACCGACGAGTGCGAGACGCTCTGGAGCGACCTTTTCGCGTTCGCCTTTCCCGGTGACAACTACGAGAACTTCGACGAGAACGATGAGTACTTCCTAGGCCCGATCGTCACCTTCAAGAACGAAGACGGCCGGCAGGAGATAATCGACGGGCAGCAGAGGCTCACCACGATAATGCTCCTGCTGCGCGCGTTCTACGACAGATTCGCGAACATGAAGGACAAGAACTCTACTCGGATGCACGAGAACATCTCCAAGTGCGTCTGGAAGACCGACGAGTTCGGCGACGCCGACATGGGGCGCCTCAAGATAGACTCGGAGGTGGCATCCGACGACGACAAGGAGGAGTTCCTGAGCATCCTCCGCACAGGGAAGGTCGAAAGCGAGTGGAGGAGCGTCTACGCCAGGAACTTCCAGTACTTCCAGAAGAGCATCGAAAAGCTTCTGAACGAATATCCGAGTTACATAGCGTACTTCGCTGCGCGTATTCTGAACAACGTCATCCTGCTCCCCATTGAAGCCGAGTCGCAGAGCACGGCCCTGAGAATCTTCTCCACCCTCAACGACAGGGGGCTTCCGCTCTCGGACGCCGACATCTTCAAGAGCCAGTTCTACAAGTACTTCTCAGACCTCGGCCGCAAAGACGAGTTCGTCACGCGCTGGAAATCCCTCGAGGCGGGCGCCAACGCCATCTTCAAGCCCCTGCGGGGCACCCCGATGGACGAGCTGTTCACCCGCTACATGTATTACCGCCGCGCGAAGCTGGGGATAAAGGACACCACCACCCAGAGCTTGCGAGACTTCTTCAGCCGCGACGAGTACGCGATGCTGAGAAGCGAGGAGTCGCTCGCTGACCTAGAGAGCCTGCTCGAGTTCTGGAAGAAGGTGGACGGCCAGTTCGGGTTCTCCGACAGGGTCCTGCGCAGGCTCTTCGTCCTCGGCTACGCCCCGAACGGCATGTGGACGTACCTGCTCAGCGTCTGGTTCCTGGCAAACCGAAGCGCCGAGGGAGAGCTCGACGACGAGGAGCTCTACCGGTTCCTCAACCTGATCACCGCGTTCATCTATGCCTACGCTATCGAGCGGCCCGGCGTGAACGCGCTTCGCTCCCCGGTCTACCCCGAGATGATCAACATCGTCGAGCACCGGCCGGTCTCCTTCTCGAACCACCGCTTCGAGCGGGCGGACATCACGGGGAGATTCCAGTCGTACGTATTCACGAACGGCCGCCCCGTGACGAAGTCAATACTCGCCTGGTGGGCATTCAACGATCCCGACCAGTCCCTGATCGACAACGACACCACACTTGAAATCGAGCATATCTACGCCCGCAAGAGAAACGAGGTGGAGCCGCTCGCGAAGCGTTCTAACCTCGAGGCGCTCGGCAACAAGGCAATTCTCGAGAAGCGCGTAAACATCCGTGCGGCCGACTACCGCTTCTCAGACAAGAAGAAGTACTACGAGGGTTTCGTCGACGGAAACGGCAAAGAGCGAAGCGGGACTTCCGTCGTCGAGCTCAGAGACCTTTCCCGAACCATGGAGGATTTCACCGAACGGGACATCGAGTGCAGAACGGCAAAGATCATTGGCTCGTTCGTGGACTATCTTGGCGACAACGGGCTGCTACAGGACTAGTCCGCGCATCATGCCGAGGGGATTCGGCAGGACGATACGGAATCTCCGAAACGCGACGACTCCAAAGCTCGACCCTGCAACTTTTCCTCACAATGAGAAAAAGAGCGGCAGTCCGAAAGGACCGCCGCTCTTCGTTTTACGTCGCTGGCTTTCCGGCTACGCCCCTCTATCTGCTTTCATCCCCGGCCCTCACGCAGGCGCAGCAGAGCACGAAAAGCCTGCGCGCCCTAGAGTACGATGCGTGGAGGATTTTTCCCGCCTGGGAAAACGTGATGACTCCTCCCGCTGTGGCGGTTGTTGAAAAGTAAAGGTCTCTGGAGAACGACACCGACTTCGGTTTTGCGCGCTTTTCGACTTACGAGAAAAACTTTTGGTGGTCAAATAGTGGTCACGAAGGCGGTCAGCTAGTGGTCACAAAAAAGCCTGACCTACTTTCGCAGGCCAGGCTTGAAGTTTTGGTCGCGGGGGCTGGATTTGAACCAACGACCTCCGGGTTATGAGCCCGGCGAGCTACCAGACTGCTCCACCCCGCAATGTCTGGGCGCACCCTGTGCGCAAGTAATAAATATAAGGACAAGGTTGACCGCTGTAAAGGAGGACTTCGATTTGTGAAGGTATCTCCACAATTCGTCACGCCACCCGACGCGGACTCCGCCGCCAGCACTGCCAGCTGCGCCCACGGCACTGCCAGCTGTGCCCACGGCACCACCAGCTCCGTCACCTGCGCCCCACTCCCCCGGCCGTAGCATCGGGCAAGGTCGTGGTACTTCTCGCCCGCGGGAGGCACCCGTGCGATAATGGGAGGGATTTATTCTGGGGCCGACGCTCTGGCGGCGGACCCACCGCACCACCAGGAGGAAGTCTGCATGGGCAAGTACGCAAGCGGATGCGTGACAAGGCGAGGGGCCCTGAGGGTGCTGGGCGGCTCGGCGCTGGGGCTGGCCGGCCTCGCGCTCGCCGGCTGCGACGCCGGCTCAAAGGGCGGCTCGGGCTCCGGCGGCGGGGCAGCCGCGGTCATTGGCAAGCCTCACAAAGGCACGTGCAAGATTGGCGTGCTGCAGCTTGCGGACCACGCGGCGCTCGACAGTGCGCGCAAGGGGTTTGAGCAGGAGCTCAAGTCCTCGGGAATGCGCTACAAGCTCGACGTGCAGCACGCCAACAACGACGTGCTGTTCTGCCAGGGCGTCGCGGGGGCTTTTGCGAGGGAGAAGTGCAACCTCGCCGTGGCGCTGGGCACTCCGGCGCTACAGGCAATTGCCAGCATCGTGCCGCAGATGCCCGTCGTGGGCGCCGCGATCACGGACCTGGCCGCGGCGGGCGTCGCCAACAGCAACAAAAAGCCCGGCGGCAATGCGACCGGCGCGATGGACCTCACTCCCGTGGAGGCGCAGTTTGACCTGCTGCAGAGGCTGCTGCCCTCCGCCAGGCGCGTTGGCATCCTGTACTGCACGGCCGAGACCAACTCGGAGGTCCAAGCGTCCATGGCCGAGGACGCGGCAGCCAGCCGCAACCTGGAGGCCACGCGCTTCTGTGCGGGCAATGCGGACGGCATGCGCGAGGCCCTGAGCTCGATGGTGGGCAAGGTGGACGTGTGCTACGCCCCCACGGACAACACCGTGGCGCTGGGCATGAAGGCGTACGCGAAGGCGGCCACGGCAGCGGGGCTGCCCATCATCTGCGGCGAGCCGGGCATGGTGGAGGCAGGTGGCCTTGCCACCTGTGGCTACGACTACGCGGAGGTGGGCCGCCAGGCTGCGCGCATGGTACGGAGGATCTGGCGCGAGGGCGAGCTCCCCGGGGACATTCCCGCGTGGCAGCCCGAGGAAGCCAGCCGCAAGACGGTGACGAACGAGGCTGCGGCAGGGGCCCTTGGCGTGGACCTTTCCGCACTTGACGCATAGGAGCACGATGGAAGACAAGATCTTCTCGCAAGAGCAGGAGCACCTGACGAAGATATACGCGCAGCTGGAAGAGATGCGCGACATCCTGACGGAAGAGATCGAGGTCAAGCACAGGCAGGCCGCGAAGGACCTGAAGGACCTCTCGGACGAGGTGCGCATCGACTTTGGCGGCGCGGACGAGACCATGGAGACCCTGGCCGCGATCGAGACGCTGAACTCCGTAATCGACACCTACAACCAGCAGCACGACTTCGAGGTGGAGAAGCTGGGCCGCTGCATGATGCTCCTGCGGCAGCCGTACTTTGCGAAGGTGCGCCTGCAGATGCGCCCCGGCCGGCCCGCACGCGACGTGTACATTGGCTCGGCCGGCATGACGGACAAGAACCGCATGCCGCTCATTGTGGACTGGCGCAACCCCGTGGCCGAGACGTACTACAACCAGGAGATGGGCCCCACCTCGTACAAGGTGGACGGCCGCGTGCGCACGGTGAACCTGGAGCTGCGCCGCCAGTTTGACATCACGCGCGACCACCTGAACGCGTACTTCGACACGACGGTCGCGATCGAGGACTCGCTGCTTCTGGGTGCGCTGAGACGCCACCACTCGCAGAAGCTGCAGGCCATCACGGCGACCATCCAGCGCGAGCAGAACCGCGTGGTGCGCCACGACGACGTCCCGGTGCTTCTGGTGGACGGCATCGCGGGATCGGGCAAGACGTCCGTGCTGCTGCAGCGCATCGCGTTTTTGTTCTATCGCGAGCGGCAGACCCTCAGGCCTGACCAGGTGTACCTCTTCACGCCAAATAATGTGTTCGAGAAGTACATAGACACCGTGCTCCCCACCCTGGGCGAGTCCAATCCGCAGACGTACACGTGGCGCGACTTTCTGGCGGGCATGGGCCTGGCCGACCGCGCGACCGGCGCAGACGACAGCCCGGAGTCGCTGGCGCGCCTTGAGCGCGGCCTTGAGGGCGCGACGCTTGACGAGGCGGACCTGCGCGACGTACGCGTGGGCGACACCGTGCTGCTGCGCGCGGGATCGGTGGCGAGCGCCGTGCACAAGTTCGAGCGCTTTGGGGTGGGGCCGCGCATGATGGCGCTGGTTAAGGACGAGCTGCACGACCGGCTTGACCGCCGCATCGCGACGATGGCCCACGACGAGGAGCTGCAGGAGCAGATGCTCGCCATGGACGTGGACGAGCAGGTCGAGGCGTTTGGCGAGGTCATCGCGCCGTCGAACGACGACGAGATCCTGGCGTACGCCAAGCGCCTGCTGGCGGTGCGCTTTGCCCCGGCGCACGACGACATCGAGAACCTCACGTGGCTGCGCCTGGACCGCCTGGGCTGCCGCATGCTGGGCAAGACCAACATGAGCGCGGCGGAGTGGCTGTTCCTGAAGATGCTCGTGACCGGCCACGGCGCGGACGACGCGCGCTACGTGATGATAGACGAGGTGCAGGACTACACCCAGACGCAGCTCATGGTGCTGGCGCGCTACTTTGGCCGTGCGCACTTCCTGCTGCTGGGCGACCGCAACCAGGCCATCCACGAGGGCACGGCCACGTTTGCGCAGATCAGGCAGATCTTCGAGTCCACACACGGCAGCGTGGAGGAGTGCCAGCTGCTGACGAGCTACCGATCGAGCCCAGAGATCACGCGCCTGTTTGCGAGCCTCATGGATGCTGACGAGCGCGTGCAGCTGACCTCCGTGCAGCGCGAGGGCGTGGCGCCCGGCTTCACGCAGGTGGCGAACGGCCAGGATGACCCGGACGCGTACCTGGACGCGCTGGCGCAGATCGTGAACGCCGCCGCGGCGGAGGAGGGGCTCACGGCCGTGGTGGCCGCGGACCGGCGCCGCGTGGCGTGGCTATCCAAGCGCCTGGGCGAGAAGTGCCCGGCCCTGGTGACGATGAGGGGCTCGGAGGAGCTGCCAAAGGACGGCGTGGTGCTGATGGACCTGACGCTTGCGAAGGGCCTGGAGTTTGACCACGTGATCGTGCCGGACGCCCAGGCGGACGCCTACCCGGACACGCCGCTTGCCCGACGCCGCCTGTACACGGCGGTCTCGCGCGCGATGCACCGCGTGGACCTGGTGTCGCAGGGCACGCTGTCGCCGCTTCTGGCAGAGGCTGCCCGCCAGGCGGACGCGGCTACGCAGGCGGACGCACGCTAGGCGCCCGCGGCCCCGCCGCCGCGGTGCGCCGTCACCCAACGTAAGGATGAGGGCACCATGGACCAGTTCTTCTCGCTCTTGATAGGCTATGCGTTTGGCTGCTTTCTGACGGCGGACGTGGTGTGTCGTCGCTTGGTGGGAAAACCCGTGTTCCAGGTGGGCGTGGGCAACCCCGGCATGGCGAACGTGGGTCACGAGCTGGGCACGAAGGCGGCCGCGCTCGTGCTTGCCGGAGACATCGCCAAGACGCTCGCCGCGTGGCTGGTGGCGCGGGCGCTCTTCCCCGCCAACGCCGCGGTGTGCGGCCTTGCCGCCACCACGGGCGCCACGATCGGGCACAACTTTCCCGCGTGGCACCGCTTCCGCGGCGGCAAGGGCGTGACCACCACGTGCGCGGCCATCATCCTGGCCGCGCCGGCACTGGGGATCGCCTCGGCCGTGGTGGGCCTCGTGGTGGTGCTGTTGAGCGGCTACCTGTGCGTGGGCGCCGAGGCCATCACGATCACGTTCTTGCTAGCGTGCTGCGTGGCGTACGGTCCCACCAGCGCGTATGCCGCATATGCGCTCGTTCTGGCCGCGCTCATGCTGTGGGCGCACTGGAGCGCTCTTGTGGCGGCCGCCCGCGGCACGCAGCCGCGCGCAAGCATCTCCGTCACGTTCTGGAAGAGGTTGCGCCGCGGGAAGTAGCGCTCCCCGGAGGGTGGTCCTTCTCGCCTGGGCGAGAAAAGCGGCGGCACCGGCCGCGGCACCGGCGGCGCTAGCGGCCGCCGTCCGGCCTGTCCGCCCCGGGGGAGGCGTCCAGCACGTCGAAGCGGTTGACGCCCATGAGGATCTGCTGCACGTCGAGGGTGCCCCAGATGGTGGAGCCGCGCTTCTGGCCGTGCACGTAGACGCGCACGTTCTGGCGGCTGCCGATGATGGAGCGCGACCACTCCATGCGCTCGATGTCACTGTAGCGAATGGTGCGCTTTCGCCCCACGAACGGCGTGATCACCATGCGGTCGCGATACGTGACCACGCTGTAGCGGCGCATCACGAACCACAGGCAGAACGTGGTCGCCACGAACGAGAGGAAGAACGAGAGCACCACCAGCGGGCTGGCCGCGAACGCGCCAAGCGAGCACAGCCACGTGAGCGCCGCTCCCAGCACCGCCATGAACAGCATCACGACGGAGAGCGTCCGCATCAGCATGACGGGAACCACGTACGTGTCGTGGTGGCGGTGGTGCCGCTCTGCCATGCCGGAATCGGCCACGCGCTGGCACACCAGGGCGACGATGGGCAGGGCGACCATCACGAGGCACAGGGTAAGCCAGCTCATGCGGCCTCGCCTCCCACGCCACGACGGCACGCGCGCCATCGTATGCCCTTCAATCCCATTGCGCTTCCTCTTGTTCCGGATACCGACCCCCTACAGGATAGACGCACCATAGCGCCCCGCACGCCACGCTCTGGCATGCGGGTCGCATGGCATCGCCTGCGGTAATGGTACCGCCCAGCGGCACGAACGGGGCCGTGGGCGGCACCGCGCGCTATGCCTGGGGCACGGCGAACTTCGCGACCAGGCGCTCAAGCAGGTCCACCGTCAGCTCCAGGCTGCGCACGGGCACGAACTCCCGCACGGAGTGACACGAGTAGCCTCCCGTCGCAATGTTGGGGCACGGCAGCCCGCGGAAGCTGAGCTCCGCGCCGTCGGTTCCGCCGCGCACCGCGACGACCTTCGGGTCGAGCCCCACCTCTCGGTTCGCCTCCAGCGCGTGATCGATCAAGAACGGGCAGTCGCCAAAGCGCTCCGCCATGTTGCGGTACTGCTGGCGAATGTCCACGGTGACGGTGCCCTCGCCGTAGCGTGCGTTCAGGAACGCCGCTATGTCCCGCAGCACCTGCTGCCTGCGCGCGAAGGAGTCGGCGTCGAAGTCGCGGATGATGTAGCCAAGCTTCACCTCGCTCGCGGTGCCTCGCACGTCGATGGGGTGATAGAAGCCCTCGCGGCCCTCCGTGTGCTCCGGGCGCTCCGCCGCGGGCACCATCTGCTGAAACTCGCTCGCCACGGTGATGGCGTTCACCATGATGTCCTTCGCGCTGCCCGGGTGCACCATCACGCCGCGCACGGTGACGGTGGCCTCCGCCGCGCTGAAGCACTCGTAGTTGAACTCGCCCAGGGCCTCGCCGTCCACGGTGTAGCACCACTTCGCGCCAAAGCGGTCAAGGTCAAGCAGGCGCGCGCCGTGGCCAATCTCCTCGTCCGGCACAAACGCGACCTTCAGCGTGGGGTGCGGCAGCTCCGGATGCGCCGCAAGGCGCGCCACCAGCGCGCAGATCTCCGCGACGCCGGCCTTGTCGTCCGCCGAGAGGAGCGTGCTTCCGTCGCTCACGACAATGTCCTGGCCCACGAAGCCCGCCAGGTCCGGAACCTGGGCCGTCGTGGTGACGACGGGCTTTCCGTCCACGAAGCCGTGCACCAGGTCGCCGCCCTCGTAGTGCACCACGTGCGGCCTCACGCCGGACGCCGGCGCGTCGAACGAGGTGTCGATGTGGGCGCACAGCCCCAGCGCGGGCAGCTCCTCCGCACCGGCGGAGGCCGGCAGGCTCGCGGTCACGTACGCGTGCTCGTCCACGCGCACGTCCTCGCAGCCAAGGGCGGCAAGCTCTTCTCCCAGAAGCCTTGCCATGTCGTGCTGGGCGGGGGTCGAGGGCGTCTCGACCTCGTTGTCGGGGTTGGACTGCGAGTCCACCTGCACGTAGCGCATGAAGCGCTCGAGCACGTCGGACTGCTTGGGCTGGTATGCCATGGGGTCTCCTCTTGTCGTGATGGCGGTGCCTCCGCGGGCCTTGGCCGCACGGACGCCGGTCCCGGCGGCGTGTCCGCCGAGCGGTATCGCTTGTTGACCCTTGTATGGTACCCCGTGAGGCGCACTCCATTCCCGCGCATCCGGGGCCGCGCGGCCCCAAAGTGATACGCTAGGAAACCATGCGCAGGTCACGGGCCCCGTCGACCGCCGCGCACACCGCAAACGCACGTGCCCGCCACCACGCGGGCGCAAGACTGCTGCAAGGAGACTCCCTCACATGTCACTTCGTCGACGCTGGCTGCCCATCCTGCTCGCAGGAGTGTTCGTGGTGGCGATGGTCGCCGCCGCGGGCGCGCTCCGCTGCCCAGAGGTTCTCTTCCCCGAGACGGCCGCCATCCTCTGCGGCGCGTGGATCCAGCCTCACCAGGCCTGGAACGTGAACCGCCCCCGCATGATCGCGCTCATGTGCGCAGGCGCCGTGTTCGGCACGGCCGTGAACCTGCTTCTGCCCTGGCCGCTGTGGCTGCGCGCCCCCCTCGGCTTCCTGTTCTGCGCGACCCTCATGAACGTAGCCGGCGCGGACATGACGCCCGTGCTCTCCGCGGCGATCCTGCCCATGGTCCTCGGCACCAGGGAGTGGGCGTACCCCGTCGCGGTCGCGGTGATCGTGAGCCTCGTCTGCGCGGGACAGGTGGCCCTCGAGCACCTTGGCCTGCGCGAGAAGATCGACTTCCGTCCCTTCCGCCTCCCCCTGCGTCAGACCCTCCTCGGCTGGGGGCGCCGGTTCCTGGTGTTCTGCGTCCTGGCGTGCCCGGCCTTCGCCACCGGCAACGCGTTTCTGGCCGTGCCGCCGCTTTTGGTGGCGTACACGGAGCTCACGCGCCCGGACATGACGCTGCGCCTTCGCCCGCGTCGCACGTGGTGCACGCTCGCGCTCGCAGCCGCCATCGGCTGCGTCGCCAGAAACGCCGTCGAGGCGCTCGGCGTTCCCACCTGGGCCGCGGCGGCCCTCGCATACGCGGCGCTCGTCCTCGTGTGGGACCGCATGCGCGTGTGGATGCCGCCGGCGGGCGCCCTCGTCCTGCTGGCGCTTCTGGCGCCGTGGCCGGGACCGTGGCTGTACTTCGCTGAGGCCGCAATCGGTGCGGCCGTGTGGGTGGCCAGCGCCATCTGGCTCTTCCCCGGCATCCGCCCCGGACAGGACGGCGCCCCCGCGGAGGACTGAGCCGCGCACGGCCACGACTCCCCGCACGACGCGGCCTTGCGAACGCGCGCTTGGCACACGCGCCACCTCACGCCTCACACCACAGAGCCCTCCTCAAGCGACGTCGCCTGAGGAGGGCTCACTTTCACGCACATTCCCACGTATCCGCAGGTAAACACACTAAAACAGCCGAGAAGGACACAATCTCAGACAACGTCGGTTGCGGCTCAGGCAACGTCGTCTGAGGCACAGGCGACGTCGCCTGAGGAATTGGCTGCATCACCTGAGACAGGCCGCCACGGTCCCGCGGAGGTGCCCCGGCACGATTCCGCCGCGCCACCACGGCGGTCCCGCAGCGGTGCTGCGCCGCTACCTCACACCGGCGCGGCGCTTCGCGTCCTCGATCGCGTCCAACTGCTCGCGGGTAAGGTGGATGCGTCCCTCTCCCCTGCCCACGGTGACGCCGCCGTCCTCGTCCACCATCGTGCCATAGGCCGCGTAGCCGCCGCTCACGGGAGCACCCTCATTCACGATGTGGTCCTCCAGCTCGCCCTTGCGGCGCAGGCGGCCGTACTCCTCGAAGTTCGGGATCACACGCTTCGTCGGGTCGTCCTCGTTCGTCAGCGTGAACTTTGCGTTAGGATCACCGGCGGCCTGAGCCTGCTTGAAGTTCTCCTTCGCCACGCTGATCATCAGCTTGATGCGGTTAAGCTGGTTCACCTCGGACGCACCGGGGTCGTAGTCGACCGCCACGATGTTGCTCTCGTGGTGCATCTGGCGCAGGCGCTTAATGACGGACTTGCCCACCACGTGGTTCGGCAGGCACGCAAACGGCGAGCACACGATGATGTTCGGCGTGCCGCTCTCGATGAGGTCGCACATCTCGGCGGTCAAGAGCCAGCCCTCGCCCATCGTGTTGCACAGCGACAGGACCTCGGACGCCTTCGCCGCAAGCTCGAAGATGCCGCCGTACGGCTCGAAGCGCTCGGACGCCTCCAGCATCTTGTTGATGGGCTTGCGCATGCCCTCCAAGAAGTCGATGGCACCCTTGTGCGTCACGCGGCTCACGGCCTTCGTGCCAAGCTCGCGGTTCATGTTCACCTGGTTCGAGACGCCAAACAGGAAGAAGTCCACAAGGCCGGGCACGTCCGCCTCGCAACCCTCGTTCTCGATGACCTTCACCACCTGGTTGTTCGCCGTCGGGTGGAACTTCACCAGGATCTCGCCCACCACGCCCACGCGCGGCTTGCTGCGGTCGTTCACCAAAGGCAGCCGGTCGAACGAGCGGATGGTGTCCTCGCAGAGGCGATAGAACTCGCGACGACCCATGCCGCCGATCTCGGCCTTCACGCGACTCATGAAGAACTCGTACTCGCGGTCCGCCGCGCCCTTCTCCGCCTCGTACGGTCGGGTGCGATACAGGCACTTCATCAGAAGGTCCCCGTAGAGAAGGGCGTACACCGCGCGCTTCAGCAGCCCCGGCTTCAGGATGTTCCATCCCGGGTTGTCCTCGTCGAGTCCGCCCGCGACGGAAAGCGAGATGACGGGGATGTCCGCATGCCCGGAGTCCTTCAGCGCCTTGCGGATGAGCGCGATGTAGTTGGTGGCACGGCAGCCGCCGCCGGTCTGGCTAATGAGCACCGCCGTGCGGCTCAGGTCGTACTTGCCAGAGAGCACGGCCTCCATGATCTGGCCCGTCACCAGGATGGACGGGTAGCAGATGTCGTTGTTCACGTACTTAAGGCCCGTGTCGACGGCCTTGTGGTCGACGGACGGCAGCAGCACCAGGTTGTAGCCGGCGGAGCGAAGCAGCTGCTCCACGATCTCGAAGTGGATGGGGCTCATCTGCGGCGCGAGGATGGTGTAGCCCTCGGCCTGCATCTCCTTGGTGTAGCGCACCTTCTTGAACGCGGCGCTCTGGGCCTTGCGGTACACGGGCGTGCGACGGCTCAGGTCCGTCTGGCGCGCCTGCTCGAGCGAGCCGTCCGCCATGTGTACGCCCACCGGCGCCTCCTCGACGGCCGTGCCGGCAGCGGTCTTGCGCTCCAGCTCTGCGCGCTCCTCCTTCAGCGCCGCCATGAGCGAGCGCACGCGGATGCGCGCGGCGCCCAGGTTGGACACCTCGTCGATCTTGAGCACGGTGTAGATCTTGCCCGAGGCCTCCAGGATCTCCTGCACCTCGTCGGTCGTGAGGGCGTCCAGTCCGCAGCCAAAGCTCTGCAGCTGGATCATGTCAAGGTCGTTGCGCATCGCCACAAAGCGCGCGGCGCGGTACAGGCGGCTGTGGTACATCCACTGGTCGACCACGCGGATGGGCCGCTCGGGCGACATCTTGTGCGCCACGGAGTCCTCCGTCAGCACCGCGAAGCCAAAGCCGTGCAGCATCTCGGGGATGGCGTGGTTGATTTCGCCGTCGTTGTGGTACGGGCGGCCCGCCAGCACGATGCCATGCGCGTCGTTGTCCTCGATCCACTTCAGGGTCTCGTCGCCCTTGCGGTGCATCGCGTCCTTGAACGCGAGGTCCTCCTCCCAGGCGGCGTTCACGGCGGCGTCCACCTCGGCGCGCGTCAGGTCCGGGCCCCTGAAGCGGCCCTTGCCCGCCTCGGCGTCCTCCTTGCGCTCCACCTGCAGGATCTCGTACAGCCTGCGCTTCAGCTCGCTCTTGTCGTCGTACGGGATGAACGGGTCCAGGTACTCCACGCCGGGCGCGGAAAGCTCGTCCACGTTCAGCCCCAGCGCCTGCGGGTAGCTCATCACGATCGGGCAGTTGTAGTGGTTCGTTGCGGTGTCGTCCTCCTGGCGCTCCCAGCGAATGCACGGCATCCAGATGAAGTCGGGGTCCTTCTCAAGAAGGTTCATGATGTGGCCGTGGGAAAGCTTCGCCGGGTAGCACACGGACTCGGACGGCATGGACTCCGTGCCGGCCTCGTAGGTCTTGCGGGTGGTCTTGTCGCTCAGCACCACGCTGAAGCCCAGCTTCGTGAAGAACGTGTGCCAGAACGGGTAGTTCTCGTACATGTTCAGCGCGCGCGGGATGCCCACGGTGCCGCGCGGGGCCTCATCGGCCGGCAGGCTCTCGCGGTCAAACAGCAGGCGGTTCTTGAACTCGAAGAGGTTCGGGGCCTTGGACTGCTCGCTCCTGGGCTTGCCGGAGCCCTTCTCGCAGCGGTTGCCCGTGATGAAGCGGCGGCCGTTGCCAAAGCTGTTGATGGTCAGCAGGCAGTTGTTGGAGCAGCGCCCGCAGTGCGCGTTGGTGTGCTTCACCTTCAGGTTGTCGATCTCCTCGCGCGAGAGCAGGCCGGAGGTCCCCGCCGCACCGGCGCGGTCGCGGGCGAGAAGAGCCGCTCCGTACGCGCCCATCGTGCCGGCGATGTCGGGCCTAATCACCTCGCGGCCCGTGAGCAGCTCGAAGGCGCGCAGCGTCGCGTCGCTCATGAACGTGCCGCCCTGCACCACCACGTACTTGCCGATCTCGTCGTAGTCGCGCAGCTTGATGACCTTGAAGAGCGCATTCTTGATCACGGAGTAGGAAAGGCCGGCGGCCACGTCGCCTATGGTAGCGCCCTCCTTCTGGGCCTGCTTCACGCGAGAGTTCATGAACACGGTGCAGCGGCTGCCCAGGTCAACGGGGTGCTCGCCCTTCACGGCAGCGGCGGCAAACTCCTGGACGGTCATGCCCATGGAGTCCGCGAAGTTCGCGATGAAGCTGCCGCAGCCAGAGGAGCACGCCTCGTTCAGGCTGATGTGCTCGATGATGCCGCCGCGAACCTGTAGGCACTTCATGTCCTGGCCGCCAATGTCCAGGATGAAGTTCACGTCGGGCACGAAGGCCTTGGCGCCGCGCAGGTGCGCCACCGTCTCGATCTCGCCGGAGTCCGCGCCCAGCGCCTCGATCAGGATGCCCTCGCCGTAGCCCGTCGTCGTCACGTGACCAACCACGCAGTCGTCGTTCAGGTGGTCGTAGATGTCGTCCATGATCTTGCGGGCCGTACCCAGCACGTCGCCGTTGTTGTTGTCGTACCACGTGTACAGCAGCTCGCCGTCCTCGCCCACCACGGCGGCCTTCATCGTGGTGGAGCCGGCATCCAGACCAATGAACACGCGGCCGTGGTAGTCGGCCAGGCTGCCCTTCTGCACCACCTGCTTGTCGTGGCGCTCCTTGAACTCGCGGTAGTCGTCCTCGGTCGCAAACAGGGGGTCCAGGCGCGCAACCTCGGTGCCCTGCGTGTCGCCCAGGTTCTCCAGGTCGCTTATGACCTTCTCGAACGTGACGTACTTGTCGCTCTCGCCGGCCAGCGCCGCGCCCGTCGCCACGAAGAGGTGGGCGTTTTTCGGCACGATGCGGTGCTCCTCGTCCAGCTTCAGCGTCTTATAGAAGCGCTTGCGCAGTTCGGAGAGGTACTGCAAAGGTCCGCCGAGAAACGCCACATACCCACGTATGGGGTGTCCGCACGCCAGGCCGGATACGGTCTGGTTCGCGACGGCCTGGAAGATGGAGGCCGCGACGTCCTCGCGCGCGGCGCCCTCGTTCAGGAGCGGCTGCACGTCAGACTTCGCGAACACGCCGCAACGGCTCGCGATGGGGTATATGTGCGTCGCGCCCTTCGCAAGCTCGTTCAGGCCGGTGGCGTCCGTCTCCATGAGGGATGCCATCTGGTCGATGAACGCGCCGGTTCCGCCTGCGCACGTGCCGTTCATGCGCTGCTCGATGCCGTTGTCGAAGTAGATGATCTTCGCGTCCTCGCCACCGAGCTCGATGGCGCAGTCCGTCTGCGGAATAAGCGCCTCGACGGCGTGCTTCGACGCGATGACCTCCTGCACAAACTCCACTCCCAGCCACTGCGCCAGCAGCATGCCGCCGGATCCGGTGATGGACACGCGCATGGGCACGTTGCCCAGGGCGCGCTCCGCCTTCTGGAACACCTGCTTCGCCGTCGCCTTCACGTCGGTGTGGTGGCGCTCGTAGTTCGCGTAGATCAGGTTGTCGTTGTCGTCGATCACGGCAAGCTTCACCGTGGTCGAGCCCACGTCGATGCCCAGGCGCAGGTGTGCGTGCGTAAGGTCGATGGGGTTTTTCGGGCTCAGCTCGGCGTCTACCTGCTTCAGCTCCACGGCCTGCCTTGACTCCGCCTGGCGGGCGTTCGAATCTGCGGTGTTAGTCATCGTTTCTCTCCTTAAGATTCAACAGGCCAAGGCCTATCGCGAACTTCGGAACGTCAAAGTCGATGGGACGGCCGTACAGGTCGCCGGGACGCACAAACATGAGCGCCGTCATCAGGCGTGCCATCACGCCCACGCTCTCGCGCATGCCACCGGTGAGCCACTCCACGAGGACGCCCACCTCGGCGCTGACCGCAAATGTCAGGTAGTAGTCGAAGAACGACCCCATGGCACGGGCGTCCAGGCCGTCCAGCGCGCGATCCGTCACGACGCTGCGCACCATGTCCTTGATGCGCTGCGCAAACGCCGGGTCGCCGCCCTTGCCCAGAAGCGCCCCCAGGTACAGGCCCCGGTCCTTGAAGTACTGCAGCAGCTCGACGGAGCCGGGGCACGGCTCCATGTCCGCGATGGCGCGCTCCAGCTGCTCAAGGTCCACGCGGGAAATGTCCCCAACCAGCCCGCGCAGGTCGGCGATCGTCTCCTCCTCGGTCTGGTTCACCAGGTCCTGGATGTCGCGAAAGTGAGAGTAGAACGTCCGCCTCGTCACGTCCGCCCGCTCGGTCACGGCGGTCACGGTCACCTGCGACAGGTCACCCGTCGCCTGGATCTCCGCCGCAAGCGCGTCGCGCAGCGCCCGACGCGTCCGCGCGGACCTGCGGTCCACCGTTGCGGAGGGCGTCCTCCTGCCCGTCGCGGCACCATGCATGATGGTCTTGCCCATGTGCCTCACATTCTTGCTCAACGTGCGCAATATTTCACAGCTTGTGTAGTATTACACAATCTGAGAAGAACCGTTCCTCCGCCTCGCGCCAATCACGCAACTGGCACAGTTAGGCCGATGCGGAATCTCGCCCGCCCATCGCCCCCACGTAAAGCGCGGATAACGCTTTCGTTCGCTATGCATGCACTAATATGAAATCCAACGGCAATAGTAATCTGTATTTATGTAATTCAAGGCGTCTAATATAACCGTCCTGTTACGAATGTGCCGTTTCGCGAGCCAGTTGATGCGCAAACGTCGATACTCTCGTGCAACGCACGGAGCAACCCCCGGGCGCTACCAGCGTGGCAACAAAGACGATCGCCGCGAAAGTAAATAGGGACGGAGCAATCATGCAGAACAAGATCCAGAACGTCACAGAAACCGCTACAGACCACGGCATGTCAAGGCGCCAGTTCGTCAACCTCTGTGGACTCGGGATCGCTGGCATGGGCACCATCAGCCTGCTCGCGGGCTGTGGCGGCAGCCCCAAGTCCGACTCTGGTTCCTCCGAATCCGCATCGAGCGCGTCCTCCAAAGGCACCAAGGAGTACATCCTCGCCAAGAAGGGCACCCTCATCGGCGTGTCGGACATGTCCTATCCCCCGCTTGAGTCCATCCCCGACGGCGGCACCAAGCCCGAGGGCTTCGAGATCGACATGATGGACGCCCTCGCCAAGAAGCTCGGCCTCACCATGGAGTGGCTGCCCGCGACAAAGTTCGACACCATCATCCCCCTCATCAAGCAGGGCGGTAAGGCCGATGTCGGCGTCTCCGCGTTCACCATCACGGACGACCGCAAGAAGGAGATCGACTTCACGAAACCGTATCTCAACTCCAACCAGGGGCTCGTCAACCGCAAGGCGGACGGCAAGGTGAGCGAGGATGCGCTCAACACCAAGGACAAGCAGGTCGCGGTCCAGTCCGGCACCACCGGCGAGTCGTGGGTGAAGGAGAACCTCCCCAAGGCCACGTGCGTTCCCCTGGACGATGCGATCCAGGCCATGACCGGCGTCCAGTCGGGCCTCTACAACGCGGCGGTGCTCGACCTTCCCGTCGCTTCGTACCTGTGCACCAAGTCCTACACCGATCTCCAGGTCGACCTCCAGATCGCCACGGGCGAGCAGTACGGCATCGTCGTCAGCAAGAAGAACGTCAAGCTGCGCAAGGACCTCGACGCCGCCATCAAGGCGCTCAAGGACGACGGCACCATGGACACGCTCCAGAAGAAGTGGTTTGGCACCACGCTGTAGCCACACCACACCGACAGCGCGTCGCTCGTCCCGGTCGCCCGTCCACACGGGTGGCCACCCCAGACTGCACCATCCAAAGGAAGGAACAGGAGCATGAAGCTCAACACCATGTCTCGTCGCGACTTCGTCCAGCTCTGCGGCCTCGGCGCCGCAGGCATAGCCCTCTCTGGCTCGCTTGCCGCCTGCGGCTCCTCCGGCACCACCTCGTCCGCGACGTCCAGCTCCGGCTACACCCTGGTCAAGTCCGGCAAGCTCACCATGATCTCCAACTTCTACTTCCCGCCCTTCGTCTCCATGAACGAGAAGACCGGCGACTTCGAGGGCTTCGACGTGGACGTCTACAAGGCCATCTGCAAGAAGCTCAAGCTCAAGCCGCGGATCCTTCCCTCCGTCCAGTTCGATACCATCGTCCCCACCATCAAGCAGGGCGGCAAGGCGGACGTCTCCATCGGCGCCATCACCATCACGGACGACCGCAAGAAGGAGATAGACTTCACCAAGCCGTACCTGGACTCCAACCAGTCCATCGTCGTGAAGAAGGGCTCCACAGCCACCACGCAGGAGCAGCTCAACGCCAAGGGCATGCAAATCGCGGTACAGTCCGGCACCACCGGCGAGTCCTGGGCGCAGGAGAACCTGCCCAAGGCCACCGTCGTCCCCCTGGACGACATCATCCAGGCCATGACCGGCGTCCAGACGGGCCTGTACAACGCGTGCGTCGCAGACCTCCCCGTCACCAGCTACGAGATCAAGCAGGCCTACGGTGACCTCCAGATTCCCGAGGGTGGCGAGATTCCGACCGGCGAGCAGTACGGCATCGTCGTCAGCAAGAAGAATCCCGGTCTCACCAAGGCCATCAACAAGGCCCTGAAGGAGCTCAAGAGCGACGGCACCATGGACGCGCTCGAGCAGAAGTGGTTCGGCACGACAATCTAGCGACTCAACCACCTGCGCATATGCGACACTGTCACAAGCTCGGCCGCGCTTCGCTGCTTGTGTTAGGCTATGTGACCCGTGACACCAACGAACCATAACGCAGCCGAGAAGAACGCACCCTCCCACCCCAACGCACACCGCCCAAGAAGGGGCGCCGCATCCAGTGGATGCGGCGCCCCTCTCATTACTGCTCGTTACTTCTTGCTGCTCGTTACTTCTTGTTGCTCGTTACTTCTGGACGGTCAGGTGGATGGCAAACCCCGCGATCTCCTCCTGGAAGTAGACCAGGAAGGTCTTTCCGTCCTTCAGCACGCGCGATGACTCGTTGATCTTGAAGCCACGCGCCTCGAACCACTTCTCCGCCGCGTCGATGTCGTCCACATGGAAGCCGATGTGACCCTTCGTCCCACGCCCGCGACCAGGTCTCATGACCTCGATGTAGTCGCTCGCGAAGAGGGACGCCGGGGCAATCTCCATGCGCGCAAGTCCCATCAGGCGCTGGAAGTCTCCCACGATCTTCTCCACGTCTTCCTCGGTCTCGGCATTGATGCCCACGTGCGCGAGGTACATGCCAAACAGCTCGCGCGGGTCCTCGCTCTTGGTCTGGTCCGCCATCTTCAGGTCCCCCTTGCCATTCCCGTCTTGCCATTGACCTGCCGGCGCCAAGCACGCAACGCCAATCGGCCTTGTCCCATTGTATGCAAAAGGCCCGGCTTCGCCGGACGATTATGCGACCGTTACCCACTCGATGCGGAAGGTGCACCCGTGCCGCGCGATAAGGTCTACAGGATGGAGCCCACCACGCCCGCAAGCGGCACGAGGACGATGGGCAGAAACGCGGCGGGAAGGATGTTTGCCACCTTGAGGTTGGTCACGCCCATGAGGTTGGTGCCCACGGCGAGCAGCAGGACGGAGCCGGTGACGCCCATCTGCAGGATGACGGCATCGCTCAAAAGCGGCCCCATCAGGCTTGCGAGCACGCTGAGGATGCCCTCGTACACCACAAGGCTCACGCCGCAGAACGGAACCCCGATGCCCATGGTGGCCGCAAGCGGCAGGCACACCACGAGGTCGATCACGCCCTTTGCGATGAGGGTGGACGGGTCGAGCTGGATGCCGGCGGAGATCGATCCCAGGATCGCCATAGCACCGGTGCAGCAGAACAGGGTGGACGCGACGAAGCCCTCGCTGAAGTTGCCCAGGCGCTCGCTGCCGCTGAACAGCCTGTCAAGCCTGGCCTGCGCCCAGTCTCCCAGGCGTCGCACCCACTTGTCCAGGTCGATGGCGTAGCCCACGACGGAGCCCAGGGCCACGGCCGTGGTGACCACCGCGACCGATCCGCCCTTGGCCACCATGCCCTGCACGGCCACGAGCACCACGCACAGGCCCTGGCCCTTCAGGAGGAAGTCGCCCAAGTCGTCGGAGACGTGCCGCTTGAACAGCAGCCCCAGCACACCGCCCACGAACGCCTCGAGACCGTTCATGAGCGCACCAAAAAGCACCACGTTCTTCTCCCCTGATTGCGCAGGGCGGATGGCCTGCGGAAACGACATGCAGAAGTGAATGGTACACCAAGTGCGGCAACGCGGCGGCACTTGCGGCGCCTAGTGCCCCAGCAGGTCCACGAGGTCCTCCTTGCGCAGGCTCGAGAGCGACGCGCCGCCGCCCTCGCCCACCACCTGGTCGGCAAGCTCGCTCTTGGCCTCCTGCAGCGCCAGGATCCTGTCCTCCACGGTGTCGCGCGCTATGACCTTGTACACCGTGACCTCGCGCGTCTGGCCAATGCGGTGGGCGCGGTCCGTGGCCTGGTTCTGCGCGGCGGAGTTCCACCACGGGTCCGCGTGCACCACCACGGAGGCGCCCGTGAGGTTGAGGCCGGTGCCGCCCGCCTTGAGCGATATCAGGAACACGGGCGTGTCATCCTGGTTGAACGCGTCCACCAGCTGGATGCGGCGCTTCTTGGGGGTGGCGCCCGTCAGCATGAAGTGCGCGATGCCGCTAGCGTCCAGACGCCGCGCGATGAGGTCCAGGTAGCTTGTGAACTGCGAGAACACGAGCACCTTTGCCC
Source organism: Parafannyhessea umbonata (assembly GCF_900105025.1). Lineage (GTDB taxonomy): Bacteria > Actinomycetota > Coriobacteriia > Coriobacteriales > Atopobiaceae > Parafannyhessea > Parafannyhessea umbonata. Next base: position 263,172 of record NZ_LT629759.1, on the reverse strand, counting down.
GGGCGTCCACCACGCGCTCCACGAGCGAGAAGATCGTGTCGAGCTTTGCCGAGGGCCCGTCGTAGTCGTCGTACACCAGGCGGGGGTCGCAGCACAGCTGGCGCAGGCGCATGAGCTCCGCGAGCACCTGCAGCTTGCCGCGGGTGAACTCCTGGTCGGACTGGGACGCAAGCGAGAGGCGCAGCGCCTGCTCGTGCGCGCTGTACAGCCTGCGCTGCTCGCCGGAAAGCTGCGCATATACCACCTGCTCCAGCTTGTCGGGCAGGTCGCTCAGAACGTCGCGCTTCAGGCGGCGCAGCACGAACGGACCTATGGCCGCGCGCAGCCTGTTGGCGCAGTCCGCGTCGCCCGCGAGGATGGGGTCCTCGTACCTCTCGCGAAAGCGGTCGTAGCTGCCCAGGAGCCCCGGCATAAGGTAGTCGAATATGCTCCAGAGCTCGGACAGGCGGTTTTCGATGGGGGTGCCCGTGAGCGCGAAGCGGTGCCGCGCCGTGACAGCCTTCACCGCACGGGCGGAAAGCGTCTCGTGGTTCTTTATGTACTGCGCCTCGTCCAGGACCTCGCACCAGAAGTCCATGGGGGCATATGCCTCTATGTCGCGGCGCAGCAGGTCGTAGCTGGTAACGAGCACCTCGTGGCCGCGCTCGCGACGGATGCGGGCGCGCTCCGGCGCCGTGCCGACCACGGGCGCCACGTCCATCTGGGGCGCGAACTTCTGGAACTCCGCCACCCAGTTGTACACCAGGGATGACGGGCACACCAGAAGGATCGTCCCCCTGCCGCGGTTTGCGAGCAGGAAGGATATCATCTGCACGGACTTGCCCAGGCCCATCTCGTCCGCGAGGATGCCGCCAAAGCCCATGGCCGCAAGCGCGCTGAGCCACTGGAAGCCGGCGCGCTGGTACGGGCGCAGCCGCCCCGCGATGGAGGCGGGCGGCTCGAAGCGCGTGGGGTCCACGGAGCGAAATCCGTCCACGTACGCGCGGAACGACTCATCCTTCTGCTCGTCCGTCATGATGTTGTCGAGCAAGAACGCCTTGTAGCTGGGAATGCTCACCTCGCCGGCCGCAAGGTCGCGCGCGGTGAGGCCAAGCTCCTCCGCAAGGGCGGCCGCCTGCGAAAGGTCCGCGCCGGCAAGGTCCACGAACGAGCCATCGCGCAGCCGGTGGAAGCGCTGGTGGCGGCGGTAGCTGGCAAGCAGGCCAAACAGCTCGTCCAGCGGCAGGTCGTCCGCAGAGACCCTCAGGTTGATGAGGTTCGACCGCACGGAGAGCCCCACCTGCACCTTTGGCGCCTCGCGGCGCAGCATCCGGTCGAACGCGTCCGTCGCGTGGACGGTGCCCGCCTCGCGAAGACGGGCCATGCCGTCCAGCAGCAGCCTCGCAATGGCGGGGGTGTCCTTCTCGCCTATGGTCGCCACCGTGGCGCCCGCGGCCGGCAGCCTGAAGTACTGCTGCACCAGCTGGCGCGCACGGGCCTCACCCGCGGCATCGCGCGCGTAGTCTGGCACGGCGTCCGGATCGCGCGTGAGGACGGAAAGGCGGCGCGTGCCGTAGCTGGCCTCCGCGCGGCACGTCACGCCCTGGCGCGCGTGGTCCAGGTAGAAGTCCAGCCGCAGGGGCCGCGGCATCTGGTCCAGCACCTCCTGCGGCGCGTCCACGTGCATGGCCTCGCCCACGCGGGGCAGCACCGCGGCCGCAAAGCGCGGCACGTCGCGCTCGCCCAGAAGCATGCGCGTCGCGTGGCTGGAATACACGCTCGTAAGGAACGGCGCCACGTCCAGCAGCCGCTTTGTGCAGCGGAAGAGCGCGTCCCGCGTAAGCGCGTACAGGTGGCCCGGCGTCGTGAAGAACTCGGCCTCGCCCTCGCGCTCCAGGTCAAAGGCGCCGTGGCGCGCCTCCTTTATGCGCAGGCCCACCTGGGGGTCGCCGTCCGCAACGGTCACGTCGCGCGCCGGCTGCTGCACGCCCTCCGACACAACCTCGACCTCGAGCGTGCGGCCAACGTGCAGCGCTATGAGCTCGTCCAGCTCCGGCGGGGAAAGCCGCAGCTCGCGGCCTATGGGCGTCTGCAGCCCCGGCATGCCAAACACGCGCGGCGCCACGCGCGAGGACGCAAAGGAGCGCCTGTTCTGCACGGCGCGCACCACAAGCTCCGCCACGGGACGCGACGACGCGTCGAACATGTCGAGCGAGTGCACGAACGCGAGCTTCTTGCCGTACTCGTGAAACGCGCCCGCCATGATGTCCTGCGCAAGCTCGCCCACGTCGCGCACCACGTACGAACCGCGCGGGCCCCAGATCCTCAGGCGCAGGTACCAGTCGTGCTCGCGCTCGAGCGTCACCTTCAGGCCAACGGTCCCGGGCGTCGCGTCCGCCGCGGAGGCCACGCGCACCGGCGCCGGGGCGCACGCGCGGTCCAGGTAGTCGCCCAGCACGCGCGACGTGCTCGTCTGGTTCTGCGGGCTGTGGCCCCTGTACGCGTCGGCGTTTCGGTTGAAGTCCAGCGCCAGGGCGATGCTGTGCTTGCACGGCCCCGGGTAGCGCCGCGCTGCCGGGCAGGTGCAGTGGTAGTCGACCACCTCGTCCGCGGCCTCGTCTATGGTGATGCCGCAGCGGTAGTGGTCCTCGTAGCCGCTCGAGCTGTCAACGCACGCCTCGATGCTGGTGCAAGAGCCGCTGTAGCTGCAGGTACGGTTCCATATGCGGTCGCTGCGCTGCGCGATGATGCGCCCGCGCCCCAGCACCGCCGGCCTGCAGACCTTGGACAGCGACTTCTCTGATATCAAGCGGCGACCTCCCGTTCCCCTGTCCTGCACGACGCCGCGCCTCCGCCGCCTGCAGCGACCCCGGACGTACGACCCTGCGGGCCGCCCGCAGACCCGCGTGGGCGAGAAGAACGTGCTTCCGTCGTTGGTACCGCTACATAGGTACTTCGTTCCCATTGTTGCAAAAACGGGCGCCTCGCGTATCTCTCTAGCGTAGCGGGTTTCGCACGCGGTGGACGCGTGTTTCTCCAAATGGCGCCGTCAGTCGCGCACCTTCGCGCGCGCCAGCGGGCCCAGCCCAAACTGGCTCACGGTGATCGCCACGAAGATGAGGGCGAAGCCCGCCATCAGAGGCGGCGTGACCCTCTCGCCGTAGAACACGATGGAGAACAGCACCGCAAACACACTCTCGAGCGAAAGCAAGAGCGCCGCCTGCGCCGGCGGCACGTGGCGCTGGCCCACGTTCTGCAGCAGCAGGGCCGCCACGGTCGAGCCCAGCACCACGTACGCCATGCACCCCCAGAAGCGCGGCGTCAGCGCGGCGAAGCTCGGCAGGGGCTCCGCCGCCAGCGCCACGGCGGTGCACAGCACGGCCGCGAGTGCAAACATCACTGTCGTGATGACCATGGCGTCGTGCGCGCGCCCAAAGCGGCCCACGGCCACGATGTTGAGCGCGAAGAACAGGGACGAAACCAGCGTCACCACGTCGCCAAACCCCAGGCCAAAGCCGCGCTCGCCGGAAAGCGCCAGAAAGCCCACGCCCGTCAGGCACAAAAGCGCGGCCACCACGCTGTTGGCGCCGGGCCGCCTGCGCAGGAACGCCCAGTTCAAAAACGGCACCATCACGCAGTACGTCGCCGTGAGGAACGCGTTGCGCCCCGGGGTGGTGCCCGCGAGGCCCACGTTCTGGATGATGAACGCGATGGCCTCCGGAAGGCCAATCACCACGCCGGCCAGCACGTGGCTCGCGTCCAGGTAGCGCGCGAGCCTGCGGTGGAAGACGACGATCATCACGAGCGTCGCCAGGCAGAAGCGCACCGCGATGATCCAGATGGGGGTCATGGCGTCCAGCGTGTCCTTCAGGACCACGAACGCGCCTCCCCAGATGATGGCCGCAAGCAGCAGACCCAGCTCGAACACCCACACCGGCGGCTCGCGGCGCGCACCCGCGGCGGCCGTGCCCGCGGCGGCGCCCTCCCGCAACGGCTCCTGCGCGCACTTACGCACCTCTTCCCTCGACACTACAGCCTTCCCTCCCTGGCCTCGGCCCTCAGCTCGTCAGCCTGTCGGCGGCCGGGCGCAAACTGGCTCACCAGGACCGCCCCGAAGATGAGGGCAAACCCCGCAAGCAGGGAGGGCGTGATCTTCTCGCCATAGAACGCGACGGAAAACACCGCCGCAAACACGCTCTCGAACGAGAGCAAGAGCGCAACCTCGGACGACGGCAGGTGCCGCTGCGCAACGTTCTGCACGAGCAGCCCCACGACGGTGGACGCAATCGTTATGTATGCCAGCTGCGCGGCGAACTCCGCCGTGAAAGCGGAGGCCAAAGGCGCCGGCTCAAGCGCGACCGCCCACCCCATGCACACGAGCGCGCACGTCACCAGCATCAAGAACGTCAGGCACACGGCGTCGTGCGCGCGCCCCAGACGCCCGACGGCCACCATGTTCGACGCGTACATGAGCGCCGAGAAGAGCGTGAGCCAGTCGCCCGCGCCCAAGCTCAGGCTCTGGCGTCCCGTGAGCGACAGCAGCCCGACCCCGGTCAGGCACATCACCGCCGCGACCACGTTGTTTGCACCCGGCCGGCGGCGCTCCACCGCCCACGCCAGAAACGGCACCATCACGCAGTACGTCGCCGTGAGGAAGGCGTTGCGCCCGGGCGAGGTCTGCGTAAGCCCCAGGTTCTGCAGCAGAAAGCCCAGTGCCTCCGGCAGGCCCACCACCACGCCGGCCAGCACGTGGCTGAGGTCGATCGTCCGCGCGATGCGCCGCCTAAACGCCACTCCCAGCACAATGGCCGCCAGCCCAAAGCGCATCGCGAGCAGCCACGACGTGGCCACGGCCTCCATCGCGTCCTTGATGACCACGTACGAGGCGCCGTACGCCACGGTGGTCAGCACCACGGCGACGGCATACGCCCAGCTTGGTATGTCACGGGGAGTCTTCATCCCACCGATTATATGGCATGGGCAGCGCCGCCCCGGGCGAGAAGGACGTGCCACGCGGGCTCGAAGCCCTTACCCACGCGGTACGACGGACGCCAATCGCAGCACCAAATGACCACTCTTCCGCGTCAAGTCACGCCTCGAGCGATATTTCTACCGAACTTGAATGTATTGTGGCGACAAACACACGCCGTGGCATAAAATGGGTCTGACCGGCCGCATGGGCCAGTCACACACCGGACAGTGGCGCGCGGGACAAGGCCCGACGCGCTTGATGTGGTGGAGAGGAGAACCATGCAGTATTCCGCAGAAGTGGAGCGTATGTGCACTGTCGCCAAGGGCGCATACCACGGTCCTGCGCCCATTCCCGAGGAGGGCAAGTGGGTCCAGGCCAAGGAGATCTCTGACATCTCTGGTTACACGCACGGTGTAGGCTGGTGCGCACCCCAGCAGGGCGCCTGCAAGCTCAGCCTCAACGTCAAGCAGGGTGTCATCGAGGAGTGCCTGATCGAGACGATCGGCTGCTCCGGCATGACGCACTCCGCTGCCATGGCTGCCGAGATCCTTCCCGGCAAGACCATCCTCGAGGCGCTGAACACCGACCTCGTCTGCGACGCCATCAACGTCGCCATGCGCGAGCTCTTCCTGCAGATCGTCTACGGCCGCACCCAGACCGCGTTCTCCGAGGACGGCCTGCCCGTCGGCACCGGCCTCGACGACCTTGGCAAGGGTCTCCGCTCCATGGTCGGCACCACCTACGGCACCAAGGCCAAGGGCGCCCGCTACCTCGAGCTGACCCAGGGCTACATCACCAAGATGGCCCTGAACAAGGACGACGAGATCATCGGCTTCGAGTTCCTTAACCTCGGCAAGTTCACTGACGCCATCAAGTCCGGCACCGATCCCAAGGAGGCCGTCGAGGGCGCCATGGGCCGCTACGGCCAGTGGGACAACCCCGCCAAGGTCATCGATCCTCGCGAAGAGTAGGAAGGGAGCTGAATACACATGGCAATCACGTTCGAAGGCTACGAGCGCCGCATCGACAAGATCAACAAGACCTGCGCAGAGTACGGCATTGCTGACCTTGAGGAAGCTCGCAAGATCTGCACCGACCTCGGCTTCGATCCCTACCAGATCACCGAGGGCATTCAGTCCATCGCGTTCGAGAACGCAAAGTGGGCCTACGTCCTTGGCTGCGCCATCGCCGTCAAGAAGGGCGTAAAGACCGCGTCCGAGGCTGCCGCCGCCATCGGCATCGGCCTGCAGGCGTTCTGCGTCCCCGGCTCCGTTGCCGAGGAGCGCAAGGTCGGCCTGGGCCACGGCAACCTGGGCGCCATGCTGCTGGGCGAGGACACCGAGTGCTTCGCGTTCCTGGCCGGTCACGAGTCCTTCGCGGCCGCCGAGGGCGCCATCGGCATCGCCAACAACGCCAACAAGGCCCGCAAGAAGCCGCTGCGCGTCATCCTGAACGGCCTTGGCAAGGACGCCGCCCAGATCATCGCCCGCATCAACGGCTTCACCTACGTCCAGACCAAGTTCGACTACTACACCAGCGAGCTTGAGATCGTGCGCGAGGTCCCCTACTCCGATGGCCCGCGTGCCGCCGTCAAGTGCTACGGTGCCGACGACGTCCGCGAGGGCGTTGCCATCATGTGGCACGAGAACGTCGACATCTCTATCACCGGCAACTCCACCAACCCCACGCGCTTCCAGCACCCCGTCGCTGGCACCTACTTCAAGGAGCGCGTCCTGGCCGGCAAGAAGTACTTCTCCGTCGCCTCTGGTGGCGGCACCGGCCGTACGCTGCACCCGGACAACATGGCCGCAGGCCCTGCCTCCTATGGCATGACCGACACCATGGGCCGCATGCACTCCAGCGCCCAGTTCGCCGGCTCCAGCTCCGTGCCTGCGCACGTTGACATGATGGGCCTCATCGGCATGGGCAACAACCCCATGGTCGGCTGCACCGTCGCGTGCGCCGTCGCCGTCGAGGAAGCCCTCACCAAGTAAGGCTTGCCCCACAAGAGCAGCATGGGGCCCGTCACCTTGTGGCGGGCCCCATTCTTATGGCGCATGCGTGCGCCGCGGGCGAGAAGAGCCGCGCCCCCTCGCCCCGGCACGCTCGGCGCGATGCCGGTACGGGTTTCCGGCGTTGGGGGCGCCTGACCTACAGCGTCTCCGCAAGGCTCACGATTGCCTGGACAGTCGCCTCCACCTGCTTCCCGCCAGAGACCGTGGCCTTACCGTCGCCGTCCTGCCTGCCGTAGCTGCCAAACCCCGCGTGGTTTCCGCCCTTGATCTCAACCTCGCGGTAGTCTTGCGGCAGGTTCGCAAGGCAGCTCTTGTACTTGTCGCGGTTGAGCACGCCATCGCGCGTTCCCAAGACAAGCAGGACGCGAAGCCCGCTCTTGGAAATGTCGCCGGAAGAGTATGCCGCAAGCAGCGCAAGGCCCCGGTACTCGCTCGCGTGGTCCCCGGCATAGCTTGCGGCCATCGCGCCTCCCAGGGAGTGGCCGCCCATCATCCATGGCACGTCCTGGGGGTCGCGCCCTTCCGCCCTCAGCGCATCCTCAAGCTCGCCGCGGCTACGGTCCGCCGCGTTTGGCGCAAGCACCGCAAGGTTCTCGGGCATCCGGGTGAGCGCGCACGCGATGCCACGCTCCGCAAGGCTCCGCAGCAGGGGCGCGTACGCGGTCGCCTCCACCTTGCCGCCGGGATAGAACACGAGCGCCGCGCTGACGCGACCCGCGTCTTGCGGCACAAACAGCACGTCGCCGCTGTCGAGCCGCTTCACCCGCACGTCGGAAGAGGTCGCAAGCGCCTCCCGCGCGGTCGCCGTCGCATGGCTGTAGCTTGCGGCGTAGATGTGGATTCCCAGGCCAAGGGCGAGCACGGCCGCCACAAGCGCCACGGCTATCCCCAGCAGCACCCTGCGCGCGCGATGGCGCCTCCCATGACCCCGCCCTCCGCCAAGAGGGACGTTCTTCTCCCCGCGTCTGCCCATGCGAGCTCCCTTCAAAACGCATTCGGATTGACTCAGGCTAGCACGGACGCGTCGCGGCAGCGCGCGGGCGAGAAAAACTTTTATGCCCGCAGCAGGCGTCGCGGGAAGCGCCGCCAGCATGCCCGCCACAAAAAAAGGGACGCCCCCGTGGGAGCGCCCTTGCAATAAACCGAAGTTGACGTGTTGCCCGAAGGCGACATCGCGCGCCAGGCCCTAGAACATGCCCAGGAAGCCGTGGACGAAGAGCGCCGCGAGCGCCGCGCCCACAAACGGGGCGATGCCCGGCACGATCAGGCCGTACTTCCAGTTGTTGTCGCACTTGCCCTTGATGGGAAGCAGCTGGTAGGCAAGGCGGGGGCCAAGGTCGCGGGCCTGGTTCATGGCAAAGCCGGTGATGCCGCCCATGCCCATGCCCACGGCCCACACGATGATGCCGACGGCGATGGCAAGCAGCAGGACGTTGTCGCCGGCGCGGCTGGCGGCGGCGAGGATGGCGGAGATGAAGACGAAGGTGCAGGTGGCCTCGCAGAAGAAGTCACGCGGGAGGTTCTGGACCACGGGGTTGGTGCTGAAGATATTGCGCTTTGCGACGGCGCTGACCTCGGGGTCGCCCTCGGACGCCTTGAAGTCGTCCGCGTACATGAACCACGCCAGAATCGCGCCGGCAAACGCGCCCAGCATGTCCGCCACGACGTACGGCACGAAGTTTGACCAGGGCACCAGGCCGATCATGCACTGGGCAAGCACCATGGCCGGGTTCATGCAGACGGCGCCGCCAAAGATGAAGAGCGCGACGGAGATGCCAAACGACCACGTGGTGATTGCGAACATGTGGCCGGAGCCGTGGTACTTGGTGCCCTTGAGCACGGTGTCGCAGTGAACCCCGACACCGAACACGATCATGAGGGCAGTGGCCCCAAACTCCGCCAGAACGTTGTACGGCATTACTTCTCCTTACGCCATGGGCTTTGCCACCTGCGATCGGCTGCACCCCGCGAGCAGGCGGCGTCTACGGAAAATATTTTACCGCTCGCGGAATACGCGAACTATTTCAGAGTTATGAAGATGAACAATTCCGCGAATAAACACAGCGTGATTGGGAATGCCCTCGATTCCGCGTCATGTCGCCGCAAATTCCGCCACGTGCCACAAAATTCCAACACTTATTGGGTACTCTGTCTAAAAACCAGGCGAGAAGGACGGCCGCCAAGGGCCGCAGCCTGCACGTGCGCCCCGTGACGGCGGCGCGGTAAGGAGCCCGTTTGAGCGACTACATCCTGAGCTGCTGCTCCACGGTCGACGTGACCGAGGACTTTCTGCGCAGCCGCGACATCGAGTACGTGTACTTCAACTACAACATCGACGGCGAGGCCTGCCGCGACGACTTTGGCCGCACCAACTCCCCCGCCCAACTGTACGCGCGTATGCTCGACGGCGCGAACGTGGTGACGTCCCAGGTGTCCGTAGGCGAGTACCAGGAGTTCTGGCGACCGTTTCTGGACGCCGGCAAGGACGTGCTGCACGTGACGCTGTCCTCAGGCATCTCTGGCACGTACAACTCCGCGTGCACGGCGCGCGACCTGCTTAGGGACGAGTACCCAGAGCGCAGGGTCGTGGTGGTGGACTCGCTGTGCGCCTCTTCCGGATACGGCATGCTCATGGACAGGCTCGCGGGCCTCAGACGCGATGGCATGGGTCTGGAGGAGCTTGCGGCCTGGGCCAGGCAGCACCGTCTGGAGGTGCAGCACTGGTTCTTCTCGTCAGACCTGACGTTTTTCGTGCGCGGCGGGCGCATCGGCAGGGCCGCGGGCGTCGCGGGCGGGCTGCTGCGCATCTGCCCCGTGATGGACGTGGCGCCGGACGGCAGCCTTGCCGCGATCGAGAAGATCCGCACGAAGGCGAAGGCCGAAAGGCGCGTGGTCGACATCATGCGCGAGACCGCGTTTGGGGGCGAGGGCTATACGGGCCGCGTCTTCCTGTGCAACTCCGAGTGCGCCAACGACGCGCGCGACGTCGCTGCGATGGCGGAGCAGGCGTTTCCGCAGATGGATGGCAAGCCGCAGGTGTTCGACATCGGCGCCACCATCGGCTGCCACACGGGACCGGGCACCGTGGCGCTGTTCTTCTGGGGCGATGCCGCCGGCAGGAAGTCATCCGCAAGGTAGTGGCGCGGCTAGCACTCCTGGTCGAAGAACCACTGGTACAGGTCGAGCTCGCCCGGCTTGCTCAGGCTGGTCTCGAACGTGACGGAGCCGGGCTCGTCCTCCGGCTTCAGGAGGTCCGCCTCCGCAAGCAGGCTCTGCAGGCGGCGGGCCGTGCCCTCGGCGCCATCGAAGAACGGGACATCGCCCACCACGGAGCGAATCTGGCGCCGCACGAACGGGTAGTGCGTGCAGCCCAGGACGACGCTGTCCACCTTGCCGCGGTACTCGCCCACCAGGCGCTGCAGCAGCTCCGTGAGGTCCGGCGCGTCCAGGTTGCCATGCTCGATGCGGGCGGCAAGGCCGGGACACGGCGCGGGAATGACCGTGGAGTCTGACCCCCACTCCTGCGCAAGCTTGTGGAACTTGTCCAGCTTCAGGGTGATGGGCGTCGCCATGACCAGGATGCGGTCGTGCTTGGGGGCAAGCGTCGCCGGCTTGAGCGCGGGCTCAACGCCCACAATGGGAAGCTCAGGGTAGTCGCTGCGCAGGCGGGCGGCCGCGACGCTCGTCGCGGTGTTGCACGCAATCACGATGGCCTTGGCGCCGCCGGCCAGCAGGCGCTCCACGTTTGCGCGCGAGAGCCCCAGCACCTCGTCCGTGCTCTTCTCGCCATACGGCGCGTTTGCCGAGTCGCCAAAGAACACGAAGTCCTCGTGCGGCAACGCGGCGACCATGCTGCGCAGGACGCTGATGCCGCCGACGCCGGAGTCGAAGACGCCGACACAACCCTCTTTGCCCAAAACGTGCCTCCATCCCGGCGCCGCGGGTGCGACGCACTGCCCGTGCGCCCGCGCGGGCGCAGGTAGATAGTCTACCGCACCGTTGTCGAGCTTGTATGTGCCACCGGCCGCACCGGCCCCGTTGGACGGCGGACGGCACGCGGCAAACGCGCCGCGCAGGGAGCGCCGGGCGAGAAGGACGATGCCCCGTCATTTGTGGCGGCTCGGTGGGCAGGGGCGTGCCTGGCGCCTTGCCCGCATGGCGCGCGAGCCTTTTGGGTAACCTTGTGCCATCCGCACACAAGCGACAGACAGGAGCTTTCCTTGAGCAACGAAGGCAAGAAGGTCAAGGTCCACTACACGGGCACCCTCGACGACGGCACCAAGTTCGACTCTTCGTACGACCGCAACGAGCCGCTAGCATTTACCTGCATGGCAGGCCAGATGATCGCCGGTTTCGACAACGCGGTCAAGGACATGGAGCCCGGCCAGACGGTCAACGTGCGCCTCGAGCCCAAGGACGCGTACGGCGAGCACCGCGACGATCTGGTTCAGACCATCCCCCTGGCGCAGCTGCCCGGCGCGGAGGAGCTCGAGCCCGGCGCGAAGGTCATGCTATCTAGCATGGACGGCCGCCCGTTCCCCGCGCAGGTGGTCGAGAAGGACGAGTCCACGATCACGTTTGACCTCAACCACGAGATGGCGGGCAAGGCCCTGAACTTCGAGATCACCCTGCTCGAGGTCGAGGACTAGCCTGGCCGTCACGCCATTGGCGCGCGTGCCACCTTGAGCCGCCTACGTCCACGGACGCGGGCGGCTTTTTGCTGCCGCGGGGATGCAGGGCACGCCCAGGGCGCCGCACGGGCCCACCCAAGCGGCGCCGATGCCAGACCCGAGGCAAGCCAACGACAGGCCCGAGGCAAGCCAAAGGAACAACTTCCCTTGGAAAATGTGAGAGACACGCACGTTTTTCCTAGGGTAAAATGTGCGAGACAGCCACGTTTTTTCCTAGGGTAAAACGTGCGAGTCTTTAAATCAGCTGGTAGATAAGCTGGCTCGTCAACGTCCCGCTCTGGGCCATCGGGCAGCTCGACAAGCTCGCGTAGCGTCAGGGTCTCCGGGCGACGGGCCGTAGGCGTCGGTCGCTCCCCTACCCCCTACCTGCGCCCATGAGGCCGCTCGCAAGGCCCGCAAGGTCGCTCAAGCCAAGGCCCGTGCTCTTCTCGACCTTGTCCAGGAGCTCGCCCATGCCTGCAGATCCCGCGATTGCCCGGTGCAGCTCCTCGGCACTGGCAGAGACCCCCGCCCGCTCCACAAGCTCCGCGATCGTGCCCAAATCCAGCTGCTTCAGCATGGCCAGCGCCTCGTCCGACCTGCCCATCATCACGGCCATCGCCAGCTTGTGCGCGTCTACGCCACCAAAGTCCGCCATGCCACCCCCAACCTCATGCCCCGCGGCAAGCGGGGCCAACCAACAGAGTGCGTCAATCATACGAGAAGATCCACCGCCTTGCGTGCCGCGCCGCTATAGTGGTGAGGCGAGAAACACATCCCCCATAATCGAAGCGGAGACCCCATGCCAAGCTCTTCCTACCTCGCCAAGCAGATGATCGTGATGAGGCGCGACCTCAAGATGCGCAAGGGCAAGATCGCCGCGCAGGCCGGCCACGCGTGCGTGGAGGCCGTGCTCATGGCGCTGGCGCGCGAGAGGCGCCTTGACCAGGTGCGCCTTGCCACCGCGGAGGACGGGAGCCCCACGTGGGTGTACCTGGATTCCGACGGCACGCCGCACACGGCGCTTTCCGACTGGTTCGACGCCGGCGTCGCGAAGGTCTGCGTGTACGTGGACTCGGAGGAGGCGCTGCTTGACATCGCGGACCAGGGGCGCGAGCGCGGCTTTGCCGTCGCGCTCATACGCGACGCCGGCCTGACGGAGTTCCACGGCGAGGCCACGTACACCTGCCTCGCGTTCGAGCCGCTGCGCGCGGAGGACATCGACCCCATCACGGGCGAGCTGCCGCTGTACTAGCCGCGGCCATCGCGCCGCGCGATGGCGCGTTATCGAATACGCAACTATTACCGAACGGTTCCGTTTTCGCGCCGCCCGCTCCCCAACGCTACCATGGGTAGACCACGCTCGACGCATCCGTGCGCCGCGCCACCGGGCAACACGAAGGGAACACCATGCGCATAGCCGACATCCTCAAGAGCAAGCAGACCTTCTCGTACGAGATCTTCCCGCCCAAGGGGGACATGTCGGTTGCGCAGGCCACCGACGTCGCGGAGAGGCTCATGCAGAACTCGCCGGACTGGATATCGGTCACGTTCAGCGCGGGCGGATCGGGCAACTCGCAAAACACCGTCAGCGTGGCGAAGGCCATCCAGGCGTCCGGCAAGACGCAGGCGCTGGCGCACCTTACGTGCCTGGGGTCGTCCCGGGCGGACGTGGACGCATACGTAGAGAAGATCAAGGCGGCCGGCGTCCAGAACGTGCTGGCGCTGCGCGGCGACCGTGCGCCCGGCCGCGACGTGATCGACTTCGAGCACGCGTCTGACCTGGTGGCATACCTCAAGCAGGCCGGCCTGTGCGTGGGCGCCGCCTGCTACCCGGAGGGCCACCTTGAGTCCCCCTCGCCCAAGGCGGACATCGAGCACCTTAAGGCAAAGGTCGACGCCGGCGCGGACTTCCTGGTGACGCAGCTCTTCTTCGACAACGAGGACTTCTACCGCTTCCGCGAGCGCTGCAGCCGCGCCCGCATCAAGGTGCCAATCGTGTGCGGCATCATGCCGTTCACCAGCGTGCAGCAGATCCAGCGCATGGCGTTCACCTGCGGCGCGTCCATCCCGGCCGCCGTCATCAAGCGCCTGGTCGCCGCCGGCGATAGCAAGCAGGCCCAGCAGGACGCCGGCGTCGCGTACGCGTGCGAGCAGCTGGTGGACCTTGCGCGCAACGGCGTGGACGGCCTGCACGTCTATACCATGAACCGCCCGTCCGTCGCAAACGCCACGCACGACTGCCTGCTGCAGGCGGGCTACGTGGAGGCCTAGGCCATGCCCGTCGCGCCAACGCTCACGAGCTACCAGATAGATGCGCTGGACCGCAACGAGGTCCTGCGCTACCTGGGCTACCGCGGCCAAGAGGTGACGCCGGAGCTCGACGGCCGCCTGGACGAGGCCATCGCGCGCTGCCTTGCCATCGGGCGTGCACGCGCGAGCATCGCCGTGTACAGAGTCGCCGGGCGAGAAGATCTTCCCGACGGCACCCCGCAGATCGCCTTGGAGGACACCGCGCTCACGCTCGTGGGCAGCTCCATGCGGCGCCACATGGCGGGCGCCCGCAAGGTGGGCGTGCTCGCCGTCACCATAGGCATGGGCGTGGAGCGCGAGCTCAAGCGCCTCTCGCTCACGGACCACCTTGGCCAGGTGCTGTTTGACGCCGCGGCCACCACCATGGTGGAGCGCGCGGCGGACGCGGCGGAGGCCACGCTCGTGGGCATGGCCGCGCGCGAGGGGCTCTACACCAACTTCCGCTTCTCGCCGGGCTACGGCGACATGCCCATGCAGACGCAGCCCGTGCTGCTCGACGCGCTGGACGCGCGCCGCCGCCTGGGCATCACGCTCAGCCCCACGCTGCTCATGACCCCCACCAAGAGCGTGACGGCCGTCGTGGGCATGTTCGACGCCCCGCAGCCCTCCACGCACGCAAGCTGCGCGGACTGCTTCTGCCGCGCGTTCTGCAACCTTCGCGCCACCACAGGAAGGACCTGCCATGACTGATGCATCCACCAAGACGGCCGCCGGCAAGGGCGTGGGCACCATCGACACCCGCAAGTACTTTGGCACGTACGACCGCCGTCCCCTTCGCGTGAAGGACGACCACCTGCGCCGCGTGCTCGCGGGCGAGGACTTCCTGCTGTTCGACGGCGCCATGGGCACGCAGCTGCAGGCGCGCGGCCTTGCGGCCGGCGAGGTGCCGGAGCTCCTGTGCCTCACCAACCCGCAGCAGATCACCCAGATCCACCAGGCGTACGTGCAAGCGGGCTCCGAGGTCGTCACCACAAACACCTTTGGCGCGAGCGCACCCAAGCTCGGCAGTGCGGCCACGGTGGAGGAGGTCTTCTCGGCAGCCGTCGCCTGCGCAAAGGCCTCCGGTGCGCGCTACGTCGCCGCGGACATCGGCCCCACGGGGTCTCTCCTCGAGCCCATGGGCACGCTGCCCTTTGACGACGCGTACGAGCTGTTTGCACAGCAGGTGCGTGCGGCGGACGCCGCGGGCGCGGACCTCTTCATCATCGAGACCATGGCGGACCTCGCAGAGGCCAAAGCGGCGGTGCTCGCGGCAAAGGAGTGCTCTGACCTGCCAATATTCTGTACCATGACCTTCGACGAGGACGGCCGCACCTTCCTGGGCACCACGCCGGAGGTCGCGGCGAAGACCTTGAGCTCGCTGGGCGCGAGCGTGGTGGGCATCAACTGCTCGCTTGGCCCCAAGGACGTTGCCCCGCTCGTCAAGCGCATGCTGCCGTGGTCCAGCGTCCCCGTGATGGCACAGGCAAACGCCGGCCTTCCCCACGTGGAGGACGGCATCACGCTGTACGACATCAAGCCCAAAGAGTACTGCGAGGCCGTGCGCGACATGCTGGACGCCGGCGTCACGGTGGTGGGCGGCTGCTGCGGCACCACGCCACAGTACATCGCGGGCGAGAGGGACCTCCTTGCCGGCCGCACCCCCGCCGCGCGCGACGTGTGCCGCGACTTCGCGGTCACGAGCTCGCAGCGCCTGGTGAGCCTGCCGGCCGGACACGTGGGCGTGATCGGCGAGCGCATCAACCCCACGGGCAAGCGCCGCATGAAGGAGGCCCTGCGCTCCGGCAACTACGACTACGTGATGCAGGAAGCCATCAGCCAGACGGACGCCGGCGCGCAGGTGCTGGACGTGAACGCCGGCCTGCCCGAGATAGACGAGTCCGCGACGCTGCGCCGCCTCATGGCGGACCTCCAGGGCGTCACGAACCTGCCCCTGCAGGTGGACTCCGCCGTGCC
This sequence comes from Parafannyhessea umbonata, assembly GCF_900105025.1. Classification (GTDB taxonomy): domain Bacteria; phylum Actinomycetota; class Coriobacteriia; order Coriobacteriales; family Atopobiaceae; genus Parafannyhessea; species Parafannyhessea umbonata. The sequence continues at coordinate 247,267 of NZ_LT629759.1, read as the reverse complement.
GGCCACCATCGAGGCGGCCGTCCGCAGCTACCCGGGCAAGCCCATCATCAACTCCACCAACGGCAAGCAAGAGACCATGGACGCCGTCATCCCCATAGCGGCGCACTACGGCTGCGCGCTGGTGGCCCTGACCATAGACGAGAAGGGCATCCCCCAGACGGCGGAGGGTCGCCTTGGGGTGGCGCGCAGGATCGTGGCCGCCACGGACACGGCCGGCATCCCGCGCCAGGACGTGGTGGTGGACTGCCTGTGCATGGCTGCCTCCACGGACCAGAGCGCACCACGCCAGATCCTGGACGGCATCTCGCTCGTCAAGCGCGAGCTGCCGGGCGTGCGCACGGTGCTCGGCGTGTCGAACATCAGCTTTGGCCTGCCGTTCCGCCCGCTCGTGAACGCCACGTTCCTGGCAGCGGCGTTTGCGGCCGGGCTCGACCTGTGCATCATTAACCCGTGTCAGCAGCGCATGATGGACGTGGTCAACAGCTGGCGCGTGCTCTCCGGCGAGGACCAGAGCGCCCAGGCGTACGTGGCGGGCTACGCCACCAGGAGCGACCGTGCCCCCGCGCCGTCCGCGGCATCGGCGGGCGGCCTCGGCGCAGAGGGCGCGCCTGCAGAATGCCCGCCTCGCGCCGCGGACGGCGCCGGCTCCCGGGACGCAGCCTCGTCCGACCCCGCCGACCAGGCAAGGGCCATGGTGCTTGCCGGGCGCAAGGGGCCGATGCCAGGCCTGGTCTCTGCGGTTCTCGCCCAGCACGACGTCATGTACGCCATCAACCAGGTGCTGATTCCCGCCCTCGACGAGGTGGGCGTGCGGTTCGAGAAGGGCACGTTCTTCCTGCCGCAGCTCATGGCGTCCGCCGAGGCCGCCAAGGCCGGCTTCAACACAATCAAGGAGGCAAACGACGCCGCGGGCGTCGAGGTTGCCTCCAAGGGAAAGGTCGCGGTGTGCACCGTGAAGGGCGACATCCACGACATCGGCAAGAACATCGTGAAGATGCTGCTGGAGAACTACGGCTACGACGTGATCGACCTGGGCCGCGACGTGGACCCACAGGTGGTGGTGGACACCGTGGTCCGCGAGCACCTGCGGGTGGTGGGGCTTTCCGCCCTGATGACCGCGACCGTGCCCGCCATGGCCGACACCATCGAGCTGCTGCGCCAGCAGGCGCCGTGGTGCAAGGTCATCGTGGGCGGCGCCGTGCTGAACCCGGAGTACGCCAAGATGGTGGGCGCGGACTACTACGCGAAGGACGCGGCGGAGAGCGCCCGCATCGTGGGAGAGATCCTGGGCCAGTAGCGAACCGGCCGGTCGTCACCATGGTTGACTGCCAGCCCAAATGGGATACAGTAATCGCGGATGTCAAAACCCAGTAGGGTTTTATGTGGCGGGGACGCGCAAGCGCCTCCGCCTAATTTTATGCCGCGATTATGAGCGGGCAATCCTACCCCTATAGGGCGAGCTTTGCCCGCACGATGCGGGTGACGGACTCGTCGATGCGCTCCTCCGTGATGGCGCCAGCCCTCACCGCGTCGAGCACGCCCTGGTAGCTGGCCGTAAGCTCCGGCGTCATCAGCAGCATGTCCACGCCGGCCTGGATCGCGGCCACGCCCAGGTCCCGCGCCTTGTGCAAGCCCGCGACGGCCCCCATGCCCAGCGAGTCCGTGATGATGATGCCGTCGAAGCCGAGCTCGCCCCTGAGCACGTCCGTCACGATCGCGCGGGAGAGCGACGCCGGCGCGCTGTCGCCCGTGACCTTGGGACAGCTGATGTGGCCGACCATCACCATGGGCACGCCGGCCGCGATAGCGCGCTTGAATGGCATCAGCTCCTCCTGGCGCAGCTGGTCGAGCGTCTTGTCCGTGGTGATGGCCTCCGTCTCGCTGTCGCCCCGCGCGCCGCCTATGCCCGGGAAGTGCTTCGCGCAGCACATGATGCCGCCGTCCAGAAAGCCCCTCACCGCGGACTCCACCATGGGCGCCACCACGTCCGCCGTCGTCCCAAACGAGCGCTTCGCCATGGTCTGGCTCGTGCCGTTCACGATGTCCGCGTCCGGCGCAAAGTCCAGGTTGAAGCCCAACGGCACCAGGTAGCCCGCAATCTTCTTGCACACGTCGTACGCGCGCTGCGCATCGCCCGTGTCCCCCACGTCGCGCATGTTGCCGACGTTTGCGATCGAGAAGCCCTTGTTTCCGCCCACGCGGCTGACCGTGCCGCCCTCCTCGTCCACGGACATGAGGAGCGGCAGGCCCACCTCGTCCAGCGATATCTGGTTGGAGGCGGAAAGCATCTGCCTTGCCTGGGACTCGCTTTGCAGGTTCTGCGCAAAGTAGCACATGCCGCCCACGGGGATCTTTGCAAACGCCTTGCGGGTGGTGTCCCCGGCTGCGGTCACCTGGCCCATGCCCGTGAGCGCCTCCGGCTGTGGGAAGAACATCTGGGCCACCTTCTGCTCCAGCGTGAGCGAGGCGACCTTCCGCGCGACGGCCTTCTCGCCCGCAGCCGACTTCGCGGCCTTGGAGCCGCCGCGCTTTGAGGCGGAGCCTCTGCCGGAGCGGCCGCTCTTCTCGCCCGCAGAGCCGCCCGCCTTGCCCGCACCTGTGCCGCCCAGCACGCCGCGCGCGACGGCCACGCCGCCCGCGACCACGGCCGCGCCGCCCAACGCCACGACGCTGCGACGGCTTATGACGGGGCGCGGCGCGGCATGCGAGCCCTTGCCCTTGCTTGCCATGAGACTCCAATCCCCGTGCGGTGCGGACGCCACCCGCGCCACCACGGCTTCGGCGCTACTTTATCAGGCGGCTGCGCATGATCCAGACCGCGGCCACCGCGGAAAGCACGATGGAGAGCACCAGCGGGAACACCCAGGCCTCGTCCAGCGGCAGCGCGGTGTTCATGCCGTAGAACGAGAACACCATCGTCGGCATCGAGAGCACCAGCGTGATGATGGCGAGCGTGCGCATCGTGAGGTTGAGGTTGTTGTTGATGAGCGAGCCAAACGTGTCCATCGTCTCGTTGAAGACCTCCGTGTAGATGCCGCACATCTCGATGGCCTGCCTGATCTCGATGGAGACGTCGTCCAGGAGGTCGCGGTCTTCCTCGTACAGCCGCACGGTGCGCCCGTAGCCAATGCGCCTGACAGTTGCATCCAACGCCTTGAGCGAGGCGGAGAAGTACACGAGCGACTTCTCGAAGCCGAGCATCTTGATGAGGTCCGCGTTGCGCATGGAGCGGCGGAGCTTGCGCTCGTTCTCGCGGAACTGCCGGTTGACGGAGCGAAGGTCCGCCTGGTAGCGCCTGGATATGAACAGCAGCATCTGCAGCAGCAGGCGCGTGCGCTGCGCCGTGTTGACGCCGGCGATGCGTCCGCCGGCCACCGCGTCCACCGTCGCGTTTGGCTTGAGGCTCACGGTCATGATGGCGTCCTGCTCCGGTAGAAACAGCACGGCCAGCGGGTGCGTGTCGTACTGCACGATGGAGGGGTCCACGGCCTCGCGCTCGTCCTCCACAAACGGGCAGTCCACGATCACGAGCGCCTGCCCGGTCTCCGTGTCCAGGTCCACCCGAGACGTCTCCTCGTCGTCGAGCGCGGACGTCACGAACTCCGGGTTAACGTGCAGCTCTTCCAGCATCCAGCGGCGCTCCTCCTGCGTGGGCGCCACCACGCTGATCCAGCACCCCCGCACGGGAGCGTCGACCCTGCCCGTGAACGGCACCTTCGTGCCGTCCGCGGCAACCTCGTGCGACGTCTTGTAGTACTCGATCATGGGGCCTCGCATTCGCAGCCGTCAGGCATCTTGCAGCAAGCCTGAGCTACAGACAGGCTACACCATATGCACCGACAAGAAGGGCGTCCCGCCGATTTGACGGGACGCCCTTGGGATGACGCTTCGCGCGTGGATGGAACTAGAAGTCCGCGTTGCCGACGGTGCGGGGGTGCGGGAGGACGTCGCGGATGTTATCGACGCCCGTGAGGTACATGACGAGGCGCTCGAAGCCCAGGCCGAAGCCTGCGTGGTGGCAGGTGCCGTAGCGGCGGAGGTCAAGGTAGTACTTGTACTGGTCCTTATCCATGCCGAGCTCCTCGATGCGGCGCTCCAGCACGTCGAGGCGCTCCTCGCGCTGGGAGCCGCCGATGATCTCTCCGATGCCGGGGACGAGGCAGTCCGCGGCGGCGACCGTCTTGCCGTCATCGTTCTGGCGCATGTAGAACGCCTTGATGTCCTTGGGGTAGTTGGTGACGAACGTTGGCTTCTTGAAGTGCTGCTCCGTGAGGTAGCGCTCGTGCTCGGTCTGGAGGTCGATGCCCCACTTGACCGGGTACTCGAACTTGTGGCCGGCAGCCTGGGCGTCCTCGAGGATCTTGACGGCATCCGTGTAGGACACGCGCGCGAAGTCGCTGGTGGCAACGTGCTGCAGGCGCTCCTTCAGGCCCTTGTCCACGAACTTGTTGAACATGTCGAGCTCGTCCGGGCAGTGCTCCATCACGTAGTTGATGACGTACTTCAGCATCTGCTCGGACACGTCCATCTCGCCCTCGAGGTCGCAGAACGCCATCTCGGGCTCGACCATCCAGAACTCCGCCGCGTGGCGACGGGTGTTGGAGTTCTCCGCGCGGAACGTGGGGCCGAACGTGTAGACGTCGCCGAAGCTCATGGCGAAGTTCTCTGCCTGGAGCTGGCCGGAGACGGTGAGATTGGTCTGCTTGCCGAAGAAGTCCTGGCCGTAGTCGACCTTGCCGTCCTGGGTGAGCGGCGGGTTGGCCGGGTCTATCGTGGTGACGCGGAACATCTCTCCGGCGCCCTCGGCGTCTGACGCGGTGATGATGGGCGTGTTGACGTAGACGAAGCCGCGCTCCTGGAAGAAGCGGTGGATGGCGAACGCCGCGACGCTGCGCACGCGGAACACCGCGCGGAACAGGTTGGTGCGGCTGCGCAGGTGCTGCTGGGTGCGCAGGAACTCGCGGGTCTGGCGCTTCTTCTGCATGGGGTAGTCCGGCTGCGCCGCGCCCTCAACCACGATGGTCTTGGCCTGGAGCTCGAACGGCTGCGGGCGGTCCGGCGTGAGCGCGAGCTCGCCGGTGATGATGAGGGCGGAGCCAACGGTGAGGGCTGCGACCTCCTCGTAGTTGGCGAGCTTCTCGCGGTTCATGACGACCTGCAGGTCCTTGAAGCAGCTGCCGTCGTTCAGCACGACGAAGCCGAAGTTCTTCATGTCGCGGATCGAGCGGACCCAGCCGGCCACGGTGACCGTCTTGTCCCCAAACTCGTCCATGTGCGCATAGAGCTGCGCGATCCTGGTGCGGTCCATCTGCGGGATCCCCCTTTTGTCCAAGGGCGCGCCTTCGGGCGGGAGCCAGGCTCTTCTCGCCCGGCGCGGCCCTGCCGCGGGCCTGCTCTGGGGCCCTGGCGCGCATGCTGTCCAACCACGTAACCATATCGCAAAACGGGTGCGCGTGCCGCGCGCAGTGGGCGGCTCCTTGCTACGCTGGTGTGGTTTGCACGGGCGACATCGCGACTTGGAGGCGGACATGGCGAAGGGGCTTGCGGACTACGGACTGATTGCGGCGCAGATCGAGGCTCTGGCCGAGGAGGACGCACGTTGGGTGCCACTTTTGGCGAACGCGTCCGCGCTAGTGATGGATGGCGTGGGAGACCTGAACTGGGCGGGGTTCTACCTGATGCGCCCCGACGGCGCGGACGGCGCCGCGCGCGAGCTGGTGCTGGGGCCGTTCCAGGGTAAGGTCGCGTGCGTGCGCATCGCCGTGGGGCGCGGCGTGTGCGGGACGGCCGTGGCGACGGACTCGACGCAGCTGGTGCGCGACGTGCACGAGTTTGCGGGGCACATCGCGTGCGACAGCGCGTCGAACTCCGAGGTGGTGGTGCCGATCCACGCCGGCGGCCGCGTCGTGGGCGTGCTGGACGTGGACTCCCCGCTGGTGGGTAGGTTTGGCGAGGCGGACGCGCGCGGGATGGAGACCGTGGTCGCCGCACTCGAGCGCTGCTGCGACTTTGGCGGGCTGGCGTAGCGGGCACGGCTGGCGGCGCCGGCAGATCGCGACGGCGCCGCCCTCCCGCATGGACTACACCAGCTCGGTCTCCGGGTGCTCCCTCGTGACGAAGTCCTTGTTCGTGACCGTCGCGCCCAGAAGCTGCTCGCACTTCTCGGCAAGCTCGTCGATGGCTGCGTGAAGGTCCGCGGAGCGCTCGGGCATCACGTTCTCCATGATGAACATGCAGTGCGGCGTCGCGTCGCTCACCTCCGTGCGCTGGCCGTCGCGCCAGTTCCAGCAGCGGCACACCGCGCCCGCGTCGTCCAGGTAGGCGATCTCGCCGGGCAGCGTGGGGTCGCTCTGGTCCTCGCCGATGGGCAGGAAGTAGTCGCCGCCGTCCGTCATGGCAAGGCGGAACGTGCCCTCGATGGCGTCGATGTTCTCCGCGCCGATGGGCAGGGCGTACTTGAGCGATATCGCGTTGCTCACGTCCACGCTCGGGACGATGTGGCCCACGGGGTTGTCCTTCAGAACGCGCTTCAGCAGGTTCTCGACAGAGCAGCGCGCGCCCTTCTTCGTCTTGAACTTGCGGTACGCGTCGCGCCACACGGCAACGACCTCGTTCTGGCTGATGGTCGAGCTCGTCAGCCACTCCTCCGCGCTCGCGTTCGCGCGATCCAGGAACTTGGCCGCGGCCTTGGCCTCCTCCTCGCCGATCTGGTCGGTCGGCCTCACGCCGTCCACGCACAGCACGCCGATCTCCACGTCGGGGAACACTTGCCAGAACGAGTCCTCGACCACAAACCTCTTGCCCATGACGCCTCCCATCGCCCGCGGGCCCACCCCGCGGATCGTGTTTCTCTCTGCTTATATTCTTACCACAGGTTGGCATACTGAAGTGCAAGATACGTTGCTTTTATCAGTTCTTCTCAAATACTTTTGCTTTTTCATGCATTCGAAAATGCATATTCCGCAGGCGAGAGGAACGCGGCGTCCCAGCTTGGCGGCGCTATGCGGCATGCGGCGCGGGCATAGTTTTCGCGGGTCGAGACGATTCGCTGCATAAAATCTTCGCTACGGCGGCGCGGGCGTGAGGGGAGAGAAAGTAGAATGGTGGTCGCGCTCCATGATCGGCCCCGCGCTCCCCGCCGGGGTCGCGCACAACGCGGGAGCAAGGCAGACGCAAGTCGGAGGTGCACATGGCAGACGGCTCCACATGCACGGACCAGAACGCGGGCCAGGCGGGCGCCTATCGCATGGAGCATGACTCCATGGGCCAGGTCAGGGTTCCCGCCACGGCACTCTGGGGCGCGCAGACGCAGCGCTCCTACCAGAACTTCCCCATCGGGACGGAGACCATGCCCCAGGGCATCGTGCGCGCCTTTGCCATCCTCAAGAAGGCTGCCGCACAGGCAAACGCCCAGCTCGGCGTGCTAGACCCCAATGCCGCGAACCTCATCGAGCGCGCGGCGGACGAGGTCCTTACCGGCGAGCACGACGAGCAGTTCCCGCTCAAGGTGTGGCAGACGGGCTCCGGCACGCAGTCGAACATGAACGTGAACGAGGTCCTTGCCAATCGCGCGAACCAGATCGCCAAGGCAGAGGGCGTCGCGCTCGAGAGGCCCGTGCACCCCAACGACTCCGTCAACCGCTCGCAGTCCTCGAACGACACGTTCCCCACGGCCATGCACATCGCGGCCGTGCTGGCCGTCACGCGCGAGCTGTTGCCCACGATTGACCAGCTTGCAGCCACGTTCGAGCGCCTGGAGCGCAAGAACGCCGGCGTGGTGAAGAGCGGCCGCACCCACCTGCAGGACGCGGTGCCCATAGCCTTTAGCCAGGAGATTTCTGGCTGGCGCGGCATGCTTCTGGCCTCGCGCGAGCAGCTCGAGGCAAGCCTTCCGATGCTCCGGCGCCTGGCGCTGGGCGGCACGGCCGTCGGCACGGGGCTCAACGCCCCCGCCGGCTTCGACGTGCTGGTGGCAGAGCGCGTCAGCGCGCTCACCGGCGAGGACTTTAAGACCGAGGCCAACAAGTTCCATGCGCTCACCAGCAAGGACGCCATGGTCTTCTCGCACGGCGCCATAAAGGCGCTTGCCGCGAACATGATGAAGATCGCGAACGACGTGCGGTGGCTGGCAAGCGGGCCGCGCCTGGGCCTGGGCGAGATAACGATTCCCGCCAACGAGCCGGGCAGCTCCATCATGCCCGGCAAGGTGAACCCCACGCAGTGCGAGGCCGTCACGATGGTGGCCGTGCAGGTGATGGGAAACGACGCGGCCATAGGCTTCGCCGCGAGCCAGGGCAACTTCGAGCTCAACGTGTTCATGCCGGTCATCGCGTACAACTACCTGCAGAGCGTGCGGCTGCTGTCCGACGCGATCCGCTCGTTTGACGAGCGCTGCGCCGCGGGCATCACGGCAAACCGCGAGCGCATGGCCCACAACCTGCACAACTCGCTCATGCTGGTGACGTGCCTGAACCCCTACATTGGCTACGAGCGCGCGGCGAAGGTTGCACACAAGGCGTTTGACGAGGGGACGAGCCTCCGCGAGGCGTGCGTCTCCCTTGGGTATCTGACGGAAGAGAAGTTCGACGAGGTTTTCAAACCGGAGGAGATGGTCTAGAGGATGGACGAGACAAGCGCAAAGAGCCTGAGGCTCCACGAGGAGCTCCAGGGCAAGATCGAGGTCGTTTCTCGCGCAAAGGCCGAGACGAACGAGGACCTCGCGCTGCTGTACACGCCCGGCGTCGCAGAGCCGTGCCGGCAGATACAGGCGGACTACAGCAAGTCCTGGGAGCTGACGCGTCGCTCGCACCTGGTGGCCGTCATCACCAACAGCACGGCCGTCCTGGGCCTGGGCGACATCGGCGCCGCCGCCGGCATGCCCGTGATGGAGGGCAAGTGCCTGCTCTTCAAGGAGTTTGGCGACGTGGATGCCTTCCCCATCTGCGTTGACACGCACGACACGGACGAGCTCGTGCGCACCGTGCAGCTCATCAGCAAGAGCTTTGGCGGCATCAATCTGGAGGACATCGCGGCTCCGCAGTGCTTTGAGGTCGAGGACCGCCTGAAGGAGCTGTGCGACGTCCCCGTGTTCCACGACGACCAGCACGGCACCGCCATCGTGACGGCCGCGGGCCTGCTGAACGCCGTGAAGGTGACCGGCAAGAAGATGGGCGAGCTCAAGATCGTGATGAGCGGCGCGGGCGCAGCCGGCCTTGCCATCGCGACGCTCCTCACCCACATGGGCTTTGGCAACGTGATCCTGTGCGACCGCAAGGGCGCCATCTACGAGGGACGCGACGGCCTGAACCCGTACAAGGAGCGCGTTGCCAAGATCACGAACAAGGACCACGAGGCGGGATCTTTGGCCGACGTGCTGGTTGGCGCGGACGCCTTCCTGGGCGTGAGCAAGCCGGGCCTGGTGACGCCGCAGATGGTGAGCACCATGAGGGACGGCATCGTGTTCGCGATGGCCAACCCCACGCCGGAGATCATGCCGGACGAGGCGAAGGCCGGCGGCGCGAAGGTCGTGGCCACGGGCCGCTCCGACTTCCCCAACCAGATCAACAACGTGCTGGTCTTCCCGGGCATCTTCAAGGGCGCCCTCGCGGCGCGCGCCCCGCAGATCACGGAGGAGATGGAGATCGCGGCCGCCGAGGCCATCGCGAGCCTGGTACCGGAGGACAAGCTCTCCCCGGACTTCATCATCCCGTCCGCCCTCGACAAGACCGTGGCCGACGTCGTCGAGAAGGCCGTCGCGGACCGCGTGAAGAGGTAGCGCGAGGACGGCAGAGCGGGCAGCGGTCCGCACTCACATGCATCAAAGGCAACGCCGCGGGGAGAAGGACGAGTTCTTCTCCCCGCGGCATTTTCTTGCATTATTCTGCGCAAATGGACTCGCGCTGGATTCTTTTCCAAACTATATGTTTTCAATCCACCACCCCCTTCGCCGTATACTAGTCAGACATTCAACTCTCGACTGAAGGGATGGCTGGAAATGGACGTGAAGCAGGCCGTGAAGATTGCCGCGAACTACGTTTCGAGCTTGGAAGGCATGACGAATGAGTATCCCGATGCCGATACAGATACGAAGCTGCTACGTGACATCCGCTTCGCCGTCGAGGGAACGCGATTCAACGAGGAGGACGATACCTGGAGAATCGAGGTGGGCTTCTCGAGACCATGGGACCAGGCCCATTCCCCCCTTGCCGGAATCGCCACTGTACCTCTGAAGGACAACCGCACGATCAAGACTGTCACCATCGACGATAAGACGGGCAAGGTGCTTGCGTATGGCGGCAACTAGGATTGCCCTCGATGCAAACATCCTTGTCCTGCTGGCCGTCGGATCAGTAGACAAAGGCGCCCTTGGGCGGAAGCGCCGCGTCAAGGAATACGTTCCTGAGGATTACGATCTTGCCGTGAGCGTAATATCGGGATTCCGTCAGGCAGTCGTAACCCCCAACGTAATTACCGAGTGTTCTGACCTACTTTCCGATACTTCAGACGAAGGTGAGAAGCGCTGGCTAAAGGAGTTTGTGCAAAACGGTGAATCCGTTCGAGTGGAGAAGTACGTCCCTAGCAAGGAGGTCGCCGAGCTGCCCCAATATAGCTACCTTGGTATCGCCGACTGCTCTTTGCTCTCGCTCGTCGACGGCACAACCATTCTCCTGACGATGGACAGTAAGCTACACGCAGCGGCATCAAACATCAATCCTGAATGCATCAACTTCAATCACTGTCGCAACTTCGTTTAACTTCATCCACCCGCGGGGAGAAGGACGAGCTCTTCTCCCCGCGGCATTTTTGCCAAGATGCGCTAACTACGCGCGAGGGATGCGCGAGGGATGCTAGCTACGCCAAACGGACACCGCGCGAGCCCGGGCGCCCGCGTCACACACCCGTAGCAACCTTGCGTGACCGCCGCCCGCTCACCGCCGGTGCGTGCAGGCGGCGCTCCCCCGCACCAGCACCCCCGCACCAGCACCCCCACACCGGCACCCCCACACCGGCACCCCCTTGGCCCTCTGATGATGTTGTGCCATTGCATCCGGTCGCACTCGCACCGGGACGCTCGGGGTGCGACAATGGGACGACTAGCGACATGACGGACGGGCGACCCCAGGGAGGTGCGACGCGTTGGCAGAAAAGCGAAGGCCCAGCAAGAGGCAGTCGCGCCCCAAGGGGCAGAGGGCCCAGGGCCACGTGCCTTCTCGTCGTGGCAGCGAGCGCTCGGGCGGCGCCGCGGCCCACGGCACGCCCCGGACCGGCACGTCGCGCGCGACCGGCACGCCACGCGCTTCTCGCGGAAGCAGGGGCAGCTCGCGCAGCAGCCTCGGAAGCTCCATGGGCACGTCGCATGCCGCCAGGTACGGCACGTCCCGCGCAAGCCACAGGGGCACGGGCTCCCGCGCGCCGCATGACACCGCGCGTTCGCGAGAAGTGCGCGGCACCAGGGCGGACCGTGGGCGCGAGGTGCGCTCCCGCGACGGTCGCGGCCATGACGCGCGCCAGCCGCGCAAGATGCTCCGCCCGAAGGATACCGGCCTCGAGCTGCGGCGCGAGGAGTACGGACAGACCAGCCTCGGCGCGCGCAGCCAGACGAGCCGCCGCCGGCAGGAAAGCCGGCTTCGCAAGATTCGCGACCTGGGCTCCACCAGGCCGCCGTTTCCGTTCAAGCCGCTCATCGCCATCGTGGCGGTGCTCCTGGTGGCAAGCGTCGGCGTGCTTGCGGGCACCAGCATCATGCGCGCGCTGCGGCAGCCGGCCCAGACGCAGGAGGCCGGCGGCAAGGTCGTGATGAAAGGCGGAAGGTCCACCGCCATCGACGACAGCGCGAAGATCTTCACCACCACGTACGACTGGGACAACGCCACCACCAAGCGCGGGCGCATCAGCTACAAGATGGGCGGGACCGTGGTCTCGCGCACCGGCATCGACGTGTCCGAGCACAACGGCAAGATCGACTGGTCCAAGGTCGCGGCGGACGGCATCGACTTCGCGTACATTCGCATTGGCTACCGCGGCAGCGTCGAGGGCAACATCACGCACGACAGGCGCTTTGAGCAGAACTTCGATGGCGCGCGCAAGAACGGGCTGGACGTGGGCGTGTACTTCTTCTCGCAGGCCATAACGGCAGAGGAGGCGCGCGACGAGGCCCGCTACGTGGTAAGGCAGCTGGACGGCTATGCCACCGAGTACCCCGTCGTGTTCGACATGGAGCCTTCCACCAGCGGCGACGACCGCGTGTCGAGCCTGACGAACGACCAGATGACCGCCATCGCGAAGGCATTCTGCAAAGAGATGCAGAAGAACGGCTACTACGCGTGCGTCTATGGCAGCCGCGCGGACCTGGCGCACTACGACCTCGCCGCGCTTTCGCGCTACGGCTTCTGGTACGCGGAGTACGGGAAGGCGCCCACGATGGCGCTGCGCTACGGCATCTGGCAGTACACGGACTCCGGAAAGGTGGACGGCATCGACGGCGACGTCGACCTGGACATCGACCTCACCGGGGCGCTGGAAAAGGTGCAAAGAGCCGAGAAGAGCAAGGCACAATGACAGAGTGGCTGGTACATAGGTTCATCCACGACGCGGACCAGACGGACCGCCCCGACGTGAGGGGCGCTCACGGCACGCTCGCGAGCATCGTGTGCATCGTGTGCAACATCCTCCTGTGCACGACGAAGGGTCTCGTGGGCCTGGCGGCGGGGTCCGTCTCCGTCGTGGCAGATGCCGTGAACAACCTGACGGACGCCTCGAGCAACATCGTGAGCCTCATAGGCTTCAAGCTCGCGAGCCGCCCGGCGGACAAGGGCCACCCCTACGGACACGGCCGCATCGAGTACATGGCGGGGGTCGTCGTCGCGTTCATCATCGTGGCGGTGGGCCTCGATCTGGCAAAGGCCTCGATCCAGAAGATCGCGCACCCGGAGCCCACGGACTTCTCGCCCGCGGTGGTGGTAGCGCTGCTGCTCTCCATCGGCGTGAAGGCGTGGATGGCCCGCTTCAACCACGCCCTTGCGAGGCGGATCGACTCCGTCACGCTGGAGGCCACGTCCCAGGACTCCAAGAACGACGTGCTCGCGACGTCCGCGGTGCTGGCCGCCGGCGTCGTTGGCAAGATCGCCGGGATCGACCTGGACGGCCTTGCCGGCCTTGCCGTGGGCGCGTTCATCATGTGGAGCGGCTTCGAGCTGGTGCGCGACACGCTGGACCCCCTGCTTGGACAGGCACCCGATCCACAGCTCGTGAGCCACATCCACGACACGATCATGAGCTACCCCGGCGTGCTGGGCACGCACGACCTGATGGTGCATGACTACGGCCCCGGCCGCAAGTTCGCGAGCGCCCACGTCGAGATGGCGGCCGAGATCGACCCCATCCGCAGCCACGAGGTGCTGGACTCCATCGAGCACTACTTCGAGGACGAGGAGGACCTGCCCCTCGTGCTGCACTACGACCCCATCGTCACGTTCGACCCCGAGGACCACGACCTGCGCCACTGGGTATCAGACCAGGTGAAGACCATCGACGGACGCCTGACCGTGCACGACGTGCGCACGACGCGCCAGGACGGCACCCTGCACGTGTCGCTGGACTGCGTGCGCCCGCACGACCTGCCCATGACCGACGAGGAGCTGAGCGCGCGCATCTGCAAGATCCTGCACAGGCGTTGCGCTGACGCCGTCTGCCACGTGACCGTGGACTCGAGCTACGTATCCACCGGCGTCTAGCCGCAAACCCCATGACGCCCCCTTGGCACCGTCACAGGCACGTCTTCAGTGTGGATGCAGTCGACACCGTTCTCCTCGCACAGCTTCACAAGCTTCTTGTCGCACGAGAAGAGCGTGCCACCTGACCTGCGGGCAAGCACCAGATACGTGATGTCGTAGGCAGGATGTTCCAGTCGCACTGCTTCCGCGAGCACCTCCGATGCAAGGTCGAGCGCGTCTGCATACTCGTCCACGAGCGACAGTGCGATGGAGAGCCGCCTTGTGGCCTCCTCCCGCCGCATGACCCCTGCCCGCACGTACTTCCAGAAGGCGTTCGTCACCTCGGATTGAAAGAGCGGCACGCTCACCACGCGTTCGTCCACGTACCAGAGCCCGCGCAGCGCGCGGCCTTCCACGGTGTCGAGCGCGATCTCTATCGCGGCAGAGCTGTCCAGCACGATCACCTGGCATCACGGTCCGCCCGGACCAGCTCCTCCGCAGAGGGAAACCCATCCGGCACGTTGACTGGACCCAGAGTGTCCGCCTCTGCAAACGCGCGCCGACGGCGCTCGCGCCGCTGCGCAACCACGGCAGGGTCCTCCCCCACCCAGTCCATCCATGCGGGAACGCGCCGGCCGGTGCCATCGACACCTTCCGGCGCACCCTGTAGATAGAGTTGGATTATGTGCGCGGTCTGCTGCGCAAGGCTGCGGTGCTGGCTCTTGGCCGCAAGGGAGAGCCCCTCGTACAGATCCTGGGGAAGGTCGCGTACCTGAAGCGTCGCCACGGCAATCACCACCTGGGCTCGATGCTCATGCAATATGCATGCATTATGCACCGCGTGACTACGCGCCGTCAAGCACCGTTTTCGGGCGCCTTCGCAAGAGGTTCTGCAAGCGACTCCGCGGCCCTGCTAGGCCCGGACAGCGTCACCGCCACGCGCCATGCGTCCGGCAGCGGCAAGGCTCGTGGCTATGCCGGCCTTCATCAGGTCGAGCGCCACGAACGGCGCGACGCCCGCCGCAAACGCGGCCGCGGGCGCAAGGTGCGCCACTACCATGAGCTGCGCCCAGCCACATGTGTACACGACGGCGATCGTGGTCGCGAGCGCAAGCATCGCGCGCACGACATACGGCACGCGCAGGCAAGAAGCGCCCCTGAGCACAAGCGTGCCCACCGCGGCCGCAGCGACAAAGCCCAGGATGAAGCCTCCGGTGGGGCCGGCGATGCGCGCAACGCCACCCATGCCGCCAGAGAACACCGGTGCGCCGAGCGAGCCCACGAGCACGTAGGACGCGGCGCTCGACACGGCCTCGCGCGGACGCATCGCCAGCACCACCAGGCAGAGCGCCAGCACCTGCAGCGTGAAGGGCACCGGCGTCAGCGGCACCTCCACGCGGGCGCTCGCGCACAGCGCCAGCGTGCCCAGCGCCACGCGAAGCACGCCCGCTGCCGCACCCTCGCCGCGCAGCACGCGCGCCGCGACCACGTGAGTGCGCTGTCCACCGTTCGAAACCACACCGTTCTCGACCATGCCTGCACCTCTCTTCCACGGGACGCCGCCAACGGCGGGCGCCCGCCCTTCTCTCCCGCTCTTCTTGCACGCGCCTTCCACCCGCCTCGTGCGGCTGGTTTGCGCCTATCGCTCCGCGTCGCGCGGCACGTCCCACGCGATGCTGACGGAGCCCACGCCCAGGTGCAGCGACACCACGGGGCCGGCGTCGCACACCTCGACCTGCGCGGCGGGCATCGTGCGGCGCGCGCAATCCGCAAGCGCGCGCGTCGCGTCCGATTCCCCGTAGTGCGCCACCACGATGCGCCCGTCGCGCGCGGCCTGGGGCACCTGCCGCACCAGCAGGCGGACGGTGGCGCCCATGCCGTGCGCCACGTCCACGTCGCGGATGCCGCCACGGTCCAGCTCCATCACCAGGAAGCGGTCCAGCTTTCCCGCGACGGCGCGGCGCATGGCGCCCAGCCGGCCGGAACGGCGCAGCACGTCCATCTTCGGGACCGTGAAAGCGATTCCCTGCAGCGCCCGCGCACGTTCCAGGCGCGCCACGGCCTCGGGCAGCGTCGCGCCGGCGGAAAGCTCGCGTCGCGCGCGGCGCACCAGGAGCTCGAGCCCGCCCGACGTCGTCCACGAGTCCACTATGGCCACGCGGGCGGGGTCCGCTCCCTCGCCCACCAGCTGGTCTCGCGCCTCCACGGCGCTGCGATGCGTGCCAGAGAGCCTGGACGACATCGTGACGCACAGCACGTCCGAGCCGCACGCCAGCAGGCGCCGGAACTCGCCGTAGAACGCGGAGTGGTACACGGCCTCCGTCCCCAGCACCGTGCCGCCACGCAACAGCGCGTCGTACGCGCCGTTCTCGCCCTCGTACGTCTCGTCGCGGCGAACGCCGTCCACCAGGTAGTGCATGGGGACGATGTCGCAGCCCAGCGCGGCCGCCTCTGCGCGCGAAAGGCACGCGGAGCTGTCGCACACGATGGTGACGGGCCGCGTCGCGCCGCCGCCCTCCGGCCGACCGTTCGCTCCCTCGCTCATGCGTCGTACCTCCCGATCTTCCGGAACCTCTCGTATCGCTCGGCGAGAAGGTCGTCCGTCCCCATCGCGCCGAGCTCCGCGAGCTCGTCGTGAATCCTGCCCGCGAGCCTCCACGCGAACTCGGACGTGCCGAGCCCCTCCGCGTCGACCTCCCCGTCCACGATGCCCAGGCGCATGAGCGCCTTTGCCGTGATGCCCAGGGCGTCCGCGGCCTCCGCGGCGCGCTTCTGCGACTTCCACAGGATGGTGGCGCAACTCTCCGGACTCACGACGCTGTACACGGCGTCGGACAGCATGAGCACCCGGTCCGCCGTAGCAAGCGCGAGCGCTCCACCGGAGCCGCCCTCGCCCATGATCACGGCGACCTCCGGCACGGCAAGCCCGCTCATCGCCATAATGTCGTCCGCGATGGCCGCGCCCTGGCCGCGCTCCTCCGCCTCCATGCCGGGGTAGGCGCCGGACGTGTCCACGAGCGTCACGACGGGCCGACCGAACTTCTGGGCCTGTCGCATGAGGCGCAGCGCCTTGCGGTAGCCCTCCGGCTTCGGCGAGCCAAAGTTGCGCGCGACGCGCTCCTTCGTGTTGCGGCCACGGTCCGTGCAGATGACGGTCACGGGGCGCCCGCGCAGAAGCGCGATGCCGCCCACGATGGCGGGGTCGTCGCCAAACTCACGGTCCCCGTGGAGCTCGACCAGCCCCTCGAACGCCTGCTCCGCCACGGTTGGCACGCTGGCGCGGCTTGTGTCGCGCACGCGGCGCACCAGGTCGTACGGGGTGGCGCGCTCGGGGTCGAGCGCCCTCTGCTCGTGGTGCGGTCGCGGCCAGCGCGGCTGCTCCGGAAACGCCGCGCGGCAGTGCGGCACGGCGCGCGCAGGGTCGCCCCATGCGGTGCGGTCATGCAGGAACAGCAGGTAGGCTATGGTGGAAGGCAGGTCCTTGCGCTCGACCACCATGTCCGCGAAGCCATGCTCCAGTATGAACTCCGCGCGCTGGAAGCCGGCGGGCAGACGCTTGTGCGTGGTCTGCTCCACCACGCGCGGGCCCGCGAACGCCACGAGGGCGTCCGGCTCCGCAAGGCAGACGTCCGCGTCCATGGCGAAGCTCGCCGTGACGCCACCGGTGGTTGGGTCCGTCAGGACCACCAGGTACAGAAGGCCGGCGTCGCCGTGGCGCCGCACGGCACACGTCACCTTCGCCATCTGCATGAGCGACGTCACGCCCTCCTGCATGCGCGCCCCGCCGGAGACGGTGAACCCCACCACGGGCAGGCGCCTCTGGGTGGCCCGCTCGAAGCAGCGGCAGATCTTCTCGCCCACGGCGCTTCCCATGGAGCCCATCATGAACGAGGAGTCCATCACGAAGAGGGCGCACGGCTCGCCGCCGATCGTTGCCTCGCCCGTGACCACGGCCTCGCGCTCGTGCGACTTCGCGTGCGCCGCGGCCAGCTTCTGGCGGTAGTCCGGAAACGACAGCACGTCGCGCGGGGCGACGTCGGCGTCCCACTCTGCGAAGCTGCCGTCGTCCACGGTGAGGGCGATGCGCTCGCGCGCGGAAAGCCGCAGGTGGTGGCCGCAGCGCGGGCACACGTCCAGGTTCTTCGCAAGGGCGTCCGCCTCGACCACGTGGCGGCAGTGCGGGCAGCGCACCAAGACCATGCGCTCGGGCACGTCCACGGGGACCTCGGTCACCGGTCCCTCGAGCTCGTTCACGCTCTTGTCGTTGCGTCTACTCATACAGGTGCTCCATCAGGTTCGTATGGTAGTTCCCGCTCAGGAACTCGTCGTTCGCGAGCACGTCCAGCTGCAGGTCGGCGTTGCACTCCACGCCGTCCACCACCAGCTCGCCCAGGGCGGAGCGCATCTTGCGGATGGCCTCCTCGCGCGTGGGGCTGTACACGACGAGCTTGCCGAGCATGGAGTCGTAGAACGGCGAGACGAGCGAGCCCACGTACAGCGCGGAGTCGAAGCGGACCCACGGGCCGTTGGGCACGTGCAGCATCGTAATGGTGCCGCATGACGGCCTGAAGTCCGGCGTCTCCGCGTTGATGCGGCACTCGATGGCGTGTCCGCTCACGGGCGCCGCGTCCACGCCGTCCGGCAGCGGCATGCCCGCGGCGACGCGCAGCTGCCACTTCACGAGGTCGTGGCCGGTCACGAACTCCGTCACGGGGTGCTCCACCTGCAGGCGGGTGTTCATCTCCATGAAGTAGAAGCTCCCGGCGTCGTCCAGCAGGAACTCGATGGTGCCCAGGCCCTCGTAGCCCACGGAGCGCGCCAGGTCGCGCGCGCACTTCTCCATGCGCAGGCGCACGTCGTCCGTGAGCGCCGGGCACGGGCTCGGGCTCTCCTCCATAAGCTTCTGGTTCTTGCGCTGCACGGAGCACTCGCGCTCGCCAAGCGACATCACGTGGCCAAAGCGGTCGCCTATGACCTGCACCTCCACGTGGTGCGCCGGGCTCACGAACTTCTCCATGTAGCATGCGCCGTCGCCAAACGCCGCCTTCGCCTCCGCGCTCGCGCTCTCGAACGCGACCGCGGCGTCCTCGGGCCGCTCCACCTTGCGGATGCCGCGACCACCGCCGCCGGCGCGCGCCTTCACCAGCACGGGGCAGCCGATCTTTCGCGCCTGATCCTCTGCCTGCTCGGGCGAGTCCAGAAGGTCGCAGCCCGGCACAATGGGCACGCCCGCCGCGCGCGCGGTCCGGCGCGCCTCGTCCTTGTCGCCCATGCGCTGCATCACCTCGGGGCTGGGCCCAATGAACACCAGCCCGTGCTCGCGGCACTCGCGGGCAAACTCCACGTTCTCGGAAAGGAAGCCGTAACCCGGGTGCACGGCGGAGGCCCCGGAGGCGATGGCGACCGTCAGGATCGCGTCGATGTTGAGGTAGGACTCGCTCGCGCGCGGGCCGCCTATGCAATACGCCTCGTCCGCGAGCGTCGCGTGCAGCGACTCCTCGTCCGCCGTGGAGTACACCGCCACGGTCCTGACGCCCATCTCCTTGCAGGCGCGGATGATGCGGACGGCGACCTCTCCCCTGTTCGCGATGAGGACCTTCTGGAACATGGTCTACTTCTTTCCCTCTGGCACCAGCGCGAACGACATGTCCGCCACGCAGCACACCACGCCGCCCACGCGCGCCTCGCCGTGCGCGAAGTGGAACATGCCGTGCGAGCGCACGACGGAGCAGTCGAGCTCCACGGTGTCGCCCGGACGTACGGGGTGCTTGAAGCGAACCTTGTCCAGGCTCGTGTAGTACGGCGTCGTCCCCTTCGACGCGCCGCCCTGGGCCAGCAGCACGCAGCAGTTCTGGGCAAGCATCTCGCACAGGATGACGCCGGGCACCACGGGGTTTCCGGGAAAGTGCCCCTGCACGAAGAACTCCTCGCCCGTCACGCGCACGTGCCCCACGGCACGCCCGTCCACCAGCTCGCAGTCGTCTATCAGAAGCATCGGCGGACGGTGCGGGAGTATGGTCTCGATCTCTTCTCGGTTCATGCGCTCCCCCTAGTACAGCTTCATGAGCACGCAGCCGTATTCCACCAGCTCGCCGTCGCTGGCGCACACGTCCACGACCTCGCCGTCAACCTCTGCCGTGACCTCGTTCATGGCCTTCATGGCCTCGATCACGCACAGCGTGTCGCCCTTCTTCACCTTGGAGCCCACGTGCACGAACGGATCGGCCCCGGGTGCGGGAGCCGCGTAGTACACGCCGACCATGGGTGCCTTCACCGCGACGACCTTCGTCATGTCAAGCGGCCTCTCGCCGGCGTCGGCCGCGCCGTCCGTCGAGGCCGCGGGCGCGTCTTCGGCGGACGGTGCCTGCGCAGGCCCTGTCGCGTCGCCCTCGGCGGGCGAGAAGGACCGTCCGCCGTCCGTCGCGACCGCTGCGGAGGCGCCTGCCGCCGCCTCGGCCGCAGCCGGCGTCGCCGCAGCCGCGGCCGTGCGCGGTACCTGCGCCACGGCGACGCCCGCCGGGAAGGCCTCCGGGCGCTCCATCTCTATGGAGCAGTCGCCCTCCTCGATCCTCATGCGCGCAAGGCCGCGGGCCTGCATCACCTGTGCGAGCGCGTCCACGCGCGTGCTGCTGGTGTCCATGCCGCTACGCCTCCCTCCCGTCGAAGCGCCTGAGCGCGACGACGGCGTTGTGTCCGCCAAAGCCAAGCGAGGTGGAGAGCGCCCACCTGCCGTCGAACGCCTGGCTGTGGCCCGGCGTGTAGTCAAGGTCGCAGTCCGCGTCCGGCGTGGTCAGGCCCACGGTAGGCGGTATCACGGAGTCGCGCAGCGCCAGCGCGCACGCCATGGCCTCGACCGCGCCCGTCGCCCCCAGCATGTGTCCGGTCATGGACTTGGTCGAGGATATCCGGGCCGCACGCGCGCCCTTCTCGCCCAGCGCCAGCTTCAGGCCCTGGGTCTCCGTCTTGTCGTTCAGCTTCGTCGAGGTGCCGTGCGCGTTCACGTACAGGCCCTCCGCCACGTCCAGTCCGGACTCGTCCACGGCCTGCCTGATGGCGCGGGTGATGCCGTCCGCGGAGGGGTCGGGGCTCGTGATGTGGTACGCGTCCGCGGTGTTGCCGTAGCCGCACACCTCCGCCACGACGTTCGCGCCGCGCGCCAGGGCATGCTCCAGCTCCTCCAGCACCAGGATGCACGCGCCCTCGCCCATCACGAAGCCGTCGCGGTTCGCGTCGAACGGGCGGCACGCCGTCTTGGGGTCGGGGTTTACCGTGAGCGCGCGGCAGTTGGTGAAGCCCGCGATGCTCACGGGCACGATGGCCGCCTCGGCACCGCCGGCCAGGATTGCGTCCGCGTAGCCGTAGCGGATGGCACGGTACGCCTCGCCGATGGCGTTGGTGCTGGTGGCGCACGCCGTGACCACGGGAAGCGTCGGGCCCTTCGCGTTGTGGCGTATGGACACCTGCCCCGCGGCCATGTTCGCGATGATCATGGGCACCAGGTACGGGCTCACCTTGCGGGCGCCGCCGTCTGCCAGGCGCCTTACCTGCGCCTCCGTGGTGCCGATGCCGCCGATGCCAGAGCCCACGTACACGCCAAGGCGCTCCGGCTCGATGGCGCCCTCGGCGTCGAGCCCGCTCGACGCCATGGCCTCGTCCGACGCCACGAGCGCAAACTGCACGTTGCGGTCGTTGTGCAGCGCGACGGACTTGCCAAGGGCGGCCGCCGCGTCGAAGCCCTTCACCTCCGCGGCCACGCTCACGCGGAAGCCCGTGGTGTCGAACGCCGTGATGGTCCCGATGCCGGACTCGCCCCTGACGAGCGCGTCCCAGCTCTGCGGGGCCGTGTTGCCCACGGGCGTGATGGCACCCATGCCCGTGATGACTACCCTGCGATCCATCCTACTTCCCCTCCCGGGCGCAAAGGCGCCCGTCTACATGCAAAGGCCGCCGTCGATGCGTATGACCTCGCCCGTCACGTAGCTCGCGGCGTCGGAGGCGAGAAACGCCACCACCTCGGCCACCTCCTCGGCCGTGCCCAGGCGCCCGAGCGGGACCCTGGCCGCATAGCCGTCGCGGACGTCCTGCGGGAGCTTCTCCGTCATGTCCGTCGCGATGAAGCCTGGCGCGACGGCGTTCGCCGTGACGCCGCGACCGGCGAGCTCACGTGCCACGGACTTCGTGAGCCCTATGACTCCCGCCTTCGACGCGGCGTAGTTGACCTGGCCGGCATTGCCGTGGAGCCCGACGACGGAGCTCACGTTCACGATGCGCCCGCCACGCTGGCGCACGAAGTTGCGCGCGAGGGCGCGCACCATGTTGAACGTGCCCTTCAGGTTCACGTCGAGCACGCGGTCGAAGTCCTCGTCGCGCATGCGCGCAAACAGGCCGTCGCGCGTGATGCCCGCGTCGTTCACGAGCGCCCACACGGGGCCGAAGTCGTCGGTCACCTGCTTCACCGTCTGCTTCACGGCGGCGGCGTCCGACACGTCGCAGCGGTACGCCCTCGCGCGCGCGCCAAGCGCCTCGAGCGCGACGACGCAGTCCGCGGCCGCCTCCGCGTTACCGGCATACACGATGGCCACGTCGAAGCCGGCGCGTGCGAGACGCTCCGCGCAGGCGCGACCGATGCCGCGCGAGCCGCCCGTCACCAGGGCGCAGCGGCGCGTGGTGTCCTTCTCGTCCATTGTTAGCCCTCCGCAATCGCGGCAAGAGCCGCCTCGAGCTGGTCAGGGTCTTCCACGCTCATGGCACGGACGCCGTCGAGCGTGCGCTTGACGAGGCCCGTGAGCGTGTGGCCGGGGCCCACCTCCACGAACGTGTCGATGCCGGCCGCCTGCATGCCGCGGAGCTCGTCCGCCCAGCGGACGGGGCTCTTCACCTGGCTCGCGAGCGTTGCCGCCACCTTCGCGGGCTCCGTCGGGTACGGACGCCCCGTCAGGTTTGCCCAGCATGCCATGTGCGGGGACGCCGGCGCATGCTGCGCAAGGTGCGCCGAAAGACCCGTCGCGGCGTCCGCCATGTACGGGCTGTGGAACGCGCCGGACACGGCGACCCTCATGCTGCGGCCGCCGGCGTCGCGCACGAGCGCGTCCAGCCGCTCGCACGCGTCCGGCGCGCCCGCGACCACGGTCTGGAGCGGGCTGTTATAGTTGACGGCCCACGCCTCGCCCGCCTGGGAGGCGAGCTCCTCCACGCGCTCCGGCGCAAGCTTCATCACGGCGCGCATGGCGCCGGGGTGAGCGTCGCAGCACTGGGTCATGAGGCAGGCGCGCACCACGGCCAGGCGCATGGCCGCCTCGACGTCGAACGCCCCCGCGAACGCGAGTGCGCCGAGCTCGCCGAGGGAGTGGCCCGCGACGGCAGCCGGAACGACGCCGCGCTCCGCGAGCGCCGCCGCGCACGCAAGGTCCACTGCCAGCACGCACGGCTGCGTGTTCGCCGTGGGCGCGAGCTCCTCCTTCGTGCCGTCGAAGCACTGGGCGCTCGTGCCCGGACGCACCGCGTCCACCGCATCGAACACGGCCCTGGCAGCCGCGCTCTTCTCAGCCAGCGCACGCCCCATGCCGGGACGCTGCGAGCCCTGGCCCGCAAACAGGAACGCGACGTTTGGCCGCGGGGTCGCCTCCGCGCCTAGCACACCCATGCCGTCGCCCCCTTCAGGCAGCGCTCCACGCCGTCCATGAGGTCGTCCACGATCTGGGCGGCCGTCTGCTCCTGGTGCACCATGGCCGCAACCTCGCCGGCCATGAACGAGCCCTCCTGGTAGTTGCCGTCCTTCGCGGCCTTGCGCAGCGACCCCGCCCCAAGGCTCGCGAGCTCCTCCGCCGTGGCGCCCTCGCGCTCCCTGCGCGCGAACTCCTGCGAGAACGGCGTCTTCAGGCAGCGCACCGCGCCGTTGATGCTGCGGCCGGTCACGATGGTGGACAGGTCCTTCGCCTTGATGACGCGGTCCTTGTACTCCTGGCTCACCGTGCACTCCGTGGCGACGAGGAAGCGGGTGCCCACCTGGACGCCCTGCGCGCCCAGCATGAACGCGGCCGCGACCTGCCGGCCGTCCGCGATGCCGCCCGCGGCGAGCACCGGCACCTTGACGGCGTCCACAACCTGCGGCACCAGAACCATGGTCGAGAGGTCGCCCACGTGCCCGCCGGACTCTCCGCCCTCGGCGACGATTGCGTCCGCACCGGCGCGCTCCAACAGGCGCGCGAGCGCGACGGAGGACACGACGGGGATCACCCTCACGCCGGCGTCCTTCCACGCGCGCATGTACTTGCTGGGGTTGCCCGCGCCCGTAACGACCACGGGAACGCGCTCCTGGGCCACGACGTCCGCGACCTCGGCCGCGAACGGGCTCTGGAGCATCACGTTCACGCCGAACGGGCGCTGCGTGCGCGTGCGGACGTCCCGGATCTGCTCGCGCACCCAGTCGGGTCCGGCGTTCATGGCCGAGATGATGCCGAGGCCGCCGGCCTCGGAGACGGCGGCGGCGAGGCTCGCGTCCGCGATCCACGCCATGCCACCCTGGAACAGGGGCTTCTCTATTCCCAGAAGCTCGCAGATGGGGGTCCTGATCATGTGCGTTCGGTCCTTAGCGTTTGGGGTTTGCCGGAAGTGTGGAAGCCGGTCTACTTCTGAAGGAGGCCGTCGACCAGGTCGACGAACTCGCCCACGGTCTGGGGGTTGGCCTCGGGGTCGATCTCGATGCCGAACTCGTCCTCGCACGCCATGACCGCCTCGACGGTGGCCATGGAGTCGAGGCCGACGCTCGCGAGGTTGGTGTCGCGGGTGAGCTCGACATCGTCCAAGCCCTCCTGGTCCTTGAGGATGCTGACGACGCGATCGAAGGTGGACTCTGCCATGGTTTATCTCCTATCTTCTGGCGCCGGGGACCGGCGCGAACGAGGGTGCCATCCGGCACCCGGGATACCTTGTTGACGCCGCGCGCGACGCGGGGGCCGCGGCTGGCGAGAAGCGCGGGGCGCCTAGCTTGGCGCGGCCTCCCAGCGCAGGAGCGTCGACGCCACGTCCAGACCCGCGCCGAAGCCGACGAGGGCGACGAGCTGACCCTCCGCGAGCTTTCCCGCGCGGGCGAGTCCGTCCAGGGCGAGCGGGATGCACGCGCTGGAGACGTTGCCCGTGTGCGCCAGGTTCAGCACCACGCGGGACGGGTCCAGCCCCAGGCGCTCGACCACGGCGTCCACGATCCTCTCGTTTGCCTGGTGGAGCACGAAGTGGTCCACCTGGCCCAGGGGGATGCCCGTGGCCTGCTCCATCTGGCGGAGCTCACGCACGACCTCCGTCACGGCGAAGCGGTACACGCTCCTGCCGCGCATGGAGAGCGCGCTTGCCGGGGCCGTGCCCGCGGTGGCATCGAACGGGCTCGTGCCCGCGACGCCCGGCACGTCGAGCGCGGCCACGTTGGGTATGGTGCGCAGGCGGCACCACAGCGGCGACTCGCCGCCGGCGCGCACGACGACGGCCGCGGCGGCGTCGCCAAACAGCACGCAGGTGGAGCGGTCCGCCCAGTCCATGATGCGCGAGCACTTCTCGGCGGAGAGCACGAGGGCCGTGGCGGCGCGCCCGCGCGAGAGGTAGCCGTCGGCCACGTCGAGCGCGAACACGAAGCCGGAGCACGCGGCGGACACGTCGAACGCGGGGCACGCGGCGCCCAGGCGCTCCGCGACGGCGCACGCCTCCGCGGGCATCAGGTGGTCGCCCGTAGTGGTGGAGCACACGATGAGGTCGAGCTGCGACGCGT
The DNA here is from genome assembly GCF_900105025.1 of Parafannyhessea umbonata. Classification (GTDB taxonomy): domain Bacteria; phylum Actinomycetota; class Coriobacteriia; order Coriobacteriales; family Atopobiaceae; genus Parafannyhessea; species Parafannyhessea umbonata. Next base: position 221,797 of record NZ_LT629759.1, on the reverse strand, counting down.
CGACGCCCGCGGACTCGAGCGCGCGACGGGACGCCTCCTCCGCAAGCTGGTCCAGCGACTCCGTGGTGCAGACCCTGCGCTCGCGGATGCCCGTACGCGTACGGATCCACTCGTCGCTCGTGTCCAGGAACGCCGAGAGCTCGTCGTTGGTGACGCTGCGCGACGGCAGCGCCGAGCCCGTTCCCACGATGGTGTACGCCACTATGACCTGCCCCCCTTCTGACCCGCCGTTCGCCTGAGGTAGTCGCGCTGCTTCTGCTGCGCCTTCGCATAGAACTGCTCCAGCCGCCTGATGCCGTTAAGCAGCACGCGCCGCTCGTCCAGCGAGAGCCCGCTGGAGACCTCCTCCGCCATGCGCTGGTTGAAGACCACGTGCAGGCGGAGGACCTTCTCGCCGTCGCGTGTGAGTCCCACGTTCACGCGGCGCGCGTCCTTTGGGTCCCGCCGCTTGCGGACGTAGCCCTTCCGCACCAGGCGGTTCACGGCGGCCGTGGCGGAGGGCACACGGATGTCGAGCGCGCGGGCCACCTCGGACACGGTGATGGCCGCGTCCTTGTGCAGCGTCGCGCGGCCCACGACCTCAACCAGGTTCAACTCTGCCACGGTGAGGTCGATCCCCTGCGCGCGGCGCGTGAGCTCCTCCAGCTGGTCGATTGACTCGTACGTGCTGCCCAGGAGGCTCGAGATCTCTGACATGAACGCGTAGCCGTCGCTCACGTCGATGTCGCGGGCGGGCGTGGGCGCCGTAGCGCCGTCGCGTGCGCCGCTCGCGCCGCGTTCCTGTGGTGCAGCCATGGGCCCGCTCCCCTCCCGTCGCCAATTTAGTTAGCCTGTCTAACTATTTCGAGTGTAGCGACGTATGTTGACGTGTCAACATACAGTTTTAGAGAAAGACGGATTTGCCCCGGGCACACACATTGCGCACACGGGGGCACTCTGGTTCAGGCTCTTACGTTCTTGCAGATAGATTGCGTAAATTGGTGGTTTGTAGCGCCGCTTAGCACCCAGCTGGCCTTAGCGACGCCTGCTCGGGAGCAAACGAAAGCGTGCCACCACCTTGCAGCGCAAGGATCGCGCGCCCGGTCTTGTCTACCGAGAAGAACGTGCCCCTTCCCACGACGGCACCGTCGGGGGCGACGGCCGCGACCGTGCTCCCAAGGCCAAGGAGGCTGGAGCGGTACTCCTCCAGCACGGGCGCGAGCGGCGCGGTCGCGCCGTCCCCTGCAAGGCCCGCGGCCCACGCGTCAACGCGTCGCACGATGGCGTCGCGAAACAGCGTCGCCACAGCCGCGTAGTCGCCGGCTGCGTAAGGCGCGCCGCACTCGTCCAGGTACGCGGCGGGAAGCGGTGCCGGCATGCCGTCCCGCACCGCCTTCGGGCTGATGCCGTTGTTGCGCGGACGCGTGAGGTTCACGCCGATGCCGCACACGGCGGCGTCGCCCACGCCCGCGACCCCGTCCGCTGCCGTGCCCGAGCCCCCAGGCTGCGACCCCAGGCAGAGCTCCACCAGGATGCCGCCGAGCTTGCATGCGCCGCCGGGCCCTGGAACCACCAGGTCGTTTGGCCACTTCAGCCGCGGCGTCGTTGCGCCAAGCGCACGGCATGCGTCAAGCGCGCCCAGGCCGGCGGCCACGGGGATGGCGCACAGGCACTCCCGCGCGACGCCGGGGCGCAGCACCACGGAGAGGTACAGCCCGCCCGGCGGGGACACCCACACGTGCCCCCTGCGGCCGCGCCCCAAAGTCTGCCTCACCGCGGCGACGGCCGCACCGTGCGGCGCGCCCGCGCGTGCGCGCCGCAAGGCCTCGTCGTTGGTGGACTCGCATGCGTCCAGCACCTCCACCGCAGGAAGGCCCGTTCTTCTCGCCATGCAATCCCCCCATCAGTCGCGGCCGCGTCCAAGGCCGCCGGCGCCTACGCCAAGCCGGCGGCCATGCGCTCCACGATCGCCGCGCAGCGCAGGGCCATCTTGCGCTCGAACGCCGGGTAGTCCGTGGCGGAGGCTCCGTTCGCCTCGTCGGATATGGTGCGCACGATCGCGAACGGGATGTCGTTCACGTGGCACGCCTGCGCGATGGCGGCACCCTCCATCTCGCAGCACAGCGCGCCAAACTCCTCAACGATCCACCGGCGCATGGCGTCCTCGTGCACGAACTTGTCGCCTGAGGCCACGCGCCCCTCGAACACGCCCGCCTCCGGCGCTACGGCGCGCGCCGCGCAAACGGCGACCTGGCGCAGCGTCGGGTCCGCCGCAAACGCAAGCGTGTCCATGCCCGGACACTGGCCGGGCCGGTAGCCCAGGTTCTGCACGTCCATGTCGTAGTTGACTGCGTCCGTTGAGACCACCACGTCGCCTATGCCCACGCGCGCGTTCAGCGAGCCGGCCACGCCCGTGTTCACCACGCGGTCCGCCCCAAAGCGCACGGCGAGCGTCTGCGCGCACATGGCGGCGTTGATGCTGCCCACGCCGCAACGCACCACGATCGCGTCCGTACCGCCCAGGCGGCCCTCGCTAAACTCCATGCCGCCCACGCACGTCACGCGCACGCCGTCGAGGTGGGCCCTCAGCAGCTCCACCTCGACGTCCATCGCGCCAATGATTCCCAGCGCCACGCGCCTACTCCGCGCCGGGGTAGGTCATGTGCGCGTCGTCGATCGCGTACAGCGTGTTGTCCAGGTAGCGCCTGGCCCACCAGTGCGCCTGGTTCAGGTCCGCGTCGTGCCAGTTGCCGCACTCCGCCGGCTTTGCGCCGGGAATCTCTCCCTCGAAGTCGCGGGCAAACTCGAAGGCGCGCGTGACCAGCGGCAGCACCTCCTTGGGCGTGCACTCGCCAAACACGATGAGATAGAAGCCGGTGCGGCAGCCCATGGGCCCAAAGTACACGATGCGGCTCGCCCACTCCTCGTCGTTGCGCAGGAACGTGGCCAGCAGGTGCTCGATGGCGTGCACGGCGGCCGTGTCCATGACCGGCTCGCGGTTGGGTGCGGTCAGGCGCAGGTCGAAGGTGGTGATGACGGCACCGGACGCCGGGTCGCGGTCGACGCGGCTCACGTAGACGCCGGGCTCCAGGCGAAGGTGGTCGATGGTGAAGCTTGCGATCTGCTCCATGGTGTCTCCTGTCGTTGGGCTCCGGGGGTAGTCCCGCGGAGCGGTTTGCGTTCGTAGTGACGATACTTCATGTACCCGCCGCAGGCGGTGCGACCGCGCGTTCTCCAAAGGCATCACACGCGGTCCGAAACACGGGAGAAACCCACGCCATCCGGTTTCGCATATCATGTTTCCACGACGGTCGGCGCGCGCCGCAAGGACGCGCCGCAAGGACGCGCCGCAATGCGACCCGGGAGGAACCACGGACACCTTCGCACACTGGGCCTGCGCGTGGGCGCAGGCCACAAACTCATCGCTTGCGGGCTCGCGCGTGCTCGTGGACGCGCAGGACCTCGCGCGCGAAGGCGGGGTGCTTGCCCTGCGCATGGCGGAGTGGGGCCTCGTCCCTACGAACGATGCCGCACAGGCGGATTTTACCTACCCCGACCTGCCCAAACGCAAGGACCTTTCCGCGGCTGACGCCTGGGCGCGCGCCGAGAGGGGCATGCCCGTCTCGGCGGAGCTCGCACGCCGGATCGCGGCGGAAGACCTGCTTCGCGGCGTCCACATCGCGCTCAGCCTCATCGTGGAGCCAAAGACGGCCGTCCTCGTGGAGCGCCTTGCCGCGGCCGGTGCCACCGTGGGCGTGTACTGCCACGCGCACGAATGCGACCAGGCCATCGCCAACCAGATCCGCGCCCGCGGCTACGCCATAGAGGCGGACGCCACGTGGACGCCCGCGCAGGAGCGCGAGGGGTCGCTCCGCCTCATGGACCGCATACGGCCCGACGTCGTCATCGACGACGGCGCGAACTTCTCGCGCCTCATGGTGATGGAGCGCCCGACCCTGGCGGCGAGGCTCGTGGGCGTCGCGGAGGAGACCACCTCCGGCGTCCGCGCGTTCACGGCCATGCAGCAGGAAGGCGAGCTGCCGTTCCCCGTCGTGGCGGTCAACGACTCCCGCCTGAAGACCGGCTTCGACAACCGCCACGGCACGGGAGAGACCTGCGCCGCCACGACGATGTCCCTCGTAGGACCGTCGTTCTTCTCCGCCGCCGGTGGGGCACGCGTCACCGTGGTGGGCTTTGGCCCCGTTGGCGAGGGCTTCGCCCGTCGCGTGCGGGCGCTGGGCGCGCGCGTGACCGTGGCGGAGGCGGACCCCGTCCGCGCGCTTGAGGCGAGCTTCGCCGGCTTCGCGGTCGCGCCGCTCGACAGCGCGCTTCCCGCCACGGACATGGCGGTCTCGGCCACGGGCGTGCGCCACACGCTCCCCGCAGACGCTCTCCGCCTGCTGCCAGACGGCGCCACCGTCGCAGTCATCGGCGGCATCGCAAACGAGGTGGCCCTTGACCAGGTGCTTTCCCAGGGCGGTACCCTGCGCCCGGGCGAGAAGGACGGCGTCTCGTGGCTGGACGTGCCCCAGGGGCCCACGCTCAGGCTGCTCGCGTCCGGGGACGGCGTGAACTACGCCGCCGGCCCGGGCAACCCCATCGAGATCATGGACCTGAGCTTCGCCGTGCAGCTCGCCGCCGTGGAGCATCTGCTGCGCCACGCGGGGTCGCTTCCCGCAAAGGTGCTGCGGCTGGGTCCCGAGGTAGACCGCCGCATCGCATCCATCGCGCTCGAGACGCGCGGCATCCGCACGGAGAGCGCGCCGTCCACCCCCACCTTCGTGCCGGACTGGCGCGTCACCCGCTACGCCGACACCGCCGGCACCACCCCCGCCCCAACAAACCGGAAGAGGCACGCATGAGCGTCACCCTGTACGAAGCCCCGCTGGTGATTCCCGTCACCGGCCCCGTCATCTGCGACGGCGCCGTCGCGGTGCGCGACGGCCGCGTCCTGCACGTGGGCACGCGCGACTGGGTGCGGCAGAAGCTCGCGGAGGACGTGGACGACCGCTCGCAGGTGGAGCTCCGCCGCTGGGGCGGCCTCGTCACGCCCGGCCTGGTGAACGCCCACACCCACCTGCAGTACACCGGCATGGCGTCCGTCGGCTCGCGCACGTACGCGAGCTTTCGCGACTGGGAGCTCGCGTTCAACAAGATATACGACAGCCCGGAGCCCAAGCCGTGGCGCCAGTGGGCGCACGACGGCGCGCGCCAGATGGTGGAGGCCGGTACCACGGCCGCGGCGGACATCGTGTCAGACGTGGAGGCGGCCGACGCGCTCGCGTCCCAGGGCATGCACGGCATCGCCTACTGGGAGGTTATGGACTGGAACAACGAGGACTGGCGGCGCAAGGGTCCGGAAGACCTGCTAGACCAGATCCGCGCCATCCGCGCCATGGGCGTGACAGAGCTTGGCATCAGCCCGCACGCGCCGTACTCGCTTGGCTCCGGCCCGCTGCTCGACCTGCCGGACATCGCGCGCCAGCTGGGCATGAGACTCCACATCCACCTGGGCGAGACCCCGGCCGAGGCGGGCAAACTGCCGTCGCGCCTCACCAACCAGACGTCGTGGGCGTGGAACCGCACGGAGTGGCAGAGCTTCAACGACCTCAAGCGCGCTGGCGCCGGCGCAAGCGCCATCCAGTTTCTCGACCAGCTCGCCGTCCTCGGGCCGGACGTCCACATCGCACACGGCGTGCACGCATCGCGAGAAGATCGCAGGATCCTGCGCCAGAGGGGCGTCTCGGTCGCGCTCTGCCCGCGCTCCAACCGCATCACCTGCACGGAGGCGGACGCCCCCATCGCGCGCTACCTCGAGGAGGGCAACCCCCTCTCCGTCGGCACGGACTCTCTCTCCTCGAGCCCGAGCCTCGACGTCCTGGACGACGTCGCGTTCCTGTACGACCTCGCCATCAGCCAGGGCTACGAGGAGCTCGACCTCTCGCACCGCCTCATCAGGATGATGACGCTCGGCGGCGCGGAGGCCATGGGCCTCAACTGCGGTCCCAAGCGCATCGGCCAGATAAACGTCGGCGCATCCGCCGACCTCGCGTTCTTCGACGTACCGGTCGACGTCACGTCGCCTCAGGCGCTCGAGGACACGCTGGAGCGCTTCGTCCGCCACGGCTCCGGCACCTGCCGCGCCACCGTCATCGAGGGAAGGCTCGCATATGACCGCATCTGGAGTTAGCCCGTACGCCCAGCGCCTGATCGACGCACTGGACCTGGCACCACACCCGGAAGGCGGCTGGTACCGCCGCACGTGGCAGTCTCCCATCGCGGCACCAACCGGCACGCCCGCCGACGACGCGCCAGCAGCCGCTGCCAACGTCGCCGGCGCCGCGGACCTCTCGGAGAACTCCACATCCGCGCGCCCGCTGGCCTCGCTCATCTACTTCCTGCTGCCCGCCGGCGACTCCAGCGACTGGCACGTCGTCGACGCGGACGAGCTCTGGCTCTGGCACGGCCCCGGCGCCGTCACCATCGAGCTCGCCGGCTCGGGCGCGGCGCCGGACCCCGCCCAGCTTAGGGCCACTACGCTGCGCGTGGACCAGGACGGAGCCCTCACGCAGCTCGTGGTCCCCGCCGGCGTGTGGCAGCGCACCGTCCCCTCAGGCGAGGACGCCCTCGTGTCATGCGTCGTGAGCCCGGGCTTCGTGTACGCGGGTTTCAGGCTGGAAGACCGCTAACGGCTTTCGCGCTATGCCGTAAGTGCGCAAATCGGTATCGCGTAGATGCCATCCTCCACGCGGTGCGCGTACTCAGACACCCCCGTTATCACCGCCATGAACTCCGGCGGCCTCACGCGGGCACTCGGGTTCTGCGTCAGCTTGCGGCGCAGGCGCCTCAGGCTCGCTGCGCCCTCCTCCACCTTCGCCTCGCTCGTCTTGATTTCGAACGCGCCCCACCTACCGTCCGCAAGCTCCACTATGGCATCCACCTCGAGACCTGCGGAGTCACGGTAGTACCGCACGGGCACGTCGCCGCACAGCTCCTGCGCCTCCGCATACACCTGAAGGTCGCGCATGCAGAGGTTCTCGAACACAAGGCCAAACGTCTGCCAGTCGGCAAGCAGCGCACCCGGGAGCAGGGCCAGCTGCGCCACCGCGAGGGAAGGGTCCGCCAGATAGCGCTTCGGCTTCGTGTTCACGCGCTTCGCGGAGCGTGCTGGCGGAACCCACCCCGGAACCTCGTCCAGCAGGTATGCCGCCCTCAGCAAGCCGAGGTATGAGGAGATGGTGCCTTCGCTCAAGGGCTCGCCCGCAGAGGAGTCCCCCGCATCCGCGGCAATAGTCCTGTACGTCGCTGCCTGGCCCAGGTTTCTCGCAAGCGAGAAGAGCATCCTCCTCATCAGCTCGGGATCCTTGCCTTGGTCGGGCACCGTCGACATGCGAAACAGCCGCAGGTACTCTCGTGCTATCTGCTGCGCGTCCGCGGCAGAAAGATCAATCGCTTCCGGCCAGCCTCCCCTACAGGCAAGGTCCACCAACTTCTGCGCGTCCGTCTTCACCTGCACCGGCTCGAACTCGCCCGCAAAAAGGCCGGCGAGCGACACCCTTCCGACGGAATCCCCGCTCTCATACAGTGACATAGGCCGCATACGCACCCTGCCAATGCGACCCGCACCACTATGCTGCGGCAGACCGTCCTTCTCGCGCACAAGAGGTGAGGAGGACCCCGTGAGTATGAAGGAGCCCCTGGCCCCCCTCGCGCTATCTACCTCGTGACGCACGTAGTCCCATATCGTTGGGACACGCTGCCACTCGTCGACGACGTGCGGTCTTTTTCCAACGAGCATCGAGCTCGGGTCATCCGTGGCAAGTGCCAGGCTCTGGTCAACGTAGCTCACGCTGTTCGCGTGCCTAAGGGCCGTCCACGTCTTGCCGCACCACTTCGTGCCGCCGATTTCCACTGCGCCAAATATCCGCAGATACCGCTCAACCTTCTCGTCAACAAGGCGCGGCAGATACCCTTCGGGCGTGATGGACATTCGATACCCTCCAGAATCAGGTCATTCCACACGGGGGACATCTCCCCTGCTAAGACCCATGGTACCGTTTTTCCACCCTGTCCGATGTGGATTTTCCACCCTATCCGATGTGGTTTTTCCACCCTACTCGATGTGGTTTTTCCACCCTACTCGCCAAGGATTTTCCACCCGGATTGCCGCTGGTTACCGCGAGTCGAGTCCCTCCGCCGCAAGTCTCGCGATGACGCCCATGGTCACGTCCGCGGCAAGGCGTGCCGTCGCCACGAGGTCCGCCTCGCGGCCGTCCAGCTCCTCGTACGGCTCGCCGCACACGTTGCTGATGGAGCGGATCGCAAGGAACGGCACGCCGGCACGTGCTGCCACCTGGGCCGCCGCCACGCCCTCCATCTCCTCGCAGTCCGCGGCATAGCGGCCGCGCACCTCGCGCAGCACATCGGGCGCCGTGCTGAAGAGGTCGCTCGTCGCGATGGCGCCGCACACGTAGCGCGGCGCGTGCGGCGCAAGCGTGCCGTACTTAGAAGCGCTCGCGTCAGAGCCGGACTCGCGCACGTTGTCCACGCGCTCGAACGACCGCGCCTCCAGCTCCTCCTTCGCCAGGCGCACGAGCCGCGCGTCGGAGGGAAACGACGTGAGGTGAGGCTCTGACTCCGCGATGATGTCCATGTCCGCCTCGAGGCACTCCAGACGCTCGCCCACGACCACGTCTCCCTGGCCGATCCTGGGGTTGAGGCTCCCTGCGATGCCGCAAAACAGCAGGACGTCCGGCCGGCACGCATCGATGAGCAGCTGGGCGGAGGCCGCCGCGTTGATGGTGCCCATGCCGCCGGCAGCGGCCACGACGTCGAGGCCCGCGACGGATCGGCGCGCAAGCTCCACGCCGCAGCGACGGCGCGGCTCTTCTCCCCCAAGCTCGAAGAACGCGAGCGACTCCTTGCGAAGCGCGCTGAGCACGGCGACGGTCTTGACCATGTAAACCCCCTGACGATGTGCCCGGACGCCGCCGGGCGCTGCGATGGCGTTTGCCCCAATGGGATTGCGATGCGGCTCTTGCAATGTGACTCTGCAAGTATAGCCAAGGGCGGCGCCAAGGCGGACGGTGCGAAGCCAAGACGCACGGCACGTCACCATGCAGTCTGGAGGAGGCCCGAAATAACAACATTGCGTAACAAGATGCCGAGTTTTATATGCCATTGCACGGCCCGTAATCCGCCATTTGCTAGTGTGGGGGCGTACGCATGAGAAGAGCCTCCCCCTTTGGGGACGCGTGAAAGGAACAGCGATGAAGTCCATCACCGATACCGCCATCAGCAGGCGCCAGGCCATCGCACTGGGAGCCTCCGCGTTTGCCACGCTGGGCCTCGCGGCCTGCGGATCGTCCAGCTCGAGTGACTCCGGCAGCTCCAGCAAGAAGAGCGGCGGCGTGAAGAGCCTGACCCACACCGAGGGCAAGCTGACCGTCGCGACCGGCAACCCCGCCTACACCCCGTGGGTGATCGACGACAAGCCCCAGACCGGCAAGGGCTTCGAGGCCGCCCTCGTCTACGCGCTCGCAGACGAGATGGGCTTCGCGAAGAAGGACGTCAAGTGGGTACGCACCACGTTTGACGAGGCATACGCCCCCGGCGAGCACGACTGGGACCTGAACATCCAGCAGGTGTCCATCAACTCCGACCGCAAGAAGGCCGTGGACTTCTCGCCCGCGTACTTCCGCCCGACTCAGGCCGTCGTCCTGCAGAAGAGCAGCAAGTACGCCAGCGCCACGAAGTGCTCCGACCTTGCGGACGCCAACATCGCCGTGATGGTGGGCACCACCGCGTACGACTACGTGAAGGACATCATCAAGGGTGGTAAGGACAAGGGCATCAGCATCTTCGACGACAACTCCGCCGCGGCGCAGGCCGTGACCTCCGGCCAGTGCGACGCGCTGGTGACCGACACGCCGCAGGCCGTGTACATGGTCCAGTCCAAGCAGATCGACGACGGCCTTGTGGTGGGCCAGATCCCCGGCACCGAGGACAAGGAGGGCCTGGGCATCACCCTGGCGAAGAACTCCCCGCTCACGAAGTACGTGAAGAAGGCCATGGACGCCCTCACCAAGGACGGCACGGTCAAGAAGCTGCAGGACAAGTGGCTTGCAGAGTACACGACGGACATCCCCACGCTGAAGAAGTAGGGACGAAGCGCCGCCCTCTGACGGCCGGGACCTTGGTCTCGGCCGTTTTTCGTCAACCGTTTTGGCAACCTACCCCAAGGAAGGGGGCTTCCCGAATGTCTGGCTCTTCCAAGGACGCCGTGAGCAACGTCGAGCTGGAACGCGAGGAGTACCGCAGGAAGCAGAACGTACGCTCGCACCTCACGAGCGTCGTTTCGTCCCTCGTGCTCGTGGGCCTCGTGGCGTTTGGACTTTCAAACTCCCCGGGCTGGCCTCGAGTACAGCAGTCGTTCTTCTCGCCCGAGTACTTTGCGCAGGCGTGGCCGCAGGTGCTTGACGGGCTGCTGCTGAACCTGCGCGTGCTGGTGGTCGCCGTCATCGGCGTCGCCATCCTGGGCACGGCGCTGGCGCTGTGCCGCATCACCACGTCCGCGGTCATGTTTCCGCTGCGCGTGGTCGCGCGGCTGTACACCACCATCATGCGCGGCATCCCCATGCTGGTCGTGCTGTACCTGATTGGCTTTGGCATCCCGGGCCTGGGGATCTTTGGCCGCATAGACCCGGCCATCCTGGGTACCGTCGCCATCATCATGTCGTACTCCGCCTACATCGCGGAGGTGCTGCGCGCCGGCTTCCAGGACGTGCACCCGTCGCAGCGTGCTTCCGCGCGCTCGCTGGGACTCACGTCCGGCCAGACCATGCGCCTGGTGATCATTCCGCAGGCGCTGCGCAAGATCGCTCCCGCCCTGATGAACGACTTCATATCGATGCAGAAGGACGTGGGCCTGATCTCGACCCTGGGCGCCGTCGACGCCGTGCGCGCCGCCCAGATCATGGTTGCCAAGACGTACAACTTCACGCCGTACGTGGTCGCAAGCGTGCTCTTCATCCTGCTGAGCGTGCCGTTCATCCTGCTGAACGACTGGTACTCCGCAAAGCTGCGCCGCCGCGAGCAGACGGGAGGCATGGTCTAATGCCAGACATCGCACACGAGGGAACCGCGGCCACCCAGGGTGGCGCGCCGCAGAAGGTCCTGCGCATCGACAACGTGGTGAAGCGCTTTGGCGACAACGTGGTGCTCGACCACATCTCGTTCGACGTGAACAAGCACGAGGTGGTCGCGCTTTTGGGGCCGTCCGGCTCGGGCAAGTCCACGCTCATGAAGTGCGTCAACATGCTGGAGCGCGTGAACGACGGCCAGATCTGGCTCGGCGAGACCGACATAACGGACCCCCGCATCAACCAGGACGAGTGCCGCAAGCGCATTGGCGTGGTGTTTCAGCAGTTCAACCTCTTCCCGCACATGACCGTCCTCAACAACGTGACGCTCGCCGCGCGCAAGGTGTTCAAGTGGAACCGCGCGGACGCGGAGGAGAAGGCCATGGCCCTCTTGAAGCGCATCGGCATGGACCAGAAGGCCCGCGAGTACCCGGACCGCCTTTCCGGCGGCCAGCAGCAGCGCGTCGCCATCTGCCGTGCTCTGATGGGCGACCCCGAGCTGCTGCTTCTGGACGAAGTCACCTCCGCGCTCGACCCCATGCTGGTGGGCGAGGTGCTCGAGATGGTGTCCGAGCTGAAGGACCAGGGCGCCACGATCCTGATGGCCACGCACGAGATGAGCTTTGCGCACAAGGCCGCGGACCGCATCGTGCTTCTGCGCCGCGGCAAGGTCGCGGAGAACGGCACCCCGGCAGACGTGATGGACAACGCGACCGACCCCGAGACGCGCGCGTTCTTCCACAGCTACAACTCGTAGCGCCGGCCGCAACCGCATCGGCCGCAACCGCACGAAAGCCGCCTCACGCCTTGGCGCGTGGGGCGGCTTCTTGCTTTGGGCGAGAAGAGCGCGGCGCCGGGGCAGCGCCTACCGCGTGAGCGCGTCCAACATCGCGGTGCACCCCAACAGCACGTCGTCGTACGTCACGTCGAAGTTGCCGGTGTACCACGGGTCCGCAACGTCACGGTCGACTCCCGCCCAGTCAAGCAGGCGCGACACCTTGTGGTCGGGATCGGCCGCGGCGCGCTCGCGCGCGGAGGCGGGGCGCCAGCTGAAGCCGTAGCCCTTCTCGCCCAGAAGCAGACGGCAGATGCCGTCCATGTTGTCCTGGTCCATGCCCACGATGTTGTCGAACGCGGCGTAGTCCGCAGGACCCATCTGGCGCGCAAGGTGATGCCCGCACGGCACGCCCTCCGCGGCAAGCTTCGCGCGGGTTCCTGGGTGGACGTCGTTTCCCAGCTCCTCCCTGCTTGTGGCGGCGGAGTCTATGCGAAAGTCTTGCGCAAGACCGGCGCGGCGCACGAGGTCTTGCATCACGAACTCCGCCATGGTCGAACGGCAGATGTTGCCGTGGCAGACAAACAGAATGCTGTGTGCGGGCTTGTGCATGGGGCTCCCATCGGTGCGCGGACGTTGCAGACACAGTCTATACTGAACGGAGCAAAGTCGAGGCGGGCGCGTCCCGCACAAGGAGGAACCATGGCAGACACCGACCTGACGGCAGAGCAGCAGAAGCTGCGGGACGACGCGCAGGCAACGTTCAGGCGCGTGCAGTTTGCGCTGCAGATGAAGCACCCCGATCAGGCGCTGCGCATGCTGACACCGCTACTGGACCGCTTGCAGAAGTCTGCGCAGGAGGAGCCAGACTGCCTGCCCGACCGTCTGGACTTCACGGACCCCGCGCAGGCGTACCTGTACCTCAACGCGCACCCGGACGTCGACCCCAACGCCGTGAAGCCCACCGTTGCGCCGTACACGGACGCGTACGGCATCCACTCCGCGCTGCTGTACGCGCTGGGGCGCTACGAGGACGCCGCGGCCGCCATCGACAACGCGCTGCGCTTCAACACGGCCGACGCCGGCCTCTACCTTGAGCGCGCCATGTCGCACGAGGCCATGGGCGATTTCGACGCGGTGGAGCGTGACATCGAGGCCGCATGGCCGCTCATCATTATTGCAACCGACCTCGCGCGGTACCACGCGTTCCGCGCAAACGTGCTGGTGACGCAGGGCAAGTACGAGCTCGCGGCCGCGCACTACGCCGTGTACGAGGACTTCGATCCGGACGACATCTACGCGGATCCCCACGCGGAGCTGCACGAGCTTGCCCACGCAAGCGGCCGCGGGCACAGGCTCGCCCACCTTTCCAGCGCGGAGGCCGCGCAGCGCCTGAAGCGCGCGGGCGAGAACTACGGCCCGTCCAAGCTCGCGGTCGACACCATGCAGGAGCTGCTGAACGACACACTGAACGCCGGCAAGTTCGACGACGCGCGCTACGTGGCGGCGGGTCTGTGGGCGATCACGCACTTCGACGGCTGGAAGACGCTGCTCGACAAGCTGGACGAGCTTGCGAGCCTTTCCGCGGACGAGCGCCGCGACAGGGCGAACGAGTTTCTGGCCAAGGCCGCCCAGGACGATCCTAACGCGGCGTCTGGCGACGACGCCCCCGACGCCGCTGACGGCACGGGCGAGAAGGACGGTGACGCCAATGCCTAACGATGCAGCCAACGCCGCGCAGGGTACGGAGCCGCGGGACAAAAACGGCCTGACCGAGGCCGAGTTCCTTGCAAGCTACACGCCGAAGAAGTATCCCCAACCCTCGCTCACGGCAGACATCTGCGTGTTCCGTCGGCATGACGGTGGTCTGCAGCTGCTGCTGGTGCAGCGCGGCGGCCACCCCTACCTGGGACGCTGGGCCACGCCCGGCGGCTTCTGCAACCCGGACGAGACCGCAGACGCCTGCGCGGCGCGCGAGCTCGAGGAGGAGACCTGCGTGTCCGGCCTGAAGCTCGAGCCCATAGGCCTGTACAGCACCCCCGGCCGCGACCCGCGCGGCTGGACCATCTCGTACGCGTTCGTCGCGCTGGACGATGCGGGCTCCATTCCCGTTGCCGCAGACGACGCCGCTCGCGCCGCGTGGTTTGACGTTGCCGCGACGCTCGTGGGACCCGTGAGCGACGGCGACTCTGTGACGCTTGCGCTCGCGCACGAGGGCACGACGCTCACGAGCGAGTTCACGGCGCGCGAGCAGCCCATCACGCACCGCCTGCGCGCGCAGGACGTCAGGGGCGACGGCCTTGCCTTCGACCACGCGCAGATCGTTGCGGACGCGTGGCTGGCGCTGCAGGGACTCTAGGCCCTTCTCGCCCAGATACCGGCAGCGCCAGCGAGCTTGACGGCAATGCCGGCACGGGCCGGCGCCGGCCGCACGCTAGCCCGCGACGCCCTCGCCGTCGAGGCCTTCCCGTGCAAGTCGCCGCACCTCGCCCTCGAGTTCCGGATGCTCGCGCACGGCCTCCTCGGTCTCCGCGCGCACGGGGTCGTCGTCCGTGTACGGGTCCGCGTCCGGTGTGTGGATGGCGTTCACCCAGTCATGCTCAAGCACGCCGGCGGCCGCGTCGCTCAGGTACACGGACAGCCGCCCGCCGCCGCAGCCAAACTCCGCCCAGCCGTCCGGCCCAATGCGAACGTCCTTCTCCTCCCCTATCACGCAGTGCCACAGCTCGCCGGCGTGCCCCTCGCCCACCAGCATGCGCTTCGCGCCGCCGGCGCGGTCCGTCAGCACCACGGCCACGCCGGAGCCCTCGCGCCCGCGCTCGCCCTCGCGCGTCCAACCGATGGTGTCCGCGTCGTCCAGCCAGTCGCGCTGGCGACCGTACGCGAAGCGCCGCCTGATCTCCATCAAAAGTGGTAGCTCCACCACCGCGGGGATGTTGCCGTCGTTTGGCATGCCGTACAGGTCGCCGTAGAACACGCATGGGTAGCCGGCCTCGCGAAGCAGGATGCACGCGTACGCGCTCGGCTTGAACCACGGCAGCACGAGCGACTGCAGCGCCTGCCCAGGCTGCGTGTCGTGGTTCTCCACAAACGTGACCGCGCGCACGGGGTTCCACGTGCTCAGCGTGCGATCGAACAGCTTCGACAGGTCGAAGTCCCCGTTCGAGCACGACGCGCTATAGAAGTGATAGTGAAGCGGCACGTCGAACAGGCTCATCGTCGGCATGTCGTTTATGTACGAGACCAGCTCGTCCACGCGCGGCGTCCAGTATTCCCCCACCGAGAAGAGCTCGCGCCCGGTGTAGTCGCGCATCTCGGGAAGCCAGCGCTGGTAGAACTCGCGACCCATGTGCTTGAGCGCGTCGAAGCGGAACCCATCGAGCCCCGTCGTGTCCAGGTACCACTTGCCCCAGCGCACGAGCTCGTCGTACACGGGCGGGTACGAAAGGTCCACGTCGCAGCCCATCAGGTAGTCGTAGTTGCCGTTGTCGTCGTGATCCACCTCGTTGTCCCAGCTCTTGCCGTCAAACAGGTAGATCCCGCCGCGCCGTGTGGCGTCGTCCCAGTCCACGCCGTGAAAGCAGCGCCAGTCCCACGTGAACGCGGAGTACTTCCCGCGCCTGCCCGGGAAGCAGAACCTGGTCCACGCGCGAATCTTGTGTGGGCCCGCAACCACGCGGTTGCGGTCGTTGGCGGCAACCTCGCGCGCAACCACGTCCTCCGTCGCATCCGCGCCCATGCGCTGGTTCAGCACCACGTCTCCCAGCGCCTGTACGCCCGCGGCCTGCAGCGCCCGAATGCACGCAAGGTACTCGTCCTTCGTGCCGTACTTGGTGGCGACGGTGCCCTTCTGGTCAAATTCTCCCAGGTCGTACGTGTCGTACACGCCGTAGCCCACGTCAAACCCGCCAGCCTGGCCCTTGTACGCGGGCGGCAGCCACACCGCCGTGACCCCCTCGTCCGCAAGGCGCTGCGCGCTCTTCGCAAGGCGCCTCCAGTGCGCGCCGTCAGCCGGAAGGTACCAGCTGAACCCCTGCAGCATGGTTCCGTTGTCCATCAGTTCCGCCTCCCTCGTAATTCGTACCCAGTCGCTCGCGTCGGGTGTCCCCACATATCGCACTTCTAGAAGTGCGACGTCGCCGCACGCGCATCCCACTCCCGCGGCAGCGCGACAGCCCCGCGCCTCCGCCCACGGCGCGCCCGCGACCGTCTCCCCAGAAGGCCACGACACCCCACACGACCGGCCTACAATCAAACATGCAACGGTCTCGCGGGCGGCGTCGCCGTGTGCGCCACCGACGCCCAGCGCGCACGACGCTTCCGCCCGCGAGCCACGCACGCGACCACAAGGAGGCCACCCATGGCAGACGACCAGTTCATCACCTCGTTCGACGGCACGCGGCTCTTCTACAACCCAGAGGTCACCGCAGACGACAGGGCCGTATGCGTCATAGTGCACGGCCTGTGCGAGCACCAGGGCCGCTACGACTACATGGCCCAGAAGCTGCACGAGGCCGGCATCGGCACGTATCGCTTCGACCACCGCGGCCACGGCAAGAGCGAGGGCGAATGCGCATACTACTCCCGCTGGGATGAGATTCTGGACGACACCAACGTCGTGGTCGACCGCGCCATCGCCGAGAACCCCGATCGTCCCGTGTTCCTCTTCGGCCACAGCATGGGTGGCTACTGCGTCGCGCTCTACGGAGTGAAGTATCCCAACAAGAACCTCCGCGGCATCATCTGTAACGGCGGCCTCACGGAGGACAAGGCGGGCATGTTTGCCAGCACGCCCACGGGCGTCGACCCGCACACGCAGCTCCCCAACGAGCTCGGCAGCGGCGTCTGCAGCGTCGACGAGGTTCGCGACTGGTACGCAAGGGATCCCCTCAACCGCAAGACGTTCGCGATTGGCCTGGTATATGCCCTGAAGGACGGCCTTGCGTGGTTTGCGGACAACAAGCGCAAGTTCGCGTATCCCGTGCTGCTCACGCACGGCGAGAAGGACGGCCTCATCTCCTACGAGGACACCTACGACCTGTTTGCCGCCGTCGCGAGCACGGACAAGCAGATGAAGATCTACGGCAACTGCTACCACGAGGTCGTAAACGAGTGGTGCCGCGACGAGGTCATCGCGGACTACATCGCCTGGATGGAGCATCGCATCTAACCGGCGCGCACAACGTCCCCATACGCAACTTCCCCATGCACAACGCCTTCCACGGCCCGTCGCGACAACACGCGGCGGGCCGTTCACGTTTCGTTCATCCACCCGTGACGTTTGTCACCATCGCGGGCATATCGGCCACAACCCGCCCCAAATGGGTAGAATGTGGGCATTCGGCATCAGCACGTCATAGGCACATCGGGAGGATGACATGCTCAAGCGCACTCACAGCATCGCGCGCAAGGGCCTTGCGGTCGCATGCGCGCTCACCATGGGGCTCGGCCTTGTCGCCTGCGGCACGGTCAACGGCAAGGCGGTCGACGCCACGGAGGTCAGCTCCGCAAAGAAGAGCCAGAAGGACGAATCCTCCGACACCATGAAGGTCACCATCCCCAGCTACTACTTCCAGGGAAGCGAGTACGCGGGCAAGTCCACGAAGCAGATCAAGAAGCTGCTCGAGAAGACCATCGGCACGAAGGCCGTCAAGAACAAGAACGGCAGCTGGACGGTCACCATGACCAAGGAGCAGTACAAGTCCTTCTCGTCCAAGCTGCGCAAGAGCGTGAAGGCAGCGCTCGACGCCATGGCAAACTCCGATGCCTTCCCCAACGTCACAAAGGTGGAGCACAACAAGGACTTCTCGAAGGTCACGATCACGCTCGGCACGGACAAGCTCAAGATGGCGGACATGTACGACGCCATCGCCGTCGGCCTGCCCGTCTGCGCCTACCAGCAGGTCACGGGCAAGGACGTCAAGTGCACCGTCACGCTGGTCGGCAAGGACGGCAAGGTGCTGGACAAGACCGTCGTCCCGGACGACGTAAAGGTGGACAAGTCCAAGGTGAAGGACGCCCAGGACGCCGCGAACGACCTGCTTGGCAGCCTCTCCGTCGACGGCATCACCATCGACTCCGATAACCTGCCCAACATCGACTTCCAGAACGTGTCGTCCTCGGACATCGAGTCCGCCCGCCAGAAGGCGAACGACGCACTCTCGCAGATCGTGTCCTCGCTCTCGTAGCGGCGGCACGCAGGTGGGCATCCGCACCACCGCACAAGGCGCAAGTCACGATTAATACGACGCAGGCGAGAAGGACGTGTGGCCATGGCCGTGCGTCCTTCTCGCCTCTTTGCCCTACGCCGCCGTAACCGTCCGACTGCCGCGTCCTACTGCAGGCCGGGAATGTGCGGGATGGTATCGAAGCCCACCTGAAGCTCCTCGTCCGTGGGGATGTGGTCCTCGAGCTCGCCCTTGTTGTACTTGTCGTAAGCCACCATGTCGAAGTAGCCGGTTCCCGTGAGGCCAAACAGGATGGTCTTTGCCTCGCCGGTCTCGCGGCAGCGCTCTGCCTCGCGGATTGCCTGCAGGATGGCGTGCGAGCTCTCCGGCGCGGGCAGGATGGTCTCGAGCTTCGCGAACTGCTCCGCCACAGCGAACACGTCCGTCTGCTTCACCGCGACCGCCTCCATGTAGCCGTCGTGCTTCAGCTTGGACACGACGGGGCTCATGCCGTGGTAGCGCAGGCCCCCGGCGTGGTCCGGACTCGGGATGAAGCCGCTTCCCAGCGTGTACATCTTGCAGAGCGGGCAGGTCTGGCCTGTGTCCGCAAAGTCGTACGCGTACACGCCGCGCGTGAGCGAAGGACAGCTCGCGGGCTCCACGCCAATGAAGCGCGTATCGGGGTGGGTGCCGTTCAGCTTGTCGCGCATGAACGGGGCGATGAGGCCACCAAAGTTGGAACCACCGCCGCAGCAGCCAATCACGATGTCCGGGTACTCGCCCAACTCCGCAAGCGCCTCATACGACTCCAGACCGATGATGGACTGGTGCAGCAGCACCTGGTTCAGCACGCTGCCCAGCTGGTAGCGACCCTTGTTGCCCGGCACGTTGAGCGCGCGCTCCACCGCCTCGCTGATGGCCGTGCCCAACGACCCGGTGCACGTGGGGTCGTCTGCAAGAATCTTGCGGCCGGCCGCGGTGGTGTCGGAGGGCGACGGCGTGATGGTGGCGCCAAACGTCTGCATCACGCTGCGGCGGAACGGCTTCTGCTCGTACGAGCACTTCACCATGTACACGTCCAGGCTCAGCCCAAAGTGCGCCGCCGCCTCGGAAAGTGCGGTGCCCCATTGGCCGGCGCCCGTCTCGGTTGTGATGTTCGTGATGCCCTCGGCGTACGCGTAGTACGCCTGCGCCAGCGCGGAGTTCAGCTTGTGAGAACCAGAGGTGTTGTTGCCCTCGAACTTGTAGTAGATCTTCGCCGGCGTGCCCAGCGCGCGCTCCAGGTTGTACGCGCGGCACAGCGGACTCGGGCGGTACACGCGATACATCTCCATGACCGGCTCGGGAATGTCGAAGTAGGCCGTGTCATCATCCAGCTCCTGCTCGCACAGGGCGCGCGCAAACACTGGCGCGATGTCGTCCACCGTGGCGACCTTGCCGTTGGGGAGCCTCATGGGCTCGGGCTTTTCAGGCATGTCCGCGCGCAGGTTGTACCAGGCGGTCGGAATCTGGTCCTCGCGCAGGTACGTGCGATAGGGATCGGTGGTCTTCGTCTCTGCCATGGTCGCTGTCCTTTCCTCTGGGCGCTCCCGCACCCGTCTAATGGTGACCTGTCTCTTGCGGCACGCGCGGTGCCATGCCGCCTCGGCATACAAAAAGACCCCCGGAGCTAGTCCGAGGGCCTTTGATGAGTATGGTTAGGCGGCCGTCGCTAGTCCGGAAGTCCATCAGTCCTTGTCCACCACCATGCGCCAGCGAGCACCTGGGTGCCTGCGCTCACGATGTTGTTGGCTGCAAGGGACATCTGTCTTCCTCCTGTTGACGTTGCAGCAAACATTACGGCGCCACTATTTCCGCCTTATTTCCGCCGAGAAACACCTTCGTTTCTCGGCGTGGGTCCACCGTGGCGCCAAAGCGTCACGCCACCGCGGCGTTAGGGCCTACTCCTCACGCCAGCCCTTGCACACGTCCACCCATCCCAGGGAGTGACTTACCTGCTCAAGCTCTTCCATCGTGGTATCGACGCCTGTGTTCTCGCTGCCGGCGGCGGGTCGCACAAAGTCGTAGCGCTTGAGCGATACGTCTAAGTAGCACTTGACCTCAGGCTTTACGTCAAACGGGCATACGCCGCCCATGGGATGCCCCACGCGCTCCTCGAGCTGTTCCGGCTTTATGAAGGTCGGCTTCGTGTGAAACTGCCTTTTGAACGCGGAGTTCCACACCTTCGCGTCGCCGGCGCACACCACAAGCACCGCATCGCCGCCCACGTCGAAGGCCATCGTCTTGCCAATTTGTCCGGGCTCCAGGCCAGATGCCTCCGCCGCCTGCTCCACGGTCGCCGTCAGCACGTCGTACGTGATGATCTTCTCGTCCAAACCATAGCGAGCCAGGTATGCGCGCGTCGATTCCGCCGACAAGGCTACTCAGCGTCCATGCAGAACAGGAGCGTCTCGAGCATCTCCTCGTTCGTCGGCCACATGTCGGGATCGACACCGTCAAGCATCTGTCCCAGCGTCATCTCGCGGTCCGGGTTCGTGCAGTGATACTTCGTGTCCAACGGGGGAAGTACAAACTTGTCTTCTGCCATCGCGTCTCTCCGTCCTTATTTGGGTCGCGCTCGTCAGGCTGCTTCGCGCGCAGGGCGTTTCCCAGCGTCGCATACGGACAATTATGACCGCCGGAGATGCAAAGTCTAGCCGATTAATAGGTTTGAAATTTTATTATTGTCACTCGCGTATCACAACTCGATTGCCCCTCTGGAAGCAGGCACATCAAAATAACTACCTTGTGTTTCCTTCCCGTATTTCGGTTAAAAATCGAATGTTACGATGTTCTCGCCTATCTTGCACTTGTCTTGATTTCTCTTCCCAAGTCATGTTGTTTCATCCAAGTGCGTGCATATACATCCCTGTTTCCATCCCATATCTGAGTGTATTTCAGCTACCTGTATATTCTTTCAGAAATAGGGCGCGCATTTCTTCCTCTGCCGCAGCTCCTAAAGAAGTTCCGCACGCTTAACGTGCGACAGCTCTCTTCCATTTGCCTTCGCAGCGCGCGCACCGCCCGCTTCCTCCGGACACTATTCTGTCAGTCATCTTCATACGACCCACACATGTTATGGGCGCTCGCCACACGTGGCTCAGGACATCTTCACGCTCTTCGGCACCGTCTTGACCATGTTGTAGAACGCGTCCACCGCACGTTTGCGGATGGATTCCAGCATGCTCGGGCGCACGGCATTCCAGTCGGGAGGATTGTCGCGCAGCATCTGGCGAGCCTCGTCTATCACCTGGGCGCCCGTGCCCGCCTGGAATGCGTCGTCGCCGCTCACGGGCAGGTTAATGTAAAGGTCCGCCGCGTTCGCATGAATGCGGTCCAGCTGGTTCGCCCCGCAGCCCATCGTTCGCATGGCAATGTTCAGCGGAGTGATGTCCTCCACCAGTCGCGGCTTCCTGATAAGGCCCACGCCTACCACGGCGTCCACCATGCTCCTGTCGAACAGGGGCGTTGGCAGGTTCATGCGGCAACCACCGTCCATGAACGTCCGGCCAAGGTACTTAGTCGGCGTGATCACTAGCGGATACGAGCCCGAGCACGCGCAGCACTTCGCAACGTCCAGCGACAGGTCGCACACCGTGTTCCAGTTACCACCATCCGCCGCAAAGAGCTCCTCGTCGTTCGTAAACACAAAGAGCTCACCACTCACAATGTCGACGGCCGTAATGGCAACGGGCATCACGAAGTCGGCAAACGTCCTGATCCCCGCACCCTCCAGAACCTCCCGCGCATAGTCCTCAAGGATGGCGCTGTCCACCATGCCCTTGTTCGATATCACGTTCAGCACCTTCAGGGGCATGTTCCTGAGCACGCCCTCCTCAACGGTGCGCTTGTCCATCGCAACAAGCAGCTCCGCCATGCGGTCGGTGCTCACGCCCGATGCTGCAAGCGCCGCCACCAATGATCCCATCGACGTTCCCGCCACGGCACCGTATCTCACGTCGCTTCTCTGCATGTCCTCAATCGCCGCAACCTCGGCAAAGGACCTGAAACCGCCACCGCAGAACGCGATGCCAACCCCATCCACCTTGGACAAGACGACCCCCTTCGTCGTAAGCAAACCGGTCCGGGCAGTCGTGCCCTTCCTGTTCTGGTACCCATTTCGCGCGACATAAGAACGACCGCCCCGCAGGACGGCCGATCTTGGTTGTCAGAATTTCTATTTCAAAGTTTTGCAGGCGAGAAGATCACGCCTTCCGCCTCGTGGCCACGCCAGAACGCAGCGGAGTACCCGCAGGTACTAGAGCGCCTTGACGCACTTCACCAACAGGTGAGAGTCGCCGTGGTCGGCAGCATGCTCGCCAAACCAGTTCTCGACGCCACCATAGAGCATTCCCAGGCTGTCTACGGCGAAGTCACGCTTGTGGTCGTCGAACATGGCGGTGTAAACGCCGCTGACGAACCAACCGTTGCTGCAGGCGTCAAACACGCGCCTCTGCTGCTTGCTCATATCCTTGATCCTCAACACACTTACACCTTCCTTCCAAACTCGTCGTAAGGGACAACTACACCTTACCCAGAAGAGTCCGGAGGAACGCGCCAGAATCCCCCTCCTAACTCCGCATTTATCTGCGGAAACAACATCCTTACCTTCAAAATCCGCTCAGAAATGTGTTCGTGGCAAGAAATCAGCACCTCAGCAGGGGCGCCATTTGTCAAGTAAACTCGGTATGACGGGAAGCATTTCGGCGCCCTGGCGAAGGCCACGCACACAATCTGCACCCCCACGACAACGCTCCACCACGCACCCTGCACCCCACCTACATGTCTCACGTGCGGTTTTGTGAGAAGAACTGCTTCCTAGCGTGCGTCCCTCACGTTGATACGCATGGTAACGCGGTGCTCAAGGTCCCTCGACGGGTCGACAGCAAGCACGTACGCCTTGAAAACATCCTTGTGCCCATAGGCCAGAAGCAGGCTGATCGTTTCGTTCTGCGCCCTGGGCACAAAGCCGATCTTCACGCCCTTGTAGTACACGGCGACCGCGTTGGGGTCATAGGGGTTGTCCGACTCCGCCTTCAACTTCAGCTTGCTGCCCGGCTTCAACTCGCCAAAGACTTCCGCAATGTCCCAGTGCGACTGGCCGGCGATGTTGCAGCTTATGTATTCCCTGCTCCGCTTGTACATGGCATCCCCTTTCCAACGTGGTGACGACGTTCACGTCCGTCCTTCTGCCATGCACTCTATCGGCTTCAGTGGACATTAATCCCCACATCGTCGCCACTTGCCGTCCAAAACATGCCGCTCGCCCACCATGGCCTCATCGGGCCGAAGCATCACCTATCGATCAGGCCCCTCGTTCTTCTCGGCCGCATCCGCGCCGTCTCCTGCATCGCCGCCACCTGCACCCTCGGGCCCAAAGCCCTCTAAGTCCTCGAGCTCCTGCGAAAACTTCCGGAGTTCCTTGCCGGTCTCGTACATGCGACGGTTCGCCTCCGCCATGCGCCGCGCAAGCTCGGGCGGAACTTTGCCCTGGTAAAGGCCGTCATACGCCTTGCACGAGGCAGCAAAGACCGCCAGCATGACCATCTCTAGAAACGAGACCTCTTCGTCGGCCGCGGTCTTCATCACGCTCGTTACGATGCTCACCGTAAGGTCGAGCAGGGCGCGCCAGTCCTCCTCGCTGCGCACCACCCCGCGCGCGTACGGCTCCTTCGTCATGCAGAGCGCCACCACTTGTCCCAGGTCGTCAAACCACTCCCAGCTCCCGCGCTTGAGGTAGCTCGTATCCAGCGGAACGTCCACCGCCCGCAGAAACGCCAGCATCTCCTGCTTGCGGCGCGCGCAGGCCTCTTCGGAGTCACCAGTGGTAAACATCTACCGCCCCCTATGCCGTTGTCATCGCACGCCGCGCCGCCAAATGCAGCGTGCGCCACGGGAACATGGTATTAAGGCCAGTGGACATTAATTCCGGCACCAACCGCTCACAGGCCATATCCAACCGTTCGCGGCTCCTGCTCGAAGTCTCGCTCGCGGCGCCGACAGGCCTACAGCTCCGTGTACTTGCTCGACCTGCCGCGAGCCTTCTCAACGGGATACTTCCGTGCGTTCTGATCCAGCTTGCGCCGCATGGCCTCCACGGGGTCCACGCCCAGGCGGTCGGCCAGCATCACGCAATAGATCAGCACGTCGGCAAGCTCCTCCTCCATGCGCGGCGCGCGCTCGGCGCACTCAAGGTCCGCCCCAGACCACTGGAAGCACTCCAGAAGCTCTGCCGCCTCGAGCGAGACGGATATCGCCAGGTCCTTGGGATTGTGGAACTGCGCCCAGTCGCGCTCGTCGCGAAACCTTAGGATGTCGCGCCTTACCTCGTCAAACGTCATGTCGGCCTCCCCCGCTTTGCCACGGCGGCCCCGCGGCACCTGCCCATTGTATGCCGCACGTCGCAACCCCGCCGCGCCAGCCAAAAAGCGGGTACAGTAATGCCAGATGAAACCGCCCCCCGCACGGGCCCAGGCACAAGGAGGAGAACATGGCATTTCACGAGGTAGACGCGCATGAGCTCACGCTCAGGCCCTTTGACGCGTTCGACCGGGGCTGGGCGCTTCTGGCGGCCGGCGACGATGCGGCGTCCAACTGCATGACCATCAGCTGGGGCGGCCTCGGCACCCTGTGGAACAAGCCCGTCGCGACCGCGTACGTGCGCCAGAGCCGCTACACCAAGCAGTTCCTGGATGGCAGCGACACGTTCTCCGTCAACCTGTTCGACGGAACGGAGCGTCCCGCGCTGGGCGTCCTGGGCAAGGTGTCTGGACGCGACGGCGACAAGCTCGCGAAGACGGACCTCACGCAGTCGCTGGTAGATGGCACGCCGGTGATCGACCAGGCGCGCGTGATCCTGGTGTGCCGCAAGGCGTACGTCGGCCCGCTCGCGCCGGAGGGCATCTGCGACCCCGAGGTCGAGCCCCGCAACTACTCCGGCGCGGACGCCGGCAACTACCACACCATGTACGTGGGTTACGTCGAGCACGTCCTCGTGGCAGACTGATATGTAGATAGACTTGTCAAGTGGCAAAGGTGGGCCAGCCTCCGACTTCTCGGGGACCGGCCCACCTTTTTCTATGGCCACCTCCCGCGCGACGGCGCCCAGGGCGTGTCTGGTTCGACGCACGACTGCAAGTCTGATATCCGCGTGTTGGCTAACGCATTCCGACGCTTCGGCTGGGGAGCTCCGCTGGTCTAGGGTCGCGCGTGGCGAGGCCCGGCCTCGCTGCGCATAGTCGAATCGCGGGGTGCCCCACGCGCCTCGGCCGCGCCGCGCGTGCGGGAGGGTGGTTTCGCGGCTCGGCGGCTCACCCGCAGAGGGCGAGCGCCCAGCAGAACCCGACGAGCTCGCGGGCGACGGCGACGTTGGTGACGTTGGCGCCCTTCCCCTTCGCCCTTAGGTCGAGGTACCTGCGGTGCAGCCTGCGGTTGGCCCGCGCCGCAATCCCCGCCGCCTCCGCCGGGAGCCCCGCCGACGAGGCCACGTCGGTCTCGGAGGCCGGCGACAGGGGCCTGGCGTGGTGCCAGGCGGCCTCGACGAGGAGCCGCCTGACGTGCGAGTTGCCGGTCTTGGTGATCCCGCCCCTCGAGGTCGTCTCGCCCGACGACGACTCCGACGGCACGAGGCCGACGTAGGACATGAGCGCCCTGGGGCTGGCGAAGCGGGAGAAGTCGCCGATCTCGACGGCGATCCCGAAGGCGGTGACGGTCGAGACGCCGCGCAGGGCGCGGAGCCTGGAGGTGACGCCGGCGAGGTCGTCGGCGCCGGACCTCTCGGCGATGGCCGAGTCGAGGCGGTCGCGGCGCTCCTCGCACTCCCTGACCTGCGCGACGTACTCCTCGAGCACGAGCCGCTCGCACGGGTCGTCGAGCTCGATGGAGCGCAGCCACTCGCGGTGCGCCCTGGTCCACGTGGACCTGCCCTTCGGCCACACGTGGCCCTTCCTGAGCAGGAACTTCGACAGCTGGTGGCGCGCCCTCATCAGCGCCTCGCGCGCGTCCTCGCGGGCGCGGGACAGGTCGCGCGCCGCCTCCATGGCCGGCGTGGGAGGGGCGCACTCGACGAACTCTCCCACGGCCAGCAGCCTCGAGAGGAAAAGGGCGTCCCTCCTGTCGGTCTTGACGCGGTCGCCCGAGGGCCGCACCATCTTCGAGACGGCGCCCACGTGGCAGGGCAGCCCGAGGGCGACGAGCCTCCTCTGCAGGTCGAAGCCCGTGGGGCCGCTCTCGTAGAGGCAGCCCGCGGGCTGCGGCAGCGAGGCCGCCCAGGCGGCGACCGCGTCGGGGTCGTAGCCGAACGTGCGCTGCACGACCTCGCCCGTCTCGAAGACGAACGCCGCGGCGCTGATGGAACGGGCGTGCACGTCAAGGCCGATGCTGGTAGAGTACAACATGGTCGGGACCTCCTGTGAATGTGGTAAGCCGGACTCCTTCAAGACCGAGCCTAACCCACGCTGCCACTCGATGGCCACTGCTTTACAGAGTGAGGTCCCGATCACTCTACATATCGTCTAGCCGCCGCATCGGCATCACGCCAGTGCCACGCGCAGCGCAGCGATGCCGCGCACGCAACCCAGAGATTTGCGTCGCACGACAATCGTGCTACCAGAAACACGCCGCGGGCGAGAAGGACGCGTCCTTCTCGCCCGCAGGCCTTAGCTTGGCTTTATTCTTACTTATTACGAACACCTGTTCTGCTATTTGTGCTAGAGTGTCCACACTTGCCAGACCATCCGCAATTCGGCGCACCCGCCTATGTAGCACCTCACGGCATGGCGGGCAGAAGGGGTGATCGTAGTGCTCTGCCTGCTAAAGCTTCATGCTCTGGTACAGTCCTGCATCCACGAAACCCAGCTTGCGATAATACTCGCGAGTTCCCACGGAGCTGATCACGTGTATGCGCGTGTAGCCCTCCTCGCGAGCGATATCGCACGCACGACGCACGAGTCCGCGACCAAGCCCCTGGTGCTGGGAGGAGGAGTCCGCCTTCCCCAGGTGGGCAGCCTGTCCGTACACATGCACCTCACGGATCATGGCATCCCCGGGTGCGTGGGGAGCTCGCTTGCGCGCACGTCCGTCACACCACTCTGCAGAGCATCCCACTTCGGAAGCGACAGCCTGAGGAATCCCGCTATGCGGCCGTCCGGCGTTACCCATTGGAGGAAGTGCTCGCACGTGACGGTTGTCTGGTAGCAAACGTCGTCAATAGAAAGCGTCCCCAGGTCCACCTCGGAACGCGCTATCTCCCTGAAGCGGATGTCGCGTACTCGTCCCGCAGCGCCGAGCTCACGTATGCGTCCCTCCACCATCTGGCGAAGGTTCGTCTTCTTGTTGCCCACAAGAATGTCATCCGCGCCGATGTCGCGAATCATCCTGCTAATGCGCATGTAAGGAGGCGTCGCAAGCGTGTCGGCAACGAGGACGTCCAAGAGCTCCTCCTCCGTGTAGGGACGCCACTCCCCCGAATGGTAACGCGGAACCAACCGCGTGCCCGCCACGAGGGCGCATGGATAGAGCTTGACCTCATCCGGCAGGAAGCCCGGGTCGCACACGAACGTCTTGAAGTCGGCCTTGTCCTCCCGCGGCGTAGAGCCCAGAAGGTTGACCATGAGGTGCGCATGAATCTTGAACCCAAAGAGCCTTATGAGAGAGAAGGCCCTCTTCACCTGGGCGATCGTCGTTGCGCGATGGTTTGCGTCCAGGATCTCCTGACGCGTGGACTGGATTCCAATCTGTATCTTGGTGCAGCCAAGGCGCCTGAAAAGCGTGAGGCTCTCTGGCGTGATGGTATCGGGACGCGTCTCGATGACCAGTCCAACGACGCGATGCGCGGCCGTCTCGTTTCTCGCCTGCTCTGCCGCGAGCTCCTCTTCGGTCGCTTGCATAATGCTCTGTGCCTGCCGGAAGCGCTCGCTCTTCTCGCCCCAAGGGTCTTCGTCCGTAGGAACCTCACCATACAGCCTCGCAAACCCCTGGTTGTAGGACTCGAGCCCCGCGTTGACAAGACGCTGCTCTGGCGCCACGAATCGCGCGATCTCTTGCGGGTCGTTGCTGATGCCGAGGTTGCGGTAATGGGACTGCCGCAGGGCAAGAACATCCTCGGGGACGGGCCAGTCGTTGAGGGCACGAAAGAGCTCGCGAATGAACCAGAGCTGGTAGCTGCGCGGATAGTCGCTCCACGTGCCCCCAAGCACGATGAGCTCGACCTTGTCCACGGAGTGTCCCATCTGGTACAGGGCCGTAAGGCGAGTCATAACCTGCAGGTATGGATCAAAGAAGTTTTGCTCGGCACGCTGGCAGGCGGGTTCGTTGGAGAGGTAGCTCTTCGGCATGCGCAGGTCGTTGGGACAATACACGCAGTTGCTGGAGCACGGCTGCGGACGAGTGAGCACCGTAATCGTAGCCACGCCAGATGCCGTGCGACGCGGCTTCATGCGAAGCGTGCGCAGTAGGCGCCGCTCCAACCCAGGGTCCACGGCCCACCCCTTCCAGCGGGCGGGGTCCTCCTGCTTCACGCGTAGGTAGAAAGGCAGAATGTAGCGCTTCGATAGATGCTTCGAGTTGTTGCTGATGCCGCGGTTGTGCCTACGGACTATCCGGTCAAGCTCAAGCGGTCCGAGCGCGCCCTCGCCTGGTTTGTCAGGCAGGCGTCGAAGCTCGTCCAGTATGTCGGTCAGCAGTTCTTCCATAGGTCGCAATTATATGCCCACAGCACCATGTCACCACGCACGTCCACAACGCGGTGGCGACATGGCGGCGGGCTGGCGATGCTAGCGCTTCTCCGGCAGAATCTCGATGCGCTGGCCCTCCGGGTCGCAGATGAAGTAGAGTCCCATCGCCACGTTCTCGTAGTCGATGCACCCCATCTGCCTGTGCAGCTCGTGATAGGCATCGAAATCATCCACGACGAACGCGATGTGCTGGTCCCGGCCGCCGTTGTCATACGGCTCGGTTCGTCCTCGGTTCCACGTGAGCTCAAGCTGGAACGGGCACGCGTCGCTTTCCATGAACGTGTTCGTCCACGAGCCATCCGCCGGACCGCTCTCCCTTACCACGTGAAAGCCGAGCGCCTTCTCGTAGAACTCGATGGTCCTCTGCTTGTCGATTACGTGGGTGCAGCGATGCACGAACCTGGCTTGCATGGCGGTTTCCTTCCGTCGAGGTTTACCGTCACATGATACCCATGGCAGCGCGAACGCATGCGGGCGCGCTCACGAGGCCATTTTGTTGTCACGTTCTCGCTTCAGGCACGCGGGGCAGATACCGCGGAATAATACCGCATGGTCTAGGACCTTCCAGCCGGTCGCATCTGCCGCTCGCCCATCGAGGCCTGTGTCACCCAACGGAAGCGGCACGTCCACCACCGAGCCGCACCGGGTGCAAACCATATGGGGATGAACGTCCCTTCGCAGGTCGAAGTGCTCGACGCCCGGGGCCTTGATGGAGAGAATCTCCCCCTCCTCTGCAAGCAGATGAAGATTGCGGTAGACAGTCGCCTGGCTTACGCGTGGGTCACGTTCGTGGACGCTTTGGTATATCTGCTCTGCGGTGGGATGGTCGCAACGAGAGCGAACCTCCTCCAGAACCATCTGGCGCTGCCTCGTGTTGCGCCGCACGGGGGCGCTCAATCGCATTCTTCTCTCTTCCATCACCGACTCCCAAAAAACTTTCGATTTGCCGTTGACACGACCCCTCGTCTGTCCATAATGATAATCGTTGTTGTTAAGAACGCAACAGACAAAACGTCAGACCTAGGGAGAGGAACCAACATGAAGTTTGTTTGCCCCGTTTGCGGTTACGTTGAGGAGTTCGACGGCGACGAGCTGCCCGCCGACTACAAGTGCCCCCAGTGCGGTTGCCCCGGTGACCGCTTCACCAAGCAGGAGGGAGAGCTGACCTGGGCCGCCGAGCACGTCGTGGGCGTCGGCAAGGCCGAGGGCGTCTCTGAGGACATCATCGAGGACCTGCGCGCCAACTTCAACGGCGAGTGCTCCGAGGTCGGCATGTACCTCGCAATGAGCCGCGTCGCCATGCGCGAGGGTTATCCCGAGGTCGGCATGTACTACCGTCAGGCAGCCTTCGAGGAGGCCGACCACGCCTCTCGCTTCGCCGAACTGCTCGGCGAGGTCGTGACCGACTCCACCAAGAAGAACCTCGAGATGCGCGTCGAGGCCGAGAACGGCGCCACCGCCGGCAAGTTCGACCTTGCCAAGCGCGCCAAGGCCGCAAACCTCGATGCCATCCACGACACCGTCCATGAGATGGCACGTGACGAGGCTCGCCACGGCAAGGCCTTCGCCGGTCTGCTGAAGCGCTACTTCGGCTAGGATCGCCCGAGAGGCAAAGCACGCCTGATGTTCGAAGGGGGCCGCGGCACATGTGCCGCGGCCCCCTTCCCTTTTGCGCCACGCCTATCGAGTGAAATTCGCTGCAAAAGCCGGCGGCTTTTCTGATGTCTCTGGTTACAGCTCCCCCTCCGCCTGCGAAGGTGCGGGGGTGATGGCCTCCATGTCCCTCTCGCCCGTGCGTATCCTGACGGCACGGGCCACGGGGTACCAGAACACCTTGCCGTCTCCGGGCTCGCCCGTCCGCGCCGCCTTCACGATGGCGTTCGTCGCTCGCTGTGCCCAGTCCTCGTTGGAGACCACTATCTCGAACTTCACCTTGGGCAACATGTTCATCGAGACCTTGCTGCCACGGACAACATGCGTGTAGCCGAGCTGCGTACCACAGCCCATGACCTGGCTGACAGTGATTCCGCGCACGTCGATCTCTCGCAGGGCCTCTTTCACGTCCTCGAGTCGCTCTTCCCTTACTATCGCCTCAACCTTGATCATGTTGTGTCCTCCCTTGGGTTACGCCCAATCTGCACCTGGTCGCACTAGTCGTCAAGACCCGCGAACGAGGGGTAGGCGCGCTCGCCGTGCTCCGACACGTCGAGGCCGACGCGCTCCTCGTGCTCGCTCACGCGCAGGCGTCCGCCGCAGCATGCGCGCACGATGGCGACGCAGACGAACGTACCGGCGATGGCCCAGGCAATGGTGACGACGATGGAGAGCAGCTGCGCGCCGAAGAGGCTTGCGCTTCCGTACAGCAAGCCGTCCCAGCGCAGCGCCGGATTGACCGCCTTGCTCGCGAAGAGGCCGGTCGCGACGCCTCCCCAGATGCCGCCGATGCCGTGACAGCCAAACGCGTCGAGCGCATCGTCGTAGCCGAAGCGCAGCTTCATGCGCGAGCATGTGAGATAGCAGATGACGCTGCCCACGAACCCGATGGGAATCGCCGCCCACAGCGCGACGAAGCCGCAGCCGGGCGTGATGGCAACGAGCCCGATTACGAGCCCTGTGCAGGCCCCCACGAGGGTGGGCTTCTTGGAGAGAATGACATCCATCATCATCCACGAGAGCTCCGCGGCGGCGCACGAGAGGGCCGTCGTGGCGAATGCGTGCACCGCGAGCCCGTTTGCCGCGAGCGCGCTGCCGGCATTGAAGCCGAACCAACCAAGCAGGAGCATGGTCGCTCCGATTGCCACCAGCGGCACGTTATGGACTCTGTAGTTCACATTCTTATACCCGATGCGCCTACCCAGGACAATGCAGAGCACCAGGCCGGATACGCCGGAGCTAATGTGGACCACGTTGCCTCCCGCAAAGTCGACAGAGCCGATCGCCGCGAGCGCACCGCCCTGACCCCATACCATGTGGGCGACGGGATAGTACACCACGAACGTCCAGAACAGCACGAACAGTACGAGCGACTTGAAGCGCATGCGCCCGGCGACGGCACCCGTGACGAGCGCCGGGGTGATGATGGCGAACATCATCTGGAACAGGGCATATGCAAGAAACGGGATGCTGGGTGCATACGGTCCCGCTTTCGCGGCACCGACGCCGTTCATCATCACGTACTCGAGACCGCCGATGATGCCTCCATGGTCCTGCCCGAACGCGAGCGAGAAGCCCACGACGACCCACAGCACGGTCTCAAGCCCAATGGTGCACACGGACGCGAGGATGTTGTTGACCACGTTCTTGCGCCTGCCAAGGCCCCCATAGAAGAACGCGAGCCCAGGTGTCATAAACAGCACCAGAGCAGCGCAAATGAGCATGAACCCAGTGTCTGCGGCACTCATGTATCCCCCTAACGCCGATGGTGTAAGGCACACAGATGATGGCCTGCGCACATTGCGAGGACGTGACGCGTCCGTTGCGACGAGACGCCCATGCTGTGACCATCGCGCGGCGACGCAGGCACAAGCCTTGCGGTAACCTTTAGCGTGCATACCCGCGACACGTGTCCGTGCGGGGGGGCAAAGGAAAACGCCGCTATGGGCGAGAAGGACGGCGGCACGACTGGAGAGGCTCCATGCAGCTGCAAGAGGACGGCGCGCACCGCGACATGGGAATCGACGTGGCACGACGCATGAACGCGCTGAACGCGCGGTTCTATCGCGAGAACGCCACATCGTTCTCGCAGACAAGGCGGTCGGGTTGGCCTGGCTGGCAGCGCTGCCTGGAAGAGTTCGGGCGTAGGGAGGGCGCCGCCACGGACTTGCATTCGGCCCCGTGCGAAACGACGTGTCACGTGCTTGACCTTGCGTGCGGAAACCTGCGCTTCGCGCGGTTCCTTGCGGATGCCGGCCTCGAGGGCGTCTCCTACCTGGGAACGGACGACTGCCCAGAGCTCGCCGCGGGTGCATCGCTTCCGAGTACGTGGGACGTGAGCCTACGGCGCCTGGACATCGTGGACGCCCTTCTGGCAGGAGACTTGCAAGACGAGCTGGGCACTGCCATTGCGCGGGCGTGGGGCGGCGCGGCGACGGGGCACGCGAAGGCGGACCTGTCGGTTGCCTTTGGGTTTCTCCACCACGTCCCGACGCACGCGGCGCGTCTCGCCCTGCTTCGCGCGATGCTTGCGGCGACGCGTCCGGGCGGTATGTGCTGCGTATCGTTCTGGAGGTTCATGTCGGACGAGCGGTTTGCCACGAAGGCGAATGCGACGACCCACGAGGCCCTGGCGGCGCTGGGCATGTCCAAAGGGGACCTAGGCACGAGCGACTACCTGCTTGGATGGCAGGGCGCGCCCGGAGCGTGGCGCTACTGCCACAGCTTCGACGATGCAGAGGTGGACGAGCTGCTTTCCGACCTGGGCGGAGTCGCTCGTCCCGTGGCGAGGTTCGCCTCGGACGGGCGCTCCGGAGACCTCAACGCATACGTGGTCCTCAGGCGCCCGTAGCGAAGGTCGGGCGCGAGGCGCTCTCCCAGTCCGTAAGGCCACGGCGCTGGCGGGCCTTCGCCTCCTCGAGCGAGATGGAGGGGATGTCCTCTTCGAGGTAGGCCCGCAGCTCCGGGATGCCCTCCCCCGTCGCGTTGTCCACCAGGAAGATGCGCTCGCAGCGGCACTCCTCCAACCACTGGCGCACCATGGGAACGTTCGCGTTCGGCTCGTTGATCTTGGTGATGATGCCGATGAGCGGTCGGTTAAGAAACGCGTTGCAGTTGGGCGCGAACACCGTGAACGGCTCATTCGCCGCGATGAGAATCGCCACGACGTCCGACTCGAACGAGAAGCACGCGAGCCCGACGCCCACCTGCTTCGACTCGGAGTACTCGCCCGGCGTGTCGATGGTGTCACCGTCGGCGTAGGTGTACTGCGTCTTGTGATAGTGCAGCTTCTCGCCGCGCAGGGCCTGTGTGAGCGAGGTCTTGCCCGCCTCGCTCCTGCCCATCAGAAACAGTCGCTTCATACCCACCTACCTGCGAGTCATCTTGCACACATGAAAGTCGAGCTCGTGGTCGAAGTAATCCAGAATCTCTTGCTCCGCGCTCTCTATCTCGGCTATCTGCCCGCACAGTATGAGCGATCCGTTGAACCGGTCCATGAATCCCAGCTCGACCGACCCGTGCTTCACGGCGATGTCCGCCGCCACCACGACGGCCTCCCACGGCGTGAAGCGCATGAAGCCCAATGCCTCGCCAGTGTGGTCTTCGCCCTCATGCGTGCCGATGTCCAAACCAAGCGTCTCGCACGTGCGGCGCGCGGACGTCCCCATCACGTGCGCGAGGTCCACCTCGCGTCCGGGAACGCGCACGCGCGTGATGCGGATTTCGCCGTTCTCGTCTCGCGGCACACTGCCGTGGAACACCTCGTCGAAGAACTGCTGCCTCGTGACCCTCTGCCTTGCCATGGCGTGCCTAGCGCTTCGTAACCTTGCAGGTAACGTATCCCAGCGTGTCGTGGAAGAACTCGACGACCTCCTTGATGGCCGTCGTGACATCCGCGATTTCCCCGCTGATGATCATGGTGCCGGTGAAGCGGTCCGCGAACCCC
This sequence comes from Parafannyhessea umbonata, assembly GCF_900105025.1. Classification (GTDB taxonomy): domain Bacteria; phylum Actinomycetota; class Coriobacteriia; order Coriobacteriales; family Atopobiaceae; genus Parafannyhessea; species Parafannyhessea umbonata. The sequence goes on along the minus strand of NZ_LT629759.1, from coordinate 187,364 downwards.
AGGTAGACATCCGCGCTCTTGATGGCGATGTCCGACGCGATGACCGCGGACTCCGGCGGCGTGATGTTCATGATGCCAAGTGCGCTGGAACCGTAGTCCACGGACGGGTTCAGACCAAGCTTCGTATAGATGATGGGCTCGGGTCCGCCTATGACGTGGGCGAGGGTGATCTCCTTGCCCGAGACGGTCTCCTGAACGACGCGAATCTGGTCCTGTTCCATGTCCACTCCCACAGCCTTCGTACGGCGGCGGCTCTTCTCCCCCGCCCCCGGCGCACATCATGCAAATGTCTTTCGTACTCCTTTGTAGGTGCTCACGCACCGTGAGTGTCAAGCAGCGAATCGGTGGGCGGCCGCCCTCTCGCATCGGGCCAAGCCCGCAGGCGAGAAGGACAGCCGCCCTCGCCGCCGCCCCATGCGAGCCCAGGGAAGAGAGGCTAGGGGCGGTATCTCTAGCTAGCCGTTGTAGGCATCGCGATAGAGGTTGACGAGGTCCTGCCGCGAGACGGGACGGGGATTCGTCGGGGTGCAGCGGTCGCCAAGCGCGGCCTCGGCCATGTCGCCCACGTGCTCCTCGAACGCGCTGGCGTCGATGCTGCCAAGGTCTGCCAGACGATCCTCGACCCCCAGCTCGGCTCGCAGGTCAATCACGTGGCGCAGCAGGTCCTCCGCGTCCGCCATGCCAAGCTCGCGGGCGCAGCGCTCGTACGGCTCGCGATACTTTGAGTCAGCCATGTGGAAGCGCATCACGTACGGCAGCAGAATGGCGTTCAGCCTGCCATGGGCAACGTGGAAGCGACCACCAAGGGCGTGCGCCAGGCTGTGGTTGATGCCGAGCCCGGCGTTGGTGAACGCGATACCCGCCACGCATGAGGCCTCGGCCATGCGGCCGCGTGCGCGCATGGCGTCGCCATCGTGGAAGACGACGGGAAGGTCCTCGAACACGACGCGCAGCGCCTTGACGGCAAGCGCGTCCGTGAAGGTGGTCGCCTGGTTGCTCACGTAGGCCTCGAGGGCGTGCGTCAGGACGTCCATGCCGGTGTCGGCCGTGATCTTGGGTGGGACGGAGCGCGTGAAGCTGGCATCCAGGAGCGCCCCGTCCGGCGCGAGCGCGTCGTCGATGAGGGCGACCTTCGTGTCGCCGCGCGTAATGACCGCGAAGTTCGTGACCTCGGAGCCGGTGCCGGCCGTCGTCGGAATGGCCAGGAAGTACGGGTGGGCGAGGCCCTTCTGTCCCGCAAAGTACAGGATGGCCTTCGTCGCGTCGATGCAGGAGCCGCCTCCGAACGCGATGACCACGTCGGGCTTGACACCGAAGATCATCTCGACGCCGGCGTCCACCAGCTCCTGGCTGGGATCGGGACGCACGTTGGAATACACGCTCACGTGCGCACCGGACGGCAGATACTGTGTCATCTTGCTGACCATGCCGGACTCCTGCAGAAAGCCGTCCGTCACAACGAGAACGTTAGTACACGCAAGGGAAGAAAGGTGCTCCACCGCCTGCGGGCCGAAGAACAGCTTTGCCTTGAGAGAGAACTGGTTCATCTTTTTACTCCGTTTCCGTTAACAGGAGGACCTCCGCGACAAAGAGGTCCGAGTTGTACGTGGTCCAGTAATCCGAGACGAAGCGCTCTATCGCCGGACCCGCGACCTTGTAACCGTTGTCGTTCGCGAATTCAGTCAGGCGGCTGTACGCCTCTCCCAACTCCTCGAACGCACCCACGTGGTACGTGGAGAGGTACATGCCCTCGGGGCAAACGAACGCGTCATTGGGATTGATGGGCCTGATGGGCTTCTGCAGCAGCCACACGTCGCACTCCGAGCCGTCCGCCGCCGCGGCGACGGCATCTTCCACCGAGGGGAAGCGCAAGATGACGGGTCCGGCAATCGCGTTGTCGATGTCCTGTACGTACGATGCGAACTCCAGGCTCACGATAGACTCCGCGAAGCTGCCCGAGAACCTGGTCTGGAGGCCCAGGAGCTCCTGACGCGGCAGGTACTTCACGTTCACGTTCTTGGGCCTCACGCGCAGCACCATGTTCGCCTCCTCCACGAGCTCGCTCCACTCCACGATGGCCTCGCGCTTCTCGGCCAGGAGCCGCGCCTGCTCGTCACACTCCGCAAGGTGCTTGGACAGGAACTTGCGCGCCTGCCCAAGGCTGGAGTGCTGCATCATGGAGGCAATCTCCTCCAGGGAGAGTCCCATCATCTTGAGGTAGTTGATGACGGGGATCTTCAGCATGGTCTGCAGGCTGTAATAGCGGTAGCCGTTGTCTCCCACCAGGTCGGGCTGCATGAGTCCCAGCTCGTCGTAGTGACGCAGCGTGCGCTGCGATATGCCCCCGATCTTGCTGACCTCGCCTATCTGGTACAGTCCGCACCTGCGTGCGCGCTCGCTTGCGTTCATGCACCAACCTCCGTTGCCTCAAGAAGCCTCGCGGCCAGAACGTAACTCGACTCAATCGGGTTCGCCCCGGTCCCCGGACGCGCAAGCTCGTCACGAAGGTAGAAGATCGTCGAAAGCGAGTAGCCCTCGAGCTCCGCCAGAAAGTAGTCCAGCGCCGAGACCGTGCCGGCCGACGACACGTCCGGACGCGCATGGCGGTGTGCCTGGGGAAGCTCGCGCGCCGCCTGCGCAAGCACAGGCGCCAGCAGCTTGCGCAGCTGGCGGAGGGCGCCCCTCTTCACGGGTGATGTCAAGGGCAAGGCGTTCGCCCACGTCCTGTTGAACTCAGAGGAATCGGTCGCGGCCATCATGCGCGCGTACTTCTCCTCCACCAGGTTCCTGCCGCTGAGCTCCGCCTGCTCGAGCTCCGCGAGCACCCGCGGTATGAGCCCGTGGGGAAACGCGAGGTACTGTGCGCAGCGATACGCCGAGAAGCGCCTGAGGTCATCCTGGCAGCCCGCTCGGCCATGTAAGCCAAGGACGGCGTCGAACTGCTCCCACTCCAAGGCGACGACACGCTCGAGCTCCTCGAGCAGGTCTCCCCTTACGCCGCGCTCCGCCGCGATGCCCTGCACGGCCGAAAGAGAGAAGAACCTCTTCACGTCGCCGCGGCGCTCGAGCCTGCGGCCGTACGACGGTCTCCTCGCGTCACCGGTTCCGGCGCACGCGGCGCACCCGCACCTGCTACATGCCATGGGAAAACGCCCCCTCGTTCAACGGACGGCTGCGGAGATACTCGTTCGGAATCCCCCTCCACATGGACGTGGCCGCGTCCAGAAGGAAGTCCGACTCCGAAGCAGCCCAGCCTAGCGCAAGAGCGGCACGCAGAACGACCGAGCACAGTAGTTCCACGTCTTCACAAGAAACCTTTGCGACGGGGGCCTCCGCGATCCTGCGCACCACGTCGCAGACGGGCGCCGGCACGTGCGCGCTCTCGCGAAGCGACCTGAACGACCACTTGTAGAACGGCATGTACGTGCGCGAAAGCAGGTGCAGCGCTGCCATGGTGGCGCACAGGAACTCCCCGCGCGCCACGTCCGCCGCGACGAGGTCGCGCCGCACGAGGCAGCGACCCAGGTTGTACTGGCCAGACTGCGCCATGACCGCCATGTCCGCAGCCAGCTTCTTGCGCACGACGAGCTCGGGGTAGAAGCCCTGGTACGCCTCGCGCACACGTGTGAACTGGCCGCTTGGGTCCCGAAAGACCTCGCCGCCGCACACGATGGCAAGCAGCTGCTCGGGAATTCGCAGCCACTCGGCCACGCCCTGCGGGACGCGCCCGAGCCCCGTGTACGTGCGGTAGAACGACTCCGTGCAGAACACGCCCACGCGCTGGCCCGCGAGCTCGCTCTCCTTGCGCCTCTCGCCCAGAAACTCGCCCGGCAACGTCGCGTACCTGCGCGCGAGCTCGCTGCCGTATGTATCCCACAGGTCGGCTGGGACCCACACGCAGAACCCGGGACCGAAGTCGTGGTCGCGCGAGATGTCGTCGTCGAAGCCCAGGCACTCCGAGCCCGGCCCGACGAGACCAAAGGCGAGGCGCGACTCGACGGAGTACGGAAGCCCGGACACGAGCACGGGGCCGAACGTCCCGAAGTACCTCTTGGCCAGCTCCATGCCCCTCATGTCGCACCTCGCCTTCGTGTCGCCTACGTCTCGTTATGCCATCGCGCCGATGCCACGCCCCTACCTCAGGGCGTGCATCTCCCCCGCCCGCCGCTCGAGCGCGTCCGCATTCGGCGCGTCGCCCAGCTTGTCGCGCAGGACCTCCGCGGCCTTGAGGTAGTGCGCCTCTGCCGCTGCATAGTCTCCGCGCAGATACGCGATGCGCGCCGCCGTCGCGAGGGCATGGGGGCGATGGACGTCACGGCCGCCGCCCAGCGTCTCGTACGTGACAAGGGCCGCAGCGATGACCTCCGCCGCCTCCCAGATCCTCCCCTCGTCGGTCAGCACCTGCGCGAGATTGATTGCGTTCGTCGCGCGTCTGCCCTCGGAGCCTGGCACCGCATCCAACAGCCGACCTGCGCGCCGCAGGTCGGCCCTGGCGTCCGAGAACCGCCCGAGGGCCCGGTAGGCGCTACTCCGGTTGTTGCAAATCGCGCTCAGCTCCAGCGCGTCATCATCACCGAGCATCCGCTCCGCGCGGTCGAACGCCTCGATCGCGGAGACGTTCCTCCCCTGCGCAACATACACGTCACCCAGGTTCACGACCGCCCGCGCCACGTCTCGGTCGTCCGCACCCGTTATCTCGAGCATGCGCAGCACCTCGTCGTACAGCTCCTCCGACTCGCGAAGATCCCCGCGCAGCCTCAGTACGCTGCCCAGCTCGTTCGCGACGGACGCGACACCGCGCATATCCCCGGCGAGCCGGGCGCGCCGCAGGGCCTCCCTCAGGAAGCCCTCGACGTCAGCCCCCGGCTCGCCGTACAGGCGGTCGAGCTCGCTGTAGAACGCCCCGAGCTCCAACGCGCTACGCCGTCTGGTGGGGAACGATCTTCTCGACGTCCGTATGCGGGCGCGGGATCACGTGGACGGAGCGAAGCTCGCCCACGCGCTCGGCCGCGGCAGCCCCGGCGTCTGTCGCGGCCTTCACGGCTGCCACGTCACCGCGCACGAAGGTGGTGACGATGCCGCCACCCACGTTGACCTTGCCCACCAGAGTAACCTCGGCGGCCTTCACCATGGCATCGCTGGCCTCGACTGCGCCCACGCAGCCGACGGTCTCGACCATTCCCAATGCCTCGTTCATGACTAAGCTCCTTGACTAGTTAAGAGAAGTGCGGACACATGCCGTACCGCGGTACTACTCGCCGCGGAAAGCGGCCACCAGCTCGTTGACCATCTTCTTGAGCTCGGCCGCGTCGATGGTGTCGCCCTTGCGCTCCTGCGACTCCGGCTCCGCGTGACCACCGCAGCTGTTGCAGCCGACGGAGTAGCTGATGCCGCTTACGCCGTGACCCACGGGCATGTCGATTCCCAGGTCGCTCTTGGCGCTCTCGCCGCAGGACGTCGCGGCGCAGCCGCAGGTCGCGTGCGACGTGCAGCCGTACTCGGCCGCGAGCTCAGGGTGCCACTTCGCGAACGTCTCGTCGGCGGCGGCGACCATGTCCGGCTCGATGATGCCGTTGGCGACGCGCTTCACGTTGATGAGGTGCTGCGGACCAACGTTCTCGGAAACGGAGCTTCCGCCCCAGGTGCCGCAGCCAAGGGTCAGCGCGACGTCCAGACCCGTGGAGAGGCCGGTGCCACCCTGGGTTCCGCCGGTGTTGATGAGGATGCGCGAGGCGGGCTTGACGGAGAACTTGCGGACGATCTCCTTGTCCTCCGTGTGGATGTTCATCGTGTGGCCGATGCCGTTCTGGAGCAGCGCGATGGACAGGTCGCACGCCTCATGCCAGTCGGCGACGGTGTAGAAGCCCAGGACGGTCGTGAGCTTCTCGTAAGAGAGCGGCCACTCGGGACCGACGCCATGCTGCTCGCCGATGAGCACCTTCGTGTCTGCGGGGACGCAGATGCCGGCAGCCTTTGCGATGTCGAGGGCGGCGTGGCCCACGAAGTTTGGACTCATGGAGTGGCCGTTGCGGAACAGGATCTTGCAGACCTTCTTGCACTCCTCCTCCGACATGAAGTAGCCGCCCTGGCTCTTGAACTCCGCGACGACCTCGTCGTGGTTGCAGGTCTCGCAGATGACGCTCTGCTCGGAGGCGCAGATGGTGCCGTTGTCGAACGTCTTGGACGCCATGATCTGGCGAACCGCGTCATGCACGTTCGCGGTGCGCTCGATGTACGAGGGCGAGTTGCCGGCGCCGACGCCCAGCGCGGGCTTGCCGGAGCTGTAGGCTGCCTTCACCATGCCGGGACCACCGGTCGCGATGATCATCTTGACCTCGGGCGCGTGCATGAGCTCGTTCGTCGCGGCAATCGTCGCCAGGCTCACGCCCTGAATGACGTTCTCGGGGGCTCCCGCGGCAACGGCGGCGTCATTCATGAGCTTGATGGCAAGGTTCGTGCACTTGGCGGCCTTCGGGTGCGGGGAGAAGACGATGGCGTTGCGAGACTTAAGCGCGATCATCGACTTGTAGAGCACCGTCGAGGTGGGGTTGGTGGAGGGGACGATGCCCATCACAAGACCGACCGGCTCCGCTATCGTGATGACCTGCTTCTTCTCGTCCACATCGATGACGCCGATGGTCTTCGCGTCCTTGATCTGCTCGTAAAGCAGGCCGGAGGCCATATGGTTCTTGTAGATCTTGTCGTGGACGTTGCCGAAGGTCGTCTCCTCGACGGCCATCTCGGCAAGCTGCTTCGCGTTCTTCTCGGCAACCTCGACCATGGCGCGAAGGATGCGGTCGATCTGCTCGACGCTGTAGTTTGCAATCTGGTTCGCGGCAACCTGGCCCTTGCGCGCAAGGTCGCGGGCGGCCTGGATGCTCTGAAGATCGTAATCGAATTCCTGCATGATGCCTCTTTCCGACTAGCTGACGAATGGGTGCGCTGCGCCTCGCTACTCGGCGTGCGGCAGGATGGACTCCACCATTCCGTCCGGGCGCGGGATCACGTGGACGCTCAGCAGCTCGCCCACGCGCTGCGCCGCGGCGGCGCCCGCGTCGGTCGCGGCCTTCACGGCGCCCACGTCGCCGCGGACGAAGACGGTCACGAGGCCGCCTCCGACGAGCTCCTTGCCCACGAGCTTCACGTTCGCGGCCTTCACCATCGCATCCGCCGCCTCGACGGAGCCGATCAGGCCCTTGGTCTCGATCATGCCGAGTGCCTCAGTGGTGTTCGACATCGCAGTTACCTCCTTGTTCATGGCAGGCGCGGCCTTCGCGGGCTCGGCCTTTCCCTTTTGTGCGCCAAGGTGCTTCCCCTCGGGCGCCGTCTCTGTCTTCTTGGTGGCCTCCGCGGAACTCCCCGCGGCATCCTTCGGGGCCTCGGAGCGTGCTGCCTCCGCCTTTCGCGACGCGGCGGGACGAGAAGAGCTCGGCTTCTTGGCATCGGCCTTCACGTGGCTCGCAACGCCCTTCTCGCCTCCGGCCGTGGCCGGGGCCTTCGCGGCCCCGGTCGATGCGGAAGCCTTGGCGCCCTCGACAGCCTTGCCCCGGCTACGAGGGGTGCCGGGGATCGGCGTCGTGGCGCCCTCCCCCTCCTGCCCCGACTTCTTCGCCGCCATGCGGTTACTCCGCGGCGTGCGGCAGGATGGACTCCACCATTCCGTCCGGGCGCGGGATCACGTGGACGCTCAGCAGCTCGCCCACGCGCTGCGCCGCGGCGGCGCCCGCGTCGGTCGCGGCCTTCACGGCGCCCACGTCGCCGCGGACGAAGACGGTCACGAGGCCGCCTCCGACGAGCTCCTTGCCCACGAGCTTCACGTTCGCGGCCTTCACCATCGCGTCCGCCGCCTCGACGGAGCCGATCAGGCCCTTGGTCTCGATCATGCCGAGTGCCTCTGTCATGCTTGCCATGCTTGTTCCTCCCTGGGATGCGCGGGTCTTTTGCCCCGCCTCTTCGTGTCTAGTCGGGTACGCTCGCTACTCCGCGGCGTGCGGCAGGATGGACTCCACCATTCCGTCCGGGCGCGGGATCACGTGGACGCTCAGCAGCTCGCCCACGCGCTGCGCCGCGGCGGCGCCCGCGTCGGTCGCGGCCTTCACGGCGCCCACGTCGCCGCGGACGAAGACGGTCACGAGGCCGCCGCCGACGCGCTCCTTGCCGATGAGACGGACGTTTGCCGCCTTGACCATCGCGTCCGCCGCCTCGACGGATCCGATCATGCCCTTGGTCTCGATCATGCCGAGTGCCTCAGTGGTGCTTGCCATGCTTGTTCCTCCCTGGGTCGACTTGCCTGCTATCTGAGCTTGCTACCTAACTACCTGGACCTTTGAGCCCGTCTTGAGGTGAAACGCGTTTGCCTCTTCCGTGTCTATGTGACAGTCAAGGTTTCCGGTCTCGGTGACGCGCACGATCACGTTGTCGAGCATGCCGCCACGCTCTCCGCAGATTTTGAGCGACACAACCTGACCGTCGTGGAAGCCGCGCTCCGCTGCCTGCGACGGACTCATGTGGATGTGGCGGGCTGCCACCATCACGCCCTCGGGGAGGACGACCGTCCCCTTCGGGCCGATGACGGTAATGCCAGGAGTTCCCTCGAGGTGTCCCGAGAGGCGGATCTCCTGCGCAACGCCCAACTTGAACGTGTCGCCCGCGAGCACCTCCACCTGGGTCTGAGAGCGAACGGGGCCAAGCACGCGCACCTTCTGGATGACGCCCTTCGGGCCCGCGAGGGTGACGCACTCCTTTGCCGCGAACTGACCGGGCTGGCTGAGGTCCTTCACCTTTGTCAGCTCGTAACCCTTGCCAAACAGCGTCTCAAGGTCGTGCTGGGACAGGTGGATGTGACGGCCAGACACCCCCACCGGAACGATGTTCGGGTCGATGGCCGACTCTTTCTTCCCCAAGAGCGACTCGATGTCGTCCTTGGTCCAGATGCCCTTCTCGAAGGCGGCGGCTATAAGATGCTCGAGCTCGGCCGCGGTAAGGGCGGGCTCGGTGCCCTTGCCCTCGCTGGTGAGGTCAACCTTGTGGCACTCAACCGCAGCGTGTTTAGCCGCGGGCTTCTCGCATGCCGCATGCCCCTCGGGCTTCGGGCCGCACGTGATGCTCACGCCGTTCTCCCGCGCAACGTCTTTCGCCTGGGCGGTCACGATGGTGTTCTCGTCCACGTAGATGTCCTCGTGCCGTGCCGCCGCCGCGATGACGTCCTTCGCGCTTACAAGTCTCTTCATGTCGTCCTCCTTTCCTTACAGATTCACGTCTTCGTCTATGATTCCTACGATCACCGCGTCTACCGGTGCGTTCTTCTGGAACTCGTCCTTCACGAAGTGATATGCGGAAGATCCCGTGGTCACGATCACCCGGTCTCCCACCCCCGCGCTGATGGTATCGACGCAGATGAGCTGCTTTCCTGCCTCGTCGCCCGTGATGACCTCGACGCGCATGAGCTTCATCCCGTTCAGCTCGTCGTACTTGCGGGTGGCCCAGATCGAGCCGATGAGCCTACCGACAATCATGGGACGCGTCCTTTCCGTCCTGGATCTTCCGGAGGCACTCCATCACCTCTGCCGTCTCCCCAGCTATGGCGAGCATCACCATGTTCTGGGGACAGGACCCTCTCACGTCGGTCACGACAACGCCCGCGGTCTTCTCGGCGATGTCGCTCGCGACCACCATCTCGATCAGCTTGCCCTGGACGAGCCCGACCGCCGCCGGCCTGAAGTCCTCGCCCCAGCGGGCGCCGCTTCGCTGCCTGATGATCTGCATGGTCCCAGGCGCCGGGGCCTTGATGACCTTCACGTCAAGCATCGTCGCGCGCCCTCGCCTTCTGGACGCATCCGAGCGCGATGCCCATCGGCGTTACGAACATGGGATGGCTCGGCTTGTGGACCTCGATGCCCAGACGCTTCTGCACCCTGCCCTCGATGCCTGTAAGCTCGGCCGTTCCGCCGACCAGGATGACCTCCGGCACCTCGTAGTCGCGACACGCGCGCTCGATGATCGTGGTCACCTTGTCAATCGTCGGCGACACAATGGGAAGGACCTCCCTGTGGTGCTCGGGGTTGCGCTTGTAGACCTCCGCGTCGTCGAACGACATTCCCTTCGCGCCGGCAAGCACGAGCGAGAAGTGCGTCCCTCCGGTCGACTCGTCGATGCACTCCACTACCTTGCCGTCCTTGAAGACGGAGATGCCGGTCGTGCCGCCACCGATGTCGACGACCGCGCCGTCGGTGGTGCCGATGAGGAGGTTCGCGGCAGTGGGCTCGTCAAATACCGCGATGCACTCCATGCCCGTGCTCTCGGCCACGTTCTTCACCACGCCGCCGTCAAGCGCCTCGGTCTCGGGTGGGATGGCGACCGCGCACTCCTCGAGCTCTACGCCAAGCTCACCCTCGATCTGATCCTTCAGCCGCCTCGCGATGTCGCAGGCGCCCACGTAGTCGACGACCATGCCGTCCTTCACGACACTTGCGAACTGGTACTTGCAGTCGACGGGGTTTCCGTCCTCGTCCAGGACGACGAGGACGATGAAGGCCGTGCCCAGGTCGAGGCCGCAGTAGAGCCGCTGCCCCTCCCTCACCTTCCTGGGATGGTCCACGCAGTCCAAGAGATCCTCGAGCCTGCCGTTCGCCTTCTTAAGGTCGACCATCCTCTACACCTCCTCTTCCGCATTGGAAATTGCCTCTTCGAGCAGTTCGCACACCGTCGTCGCCTCACTGACCCACGCCGAGACGACCCTCGCCTCGTCGGGTCCCAGACTCTCCTTCGCCCTCGCCCAGGAGCGGGCGTACCGACCTATCTGGGCATGAACGCTTGCCATCTCGAAGAAGACCGGATGTATGCCCGCATCGAAGGTCGGGACGGGCGTCGGGCCCGGCGGACCTCCGGCCGGGTCGGCATGACCGTCGGCCGTGACGAGGTCGGAAGCGCTCCGCGCCTCCTGCCACAGACGGCCGACCCTCTCCGTACGGCGCGCGACGGTGTTGTCCACGCCGAGCGCCCTACGGGCGAGCAGCCTCAGGCGGGCGCCGAGGAGGTTCGCGTCGAAGACCAGCGCACCCAGATCCACCGTCGGCTCGCGATGCGGGCCGCCGTGAATGCCACGCGCCTCACCGTGGGGTTTCGGTCCCCGTTCGTCGCCCTCGAACTCGATCCTGAAGTCAATCAGGAACTGCCTTGCGCTTGGCGTGAGGCGCGCGTCCTCGGGAAGCTTGTACTTTTCGAACGGGCACGTCCCGTATGCCTCGCGCAGCTCGTCCTCGGTGACGTAGTGCATTTCATCCTCCTCTCAGTCTCTCGTGTTCCGCAGATGCTGGTGCCACATCGGCATCTAGTGCCTGACCAGGCTCACCTTGAAGTCGGCGCCCTTGATCCAGCCCTCGATCCTGTTGAGGTCGTCGTCGCTGAGCGACGGGTCGTCCTTGATCTCGTAGTCACGACCGAGCGACGCGTACTTGCCGACGCCGAGCTTGTGGTAGGGAAGCAGGTCGACGCCGTCGAAGTTCTTCTGGTAGCGATACGGCTTGAAGTACGCGATGACCGCGTCGATCTCTTCCTTGGAGTCGTTCACGCCCTTGAGCAGGGGCATGCGGACGCGGACGTTGTATCCGTTCTCCAGGAGCTCCTTGACGTTGCACAGGATCTGCTCGTTGTTCACGCCCGTCCAAAACTTGTGCTTCACGGGGTCCATCTGCTTGATGTCGAACAGGAACAGATCGACGTACTGCGCGACCCTCATGATGGTCGGCGTCGGTGCGTAACCGCAGGTCTCGATGGCCGTGTGGTAGCCATGGGCCTTCGCCGCCATCAGGATGGAAAGGGTTGCCTCCGGCTGTGCCAGCACTTCTCCCCCGGAGAGCGTGATGCCGCCCCCGGACATGCGGTAGAAGTCGGCGTCCTCGTCCAGGAAGTCCATGATGTCGTCGATGGAGCGGTCCTCCCCCATGACCTCAAGCGCATGGTACATGCAGGCCTTCTCGCACCTGCGGCAGCCGATGCACTGGACGTCGCGGTCGACGACGTGCTCCCCGTCCGCCATCTTGTGGACGCCGACGGGGCAGACCGCGACGCATGCCCCGCAGTCGACGCAGTTCGCACGCTTGAACATGACCTCGTGCCCGCGATGCTGGCTCTCGGGGTTCGAGCACCATTTGCAGCGGAGGGGGCAGCCCTTGAGGAAGGCCATGGAGCGCACGCCGGGGCCGTCGTACATGTTGTACTTCTGAAGGTTGAAGATGCGCGCCTTGCGCTCAACACCACTCTGCTCGCGGCTCATTGCAGCCTCTCCCTTCTTTTCGCGTACCACGGCGTGGCACTCCTCTGGTCTTCCGATTACGGTTCTTGTTGCCTAGAACTTGTTGAGCATGGTGCGGCTGATGATTTCGTCCTGGACGTCCTTGCACAGCTCGTTGAAGAACGCCGAGTAGCCTGCGACGCGGACCACGAGGTCGCGGTGGTTCTCCGGATGCTTCTGGGCGTCGATGAGCGTCTTGTTGTCGAGGTAGTTGAACTGCATCTCGCCGTTGCCGAACATCGAGGCGGTGCGCAGCAGGGTGATGAGGCCGTTCTCGCCCTCGGGCGTGTCGAGCAAGCCGCTCATGAGCTTGAAGTTGTGGACCATGCCGATGTTCATCGAGTCGTTCGAGAGCTTCGAGACGGACTTGATGATGGCGGTGGGACCGCGGAAGTCCGCACCCTGCGTGGGGCTGATGCCATCGGACAGCGGGGTCCAAGCCTTGCGGCCGTTCGCGGTGGCGCCGGTCATCTCGCCGAACGGGGTGTTGTTGGAGATGGAGAGCGTTCCGGTGGACATGTGGGAGTACAGCGTCTTGAAGTCCAGGTGGATGTGCTCGGTGTAGTCGATGATGTCCGCTGCGATGTCATCCGCGTAGTCGTCGTCGTTTCCGTACTTCGGGGCGTCGAGGCAGTCCTTGCGCAGCTGGTCGTAGCCCTCGAAGTCGGCCTTCATGGCATCGAACATCTGCGTGAGCGTGTACTTGTGCTCGTCGAAGACCAGCTTCTTGATGGCGGCCATGGAGTCCGCGTAGGTGGCGAGGCCGGTCCAGACGACGCCGGGGCCGTAGTTGTACATGGCGCCACCGGCGGAGACGTCCTTGCCGTGCTCCATGCAACCCTCGTACATGATGGACATGAGGGGCTTCGGGGCGACGTCACGCGCGACGCGCTGCGAGATGACCGTCGCGACGTCCGTCCACTTGGTGACGTAGTAGATGGTCTTCTTGACGGCGGCGTCGAACTCCTCGTAGGTGTGGTACTGCTCCGGGTCGCCCAGGTCGGGGGTTACCTGCTTGCCGTACCACAGGGGGATGCCGTGGTTGAGGGTGAGCTCTATGCAGATGGGCCACTGCGTGTAGGACGTGGAGGTCCACTGGTACAGTCGGCCGGACTTCTGGGGCTCGACGCAGCCCATCATGCAGTAGTCGCGCGCGTCCTCGACGCTGACGCCCTTGGCAAGCATCATCTTGATGTGGGTGTCGTCAAAGTGACACGCGGGGAAGCCCATGCCGGAGCGGACGATGTCCACGATCTTGCGCATGTACTTCTCGGGCGACTTGTTGTTGATGCGGCACGCGATGGACGGCTGGTACACCTTGACGTGACGGACGGCGTCCATCAGAAGGTAGGTCAAATCGTTCGTCGCGTCGTGGCCCTGACGCGTGACGCCGCCGAGGGTCATGTTCACGAAGGGCTGGTAGCCGGCAAAGAACTCGGACTGGCCGCGGGAGGTGACCCACATCATCTCGGACATCTTGATGAGCATGCAGCCCGCGATGTCGAACGCCTGGTACGGCGTGATGCGGCCGGCCTCGATGTCTGCCTTGTAGAACGGATACATGTACTGGTCGACGCGGCCGAGAGACATGCCGGTCTGGTTCTCCTCCACCGGGAGCAGGCTCTCGATGACGAAGACGGACTGGACGGCCTCCCAGAACGTGCTGGGCTTGTGGGCGGGGACGTGCGAGAGGATCGTGGAGATCTGCTCGAGCTCGTGCTTGCGCTTCGCGTCGTGGCACTCGGCGGCGAGCTTCGCCGCGTAGTCGCTCATGCGCTTCGCATAGATCATGACGCCCTCGGTGGTGTCGATCACGCTCTTGTAGAAGTAGATCTTGTCGAGGTCGTCGGGGTTGGCATAGTCAAGCTGCGCGAGGTGCTGCTTCGCCTCGGCCTGGATGTCGAGCATGCCCTTGTTCATGAGGATGACGTCGTAGCCGGGGTTGGAGTCACCGCCGCCGGACATGGCATGGTAGGAGCAGTCGGAGACGAAAGACTCGCCGGAGAGCTCCCAGACGCCTGCCTCGCGGTACTGGTCCTCGCAGATCTCATCCTGGGACTTGCCCTCCCAGAACGGGAACAGCACGTCGCGGCAGTACTGCTTGTCCTCCTCCGAGATGTAGAACGGGTCCTGCGGACGGTCACCGATGGTGTCGAGCTCGTCGCGAAGCCAACGCCATGCGAGGTCCGGCGAGAACGCACCGGCGCGAGGTGCGCCGCAGGGTGCTCCGACGACAAGCTCGTCGTCCTGGATGACCAGCGGGGCGGTCTCGCAGCAGCGACGGAACGCCTTGGCACGAAGCTCGATCTTCGGCATGCCGGGATTGGCCTTCGTGAGCTCGGTGACCGCACGAGCACGGAACATGGTGATCGTCGGCACCTGCTTGAGGAAGTTCTCCTTCAGGCGGACCTGGCGGTCGGTGGGACCGTCGGGCACGTCGTAGGGCTCATCGTCGCTCACGTGCTCGTGGGCGGAGGCGACGGGCGCGTCGAGCTGGTCGGCCACCTTCTCGAACATCTTGCGGACGGTAGCGCGCTGCTCGTCGGACATGTCCTTCGTTGCCTCGGACAGCTCCTTCGCAAACTCCTTGATGTCCATTCTCACTCCTCTTCGGAATCGTTACGAATTGCCTGTACTACGCCGGAGAACCAGTCCCCCGGCTCCTTGCCTGTATCCCTCGGCCCCGCAGGACGGCTCTTCTCCCCGCCCCCGGAGTCCGGAATCCGAACCCTCACAGCGACCGGCGTGTGGTCGCACGAGCTCGCCTTGTCAAGCAGCGCCCGCGCGTCGGGACCTTCCCCGACTCCCACCTGCCTTCTGCGCACGAAATCCCCGTAGGTGACCCCGAGCTCCGAGGTGGTGGCGCAGTCCCATCCGGTGACCGTGAGCGTCTTCGGCAGGTCGCTGTGACAGCCGATGCAACCAAGTCCGGTGCTGACGTTCACGAGGACCCTGCCAACGGGCTTCTTGAGGATGAATTGGCGGATTACCTCGGGATCCTTTGAGAAGATCGAGAGCGCGTTGCCGTGACCGCTGTTGAGGATCAGCTCTATGCACTTCTCGCACGCCGTACGCCAGCTCTCTTCCACGTAGTACGAGAGGACGGGGCCGAACTTTGCCTTCGAGAAGAAGCTGTACTCGCTGACGTAGGGCTTTTCGACGACGAGCACCCTCGTGCTCTCGGGCACCGTTATGTCGGCGCGACGGGCGAGGTCGAAGGCGCTCTTCGCGATGAGCTCGCGATACGGGCTGCCGTCCTGCATGAAGAGCGTCCCCACAAGGCGGTCCGCCTCCTCGTCCGTGAGGAAGTAGCACCCGCGCCGGCGAAGCTCCTCCTGGAAGCGCTCGTCCACGGCACGCTCCACGACAACGCTCTGCTCCGCGCCCGGAAGCATCCCGTAGCAGAACGACTTGCCGAGGACCACCTCGTCCGCGCACGCGGAGAGGTCCGCGGTCGACTCCACGAAGACCGGGTTGTTGCCCAGCGTCGCGTGGTACACGTCCCTGCCAGCAGCGTCGAAGTCGTGGGCGTTCGATTCCTCGCGGGAGTCGATGACCACGCGGACGCACGGCTGCGAACAGACCCACTCCTCGCCCTCGGGGCAGAAGATCGAAAGGAAGCCGAGCGCCTCCGTGGGATAGTGGCAGAACTCCGCGACCTGGAGCACGTCGCCCATGACCTTCTCGCACGTCGCATGGATGCGGGCGCTAGCCGAGAAGACGATCGGGCTCTTGGAGTGCACCGCCATGAAGAGCTGGCTGAGCATCGTGGGAACCGCAAGCCAATCCGGAAGCAGCGACACGACCACGCCCTTGGGAAGGCATACCTCCGCGGAGCCTCTGCGCGAGCGGATGATCTTCTGCACCGGAGTCTGTGCTCGCACGTCGTCCAACAGGTCTCCGAGGACCCACTTCGTGAGCTCGGACTCGTCCTCGGGCGAGCAGTAGTCGCTCTCCGCAAAGGACGCCTCAGCGTACTCGCGCGCCTTGGGCAGGATTCGTTCGCGCAGGTGTGTCAGGAAGTCGTCGACCAGCGATGCCGGCAGCCCCTCGAGGACCTCCGCGGATTCGGCCGCGTGCTCCAGGAGAATGCGCGCCTCCTGAATCGAGAGAAGGTCGTTATCGATGAGAGACATTCGACACCTCCCTAGTAGGGCAGGAGCTTCTCGACGGTGTACTTGTCAGTGATCTTCTTGAGATCGGGGTGAGGCCTTGCGATGACGACGGAGCTGTAGACCTCCGCGCCGAGCGCCTCGACAGCCTTCACGCCGGCCTCGACCGCGGCCTTGCACGCCGCGACGTCGCCCTGGACGAGGATGGAGATATATCCGGAGGCGGTGTTCTCGTAGCCTATGAGCTCGACGTCTCCCGCCTTGCACATGGCGTCCCCGGCCTCGAGGACCCATACCAGGCCAAAGGTCTCGATTGCGCCGAGCGCGTTCATGCCCTCACTTGCCATGGTCCAGCCTCCTAGTTGTAGTCGACGTCGTGGACGGAGACGACGTCGCCGATGGGCGGGACGGGCCTCTTCATCACATTTGCGGCGGTGAGCTTGCCAATGCTGGAGGCAGCCTCCTTGCCGGCCTTGACCGCGGCCTCGCATGCCGCGACGTCGCCCTTCACGATGATGGTGACGAGCGTGGAGCCGACGTTCTCGTAGCTGACGAGCTCGGTGTCGCCGGCCTTAAGCATCGCGTCGGCCGCGTAGATCGCGGGGACCATGCCGATGGTCTCGATGAGGCCGATGGCCTCCTCTCCCCTGTAGCGCATGACAAGCCCCCTTTTACTTGATGTAGGAATTGATGGTGTCGCGCTGCTCGGCATCCGCGCCGTAGAACACGCGGAGCTCGCCGTTATCGTCGAGATCGACGCGGGTCTCGCTGATGAGCCCGTTCTTCTCGGCAGTCATGAGAGCCTCCTGCATCCTGTCGCGCTTGAACGCCGTGAACGTGGAGTAGTCACCCTTGAGGTCCCTCATCACGTCGTCGACGCTTGCCTCGTCGACCGTCGTGAAGTACTTGAGCATTGCGTAGTTGAGCGGGCGCATTATGCCTCCTCCTTCTTTCCAAAGAGCTCCTTGGGGTCAACCGCGATGACGACGATGCCGAGAATCATGACGATGGCGGCTATCCAGGCGATTGGCGGAAGCGCATAGCCGGGGATACCCATGATCAGACCGACGACGACCCAGGTGACAAGCGGCGCGACGAAGGTGTACGTGCCGTTGCAGGCCATGCCGAGGGCGGTGCCGCACATGGAGTTGCCGCGATACCAGCTGGCGAACGACTTGTAGGCGGAGAAGCCGGCGACAACGAAGCAGAGGATGGTGGGGAGGTCGGTGATTGCCGCACCCACGTAGCCGAAGGACTGGCCGAGCGAGACGCCGCCGACGAGGGACAGGACCGGCAGGACGACGACGAGCTCGACCAGGCCGGAGACGCACTGGCGGATGGTGATGCCGATCTGGGTGTCGATCATGCAGGAGGCGTAGCCGGCGATGCATCCCTCCGCACCCCAGCCGAGCGCCGCGACGAACGCGAGGGCGAGGCCGAGAACCATGTTGGAGGAGGAGTCGCCCGTGAGGCTCGCAGTACCGATCATGAGGCCCGCAAGGACGCAGATGCCGATGCCGGCAAGCTTGCGGGGACCAAGCTCCTGCTTGTACAGGATGCGGGAGAGGATGGAGCCGATTGCGGGGTTGAGCGCCGCGATGGGAACGACGATGGTGCCCGCCTGGGAGAGGGCAATGATGTAGGCGACCGTGGCGATGGGGCCGCCGACGAGCGCGGAGAGCATCAGGATGATGCCGGGCTTCGTGTTGATGGTGCGCCCGAAGTCACCGAGCTTGCCCTGCTTCGCGGTGATGGCGAGGGCCCAGATGGCGCTGCAGGAGTCGTTGATTGCACTCGCGACGGTGGGGATGATGAAGACCGCGAGGAAGGCGGTCGGGTTGAGTGCGCTGGTCCAGCTGGCCCAGAGCTGCGAGTTCTGGCCAGCGGTTACGAACGCGGTGTAGAAGCCGTACATAAGACTCGAGAAAAGGGCAACCATGATGCCCTTCTTGAAGAAGCTGGAGTCAAGCTCCCTCTTCTTCTGCGTAGCCACGCTGACAGCGGATGCCTCTTGCATGCCTTCACCCTCCAGACCACATAGGAATTACCAATGGACGCGTTGGTCAAAGATGCTGCAAGGCTTCCGTTGCGTGAATGCAAAGGGTTTTGGTGGCCATGGCCGCCGAAACTGGCAAACGGTATGAAACGGGCCGCCAAGCGGATGCCACTTATCGGCAAGCGCTTTTTGGACCCTATCTAACTTTTTCAGGAAACGTTTTTACATATATGGAGCGTGGGTTTATTGAATACCTAGCCTCTCTGGAAGTGGTAGTTGCGCCTGCATCAGACAGCTTGGGTTCTAAAGGTCACAAATATCAATCCCATTGCATCCTTGCGAATCGATCAGCATCGCGCGAGGTACGCAATGAGAGACGCGACCCCTGGCCACGGATGAGCGAAACGTTAGGTATGCCGAACGCAAAAAGGGCACGTTTTTCTCACCCATGCGCGAAACATTGACGCAACGTTCGAGGTTACTGTCTTATGGTCTATTTATGCAGCCAGTATCAGGGCGGAACCATGCGCGGACGCCGGGAAATTGCGATGTCTCCGACATCAATTGCGCACGAAAAAAGCCCGCGACGGCAAGAGAATTGCCGTTCGCGGGCCTGGGGAGCATGGCACTGCTCGAGACGACGAGCCTAGCGGGCGATGAGGAAGTACGCGACGACGGCGACACCGAGGACGATGCGGTACCAGCCGAAGGGCTTGAAGTCGTGCTTCTTGATGAAGCCCATGAGGAACCTGATGACCAGTATGGAGACGACGAACGCGACGAGGCAGCCGACGCCGAGGATGGCGAGCTCTGCGGACGTGAACGCGTTGCCCTTGAGGAAGAACTTCACGAGGCGCAGCCCCGAGGCGCCCACCATGACGGGGATCGCGAGGTAGAATGTGAACTCTGCCGCGACGGTGCGCGAGCAGCCGAGCAACAGGCCGCCGATGATGGTGGAGCCGGAACGCGAGGTGCCCGGCACCATGGAGAGCACCTGGAAGATGCCTATGCCGATGGCCGTTCCCCAACCGAGCTCGCCCATGCTCTGGACGCGGGCGTCGACGTCTGCCAGCGCGGCCTTGCTGGGTGCGACGGGCTGGGAGTTGGGCTTGAAGTGCTGCGGGCGGGCCTTGAACGACCTCTCGATCGCGATGCGCTCCGCCTTGTGCTCACGGGAGGTCTCGATGACGATGAACGCGATGCCGTAGGCGACGAGCGCGGCCGCGATGACGAACGGGCTGCCGAGGTGATCTTCCATCCAATCGTCCAGCGGGATGCCGACGAGGGCCGCAGGCAGGCACGCGACGATGATCTGCCCCCACAGCCTCCAGGTGCCCTTGCGCTCCTGCGTGGACTTCGCCCTGGAGAACGGGTTCAGCGCACCGAAGAACATGACGCACACGGCGAGGATGGCGCCGAGCTGGATGACGACGAGGAACATGTCCCAGAAGTCCTTGGTGACGTCCAGCGTCACGAACTGGCTGAGCAGGAGCATGTGTCCCGTGCTCGAGACGGGCAGCCACTCCGTGATGCCCTCGACGAGCCCGTACAGGGCCGCCTTCAGAAGTTCGACGATGTTCAAGCGCAATCTCCCCTCGCGTACGGCGGGCCCGTCCCGGCGACGTGCCCGCGCCCTTCTCGGCCGCGTGGACGCGCCCCTCCCCGGGGCGGCGCGGACGAAGCGGACTCTATCATGACGTTTTGTGCAGGTGCGCGACGCAACGCCACAAGAGAATCATGCGCCGCTCGGCGGGCGCGTGCGAACGATCGCGGCGCGCATGGGTAGACTCGACTCATGCGGGGGCCGCGCGCCGGCGAGCCCGGGCACCCGCGGGCTGACAGGTCTTAGAGCACGGGAGGTGCCTCATGGTTACCAAGTATCAGGATCTGGGCTACAACAGGATTCTTGTGGCGCTGGACGGGACGGAGCAGCAGGACGAGGTCCTGCACCGCGCGATCGTGGTCGCGGCGAACAACAACTCCGAGCTCTACATTGGGCACGTGATCGACTCCACGGCGCTGGAGACCGCCGGGACCTACCCCGTGGACCTTGTGGCGAGCCTCGAGAAGGACTTCCGCGACTCCATCGAGGACCAGGTGGAGGCCGCACGCAAGATCGAGAGCATCAAGAAGGTCGAGGTGATCGTGAAGGCCGGTCGCATTCGCGAGACGCTGAAGGACGACATGATCGACGTGATCGAGCCGGACCTCATCATCTGCGGGGCGCGCGGGCTCTCTTCCATCAAGTACGCGCTGCTGGGGTCGATCAGCACGTTTTTGACCAGGAACGCCAAGTGCGACACGCTGGTGCTTAAGTAGCGGCCGTCCACGGCATGCCGTCGCGGCTGGCGGCCGTGACCTTGACGACGGATGCGACTCGTCCCGCCTGGGGTGCGCCCCGGGCGGGACGCTTTTCTCCCCCACGGACGCGCGGGCGGAGCGCGGCGCGTGGCGCAGAGGGCACCCGTTGCGGCGCGTTTGCCGAGCGCGGTTATGAAGGGAGCATGTAAATCGCGTTGCCTAGGTAAAATAGAGCAGTTATGACGCGACGCGACGACTGACGAAAGTTGGGGGATTCATGACACGAAGGCCGATGCGACTGGCGGCGACCGTCCTGGTTGCCGGGCTGCTGTTTGGCGTCGGGGCGAACGCGCTTCCCACGACCGCGCAGGCGGACGAGGCCTCTGACCTGCAAGCGAAGGTAGAGCAGACCAGCAAGGACTACAACGCCGCGACGAAGCACCTCGAGGACGTTCAGGCGGACATCGACGCGAACCAGCAGAAGCTGGACGACCTGAACGCGAAGATGCCGGAGCTGAAGCGCGAGGCCGCGAGCTCCATTAACTCGTCCTACAAGCTCTCGCAGTCGAGCAACGGCCTCATAGACATGCTGCTGTCCGCAGAGAACTTCAACGACCTGATAAGCGCCATGAACTACCTGGACATCATCGCGGGCAAGAACTACCAGGCAATCGACCGCCTGGTAGAGGCGCGCGAGCAGGCGCAGGAGGCTCAGGACAAGCTCACCGCACAGAAGACCGAGGCCAAGGCCGCACAGGCGAAGGCCGAGGACGCCATGAACGACGCCATCGCGGCGCGCAAGGAGGCGCAGCAGAGGGCCGCAAAGGAGCTTGCGGCGCAGCAGGCAGAGGCGCAGAAGGCCGTGGAGGACGCGGAAAAGGCCGAGAAGGACGGCCAGACCACGTTCAAGACCGAGTCCGGGAACACGGCGACCATCGCCACCCCAGAGGCCCCGCAGAAGAGCAACGACAACGCGCAGAAGCAGGACAACGCGACGCCGAGCACCCCGAACACGGGCGCCGTGACGTGGTCCGCGCGCGACGAGTTCGTGAAGAAGTGGTCCGGCCGCATCGACGCGTACCTCGCGGGCTCGCCCATGGCCGGGCACGGCAAGACGTTTGCCGAGGCAGCGTATGACAACGGCGTGGACCCGCGCTTCTCGCCCGCCATCGCGAACGTGGAGTCGAGCAAGGGCCTGTACTGCTTCAAGCCGCACAACGCGTGGGGCTGGGGCAGCTCCGGCTGGGGCGACTGGGACTCCGCCATCCGCGACCACGTGGCGGGGCTCGCCTCTGGCTACGGCTACACCGTGAGCGTCTCCGTCGCGAAGAAGTACTGCCCGCCCAACTGGCAGTTCTGGTACTCCGCAGTGTTGAGCAACATGAACAGCATCTAACGCGACGCATGCGCTACGCATGAGCAGGGTCGGGATCCCAGTGGAACCCGACCCCTTTTTGCGCGCGCAACGCGCAGCTATGCCGTGAGGAACACCATCACGATGATCATGGCGAAGCCCAGAAGGTCCATGGGCGAGAAGTGCGCCCCCAGAAACGCGACGGACGTGACCGTGGCCATGACCGGCTCCATGGTCCCGAGCATCGCACCGCGCACGGAGCCGACCTCCTTCACGCCCTGCAGGTAGAGCGCGTACGCGCCGAACGTGCCGAACACGACGGACGCCGCAAGGAGCAGCACGCCAAACGCATCCAGCACGGGCATGTGGTTCCACGGCTGGTACACGACGCTGAGCACGAGTCCGGACATGAGGAACGCCAGCCCGTTCACGGCGAAGTTGCCCCAGCGCGCGATCATCTTGATGGGCTGGATCGCAAGGATCGCCGCGGCGAGCGCGCAGCCAAGGCCCCACGCCAGGCCCTGGGGCGGCAACGCAAGCGCGGCGGGGTTTCCGCCCGTGGCCACCAGGTAGGTGCCCGCGATGGCAAGCACCAGGCCCGCGACCTCCCTGCGGCGCGGCCCGCGCCGGTTCACGACGCACACGTACGCCATCACGATCACGGTGCACAGGCTCTGCAGGATCGTTGCGGTGGCGGAGTTGGTCCAGTCGATCGCCTCGAGGTACGCCACCTGCGAGAACAGGATGGACCCGATGGCGATGCCCGCGATGGACAGCAGCGACCGGCCGTCATGCAGCACGCCCCTGAGGCGGTTGGGCGACGTGGCGTAGCCCATGCCCAGAAACAGCCAGCACGCCGTGAGCTCCCTCACGCACGCAAACCACAGTGGGTCCACCCCGTAGCGACCCATGAGCACCTTCGACAGCGTGCCGTTGACGCCCCAGAGCGTGGCGCCCAGAAGCGCCAGGGCGATGCCGCGGCCAAGGCCGGAGCCCTTCTCGCCCGCGTGCGCCCGCGCGGAGGCCGCCCTGCCAAGCGCCCTGCGCGCGACCGCGCGGACGCCACCCTGCCGTATGTCCTTATCCACCTGCTCGGAGGGGATCATGCCATGCCGTGCCACAACTCTCCTGCCACTAAACCAACGCCATCCGGACGTGCCACGACAGCGCCACGGCGGTACCGCGACGGTGCCGCGCACACGCCGCGCACGCGTCGCGCGCGGCTTTCAGCACGATAGCACCAACGCAGGCTTCAGGCGAGCTGAAGAGGGGTAGAGTTACCTCGTTAGATATTTGACACAACGGGAGATGCCATGTTGCAAGAAGAGAAGAACGCCGCCACGCCCGCATGCGGAGCCGTGGCACCCTACACCAAGGCCGACCCCAGCCTGGCGCCCGGCACGCGCCACGCCGGCTTTACCGTGACGGACGTGCTGCCGCTGCCGGAGCTTTCCGGCACCGCCTACGTCATGCGCCACGACGCCACGGGCGCCCGCGCCATGTGGATCGCCGTGGACGACAACGAGAAGTCCTTCTCCATAGCGTTCAAGACGCCGCCCGCCAACAGCACGGGCGTGTTCCACATTTTGGAGCACTCCGTCCTGTGCGGCAGCGATCGCTTCCCGGTGAAGGAGCCGTTCGTGAACCTGCTGAAGACGTCCATGCAGACGTTTTTGAACGCGCTTACGTTCCCGGACAAGACGATGTACCCCGTGGCGTCCACCAACGCCGCGGACCTGAAGAACCTGGTGGACGTGTACCTGGACGCGGTGCTCCACCCCGCCATCTACCGTCGGCCGCGCATCTTCGAGCAGGAGGGCTGGCACCTGGAGCTTCAGGACGCAGACGGGAAGGCGGCCGCTCCGGAAGACCCGGATGCGCGCCTTGCGTACAACGGCGTCGTCTTCAACGAGATGAAGGGCGCCCTGAGCGACCCGGACGAGGTGCTGTTTGAGGCCGTGAACCAGAGCCTGTTTCCGGACACGCCGTACCGCTTCGAGTCCGGCGGCGACCCCCGCCACATTCCGGAGCTTTCGTACGAGGAGTTTCTGGACACGCACGCACGCCACTACAACCTGGCGAACAGCTACACCATCCTGTACGGCAACCTGGACATAGAGGACATGCTCGCGTTTGTGGGCAGCCGCTTCGACGCGGCGACGGACCGCGGCGCCGGCGCGCCAAACCCGCTGCCGCTGCAGGCTCCCGTGCGCGCGCCGTTTAGGCAGGTCACCATGGCCACCGCGCCGGAGAACGCCAGCGTGGGCCTTGCGTACGTCATTGGGTGCGCGGCGGACCGCGAGCGCGTGCTCGCCACGGACGTGCTGCTGGACGCGCTCGCGGGCTCGAACGAGGCGCCGCTCAAGCGCGCGGTGCTCGACGCGGACCTCGGCGACGACTTCACGGCGACCCTCGTGGACGGCGAGCTGCAGCCGCAGGTGCTGTTCCAGCTGAAGGGCGCGAAGCCCGGCGTGGCCAGGCGCTTTCGCCAGCTGGTAGAGGACACGTGTGCAAGGCTCGCGGCAGACGGGATCGACCGCACGAAGCTCGAGGCGTCGCTTGCCCAGGGAGAGTTCAACCTGCGCGAGGGCGACTGGGGCTCGTACGCGGACGGCGTGGCGCTGTCCATGCAGGCGATGTCCAGCTGGCTGTACGACGACGCCCGCCCCGTGGACTACCTGCGCTACGAAGATCAGATGGCCCACATGCGCGCCGGCCTGGGCAACGGCTACTTCGAGCGCCTGCTGCGCGAGCTGGTGTGCGACTCGCCCCACAGCTGCGAGGTGGAGCTGGTGCCGGCGGAGGAGGGCGCGGGCGCGGCCGAGAAGGACGAGCTCCTTGCCCGCCAGCGCGCCATGACGCCAGAGGACCTTGCGGCCGTGGCCCGCGAGGTCGAGGCGCTGCGCCGCGAGCAGGAGGCACCGGACAGCCCGGAGGCCCTGGCCACGCTGCCGCGCCTCACCACGGCCGACATCGGCCCCGCGCCCACGGACGCGCCGCTGCAGCGGATGGACGCCCCTCTCCCCTGCCTGTACCACGACCTGCCCACGCACCGGATCGACTACGCGTACCTGTACTTCGACCTCGGCGCGCTCGACTTTGCGGACCTCCCGTACGTCGGCGTGCTCACGGACCTGCTGGGCAAGCTCGACACGGCTGACCACACGGCAAGCGAGCTCGACACGCTCATCGAGGCGAACCTAGGCAACCTGGACTTCTTCGCAGAGACGTACGGCCACGACGACGACCTTGCGTTTGCGGACCCCAAGCTCGTGGTGGCAGAGAGCGCGCTTTCCGAGAACGTGGCCGCACTCGCAACCATCGCGCCGGAGGTGTGGTCGCGCACGAGCTTCGCGGACGCGGACCGCATGCTCGCCATCCTGACGCAGCGACGCATCCTGCTGGCGCAGCACTTCGTGAACAGCGGCCACTCCAGCGCGATGGCGCAGCTCACGGGCCTGTATTCCAAGGTGTCCGTCGCCACGAACGCCATGGGCGGCGTGGAGTACTACCTGTTCCTCAAGGATCTTCTCGCCCACTGGGACGAGCGCAAGGCAGGGCTTTCCGAACGCCTGGGGCGCATCGCGCGCAAGGTGTTCAGCGCGGACAACGTGCACGTGAGCTTCACGGGCCCGCGCGAGGACTGCGAGCGCTTCTGGCAGGAGGCTGGCACGCTCGGCCTTCAGCCCGCGCCGGACGCAACCGCGACGCGGCGGCTCTTGATCCCAGACCCGCGGCCCAGGAACCTGTTCTTCTCCATCCCCTCCAACGTGTGCTTCGTGGCGGAGGGCACGGCGCCGTCCGCCCTCGACCGCGGCACCGTGGGCGCGTGGACCGTCGCCTCGCGCATGCTGAGCTTCGACTACCTGTGGAACGAGGTCCGCGTCAAGGGCGGCGCGTACGGCACGGGGTTCCGCCACACCACCACGGGCCTGCAGCAGTACTGGTCGTTCCGTGACCCGGGCATCGCCGGCACGCTTCGGCGCTACGAGGGCGCTGCCAGCTGGATGGCCGGCTGGCCCGGCACGGCGGACGAGCTCGACGGCTATGTCGTGAGCGTCGTCGCCAGCCACGACGCCCCCGCAAAGTCCCGCTCGATCGCCCGCAGGCAGGACGGCGAGTTCTTCTCGGCCAGGCCCGCGACATGGCGCGACGAGGTGCGCGCCCAGGAGCTTGCCGTCACGGCAGACGACGTGCGCGCGCTTGCGCCGTCCATGCGCCAGCTTGCGGCAGACCACGCAGTCGTCGTGTTTGGCCCCAGGCAGAAGGCGGCGGAGTCCGGGCTCGACTTCGAGGTCGTGGACCTCATGGACCCGCAGCCCGCGGACGACGCGGGCGAGGGCGGGGAGTAGCCCATGCCGGACGACTCCCGCGGCGCCCAGCTCATAGGCCGCTTTGGCCAGCTGGTGGACGACCAGATAGAGAAGAACCCCCTGCGCGCCCGCAGGATGCTTTTGGCCGCGTTCAAGGCGGAGCGCCTGCGCACGCGCGTGCTGCCGCGGCGCGAGCTGTTGCCCTCGGGCCAGCTGGACAACCGCCTCACGCTCGAGGGCGTGGTCGGCGCGCTGGAGCACCCGGACCGCATGGCCCTCACGTCCATGTTCATGCCGAGCGAGATCTTCCACGCCATGGGCCTGTACCCCGTGATCGCGGAGGCCATTGGCGACTTCTTCAGCGGCGCGCAGGCGGAGCAGGGCTTTGTGACCGCGGCGGAGCAGCGCTCCGTGCCGGAGTCCTACTGCAGCTACCACAAGGTGCTCGTGGGAGCCACGGCCGCCGGCGTCATCGCGGCGCCCCGGCTCATCGCAAACTGCTCCGTCGCGTGCGACGCCAACAACCTCACGTTCAAGTGGCTCGCGCGGCGGCTGGACGCGCCCCACGTGTACGTGGACGTGCCGTACGACCCATCCGAGGACGCCGTCCGCTACGTGGCGGAAGAGCTTCGCGAGCTCGCGTCCGCAACGCAGGACGCGTTTGGCCGCAGGCTCAACGAGGACGCCTTGCGCGCGTGCGTCGGCCGCAGCCTGCGCGCGCTCGACGTTATGGAGAAGAGCCTGCCCCTGCGCCGCGGCCGCGCCATGCAGACGAGCATGACCGTCGAGATGATGCGCTCGTGCTCCATGCACATGCTCTTGGGCACGCCGCAGGTGGACGCCCTCATGGACCTGGTGCAGGCGGAAATCCCCGCCCAGACGCGCCCGTTTGCGGGCCTGAACCTCCTGTGGTGCCACTCCATGCCGTACTTCAGCGTGCCGCTGCAGAAGGCGGTTGACCACTCGCCCCTGGCGCAGATAGTCGCGAGCGAGATGTGCTTCGACCAGTGGCGCCCGGACGGCTGGCGCCACGGCGCGGACGAGCCGTACCTCGCCATGGCGGAACGCCTGGTGTACAACAGCTACAACGGCCCCGCCAAGCGCCGCGTCGCACGCCTGGTCGACCTTGCCCAGAAGACCCACGCGGACGGCGCCGTCGTGTTCTGCCACTGGGGCTGCAAGGAGACCCTCGGCGCGTCGCAGCTCATGAAGTCCGCGCTCGAGGAGGCGAGATTTCCCACCCTCGTGCTGGACGGCGACGGCTGCGCCCGTCGCAACATGCCGGAGGGGCAGGTGGCCACGCGCGTGCAGGCCTACCTCGAGATGCTGCAAGCGGGGAGAAGATCATGACAGAAAACGTCGTCTGCTACGGCTGCAAGTACGCGCCCATAGAGCTGCTCGCGGGGTTTGGGGCGGACGCCCGGCTCATCATGGCAGAGCCAGAGAGCTTCGAGGTCGCGGAGCGCCTTGCCCACGGCAACCTGTGCGGCTTTGGCAAGTCCGTCCTCGCGTGCGGCCTTGACCCCAACGTGCACCAGATGGTGCTCACCACGTGCTGTGACGTCATGCGTCGCGCGTACGACGTGCTCAAGGCGCAGGGCTGCCTCGACTTCCTGTGGATGGTCGACCTCCCCCACCGCACCGGTGCGGCGGAGCGCCGCCTGCTGCAGGCGCAGCTCCGCAGCCTTGCCCGCACCTACGCCCGCTTCAGCGGCCGCAGCTTCGAGGTGGGCCGCGCGCTTGCCGCCATCCAGGTGCCACCCGCGCCCAAGCCGGGCTCGGTCGCGCTCGTGGGCGCCCACGCGCCGCGGTCGCTCTTAGACGAGCTCGATCGCGGGATCGGCGCCCCCGTCGTCAACCACACGTGCACGGGCGAGCGCATCCTTGCCCAGCCGCCCATCGAGCTCGCGCGCGCAGAGTCCACGGGCTGCGGCCGCTGCACCACGGCGGACATCGCGGGTGAGGGCACCAACGCCTCCACGTTCGACCGCTTCGTAGAGTGGTACGCGGGCGCGCTTTTGGACCAGACGCCGTGCATGCGCATGGACGAGGTAGGCGGACGCTCCGGCCTCGTCTCCGGCGCGCACCACGGCATCGTGTACCACACCATGAAGTTCTGCGACTACTACGGCTTCGAGTACGCAGACGTCGCCGGCACCACCGCGACGCCGATCCTCAAGCTCGAGACCGACGGCACCCGCCAGAGCGCGGGCCAGCTCCGCACCCGCATCGAGGCCTTCGACGAGACTCTGCGCACGGACGCCGCAGCGGCCGCGGGCCACGACGGCCAGTCCTTCTCGCCCGCCCCCAATCCCGCGGGCGAGAAGGACGCGCCCCACGCGCCCGCACCCACAACCCGGAAGGAGGCCCCCATGGGCTCCACACCAAGCGACCCGCGCTACGTACTGGGCGTGGACTCCGGCTCCACCAGCACGGACGCCGTCGTGATGGACCTCGACGGCAACATAGTCGCCTCCGTCATCGGCGCAACGGGCGCCAAGGCCTCACGCGGCGCCGCCGCCGTTATAGAAGAGGTGCTCGACCAGGCCCACCTCACCCGCGACGACCTCGCCATGAGCGTGGCCACCGGCTACGGCCGCGACGCCATCCCCAACATGGACGTCGCCATAACAGAGATCACCTGCCACGCGGCCGGCGCCCACTACCTCGCGCCCCAGGCCAAGACCGTGATCGACATCGGCGGCCAGGACTCCAAGGTCATCCACCTGCACGGGGACGGCACGGTCCAGAACTTCGTGATGAACGACAAGTGCGCCGCCGGCACGGGCCGCTTCCTGGAAGCCATGGCCCGCACGCTGCAGATGCCCATCGAGGAGCTCTCCCGCGAGGGCCTGGAGTGGAAGCACGCGGTCACCATCTCGAGCATGTGCACGGTCTTCGCGGAGTCGGAGGTCGTCTCCCTCATCGCGGACGACACCCCCACGCCGGACATCATCCACGGCCTGGACGTGAGCGTCGCGCGCAAGACGGCCGCCCTCGCCCACCGCGTCGGCGGCGAGCCTCCCTACCTCATGACCGGCGGCGTCGCCCAGAACCAGGGCGTCGTCAAGGCACTCTCCGAGGTGCTGGACTCCCCTGTCGCCACGCACGAGGACTCGCAGCTCTGCGGCGCCATCGGCGCAGCCGTCCTCGGCATCCGCCGTCTCAAGGCGTAGCGCGACCGCAGCTCACGCCCCATACAACGCATCGTCTCCTGCAGCAGAAGAACTTCGCATCAATCCTTCTTCTGCTGCAGGAGACCTTTTGCTTCAGTCTTCTCTTCCTACAAGAGAGGTTTTGCATCAAATCTCTTCTGCTACAGAAGACATTTGGGTATATTCTCTTCTGTACGGAGAGGAGAAACCCATGGGCATCGTGCAGGAACTGGTTGCCGAACGCATGCAGCAGGAGATCCCTGCCGTCATCGAGCGCAACCCCATCATGGAGCAGCTTCCAACGCCGGAGCGCTTCAACCGCGTGCAGATCATCACGGGCATGCGCCGCAGCGGCAAGACCTTCTACCTCTTCCAGGTCATGCGGCGCCTCATGGAGTCCGGCGTACAGCGCAGCCACATGCTCTACTTCGACTTCTCGGACGACCGCCTGCCCCGGGAGGTCGATGGCTTCCGCGCAATCGACGCCGTCCTGGACGAGTACTGGCGCCAGGTGCCCGAGGCCAGGGTCGAGGGCGCCTACCTCTTCCTGGACGAGGTTCAGGACTGCCCCAGCTGGCAGAGCACCTGCCGCAGGGTGGCGGAAAACGAGCGCGTCACGCTCTGCATCACGGGTTCCTCCTCCAAGGTGTCGTCGGAGGAGATTGCGACCAACTTCCGCGGCCGCTCGCACACGCACGAGATGCTGCCCCTCTCCTACGCGGAGTACCTGCGCTTCCACCAGGACGTCCTTCCTTCGAGCCCAGAGGACTGCGTCGCGCACGTGCAGTCCGGGGCAACCTCCCCGCAGGAGCGCACGGCCCTCGAGTCCCTGTTCGACCGCTACCTGGTCACCGGCGGCTTCCCTGGCGTCCAGCGGGACACCGCCGCCACCCGCATAGAGATCCTCCAGGGCTACGTGCGCGACGTCGTCGCCCGCGACGTGGCAGATAGGATCTCCCGCCCGTCAATCCCGCTGGCCAACCAGATGGCGCTCCTCATCCTGCGCAACACCTCGTGTGAGATGTCGGTCAACGGCATCACGCAGGACCTCAGGAGCGCGGGCAACAGCATCGGCTGGGAGCGCGCGGACCAGATGGTCCAGCTCTTCGAGCAGGCGTACCTCTTCTTCGAGGTCTACGAGTACAGCCACGAGCTGCTTGCCAGCGCCAAGAACCCCCCAAAGCTCTACGCCGTCGACCCGGGGCTCGCCCTCGCGGTGTCGCGCGCAAGCCAGGAGGACGTGGGCAAGCGGCTTGAGACCGCCGTGTACCTCGAGCTCAGGCGACGCATGGCGGGAAGCCGCACGGATTCCATCACCTCGTACACGGAGCCCGGCGCGCGCGGTCGCAAGGTTGACTTCCTCGTGGGAGAGGCATACGCGGGAGAAGGACAGCCCTGCCAGCCCTACGCCCTTCTCCAGGTGGCGGCCTCCATCGCGTCCGAGCGCACGCGCCGTCGCGAGGTCGAATCGCTCGACGCCGCAATGGAAAGGACCCGTCTCGCAACGGGCTCCATCGTCACCCTGCGTGAGGACGAGAAGATCGAGTCGCAGCACGGGACCATCTCCGTGGTCCCCGCCTGGCGCTGGTTCCTGACCCGCTAGCCCTTGCCCCTACGCCTCTTCCGGCCCGCGCTCGCCTCCACTGCACCCGCGGCCGCGCCAATCGCACTCGCCGCTGCGGCCGCCTTGGCCGCCTTCCGCTTCTTCCGCACGCGGTGCACCACCACGTCCAGCGCCATCAGCGCCAGCGTCACGGCCACCAGCAGCACGGCCAGCTCGCGCCTGCCCCAGTGCCGGCCGGAAAGGCTTCGCTGCGCCGCTGCCTTCTTCGGGTCGTACTTGGTCCGCACGCAGTGCACCAGCAGGCGGTGGTCGTTGATGCCGTACGGAGTGCAGGTCACCAGGGTCACCTTGTCGGCCCCCTGCTCGATCCCCAGGCTCTTCATGTTGTCCGGCCACACCACCTCTGAGCTCACCATCTTGTACGCCAGGGTCTTCCCCAGCGTGTGCAAGAGCACCAGGTCGCCCGGCTTCAGGTCGCGGATGTCGTCGAACATGCTCAGGTTCTTCATGCCGCTGTGCGCCGTCAGCACGCAGTGCGTGCTCGCCCCGCCCACGGGAAGGCTCGTCCCCTCCAGGTGACCCACGCCCGCCATCAGCGCGGAGTCGCTCGTCCCGTGGTAGATGGGCATGCTCACGTTGATGGAGGGGATCTCGATCCAGCTCATCATGGGGTCGCGGTCAAACGTCAGCTGCCTCTCGTACGGAAGGATCGCGTTCGCGTCGATCGCGGGCGTCTGCCCAGCCAGCACCGCGTTGTACGCCTGCGCCTGCTGCAGGTAGTACGCGCGCTGCTGCTTGCTCATCGCGTCGATGTTGCTGCTCACGGTCGAGATCTGGTTGAAGACGCCCGACGCCTCCAGGCGGTCCATCACCCACGGCCACGCCAGCATCCCCGCGCCGACCAGGATGATCAGCACGGTTATCAGGCGGTCCGCCCACCTGGGCAGACGCTTGCGACGGCCCTTGCGCTTGCCGCCCCTCTTGCCGGATCCGCCCTCGCCGGACGCCACGCCGGCGCCCGACGTCCCGGACGCATCCTTCTTCCCCTTGGCAAAGTGCGCGGCCACAGGTACCCCCAAACCAAACGCGCCGCCAAACGGGCCGTCCCCCATCCGCAAATGGGACCCCGCCAAGGCAGGGTCCCATCTTACGGGCGAGAAGAACATGCCCATTCGGCTATGAACTGAGTCCCAGCTTACTCCGCGTCCTGCTCCTTGCGGTTGCGGACGACGCGGCTCACGCCGAAGGCGAGCACGAGAGCGCCGGCAACGAAGGTCACCGTCACGCCAGCCTGGCCGGTAAGGGGCAGGCCGTGGCCGGCCTTATCCTTGACCGTAAGGTTGACCTGGCTGCCGGTCGCATTAGAGTCGACGTAGCTTGCATCTTCCGTGACTGCGAGGGACTGCAGTGCGGTTGCCTTCGTGACATCCGCGTTGTTCCACGTCGGGGTGATGGTGAAGTCGAAGTCGGCAACCTTGTTGTAGCCGGTAGGAGCGGTGGTCTCGGTCACGGTGTAGGTGCCAGCGTCGAGGCCCTTCACCTCAATCTTGCCATCCGCATTAGTCGTGAACTCGTGAGCCGTCGAGCCGAGCGAGCCGTCCTCCTGGACATACTTGTCAGTCGTGCCCTCGTCAGCACCAGTAGCCTTGATCGTGAACTTAGCGCCCTGGAGCTTCTTCGTCGCGTCGTCGGTGTCCTGCTTCACGATGTTCAGCTGATAGGTGTAGTCCGTCACCTTGTGCGGCGTGGTATCGCCCTTGCTGTCGGTGTTGGGGTTGTTGGAGTAGGTCAGCTTGACCTCATTCGGGTTGTTGTTATAGTCGGTGTCGATCGTGCTCTTAGCAGCGTCGCTGGCAAGCTTGTAAGCCTTGGTCTTGTCGAGCTTCGCGTTGTAGTAGACGTTAACGACGGAGTCCTTGTTAATCGTCACCGCAGCCCCGTTTTCGTCCTTGGCCTTCTTGAGGTCCGAGAACTCAACCGTCAGCGTGTTAGTAATGCTATCGATGTTCTTTCTATAGCTCGAGGCATTTACGGTGGTCTCAGTATCACCGTTCTTGACCTTCACGACGACGGAGCCGAGGTCGGCGGTCAGGCCAGCAGACAGGGTATCCGTGAACTTGTAGTAGTAGGTGTCATAGGTCGCTACGTTATCAGCAACAGTACCGACGAGCTTGTAGTTGAGCTCCTGCTCCACCTCAGAGTCGGCGACCTTGCCCCAGTCGGAATCATCCTTGTCGTTCTTCACGAACTTGTCGACCGTGGGGATGGTGGCCTTCTGGTTGATGGTCAGCGCGGATCCGCCAACGATTGCGTAGATGGGCGAGGTACCAGTCTGATCAACCTTCGACGCGTCAGATGTGTTGTTCGTGGAGTCCTTGCTCGTCACGAAGAGCCAATAGCCAGTGGACATGCCGGTCGAAGCAGTGCCCGGCTTAACGGTCGTAGGCGTGAGGCTCGTATCGTTCCTCAGCGTGTTGGCAATGGTGTTCAGGACATCGCCGTTAGCGAGGATATAGTCAGTGTCGGAAGTCGAAAGCGTGACAAGATAGTCGGCTGCATCCTGAGCCTTGGCGAAAGTCTTGCCAGTTGCCGTCTGGACATCAGCCTTCACCTGGTCGGAAGCCCACTCAAGGTTCGAGGCGACCTTGCTGCCATTCACGTCGGCAACGTCAGCCTTGAAGATCTGGTAACCCTGCAGCGTGGTGTTGTCGTTGTCGGCACGCTTCGAGATGGTGACCGAGCCGTCGTTCGTGGCTGCGAACGCCATTGTCGCCGGCGCGATGCCGCCGAAGGTCATTGCGATGGCGAGCCCAGCGGAGACTGCCGCGCGTGCGATGTTGTGCTTCTTCATGTTCCAATCCTTCCTGTCAGCGGACGCCTTCTGCCCGCATGATTACCTAACGAGTGGTGGGCACTCCGAGCCCACGCCGGGGCATCTGCCCTAGCGGTGGTTCTTCTCGCCCCTCCTGCGCACCCTGAGGCCCATCACCGCCAATCCGGCTCCCGCGAGCGCCAGCAGCGCGACCGGCGCGAGGTTGACGAGGTCTCCCGTCTTGACGATCCCGTTGCCGCCCCTGCTCGTGGGCGGGACGGTGGTCGTGGGGGTGTTGAGGATGCTCGCCTGGGCGAGGCTGGTGCTGGCGCTCACGGAGTCAGCGCGCAGCGGGCTTTCCGCCTGGATGGTGAGCGTGGGGTGCGCGGAGGCGACCTGCCTCACGTCGAGGCCCGTCACGGTGAGGACCAGCTTGCGCGTGCCCTCGAAGCGCCGGTAGCCCTCGGGCGCCCTGGCCTCGCTCACGCGATAGGTGCCGGAGTCCACGCCGCTCAGGCGCACCTGGCCCCTGGCGTTGGTGGTCACGGTCCGGCCGGACCTGTGCCAGCTGCCGTCCTGCGCCAGGTGGCGGCCCTGCGGGTCCGTCACGCCCAGCACCGCGCCGGAGAGCACGGCGTCGCCCGCGCTGGAGCGCTTGGTCAGCAGCACGTCCCAGGTGTAGGCCGTGGCGTCGTCCTTGGGGGTGCTCAGGTACTCCTGGTAGCTGAAGGGCGACTTGGGGTACTTGAGGACGACCTCGTTGGGGTTGCCCTTGGCCGCGCCGTGGTTGCACTTCTGGTTGAGGGGTGCGTTGTAGATCACGCACACCTGCGCGCCGCCGGCCTTGAGCGCGTCCGCCCCGAGCGTCGCCACCAGGTTTGGCGACTTGACGGTGAAGTTCTGGCCCGTGACGTCGATGGTGCACTGGGCAGTCACGTCCTGCCAGCCGGCCGCGTTCTTCTCCCCCGTGGCGGGGACGTCCGCAGTGGACTTGACCCACGCGGAGCCCGTGCCCGCCCTGGCGTACACGCGGGCCGAGGACGCGACCTTGCCGGGGTCGAGCCCGGCGGACATCGTGTCCGCGAACGTCACGTCGTAGCTGGTGTAGCCCTGCACGCCCGCCGGCACGGTGGCCTCCAGGCGCCACAGCACGTCGTCGCCCACGGTGGCGTCGGCCGCCTTCTGCCAGGCGGAGGTGCTGTTCTCCTGCACGTGCTTGGTCACGGTGGGCACCGCGGACTTGGGCTTGACGCTCCTGCTGCCGTCGCCCACCAGCACGAAGACCGGCGCGGTGCCGCTCTGCCGCTCGCCCAGCGCGGACTCGTCCGCCACGATGAGCCAGTAGCCGTTCTGAAGCGTCGCGGCCTTGCCCGCCGTCAGCCTGGCGGGCGTGGCGCCGCCCTCCATGAGCGCGGACGCGAGCGCGTACCCCACGGAGTTGCCGTCCGAGAGGTTTGCGTCGATCCAGTCCGCCGCGTCCTGCGCGGTGGCGGTGGGGGCGCCCGCCTTTGCGGCCGCATCGCGCGCGGCGGCCGAGCCCCACGCGAGGTTGCTTGCCTTGCCGTTTGCCACGTCCGCGGAGAAGACCTGGTATGCCAGGTAGTCGGTCGCGTTGTCACCCGTGACGGTGACCTCTCCCGCGAGCGCCGTTGCCGGTGCCGCCAGTGCCAGCACGAGCGCGCATGCCGCGAGGACCATGGTGCGGACCACGTTGCGGATCGCCAGGTTGCGCTGGGCCGCGTTGCGGATTGCCAGGCTGCGGATCGCCTTCGAGATTGCCATTAGCGGTCACCTCCCTTGCGGGAATCGCTGCGGGTCTTGTAGAGCCTCACGATTCCGTACGCGAGGGCCGCGGCACCTGCCACGTAGGCGAGCGCGATGCCAGCCTGTCCGGCGCTGGGAAGCGAGGTCGCGTACTTGTTGTTGAAGGTGGGATCCGTGGTGGACGTGGAGGCTGCCTTGCCGTCCTTGTCGTAGTAGGTGTACGTAGCAGTAGTCTTGAGCGTGCCGCTGAAGTTGTCCGCCGCCGGGGTGTCCTTCGCCGTCACGACCACCTTGTAGTAGCCGCCGTCGTAGCTGTAGCCGTTGTCGGAACCCGGCTTCTCGCGGATGTAGTAGGTGTAGGTCGCCTTGCCACCGCGGGCCTTGGTGTCGAGATCATTCACACCGAGGTTGGTGTAGTTGATGGTGTCGAAGGTCACCGTGGCGTACGAGCCGTCGGACTTCGTGGTGGTCTTGGTGTCGATCACCTTACTGCTGTCCCACTTGCCATCCTTATAGCCGTCCGCGCTATAGAGCTCAAAAGTAAACTCCTTGACCTCGCCGCCATCGACGTGTTTCTTGACCGACGGTGTGAACGAGCCGGAAGTGGAGTATGGCTTCAGCGCGTTCGTAAAGGCAGCATCGTTGCTGTTGCCATCCTTTGTGAGCGTGAAGTCGACGATGCCATCGTTCGTCGTAATGGACGGCGTATAGCTACTGCCATCCTTTCCGTTAGTGATGGGGGTAACGGTCAAGCTAGAGACCGTGTAATGCGTGAATTTGATTTTCAGGAGTGTCGTTGAAGAGCTCTCGGCTACTTGAGCATCAATCCGATAGATCGTCTTGTCGTAGGCCTTCGTCCTCGTATCCGTATCGCTCGAGTTGGGAATCTCCGCAACGTAGTAGCGGTATTTACCAGCCTGGGAGTACTGGCTACTAACGTTGAACTGAATGGCTCCGCTCTTAGCGTTCGTCGTACGAGCTGCTTCGGAGCATCCACCATAGTTCAGCGTCCCATCCTCATTCCAATACGGAGCAGCACTGGTCGAGGAGTCAGGGCTAAGCAGAACGAAGGTGTATTCGTCCTTGGTCAGCTGGCTAGACGCATCTTTAACATCCTGCGTAAGAGCCTTCTTGGCATTGAGCTTGAGGCCAGGGTAGATATCGACGTTCTCAACATGGCCGAGAGTAACGCCGCCATTGGTCATGATGCCGCCACCATGGTTGTGAGAATAGTTGCCGCTGATGATCAGCGTCGCCGCTCCAATGGCAGCAGTCTTGGCAGCCTGGTCCGGTTTCGCCGTGAGGCCCACCATGTACGTGGCCTCTGCACCCGAGTTGGGATCGATATCAGTCTTCACTCCATCAACGGATCCAGACCAGTTCGCAGCGCCGTCACCCAGCATGCGGCCAGTGATAACGGAGATGTAGCTGCTGTTACCTTTACTGCGCACTAGGAAGTAGTCTGCATGGCCATTGTTGCGGAAGGTAGTGTCTTTATAGGCGACAGTGGAGTCCATATCCTTGTCATGACCGCCACTTGACATATTCGCATTATCGGAACTACGAGCGTCATGGTTATCGTAGATGGCAGCGCCCTGCGTATGAGTAACTACAGTTTCGCCCGTTGGGCATGCCGCTACACCTCCGCCATAGCCACCAGCGGTGTTGTCCGTTATCAGGGCGTTCTCAACGATGAGGTTACCGTTCGCCACATGCGTCTTGTCATCGCCCGCCTGGACGAAGACTCCGCCACCGCCCCAGTCGAAGGTGGAGTTGCAGGCATTGTTGGTGATGAATGTCTTGCCGTTCGTGGAATTGAAGACGGCCTTTGTGCCCTGGGAGACGCGCACGCCACCGCCTTCGGATTGCTCCGAGGCGTTCGAGGCTATGATGCCGCCAAAGATAGTAAAGCTCTTGAGACCGGCATTGTTAGCGCCGGCATAGACGCCACCACCAGCCTCCTGGGACTTGTTGCCCGTGATATAACCACCAGTGATGCTGAGCGTTCCCGCAGTGCCCCTGGCGGCGATGCCACCTCCGCCATGATCGCCCCAGCCGTCATTATTGCAATACTTGCTCATGACGTTGTTAGTGATGAAGCCATCCGACACGGTAAGTGTACCGTTAACGGAGGAGATGCCGCCGCCATAGCTGCTGACTGGAACCTCATTCCCGCTGACTACGCCACCGCTGATCTTCAGGGTCGCGGAGTTGTAGATGCCGCCACCCTCACCGTCGCTGTTGGCGGCAATGACACCACCAGAGAGCTCCATGGAGCCACTGCGAACAAGGATGCCGCCACCATGGTCATGGCTATTCCTGCCAGTCTGGAACGTGCCGCCGCAGACGTAGCCGCCAGTCATGTTGAACGTGCCGCCGTTGACGTCGATGATGTGGCCGTCAGTGCTGGAATACTCGCTTGCGTGCGCCATCGTGATCATGCCACCCTGGAGGTTGAGCTCGCCACCGTCCATGTAGATGACCGAGTTGGCACCAGTTGAATTCGTGGCGTTAATTACGCCGCCCGGAGTGACCTCATGCTTCTCGCAAGTCTCGGTAGTACCAAGTCCGTTAGTGTTGACTCCGTTAGTGTTGACGTCCGACTTAGTCACATAGTAAGTGAGCTTGGAAGGCGCACTGCCATTCCATTCGATACTTGCCGTCTTCCCGATGGAGGACGCATCGTTCTTGGCGTCAACGGTGCTCGTTCTCACAACATTGTTGGAAGCAGTGTTGGAGGAATCGACAATAGTGAGTTTGCCGCCGCTCTGCACGTGGAACAGGCTCTGGTTGCCAGTGTAGTTAAGGGTGTGACCATTGAGGTCGATGGTCACGTCACTAGAAATGAATGACGTGTAGCTCTGGGTAACGTTATCAGTAAGCTGGTAGGTGCCTGAAGCACCATTGGAGGGAAGCGTGCTGTTTCCCGAAAGCGTGGTCACGTTACTCGCGTTACTCGCCGCAAGCAGAGGAGCTGCCTTCGCAGCTGCAGCAGCGGAGGATGACGCGTTATCACTTGCACTCGACGATTCATCCGAAGATGACTCGTCCTTCTCTACGGATGCAGAGGCGCTACCGTCCTGAGAGGTACCCCCCCCCGACACATTTTCATTACTCGAGGAGGATGAGGAGTTGTCCGTCGTGGCTGCGACGGTCGTTGACTCGGTCTGGGCATCGTTGGAGGCACCGGCGGCGAACGCGGGCAGCACGAGGGACAGCGTGACGAGCAGCGCGCAGGCGCAGGTGGCGGTCAGCTCGACGGCATGGCGATGCCTGCGCGGCATCCTCTTCTTGCCATTGGTCTGCGCTCTGTTTTTGAATGCATCCCAATTCATCAAGCTTCGTACCTTCCTAACCATCGTTCAAGCCTATAAAAAGGCGTCTCGAGCCACGTTTGACCGAAATTTATTCAGTCAGGTCACGTTCCGCTTGCTGCCAAAGCCTGGCACCTCGCTTGCG
Organism: Parafannyhessea umbonata; assembly: GCF_900105025.1. Taxonomy (GTDB): domain Bacteria; phylum Actinomycetota; class Coriobacteriia; order Coriobacteriales; family Atopobiaceae; genus Parafannyhessea; species Parafannyhessea umbonata. The sequence continues at coordinate 148,242 of NZ_LT629759.1, read as the reverse complement.
CCACCCCCGCCAGCGCTAGATGGGACATGTCCACGGGGAAATGTCCCAGCGACAATTTTTCTAGCGACCTGCGGAAATACGACCACTGGAAAAGAAATCTGTCAGCCAAGCCGACTGAAAACGTTTCCAGTAACTTTCACCCAGTTTACGACTAGCTGAGTCAGCGGGCGTAACCTCGGTCTCAAATCGGGTTCACCAATATGCAAACGGTAGCTAATCGCGGACGAGCGGTATGCTACAGCAAATGCCACTAATTGTTTTACTAATTTATGGTATGAACAGCCGACTTTAAGTAACGAACGACTTGATGCCTGGTTTTGGCATCTGTCTTAAGGCCTCTACCTGCGGCGATGGGGGTTGTTCTTCTCGCCCGGCGGAAGACGGATCTTTGTTGGGCGACCAAGCAACTGTTGCCCGAGCAACAATGCGTTGCCATTTTCGGAATCGTGCTGAATTCCTACCGTAGTATGGGTATTATGAAAGCGTGGAAGTAAACTAAAGGTAACTCAAGGTTTGGAGCAGACATGAGCAAGATAAAGAACGTATACGCACGCGAGGTCCTGGACTCCCGCGCGAACCCCACCGTCGAGGTCGAGGTCACGCTCGAGGACGGGTCGTTTGGCAGGGCCATCGTCCCCTCCGGAGCCTCGACCGGCGAGTTTGAGGCCGTGGAGCTGCGCGACGGCGACGCGGACCGCTACCTGGGCAAGGGCGTGCTGAAGGCCGTCGGCCACGTGAACGGCGAGATCCGCGACCTGCTGGTTGGCATGGAGGCCACGGACCAGCGCGCCGTTGACCGCGCGATGATCGAGGCGGACGGCACCCCCAACAAGGGCAACTTTGGCGCCAACGCCATCCTGGGCGCGTCCCTTGCCGTGGCCCGCGCAGCCGCTGCCAGCGCGAACCTGCCGCTGTACGAGTACCTGGGCGGCGCCAACGGCCACACCCTGCCCGTGCCGATGATGAACGTCCTCAACGGCGGCGTCCACGCGGACAACAACGTCGACTTCCAGGAGTTCATGATCATGCCGGTGGGCGCGCCCGACTTCAAGACCGCGCTGCGCTGGTCGAGCCAGGTCTACCACGCCCTGAAGGACGTGCTGCGCAAGGCCGGCCTTTCCACCGGCGTGGGTGATGAGGGCGGCTTTGCCCCCGACCTCAAGACGAACGCCGAACCCTTTGAGTACCTGATGCGCGCCGTGCGCGAGGCGGGCTTCGAGCCGGGCCGCGACTTCGCGTTTGCGATGGACCCCGCCACGAGCGAGCTCTATAACAAGGAGACCGGCCTGTACGAGCTGAAGGGCGAGGGCAGGAGCCTGACGACCGACCAGATGATCGACTACTGGGAGGAGCTCGTCGACCGCTACCCCATCGTCTCCATCGAGGACGGCCTCGCCGAGGAGGACTGGGACGGCTGGGTGAGGCTGACCGAGCGCCTGGGCAGGAAGGTCCAGCTTGTGGGCGACGACCTGTTTGTGACGAACACCGCGCGCCTGAAGAAGGGCATCGAGCTGGGCGCCGCCAACGCGATCCTGATCAAGGTGAACCAGATCGGCAGCCTCACCGAGACCCTGGAGGCGATCGAGATGGCGAAGCGCGCCGGCTATGCCGCCGTGGTGAGCCACCGCTCCGGCGAGACCGAGGACACCACCATCGCGGACCTGGCCGTTGCCACGAACGCCGGCCAGATCAAGAGCGGCGCGCCCGCCCGCACCGACCGCGTGGCAAAGTACAACCAGCTGCTGAGGATCGAGGACCGGCTGGGCGACTCCGCCGAGTTCTTGGGAAGGGACGCGTTCTATAACGTGAAGTAGCCCAATCGGGCACACAGCCGCAGGTCAACGAGCGTGCGACCAGGGGGTCGCGGCGTCCATGGCACGTGCCAGAACGGACGCCGCGACCCCCGTTCCCATTTGGGAGGGGTGGACGCCGTCCGGTGCGTAGAGCGCGGCAGGATCCGCCGCCCCATAGAAGGCGTCGCAGGCATCCGCGAGTATGGCCTCGTTCTGGGCGGCGGCCCGAACGAACGAATCGTGCATGAGGTCGTGCATCTGGACGTAGGAAAGACCCAGCCGCGCGAGCTTGGAACTCCCCTCGCGGTAGGCCCAGGTTGCGTAGATGACGGGCGTGGCGCCCGCCCCGCGGGCGAGCGCGCAGAGGGCCGCCACGCTTCTTGCATAGGCCTCGGGCGTGGTGGCCGGTGCGTGGGACATCTCCTGCAGGACGACGTAATCCCAGAAGGGATGGGCAGGCTCCCCGCCGGGGCCCACCGGCGCAAGCGCCGCGAGCGTGCGGGCACCGTTTCTTGTCTTGGGGTTGAGGTGCTCCGCAAGGCGTGCCCCGCCGCGGGCGTGCACCACCACCTCCGCGTCGAGCGCGGAGGCAAGGCGGTCTGGCAGGCTATGGGCCGTGGTGAGGCTGTTTCCCAGCATGAGGATGCGCATGGGACGGCGCGTTCTTCTCGCCCGGTGGGGCGGCTAGGACAGGCCGTGGGGCATCTGAACCTTGCGGTACGTGACGCCGCAGGAGTCGAGCGTGCGCTTGCTGATGAGGTTGTCCATGGTGCCGGCGTACTTGTCGTCGAGGTAGACGACCTCGCCGACGCCGGCCTGGACCAGGAGCTTTGCGCACTCGTGGCACGGGAAGAGCGTGACGTAGACCGTGGCGCCCTGCATGTCCTTCAGGCTTCCGCGGAAGTTGAGGATGGCGTTGGCCTCCGCGTGGATGACGTAGCTGTGCTTGTCGTTGAGGGGGTCGTCGCTGTCGCCCCAGGGGAAGGCCTCGTCCGTTATGGCATGCGGCGTACCGTTGTAGCCAACGGAGAGTATGCGATGGTCGGTATCGGCTATGCAGGCACCGACCTGGGTGTTGGGGTCCTTGCTGCGGAGCTTTGCGGCAAAAGCCACCCGCATGAAGAACTCGTCCCAGGAAATCACGTCGCTGCGCTGCTCTGCCATGTTGCTGCCTCCAGCCTTGAGATCGCGAGGCGCGGGACGCACCCGCGCACGCCATCAACGATGAAGCAACCCGTGCCGCATTGCAAGGACCGAACCGTGTATAGAGGGACGGAGCTCGCCGGCGCCGCCCCACGCTTGTGCGACCGCGGCCGCCGGGCTAGAACTGCTTTGCCTCCACGGCGGTGAGCGGCCTTATGTCCTGGGTGGGGTACGGAGAGGCCTCGCCGCCCGTGCCGAGCACGAAGTACAGACCGCCCTTCGTCTTGTAGAGGGTCTCCTCGTAGCCGTCCGGGTCGCCGAACGCACCGAATGTGCGGTGCCCGCACTCCTCCGCCCTTTCGGTATCGTACACGTGGTGCTTGCCCTCGAAGGTCTTGGTCTTACGCATGGTGGGTTCCAATCGATCCTATACGCCTTGCCGTGCGGCGAGCGCCCGCCCCGCGGTGTGCGGCCGCCGCTTTTTGGGAATGGTAGCCATTTTGCTGCAGATATTCAATCTATATGGGATATCTGCAGGTCAAATAATCGGTAAGTAGCGAAATGTCTTATAAATGAAGTACAAGTTTGCCAATTGTTGCATGTACATTCCGCATGGACGGGTGTTCGTTCTGCATGTGCGCAGGTCGCGGCGAGCCGCGCGTGTGGATGGTCCTATCATGGGTGACCGTTGCAAACCGGCGCCGCGCGCCCGACGGAGGGAGCCACCCATGCAGATGTCCATAGTGCTCGCGAAGCAGGTGCTCGTGATGTTTGTGCTGGTGGGCGTGGGGTATGCGATGTTTCGGGCGCACAAGATCTCGATGGAGGGAAACCGCGTCATAGGCAACGTGCTCATCTACCTGTCGCTTCCCGCCGTCATCATCAAGAGCTTCATGATTGAGCGCACGCCCGAGCACGCGCTTGCGCTGGTGCTGGGCACGGTGGTCGCGCTTGTGCTGCTGGTGCTGGCCGCAGTTGTTGCGCGCGTGGTCTGCGGCAGGGACGCTATCGGCAACTTCGCGGGTACGTTCAGCAACCCGAGCTTCTTTGGCATACCGCTTGTGGTCGCGACGGTTGGCGCGAAGAGCGTGTTCTACAACGTGGGCTTTATCGCGCTCATGAACATTGGCCAGTGGACGTACGGCGTGTCGCTTCTTACCCACCAGAACGGCGAGCCCTCGCCCACGCCTCGCCAGGTGCTGCGTGACGTGGCGACCGCGCCATTCATGATCGCGTCGCTGGTGGGCGTCGCGCTGTTTTGCACGCAGCCTCCCCTGCCGGACGTCGTCACCACCTGCCTGGACGACGTTGCGGCGTTGAACACACCGCTCGCCATGTTCATGATCGGCGTCTACCTTGCGCAGACGGATGTGCGGCGCATGCTTGCGCGCGTGGCAAACTACCGCGTGGCACTGGCACGCATCGTGGTGTCGCCGCTCTTCTCGCTCGCGCTGCTTTCCGTCATCCCGGGCATGCCGTACCAGATGCGCATGGCCCTGCTGATCGCGGCGGCGTGCCCCGTGGGCGCAAACGTCGCCGTGTACGCGCAGCTTCACGACGCGGACTACGCGTACGCCGTCGAGACCGTCGTGGTGTCCGTGCTGCTCTCCATCGTGACCGTGCCCCTGGTGGTGGGGCTCGCGAACCTGGTCTGGCTGTAGGGTCCCACGACGCACGGCGCCGCCCCGCGGAACAGGCCACGGGGCGGCGTGGTTGGGCTGGCGGTGTGCCGGACGGAAGAGTTACTCCGCGGTCTTGGGAGTTGGCTTCCTTGCGGGAGCGGACTTTGCCGCAGGGACGGACTTTGCCGGCGCCACGGGCTTCTTGGCAGTTGCCTTCGCGGGAGCGGGCACCTTCTTCGCGACCGGCTTCTTGGTTGCAGGCACCTTGGTGGCCGCGGGCTTCGCGGCTGCGGGCTTAGAGGCCGTTGGCTCCTTGGTTGCAGCTGACTTCCGGGTTGACCGGGACCTCTTGGCGGCAGGCTTCTTCGCGGCGGGCTTGTGCGCGAGCTCGAGCGCATGCTCTGCCGCGGCCTTCGCCTTGGCGCGCTCCTCCTCGATGAGGGCCTGGGTCTTCTTCAGGCGCTCCTGCGCAAGGGCGTCCTCCCTGGTGGCAGACGCGGCCTCCTCCTCGCACGCCGTGACAGACTCCTGTGCGGCTTCGTTGTTGGCCCTGGCTGCCGAGGCTGCCGCGCGCGCCTCGCCCAGTATCCACTCCGCGTCGCGGCGGGACTTCGTGGCGGCATCGGCCTTTGCCTGGGCCTCGTTTGCCACGGACTCCGCGTCGTGCAGGAGCTTTGCCACGCGGTCGCGCTCCGCCCATGCGACGCGGGCGGCCTTCAAGAGCTCCGCCTCGGCCTCGCCGCACGTGGTCACGCTCTTCTCCTCCTGCTTTGCGCGCTTGGTGGTGACGTCCAGATCGTGCTTGGCGATCTTCAGTGCGTCGCGCGCCGCGGCGAGGCGCGCCTGCGCGTCTGCCAGCTGCGTGGCCGCGTGCTTTGCCTCGCGCTCCGCGTAGGCGAGAGACGCGCTGAGCCTGCGGTCCGCAAGGCCCTCCGGCGAGAGCACCGCGGGGAGCATCTCCGCGGCCTCCTTGCGCCACCACTCCCAGTCGTGGCGGACGTCGTATCCCCAGTACTCGAACGTGGCGTCGATGCCGCGGTCGCTAAACGCCTGCTCTAGCGCGCGCTGCGTGTCGATGCCGTCCTCGCTTGCGTCCTGGCCGCAGACAAATGCGAGCGGAAGGCCATTGAGCAGGCGGACCGCCTTGCCGCGCTGGGGAAGCGCGGGGACCATGTCGACCGGGGAGACTTCCTCCCAGCCGTCCGGAAGCTCGCCCACGACGAAGCGCCGCGCGTCGTACGTGCCCGAGAGCGCAAGGAGGCCGCCGAAGAGCTGCGGCTTGGACAGCATGAGCACGCACGCGTTCAGCGCACCCATGCCCGCGCCCGCAAGAACGGGCGGGCGATTATCTTCGCACGTGGCCGCGACGAAGGGCAGCAGGTCCTTCTCGACGAACTTGAAGAAGTTCTTGATGTTTGAAAGGCGATACTCAGGCACGGCGTAGCGCGAGTACCAGCCCATGAGGTCGACGGAATCCGTACAGACCAGACGCATCATGCCGGAATCGACGAGCGGGGCGAGCGCATCGATCATGCCGCCCTCCGACCAGCTGGCGAACGAGGAGTCGCCCTCGGGCAGCACTATGACGGGCTGGCCTGCGTCACCGTACACCTCCACCTCGATGGCGCGGGAGAGGTCCTTGCTCTGCAGGGTCGCGTGCGTGCTGTTCATGCCATGGTCTCCTTACGACGGGTGCTCGCCGGGATGCGTGCGTTCCGTTCCAATTATGCGTCACGCGGGCGCGTGGGCGCACTAGATTTGAGCGGGCGTTGCCGCAGCGCCCGCAAGGCGCTGGCCGCGCGCGCCATACACGGATAGACCACAAGCGTCGTGCATAATGGTGGACCTTGGAAGCACGCCCGCGCCCGGCTGGCGGCGCATTGCAGATGGGAAGACGTTTGATAAAGCTCATCCTGACCGACCTGGACGAGACGCTGATTCACTTTGGGCTGACGCGCGCGACCGACCACGCCATCGCCGCCATCAGGCACGCGCAGGCCGCGGGCGTGACGTTTGCCGCCACGACGGGAAGGATCCGCCAGGGCGCATGCGCGGCGTTTGGCTTTGCGCGCGAGTGCACGCAGTCTGCCGTGATGAGCAACGGCCAGCTTGTGCTTGCGGACGGACAGCTGATTGGACAGGTGGAGCTTGACCGCGAGGGCATGGAGCGCCTGGCGGCGGAGCTGGTGGGAGACCGAAACTTCATGCTGAACGTGATCACGCGCGCCGAGACGATGGAGCCCGTGCGCGTGATCGTGAGCGACGACCCTAACGCCGCCCGGCGCGCGTTTCGCGCGGACAGCGACGACGTGGTGGTGATGGACCACCTGCCGGACGGTCCGCTGGTGAAGTCGAACATCCACGTGATGGGCGGCGTGGGGCGGATGGGCGAGGTGCGCGAGCGCCTGGAGGCGCTGTGCCCCGGCATCAGGCTGATGTCTCCCGGGCCGCAGGTGCCCATGTTCGACGTTGCGCCTAAGGATTGGTCGAAGGCGAAGGGAGCGGAGCTGCTGCGCCGGCACCTGGGCATTGGCGTGGACGAGGTGGCCGCGTTTGGCGACGCGGAGAACGACCTGGAGCTTCTGGGGTTCTATCCGAACTCCGTCGCCGTTGCGAACGCCGTTCCGGAGGTGGCAAGCGCGGCGCGCTGGCACATTGGCGCGAGTGCGGACGACGCCGTGGCGGACGCGATAGAGGACATCGCCCGCGCGAGTACGGAGGGCCGCATGCCGGACTTCATGTGCGAGGCGGAAAACGAGCGCGGCCTCGCCATGCGCGCGCGGCCTGCCGGCGACCGGAAGGTGGAGTCGCTGCCGTACTTCAGGCCGCGGGCGTAGGCTGGGCGCCCGCGAAAGGGGCGGCTCTTCTCGCCCGGCGGCGGAGGGGCCTGCGCGGCGTGGCGACGCGGGACGCACGCGGGACGCCGATTGGTGCACAATTGGTAGTTGAAGCGACCGCGACGAGCAAGCTGGAGGCTGCCATGAGGACCCTTGCACCTGACTGCATCAAGCTGGGATTTGGCATGATGCGCCTGCCGAAGCGCGAGGACGGGACCATCGACGTCGGGACGACCGCGCAAATGGTGGACGAGTTCCTTGCGGCGGGCGGCAGGTACGTGGACACCGCCTTTGTGTACGAGGGGTCGGAGGACGCCGTGCGACAGGCGCTGGTTGAGCGCCACCCGCGCGACTCGTACTACCTTGCGACGAAGCTGAACGCCGGCGAGTGGGCCGCGAAGGACGAGGCCGCCGCGAAGGCGGAGTTTGAGCAGAGCCTGGAGCGCACCGGCGCCGGCTACTTCGACTTCTATCTGCTGCATGCGCTGTCCAGCGACAACGTGGGGCTGTACGATAAGTACGGCATCTGGGAGTACGTGCGCGACCTTAAGGCGCGCGGGCTGGTGCGGCACATGGGGTTCTCGTTCCACGACGGGCCGGAACTGCTTGACCGCCTGCTGACGGAGCATCCCGAGGTGGAGTTTGTGCAGCTGCAGCTGAACTACGCCGACTGGGAGGACCCGGTGGTGCAGTCTCGCGCGAACTACGAGGTCGCCGTGGCGCACGACGTTCCCGTGGTGGTGATGGAACCCGTGAAGGGCGGCACGCTGGCCGCGCTTCCGCCTGCGGTCGCAGAGATCTTCCGCTCCGCGGACGCGACGGCCTCGCCCGCACAGTGGGCAATCCGCTTTGTGGCATCGCTTCCGAACGTGATGATGGTGCTGAGTGGCATGTCGACCCCGGAGCAGATGGCGGACAACCTGAGCTTCATGCGCGACTTCAAGCCGCTTTCGAAGGAGGAGGCGGCCACGGTGGACGAGGTCCGTCGCGCGTTCGACGCAATCGATCGCATTGCGTGCACCTCGTGCCACTACTGCACGGGCGGCTGCCCCGTGCACATGCACATTCCGGACATCTTCCGCACCGTGAACGAGTACAAGCTCTTTGGCAACCTGGAGCGCTCGCGCAAGGACTACGTGCGGCGCGCCGGCGACACGCTGGCGTCCGAGTGCATCCAGTGCGGACAGTGCGAGCAGGCATGTCCGCAGCACCTGCCCATCGTGAGCCTGCTTAAGGAGGCAGCCGCCACGCTGGAGTAGCGCGAGGAGGGTGGCGGAGCGGAATGGGACAGGAAACCCCACAATCTGACAGAAGCGATTGCTGTCAGATTGTGGGGCGTATTTGCGTGGAAGGAGGCCCCTTGGGGCCTCAAACTCTCTCACCTTCTGACAGAAGCATAACCTGTCAGTTAATGATGCCAGGAACCCCCATTATCTGACAGAATCGCCACCTGTCAGATAATGGGGGTTGAAGAGCTCCCACTTTCTGACAGCAGTACAACTTGTCAGATAGTGATGACCAGAAACCCTCACTATCTGACAGATGTTGAACCTGTCAGATAGTGGTACTCCTGGAACCCCCACTTTCTGACAGCAACGTGACCTGTCAAATAATGATGCCTTAAGTGCCCCTTTGGCAACGTGCAAGCCCTCATACCCCATCACTATCTGACAGCTGTAGGATCTGTCAGATAGTGAGACTTCCAGCCCCACATCTACCCGAGATTCCCAGGCAGCCTATAAGATGATTTGTTCGGCACACTGCACCTTCCGTCCAGCCGAGCTAACGCGCGGGGCGTACGTCCAGAACCTCGGTACGCAACTGACCTCTCATTTTTTCGAACGCTTTGGTTGGTGGCCGGAGCTTCACCCCCAGGAGTTTCGCCAGCACCGCCATCGCGGCCTCGAAGCTCGACAGCATGCGAATCTCCCTCTCGGTGATTGTGATGCAGGAGGCTCCCATGGCGTAGTACCCCTTTTCCCTCATGGACGTCTGGGTGATTCCCTGCGCACCGTCGTGCCAGCGGACTCCGAGGACTTCAAGGGCTACTCGCTGTTCAGGCCACCAGAAATCAGGTCTAATAAACGCAGAGCCAAAGCAACCTCGGGCCTCAATGGGAACCTCAACCCCGTGGTTCACGAGTGGTTTCGGCAACCCAAGGCTTCCCATGTGGCGCGAGCAAAACGCCAGGGCGTATGTCTGGGCTTCAAGCGGCGATGCCAGACCATCGGCCACCAGCGGGAGCGACCTCCTGACCGACCTAGCCCCAGGAGCACCCGCCATCGCATCCAAGTAGTTTGACAACCTAACAATCGTAGTCAGTGGCGAAAGGCCGTACGCCGTAGCCGTCCCACACTCGTCCGTGCAGCTTTCGATCGAGACCCCCTCTATCTGACCATATGATTCGATTGCCTCCGGTCTACAAGCCCTATACGTCCCCAGCACCTGATCAACAAGAAGTGCCGTCTTTGCCACGCCAAGACCCCGCGCCATCTGCATCAGAGCCATCTCGGGAGGACACGCAAACACGTTTGCAGGGCACTCTATCTCGACCCGAGCCAGGTCGTCCCATGGCTGAACGTACGACCAACCGTGGGGAATTACACGTCGTGTGGCAAATGCATCCGCCCTCACAGGCACAAGCATGTGCACGGGCGCAGGTAGACCCGCCCTCACCAACGACGCCACGACATCCGGCCTCATACGCGTGGGTGGAGACACGCGAAGGGACTGGACCCGCAAGTCGTCCACATCCATCGTACCGCTCGCCATTCCCACTGGCAGTCTCGCGCCGTCAGCACTTACAAGGCCAAGGTCATGCGCCTCTATGCTCGAAATATGTCCCACGACCGCAATCGACATGCCGGCATACTATCCCTCGCCCGCATGCGTACCGCACCCTTTCCGCCAGCGGCGCCTCGGGCCAGATGTCGCCTTTCACATGTCTGCACGCGAACTCGCACGGGGCGGGCGCTCCCGCACGCCAGAGCGTTGCCTCCGGCCGCGATCCGCGCTGCCAAACGCAAGCCGTCCACGCCGCCTTCCAGATGCCTTCCTCCCCTGCCGAGAAGAGCCGCCCCCCCTCCCCCAAACGGCGAGCGGCACAGCAAGGCGGGCGGACCCCCAACGGAGTCCGCCCGCCAAACCAGTCGATAGTACCAGTGCCGCACTCTACAATGCCGCGCGCGCCGGCGTCGCGCCCGGCAATCGCCCCACGCTAGTCGCACACGTGGCCGCCGCCGGGAACAAAGTGGCATGCGCCGCCGCCCTCGTGCTTCGGTGCGTCCGCGCCGATGCGACCGGCCAGGTAGTCGATGATGTCGCCGCTCTCGTACATTGGCTTGCCGTCAATCAGCAGGCACGGGCACTGCCTCTTGCCGCCAATGCGCACAAGGTCGTCGCCGTTCGTGCCCTGGGTCACGTCCAGGTGCTCGATCTGGATGTCGTGCTCGTCCAAAAACGCGTCCACCTTCGCGCAGAAGGGGCATCCGGGCAGGACGTAGAGCTTCAGGTCGTCAAAGTTGGCCATGGGGGGCCTCCCGTCGTTCGTGCCGCCCGCGCTCCGTGCGGGCGGCGTTCCGTTTCCTGCAGAACGTCTACCCAGAACCCCGCGGGGGCAAACGTGGCCAAACGTCGTTTGCAAAAAATGACTGTTTGGCGCCCCAAGAATTGGATATCCTAACGACCATAGTCACGCCGGCGGGACCGCCACCGCACAGGTGGCAACGCCCCTACACCTGAAGGGAAGGTAAACGCATGGTCACCACAACCCAGGACGAAGACCACGTCCCACGCATCACCGGCACGCTGCGAGCGCACTCCATTCAGGTCCCAGACGTCATCTACCAGGCCAAGGGCATGGTCATCATGGGGCGCCGCATCAAGTCCATCGTCTTCTCCACGGACGTCGCCATCATCCGCAACTGCAACGCGGACGCCGTGCTCGCCGTCTACCCGTTCACGCCGCAGCAGGCCATCTCGCAGGCCGTCATCAGCGCCGCGGTCAGCCCCGTCTTCGTGGGCGTCGGCGGCGGCACCACGCGCGGCATGCGCTCCGTCGTCATCGCGCAGGACGCAGAGGCCCAGGGCGCGTTCGCCGTGGTCGTGAACTCCCCCATGAGCAACTCCAACATCCGCCTCATCCGCCGCGTCATCGACATCCCCATCATCGCGACCATCGCCACCGGCGACGAGGACGTGCAGGCGCGCCTCGATGCCGGCGTCACCATCCTCAACGTCGCCGCCGGCGCCAAGACGGCCCAGGTCGTGCGCAACATCCGCAAGGACTTCCCCGCCGTGCCCATCATCGCCACGGGCGGACGCACGGACGAGTCCATACAAGAGACCATCCAGGCAGGCGCAAACTCCATCGTGTACACGCCGCCCTCGAACGCGCACATCTTCGGCGACATGATGGCGGAGTACCGCCAGCTCAAGACCAAGAACCCGGAGTTCCACTTCCGCACGTCGGACACAAGCCGCGATGCCGTGCACGACTTCTTCGAGCTGTTCCACGGCACGCACGCCGGCGCGGACGCAGACCTCGACGCCAAGCCGGGCCACGGGAACAATCGCGACAAGTAGCGCCGCGGGCCACGCAAAGCCACCCACACCCCTCATACGCCAACGGGCGAGAAGAGCGCACCCACGCACTTCTCGCCCGTCCTTTATCACGCCTGCCTCGCCGCCGCGGCCCCGCGGGCCGCGCTATGGCCTAGACCGAAATACCCCAAAGCGTCGCGTCAGCGCCGGGCGCGTCCACCTGCACGCGATAGCGGTCGGGATAGTAGCGCGTCGACATGCACAGCTCGCCGTCGTTCGCGAACACCTCCACGGATGACGCGTCGCCCACCACGCGAAGGTTCCGCAGCTCCGGCAGCGGCTCCCAGCGCTCCGTGCGGCCGCAGCCGGCGTCAGAGCGCTCCGTGCGTCCAAACGCCATGCTCAGCCGGCCGTCGCGCCACGTGAGCGCAAGCTCGTCCGCCAGGGTCACGCGCACGTCTTTCGTACAGGCACTCGCGTCCAGCACCAGGTCAAACGCCGTGCGACCCTCAACGTCCAGAACGCCGTCCACAGAGCGAACCTCGTCCGTGCGGCGCGCGTCCAGCTCGCGCACCGGGGCCTGCCTCACGCGCCCGCCCGCAAGCGTCACCTCGCGCGGCAGCGTGAAGCAGTGCTGCCAGCCCGCCGCGACCGTCGGGTCGTTTCCGTACGTTGGCTCGTCCGGGATCCCCATCCAGCCAATCAGTATGCGTCGGCCGTCCTCCGCGGCAAACGTCTGCGGCGCATAGAAGTCGAAGCCGGCGTCCCACAGGGCAAAGTCGCCCAGCTCGCAGCGGCCCGTAACATCGCCCTCCAGCGTGAAGTAGCCGGACTGGTACACGTTCCTGCGCTCCCAGTCGCCGCCCTCAAGCCCCTGGGGAGAAACGCCCAGCACCTCGGCCGACCCGCCCTCTCCGTCGGAAAGCTCGAAGTAGTCCGGGCACTCCCACATGTAGCCAAAGCGCGTGGGCGTGGTCACGCGGCTCATAAGCTCCCAGTGCGCCAGGTCGTCGGAGCCAAACACCAGCACCTCGCCCCAGTCGTCGTCGCGGCGGGCACCCTGCACCATCAGGTAGCGCCCGTCCTTCTCCCACACCTTCGGGTCGCGCACGTGGCAGGTGTCGTCCGTGGGGTAGTCCGCGTTCGTCATCACCACGCGCTTGGGCCCGTGCGCGTCGCCGTCCTGCGTCGTCACCCACACGGTGTTCGCCTCGCGGCCGGTGCGCACGTAGTCGTAGCCGTCCGCGTCCTCAAGCTTCACGTTGCCGGTGTAGAACAGCTCCATCCGCCTCCGGCCGTCCACCTCGCGAACGAGCGCGCTTCCGGAGTACACGCCAGAGCAGTCCGCCGGCTGGTCCGGAAAGAGCGTCACGCCGTGGTAGTCCCACGTCAGCAGGTCGCCAGACGTGGAGTGCCCCCACATCTTCACCCCGCCGGACGCGTTGAACGGTGAGTACTGAAAGAACGCGTGGAACGTCCCGTCCACCTGGCACAGCCCGTTCGGGTCGTTCAGCCAGCCCACGGGCGGCATCAGGTGAAACCCCTGCGCGTATCGGCCGTGCCTCGCCGCCCCCTCCGCGCCAATGCGCAGCGCGTCGAGGTCGCGCTCAAGAGCGTTGGACATGTGTTCCTCCTCGCAATCGACTTTGACAGGAGCCACCTTGATGTCACATCATACTGGTATCGGTCTCACATTGTGGGCGAGAATCGCCGCGGCCACGGCCGCCACGCCCCCGCCACAGCACGTCACCCAACGCGGAAGGAGCGCCCGTGGACATCAACTCCATAGCAAAGCTCGCGGGCGTCTCGCGCGCCACGGTCTCGCGCTACCTGAACGACGGCTACGTCTCCGCCGAGAAGCGCAAGGTCATCGCCCGCGTCATCAAGGAGACCGGCTACGTGCCGTCCCAGCAGGCCCAGACGCTGCGCACCGGCAAGACAAACATCGTCGGCGTCATACTCCCCAAGGTAAACTCGCACGCGGTCTCGCGCATGCTCGCCGGCATGACGCTGGAGTTCAACGACGCCCACTACCAGACGCTGCTCGCCAACACAAACAACAACAAGGACACCGAGGTCTCCTACCTGCAGCTCTTCGCGGAGGGCAACCAGGTGGACGGCATCATCCTCATCGCGACCGTGCTCGACCAGGAGCACCGTCGCGCGCTCGACGCGTTGCGCGTGCCCGTCGTCATCCTCGGCCAGGACATGGAGGGCTGCTCCTCAGTCTTCAACGACGACTACCGCTCCATGCTCCAGCTGTGCCGCAAGGTGCTTCCAAACAGCGCCCACCCCGCGTACATCGGCGTGACGCAGGAAGACGTCTCCGCAGGCCAGGAGCGCCGTCGCGGCTTCCTGGACGCCTGCGCGGAGCTCGGGCTCGACGTTCCCGCGGACGCCATGGGCACAAGCCCGTTCTCGCTCGACGGCGGCTACGAGTGCGCGGAGTCCCTCATGTCCCGCCATCCGGAGCTCGACACGTTCGTGTGCGCCACGGACGTCATCGCGTTCGGCGCCCTTACGTGCGCGCGCGAGTACGGTCGGCGCGTGCCAGAGGACGTGCAGGTCACGGGCGTCGGCGACAGCGAGCTCACGCGCGTCGTCACCCCCACCCTCACCTCGATCCACCACCACTACCAGACGTCCGGCCGCGAGGCCGCCAAGCTCCTGATCGAGGCCATGACCGGCAAGGACGTGGTCCCACGCGAGATTCGCATGTCCTACGGCATCATGATGCGCAACTCCACGCGCTAGCCCCCGCACCACCGCTCCCCCCACCTCCGCCCAAACGCGCCGCATCCCCGCCGCCCGTTCCAAACGCTATGGGAACTATCCCATATCTTCCAGCTCATCCGCCATGCCGTGGCGCCAGGCGAGAAGAACGCGGTCTCCTTTGTCTTCACAGGCTCGCCACGAAAACCGTTCCATACACCGAGCATTTCCTACCGTTCGTCCGTCTCAACCGCTGATGCTGACTCCTCTGCCTTCGGCAAGGCGTTTCATAGTGAGTTGTGAGAACGATTTCACATGCCATGCCACCTTCTGGGAGCACGGTTCGCCCCCAAGGCACGTGGAATCGCCGTCGGGTACCAAGCCAACCTTGGGAGGGAACCATGGCATTGGACTACAAGGAAGCCGCGCGGCAGGCACTAGAGGCCGTGGGAGGGGCCGACAACGTCGTCTCCGCAGCCCACTGTGCCACCCGTCTGCGTCTCGTGATCGCGGACAACGGCAAGATCGACAAGGACAAGCTCGAGGACGCCCTCGGCGCAAAGGGCAACTTCGAGGCTGCCGGCCAGCTGCAGATCATCTACGGCACCGGCACGGTCGACAAGGTGTACGACGAGTTCGTCAGCCAGGGTGGCATCACCGCGGTCAGCAAGGCCGAGGCGAAGGAGGAGGCCGCCAAGCAGGGCAACGCCTTCCAGCGCGCCATCAAGGTCCTCTCCGACGTCTTCGTCCCCATCATCCCCGCCATCGTGGCCTCCGGCATGCTCATGGGCATCATGGGTGCCCTCAGCTACATGGGCACCCCCGTCGCGGACGGCGGCGCCGGCTTCTTCATGCTCGACCAGAACACCGTCTGGTGGCGCATCGCGAAGCTCATCAACGCCTGCGCCCTCGCAAACCTGCAGATCCTGCTCGGGTTCAGCGCCGCGACGGTCTTCGGCGGCAACCCCTACCTCGGCGCGTCGTTCGGCGCCCTGCTCATCAGCTCTGACTTCATCAACGCGTACAGCGCGAGCGATGCCATCGCCAAGGGAACCATGATCACGCTCGACGTCATCCCCGGCCTCTACAGCATCGACTGGGTCGGTTACCAGGGTCACGTCATCCCCATCCTCGTCGGCGTCTGGATCCTCTGCTTCTTCGAGAAGCGCCTCCACAAGGCCGTGCCCGAGATGTTCGACCTGTTCGTGACCCCGCTCGTCTCCGTCTCCCTCGCCGCCTACATCACGATTCTCTTCATCGGCCCGATCTTCGTCTGGCTCGAGAACTCCATCCTCGGCCTGCTCATGTTCCTCCTCAAGGTGCCCCTGGGCATCGGCTACATCGTCATCGGCCTCATCTACAGCCCGTCCGTCGTCACCGGCCTGCACCAGATGTACACCGCCATCGACGTCTCCATGCTCGCGAAGTACGGCGTGACCTACTGGCTGCCCATCGCCTCCGCGGCCAACATCGCCCAGGGCGGCGCCTGCCTCGCCGTGGCGCTTCGCACCAAGTCCGAGAAGACGAAGTCCCTCGCGGTTCCCTCCGGCATCTCCTGCCTGCTCGGCATCACCGAGCCCGCGATCTTCGGCGTGAACCTGCCTAAGATCAAGCCGTTCGTCGCCGGCATGATCGGCTCCGCGTGCGGCGCCCTGTGCTGCTACATCTTCAACCTCGCGGCATCCGGCACCGGCGTCACCGGCATCTTCGGCATCCTGCTCTGCATCGCCCAGCCCATCCAGTACGTCATCATGTTCGCCGTCGCCTTCGGCGTCGCGTTCGGCATCACCAGCACCATCTACAAGGACGAGGACAAGGCGAAGTCCGCAAAGAAGTCCGATGCCCCGAAGGCAGCCGAACCCAAGGCCATGGTCGCCCCGCAGGTTGACGCCTCCGCAGCGAACGCCACGACGCTCGTCTCGCCCATGACCGGCACCGCGCTTCCCCTCTCCCAGGTGAGCGACCCCGTGTTCGCGAGCGAGTCCATGGGCAAGGGCGCTGCCGTCGAGCCCACCGAGGGCGCCATCTACGCCCCGTGCGACGGCAAGGTCACGCTCGTGGCCAATACCGGCCACGCGCTTGGCATGATGTCCGACGACGGATGCGAGGTCCTTCTCCACATCGGCATCGACACGGTCGAGCTGAAGGGCGCGCCGTTCACGGTCCACGTCAACGCAGGCGACCACGTGAAGGCCGGCCAGCTCCTGATGGAGGCCGACCTCGACCAGATCAAGGCCGCCGGCAAGGCCGCGACCACCATGGTCATCGTCACCAACTCCGACGACTTCAAGTCGATCGAGGGAACCTCCGGTGCCGTCGTCGCCGGTGCCTCCCTGGTGAAGCTCTCCAAGTAACCGCTCATCCAAGTCCATGCCGCGCGTCCCGCCCCGGGCGCGCGGCATGGCATATCCTTACGGTCGGTCGCGACGTTGCGACCGACCGACGCAGACAGAAGGGATCTGGGCATGTACGACGTAACCGCGCTGGGCGAGCTGCTGATTGACTTTACGGATGCCGGGATGTCGCCCTCCGGACAGAAGCTGTTCGAGCGCAACCCCGGCGGCGCCCCCGCAAACGTCCTGGTGGCGCTGCAGAGGCTCGGCCACTCCACGGCGTTCGTGGGCAAGGTCGGGTGCGACATGCACGGCGACTTCCTGCGGCAGACGCTCGAAGAGAACGACGTCGACTGCTCCGGCCTCGTGAGCGACCCCGACCACTTCACCACCCTCGCGTTCGTGGCGCTCGACCCCACGGGCGAGCGCACGTTCTCGTTCGCACGCAAACCCGGCGCTGACACCCAGCTGCGCCCGGAGGAGCTCAACCGCGACGTACTGCAGAACACGCGCGTACTGCACGTGGGTTCGCTCTCGCTCACCGACGAGCCCGCCCGCTCCGCCACGCTCGAGGCGCTGCGCATCGCGCGCGACGCCGGTGCCACCCTCTCGTACGACCCCAACTACCGCGCGTCGCTCTGGCCGTCCGCCGAGGTCGCCGCGCAGCGGATGCGCTCCGTCGTGGACATGATGGACCTGGTGAAGATCTCCGCGGAGGAGACCGGACTCCTCACGGACGAGTCCGACCCGATCGAGGCGGCCCGCAAGATCCTTGCGCAGGGACCCAAGGTCGTCGTGGTCACGCTCGACGCGGATGGCGCTATGGTCGTCACGGCCGAGGGCGCGCGCATGGTGCCGAGCTTCCGCGTGGACGCGACGGACACCACCGGTGCCGGCGACTCGTTCTGGGGCGGCTTCCTGTGCGCGCTGCTCGACTCCGGCAAGGACGTCCGCGACCTCACGCTGGACGACGCGGCCTCGTTCGCGCGCTTCGGCAACGCCGTCGCCTCCCTCTGCGTGCAGGGCAGGGGCGCCATCCCCGCCATGCCGCCGCGCGACGCGGTCGAGGGCGTGCTCGCCAACAACGCCTAGCGCGCCGCACGGCTTCCCCACCAACCCCCTGTCAGCCACGCTTCACCCACACGCCAAGCGGGCGAGAAGGACGAGGTCACGTCCTTCTCGCCCGCCTTTTGCATGCGTTGCCCCCCTGTAGTTAAAAAACCGAGTACCTCATTTGTTCGGTTTCGTTACTTGAGACATTTTCGTACGCCCAATTCGTTCGGTTTTCACGGGAAAAGAAGAGCGCCATGCCCAGCCGGACATGGCGCTCGCTTGGTTACATCCCCCAGGACTTATTGGTGGTAGTAGCCGAGGAAGTCCTCGAGGGCGTCCATGGCATCGTGTAGCGTGTGCTTGCGCGGCAGGTAGACGATGCGGAAGTAGCCGGGCGTCTCCCAGTTGAAGCCCTTGCCGGCCGTCACGAGCACGTGCTTGTCCTTCAGCAGGTCGAGCGCGAACTGGTCGTCGTCCGTGATGTGGAACTTGTCCGGGTCCAGGCGCGGGAAGATGTAGAACGCGGCCTCCGGCTTGGTGACGGTGACGCCATCCATGTGCGAGAGGCGGTCGTACACGTACTCGCGCTGCTCGTAGATGCGGCCGCCCGGCTTGAGCAGCTGCTGCGAGCGCTGGATGCCGCCCAGGCAGGTCTGCACGATGGACTGCGCGGGCACGTTGGAGCACAGGCGCATGTTGGACAGCATGTTGATGCCGTCGATCAGGTCCTTGGCGATGCGCTTGTTGCCCGAGAGGCTCATCCAGCCAATGCGGTAGCCCGCGACCATGTGACTCTTGGAGAGGCCGTTGAACGTAATGCAGAAGAGGTCGGGCGCGAGGCTCGCGATGGAGACGTGCTCCTTGCCGTCCATCACCAGGCGGTCGTAGATCTCGTCCGCAAAGATCACGAGCTGGTGCTCGCGCGCCACGTCCACGATCTGCTGCAGCACCTCGCGCGGGTACAGGGCGCCCGTGGGGTTGTTGGGGTTGATCACGACGATGCCCTTGGTGCGCGGCGTGACCTTGCTCTTGATGTCCTCGATGTCGGGGTACCAGTTGGCCTTCTCGTCGCAGATGTAGTGCACGGCCGTGCCGCCGGCCAGCGTGGCGCACGCGGTCCACAGCGGGTAGTCCGGGCTCGGGACCAGGATCTCGTCTCCCTCGTTCATGAAGGCGTTCATGGCAAGCTGGATGAGCTCGGACGCGCCGTTGCCGGTGTAGATGTCCTCGACGTCCACGTTGGGGATGCCCTTGAGCTGGTCGTACTGCATGATGGCCTTGCGCGCGGTAAAGAGGCCGCGGCTGTTGGAGTAGCCCTCGCAGTCCGTGAGCTGGTCCTGCATGTCCTTCACGACCTCGTCCGGCGTGCGGAAGCCAAACGGGGCCGGGTTGCCGATGTTGAGCTTGAGCACATGGATGCCCTGGTCCTCCATGCGGTAGGCCTCGTCCAGGACGGGCCCGCGGATGTCGTACAGGACGTTGTCGAGCTTGTGGGACTTCGTGAACTGACGCATGGAGCTTCCTTCCCCTTGCCTGCCGGCGGCAGTGCCCTTCTCCATCGTTTTCGTGCCCATCGAGCCCTCTTCGGGCTCCCGTCTTTCCTCCCCGCGCGGTGCCGACTGTGCGACGGCATCGGGCGTGGCAGCCTCTTGCGCAACCGCCTCTGGCTGCGACGCGGCCTCGCCCTCCGCAAGCCACTCCTCGCTCACGCCCAGCGCCTGGGCGAGAATGACCACCGCCTGGGCCCGAGGCGTCACCTTGCCGCTGAGGTACTGGCTCAGCTGGCTCTTGCCGAGCTTGTGGCCCTGCTCCGCCGCGATGCGGATGAGGTCCGACTGGCGGAGGCCGCCCTTCTCCATCGCTTCCGCAAGCCGATCGCTGAAGAGGTTGTGGGACATGTCCGACCTTTCGAAGTTCAATTTCAATCTAACGCAGATGTCCGTAGTTCAATTCTTAAATTGAACTACGGACACTTTAGCACAACGATTTTGAACTCATGGGTTCAATTTTATCGACACGCTGCCAACGCATTTGAGCGGTGGGGGTCCTACTTGCGCATGTGGGCCTTTGCGGTGAGCGCGTCTGCGGGAATGTGCGCGCGTATGACGGCGACGGGCTTGGCCATGAGGCGGGTGATCGGGAAGCTGCGGCCCGTCTGCTGGCGCATGAGGAGCCTGAGGGCGTGGACTTTCTCGTCCTCGTCCGTGACCAGGGAGGCCGTGCCCTCGCCCATGACGCTGGAGTAGAACGAGCCGTACTTGCAGGCCTGATCGTAGGGAGTGCTGCCGCCGTCGTCCAGATCGACGTCGCACTCGAGCTCGACAAAGCACGGGGCGCCTGCGCCTATCACGTCTATCTTGCGGCCGCTGCGCGCGGAGTGCATGTACAGCGTGAGGTCCGCGCCGGCGTACTCGTAGCAGTAGTGCAGCGGCACCACGTATGGGTGGCCGCCATCCACGAGCCCCAGGTGCACGATGCGCGCCGCCAAGAGGATACGCTCGATCCTTTTGGGATCGGTGACGGAACGGTCCTTCCTGCGCATTGCCTTCATGGGAGCCTCCTGGCAGTTGGCTATCGGCGGTTGGCGTTTGACGGCCGGTGGTTCTTGCTCGTGGTTTGCGACGCGCGCCCGCCCGGGCCTAGGACAGGAAGCCCAAGTACTCGTCGAGCACGTTGAACAGCATATCACCGGATGCGACGGACACCTCCGCCGTGCTGCGCGAGATGCGCGCGTGGGTGTACAGGTCGCGGGCGGACGTGAGCACGAGCGCCGCGACGACGTTGTACGTGGGGCCGAGCACGACCTCAAGGTACGGCACGTACTTTGCGGCCTGGTCGACCTCTGCCTGGTCGATGGCGTCCTTCATCTTGAACTCGAGGCTGAACGCGTAGCCCGGCCGCGCGGACGCGGGAGGCCCTGGCGCGCCCGTGGCTGTGGCCGCTGACGTGGGCGGCACCAGCAGCAACACGTCCGCGTAGATCCGCACGTGGCGTGCGCGGCGTATGCGCAGCTCGAAGCAGAGCTCCCAGCTGGTGGGGTCCGGCGACCCCAGCTGGCGCAGGTCCGAGAAGAGCGAGGCCATGGTGTCGTGGGTGTCCAGAAACGAGTGGAAGAGTCCGCGCGCGTTATTGAGGTTGCGCCCGATGCGCGCGCAGCCGCGCTTGAGCTCGGCCAGCCACGCGTCGCGGTCCTGCGCGAGGAACTCCCCCACCGTGCCGTACCAGCCACAAAACTCGCCGAGGCCGTGATGCGGGACCGTCTGCCCGATGAGGCCGTACCACAGGTAGGCGTCGTCGCGATAGCAGAGGTCCCGCACAAAGGGCGACGCGTACAGGTAGCGGTTGACCGTCGTGCGGTCGATGCCGAGCCTGCGGGCGACGTCACGCGCCCTCAGGCCGTCCTCGCTGCAGATGAGCGAGTAGATCGCACGCTCGTTGGCGTCTGCGACTGAGGATGGCACGTTCTTCTCCCTTGGCGCTTTTGCGGGTTGGCACCTTGCCGGGCGCGCGCCGGCCCCGCGGATACGGGCCGCTAGACCAGCTTGCCCTGGCAGTGGTCGCACATGTGCTGGATCATCTGGGCCTCGAAGCCCGTGTAGTCGCGGCGGCGCGGCTTGAGCTCGCCGTCGACCAGCTCGTCGAAGCTGACCTTCACCTTCTGGTAGCGCGTGACCTTGGACGGCTCGTCGCGCGTCATGCAGCCCTCGACCATCTTCGCGGCGCGCAGGCCCATCATGATGCGGGGGTTGTAGAGCACGTGGTCCTCCCCAGCATCATCCTGGAAGACGACGACGGCCTTGGTGACGCCGATCTGGTTTGCGGCGAGGCAGCCGCAGTCCTCGAGCGAGTGCATGGTGTCGATGAGGTCCTGCGCGACGGGCGCGTCCTTTGCGGTGGCGCGCTCGCACCTCTTGGAGAGGATCGCCTCGTCCTTGCAGAGTTCCTTGATCATGTGGGCTCCTTCCCGGCCGCGTTTGCGCGGCCCCAAGGCGCCCGTGCGGCGCCGTGTACGTTTCGACAGTCGTTTTGACAGTATATCCGTTGGTGCTAGCGCGCGGCGCAAAGCGACCCCTGCGCACGAAGCGTCCGCACCACGTGGCGCGGCACGGCGTACGTGGCGCACGACCCGATGACGGTGCCGGCGGCGCGCTTGGCCGCGGGCGAGCCGTTTTCCGTGGCGTACGCGTGCCTGAAGCGCTCCAGCATCACCACGTCGTTTCCGCCGTCGCCGTAGACGGCCACCTCGTCCTCCGCGATGCCCAGGCGCGCGGCCAGCCACGCGAGGGCCTCCCCCTTGTTGACGCCGGCGGCCGTTATCTCGAACATGCACGGGTCGAACGGCGCGTTGGTGGCGACGTCGGCATGCCGGGCGAGAAACGCGTGGACGTCCTGGGCGAGGCCCGGTCCCTGGAGGTGGGCGTTCACCTTCAGCACGTCGAGCGAGGCGAGCTGGGCACGCGTGACGTTATACACGTGCTCCGGAGGCCCGACGAGCCCCGGCGCGCGCATGAGGAGCCGCCGGGCGAGCGGCGCGTTGCCAAAGGACGCGCGGTGCTGCTCCAGGCTCTGCAGGTGGTAGGTGTGCGCGACCGTCACGAACTCGAGCGGCGCCGTGGGAAACGCCGCGGCGAGCTCCTGCACGAAGGCGGGATCCAGACTGCGGGTGCGGATGGGGGCGCCGCCCTCGTCCAGCACGATGGCGCCGTTTGCGCACACGACGCACACGTTGCCCGCAAAGCCCATCTGGCGGCCGCTCCTGAGCGTGCGCCCCGTTGCGAGCGAGAAGCGCAGGCCAGCCTGGCGCACGCGGGCTATGGAGCGCAGCACCACCGGGTCCGTGCGGTGCAGCGCGTTGAGGAGGGTGCCGTCGAGGTCCGACGCGAACAGCCTGATCATGGTGCCTCCCTCCCGGATGCGCCGTACTCGGCCACGCGGCTTGCGCGCGGGCCGACGGCGCCGTCACGTCACGATACCACTGCGGCGGCGCGGCGTGCGCGCGCAGGGGGAATGCGCCTATGATGCTGGGACGGAGACGCGCGCCATGGGGCCGCGTAGATGGCCGCGGGCGCGCAGGGCGCGCGCCGGGCGGGACGGGAGGCATCGCTGGTGTTCAACATCGTGCTCTACGCGCCGGAGATCCCGGCGAACACGGGAAACATAGGGCGCACGTGCGTGCTCACGGGATCGCGCCTGCACCTGGTGGAGCCCCTGGGCTTTAGCCTGGACAGCCGCATGCTGCGCCGCGCCGGCCTTGGCTACTGGCCAAACCTGGACGTCACGCGCTATGCCAGCTGGGACGAGTTCCTGCGACGGAACGGCCTTGCGGGCGGGGACGACGGCGCGCGCGGCCAGGGTGACGGAGCCGCGACCGCGGGCAACGCGCCCGCAGGCACGCCCGGGCTGCATCTGCTGACGAAGAAGGCGCGACGCACGTACGCCGAGTCCACGTACCGCGACGGCGACTTCCTGGTGTTTGGATCCGAGAGCACCGGCATCCCCGAGCAGGTGCTCGCCGCGCACCCCGCAAGCTGCGAGCGCATCCCCATGCTTCCGGACGCGAGGTCGCTCTCCAACCGCGACGCGTGGGCCGCGCACGAGGCCTCGCTTGGGGACGCGGCCGCGAGCGCGGGGGCCGGCGCTTCTCCCCTTGCGCGGCAGGACATCTGCGGCAACTTCGTGAACGTGGACGACTGGCGCATAAGCGCGCTCAACCTCTCGAACGCGGTCGCCGTCGTGCTGTACGAGGCGCTGCGCCAGACGGGATTTGCGGGCATGGGCGCAGGCGCGTAGGCGGCACGTCCAGGCGGCGCGCGTGCCGCGCACGCCGTGCGGAAAGCCTGCCGAGCGGCGTGTGGGAAGTTGCGCCACGGCACACGGGCGGGCGCGCGATGGGTAGACTAGGAGTATCCGTGCGAAACGCCGGCAAACCAAGGAGCATCCCATGTCATACGACATCACCCATAGCAACGAAAACGCAAGCGACGGCACCCTGACGGACGGTGCGGCCGCGCCTCGCCGCGGGTACCAGCCCACGGACGAGAAGGACTTTGGCACGGAGTCGATGGAGACCCTGCAACGCGCGGCGGCCGAGCTGTCGTTTCTGCTGGACCGCGGCTACCCGCGCGAGACGGCCGTGGAGTTCGTGGGCAACCGCTACCAGTTCACCACGCGCCAGCGGCTGTTTCTGAACCGTGGCGTGAGCGGCGAGGCGAAGCGGGCCGCGCGCGCCGCGAAGCACCTGAAGCTCGAGGACCTGCGCGGGCGCGACGTGTGCATAGACGGCTTCAACGTGATCGTGCCTCTCGAGGTGGCGCTCGTGCGCTCCCCGCTCATCCGCGCGCAGGACGGCGCCATCCGCGACCTTGCGGGCATAAACGGCACGTACCGCTCCGTGGAGCAGACGATGCAGGCCATCGACCTGGTGCTCGACCTCCTGACCGAGGCGCAGGTGGCATCGGCCACGTTCTACTTCGACCGCCCGGTGCGCAACTCCGGCCGCCTTGCGAAGACGATAGCGGACTACGTGCGCGCCCTGGCAAACATCCAGCCCAACCTGCCCAAGGTGCAGGCGGCCCTCGTGGACAACGTGGACAACGAGCTCGCGGGCCGCGCGTACGTGGCCACGAACGACAGTGCGGTGATCGACCACTGCCAGAGCTGGGTGAGCCTGGACGCAGCGGCGCTCGACCGCGTGGACGACGCGTGGGTGCTGGACGCCATCGCGCCGGACGAGGACCCGCTGTACCCGGACCCCGCGCGCGACATCCTGGAGGCGGACGCCTCCACCTTCGGCACGAGCGCCGCGTCGGACGAGAAGGGCCCCGCGAGCCGCATCCCGATGATCCCCATCAGCGTACAGGACCCGGGAGACACGTTCCTCTCGTAAGAGACGCGCCCCCCTGCCGGGGAGCCCCACCCATAAGGAAGGAAGAGCATGGACATCCAGAACTTCTATCGCGGCACCGAGTTCTATGCGCAGGACCACCTGGGCGCGCATGCCACGCCCGGCGGCGTCGTCTTCCGGACGTTCGCGCCCGCGGCGGACGGCATCGTCGTGCTTCTGGACGACGGCCCGCACGAGATGCACCGTGCGCAGGACGGCAACTTCTGGGAGGCGGAGGTTCCCGGCGCCAAGGCGGGCGACCACTACGAGTACCGCATCTACCACGGCGGCGGCTACGTGGACCACGCGGACCCGTACGCGTTTGCGTCAGAGCTGAGGCCGCGCCACCGCTCCATCGTGTGGGACCTCGCCTACGAGTGGGGCGACGCCGCGTGGATGGAGGGGCGCACGCGGCGCAACCGCCAGCTGGACGGGCCCTTGAACGTGTACGAGATGCACGTGGGATCGTGGCGCAAGCGCTCCGGCGACAAGCCCTCGGACGACCCGGCGGACTGGTACACCTACGAGGAGCTGGCAGAGCCGCTGGCGGAGTACCTAAAGGAGGCCGGCTACAACTACGTTGAGTTCATGCCCCTGTGCGAGTACCCGTTCGACGGATCGTGGGGCTACCAGCCCACGGGGTTCTTCAGCCCCACGAGCCGCTACGGCACGCCGCAGCAGCTCATGCGCCTAGTGGACACGCTGCACCAGGCCGGCATCGGCTGCATCCTGGACGTGGTGCCCGTGCACTTTGCCACGGACGCGTGGGGCCTCGCCAACTACGACGGCACGCCGCTCTTCGAGTACCCCAACCGGGCAGTGGGCGTGAGCGAGTGGGGCAGTCACAACTTCATGTACAGCCGCGGGGAGTCGTGCAGCTTCATGCAGAGCTCCGTGAACTTCTGGCTGGGCTGCTACCACTTCGACGCGGTGCGCATGGACGCCATCAGCCGCATCATCTACTGGCAGGGCGACGAGTCCCGCGGCGTGAACAACCAGAACGTCGAGTTCATGAAGCGCCTGAACTCCGGCGTGAAGTCGCTCAACCCGGGCACGTTCACCATCGCGGAGGACTCCACGGACTACGAGGGCACCACCCGCCCCGTGGAGCAGGGCGGCCTGGGCTTCGACTACAAGTGGGACATGGGCTGGATGCACGACACGCTCTCCTACTTCCAGCTTGACCCGTACTTCCGCAGCGGCAACTACCACAAGCTCAGCTTCAGCATGATGTACTTTAGGAACGAGCGCTACCTGCTGCCGCTCAGCCACGACGAGGTGGTCCACGGCAAGGCCACCATCGCCCAGAAGATGTGGGGCGAGGGCGACCTCAAGTTCCCGCAGGCGCGCTCGCTGTACTGCTACATGATGGTGCACCCCGGCAAGAAGCTGAACTTCATGGGGTCCGAGGTGGCGCAGCTGCGCGAGTGGGACGAGCGCCGCGAGCAGGACTGGTTCATGCGCAAGTTCCCCAAGCACGAAGCGTTCTACCGCTTCTGCACGGACCTGAACCACCTGTACCTGGACCACCCGGCCCTGTGGCAGGAGGACTACGCCGAGCACGGCTTTACGTGGCTGGACGTCGCGTCCACGGAGCGCTGCACCTACGCCATCGAGCGCCGATCGGCCGCGGCGGACGAAGGCGCGAACGCGCCCGCGGGCGAGAAGGACGGGGGCGCGCAGGCGCAGCCGGCGACGGGCGAGCGCATCGTCGCGGTGCTGAACCTCTCTGGCGCAACCCAGGAGGGCTACGAGGTAGAGGTGCCTGGCGCGGCAAAGGCCGAGGTCCTTCTCGACAGCGACTGGGACGTGTACGCCGGCACCACGCCGCGCGGCACCGAGGCCGTGGCGCTGGACGCAAGCACGCACGTGCTCACGTGCACGCTGCCGCCGTTTGCGACCGTGATCCTGAGCGTGGCGTAGCGGCTGCCCGCCGGGCCGGCTAGTCGTTTGCGGCAAGCCACGAGCGCATCATGCGCAGGTAGCGAGGGGTGTCGTCCGCATAGCACATGTGGCGGCACCCCTCGAACAGCTCCCAGCGCGCGCCGGGGATGCCGTCCGCCATGGTCTTGGCAACAAGCGGCGTGCACAGGTCGTCCGTGCCGCTCACCACGAGGGTGGGCACGTGGATCTGGTCCAGCCGGTCCGTGTAGTTCCAATCGCGCAGCGTGCCCTGCGGCGTGAGTTCGTTGGGACCCCACGCCGTCACGTACGACTCCGTGCCGCTGCGCTTGGGGCGACGCAGGCACTCCGGCGCGTCCGGACCGTACGCGAGGTCCGCGCAGTGCAGCTGCATGTAGTGGTCGATCGCGCGCTGGTACGCCTCGCCCTCGAAGCGGCCGGTCTCCTCGGCGCGCTCAAGCGCGTGCCACTCCTGCTCGGGAAGCATCCTTGCCATGCGGTGCTGCTCGCGCCCCCACAGCTGCGAGGACGGCAGCGTGCTGCTGAGGGTCGCGCTCAGCACGCCGGCGGGCTGGCGCTCCACCAGATACGTTATCTCGAGCATGCCGCCCCACGACTGCCCCAGCAGATGGAAGCGGGTGAGCCCCAGATACGCCACGAGCGCCTCGAGCTCGTCCACCCAGGTCCTTGCGCGCCACAGCTCCGGGTGCCCCTCCACGTACGAGTTGCCACAGCCCAGCTGGTCGTAGCTTATGACGGCGCGGCCGTCGGCGGCCAGCGGGTCAAGCAGCTCCATGTAGTTGTGCGTGGAGCCCGGCCCTCCGTGCAGGCACACAAGCGGCGCCTTGCCCGCGGCAAGCCCCGCCTGCACGTCGCCCGCGACGCGAAAGTACGTTTGCCACTCGCCAAAGGGCATGTAGCCCTCGCTCACCTTCACGCCCGCCCTTGCGGTAGCATCGTCAGACACGCCAGCCCCCTCACGCCGTCGCGGCGTCCCCCACGGACGCCCGCGCGATGCCATTGTAGCCGCCCGCGCCGCGGTCGCGCGGCACGCGGTAGCATGTCGGTAGCAAGGGACGCGGGCCACGGCGGCCCGCCCGCAGAGGGAGGCACCATGCGCAGAATCCTGATCGTGATCGACATGCAGAACGACTTCATCGACGGCGCGCTCGGCACGCCGGAGGCCCAGGCCATCGTGCCGGCCGTCGTGCGGAAGATCCGCTCGTACCCCGCGTGCGACGTGTTCGCCACGCGCGACACGCACCCCGCAGACTACCTTTCCACCCAGGAGGGCACGTATCTGCCCGTCCCCCACTGCATCAAGGGGACGGACGGCTGGCGGCTGCGGTCGGAGGTCGCGGAGCTCGTGCCCGCGGACCACGTGTTCGACAAGCCCACGTTTGGCTCGACGGAGCTCGCGCGCGCCGTGCGGCAGATGGCGCAGCACGAGGAGCTGCAGCTTGAGCTCGTGGGCCTGTGCACCGACATCTGCGTCGTGTCGAACGCGCTCTTGCTGAAGGCCGTGCTGCCAGAGGCGCGCATCTCCGTGGACCCCGCGTGCTGCGCCGGCGTCACGCCGCAGAAGCACGAGGCCGCGCTCGAGACCATGCGCTCCTGCCAGATCCAGGGCCTGTAGCAGGGCTGCGCGGAGCGCGCTACGTCCGCGCGTGCCGGTCGAAGAACGCAAAGCCCGCGGCAAGGGCGTCGCGCGCCTCCGGCATACGGGGAAACATCTGGAAGGCGTGGGGACACCCGTGCCGAATGTCGAGCGCCGCAGGGTGTCCCGCCTCGCAAAGCCGCTGGTAGAGCACGCGTGCGTCATCCACCAGGCACTCCGTGTCAGATGCGGAGAGAAAGACCGGCGGCAGGCCCGCAAAGTCGCCGTACAGCGGGGACACCACGGGACTGCGCAGGAACGCCTCCGTGCATTCCGAGCCGCCATACACCATGCGGAGGGCGCCCTTCTCGACCGCGTCGCGCAGCAGGTAGTCCGTGGCGACGTTGGCGGAGTGCGACGGGAGGCTCTCCGCCTGCGTGACGGAGGGCGACAGCGCCATGATGCCTCCGGGCTGCGCCATACCGCGCTCCTTGAGCGCGAACGCGAGCGAGAGGGCCAGCGTGCCGCCCGCGGACTCTCCGGCGACGATCACGTCTGCCGCGTCGACGCCCCGCGCGAGTACGCCCTCCCACGCCGCGAGCGTGTCGTCGATCTGCGCGGGCCACAGGTGCTCGGGGGCAAGGCGGTAGTTGCAGCTCATCACGTTGCGGCCGTGCATGTCCGCGATGTACTGGCACACCTCGCGGCGCTCGCGCGCAGAGCCTGACATGTACCCGCCGCCGTGCACGTAGAGCACCCAGCCCGCGTTGCCCCGCTTCGTCAGCCGCTCGCCCCCCAGCCCGTTGAGGTCGATCTTCTCGACCGTCACGCCCTTGGGCGTGCGCGGCGGCCGCCTGGCAGGGGCGCCGTCCCGGTCTTCGTGCGTGTGCGCCTCCGGGGACGCGTCCCACGGCCTGTCCCTGAATATCGCGTTCATGAGCTCTGCGTACTCGCTGGGCACAGCTCCTCCTCACTCGCAGCGACGCCGCTACCCCTTATGTCATGACTTACCACGCAACTCAAATTATGAGCTATCTATATTTTGACTTAATCCATAAGTCGAAATATAGAGCGCACGCATCACGACTTGTCGCTCCCGAGCAAAACTCGTCGCCACGCTACAATGGACGCCATCACACCGGCACCACACCGACGGGAGACACCATGGCGATACCAAGGCCCACGCGCATACAGGCGGCGCTCTTCGACTTCGACGGCACGCTCGCAGACACGGAGCGCCTTGGCATCGAGCTCGACGACGAAGCCTACGCCCACTTTGGCATCACGCCCACGCAGGGCGAGAAGAACTCGCTCGCCGGGACCGACGGCCTCGAGTCGATCCCGGCCCTCTTCCGGGCACACGGCATGGACGTGAGCGCAGCGGAGTTCTTCGCGCACCGCCGCCCCAGCGACGTGATCTACGAGGAGATGCCGCTCGAGGCGTCCCCCGGCGCGCGCGAGCTCATGGGACGCCTGCGTGCGGGCGGAACGCGCGTGGCCGTCGTTTCTACCACGGAGCACCGCCTCGTCGTGACGGCGCTGGGACGCGTGGGCCTGCTGGACCTGGTCGACCTCGTCGTGGGCGGAGACGACGTCGCGCGCCACAAGCCGGACCCGGAGCCGTACGCCCGCGCGCTTAAGGCGCTTGGGGTCGCGGCGCACGAGGCCGTCGCGTTCGAGGACTCCCCCTCCGGCGTGGCGTCGGCGCAGGCCGCGGGCGTCCACACGCTGGGATACACAGGCTCGAGCGTCCCGCAGGACCTCTCCGCCGCGGACGAGCTCTTCTCGTCCTTCGAGCTGTTGGATCTCTAGCGCGGCGCTACGCCCCGTCCGCGCCGTCAGCGGCGTCCGCGGCGGTGCGCTCGCTCTTGCGCTGCCCCAGCACCACGCCAATCGCCTTGATGAACGCGCACAGGCTCTGGTTGAGGTCGTCTATCTCCTCGTTTCCGTACGCGCCCTCCAGCCATGAGGCGTACGCGTTGCGGATGCCCCCCAGCAGGAAGTCCACCGTCTCCAGCGGGAAGTTGCCGCCGTTGGGGTCCTCGCGCCGGGCGATATCGTGCAGGTGGCGCTCTATGCGGTCCATGAGCGCGCCCAGGAACGGCCCCAGGCGGTCGTTGTCCACGAGCTTGTGCGTGAGGGCGAGGTTGTCGCACACGAAGTTGCTTATCTGGCGCAGAAACGGCATCGGGTCCTGAAAGAACGCGTTCGTGACCAGCGGGTCTATGGAGGCGGAGACCTTCTCCGTCAGGTCTTCCATCGTCTGGCGCATCAGCTGGTCCACGCTGTCGAAGTGCGCGTAGAACGTGCCGCGGTTGAGGTCCGCGCGGCGCGTGATGTCGGATACGGTGATCTTGTCGTACGGCTTCTCGGCGATGAGCAGGGTCAAGGCCTCCTCAAGAAGGCGGACGGACCTCTGCGCGTTGCGGTTTCTGATGGCTTCCACGCTACCTCCCACGTGTCCCGGCACCAGAACGGTGCCACGTTCCTCTCGCACACCTGTGCGGCACTCTGTCGGGTTTTAAACACGATTCGAAATGCTGTTCAAAAAGCCAGTCTGCCGTGTGCCCGCCAGGTGCTTGGGTATTTTTCAACATGTGTATGTTCTACCACATGTGAGCGTCTTAGGACGGATGTTCGACCGGAGTAGCGCGACATACCGGCGAACGAGATCGAAAGGAGCGCCTGGGAGGATGGAGAGGCTGTTTCGCGGGATCCTCAGGCACCGCAGGGTGGTCGTCGGCGTGTTCGTGGTGCTGGCGGTCATATGCGCGTGCCTGATTCCGCAGGTTAAGATCGATGCGAACATGAGCGACTACCTTCCGCCGACGGCAAAGTCGTCGCAGGACCTGGACGCCATGAAGCGCGTCTACGGCAACGACATCACGAACGCGCGCGTCTACGTCACGGGCATCAGCCTGCCGGACGCCAAGGCCCTCGACAAGAGCCTCAAGGGCGAGAAGGACGTGATCTCTGTCACGTGGCTCGGCGACGAGGTGGACGTTGACCAGCCGCTCGAGACCCAGGACGCGGACACGATCGCCGACTGGTACGACGGCAAGGGCTACCTGTTCCAGGCCGTGCTCAAGTCGGGCGTGAAGCAGGGCCAGATAGACCACATACGCGCGCTCGCGAAGGCGGTGCCCGGCGCAAGGACCGTCGCGATCGACGGCTCGGCCGCGGACGACGCGGCCAACATGGCCACCATCAACACGGACATGGGCAAGATCATGACGATCGCCGTGATCGTGGTGCTCGTGGTGGTTGCGCTCAACACCACCAGCTACCTGCACCCCATCGTGATGCTCCTCACCATCGGCGTCGCGATCGTGCTCAACATGGGCACGAACGTCTTCCGCGGCACCATATCCTCCATCACGCAGCTCGTGGCGAGCGTGCTGCAGCTCGCGGTCTCCATGGACTACTCCATCGTGCTGCTCACGAACTTCGGCCGCGCGCAGCAGGAAACCGACGACCAGTTCGAGGCCATGGTGGCCGCCATGACCAAGTCGTTCCCCGTCATCCTCAGCTCCGCCGCCGTCACGTTCTTCGGCTTCCTCTCGCTCGGCGCCATGCAGTTCCTGATCGGTGCGGACATGGGCATAGCACTGGCCAAGGGCATCGTGTGCTCGTTCTTCTCCATCACGCTCCTGATGCCGTGCATCTTGTACGACATGCGCGGGCTCGTTGCGAAGACCATGCACAAGCCGTTCTTCCGCTCCTTCCGCCGCATGGCGAAGGTGTGCCACGCAGGCGCCGTGCCCGCGCTCGCGATCGCGGCCGTGCTGGCGGTGCCGGCGCTTCTGGCGTCGCAGTCCGTGAGCTTCACGTACGGCTCCGCGGCCAACATGTCGCCCACCTCGCAGGTCAAGATCGACGGCGACGTGATCGACAAGGCGTTTGGCGAGTCGCAGACCTGGGCCATCATGGTGCCGGCCGAGCACTGGGGCGACGAGAACGCCCTGGTGGAGGACCTCCAGAAGCTCCCCACCACCAAGAGCGTGCTTTCGTACTCCACCATCGCGAGCTCCGCCCTGCCCCGCCAGCTGGCAGACAGGAGCCAGATCAAGCAGCTCTTTAGCGGCGGCTACAGCCGCATCGTCCTCACGTCGCGCATCCCGGACGAGTCGAGGCAGGCGTTTGACCTGGTGAAGAGGGTGCGCAGCCTCTGCAGGGCGCGCTACGGCAGCACGTACCGCCTCGTGGGCAACGCCGTGAGCTACGCGGACATCAAGGCGGTCACGTCCGTGGACTCCACCACGGTGAAGCTCGCCTCGATCCTGGCAATTGGCGCCGTGCTGCTCGTGATGTTCAAGTCCCTCTCCA
Organism: Parafannyhessea umbonata; assembly: GCF_900105025.1. GTDB lineage: Bacteria > Actinomycetota > Coriobacteriia > Coriobacteriales > Atopobiaceae > Parafannyhessea > Parafannyhessea umbonata. Next base: position 115,499 of record NZ_LT629759.1, on the reverse strand, counting down.
TCCCCGTCATCCTCATCATGGCGATCGAGGTCTCCATCTGGATGAACGAGGCCGTCCCCTACCTCATGGGACAGACCATCAACTTCGTCGCGTTCCTCGTGATAGACGCCGTGCAGCTGGGCGCCGCCGTGGACTACGCCATCATCTTCACGGAGGAGTACCTGGCGCGCCGCAGGCGCATGCCCAAGGCGGACGCCTCCATCCAGTCCATCGAGAAGACCGCACAGCCCATCATGACGTCGAGCTCCATCCTGATCCTGGCGTGCCTGGGCATCTACCTCAGCGTGTCCAGCCCCATGATTCAGCAGGTGGGCATGCTCATCGCACGTGGCGCCCTCATCAGCGTCATCCTGATCTTCTTTGTGCTGCCGCTGCTGTTCACGCTGCTTGACGGCCTCGTGCGCGTAACCAGCCACAAGATCGGCTTCTATCGCGGCGACCAGAGCGAGCGGCCGGCGGCGTCCCCGGCGTCCCCGGCGTCCAACTAATGCACATCCCCACGAACGGAGTGACAGACATGAGCAAGACGAACGCATCCACCATCCCCCTTGGAAAGAGAATCGCGGCCGGCGCCATTGGCGCGGTGCTCGGCCTCAGCATGACCATCCCGTTTGGTGCCACGCAGGCCATCGCGGCGGAGTCCGGCACCACGGGCTCCACGGGCGAGAAGAGCGTGACGCACGGGGCCAGCACCGCCTCCACGGCAAAGCGCGAGGTCGTGTACACGAAGACCGACGCCACGGGCGCGTCCGGCGAATCCTACGTCGTGAACGCGTTCGAGACGCCCAGCAAGACGGACATCCAGGACCCCGGCACCTACGACAAGCTCACGAACCTCACCACCAACAAGAAGCTGGAGCAGAGTGACGGCAAGGTCGACCTGACGACCGTTGCGGGCGAGCCCTTCTACTACCAGGGCAACCTGAGCAAGGACACCAAGCTCCCCTGGAAGGTGCAGATAACGTACCGGCTGGACGGCAAGGTCGTGAGCCCAAGCAAGCTCGCGGGCAAGAGCGGCAAGCTCGACATCGAGCTCAAGGTGGACGGCCTCGACGACGACTCCGCCACGGCAGACTTTGCCAAGAGCTTCCTGCTGCAGGCGCAGGGCACGTTCCCCAACCAGAACTTCAAGCTTGACCAGGCCAGTAACGCCACCATTGCCACCAGCGGCAGCAACACCGTCCTCACGTACGTGCTCATCCCGGGCCAGAACGGCGACTGGCACGTCACGGGCGACGCGCACGACTTCACGTACGGCGGCTGGCAGATAGCCGCCATGCCGCTCGACTTGGACCTGGACGCCAGCAAGATCGACACCTCCGAGCTCACGAGCGCCACGGCCAAGCTGCAGGACGGCGTGGGGCAGCTGGACGCGGGCGGCGCAAGGCTGCGGGACGCCCTGGGGCTCCTCTCCAACGGCGCCGGCCAGGCGGCCACGGGCGCAGGCACGCTCGCCGCGGGCGCGGACCAACTCGCCGCAGGCACGCGCGAGGCAAAGGCCGGCACGGGCAAGCTCGACGCAGGCGCCGACACGTTGGCATCCGGCAGCGCGAGCCTCAGCAGCGGCAACGCGAAGCTCGCGGCGGGCGCAAGGCAGCTCAGCCAGGGCGCCGGCGCCCTACGCGACACCCTGCGCAGCCAGAGCGGCACGTTCGACAGGCTCGACTCCGGCGCAAAGCAGGTGTCCGGTGGCACGCAGCAGCTGTACCAGGCGCTTTCCTCCACCCTGCCCCAGCAGCTGCTCACGGTCAACCAGGGCCTCAACCAGACGCGCCAGACGCTCGACGGCATCCAGCAGAAGCTCGCGACCATCAAGTCGCAGGCAGGCACCATGTCCTCCGCCGCGCAGGGCGCCATCCAGCAGGCCGAGGCCGTCAAGAGAGACCTCACTGCGATCGAGCAGGGCACGGGCGGCCTCACAACGGCGCTGCAGCAGGCAGGCACGTCCGCCGGCACCGCACAGGCAGAGGCCACGGTCTCCAAGCAGGAGGCGGACGGCGCGAAGCAGGCGGCGGACGCGGCCGCAGCGAGCGCAGACTCCGCAAGCCAGCAGCTGGACGCGCTCTTGGCGGACACCTCGCTCACCGCAGACCAGCGCGCAAAGGTCCAAGCTGCGGACGAGCAGGCAAAGGCCGCCGAGAAGGGCGCGGACACGGCGTCGGGCTGCGCTGCCACGGCGTCGACGTATGCCGACAAGGCGGCGGGCGACTCCGGCAGCGCGCTCACCACGATCAAGGGCCTTGGCACTTCTCTGCAGGGCATGCAGACGGCAGGCGCGAAGCTCCAGAAGGACGCGGAGGCGCTCAAGGGCACACTCTCGCAGATGCAGGACGGCGTCAGGGACGTTGCCGGCGAGTCCTCGGACGTGCTGGCCAGCTCGCAGAAGGTGCTCGACGGCTCGCAGGAGCTTGTGGGCAAGACGCAGCAGCAGCTGGGAGCCATCGACCTGGGGCAGCTCAAGCAGCTGTCCGACGGCGCGGCGCAGGTATCGTCCGGCGTGAGCGCGCTCGTGGGCTCGCTCAAGGCCACGAGCGGCACCACCACGATCGGCGGCGCGGTTTCCGGCATCGCAAGCGGCGCCAGCCAGCTTGATGGCGGCGCCGCGGCGGCCGCATCCGGCGCAAGCCAGGTCGCGGGCGGGGCGTCGCGGCTCAAGGGCGGCCTCGACACGCTGGACTCCGGCGCCACGAGGCTCAACAGCGGTGCCGGCCAGCTCGCGTCCGGCGCGCACACGCTCGACGGCGGCCTCAAGACGCTTGCGAGCGGGGCGTCGCAGGCGCAGAGCGGCTCAGCCACGCTCGCTGACGGCCTCGACACGCTGAGGTCCTCCACCGACGGACTGGACCAGAAGGTCATCGACAAGCTCAAGGAAACCATCAGGCAGAAGCTCGGCCAGGACTACCAGCTGCACTCGTTCGTGGACCCGTCGAACACCAACGTGAGCGAGGTGCAGTTTGTCTACGTCGTGGACGGCGTAAAAGAGGCGAAGTCCACGGGCGAGAAGGGCGACGCCTCCAAGGGCGACTCGAAGTCCGAGTCCAAGTCCTCCAAGGGCGGCAGCGCCACGAAGAGCGAGTCGTTCATCGACCGGCTGGGCGCGCTCTTCTCGACAGGCAAGCACAAGGGCGAGTAGGCGACACGCGGCGGCGTGCCGAAGCGCGTGACGGCATGCGCCGCTCCAGCCAATAGGAAGCGCAAACGAAGGCCGCGCCACGTGGGAAGATCCCCGTGACGCGGTCTCTTTGTGCCCAGGCGGCCACATTCAGACCGCCCACGGAACCAAATTCGCGTAATGGCCCACAAATGGACGACGGAGCGACTTCTGGACCAAGTGGAACGAGACCTACGACAAGAGAACGGCTGTCATCAAGAAGTTCGTGGACAAGTATGACCTCAAGGTAAGTGACAAATACGCCGACACGTTGAAGGAGCTCATCGACAACGGCAAGGCCGCGCAGGCGCAGAACGACGAGAAGGACGCGGTAAACGCTCTCGTCTCCTCCCTTCAGTGGAGCACGACGGACGATGGGTACGGTAGCTACACGCCCACCGCAACCGGACAGAACACCACGAAGTACAACATCAAGGACCTCTCCATCGTTCTTTCCCTGTACGACCAGAGCGGCGTGAAGCAGGAAGAAACCTACACCAGCATCGATTCCTGGAAAGCAGGCGAGACAGTAAAGCTCGAGGCCTATCCGTCAGCCGCCCCAGCACGCGTCGAGGCATCGGTCGACTACTTCGACACTTCCAACGAGTAGCTTGGGTCGCCAAAGGTTTTCCAGCCACAACGGTGGGCCATCGCATCAGACGATGGCCCACCGTTTTTCATGCGGCGGCTCCCTGGGTGAATCACTTTCTGACAGATTGCGCTCCTGTCAGAAAGTGATGAGATTAGAGGGCCAATACATTGTGAAAAGGCCTCTTCAAGCACCACTATCCGACAGATCGCACTTCTGTCAGTTAGTGGTATTTCACTATCTGACAGGTCACGCTTCTGTCAGTTTGTGAGGGCTGGCAGGCACCACTATCTGACAGATCGCGTTTCTGTCAGGTAGTGGGGGTTCCTGAGGGCTCACTTTCTGACAGATCGCACTTCTGTCAGAAAGTGAAGCCCGCCGCAAGACTCGTGGGAAAACCGTAGCGCGGCGGCGCGTCACGACCAAGCGCGCGTCCCGCGCGGTGGCGCCGTGCTACAGTAGAGAGCAAGAACGCGCTGTTACTGACGGATAATCGTGGGCTACCACGGGGAAGCAGCGTGATACAAACCGCCGACCGTCTGGGCAAGCGCATTCCGAAAGGGGTGCCTTGCCCTTGTGCGTTTTGGGGCTGGCTCCCTTGGACTGCGCCAAGAGAAAGGGAGACCATGCAGGACCTGCTCGAGCTTTTGCGCAACAACCCCTACCCCGGCCGCGGCATCGTCGTGGGCAAGGGCCGCGTCTACTACTGGATCATGGGGCGCAGCTCCAACAGCCGCAACCGCGTCTTCACCAAGACGGAAGATGGCATCATGACGGAGGCACACGACCCCTCCAAGCTCGAGGACCCCAGCCTCATCATCTACCACCCCGTCCGCACCATGGGCGACGCGCTCGTCGTCACCAACGGCGACCAGACGGACACCATCGTGGAGAAGAACAGCTTCCGCGACGGCTGCATGGCGCGCAAGTTCGAGCCGGACGGACCCAACTTCACCCCGCGCATCAGCTGCATCGTGAACGCGGACGGCAGCTTCGAGCTGTCCATCCTCAAGGCGGAGGACCACGCCGCCACGGACGGCGGCCGCTGCGTGCGCGAGTTCTTCTGCTACGAAGGAGCGGACGAGGGCCACGGCTACTTCATCAGCACCTACCAGGGCGACGGCAACCCGCTGCCCAGCTTTGCCGGCGAGCCCGTCGAGGTGACCATGCCCGAGCCGGACGAGGTCTGGGCGGCCCTCAACGCGGACAACAAGGTGAGCCTGTACACGAACGTGGACGGCGACGTCCGCCTGTTCAACAAGAACCTGGGCGACTAGCCCCACATCCGCACCACACCGCACCCGCGCCGCGCCCGACGGGCGACCCCCATTGGCCGGCGCACAACCCAAACGAGAGGAACACCATGAACGAGCTGCAGCTCAAGTACGGTATGAACCCCAACCAGAAGCCCGCGCGCATCTTCATGAAGGACGGCTCCGACCTGCCCGTCAAGGTGCTGCAGGGCCGCCCCGGCTACATCAACTTCCTGGACGCGCTCAACTCGTGGCAGCTGGTGCGCGAGCTCTCGCGCGAGACCGGCATGCCGGCCGCCGCTTCCTTCAAGCACGTGAGTCCCGCCGGCGCCGCCGTGGGCAAGCCGCTTTCGGAGACCGACAAGAAGATCTACTTCGTGGACGACGAGGGCGAGCTCTCGCCCATCGCGTGCGCGTACATCCGCGCGCGCGGCGCGGACCGCATGAGCTCGTACGGCGACTGGGCCGCGCTTTCCGAGCCGTGCGACGCGCGCACGGCGCTCTACATCAAGCACGAGGTGTCCGATGGCATCATCGCGCCAGGCTACACGCCCGAGGCACTCAAGATCCTTGCCCAGAAGAAGAAGGGCACCTACAACGTGGTCCAGATTGACCCCACGTACGAGTGCGCCCCCACCGAGACGAAGGACGTCTTTGGCATCACCTTCGAGCAGGGCCACAACTTCTTCCGCATCAACAAGGACCTGCTGACTGACGTCGTCACCAAGAACAAGGACATCCCCGAGGACGCGAAGATCGACATGATCGTGAGCCTCATCACCCTCAAGTACACGCAGTCCAACTCCGTGTGCTACGTAAAGGACGGCCAGGCCATCGGCGTGGGCGCCGGCCAGCAGAGCCGCGTCCACTGCACGCGCCTTGCCGGCAACAAGGCCGACACCTGGTTCCTGCGCCAGCACCCCAAGGTCCTGGGCCTCAAGTTTGTGGATGGCATCCGCCGCGCCAACCGCGACAACGCGATCGACGTCTACATCAGCGACGAGCACGACGACGTCCTGCGCGACGGCGAGTGGCAGAAGTGGTTTGCCCAGAAACCTGAGGTCCTGACCCGCGAAGAGAAGGCCGCCTGGATCGCCACGCAGACCGGCGTGACCCTAGGCTCCGACGCGTTCTTCCCGTTTGGCGACAACGTGGAGCGCGCGCACAAGTCCGGCGTGAGCTACATCGCGGAGCCCGGCGGCTCCATCCGCGACGACAACGTGATCGAGACGGCAGACAAGTACAACATGGCCATGTGCTTCACCCACATGAGGCTCTTCCACCACTAGGACGTTCCACCACCAGGACGTGCCGCGGGCGAGAAGGACGCGTTCTTCTCGCCCGCGCGCCCTTTGGGACAGAGCACCCCATCTGCCCGTGCGGCAGCCTATCTCCGCCACAGGGCAGCCTATCTGCCCCATGCAACAGCCTATCTACGCCATTTTGCTATCATTTGGCGTAGATATTTTTTATGTGGCGTAGATGGGCTCCACCGCAGACTGTTTCGCCCTGAGCGCGATCATCCGCATGCCTGCGTGCGCCGCGCGCCCGCAGTGTAGAATGTCTGGTCAGACAGGCGTGGCCGCCCGCGCGGCCGGCCGCAGGCAACGCACGGCGAAGGCGAGAAGAGCGTGGAAGAGCGAATCGACATCTACGACGAGGACGGAAGGCCCACCGGCCGGACCATGGCGCGCAAGGGCTCGTTCCTGCACGAGGGCGAGTACATGCTGTACGTGCTCGCCATCATCGAGGACGCGTCGGGTCGCATCCTCATCACGCGGCGCGCGCTCGACAAGCACTGGGCGGCCGGCTGGTGGGAGGTCACCGGCGGCGGCGTGATGGCCGGCGAGACCTCGGCCGCGGCCGTCGTGCGCGAGGTACGCGAGGAGACGGGCCTCGACGTGTCCGCGGAGCCGCTTGCGCCCGTGTGGCGCTACCGCAACGTGGACCTTGCGCGCGGCGACAACTACATCGTGGACATCTACCACTTTCATCTGCACTTCTCGCCCGACGACGTACGCCTGCAGCGGCGCGAGGCCATAGGCTGCCAGCTCGCCACGCGCGAGCAGATCGACGCCCTTGCCGCGGACGGCGTCTTCCTGCACTACGAGCGCCTGCGCCAGGCCCTTGCAGCCGAGGCCGAGGGCGCCCCCGCACCCGCACCGCTCGCCGCCCCGCCGGCGGCCGGCGCATAGCGCACGCACGGGAGGCCGCATGGACATCTGCAGCTACGTGGCATGGTTTGGACTGTTTAGCGTGCTTGGCTGGGTGTACGAGTGCACCTACTGCGCCATCCGCACCAAGCGCTGGGACAACCGAGGCTTCCTGTTTGGCCCCGTCTGTCCCATCTACGGCTTTGGCGTGTCGGCGCTTCTCATCGTGGCACAGGCGCTCGCGTCCTCGGGCGCGACGTCCGCGAACGCGGCGTGGTGGCAGGTGTTCCTGTGCGCCAGCGCCGGCAGCGCCGTGCTTGAATACACCACGTCCTACGTGCTGGAGAAGTGCTTCCACGCGCGCTGGTGGGATTACTCCAACGTTCCGCTCAACCTCAACGGCCGCATCTGCCTGCCGTTCGCGCTCTGCTTTGGCGCGGTGGGCACGCTGCTGTACTACTTCGTGTGTCCGCTCTTGGGAGGCGCCACGGTCTCGCTGCCGCTTGCGGCCTGGGAGGTCCTCGCCCTTCTCACCGTGGGCCTTATGAGCGCCGACCTCGCGCTGACGCTTTCTGCCCTCACGGACGTGACGCAGCGCGTGGAGCGCAGCCGCGCGGACTTCGACGCCGTGATGGAGACGGCCGTGGACGACCTCGCCTCAGGACGCCGGCCGCTGGGCACGGACCTTGAGGCCGCCGCGCACCGCACCGCGGAGGGAATGTCGCTGGTGCAGCGTCGCACGCTCAAGAGCATCCGCAGCTACACCAACGAGCGTCGCGAGGAGGGCGCCGCCCGCCTGCGCCGTGCCGTCGCGCGCGTCGAGAGCGAGCGCCGAGCCCGCAAGCACGCAAAGAGCCGCGCGAATGACGCGGGCGCCACCGGCGCCGGCGACGGCAAGTAGGTGCGCCATGTGCCACCGGATGTCGCCCCTGCTTTTACGCGAGCTGCAGGAGGGCCTCAAGTACATGCAGGTCACGGGCCGTGCGCACGTGCCACGGCGCAACCCCTCCATCGTGGTGCCGGACGCGTACCCCGGCTCGCAGGTGCCGCTCTTCGTTCCCGAGGACGACGGCTCGCTTGCTGCCACGGAGCTGACGTGGGGCTTTCCCTCCCCCGCACAGGGCGGGCGCACGGTGTTCAACACCCGCATCGAGACGGCGCTGCGCCAGGCCACGGACGGACGCGGCATGTGGGCGGGGCCCGTCGAGCGCGGGCGCTGCATCGTGCCCGTACGCGCGTTCTTTGAGTGGTGGACCCAGCCCGGCGCCCCGCGCACCGGCGCGGACGACGCCCCGGGCAGGCGCGGCCGCCGCCCGCAGGTGGCGTTCCGGCTGGCAGGACACCGCATCTTCCTCATCGCGTGCGTGCGGCAGGGCGAGCGCTTCTCCGTCGTCACGACGGAGCCAAACGCGAGCGTCTCGCCCGTGCACAACCGTATGCCGCTCGTACTGGGACCGGGCGAGTCGAGCGTCTGGCTTGGCGACGACTGGCCGAGCCTTGCCGACCGCAGCGCCGTCCGGCTCGATCGCGAGCTGTGCGACTGACGGCGAACAGGGAACTCCACAACAACCTGCCGTACGAAAACGTCTGCTGGGGTATACTCTTGTTACCCTACTATCCCTACTTTTCCGGAAGGCCATACCATGTCTACCAAAATGTTTGTGGACAATGCAAAAGTTATGAGTAAGGGTCAGATAACCATTCCTAAAGATGTACGTAAGGTTCTTGGCGTCGATCCGGGAGACAAGGTGACTTTCATAGTCGAGGGGAACGTTGTCCGCGTAGTCAACGCCGCATCTTATGCCATGCAGGTACTTCAGAGTCAGATGCTGGGAACGGCGGAATCGGAAGGAATACTCAGCGAGGAGGACGTCGCCGATTTTGTTACCGAGCTCCGCTCGGAGGCCTGACGTGAGAATCTTCATAGATACCAATGTCCTTATCTCCGCCGCACTATTTCCAAATGGAGTAGCAGCCAATGCGTTTGAGAAGGCGGTATCGACCCCCAATGACCCCATAGTAAGCGACTATGTAATCGATGAGCTTAGACGCGTATTCGCACGCAAGTTTCCAAAGAAGCTGCCCGCTCTGGACACCTTTCTCGCTGCAATTTCATCGTGTATCGAGATAGTCGTTACCCCAAATCTGGAGATGGAAGAGGAGTCCAGAGTCCGAGATCCGAAAGATCGTCCTGTCTATAGAGCCGCAGAATTTGCGAAGTCAGACATTCTTCTTACTGGTGATAAGGATCTTCTCGAATCGGGAGTCGAACACCCTAAAATCCTCACGGCCAGCGACTTCCTTAAGCTGTCGGACAACTAGCAAAGCTTTCCCATTCTGCTCAATTACAGCAGCACGCTGACGACGCCTCTCCGCCCCTACAGGTCGAGCCGCGTGTTCACCAGCCGGCCATCGCCGTCCTTGCCCACACGGATCACGAAGTCGAAGCGGTCGCAGTCCACGCAGTACGGAAAGTCTGCCGCAGGGTACTGGGGCTGATTGGGATCGAAGAACTTCGCACCCGCGGTGTCGCGCAGGGCGGCAGCCTTGCCGGCCACGTCAAAGCCCTTGGCCGTGCCCTTGAGCAGCGCCTCGATGTAGCGGGCGCACAGCACGTCCTCGCCTGCGCTCGTGACGCCGGAGGTTCCCATCGCCACGATGGATACCTCGCGCGGGTCGCGACGCTCGATGTACGTGGCGACGGCGCGCGCGTTCGCAAGGCTCCCCGTCACGATCTCGTCCGCACCCGTGGCGTTCACGATGCCCTGCGTGCCGGCGCTCGTGGTGTGGATGCACGTGCGGCCCGTCAGGTCCACGCCAGCCACCTGCGAGGGAGAGTTGCCATAGTCGAAGCCTTCCACCTGCCAGCCTCCGCGCTCGCCAAAGCAGACCCAGTCAGGATGCGCCGCCTTGAGCGCCCGGGCCTCCTCCACGGACCCAATGGGATAGATCGCCTTCGCACCCTGCGCAAACAGGTAGCACTCGAGCGTGAACGCGCGGAACACGTCGATCACCACCGTGAGCCCACGCGCCTCGCGCGCGCCCTCGACAAGCTCCAGCACCCTTACGTCCATGTTGCTCCCTCCGCAGCCTCATGCGAGAAACACAGCCTACTGTAGCGCTTCCGCCCCACGCGCGCGGCACGCCACGGCGCCACCACACCCCACGGCGCCATGCAACGGCCCGCGCCGCCGCTAAACGGCAAGGCTGAGCGCGATGAGCATCTGCCCGGCATAGTAGGTGCCCAGGCTTGCCGCCCTCAGGCGCCGGCTGTTGACTCCCCCAAAGTTGTTGATGGCAAGCATCACGTCCGAGGCGAGAAACGCGACCGTCCCCACCGCGAGCGCGACCCCGGGCGCAAGGCGCGCAAGAGCTGCGGGCGCGAGCGCCACCGCCGCGGCACCCGCCGCGGCAAAGCCCACCACCGCCGAGGTAACCGCAAGGTAGGCGCCACCCGCGACGAGCTCCGCACGGCTCTGCACGACCAGGCGCGGCAGCACCGCAACGTCGACCGCCGTCGCGAGCGCACACGACGCCGCAAGCCCCCAGGCGGGTACCGCGCACGCGGGGACAACGGCCGCCAGGTAGGCGAGGTGCCCCAGCAAAAACGACGCGGCACCAACGTTGAAGAGCAGCCGCTTGCGCGACGGCCACACAAAGCGCAGCGCGTGCAGGACGTCCCCCACGGCACCCAGCGCCAGGCCCAGGCAGATCGCGACCGCCTCCGGACGCGGAGCCTCCACCGTGCCCGCACCACCCGTCGCGCCCGTGGCGCCCACCAGCACAAACGCCAGCGCGGCAAGGCCCTTCAGGACGGCCGCGCGCCTGTACGCGCCCACGCGGTCGGCACGCACGAAGCATGCCTGCAGGATGACGCCCGCAGTCGCGAGCGTGACCAGAAGCAGAGGCGCCATGTTCTTCTCCCCGTCTGCCGGTCCGCGCGCTAGCGGAAGTCCGCCAGGTCGCCCAGGGGCTTGCGCTGCGCATGCAGGTGCGAGGGATGCGCCTCGGGCGCGGCGTAGCCCAGGTCGAGCGCCAGCACCACGCGCTCGGACGCGGGCAGCCCCAGCAGCTCGGCAACGCAGGCATTTGGCAGGTAGTTGCACCAGAGCGTGGCAAGGCCCAGGTCGGTCGCCTGCAGCATGGCATACGTCGCCGCGATGGAGGCGTCCTGCTCGCCGGAGTGGACGCCCTCCTCCAGGGGGTTCTTCCAGTCCTGTGCCACGTCGTAGGTAAAGACGAGCACCGTGGGCGCCCCGTAGCGCATGGGCGTCAGCTCGTCGTAGCGCTCGAGCACGTCCGCGCCCCGGAGCACGTGGACGCGCCACGGCTGCAGGTTCTTGGCGCTGGGCGCCACGCGCGCCGCCTCGAGCACCTGGTCGAGCTTACCCCGCTCCACGGGGCGTTCCGAGTACTTCCTCACGCTAAAGCGCTCGCGCGCCAGATCTACAAACGCCATGCCCTTCTCCCTACTCCTCGCTCATCTGCAGCAGGTACACGTCCTCGCGCAGCTCGCCCGCCACGCGCCGGGACACCTGCCCCTCCGCCTGCAGGCGCGCTATCACGTCCAGCTCTATCCTCAGCGCCGTCGCATCCATGTCGCGGGCGTACTCGCGGGCCTTCGCGAGGTGCTCGCCAAAGCGCGGCGCAAACTCGTGCGTAAGCAGATTGTACGGCAGCGCATACGCCTCGTTGGAGTCCACGGGCACGTCGCGGCCGTAGTTGAGCCAGCTCCACAGCGAGCGCAGCAGCTGCTCGTGGGTTTCCCTGCGGATGCGCGCCGCCTTTGCCCGCGCCTCATCACCCGCGGCAATCACCTCGTCAAAGTAGTCCAGGCTCGCATACTCCAGCTCTATCGCATAGATGCAGGCCTGGCCAAACACACGGGCGAACTCCTCCTCGCCCGCGTGGTCGTCGGGGCGCGCCGCGTGCGCGGAGTGCCGCACAAGCGTTGCCGCGGCGGCGCCCAGCGCACGCCCGCGTGGCACCACGCCCTCCATCCGGCCCTGGTAGCCAACCAGGTGCCGCACGAAGCGCAGCCAGCGCACGTGCTCCTTCCAGTCCCGCTCGGAGCGCGTCCTCAGGTGGCGCGCGTGTAGCAGGTTGAGCGTGCGCGCCTGCCGGCGAAACTCCTCGCGCTCCACGGCGCGGTTCGCCTCCGCCACGTCGGCGTCGCTCAGGCGCTCCGCCGCCATGCGCATCTGGTAGCGGTCAAGCACAAAGCGCACGGCCGGCGCGTGGTCCGCGTCCGGCTCCTCCCCAAGCATGCGCGCGAGCTCCGCCGCGGTCCCCTCCAGCACCGCCATGGTCGCGCGTCTGCGCTCCCGCTCGCGCGAGCCATCGTCCGCCGGCTGAGGGGCCAGGCGCGGCAGCGCGGCGTCCGCGGCCAGAAGCGTCACGAGGATGACGCCGGCCGCAAGCGTCACCAGAAGGTCGCGCCCGGCAAACGGCGCCCCGCCGGCCACGGTTGCCGGCAGCGTCAGCACGATGGAAAGCGTCACGGCGCCCTTCGCCCCCGCAACGGTCGTCACCAGCGCGTCATGTAGCGCAGACCCGCCACGTCCGCACAGGCTCCCGCCACGCCGGCGATGCGCCACCTCCAGCGCGTACACCCACAGCAGGCGGCACAGCATGCTCGTGGCCGCGACGGCCAGGATCACGCCCAGCACCTGCGCGGGAACGAGCCCGTCCGCAAGCCCCGGCGCCGCCACGTGCGGCAGCTGCATGCCCAGCAGCACAAAGACCGTGCCGTTTATCAAGAACGACACGACAGACCAGAGCGACCCAGACACGAGCGACCTGCGCGCCTCGAACGTGGAGTGAAAGCGCGGGCGCGACGCCGCCATCACGATGCCGGCCGCCACCACGGCCAGGATCCCGCTCACGTGCAGCGCCTCCGCCACCAGGTACACCAGAAACGGCGCCAGTAGCTCGTACAGCGCGTGCGACGTCACGTCCTCCAGGCCAAGGTCCTCAAGCAGCCTGATGACGGCAGAAACCACGGCCCCCAGCGCCGCCCCCAGCACGATGCCGCCCACAAACAGCACCAGGAACGTGCCCGTCGCGTTTGCGAGCGAGAAGGACCCGGTCACCGCGGCCGCAACCGCAAACTGGAACGCGACGACGCCCGACGCGTCGTTTATGAGCGACTCGCCCGAAAGGAGCGTGGTCTGCCGGTCGCTCAGGTTGACGGAGGACTTGAGCGCCGTCACCGCGGCGGCATCCGTGGGGCCGAGGGCGCCGCCCAGGGCGAACGCCGCAGCCAGGGGTATGCTTGGCACCAGCCAGTGCAGCACGTAGCCCACCGCAAGCACGCTCGCCACCACGAGCCCCACCGCGAGCGAGAGTATGTCGGCGCGGCTCCGCCACAGGCGGCGCGGGTCGACCTCGCGGGTCTCGTTAAACAGCAGCGGCGCTATGAACAGCACTAGAAAGAGCTCGGACTCCACCCGCGCCTCGCGCACGCCGGGCACCAGCACGGATGCCGCCAGGCCCAGTATCACCTGCAGCACGGGAAGCGAGACCTTCTCGACCACGTGGTCCAGGACCGAGGACAGCCCCACGCACGCAAGCACCACCAATATGAACTCGAACTGCTCCAAGGAACCCCTCCCACGCGTCACGGCGGGCGCCAAAAGACCGGCCAAACCGCCCTGTTGTTGAGGAAACTATATACGAGACAGGCCTGCGCCCACGCGCGCGGCGCAGGTGGTTACGTGTATTGAACGTGAAAGCACCATGCGAGACCGCCCTTTTTGGGTACGAACCCCTAGACTGCAACCGACAACAAACCGCCCGCGTCGCCGGGCCCAAGCGAGGAGGGCACATGCCCCAGTCCAAACCCGTCAAGATCGTGATGCTCACCGGCTACCTGGGTGCCGGCAAGACCACCATCCTCAACAACATCCTGGCAAACGACCAGGGCATCCGCGCCGCCGTGATCGTAAACGACATCGGCGAGGTCAACGTGGACGCAAGCCTCATCAAGGAGGGGGGCCTCAACCAGACCGACAGCCTCATCCCGCTCACGAACGGCTGCATCTGCTGCACGCTCTCCGACGACCTGGCGAAGCAGCTGGGCGGCATCGCCGCCTCCGGCGACTTCGACTACATCATCATCGAGGCCTCCGGCATCTGCGAGCCCATCCCCATCGCCTACACCATCAGCGCGTTCTGCGACCAGTCCAAGTACGAGGGCAACGCCCCGCTCGACCTGGACAACATCGTGGCCGTCGTGGACTGTGCGCGCATGTACGACGAGTTCAACGGCGGCAAGGACCTGCTCGAGGACGACATCGACGAGGACGACATCGAGTCGCTGCTCATCCAGCAGATCGAGTTCTGCTCCACGCTCGTCCTCAACAAGACCGACCTCGTGAACCCTGACCAGATCGCCGAGCTGAAGGCCATCGTCCGCAGCCTCCAGAAGGACGCCGTGATCGTCGAGGCGGAAAACGGCGACGTCCCCATGGACCAGATCCTCAACACCGGCCGCTTCAGCTTCGAGAAGGCCTACAACTCCGCCGCGTGGATCGACGCGATGGAGCACCCCGAGGAGCACGAGGACCCGGAGGTGCTCGAGTACGACATCGAGACCTTTGTGTACGCGCGACGCAAGCCCTTTGACGTGGACAAGTTCAACGACCTGCTCCAGAACTTCCCGGACGAGATCATCCGCACGAAGGGCACGTTCTGGGCGCAGCAGAACCCGGACATGTGCTACGTGTTCGAGCAGGCCGGCCACCAGGTGCGCCTGAACGAGAACGGCCTCTGGGTCGCCACGGCCCCGGAGGACGAGTTCAAGCGCATCATCGCGGAGAGCCCGGAGATCATGGACAGCTGGGACCCCGAGGTGGGCGACCGCGAGAACAAGCTGTGCATCATCGGCCGCCACATGGACAAGGACGACATCGTCGCAAAGCTGGACGCGTGCCTCACGGACTACGTGCCCGACGAAGACCCCTACGAGGACGGCGAGTAGCGTGGACGCCCTCGACACCATGTACCGGCGCGCAAGCGTTAGGCGATTCACGGGCGAGAAGGTCACATCGTTCGAGGCTGAGGCCCTTCTCCACGCCGCGATGGCCGCCCCCTCGGCAGGCAACCAGCAGCCGTGGGAGTTCTACCTCGTCTCGAGCGAGGACGCACGCGCAGCCCTTGCGCAGGCCTCGCCCTACGCCGCCCCCGCCGCGAACGCGCCCCTCGTGATCGTGCCGTGCTTCAGGCAGAACGTGCGCTTCCCGGAGTGCGCGCCGCTCGACATGGCCGCCGCGGTACAGAACCTGCTGCTCGAGGCCGTCGACCTGGGCCTGGGCGCCGTGTGGATGGCCGTCAACCCCGTGCGCGAGCGCGAGGACAAGGTGGCGGCCGCACTCGACCTGCCTCAGGACCTCACGCCGTTCTGCATGGTCGCGGTGGGACACCCGGACGGCACGGTCACGCCCCACTGCGCGGAGCGCTACGACGAGAAGCGCATACACGCCGTGTAGGAATTCCAGCCCAAATTCGCGGGCATCGTCCTCACAGCACCTTGCGTCTATGGCCACCCCACGTGTATGTGGGGTGGCCTTCTCTTTACAACGTTATTCGCTCCAGCACCTAGGCTTCGCAACCTACGCCAAAGCCCGACCACCCCAAGAGGTGGCCGGGCTCGTAGCGGAGTCCCTAGTAGTTTCCGAACGGGGGCCTCTTGCATGGTCTTCCTACAGCTGCGCAGGCACCAGCACGTCGTAGCGGACGGCCTTTCCCGCAATCTGGTACGCGGGCTTTGCGCCCGCGAGGAACGGCCCCTTCAGAGGACGCTTCACGACCACCTTGCGCGGGCGCGCCTTGATGGCCGCGTCCAGCATGGCGGCCTCGTCCTGAGCGGGTCGCTCCAGCCTCTGCAGCAGCTGGGCCTTCTTCTTTACCGAGGCGCTCTTGCGGCGCTCGGGGAACATGGGGTCAAGCAGCACCACGTCCGGCCGCGCGTTGGCGTCTGCGTCCGCCAGCGCGCGCAGCGCCTCCACGCTGTCGCCACGCACCAGCCTCATGCGCGCCACCACGGGCGCAAGCTCCGGCACGGCGCCCGCACGTTCCAGCGCATCCGCAAGGAGCGCCGCGATCACGGGGTCATGCTCGTACAGCATCACGTCGAAGCCCGCCGCAGCCAGGAGCAGCGAGTCCTCGCCCATGCCGGCCGTCGCGTCCACGGCACGCGGGTGCTCGCAGCCGCGCACGCGTGCGGCGCGCACCAGGAGCTCGCGCGACACGTTTGCGGGACGCAGGCGCCTGAGCTCGCGCGTGAAGTCGCCGCACATGGAGAGGCCGTCCTCCGCCACCAGGGTGAGCGCCCCGTCCACGCGCTCGAGCGCGAGCCCCTCTGGCAGGTCGATCGCCATCGCTACTCCCCCGCCTGCGCGGCCGCGAGCACCGCACGATACGCTTCCTGGTACGGCACGCCGGCAGCGGCCGCAAGCGCCACGACGGAATCGTGCTCCGGGTAGGCGCGCATGGCGCCGGACGGCAGCGTGACCACCTTGACCTGGGCCGGCCCCAGCGGCGTGCGCACGTCCTTCTGTTCCCGGGGCAGCGCCGTGCGCTCGACGGGATGGCGGCGTACGCCGATGGTGGTGGTCTCCTCGAAGAGGACGCGCTCGCACGCTGCGACCCGGTCTTGCGTGCACAGCACCTCAACCTGGTATGCCGGGCGGTTCTTCTTCATGTATATGGGCACGTAGTGGGCCTCGCGTGCGCCGACCGAGAAGAGCTTGGAAAGCGCGTTGCCAAGCGCCTCGCCCGTGCAGTCGTCCACCTCGGTCTCGAGCTTCACGAGGACGCCCGTACCCGCCGACGCGCTGCCACCAGCCGCGGGCGCGGCGTCGCGCGCCTCCAGGAGCATCGCCCGTACCATGCTGACCGGCTCGTACGCGCGCTTGCCGCAGCCGTATCCCACGGCCTTGACCGCGTACGCCGGCGGAAGCGCGTCCTCGGTGCGGACGGCCGCCGCGATGGCCGCGCCCGTGGGCGTCACGAGCTCGCCCTCCACGTCGCGCGGCGCGAGCGCGAGGCCGTGGGCTGCCGCGATGTTGACCACGGCGGGCACCGGCACGGGCAGCACGCCGTGCTGGGTGCGCACGCGGCCATGGCCCTCTGCCAGCGGGCTCACCACGACGTCCGTCACGCCCAGCGAGTCCAGGCACACGGACGCGGCCACGACGTCCACGATGGAGTCGACGGCGCCGACCTCGTGAAAGTGCACCTGGTCGGCCGGCACGCCATGCGCCTTTGCCTCTGCCGCGGCCAGGATCTTGAACACGCGGTGCGCGATGGCCTTGGCACCCGGTGTCAGGCTGCCGGCGTCCACCACGCGCAGCACGTCCGCAAGCGTGCGGTGCTCGTGTGCGTGCTCGTGGTGATGCCCGTGAGCGTGGTCGTGCCCATGGTGTTCATGCTCATGCTCGCGTGCGCCGTGCTCGTGCGAGCCGTCCAGATTGCCGTACAGGTACGCCATGTCGTGGTCGTGGTTCTCGTGCGCCGCATCCAGCACCACGTCGAAGTCGCAGCAGTCTATCCCGTTCGCCACCCTGCGTGTCACGCGGACGTCGTATCCCTCCAAGGGCAGGCTCGCGAGCGCGAAGCGCATGGCCTTCTCGTCCGCGCCAAGATCTAGCAGGGCCGCGACCACCATGTCGCCGCTTATGCCGCTTGCGCACTCCAGGTACAGGGTCTGCGCGGCCGGCGCCTTGGCGGCGCGCGGCGCGATGGGAGCCTCTGGCATCGCTACCTCCCCACGTGGTTGATGAGGCTGGCCTGGTAGCCCGCCCCGAAGCCGTTGTCGATGTTCACGACGGAGACGCCGCTGGCGCAGGAGTTCAGCATGCTGAGCAGGGCGGAGACGCCGCCGAGCGACGCGCCGTAGCCCACGCTCGTGGGACACGCGATCACCGGACACGCCGCGAGGCCACCGATTACGCTCGCAAGGGCGCCCTCCATGCCGGCGACGGCCACGATCACGGACGCCCGTTGGATGAGGTCCGCCTGGGCAAGCAGGCGGTGGATACCCGCGACGCCCACGTCGTAGGCGCGGCGCACCTCGCTGCCCAGCATGGTCGCCGTGAGGGCCGCCTCCTCCGCGCAGTAGAGGTCGCTCGTGCCGGCGCACGCCACCAGCACGTAGCCGTGGCCGCCGGGAGCCGCGGGCTCGCCCCACGTGCCCATGCGCGCAAGGGCGTGGTAGCGGTAGCCCGTCACCATCCGCAGGCTCTGCGCCATGAGGAGCGCGCGCAGCTCGTCGCTCTTTTGCGGGTCGAGGCGGGTCACGATCACGCGCTCCTGCCCGGAGCGCACGAGCTCGCGCATGATGCCCGCAATCTGGGCAGCCGTCTTGCCGGCGCCGTAGATCACCTCGGACACGCCCTGGCGCACGCCACGACCCACGTCCGGCTTCGCGTAGCCAAGGTCGCTGAACCCAGGCCCCGCGAGCTGCGCCTCTCCCAGGCGTGCGCACGCGTCGTCCACGGACACACCGCCCGCCGCCACGGCCGCAAGCAGCGACCTCAGCTCTTCTCGCTCCAATAAGCCACCTCTTCGTCGATTCCGTCGCGTCCCATGATAGCCCTTGGGGCCCGCACGCTGCGGCGGGCGGCGGAGGGTCGCATGCGGCTGCGGGCGGCAGGTGGCTGGGACGGCTCTTCTCGCCTGGCGCTCTTGCCTAGCGGATGCGCTTGCCTAGTGGAAGCTCTTCATGTATATGCCCGCGATGTCCTCGTCCGTCGTGGGTGCCGGGTCCGCCGAGAAGAGCCGGCCCATGGTCTCGCGGGCGGTGCGCGCAAGCAGCAGCGCCTCTTCGTGCGTGCCCGCGAAGCCGTAGTCGCTCATGCGAAGGCCGTCCACGCCGCACGACACCTGCAGATCGTGCAGGGCGCGTGGCAGCTCCTCCGGGCGCGTGGCGTCCGTGCGGCCCAAGGCGCGCGCCATCGCCACCAAGCGGTCGTCGCACACGTGGCGCTCCGCCCAGAAGCCAAAGTACGCGAGACTCAGCATGGTGAGGCCGGCGCCATGCGGAAGCTCCGGATGGAAGGCGCTCATGGCGTGCTCCATGGAGTGCTGAGAGCAGTTGGACGAGACCACCATGGAGTAGCCTCCCATGGTGTTGGCGTACGCCACGTGCGTGCGCGCCTCCAGGTTTGCGCCATCGCGCACGGCCACGGGCAGCCACGCGCCGATGCTCTTGATTGCCTCGAGCTGCACCATCTGACCAAACAGGTTCGTCCTTGTGCTGATGTAGCCCTCCATGTTGTGGAACAGCGCGTCGAAGCCCTGGTACGCCGTGAACTTGGGCGGCACGCTCAGCATGAGCTCCGGGTCCACGACCGCAATCCTGGCGAAGTTGTTGGGCGAGCCGATGCCAATCTTCTCGTGCGTGTCCAGCTTGGACACAACGCCGATGGCGTCGACCTCGGACCCCGTGCCCGCCGTGGTGGTGATGGCGACCCACGGCAGCTCCGGCCGCTGGAGCGGCAGGTGCCGTCCCGTGCTGCCCGTGGCGTAATCCCACAGGTCGTCGGAGGGCTGCGGTGCAAGGAGCGCCATCACCTTTGCGGCGTCCATCACCGAGCCGCCGCCGAGCGCGACCACGAAGTCCACCTGGCACCTGCGGGCGAGCGCCGCGCCCTCCTCAACCACCTCCTTGGTGGGGTTCGCGCCGACGCTGTCAAACAGCACCGTCTTCACGCCGGCCTGCGTGAGCTCGTGCACCGTGCGGCCGAGGTAGCCGTTCGCCCTCGTGGAGCGGCCGTTGGATATCACGAGCATGGCCGTCTTGCCCGGCATGGGCTGCTCGTGCAGGTGGGAGAGCTGGCCGGGGCCAAACAGGACGCGGGTGGGTGCATAGAGGCGGAAGCTGTCTAGGGACATGGTGTCAGGTCCTTCCTCGCGCGTGCGTGGCCGCGCAGCGCAGGCAAGGCGCGGTCGCGGCCGTTTGCGGCCATTCTAGGCGCGCGTGGTTGCGGAAGGCGACACGCAAGGTTTCGGGCAGCTTGTTGTGGTGTTTCGAGTTGGGACGTGCGCGGGTGGCGCGGCAATCCGACGTGCTGCGGCGCGCTAGCGGGGCACCACGTCGAACGCGGACGCGGGCACCAGGTTCCTGAGTGCAGCGCCCGTGCGCAGGGCGCGCAGGTTGTCGCAGCAGATGGCGCAGATGTTGTCCTCCGTCTGACGGTGACGGCCAAACGAGCCGCCGGACACGTGCGGCGTGATGACGCAGCGTGGCTCCGCCCAGAGCGGGTGGTCCGCGGGCAGGGGCTCCGGCGATGTGACGTCGAGCGCGGCGCCGCGGATGGCGCCGGCCGCGAGCACGTCCGCGAGGGCGTCACAGTCGACAAAGTTGCCGCGGCCCACGTTCACGAGGACGGCGCCCGGCCGCATCGCACTCAGGCGGCGCGCGTCCAGCCAGCCGGCCGTGGCATCGTTGTTGGGAAGCGCGCCCACCACGACGTCTGCCCCGGGAAGCTCCGCGGCCGCCGCGTCGAGCGTGACCAGGCGGTCGAAGCCGGGGCGCGGGCGCGACGTTTCGCGGCACACGCCGGTGACCGTGCAGTCGAAGCCACTCAAGCGCCGCGCGACCCAGCCGCCGATGTTTCCCGCGCCAAACACGAGGACGCGCGCACCGTCAAGCGAGCCGACGGGGCCGAGGTCGCCCCAGCGGTGCAGGCGCTGCTCGTCACGGTATGCCGGCAGGTTCTGCATGAGGCCGAGCACCTGCGCCACGACGTACTGGGATATGAGCTGCCCAAAGCCGCCGACGGCGCAGCACAGGCTCACGCCGGCGGGAAACGGCACGTCGCTCCTGTTGTACTTGTCCGTTCCGGCCCACGTCATCTGCACCAGGCGCAGGCGCGAGCCCTCGTCCGCCGCGCGGCGCAGAAGGGCGGGGGCGGGCTCCCCTATCACGACGTCCGCGCGCACGAGCGCCGCCACCAGCTCGTCGTCGGAAAGGTTGTACCTGCCCGAGCACATGGTCTTGGGCGTCGACATGTCCGCCGGCCAATGTCGCTCGATGACCCAGCCGGGTCCCGCCGCCTCGCATAGCGCGTCGACGTGCTCGTCGCAGAACGGTGCAAGAAGAAGGAGCGTGGGCATGGCGCCTCCAGTCCGTGTCGCTGCCTCGGGGCCCAGCATCGGCCCATCCGTCCGCAGGCGAGAAAAACTCGCCGCCTCGCCCGCCGCCGCGTCCTAGAACGTGACGTTTCCAAACTCGGACAGCCTGAGCTCGGGGTTTCGCTCCTCCGCCCAGTTCACGTTGAACTCGTTCGTGAACAGCAGCAGGCGGCCGCCGCGCATGTCCTCCACGCGGCCGGTGTCGCGCGAGAGGTTCAGGCTCGCCATGTCGAGTTCCTCCGGGTCGTTCTGGATCCAGCGGATCTCGTGGTACGGCAGCGGGTGGCGACTCACCTCGACGCCGTACTCGCTCTTGAGGCGCCGCTCCAGCACGTCGAGCTGCAGCACGCCCACAACGCCCACGATCACGCTCTCCATACCCATGCCAAGCTCGCGGAAGATCTGGATGGCGCCCTCCTGCGCAAGCTCCTCCACGCCCTTGATGAACTGCTTGCGCTTGAGCGTGTCCACCTGCGTGATGCGCGCGAAGTGCTCCGGCGCAAACGTGGGGATCTGCGGAAACTGCACGCGGGGCTTGCCGGCGCACACGGTGTCGCCGATGGAGAAGATGCCCGGGTCGAACAGGCCCACGATGTCGCCGGCGTACGCCTCGTCCACGATGGCGCGATCGTCGGCCATCATGGACGTGCCAGTGGCCAGCTTGATCGTGCGGTCGCCCTGCACGTGGAAGGCGCTCATGCCGCGCTCGAACTTGCCGGAGCAGATGCGCACGAAGGCGATGCGGTCACGGTGGTGGCGGTCCATGTTGGCCTGGATCTTGAACACGAAGCCGCTGAACTCGGGCCGGGAGGGCTCGACCTTCTCGCCCGTAAGGACGTCCGTGTACGCCAGGGGCTCCGGGGCAAGGCGCAGGAAGTCCTTCAGGAAGGGCTCCACGCCAAAGTTGGTGAGTGCCGAGCCAAAGAACACCGGGGTCAGGCGGCCGGTGCGGACCGCCTCGAGGTCAAACTCGTTGTCGGCGCCGTCCAGGAGCTCAATGTCGTCCATGAGCGTGCGGTGGTTCTCCTCGCCGATGAGCTCGTCCAGGGCGGGGTCGCCCAGCTCGGCCTCGATCTCGTTCACCTTCTTGGTGGCGTTGGCGTGGCCGTCGCCCTCGAACGCGATCACGTGGCGCGAGTTGCGGTCGAACACGCCGCGGAAGTTGCGGCCGCTGCCGATGGGCCAGTTCATGGGGTACGTGCCGATGCCCAGGACCGTCTCGATCTCCTCCGTGAGGTCAAAGGGGTCGCGGGTGTCGTGGTCGAGCTTGTTCACGAACGTGAAGATGGGGATGTGGCGCAGCGTGCAGACCTTGAAGAGCTTCTTGGTCTGGGCCTCGACGCCCTTTGCGCCGTCGATCACCATGACCGCGGCGTCCGCCGCCATGAGCGTGCGGTACGTGTCCTCAGAAAAGTCCTGGTGGCCCGGGGTGTCCAGGATGTTCACGCACTTGCCCTCGTACGTGAACTGCAGCACGGACGACGTGACCGAGATGCCGCGCTCCTTCTCGATGTCCATCCAGTCGGACACCGCGTGGCGCGCGCTCGCCTTGCCCTTGACGGAACCTGCCGTCTGGATGCTGCCGGTGTACAGCAGCAGCTTCTCGGTAAGGGTGGTCTTTCCCGCGTCGGGGTGGCTGATGATGGCGAACGTTCGCCGCGATGCGATCTGGTCGGACAGGCTTGGCATGCATTCTCCTTATAGATGGCGTAACCATCGTATTGTACGAGAAGAGCCGCCCCCTCCGCCCGAAAGCGGGGCCTCTCACAATGACGGCACGTTGCCGCGAGTCCGCGCGCGTGCGCGAACCGCATGCACCGCAACACCGATGGCAAGTCCCGCCGCCGCGGGCACCACCCAGCCAAAGCCCCACGACGCCAGGGGCAACGCCGCCGCGACGCACGCCATGGCCCGGACGACGGGCGTTGCGGCAAGCGCCTTTGGCGCCGAGGCGGCCGCACCCACGAGCGCCGCCGGCAGCGTCAGGCCCTCGGCCCACGCAAGCACCACGCGGTCGTACCCAAACGCCCCGCCCGCAAGCGCCAGCACAATGAGCATGATGGCCAAGGGGTACATGATGTAAAGCACGGGCAGCGACCACGCGATGAGCGCATCGAGCCCGCCGTTTGCCAGCGCAAACGACACGAGCGTAAACACGACCGCCCAGCCGCGGTACGTCACCCTCCCGCCAAACATCCCCACAAACGTGTGCGAGCAGCTCGTCACCAGGCCCACCGCCGTCTTCAGGCACGCGACGGTCACGGTCACCGCAAGCACCACCAAGCCGGCGTCGCCCAGGTACAGGCGAGCTATCTGCGCAAACGCGATGCCGCCATTGCTAGACGGCGCAAATGCCCCTCTGCTCTGGGCGCCGACGACGGTCACGAGCGCATACACCACCGCCATGATGAGGCCGCTACCCGCGCCAGAGAGGATCGTGCCGCGCGCGACGTCCGCGGCATCGCTCACCCCAAGGTCGCGCACGACCCCCACCACCACGATGCCAAACGCCAGGCCCGCAAGCGCGTCCATCGTGTTGTATCCCTCCAGCAGCCCCGTCGCAAACGGGGACGCCACGTACGCCCCCTGCGGCGCGACGTCCGCCACGCGCGCGGACGGCGCCGCAAGCGCCGCGGCCACGAGTATCCCCAGAAACACCAGGAACCCCGGCGTCAGCACCTTGCCCACCCACGTCAGAATCTTTCCCGGCCTGAGCGAAAGCGCAAGCACCACGGCAAAGAACGCGAGCGAGAAGAGCAGGAGCCACGGACCGTGCGCGCCCTTGGGAAGCGACTGCGCGATGCCGACGGTGTAGGCCACCGTCGCGCAGCGCGGTATGGCAAACAGCGGGCCGATCGTGAGGTACAGCACGCACGTGAACGCAAGGCCAAAGCGCCGGCCTACGCGCGAGCTCAGGTCCAGGAGGCCCTTCGAGCGGCTGGCGCCCAACGCCGCGACGCCCAGTATGGGAAGCCCCACTCCCGTCACGAGAAAGCCCAGCAGCGCCCACCACGCGTTCCTGCCCGCAAGCTGGCCCATGTGGATGGGAAATATCAGGTTGCCGGCCCCAAAGAAGAGCCCGAAGAGCATGCTCGAGACCGCGATCCCGTCTCGCACGCCCAGCTTGTTGCCATCAGCCATGAAACCGCCACCGTCCCGTGGGAGTCGTTCTTCTCCGCCTGTCCAGGAGACATGATACGGCTCCGCGGTAAGACGGCAAGGGCGGCGGTCCAGCCTCGCGGCTCGGGCGCCCCGGACGACCTGTGGAGTGTTTGTACCGCCTCGCAAACGCGGGCGCACGCGGCGGCACCGCGCGTGGTAACGTTCCTAGGCCATATTCTTAGCTGCAGGTATCCTTTGGAAACGCACACCCTCCCGGGTGATAACGAACAACACTGCACACAACCGGGAGGTATACATGCCGCAAACTCGCACCCAGAAGCTCGTCTTTACCGTAATGATGGTCATCGCCATGGTCTATGGCATGATCTGCTATAACGTCTCGCTCGAGGTCGGCGGCCTTTCCAACTTTGTCTTTGCCGCCGGGCTGCCGGAGCTCGCGTTCATGGGACCAGTCGCGTTCCTGCTTGACCTGTTTGTGGTCTCGCCCGTCGTCGGCCGCCGCGCCCAGAAGCTGGTGGGCCCCAACCCCAAGACGCCGTTTGCGATGGTCGCGGCGATCTCCGCGCTCAGCGTGCAGATGATGTGCCCGCTCATGAGCCTTGTCGCCACGCTCGTCATCAAGCGCCCCGCCGCGCCGGACATCGTGTCCACGTGGATCCAGACGACGCTCCTCAACCTGCCCATGGCGCTGCTGTGGCAGTTCTTCGTGGCCGGCCCCATCGTGCGCGGCGCGTTTGGCGCGCTCGTCCGCCCCAGGGCCGTGGCCTCGAGCAGCGAGGACAGGTAGCCGTCGCCGCGGCCGCAGGGGGCAGGCGCACCGCCCACTGCGGCCGCAGTGCCACGCGGGCCACAACGCCGCCGGCGGCTACGTGCCGCCGGCCCGCGACTGGCCCGCGCCCTACCCCGCGAGCGAGAGCTCGTTCACGGCGTCCTCGGGCTTCTCGCCATCCAGCGCCTGCAGGGCGTTTTTGAGCGCGCGCGTGCGCATCTCGGTGTACGAGTCTGACGAGTGGTACGCGCAGTGCGGCGTCACGATGCATCTGTCCAGCCCCACCAGCGGACTCTTCGCGTTCGTCTCGTCGCGCTTCACGTCCACGGCCGCGGCGCGAATCGTGCCGTCCGTCAGCGCCTGCGCCAGGTCCTCCTCCACCACGCAGCCGCCGCGCGACGTGTTCACGAAGAACGCGGTCGGCTTCATCAGGCGCAGCGTCCGCGCGCAGATGATGTCGCGCGTCGCGTCCACCAGCGGGCAGTGCAGGCTCACCACGTCGCTCTTCTCCAGAAGCTCCTCAAGGCTCTGCGCCTTGGTCACGCCGTGGCTGGCGAGAAACGCGGTCGACTTGGTTGGCGCGTAGGCCATGACGTTCATGCCGATGGCCTGCAGCATGGGCGTGAGCGCCTGCGCGATGGAGCCAAAGAACACGAGGCCCGCCGTCTGGCCCTGGGGCCGCGGCGCGTCGTAGCCGGCCATGTCGTCCCACACGCCGTCGCGCACCTGGCGGTCGAACCAGGTGATCTTCTTGTACAGGTCCACGATGAGCCCCAGCGCGTGCAGGGCGACGTCGTACGTGCAGTAGTCCGGCACGTTCGTGACCCAGCAGCCGTGGCGCGAGGCCGCCGCGTCGTCGATGTTGTCGTGGCCTATTGCCATCATGCTCACGCACCTCAGCTGGGGTGCCGCGTCGAACGTGCGGGCGTCCGCCTTGCCCCACTCGATCACGAGCGCGTCCGCGCCCGAAAGCGACCCGCGCGCGGGGCGGCCCGCGTTGTCGGAGTCGACCTCGTACACCTCGACGTCGTCCCTGCCCAGCTCGCCCAGCATCCTGCGCTCAAGGTCCAGCGGGACCGCGCTTCCCAGATATGCGATGCGTGGCATGATGGCCTCCTTGCATGGCTTTCCCCTGCGCCGGCTCCAACGGCCGGGCGCCAGCGCCCGTCTAGTACCCCAGCTCGCCCATGGAGCGGTCCAGGATTCCCACGCCCTCGTCCAGCTCTTCTGTCGTGACGTTCAGGCGGGTTGCGAAGCGCATGCCGTTGCCGTGCACGCCGCAGTTGAGGGTGATCATGTGGTTCTTGAGGCACTGGGCCTTCACGGCACCCCAGATCTCCGGCGCCGGGCTTCCGTCCTCGGGGTGGTCGAACTCGATGGCGCGCATCAGGCCGATGCCGCGCACGTCGCCCACCACGGGATGGGCCTTCCGCAGCTCCTCCAGCTTTCCGGCGAGGTAGGTGCCCTTCTCGTTCACGTTCTCGAGGATGCGCTGCTCCTCGAACTGCTCCAGCACCGCAAGGCCGGCGGCCGCGGCCACGGGGTTTCCGCCAAAGGTGCCGCCGTGCATGCCGGGCAGCCACTTTGCCATGATCTTCTCGGTGGAGACAATGGCGCTCATGGGCATGCCGCCCGCGATGGCCTTGCCCAGGTTCATGACGTCGGGCGTCACGCCAAAGTTCTGGCCGGCCCACATCTTGCCGGTGCGGCCGTAGCCGCTTTGAATCTCGTCGAAGATGAGCAGGATGCCGTACGTGTCGCAGATCTCGCGCACGCCCTGGACAAAGCTCGCGGGCGGCACGAAGTAGCCGCCCTCGCCCTGGACCGGCTCCATGATGATGGCCGCGACCTCAGTGGGCTCCACCAGGTAGTCAAACAGCTGCTTGAGCTCGTCCAGGCAGAACCTGGAGCGCTCTTCCACGTCCATGCCCTTGGGGCAGAGGTCCTTCTGCGGGTAGGTGGCAAAGTACACGCCCGGCAGCCCCGGCTGGTATGCCTCGCGGTAGTGCGCGGCAGAGCCGGTGACGGAGAGCGCGCCCCACGTGCGGCCGTGGAACGAGCCCTTGAACGCGATGATGCACGGCCTGCGGGTGTAGGCGCGCGCGAGCTTGAGCGAGCCGTCCGTGGCCTCCGCGCCGCCGTTGGCAAACAGCGTGCAGCCAAGGTCGCCGGGCGCCACCTGGGCTATGCGCTCCGCGAGCTCGAGCGTGGTGGGGAAGTTCACCATGTTGAAGCTGCCGTTTACGAGCCTGTCCACCTGCTCGTGGATGGCGGCACGAACGTGCGGGTCGTTGTGGCCCAGCGCGTTCACGGCGATGCCCTGGACAAAGTCGAGGTACTTCTCGCCGTTGACGTCGTACATGTAGCCGCCCTCGCCGTGGTCGATCACGAGGTCCGTGCTCTTTGCGAGCGCCGGGCTCAGGTAGCGCTTGTAGTCCTCGTACCGCATGGGCATGACGTGCTCCTCTCCGTAAGACCTTGGGCCCACTGTAGTGCGCGGACGTTGACCTGCGGTTTAGGCGTGGTTACGGGACGGGCGCGAAACGTCGCTCGCTTCGTTTCCCCAACGTTGCGGGTTTGTGTTGCGGCACGTGCGGGCGCGCGACTCGGGGGCATCCCGGGCCGGCGACGGCACCCGGCATCCGGCCCGGTGGGGGCCAGCCGTATAATGCTGGCACGGCAGGCACGCGCCACGGTGGCGCGGATTGGGACGCGGCATGGGAAGCGCCGCGCGAGGAGGCCACATGCACATAGACAGGGACCGGGCGGCGCACGCGTTCGAGCGCTACGTGGAGCGCTTTGACCCCCAGGACCCCAAGATCGCCCTGAAGGTGGAGCACACCTGGCGCGTGGCGGACCTTGCCGAGAAGATCGCGCGCTCCCTGCCGGAAGGCGCGTCCCCAGAGTACGTCGACCTTGCGTGGCTGCTGGGGCTCTTGCACGACGTGGGTCGCTTCGAGCAGGTCAGACGCTATGGCACGTTCAACGACGCCGCCTCCACCAGCCACGCGGCCCTCGGCGCGCGCGTGCTGTTTGACGGGCTGGACGGCACTGCGCCCACGATCCGCGACTACGTGGCCGCGCCGGACGAGGACGGGCTCATCCGCACGGCCGTCGCGCTGCACAGCTCGTGGCGGCTGCCGCAGGACCTGGACGCGCGCACGCGCCGCCTGTGCGAGCTCCTGCGCGACGCGGACAAGATAGACATCCTGAAGGTGAACTGCACCTGCCCCGTACAGGACATCTACGGCTTCCCGGAGCGCACGCTCCTGGAGAGCGAGCTTTCCCAGGAGGCCGCCTCCTGGTTCTGGCGGCACTCCACCATCCCGCGCGCCGCGCGCAGGTACCCGGCGGACATCCTTCTGGGCCACGTCTGCTTTGCGTGGGAGATGGCGTTTCCCCAAAGCCTTGCCATCACGGCGGAGCAGGGCTGCGTGTTCCGGATGATGGAGCGGCCGTTTGCCCGCGACGACACGCGCGCCGCGTTTGCGCGCATGGAGCGGCACCTGCGCGCGTGGATGGAGGAGCAGCTGCGCTGAAAACCGTTGCCGCGGCAACGGACATGCCTCCAGCAGCTTGGCTACGCTGAGCCCGTACAGACAACGGGCGCGCCAGCAGGCACCCAGCAGGCGGCGCGCCAGAAACGGAGACATCACATGAGGGAGACGGCCGGAAGGACGTTCAGCATAGCGAAGGAGCACCCCGCGACGCCGGGCTGCACCACGTCGTTTGCGGTGCACGAGGGCACGGGGCTTGCCGTGAGCTACTTCTCGCTCGCGGCCGGGACGGACATCAGCGCCGAGACGCACCCCCAGCACAAGCTGCTTATGGTGGCGGACGGCAGCATGGACGTGGACGCCGGAGACGGCGCGCGCCACGTAGCCGCGGGCGAGTCCATCCTGGTGTCCGCGGGCGCCACGGTGGGCATGGCCACGCAGGAAGGCTGCACGTACACGGAACTCAACATGGAAAGGGAAACCATCATGAACCAGGCGGTCAAGGCGGGCGACGTCTTCAGGCTCGGGGAGCTCCTCCCCTACCAGGACGGGACCATCGTGAACATGGACGTCGCGCACAACGACGGCATGAAGCTCGCGCTCATGAGCTTCGACGCCGGCTGCGGGCTTTCCGAGCACTCCGCCCCCGGCGAGGCGCTCGTGTTCGCGCTCGACGGCGAGGGCGTCATCGGCTACGAGGGGCAGGAGCACGTGATCCACGCCGGCGAGTGCTTCAAGTTCGACAAGAACGGCCGCCACTACGTGCGCGCCGAGAAGCGCTTCAAGATGGCGCTGCTGCTGACGCTCCAGTAGCGCCCGTGCGCCCAAGGCGCGCCTGAAGCGCCTATCATGTGTCGATGGAAACCAATCGCCGCCCGACGTTTGCGCCGGGCGGCTTGCGCATGAGGGGGCGCCACATGGAGACGTTTGACGAGCTGTACTACACCGATACCTACGCGCGCGAGTTCGACGCACGCGTGACGTCGTGCGAGCCCGCGGAGGGCGGGTTCGCCATCGCGCTGGACAGGACGGCGTTCTATCCCACGGGCGGCGGCCAGCCCGGCGACCGCGGCACGCTCGTACCCGCAGACGCACCGGCGCCCGCGCCCGCTGCGGAGGGCGCGCAGGAGGGCGAGGCCGCGCCCGCGGAGGCCCCCGGCACCGTCCACGTGCGCGAGGCCGTGCCCGGCGCCGAGCCCGGAACCGTGTTCCACCTGGCAGACGCGCCGCTTGCCGTGGGCACCGCCGTCCATGGCGCGCTCGACTGGACGTGGCGCCGCGACAACATGGAGGCCCACACGGGCGAGCACATCGTGTCCGGCATCGTGCACGCGCTCTACGGCTACGAGAACGTGGGCTTCCACATGGGCGAGAAGTGCATCGAGGTCGACTTTGACGGCATCCTCACGCCGGAGCAGGCCCTGGACGTCGAGCGTCGCGCCAACGCCGCCATCCGCGACGACGTGCCCGTGCGCGCGCTTCTGCCCACGCCCGCGCAGCTGGACGCGATGGACTTTCGCAGCAAGAAGGAGCACGACGGGCAGATCCGCGTGGTCACGATCGACGGCGTCGACTCCTGCGCGTGCTGCGGCACCCACGTGGCGACGACGGGCCAGGTAGGCCTGGTCAAGATTCTGCGCGTGGGCACCAAAAAGAAGAAGACCCGCATCGAGCTTCTGTGCGGACGGCGCGCGCTGGAGCTGTGCGAGGACCTCACGGGTCGCCTGCGCGACGTGAGCAACTTCCTCTCCGTCGCGGACGAGGACGTGCCCGACGCCGTGCGGCGCCTCTCGGGCGAGAAGGACGAGCTCAAGCACCTGCTCAAGGCGGCAAACCGCAAGGCAATCGACCACGAGGTCGCCTCCACGGCGCACCAGGACGGCCCCCTCGTGAGCTACCGCGACGCCGCGGACATGGACGAGCTGCGCTACCTGTGCGAGCGCGTCACAGAGGGCGGAGTGGCACCTGTCGTCGCGGCACTCGCGCCTATGGAGGGCTCCGACGGCCGCATCAACTTCGCGATTGCGAGCACCACGGTGGACCTGCGCCCCATATGCAAGGAACTGAACCGTCGCCTCGATGGACGCGGTGGCGGCAAGCCGACCATGGTCCAGGGCAGTTGGGCCACCACGCGCGAGGAGGCCGAGGCTGCGCTGCGCGAGCTCTCGGTCTAACGCACGTGCCCCGCGCCCTTGCAGATTTGGTTGCTCCTTGAGGGGCGGAACGCCGGTTCCACCCCTCAAAGATACGTTATATACTAACAAATCACTGTTGAATATGTGTTTATGATTAATGCATTGATGTGATTGTGCAGTATCCAGGGACAACGGGCGCAATGGCGATGGCAGCTCGCAACTGCCACGCAGCGACCTCGCGGCACGCCAATGACCGGACCGGAAAGAAATCTGGCGGGCCCTTGCGTGCCGACTCTCCCCAGTTCGTTGGGATGCGGGCTTGCGCGCCACCGTCCAATCCAGCAGGATCGCCGCACGACGTGGAGTAAGCACCCATTGGCCACTCGGCCGCATCAGGAGCCGGTCACCTCGTCAGCATTGCCAGCCATCACTTGGCAGAAGAAGCCGCAGCTGTTCAGCCTAGTGGGCGTCTGCCGGGAACACCACGCCCGCGGACTCGCGCGCCTGTGTCTGCACCTTGCTCACCACGAGCGCGAGCTCGTTCATCTTGTGGCACAGTGCCAGGCCGTCCTGACCGCTCTCGGCAAAGCGACGGAGCGCCTCGAACTCCGCGCGGTACTGGTCCCGCTCGGGAGGCAGATACTTCTCGATCGTTCCGTCGTTGAGGTGCAGCTCCACGGGACACAGGGCGTTGGGCTTGCCGTCCATGCGGATGTAGCCAGCGGTTCCCTGCACGATGCCGTAACTGGGGGCGCCACAGTCCTTTGCCGCAATCGCGGTCGCCTTGAAGCCGCCGTAGTCCAGCAGCGTCATGCCCGAGGTGTCAATCCCACGCTCCACGTTTGCCAGGTAGATCACGTCCTTGGGCTCTCCAAACAGGCGACACAGCCACGACAGGCAGTAATGTCCCAGGTCCATGAGCGCGCCACCGGAGTGCGCTGGGTCAAACGCCGGCGCGATGTCCCCGCGCCTGAACCGGTCGTAACGGCTGGAGTACTGGCTGTAGTTGACCGCGGCGAGCTTGACCTCGCCCACGCGCGGCAGCCACTCCGCCGCCTTGAGCGTGCTGGGCTGGTAGAGCGTGGTCGTCGCGTCAAACAGCAGGAGACCCCGCTCGTCGGCGAGCGTCACCAGACGACGAGCCTCGTCGTAGTTGGAGCACATCGGCTTCTCAAGGATCACGTGCCGACCCGCCAGTAGGGCCCGCGTAGCGTAGTCGTAGTGCAGGTCGTTGGGAATTCCCAGGTAGACCGCATCGACCTTGTCGGATGCCAGCACGGCATCGTAGTCGCAGCTCGCGAGGGCGCCCACCTCTGCCGCCAGCGCCTCTGCCTTTGCGAGCGAGCGTGGCGTGGACACCACATACGTCACGTCATACCCCCACGCCGCCAGCTTTGGCGCCACGAGCTTGCCGATGAACCCCGTGCCTACGACCGCAACCCTCATGCGTGCCCCCGTCTGAACCATGCCCTGCCAACGCCGTTGATTCTACGCCGCGGCAGGCCTCTTGCCCGCCCGCGTCTTCGGTAAGGGGGCAGCTTTTCTCGCCAGACTCCCCACAAGATTACCCAAACCGAAAAAGGGCATACTCCGTGTCAGGCACACGTTGGATTGGGAGGCATCATGGAACTGAGCGAGGCACTCAACCGTCGCAGGTCTATCCGCAGCTACACGGGGCAGGTCGTGGACCCGGAACAGCTGGAGGCGATCCTGACGGCCGCGTACGAGGCGCCCATCGGCATGGGCAGGTACGAGAGCATCCACCTGACCGTCGTCACGCGGCCCAGCCTGCTTGCGGCCATCGACGCCGCGGCGGCTCGCATGTTTGGCAACCCGGACGCGCACCCGCTGTACGGCGCGCCAATGCTGGTGGTGGTCTCGAGCGACCGGGAGGGCAACGTCGCGAGCGCGAACGTGGCCGCCGTGATCCAGAACATGTCGCTCGCGGCCGTGGACCAGGGCGTCGGCAGCTGCTACATCTACGGCGCGACGCGCGCGCTGGCGCAGGACGCAGACCTTCTGGCCCAGCTTGACCTGCCGGAGGGCTTCGCGCCGCTCGGCTCCATCGTCCTGGGCAAGACGGACGAGAAGTACGAGCCGCGCCAGGTGCCGGCCGGCCATCGCTTCGCGCAGAACGACGTGGCATAGGGCCGCACATGAAAGACGCCAGCCATCCAAGCGCTGGGTGACTGGCGTCGCTTGTGTGCGTTGCGGCGGGCGCCGCGCCAAGACGGGCAGCCTGTGGCACTTGACGCCCCTTGCCGTTGCCTACCAGCTCAGCAGCTCGTAGCCCGTGTCCGTCACGACAAGCTGGACCTCCCACTGCGCGGAGTCGCTGCCGTCGACCGTGCGCACAACCCAGCCGTTGCCACGGTCGATGTAGATGTCGGGGTCGCCCGCGTTCACCATGGGCTCGATGGTGAAGCACATGCCTGGCATGAGGATGGGGCCCGTGCCCGCCTCGCTCGTGAAGCTCACGAACGGGTCCTCGTGGAACTCGCAGCCGATGCCGTGGCCGCCGTACTCCTCCACGACGGAGAAGCCCGCGTCCAGAGCGACCCGATGGACGGCGGCGCCCACATCGCCCAGGTGGCCCCAGGGCTTCACCGCGGCCAGACCGGCCTTGACGGACTCGTGGCACACGTCCACAAGACGCCTGCGCTCCGGGCTCACCTCGCCGATGCAGTACATGCGGCTGGAGTCCGAGAAGTACCCGCCCTTTATGGTCGACATGTCCACGTTGATGATGTCGCCGTCCCTCAACACGGCGCCCTCGTCCGGGAAGCCATGGCAGACGACGTCGTTGATGGAGGTGCACACGCTGAACGGGTACCCCTCGAAGTTGAGGTCGGCGGAGACCGCGTCGTGAGCGGAGAGGTACTCCTCCACCCAGCGGTTGATGTCCATGGTCGTGGTGCCGGCGCAGATGTGCTCGCCCACGTAGTCGAGCACGCCCATGTTCACGGCAGCCGAGGCCTTGATGCCCTCGACGTCCGCCGCCGTCTTGATGAGCGAGCGCGGGAGGACCTCCTCGCCTGCGTGGTACAGCTGGTCGAGGCGGTCGTCCTCCGCCGCGTGGCACTTCTTGTACTTCCTGCCGCTGCCGCACCAGCAGGCATCGTTGCGTCCGGGGACCGGAAGCTTGTCATACATGAGGAGTCTCCTTATAAGGCCGTGCGTTTTTCTCCACCTCACCATAGCGGTTGGGACTGGTCACTGCTCGCGAAAGACGATGCTGCCCGTCTTTGGGTCCATCGCCTCCACGATCGCCAGCGACTGGAGGTCATACCCGCGCTCGCGGAGGCTCTTGCCGCCCGGCTGGAAGCCCTTCTCGATCGCTATGCCGATGCCGGTGACCGAGACGCCCGCCGCGTCGCAGATCTCGAGCAGGCCGTTGAGGGCGCAGCCGTTTGCCAGGAAGTCGTCGATTACGAGCACGTGCTCACCCGGGGTGAGGAAGCGCTTCGCCACGATCACGTGGTAGTCGCGACCGTGCGTGTACGAGTGGATCTGCGTGCGATACTGCGAGCCGTCGAGGTTGATGGACTCTGTCTTGCGCGCGAAGACCACGGGCACGTTGCCGAAGTGGCGCGCGGCGACGCAGGCGATGCCGATGCCGGAGGCCTCGATCGTCAGGATCTTGTCGACGGGCTTGCCAGCGAACAGGCGCGCCCACTCCGCCCCCATGTGGTCGTACAGGGCGACGTCGCACTTGTGGTTCAGGAAGCTGTCGACCTTGAGCACCTCGCCCTCGCGGACGATGCCCTCCCGGATGATGCGCTCCTCGAGTTCTCTCATGAGTTCCTCCGTTACATGTACCTATCGAGCAGGGCGTCGATGTCTGCAAAGCGCCTAACGCGCGGGTGACGCTGGAGCCTGCCACGCAGTGCGACCATGCGCACGTCGCGCAGGGCCGAGAGGTCCTCGAGGGGGTTGGAGCCGACCACCAGGAGGTCCGCGCTCTTGCCGGGCTCGAGGCTTCCCGTCACGTCCGAAACGCCCGCGATCGCGGCGTTGCCGAGCGTGGCCAGGTGGAGCGTCTGCGCGTTGGAGGCGCCCACGTACCTGTGGAAGTAGCAAAGCTCTCGCCAGAAATTGTAATGCGTCACGAACGGGCAGCTCACGTCGTTGCCAAGGCCCACGGGAATTCCCTGCGCAAGGCAGGTCTTCGCGCACGCGACGATGCCGTCCATCACGATGCGCCCGTTGCGCTTTGCGACGGGCTGCGCGTGCGACTCGCCCAGGTCGAACTCCGCGTACGGGAGCGCGGGCGATATGGTGCAGACGTCCGCGGCCCCTCGCCTCTTGAACAGCGCGATGGCGCGGGCGTCCAGG
Source organism: Parafannyhessea umbonata (assembly GCF_900105025.1). GTDB lineage: Bacteria > Actinomycetota > Coriobacteriia > Coriobacteriales > Atopobiaceae > Parafannyhessea > Parafannyhessea umbonata. Next base: position 80,355 of record NZ_LT629759.1, on the reverse strand, counting down.
GGCGCGCCGTGCTCGATGGTGTCCACGCCGCCCTCCAGCGCAACGCGCACGCCCTCGGAGCTCTCCACGTGTGCCGCGACCTTGAACCCAAGCCGGTGCGCCTCGTCGCAGGCGGCGCGCACCACCTCGGGCGGCATGCGCAGCACGCCGGGCTCCCCCTCCTCGGACGCGTCCATCACGCCGCCGGTGACCATGAGCTTTATGAGGTTGGGCTTCGTCTGGGCGATCTTGTCCACGTGCTCGACCGCCATCTGCGGCGAGGCGGCCTCCGTCGCGATAGAGCCCGCGAAGTGCCCGCCGGGAACGGAGACGCCCATGTTGGACGCGATGATACGCGGGCCCACGAGCCTGCCGGCGTCTGTCTCGTCTCGCACCCGCGCGTCGAAGTCCAGCACGCCGCCGACGGTGCGGATGGTGGTGACGCCGCTCATGAGCTCCGTGCGCGCAAATCCGGCGACCCTGCGCCTTGCCGCTGCCCTCAGGAGCGCGTTGGACGTGAGCGCGTGATAGAGCCTCGTGTAGTCCACAGGCTTCTTGCTCGCCTTTGGCGGGCGGCCGTCCATCGCAAGGTGCACGTGCAGGTTCACCAGGCCAGGCAGCAGGTAGGCGCCGTCGAGGTCGATGGGGGCAAACCCCTGCGGCACGCGGTCAGCGGGCACGATGTCCACGATCTTCTCGCCCTCCTGGAGGAGGGCCATTCCCTCAAGGGGCTCCATCGCCCATGTGCCATCCAGAATCGTCCCGTTGGTGTACGCGTATCCCATGCTCGCCTCCAAGGCGTCGTCAGTCCAAACCCGCGTCCGCGCGGCCTTGCGCACGGCGCGCGCGTGTTGCTAGCCTATCATCTGACGCGACCGCGCGAGGGCGTCGCGTGTCGCGAAGGCAAGTTCGCATGGGTCGATTGGGGTGTCCATGGCAGACAACGGCAAGGTCTTTGGCATGCGCTTTGGCAAGGTGTGGCCCCTGCTGGTAAGGAAGGCCGAGCGCAAGGGGCGCACGGCGGACGAGGTGTTCGCCGTCGCAGAGTGGCTCACGGGATACTCGCGCCAGGCGATCGAGGCCCTGGCGGAGGGCGACGCCACATACGGGGACTTCTTCCGCAACGCCCCGCGGATGAACCCCGCACGGACGCAGGTGACCGGCCGCATTTGCGGCGTGCGCGTGGAGGAGATAGAAGATCCGCTCATGCGTGACGTCCGCGTGCTGGACAAGATGGTGGACGAGCTTGCCCACGGCAAGGCATTGGAGAAGGTCCTGCGCTCGTAGTGGCGGCAGGCCCATGGGGGCGGTGGCATGCCGGACGGTGCGGCTCCGCCGCGGTGGCGCCTCCGCAATGTTACAAGTAATATCCCATCTTTATGGTAGGAATATGTATCTGCAAGCCGATGCCTACAATGGCCGTGCATCGGCATTCGCACCAGTTTGGAGGGTTTCATGACGCGCGCGCAACATGGCATCGGCAGCATCGACCTTGACAGGAGGGGTTTCCTGGGCCTTGTGGCCGCGGGCTCCGTCACCATGATGGGAGCGCTCGCCGGCTGCGGCACCGGTGGCTCCGGCAGCGACGCGTCCGCCTCCGCGGCGAGCACGTCGAAGAAGGCGCTTGCGGGCCAGCACCTCACGTTCGTGGGGGACGACGCGTTCGCACCCTACCGCTACGTGCAGAAGACGAAGTCCGGCAAGAAGAAGGTCGTCGGCCTTGACATCGCGATCGCAGACGAGCTGGCGCGGCGCCTGGGCTTCACGTACGAGTTCGAGGCGCAGGAGTTCTCCGCGACGCTCGCGTCCGTGCAGTCGAGCGACACGTCGTTCACGATGGCGATGTCCTCCAACAAGGAGCGCGAGAAGACCTTCGACTTCACCCGCGGCTACTACGAGCCCCTCGTGGGCGTGCTCACCCTGGGCGGAAAGGCCGTGACCTCCGTGGACGACCTCAAGGGCAAGAGCATCGCCTGCACCACCGGCACCGTGCAGAACAAGTTTGTCGAAGCCGTGCTGCCAGACGGCGACATCCACACCTACGACGGCGGCACGCAGTGCCTGCAGGAGGTCCTTGCCGGCCGCATCGACGCGTACCTGTGCGACGGCGCGGAGGGCCAGTCTATGCGCGACGCGAACAAGGGCCTGGTGCTTGGCCTCTTGGACCGCAAGGACACCCAGGACTACGTGGGCGTCTACCGCGTGATGGCCACGAAGGGTGCCACGTTCGTGAAGGCGTTCGACCAGGAGATCGGCAAGATGCTGAAGGACGGAACGCTCGACGCGCACATCAAGAAGTACGTGGGCGCGGACTTCGCATGGGGAGACGACGTGAGCGCCGCCGGCACCGCGACCGAGGGCGTCAAGTAGAATAGGCGTCGCACGGCGTCCGGTCACGCCCGCACGTGGGGCGGCCGGACGCAATGACGACAGGTGCGCATCCCGCGGGCGGAAGGGCCAATGGACCTGAACTTCTCGATAATAGAGCCGTACTATCCAATGTTTTTGAGCGGCCTCGCCGTAACCCTTGAGGTGACGGCGGTCGCACTTGTGTTTGCGTTTGCCTTGGGCTTCGTGATTGCTCTGCTCAAGGTTGCCGGCAACCGCCCCCTTCGCGCGATTTTGGACTTCTATACGTCGCTCTTCCGTGGCATCCCGCTCATCGTGCTGTTGTTTATTGCATACTTTGCAACCCCGCAGATCACGGGCTACAAGATTTCGATGTTTGCCGCAGCCGTCGTCACGCTGGGGCTCAACGGCTCTGCCACCGTGTCCGAGACGCTGCGCGGCGGCATCCAGGGCGTGAGCCAGGGCCAATACGACGCGGCACGCTCCATCGGCATGCGCTACGTGCCCATGATGGTGCACGTCATCCTGCCACAGGCGCTCATGTCCGTGGCGCCCGCGCTCGTGAACGAGGTCATCACCGTGCTCAAGAGCTCGAGCCTCGTCGCCACCATCGGCCTTGCGGACATGATGCGCGCGGCAGAGAGCGTGCAGGCGCTCACCTACCGCGCGTTCGAGCCGTTCGTGGCCATCGCCGTGGTGTACTACGTTATCGTGATGGCGCTCGTGGCGGTGGGACGGCGCCTTGAGCTGCGCATCCGGCGCATGCAGACGGGCGAGAAGAACGCGTAGCCGCAGCTGGCGCCGCCCGCAGCGCCGCAGCTAACGGTCCCCGCCGCGCCACACCAAATACGAGTAGAGCATCGTCCACCCGCTGCCGCCAAGCACCACGGCCAGTAGCACCGCAAACACGACCTCGCCTGGCATGGCCTGCGACAACAGGCCCAGCGCCATGAGCGCAACCCCCATGACCACGAACGTGATGCCGCCCATGCGCTGCGACTTCTGCCAGGTGCGCTCGTCCGCGAGCGCCCACGACGTCCTGACGCCAAACGTGTGGTTGCGCCGCACGCGCGGCAGGTAGTTGCCAATCCAGACAAACAGCAGCCCCACGCCCAGCGGCACCGCGATGCCCACGAAGCCCGAGCCCTCGTGGGGAAGCACCCCAAGCGCCGCCAGGTCCGCCATCCACGAAAGCGCACACACAAACACGGTCAGCACCACCACAAACCCCTGGTAGAAGCCCCAAAAGTCCCTAAAGTTGCCACCGTTTGGGTCGATGCGCGGCACAAGCCAGAACAGCCCCGCCATCGGGAGCGGCAGCAGGTCCAGCACAAGGGACAGCGCCTTCGGGCTGCGTTGGTCCACGACGCCGGCCGCGTTCCAATGCGTGGGAACGACGTCCGGAAGGCGCGGGTACACCACCAAGTGCCCCACGACGCTTGCCGCCACGATGGCTACGAGGACGACCACCACGCGCCTGTCAAAGCGCGGCACGCGACCCCCGCGACCGCCCCTCCGCTCACGAGCGACCATGACCCCCATCCTTTCCGGACGCGTGGCCCAGCCCCGCGATCCACTGCATAAGCTCCTGAAAAACCGTCGTGTTCAGGTGATAGATGATGCTCTGCCCGCTGCGCCGGCTCGTCACGAGCCCCGCCGACCGCAGCACCCCCAGGTGGTTGCTCACGGACGGCTTCGATATGTCGAAGTTGTCGGCAATCTGCCCGGCCGTGAGGTCTCCGTCCGCAAGAAGCTCCAGGATGCGCCGGCGCGTCGGGTCTCCCAGCGCCTTGAACGCGTCACCCACCATGGCACCCCTCCTTTCGTCACCAAGATGCTACCCCGAGGGCACGTTCTTCTCCCCTGTATTTAGATATTTGCCTAAATATCTACACAAGAGGCGCTGGGCGAGAAGGGCGTGGCATCCCGGCCATCCCGGGCATCCCGACCGTCACGTCCTTCCCATCGCACCTCCCCCACCGCGGCACCAGTCGTGCGCTATCCTGTTTTCGCACGGTGCGCAGGCCATGCGCAGGATGTGCGCAGGACGAGACGAGGAGGGGCATCGCATGGACAAGGGGCGCATGGAGGCGTTCAGCGATGGCGTGATCGCCATCATCATCACGATCATGGTGCTGGGGATCGCCGCGCCCGAGGGGGCGACGCTGCGCGACCTGCTGCGGCTGCTGCCCGCCATCGCCGCGTACGCCGTGAGCTTCGTCGGCGTGGGCACGTACTGGAACAACCACCATCACCTCCTTAAGCTCGTACGCCACGTGGACGGGCGCATGCTGTGGTCCAACCTTGCGTTTCTCTTTGTGCTGTCGTTCTTCCCGCTCGCGACGGACTGGATGCAGAAGACGTCTTTCGCCTCTCTGCCAACAACGTGCTACATCGTGCTCAACATGCTCGTGTCACTCACGTACATGAACCTCGAGCGCGTCATCCGCCACGCCCTGGGCCACGACTGCCTGGCGACGGCGCCTTCCGAGGAAGAGCTCTCGCGTCGCGCGGTGGTCGAGAAGCGCTCCCTGGTCAAGGAGCGCTTCACCCTTGGGTTCGAGCTTGCCGCGTTCGTGCTGGCGCTCGCCCTGCCCGCAACGCACCTTGCCTTGGTGGCCATGGTGCTCGCGTTTGCGCCGTGGATAGTGCCTGACCTGCGCATTGTCCGTCTGCTCGACTTTTTGGCCGAGGACGAGTCCCAGCAGGAGCCAAAGGAGTAGGCACGAGTTTGCGCCACCGCATGGCGGGACAGGGGTTCCGTGGGTAAAGGCCTCTGCAATATAAGAGTCCTGCCATATAAAAGTGAAATATCTGCAAGTGCCCCCGAGTATCATGTGGCCTCACCGTTTGACTCTGTGACGAGGGAGGCTGGTGTACGATGCGCGGCGATATCGACTTTGACAGGCTGGGAATCACGGACGACCTGATGTTTGGCACGGTGTTCCAGGACCCGAACCTGTGCCAAGGCCTCATAGAGCTGTTGCTGGGCATACAGGTCGAGAAGATCGAGTTCGTGGAGCGCCAGGGGCTTTTGGACGCGGGTCCGCTCTCGCGCGCGGGCATCGTCGACCTGCTGGTGCGGGACGGCGCCGGCAACGAGTACGACGTCGAGATGCAGAACGTCGCCACTCCCGGCATCGCCAGGCGCGCGCGTCGGTACCTCACGCTCGTGGATGCGAACATGCTTGACCGTGGACAGCGCTTCGAGGACGCCGGCGACGCGATCGTAATCTTCATCTGCGCGAACGACCCGTTTGGCCGAGGTTGGAAGCGCTACGACTTCATGCGGACCTGCGCGCAGGACGGGCAGCCCATGGACGACGGAACCAGCATCGTGTTCGTGAACGCGGCGGGCACGCGCGGTGACTACGGCGACGAATTTGACGCCTTCCTGCGCTATCTCTCGAATGATACTGTTATCGAAAGCGACTACGTCAGGAGCGTGGACGACGCGGTCCGAGGGGTTCGCGACAACCCCCAGTGGAGGAGGTACAGGATGCTCTGGTCCGAGAAGTACCGCGACGAGATTGCCGACGCCATGGACGAGGGCCGCGCGTCGGGACTTGCGGAGGGCGAGGCCATCGGAGCGAGGAGGCGCGACGAGCAGCTCGCGAGGCTCGCGCGGGCGCTCGAGGGCGCGGGCCGCGCGGGGGAGCTCGCGGACGCGCTCGGCGACGAGGCGAGGCTGGGCGCGCTGCTGAGGGAGTTCGACGTCAAGTGAGGGCCACGGCGTGCGGCGCGGCGGCGGGCGCGCCTCGTGGGTGCCTGCTACTCGTCCATCCCGGGCCGGCGCCGCATGCGCTTCAGCTGGGAATGCCTGCTCTTCTCGTCCAGACGCCTGCGGACAGAGGCGCGCGTGGGCTTAGTCGCATGCCGGGTCTTTGGCTTGCGTGCGCGTCGGGCGAGCTCCGCGCGAATCTTCTGCAGGCAACGCTCGCGGTTTTGCAGCTGGCTGCGCGACTCGCGGCTGACCACGGTGATGCCCGTGGGAACATGTCGCATGCGCACCGCGGAGTCCGCCGTGTTCACGCCCTGGCCGCCCGGGCCCGATGCATGAAACGCCTCCGCGCGACACTGCCGAGCCAGCTCGTCCGCGGGCAGGCGCAAGAAGCGCGCGTAGTCGTCGTATGTAAGGTCATTCCGCATGTGCTCACCTTACGACATCACGATGGTCGGGGGCAAGCCATTGCGGCTCGCTCCCGACCTAGGGGATGGGACTGGTTGAGTCAGCAAATCCCTACGCCCCGCGCGGTAAAAGGACCTGACCATATGCTTACTCTGGGATGACCCAGGCTCCCGTGTTGCCGTGTAGCCTGAAGGCGTCGCATTGTCCCACGACGCCAGGGCGCGGCACTTTGGGCAGAGCCGTTCCCAAGCACCTCGCTCCGGGACGGAGGTCACCATGGACACGCGGACGGACTACAGGAGGGCGACGCAGGTTGCAATCGTCTGCCTTTTTGCGATTGGGTTCATGTGCGCCGTCGCGAACTCGGTCGGCGGAAGTCTGAAGGACTTCTGGGACGCAGCGGTTCCCTGGGTGAGCGTAGGACTTGCGATCGCCTTGTTTGCGGCGACGAACGGTCCCGCGAAGACACGCTAGGCACGACCAGACGCATGGGTCGGCCGCTGTGAAGGCCAGACTCTCCTCACGGGCTCCCCTCGCGCGCGAAAGTCGCGTACCATGGTGCGAAAACGCGCGTTGACAGGAGGGTGCATGGCCGGCTCGAAGTACGTCTGCCCGTGCAGGCACGTGACCGAGGAAGACATCCGCAAGGCGATAGCCGACGGCGCCACCAGCCTCAAGCAGGTGCGCAAGGCAACGGGTGCCGGCAGCAAATGCGGCAAGTGCAAGCCCGCGGCGAAAAAGCTCGTGAAGAGGCTGCTCGCTGGGCAGGCGGAGAAGGACATGGCCAAGGCCGGTGCCACCCCCGGAGGTTCCGCCGCGGCCGCCTGCGCCGCGGCTGCGCCCTTCTCGCCCGGCGCCCGCTCCGCGGAGCAAGGCGGCGTCCGCGAGATTCGCCGCGGGGGCGTGTACCGGCATTTCAAGGGTGACTACTACCTGGTGGAGGACGTGGCGCGCCACTCCGAGACCGGCGAGGAGCTTGTGATCTATCGCAAGCTGTACGGCGACGGCTCGCTGTGGGCGCGACCGAAGAAGCTGTTTCTTTCTGCCGTGGACCGCGAGAAGTACCCCAATGCGAAGCAGCGCTACCGCTTTGAGCTGCAGGACATCCCGAGCGTGGCCGGCCACTAGCCGCAGGAGCGGACGGTGGCCCACGTCCGCGGCGCATGACCCCGTACACGCAAGGGGCGGACCCGCGCCGATGCGACGGACCCGCCCCAGTACCTTTGCGTATGTGCCGCTTCCCTACCCTATGAGCACCTGCGCCACCAGAAGCAGCGCGTTCAGCGCGATCGTGGCGATCAGCAGCGGGTTGACGAACTTGAGCCAGCGGCTGAACGGGACGTCCACCATCGCGAGCGACGCCAGGATCAGACCGGTGGGCGTGATGTACGAGATGAGGCCCTGACCGTAGTTGTACGCGGCGATAACCGCGGCGCGCGAGACGCCCACGGCGTCGCCGAGCGGCGCCATGATGGGGATCGACAGCACGGCGAGGCCGGAGGACGAGTTGATGAAGAAGCCCAGGATGATGTAGACCACGAGCATCACGAGGATGAAGAGGACCGGCCCCATGCCCGTGACGGTGCCCGAGAAGAAGTGCAGGATGGTGTCGGAGATGAGGCCGTTCTCCAGCAGGATGTTGACCGCACGCGCAACGCCCACGACGAGCGCGACGCTCATGAGGTCGCCACAACCGCCAATGTACTTGTCGAAGAACACCTCCTCCTCGAGCCCGGAGGTGAACGCGAGGACGATGGAGCATGCCAGGAACACGGCCGTCATGTAGTCGAACCACCACTGGTACGCGACGATGCCGTACACCAGCACCACGAACGCGAGGCCAAAAGCCGCGAGCGAGAGCTTCATGTGCCAGGTGAACTCGATCTGGTCGCCCTGCTGCCCCCAGCGCTTCTCGATCTTCTCCTTCATGTCGTAGCAGACGGACTTGGAGGGGTCCAGGCGCACCCGGTGCGCGTACACCATGATGTACGCAACCGCCATGACCGTGCCGACGACGAGCGCGACGAAACGCCAGCTCATGCCGTCGGACATGGCGATGCCGGCCGCCTTGGTGGCGACGCCCGTGGCAAACGGGTTGATGGTGGAGTACATGGTACCAACGGACGCGCCCACGAAGATGACGGCGATGCACGTCATGGCGTCGTAGCCGGCCGCGATGAACACCGGCATGAGGATGGGATACAGGGCGATGGTCTCCTCGCCCAGGCCAAACGTGGTGCCGCCGATAACCATCAAAAGAGAAAGTATAATGATGAGCAGGTACTCGCGGCCGTGCGTGATGCGCGACAGCGCGGCGACGGCGGAGTTCAAGGCGCCCATGTAGTTGAGCACGCCGATGCATCCGCCAAGCAGGAACACGAACAGGATGATGTCGATCGTGTCGTACACGCCCTGGATCGGCGCGAGCAGAAACTCGGCCACGCCCTGTGGCGCCTGCGTCACGCGCTCGTACGTGCCAGGGATGGCGATGGGCTTCGATATCGAGCCGTTCCTGAAGTTCTCGAGCTTGCCGGAGACGCCCAGCTTGTCGAGGGTCTTCTGCGTGGGCGGCATGAGCTTCGTGCTCTCGTCCGGCTTCGTCACCACGAACTTGTCCTGGCTCGCGTCGTACGTGAGCTTGGAGTACTCGCCGGCGGGCACGATGTAGGTGAGCGCCGCCGCAAACAGCATGACGATATACAGCACGGTGATGGCCGTCGGGAAGTGCAGCTTGTGCCTCTTCCCCGGCTTTGCTGCCGCCGTATCGGCGGCGATTTCCTCTGCCACGATTGACTTCCTTTCACGTTGTTGACAAAGCGCCAGGCGAGAAGATCTTCTCGCCTAGGCCCCGGCGTAGACCTTGATCAGTTCCACCACGACGTCAGTCGCCGCGTTGATGCCCTCGACCGTCGCGTGCTCGTATGGCCCGTGGTAGCCGTCGCCGCCGGTACCCAGGTTCGGGCACGGCAGCCCACGGAACGACAGCTGGCAGCCGTCGGTGCCGCCGCGGATGGGCGTGACCTTGGGCACGACGCCGGCGCGCTCGCACGCGAGCTTTGCGTTGTCGATGGCGAACATGCAGCCCTCGATCACGCTTTCCATGTTCTGGTACTCGTCCTTGATGCGAAGCGTCACGGTGCCCTCGCCCCAGCGCTCGTTCATGACCTTCGCGATGTGCCCGAGCGTCTGCTTGCGGCACTCGAACGACGCCGCGTCAAAGTCGCGCACGATGTAGGACATGCCGCCGGCAGACTCGTCACCGTGAATCTCGAGCAGGTGGTAGAAGCCCTCGTAGCCCTCCGTGTAGCGCGGAGCCTCCAGCGTCGGGAGCATGTTGTTGATGTCGCAGCACACCTGCATGGCGTTCACCATGATTCCCTTTGCAGAACCCGGGTGCACACTCACGCCCCTGACCTCGAAGTCCGCCTCGCACGCGTTGAAGTTCTGGTACTGGATCTCGCCCTCGGCGTCTCCGTCCATGGTGTAGGCGACGTCCGCGTCGAAGTACTCCACGTCGAAGTTGCCAGCGCCGGTGCCGATCTCCTCGTCCGGGGTGAACGCAATGCGAAGCTCGCCATGCGGCGTGCCGTCGCTAAGCACGCGCTCGAGCGCACCCATGATCTCCGCTATGCCCGCCTTGTCGTCCACGCCCAGAATCGTGGTGCCGTCGCTCGTGAGCAGCGTGCGACCTTTGAGCTCCGCCAGGCGCGGGAAGTCCCTCACGGAAAGCGTGCGGCCGCTCGTACCCAGTGCGAGGTCGCACCCGTCGTAGTCCTCATGCAGCACCGGCGTGATCTTCCCGTCGCAGAACTGCGACACGGTGTCCATGTGCGCGATGAGCCCCAGCTTGCGCGTGCCCTCGCAGCCGACGGTCGCGGGCACCTTCGCGTATACAAAGCACTTCTCGCTCACCACGACGTCCTTGACGCCCAGCTCGCGCAGCTCCTCCGCCAGCAGATTCGCAAGCTCGAACTGCTCCTTGCTGCTGGGACATGCGGAGTCGTTGTCCTCGTCGCTCGGCGTCTTGACCGCTACGTACTCAAGCAGACGGTCGATAACCTCCATAAAGACAGCCTCCCTCTTCGGCACAGACAAGGGCCACGCCCATCCGGCATGGCCCTCTTACCATTGCTCGTAACAATTTGGAAATATTAATAGTTATTCTACCGCTTTCAAAGTACAAATACGTGAGCGGTATATGCAATGTCATATTCCTGAGAATCTAATTCAGTACGCTGAACTTGATAACGTATTACTGCGCTCTCCATTTACAGCTACCAGCAGCAAAAAAGGAGATGAAGTATCCCAGATAAACATGGAATTTGCACTACTGAAGAAACGATGATGAGCTATGCATCTCATCAACCCAAAATGCTATGCATTCATGCATATCTACACACAAGTTTGATGCATGCAAAACAATCCCATTTATTTTTCTATTTCAATCTTTATGATGTATCTGCTGTCAATTCAACGTCTTCCTCGTTTAGACGAGAAAGGCAATGGGTCGCAGTCGGAGTCGTTTTTCTTTACGCAAAAAGCCCGCGGGCGCCGCGAGTGCCGTCCCCGGCACCACGGCGCCCGCGGGCGCCACGCTTCCCGCCGCCCCCACGGGGCGGCGCGCTCTACCTCAGGAAGGAGCGGATCGACTCGGCGACGCCGGCGCCGTCGAGGCCGTACTTGGCCAGGAGGTCGACAGCCGGTCCGGACTCGCCGAAGACGTCCCGCACGCCAACCCTCCTCACCGGCACGGGGCACCTCTCCGCGAGGGCCTCGCACACGGCGCCGCCCAGGCCGCCTATGACGGAGTGCTCCTCCACCGTGACGACCCTGCCGGTCTTGGCGGCCGACTCCGCCACGAGGTCCGCGTCGAGCGGCTTCACCGTGTGGAGGTTCAGGACCTCGCAGTCGATCCCCTCGGCGGCGAGCGCCTCGGCGGCCTCGAGCGCGGAGGAGACCATGAGGCCGGTCGCCACGACGGTGACGTCGGCGCCCTCGCGCTCCACGACGCCGCGGCCGACCTCGAAGCGGTAGCCGTCGCCGTGGATCACGGGGGCGGCGAGGCGGCCGAGCCTCAGGTACACGGGGCCGTCCGCCTCGTAGGCGGCGCGCACCGCGGCGCGGGCCTCGACGTCGTCGGACGGCACGACGACGGTCATGCCCGGGATCGTCCTCATGAGGGCGATGTCCTCGTTGCACTGGTGCGTGGCGCCGTCCTCGCCGACGGAGATGCCGGCGTGCGTGGCGGCGACGACCACGTGCAGGTGCGGGTAGCCGATGGAGTTGCGCACCTGCTCGAAGGCGCGCCCGGCGGCGAACATCGCGAACGTGCTCGCGAAGACGCGGTGGCCGGTCGTCGCGATGCCGGCGGCGACGCCCATCAGGTTCTGCTCGGCGATGCCGCAGTCGACGAAGCGGTCCGGGTACGCGGCCTTGAACTTCCCGGTCTGCGTCGCCGCCGCGAGGTCGGCGTCCAGGACCAGGAAGTCGTCGTGCTCGGCGCCCAGCGCGACGAGCTCCTCGCCGTAGCTCTGGCGGGTTGCGACCCTCTTAACGTCTTCCATCCCCTACGCCTCCCTCTCGAGCTCTGCCATGGCCTGCGCGAACTGCTCGTCGTTCGGGGCCTTGCCGTGCCATCCGACCTGGTTCTCCATGAACGAGACGCCCTTGCCCTTCACGGTGTGGGCGACGATGCAGGTCGGGGCGCCCTCGCAGGCCCTAGCAGCGGCGAAGGCCTCCCGCAGCTGGCCGAGGTCGTTGCCGTCGGCCACCTCGACCACGTTGAACCTGAACGCGCGGAACTTGTCCGCGATGGGCTGGGCGGAGTTGACCTCGTCGAGCGTGCCGTCGATCTGCAGGTTGTTGTTGTCCACGATCACGCAGAGGTTGTCGAGGGCGTGGTTGCCGGCCAGCATGGCGGCCTCCCAGACCTCGCCCTCCTCGATCTCGCCGTCGCCGCAGAGCGCGTAGACGCGGTACGGGTCGCCCCAGTGCTTCGCGGCGATCGCCATGCCGACCGCGGCGGAGATGCCCTGGCCGAGCGAGCCGGTGGACATGTCGACGCCGGGGGTGTCGTTCATGTTCGGGTGGCCCTGCAGGTGCGAGCCTATATGGCGCAGGGTCTCGAGGTCCGACACGGGGAAGAAGCCCCTCTGCGCGAGCGTCGCGTACAGGCCGGGGGCACAGTGGCCCTTGGAGAGCACGAACCGGTCGCGGCCGGGGTCGCGGGGGTTCCTCGGGTCGACGTTCATCTCCTCGAAGTAGAGGTAGGTGAAGATCTCGGCGGCCGACAGCGACCCGCCGGGGTGGCCGGACCTCGCCGCGTGCGTGCCCACGAGTATGCCCTTGCGGACCTCCCGGGCGATCTTGGCCAATTCTTCGTTGGTCATGTGGTGGTACCTCCCTCTTCGTCAAAAGCGGCAAGACGCGCCTTTTGCGTCCTGCCGCTTAAGTCTACCTTAGTTCTCGCCCGTGACCTTCGCCCAGTCGGCGGCGAAGAGCTCCAGGCCGCGGTCGGTGAGCGGGTGGTGCACGCACTTCTTCAGGGCGCCGAACGGCACGGTCGCGATGTCCGCGCCCAGGAGCGCCGCCTGGGTCACGTGGTGCGGGGTGCGCACGGAGGCGGTGATGATCTCGGGGCCGCCCTCCTCGTCCCAGTAGCCGTACCTGAAGTTGTGGACGGCGGTCACCATCTCGGCGAGGTGGTCGAGGCCCTCGTCCCCGATGTCGTCGAAGCGGCCGACGAACGGGCTGATGTAGCGCGCGCCGGCGCGGGCGCCGAGGAGCGCCTGGGTCGCGGAGAACACGAGCGTCATGTTGACGCGGATGCCCTCCTGCGCGAGGTGGTGGATCGCGGGCAGGGACTGCTCGGTCACGGGGAGCTTCACGACGATGTTCGGCGCGAGGGAGGCGAGGTGCTCCGCCTCGGCGATCATGCCCTCGGTGGTCTCGGCCGTGGACTCCGCGGAGACGGGGAGGCCCTCGCAGATGTGGCAGATCTCGACCATGTGGTCCTCGAAGTCCGCCAGCTTGCCGCCGGTCTTGGCGTACAGGCTCGGGTTGGTGGTGACGCCGGAGAGGATTCCCCAGCTCGCAGCCTCGCGGATGTCGTCCAGGTCCGCGGTGTCGATGAAGAACTTCATGTTCCTCTTCCTTCTCTTCTCGATCCAGCGTCGGCGGCGGGAACCGTCCGACGGCTGGCATGGTTGTGTAAAGCAAGGCCACGGCAGAGGGGGACTGCCGAAGCCTGCTCAATGCTTAGGAGAGCGCCTCCATGGCGGAGTCGATCTTCTCCCTTACAAAGCTAGAGGCGTGCGCGACGTCCTGCTTCCACTCGGGGGAGCCGAGGTACCACATCTCGCACACGTAGCGACGGACGCCCTGGGGAACGAGCTGGCTCAGTGCGCCCTCGTAGTCGGTCGTGCCCTCGCCGAAGAGCATGTCACGATACTGGCCGGCCTTCGTCGCCTTCATGTGCGCGGCGAAGATGTGCCCACGCCCACAGGCGATGTCGTCCGCGACGGTGTTGCCGTAGAGGAGGGACGCATTCGTGAGGTTGCCCACGTCGGGATAGACGCCCAGGTAGGGGCTGTTTACCTCGTCGACATAGGTCATGGCCTTGCGAACCGTATCCATGAACGGCGTCTCCATGGTCTCGAAGCCGAGGACGACGCCGGCTGCCGCCGCCATCTCCGTCGCCTTCGCGAGGTTCTCGGAGAAGCACTCGCGCGAGCCATCCCACTTGTCCTCGTCGTAGTACGCATCGTAGCCGGCGAGCTGAATCACGTGGAGCCCGAGGTCGCAGGCGAGCTCGAGCGCCTTGTCCATCATCTCGAGGCTGTATGCCCGCTTCTTGGGGTCCTTGGCGCCAAACGGCCACTTACGGTGGCCGGAAAGGCACATGGATCCCAGGGGGATGCCGGTGTCGCGCATGGCCTTTACGACTGTCGCGCGCTCCGCGGGCGTCCAGTCGAGCCTAGCCTGGCGGGCGTCGGACTCGTCGACGGAGATCTCCATGTAGTCGAACCCGCACTCGGCCGCCACCTGGAGGCGCTCCTCCCACTAGAGTTCCGCGGGAGTCGCCTTCTCGTACAGACCGAGCCTGTATTGCCTGCTCATCTATGGTCCCTTTCTACAAGGGCGCCCCCATGGTCGTGCCATGAGGGCGCCCCTCCCTCTCGTGCTGCGCCTTTTTGGTCCTGTGCGCTACTTCTGTCCGTAGTAGGCGTTGGGACCATGCTTGCGCATGTAGTGCTTGTCAAGCAGGTACTGCGGGGCCTTGGCATCGTCGATCGCACGACCGGCGGCGACGCAGAGCAGCTCCGCGTCCCTGGACATCTTTGCGACCTCCTCTACCACGACGGCGTGGTACACGGCAGCGGCCGCATCCTTGCCCCAGGTGAAGGGGCCGTGGTTGCGCACCAGGCAACCCGGCTGGGCCATGGGGTCCTTGCCCTCGAAGCCCTCGACAATCACGTTGCCCGTGTTCAGCTCGTAGGCCTCCTCGATTTCCTCCTTGGTGAGACCCCTCATGCAAGGAACCTCTCCGTAGAAGTAGTCGGCCTGGGTCGTGCCGTAGCACGGGATGGAGCGACCGGCCTGCGCCCAGGCCGTGGCGACGGTGGAGTGCGTGTGCACGATGCCGCCGACGTTCTCCCAGGCGCGGTACAGACACGCGTGGGTCGCCGTGTCGGAGGACGGGTTGAGGTCGCCCTCGACCACGTTGCCATCCATGTCGCACACGACCATGGACTCGGGAGTGAGCTCGTCGTAATCAACGCCGGAGGGCTTGATCACGAACAGACCCTTCTCTCGGTCGATCTCGGAGGCGTTGCCCCACGTGAAGACGACGAGCCCGTGCTTGGGAAGGTCCATGTTGGCTTCGTAGACCTTCTCGCGCAGTTCCTTGAGCATCATCTGCAGGACCCCTTAGAGGACGGAGCGGAACGGGACGTTCGGCTCGTGGTCGAAGCAGTCGTGGAAGCCGCGGTCGTACATGTACTCCTTCTTGTCCTTGTCCTGGGGGTAGGTGTACTCGCCACCGACCTTCCAGTAGTAAGGCTTGAACTTGTACTCCAGACGGTCCTTGCGCATCTGGTACAGAACCTCAATCTCGCGCAGGTCGGCCGCGAAGTTGGTCCAGACGTCCCAGTGGATGGGGATGACGACCTTCGCCTGCAGGGCCTCGGCCATACGAAGGATGTCGGAGGCCTCCATCTTGTCCTGCATACCAAGCGGGTTGCAGCCATAGGAGCCAAAGGCAACGTCGACGCCGCCGTACTCCTTCATGATGTCCTTGCCGTGCTTCGCGAAGTAGATGGAGTAGTGGGAGTCGCCGGAGTGGTAGATGTTGCCACCCGGGGTGACGAGCAGGTAGTTCACGGCCTTCTCGTCCATGTCCATCGGGCACTTGCCCCAGAGGTCCTCGCGGTCGGGGCCGGTGGAGTCGGTCGTGGTGATGCAGGTGCGGTCGAAGGAGTCCATGGCCACGATGGTCATGTCCTTGATCTTGATCTTGTCGCCCGGCTTCACGACGATGATGCGGTCCTCGGGCACGCCCCACTTGCGCCAGAACTCGGCGGACTTCTCCGGGCCGATGAACGGCACGGGGATCTCGTTGCCGTTCTCGTCGGTGGTGGTCATGCCGGACTTCACGACGTGGGCAGCCCACTCCTTGGACATGTGGTCCTGGTGGTAGTGGGTGGCCAGGACGGCGTCCACCTGCTTGAACCCAAACGGATCGAACACGTACGGGATGTTGCGCAGGTTCGGCTGCATGGCGCGGCAACCGGCCATGTTCGCCATCTGGTGACCGACCTTCATCTTGCCGTCACCGTGGGTGCGCTTGCCGTTGCCCGTCCAGAGGTCGATGGTGATGTTGGCGCCACCGGGGGTCTTCACCCACATGCCGGTGCAGCCGAGCCACCACATCTTCACGTTGCCCTCGGGAACGACGGCGTTCTCGATGTCCTCGTTCAGCCACGTGCCCCACTCGGGGAACGTGTTCATGATCCAACCCTCGCGGGTAACTTCGTCGATAGCAGACATTGGAATCTCCTCTTATTACGTTCGTTAAGACGCCTGGGCGAGAAAAGCCGCTTCCCTACTCGGCGTGCACCGCGTAGAGCGCAACCTCGTTCGTCTCGCGATTCGCGGCGATGATGTGGTCGATGCCGCCGTCCTCGAAGGCCCACACGTTCGCGGGACCGCAGTCGTGGTCGATGATCTCGACACGGTACTCGCCGTCCTCGTGGTAGAGCCTCAGAAGGTCACGGCCGTCCTTGCGGTTGCCCAGAAGCGCGCAGGGCTCTCCGGCGAGCTTTCCAGACCAGATCGCGTGCAGGAAGGCACGCTTCAGCGGGTCCTCCCAGACCTTCTCGTACGTGTCGGGCTCTGCGCCCTCGTGCCAGACGGACAGGGTGTCGCCGTGGAACGTGGAGATGGTGACCATCTCCTCCTTGCCGTCACCGTCGAGGTCGACCATGCACATGTCGCTCGTAGGCTGGACGACGAGGCAGTCAATCTGCCAGTCAGCGCCGTCGGACGCAGGCGGCACGTAACGGAAGGCGCCAGCGGCCGTTCCCACGAGCGCGTAGCTGCGGTCGGGGGCGGTGTAGAATCCGTGGTTCTGAAGCTGGCAGTTCGCGATGCAGGTCAGCTCGAGCTGGTGGTCTTGGTCATAGTCCTCGAGGTTCTCGGGGAGCTTCGCCGCGTACACGGCACCCGGGGTCTTCCAGTCGTTCTTGAACTCGCGGCAGGCGGACTTGATCGTGCAGGCGATGAGCCACTTCTGTCCGTCGGCCCCCTCGAGCACGCCAAAGCGGTGCACGTAGGGAAGGTCACACAGGACCTGGCGCTTCCAGGAGCCATCGCCCTGGCGCGTGTACGTCACGATCTTCGCGTCGTCGCCACCAAAGTTCGGCGAGAAGAACTTGTACGTGCTCATGAGCTGGTCGGTGCGTCCAGGGGTCTGCATGACCGTCATGACGCCGCCGGGGCCGTCACAGACGTTCTCCCTCTGGGTGCCATCGAGTGCGAAGCGACGAATGGGACCGTCCTTCTCGGTTGCGACGACAAAGCTCTTCTCGCCCGCCGCCTCGACCATACCGATGGCATAGCACTTGACCATGTCGGTAGCGAGCACCTTCTTCTCGAACCTCATTGATAGGCCTCCTCAAGCCTCGATGCGAACGCGATGATTGCGGACGACCTACTTTGCAAACTTCTTGTCCAGACCAGCCTCGACGAACTTCTCCTCGATCTCCTTATCAGAGAGGACGTTCTTCAGGGGGATGCAGACGACCTTGCCGGTATCGGCGGCGGACTTGAACATGTTCTCGAAGTTGCGCGGGAAGCAGGCGATGTCGAAGTTGGTTGCCGTGGAGGTTCCCTCCGCAAGCGCGCAGTGGTGAACCTGGGAGACGTCCATGTTGAGCTTCTTGGCTACGCGCTCGACGGTGAGCTGCATCATCAGGGAGGTACCGGAGCCGTTAGCGCACGCGCACAGAATCTTTGCTGCCATTTTTACGACCTTTCGCTTTGCGGACGAATGCCGCGTCTTGACTTGAAAGTGGGAGTGCGGCCGACAACCTCAGATCGTGTTGCCGGCCGCTTGGAACCATACGGACCGGAGGGATAGCTTACTTGCCCTCTGCCTTTGCGACTGCCTGCCTCTCGGCGGCGTCACGGTACTCGGCGTACTTCTCGTAGTCCTCGACCTCGAGGAAGTAGGCGGAGATGCCGTTCTCGTCCTTCGGAGCAGCCTTGTACTGGAGCTGCGGGATGACGACGAGGAAGACGATGACGATGGCGGCGCCGATCCAGCCGAGGTACTTCATGATGACCGTGAAGAGCGGCCAGACGGTTGCCCAGTCGAACATGCCGAGGTAGCCGCCGAACGCGTACATCTGGACCCAGGAGGCGATGAGAGCGGAGCCGAAGACCTGGCAGAGACCGCAGATGAACGGGATGATCAGGCAGGCCTTGAGGCCACCCTTGTTGTTCGCGTAGACACCGAGGACGGCGTTGTCGAAGAACAGGGGGATGAAGCCGGCGACGACCAGGACGGGGCTCTTCGTGACGAGGAGAATGCCGATCGCGATGAACTGGCCGACGGCACCAGCCATGAAGCCGAGGGTCACGGCGTTGTTGGAGCCGAAGCCGAAGGTGACGGCGCAGTCGACGCCAGGGACGGAGCCCTTGAGGAGCTTGCTGGAGATGCCGGTGAAGGAGACGGTGAGCTCGGCGACGAAGGTGCGGACACCAAGCTGGAGGATGGTCAGGTAGACAGCGAACTGGAAGCAGTTGTAGAGGATGTAGAAGACGAAGCTCTGGCCCTCGACAAGTGCTGCGCTACCGGTGAGGGTGCCCTCGCTCGTCAGCTTGATGAGATAGTCCGGGCCGATGACGATGAAGATGATGCCGAAGAAGAGGGTCATCAGAATCGCCGTGGAGACCATGTTCTCGTTGAACATGGAGAGCCAGCCGGGAAGCTCGATGTCCTCGAGCTTCTTGTCGAAGACGGAGGTCTTGCCGGGGTTCTTGGCGCGACGGACCTCGTCGCGACGGTTCATCCAGCCGGCGGCCTTGGATGCGAGGAAGATACCGAACATCTGCTGGTGGCCGATTGCGAATCCGGCGCCATCCGTGAGCTCCTGGGTCGGCCCGATGGTGAGGTTGGAGCCGACGGCCCAGTACAGGCCAAGGATGATCGTCATAAAGATGAGAGCGGGAACGCCAACGAGGCCGGGGAAGCAGAACATGATGAGCCACAGTGCGGTGGCAGCCTGCTGAACCTGGACGTTGCCGGTGGTGAAGATGGAACGAAGCTTGGTGTGCTTCTTCGCAGCAACCAGCACGATGTTCAGGATGTAGGCGAAGAGCAGCAGCAGCATGTACTGCGAGATGTTCGCGCCCTTGAGGAACGAGACGTTCGCCAGCGAGAAGTCGCCCGCCTGAGCCGCCTTGACGCCCGCGTCGACGGCGTTGTTGCCGAAGTAGGGGTCGATGACCATTGCGGAGAGGTTGAAGCGACCCTTGAGACCAACGATGACCGGGCGGAACACGTTGATCAGGCCGCTGGAACCGACGGACAGGATCATGTATCCGACGGAAGCCTTGATGAAGCCAGCGAGGACCTCGTACTATTTCTTGCCAAGCAGCGCGTAGCCAATCACGACGATGATGCCGATGATCCACGCAGGCTGGGACAGGATGGTCTTTGAGAACCAGTTCACTGCTGCCAGCAAAATGTCCATGTACACTCCTTCTAATAATGAACTCCCACGCAGGGGTTGTACTTACTCGTCGCCGACCATCGCGTCGATCTCGAGGAGATCCTCGGGCTTCTCGGCACTCTTCAGGCGCTCGACAACCTCGGGGTTGGACAGGACGGCAGCAAGGTGCTGCATGTTCTGCAGGTGGGAATCCGCGTCGACATCACTGAGCGTGAAGAAGATCGTCGCGGTGGTGTCGGGATCGTCCTCGGCGCCAAAGTGGACCGGCTCCTTCACGTGCATGAAGCTGATGGCCTCACGGTTGGTTCCGACGGCACCCTCGACCGCGTGCGGCATCGCGACGCCCGGCAGCAGGACGATGTAGGGTCCGTGCTTCTCGACGTTCTCGATCAGGCAGTCGGCGTACTCGGGCTCGACGCTGCCATCGGCCAGCAGGGGATCGATGCACTTGCGAAGGGCCTCCTGCCAGCTCATCGACTCGTCCACGAAGTTGTAGTGCTTGAGCTCAAACAACTGACGAAGTAGCATGTGTTTCACCTCCTCCGCTTGTGCTCGCGGTGATGCCGGCCCAACGTTTAGACCGACCTTCCAGGCTGCTCGCCTCTCCTCTGCGAGCCACCCCCGGAGGTGTTCCCACCTCCGATTTCGAGATGAATACTACTCCGGTTCATTTTGTTATGAACGGTTAACTATTTCGTATTTAACGTTATTAGAGATTGTATTGAACGTTATGTGTATTTATTTGAACGTTCATTTTTCATCTTGAGCCCAAGTATCGGTGACCATAGAATGTGCACGTGAACGTACGAACGTAGCTTTATTTGTTTTTTATCGTCCGCGAACGGTAGTATTTCTCGGGTGAACGGTAGAAAGGGCCTTACATGGGCACATCAAGAAGCCTTGTCGAGAGTCGGCGTGCCGAGATTGTCGAGACGCTGAGCGGACGAGGCAACACCAAGGTGACGGAACTTGCGGAGGAGTTCGGGGTTTCGACGCTCACCATACGGCGCGACCTAGACTTCTTGGTCGAGAAGGGCCTGGTTCGCAGGCTGCACGGCTCCGTTGAGCTCATAGACCCCCTCGGCAGCCCCATCAGCTCCTCGGCAATCCTCGCGAAGCGAAGCATCGCCGAGGAAGCGGCGCGCTTCGTGGAGGACGGCGACACGGTCTTCATCAACACGAGCTCCACCGCGCTCTCCGTGATCGAGCACATCACGAGCCAGAACGTGACGGTCGTCACAAACAACGGCAAGGCGCTGCAGCTCACCCCTCCCCCAGGCGTTTCGGTCATCCTCACCGGAGGCGAGATTCGCCAGCCCAAGTGGTCGATGTCGGGAGAGTTCGCCCTCTCCACCGTCAAGCACATAAACGCCGCCAAGGCCATCCTCGGCTGCTCCGGCTTCTCCGCGGACCGCGGCATCACCACGCTCGTCTCGCACGAGACAAGCATCAACTCGCTCATGCTGGAGCATTCGGACGCACATATATTAGTTGCGGATTGCACGAAGATCGGAACAAACTCGAGCTTCCGCTACGGCAGCGCCGCTCAGGTGGACATCCTCGTGACGGACGAAAACTCCGACGAGGAAGAGATCGTGCGCCTGAAGAGGGCCGGCATGCGCAAGGTGGTGTACCCAGGCGATAAGTAGCCCTTCTCGCCCAAGGCGGCCCTTCTCCCCTGGGGCGCTTTGCGTCCGGTCGTTTTTCATGCGCGCATGCGGTGCACCTTGCTGCGCGAATGCGTTATCTCGTATTCCGATAGCGCTTTACCACTTTTTTCAATTTGTTATCAGCGACCACGCGGGCTAACCTATATAAACTGCATGTTTTGCTGGCTACTCCCATTAGAGAATCAACCAGCAACTATTCACTCAACCTATAAGACATGCACGCACAAAACGTTTGTTCGATCGGAGCATCGACTTGATTTCAGTAGAGCACCTATCAAAGCGCTTCGGGGGCGCCGCGGGGGTCCACGCGCTCGACAACGTCACCCTCACCATCCCCGACGGCGACGTCTTTGGCATCATCGGCATCTCCGGCGCAGGCAAGTCCACGCTCGTGCGCTGTCTCAACCTGCTGGAGCGCCCCACGTCCGGGAGCATCGTCGTCGACGGGACGGACGTCACGAACCTCAGGGGCGCCGCGCTGCGCGAGTATCGCCGCAACGTCGCCATGATCTTCCAAGGCTTCGGGCTCCTGGCGCAAAAGACCGCACTCCAGAACGTCTGCTTTCCCTACCTGGCCAGCAACGGCAAGGTGACGGACGCGGACCGCAAGGAGGCCCTCGGCTACCTCGAGCGCGTCGGCCTCGCCGAGCGCGCGTCTTCATACCCAGCGCAGCTCTCCGGTGGCCAGAAGCAGCGCGTCGCCATCGCCCGCGCGCTCGCCTGCCACCCCAAATACATACTGTGCGACGAGGCGACCTCGGCACTCGACCCCGCCAGCACGGCGTCCGTGCTCAGGCTGCTGCGCCGCATCAACGAGGAGACCGGGGTCACCATCATCGTGATCACCCACTCCATGCAGGTGGTACAAGACATCTGCAAGAACGTGGCCGTCCTCGTCGAGGGCAAGGTGGTCGAGAAGGGCGGCGTTGCCGAGGTGTTCGCAAATCCCAGGCACGAGGTAACGCGCCAGCTGTTGGGAAGGGAGAGCTGGGATGAGTAGCCTTTCTCTTTTGATGGGCCAGTTTGGGTCCCTGCTGGGACAGGGCCTTGCGGATACGCTCATCATGCTGTTCGCGTCGACCGCCGTCGCCTACGTGCTCGGCATCCTGCTGGGCGTCGTGCTCTGCGTCACGGCGCCACGCGGGCTGCGTCCCATGCGCACGCTGAACGCCGTCCTGGGGTGGGTCGTCAACATCGGTCGCTCCATCCCGTTCATCATCCTGCTCGTCACCATGTTCCCGGTCACGCGCGCTCTCGTGGGAACCACGACCGGCGTCCGTGGCGTCATCCCGCCCCTCGTGCTCTCTACCACGCCGTTCGTGGCGCGCATGGTCGAGCAGTCGCTCGCGGAGGTCCCGCGCGACGCCATCGAGGCCGCGGAGGCCTGCGGGGCGTCCATACCGCGCATCGTCGTGTCCGCCCTTCTCCCCGAGGCCCTGCCCTCAATGGTGCGCGGCGTGTCCATCACGCTCATCGCGGTCCTCGGCTACACCGCCATCGCCGGAGCCGTTGGCGCGGGCGGCCTGGGCGACATCGCCATCCGCTACGGCTACTACCGCTACCAGGACACCGTCATGATAGCGACCCTCGTCCTCATCATCATCCTCGTGCAGATTATCCAGAGCACGTGCGACCTCATCGCAAAGAAGATTGACCACCGCTAGCGCAAGAAGCGCAACGCAAAGGAGAAAAGCATGCTCAGCAGAAGGTACTTCATCCGGGCAGGATTCGCCGCCATCGCCGCAGGAGGGCTCGCCGCATGCGGGGGCGGCACCACGTCGTCCGCAGCCAAGAGCAAGAAGCTCACGGTCGCCGCATCGCCCTCTCCTCACGCAGAGATCCTGGACAACTTTGCCGCACCCAAGCTCAAGAAGCGGGGCATCACGCTCAAGACGAAGGAGTACACGGACTACATCATCCCGAACCAGGTGACCTCCTCCGGCGAGGTGGACGCAAACTACTTCCAGCACATCAACTACCTCAACAACTACAACAAGGAGAACGGCACGGACCTCGTGGGCGTGGCCGCCATCCACTACGAGCCGTTCGGCATCTACGCAGGCAAGTCCAAGGACCTGAAGAGCATCCAGGACGGTGCGCAGATCGCCGTCCCCAACGACCCCACCAACGAGGGACGCGCGCTGCTTCTGCTGCAGCAGGAGAAGCTCATCACCCTGAAGGACCCCGACAACCTGCAGGCCACGCCCGTCGACATCGCCAAGAACCCCCACAACATCAAGTTCGTAGAGGTCGAGGCGGCCGCCGTCGCGCGCCAGCTCCAGGACGTGGACTTCGCGGTGATCAACGGCAACTACGCCATCGAGGCCGGCATGCACGTGAAGGACGCCCTTGCGGTCGAGGACAAGGACGGCAAGGCCGTCAAGCAGTACGCGAACTACATCGTCACGACGCCGGACAAGAAGGACGATGCGCGCGTCAAGGCACTGGTAAAGGTCCTCACCAGCGACGACTTCAAGAAGTACCTCTCGAAGACCTACGACCAGGACGTGCTCCCCGCGTTCTAATCCGGCGTACGCCGCACTCGCCCACACCCCACGCTCGCAGGCATCTGGCCCGCTCCCGCACCCACGGGGGCGGGCCTTCTCGTATGCGCACGCCAACCCACGCGCGGGCGCCGGTGCCCATGCCCCACGTGCGAAGGCGGTACGAAATGGGTGACCTGGTACCGCACAAAATCCTACTTGTGCGCTTACATTTCCCTCCCTATAGTACTAGATAAATACATGGTACCTATTTGGTACCGCAGGGAAGGAGCATCGCCATGGGCGAGAAGAACATGCAATCCAGGCAGCCGGCCATCTTCGTGGGCCACGGCGACCCCATGATGGCGCTGCGCGACGACGACGTCGCGCACGGGCTGCGCAGCGTGGGCGAGCGCTTGCTGAAGGCAAGGCCGAAGGCGATACTCGCCGTGTCCGGCCACTGGTACACCCGCGGCACCCTGGTGCAGAGCGACCCCACGCCGCGCCAGGTAAACGACATGTACGGATTTCCACCGGAGCTGTACGCCATCTCGTATCGCCCCAAGGGCAACGCGGAGCTCACGCGGCGCGTGCAGGAGCTTCTGGGAGCCGACGTCGAAGTGGACGACACCTGGGGAATCGACCACGGCGTGTGGACGCCGCTCCACCATATGCTGCCAAACGCGGACGTGCCCGTCGTGGAGCTGAGCGTGAACGGCCTTGCCGACGCCCGCTACGCCTACGAGCTGGGCAGGCGCCTTTCTCCCCTGCGCGACGAGGGGTTTGTGGTGCTGGGCAGCGGCAACGTGGTCCACAACCTACGCCAGGCAGACTGGGACAACCCCAACGGCACGCCGGAGAACGTCGCGTTCGACGAGGCGGTGCTTGCCGCGGTCGCCGCGCGTGACGATGACGTCGCGGTCGACTACCAGCGCCTGCCCCACGCGGACTATGCCGTGCCGACGCCGGACCACTACCTCCCGCTGCTTACGGTGCTGGGCACGGCCGCCGGCGAGCAGGCCGAGGTGTTCAACAAGGTCCGCAACCTTGGCTCCATCTCGATGACGAGCTACGCGTTCGGGCTGGGTAAGTAAAAGAAAACGCAGGCAAGTGTAAGACCAAGTACGGGTGCAAGAGCAACGCAGAGAAGTGCAAGGAAACGCAAGGAGAAGAACATGGCTGACAACAGGAACGTTTTGATCGTGGTGGGAACCCTTCGCAAGGACGGCTTCAACGTGCAGCTTGCGGACCACGTGAGGCAGCTTCTGGACGGGCGCGCCAACGTGAGCGTACTCGACTACTCCCAGCTGCCCCTCATGAACCAGGACCTGGAGAACCCCGAGCCCGCCGCCGTTGCGGCCGTGCGCGAGGCCGTGCGCGAGGCAGACGGCGTGTGGTTTGTGTCACCGCAGTACAACGCATCGTTCCCCGGCCACGTTAAGAACCTGGTGGACTGGCTCAGCCGCCCGCTTCCCGGCAAGGGTCGCGACTCCGCCGCCACGAACGGCATGAAGGCGACCGTCAGCGGCGCCGGCGGACGCACCGCCACCGCCGAGATGCGTGCCGCGCTCGACTCGCTCCTGGAGTTCGTGGGCGTAAGCGTCATGCGTGAGGGCGAGACGGGCGTCGCGCTTTCCGGCGAGTCCTGGACCACCGGCAAGCTGGCGCTTTCCGCCGAAGACGAGGCCGCGCTCGCCGCGCAGGCGGACGCGTTCCTGGAGTTCATCGCGTAGCGGGAGGACACATGGACACTCAGGCGGCACAAAGGGTCGCCCATGACGGAGGAGCGGACCTCTTTGGGGTCTGCCCCTTCGTCACGTCGCAGTCGGTACTGCAGGGCAAGTGGGCGATCCTCATACTGCATCACCTGGCGGAGGGCCCGCTGCGTTTCAACGAGCTGCTCCGCCGCATGGACGTGGCACAGGGGACGCTGTCGAAGCAGCTCAAGAACCTGGAGCACGAGGGCCTGGTACGCCGCACCGTGCACGCAGACGGGCCGCTGCGCGTGGAGTACGAGCTGACGGACATCGGCCTGAAGTTCAGGGGCGTGCTGGACGCCATCGAGGCCTGGGGAAACGACTACATCGAGTTTCTTCGCACGCACGACGGGGACGACGTGCGCTAACATGGCGTGCCGAATGCCATCACGCGTCAACCGGAGGTAAGCCCGTGAAGAGTCCCAAGGCGCCCGAGGGCAAGAGAGTGATAGACGCCGCACCCGAGCAGCCTTCGGGCGCACGACTCGCACGCGTGGTCGTCGTGCTGCTGGCGATTGCCGCAGGACTGGGTGTGGCGCTCGGCTTCTTCACTACGGGCACGTTGTGGTGTGCGGATCATCTTCAGGAACTGCTGTGGGCAAAGGCGGAGGTCGCGCTTGGCTGGTGGGCGCCGCTGGCGCTGTGCACCGCGGGCGGGCTCTGCGTGGGAGTGGCGACGATGCGTCTGGGATGTACCCTCGACACGCTCGGCCAGGTGGTTGCCCGCTGCCGCGCGCAGGGAGGCTACGCGCTTCCGGCGAGCGTGCCCAAGGTGCTGCTGCTGTTTTTGCTTCCCATCGCGTTTGGAGGCGCCATCGGTCCGGAGGCCGGCGTTTCCGGCCTGGTGGTGGCGCTTGCCTCGCGCGCCGTGCACGCCATGCGGCGCTCCGGCGTCGCCGCGGTCAGGGGTGCGGACCACCCGCTTGCGGCCGCGCTCTCCGTCATCGCGCCGGGAAACTCCACGCCGGACGCCCGCTACGCGCGCGTGCCCGGAGCCGTGCTGTGGGGAGCCGGAGGCGCGGGGTTCGTCGTGGGCGCGCGCCTGTTCTCGCTCGCGTTCGGCCCCGCGGGCAGCCTGCCCCGCTTCGACGCGATAGACTACGGCACCCTGGATGCGGCGACGGTCGGGGTGTCGCTCGCGGGCGTGGCCGTGGGCTGCGTCCTTGCGCTCTTCTCCGCAAAGTCGGACGCCCTTCTCGCCCGCGTGACCACGCGCCCCACGGACGCAAGCCCAGGGCGGGCCGTGGCGCAGGCCGTCCTGTGCGGCATCGCGCTGGGCACCGTCGCCTGCGCGCTGCCAAACGTGCTGTTCTCCGGCCAGGTGGCGACGCGCGAGCTTGCCGAGGGCTGGCGCGAGGCCGGCGTAGGCGTGCTGGCCGCGACGGCGCTGGCGAAGCTCGTGCTCTCTAACGCGTGCGTGCGCACGGGCTGGGTGGGCGGCCAGTTCTTCCCGCTCATCTTCTGCGGCGTGAGCGCCGGCTTTGCCCTTGCGGCCGTGGCCGGCGTCGACCTGCGGCTGCCGGTGGCGCTCACGTGCGCGGCGCTTGTAAGCGGTGCCACCGGCAAGTGGCTGCTTACCACTCTCGTGCTCGCGCTCTGCTTCCCGCCGGCAAGCCTTCCCGCCGTCGCGGCATCCGCGTTTGTGGCGGCACGGGTGGCTGCCGCCGCGCATGCGCACGCAGGGCGCCGGCAAAGGGCGTAACTCCCCCTACAGCGCGATGCCCAGCGCCAAGAGCGCGACGCATGCCGCGAGCACGGCGACGTCGCGCCCGCACATGGGATAGCGCTTGTAGCTGCTGTCGCGCGTGCGCAGGTAGAACCCGCGCTGCTCCGCCGCGAGGGCGGTCGCGTCCGTCTTGCCCACGGAGCCCACCAGAAGCGGCACGCACAGCGGCAGCATCAGGGTGAGCTTGCGGATGGGGTTCTTCGTGTCGTACTCCACGCCGCGGGCGCACTGGGCCTCCATGATCGCATTCATCTGCTGGCCGAAGACGGGCACGAAGCGCAGCGCCGTCGTGAACGTGAACGCGTAGCGGTACGGCACGTGCAGCACCTCCACGCAGGCGTTCGCGAGGTCGTTCAGCTTGGTGACGCTCAGCATCAGCACGAGCGGCAGGGCGACGCCCAGCAGCCTCAGGCTGGCCTTGCTACCCGTGGCCAGGCCCTCGCTTGTCATCCACAGCACCACGGGCGTCCCCTGCCGCATGAACGCCGTCTGCAGCACCAGCATTATTGCGGCGATGGGCACCAGGAGCTTCAGCAGGCTCACGAGCTTCGACGTGACACGTGCGTACAACCCCAGCGCAAAGGTCAGGGCGAGAAGAGCCAGGAGCATGGGGTAGGTGTCCGCCGTGAACGTGGCGATGATGATCGCCGCGGCGATGCCCAGCTTCGTGACCGGGTTCAGCCTGTGCAGCACGGTGTTTCCCGGGACATAGTCGATCACGTTAACCACGACGCACCATCTCCTCCGTCAGGTCCACGATGCCGGACACCTGGCTGATACCCGCGAACTCAGGCGACGTCGTGCGCGCGAGCACCTGCGAGAGCTCGATCACCTGGGGCGCCCTCACGCTTGCCCTGCGCATGAGGTCCTGATCGCCAAACATCTGCTGCGTGCCTCCCCGATCCAGGATACGGCCGTCCGCCATGACCACGATGCGCTCCGCGAAGTCGCTCACGACCTCCATGTCGTGGCAGACCATTATCACGGCGCAGCCGCGCTCGGCCATCTTGCTCACCGTGTCCATCACGGTCATGCACTCGCGATAGTC
The DNA here is from genome assembly GCF_900105025.1 of Parafannyhessea umbonata. Classification (GTDB taxonomy): domain Bacteria; phylum Actinomycetota; class Coriobacteriia; order Coriobacteriales; family Atopobiaceae; genus Parafannyhessea; species Parafannyhessea umbonata. The sequence goes on along the minus strand of NZ_LT629759.1, from coordinate 51,979 downwards.
CAGGCCGCTCGTTGGCTCGTCCAGCAGCACGACCTCCGGATCCGTGACCACGACGGACGCGAGCGCGACCATCTGGCGCTGGCCTCGCGAAAGCGAGAACGGCGCCTCGTCCGAGGGAAGGCCGAAGCGCGCGATGACGGCCGCGGCCCGCTCGCGCGCGTCCTTCTCGCCCACGCCCTGCAGCGTAAGGCCAAACGCAACCTCGTCCAGAACGGTGTCCTTGCACAGCTGGTAGTCCGGGTTCTGGAACAGCGTGGCACAGTGGGCGGCAATCGCGCTGGTGGGGACCTCGCGCGTGTCGAGCCCCGCCATGCGCACCGTGCCGGACGCCGGACGCAAAAGGCCGTTCATCAGCTTGGTGAGCGTGGTCTTGCCGGCGCCGTTCTGACCGACGATACCCACGACCTCGCCGGGATAGACCCTCATGTCAAGGTGGTCCACGGACGCCGTGCCGCCGGGATAGGCGAAGCTGACGTCCTCCAGGCTCACGACGGGACTGGCGTCCACGGCATGGGGGCGCGGCGCGGCGACGTGCTTTGAGCCCACACGGAACGCCGCGTCACGCGCGTCTTCGGCAGCGCGTGCGGAGCCGTGTGCCGCAGGACCCACCAGGCCGCCGATGAGACCCGCCGCCTCCGGCACCGTCAGGCACGGCGTCGCGCCACGCACCAGCCCGTCGCGCGCGAGCGAGTTGTACACGCGCGCGACGCGCGGGCTGTCGACGCCTATGCGCCGGAGCTCGTCCGCATGCGCGAACACCTCGCGCGGCGTACCGTCCAGCACGAGCGAGCCCTCGCCCATCACCAGAATGCGGTCGCAGTACTCGGAAAGCAGCGCCACCTTCTGCTCTATAACCACGACGGTGACGCCCTCCTCGCGCACCTTGCGCAGCGTGTCGAACACGAGGGCGGAGGAAGCCGGGTCGAGCGCCGCCGTCGGCTCGTCGAGCACGAGGACGCGCGGACGCATGGCGAGGATGGCGGCGATGGCCACCTTCTGCTTCTGACCACCAGAGAGCGTCGCTATCTCGCGGTCCCGCAGGCTTGCAATCCCCACCGTGTCGAGCGTCCGCGCGATGCGGTCCTCGATCTGGTCGTGCGGAACACCGAAGTTCTCGAGCCCGAAGAGCAGCTCGTCCTCCACCACTGACGCGACCATCTGTGCGTCGATGTCCTGCAGGACGCTGCCGACCACCCGTGAGATGTCCGTCAGGGTAACGTCGCAGGTGTCGCGCCCGTCCACAAGCGTTGAGCCGAAGAGCTCGCCGCGAAAGTGGTGCGGTATCGCCCCGGAGAGCACGGAGGCAAGCGTCGACTTGCCCGCGCCAGAGGGGCCGATGACCCCCACGAACTCGCCCTCGCCTATGCGAAGCGATACGTCGCGCAGGGCGGCGGGGGCGTGCTCCCCCTCCGCCGTGGTGCCGCCGTAGCGAAACGTGACATGGGACATCTCGATGATGGGCTTGCTCTCTTGCATGTAACCGAACGCCTCTCACGCGCCTTCTGGCGCGGTTCTGACTCGTACCTGCCGCGGCCGTCACGCGGGCGGCCACAACCCTACCACGCACAAGGCCCGAGCGGTGCAGTCAGACTGCAAACCCGCGCAGGCCTCAACCTCATTGCTACCGCCTGGCGACGTTGCCCAGGGGCATGTAGATTACTCGCTGACCTTCAGGGCCTTGCAGACAGGGATGTAGAGCGCCTGAACCAGAATCGCGTTGAAGAGGCCGGTCGCGATGACGACGGGAAGCATAGCCGCGGCGAGCTGGGCCACGACGCCGAGCATCGCCATCTTGATGACCATGAAGATGCAGCCGCTCACGACCGTGCTGACGAAGGTGCCGATGGCGGGAACGAGCTTTTTCGCGCCGCCGCGCATGCCGGCGTTCACGATGACGGCCATGAGCATCGCGGCGACGCCCTCCGCCGCGAAGTCAATAAACGGCGAGGTCGTGGTGATCTGGATGACAGCGGCGGAGATGAGGCCGATCACGAGGGCCTGGGGAACGTTCGGACGAACGACCAGAATAGTGAGGCAGAATGCCGAGATGATGAACTCGGGGCTGATGACGCCGCCAGAAAGGCTTGAAATCGCCTTGCCTACGGTGAAGTTGAGGATGAATCCCGCCGCTAGGAGAACGGCGAGAAGAACGAGCGCTCGCACGTCGAGCTTGCCATGGTCGACGGTGTTGACGGTGCGGGCCTGCTGGGCGTTGGATGCGGTAGCCATGATTTTCTCCTTTACGTCGCCTTGTTGGAAGGCGCTGCGTCTCTCTATGTCATGCGATTTCGCCATTGATGTATAAACGCGCTCCTGCTAACCTTGCCATCGACGCGCGAAGGGGTCCTGGGACTTCATTCTTCCTCCTAGAACGTGCTGGTTCGTACTCACCCGCAAAAGAAAAGGGCTCCGGTCGAAACCGGAGCCCTTCAGTCTGCGCAGGTGTATGGCGCGAGAGACTCACGATCGACCGTTCGAAAGAGAGTTGTGCCACCACCAGTTGTTCATGACCACATTAGCGTTTCCCATGGTGACCCTCCCTTCGAAGTCCCTTGCCGCATGCGCGGCCTCGCGTCCATTGTGTTGCACTATAGGCCAAGCACGTGCGCGGACGCAAGGACGAAGATGTAAACGTTTCGTTTCCCCGATGCCCTCCGATGACGCCCCGTCACGCAGGCATGGCGTGACTACATGCACTTCCTCAGGTAGAAAACGGCGATTTGGGTCCTGTTTCTCAGACCCAGCTTTGCCAGAATCGACGATATGTGGTTGCGCACCGTCCCCTCGCTCATGAAGAGCGTCGCAGCAACCTCCGCGTTCGTCATGCCGTCCGCAATCGCACGGACCACGTCTACCTCCCGCGCGGAAAGCCCCTTGAGCGCACTCTCGTTTCGGGCAGCCGGCGACGCGGCGCCTCCCCTCGACCCCGTACCTATCGAAAGCTCTGCGGCACGTGCGAGGACCTCTCCCTCCAGCACGCACTGGCCGTTCATGACGGACCTCAACGCGGGTGCGATCGTGGAAACGTCCTGCTTGATGAGGTAGCCTCGCGCACCAAGCCTAAGCGCGCGGACGATGTACTCGTCATCGGAAAACGTCGTCAGGAACACGATGCGTGCCGACGGCTCCATACCGAGGATTTCCTCTGCCGCAGTCAAGCCGTCTCCGTCAGTCATCTGGATGTCCATGAGCACGACATCTGGCTCGACGCGCGTGAAGAGAGACACCGCCTCGTGCCCGCTCGTACCTGTACCCACGACATCTACGTCCTGCTCTGCGCCCAGTATCGTGGCCAGGGACCTGACCACGATACCGTCGTCGTCCACCACGATCACCCTCATTGGCAAGCCTCCTCATCCATCCCCCTCGGAACCGATGCGAACACGACGAACCTCTCGCTTTCCCGCCCGCCGTCGACTCGGGCGGAGAACACGCCGCCCATCTCGAGCACACGCGACCGCATCGACCTCAACCCCATGCCTTGCAGCTCAAGATCGGTCCCCTGGGGTGGCATGACGCCGTCGTTGGTGATGCGGAGCTGCCAGAGCCCCGGAAGGCAGGTAACCGCTACGAGGGCATCGGATGCATGTGCATGGCGGGCCGCATTCGTGAGCGCCTCCCTGGCGACCATCAGGAAACACCTGCTTACCATGACCGGAGGAGCGACGTCCAAGCTGCATGCCACCGTCACATTCCGAATGCCGCACTCCGACGCAAGCCTGTTCAGCTCACAACCCAAGTCAACACCGGAGTCCTCCAGGGCATGAACGCTCCTACGCATGGACGAAAGTGCATCGTTCAGTCCACCGAGAACCTCGTCGAGGTCCTCAACGACCGCGGAATCGTCCCTATGGACCACCTTGAGCGCTTCCACCTGCAAGACGAGCCTCGTGAGCAGATGTCCCACAGAGTCATGAATCTCCCTCGCAATCCTCGTGCGCTCGGAGAGCGCCGCCGCATGCGTCTCGTACTCGCGTGCGTCAACAAGCTCCGCGTTCTTCTCGCCCAGGGCGATGAGTCTGTCGTTGAGGTCGTCCTGCAGGCGATGCAGCTGGGACTGCCCCTCCAGCACGCGCGTCGTCCTCACGGAAAGCGCGAGCGAGAAGAGCGCGGCCACCACAAGCTGGCACACCGCAACCAGGCCAAGCCCACAAGTTGCTCCCAAGCATGCCACGAACGCAAGCGGCACCACGGCCAGCCAGCGAGTTTTGAGCCTTGCAGCGTCGTAGCTCGACAGCGGAACGACGATGCAGGCAACCGGCGCCAGCGCGCACAGGACGAGAGGGGCGAGCACAAGGGCCAAGGCCGCCTTCCGATGCCCATCCCCCACCACCTCGAAGGCGGCGCTTGCGCAAACGGCAACTAGCATCGCAACCACGCTTGACGCGAGGTCACCCCGCATCGACGCCGCCAAAGCCAGGCAGGACCCAAGCACCAGAATCTTGTCAGTCATTCTCTCCATGAAGCAAGTATAGGGGCGCAACGGACGCCCAGGATGAGGTCATGACATTCGTCATGCCCGACAGACCAATCGGTTACACAAGTCACTACCGCACCCGCAAGGCAGGTGCAAGAATCTGGGGTGAAAGCTCGCGCTCCCATCAAGAGAAAGGACGACGATGCCAAACCCACAGGCGACAGAGTCCATCACCCCTCCCTCGTCAGAGACCGTCGTCAGCATCAGCAACCTCGTCAAGCGCTATGGCGAGATCGTTGCCGTGGACCATCTCTCGCTGGACATCGCGCGAGGAGAGATCTTTGGTCTTGTCGGCCCAAACGGATCCGGAAAGACGACCACGATAAACTGCCTGCTGCAGCTGCTCGACTACGATCACGGCCAAATCAAGGTGTTCGGCGAGCCCATGCGGCCGGACAGCTACGGCATCAAACGCAAGATCGGAATCGTGCCCCAAGAGGTCGCCGTCTTCGACGAGCTCACCGTCAGGGAGAACGTCGACAGCTTCTGCGCCCTCTACGTCCCACAGTCCAGCCGCAGGCGTGAGCTTGTCGACCGTGCAATCGAGTTCGTGGGGCTGCAGAAGTTCCAGGGCTTCCGTCCCAAAAAGCTTTCGGGCGGACTTTTGCGCAGGCTGAACATCGCCTGCGGCATCGCGCACCAGCCGTCGCTCATCATCATGGACGAGCCGACGGTGGCGGTCGACCCCCAAAGCCGCAACTCCATCCTCGACGGCATCGAGCGACTCAACAGGGAAGGGGCCACCATCATCTACACCTCCCACTACATGGAGGAGGTAGAGCGTCTGTGCAAGCGCGTACTCATCATGGACCACGGGCGCTCGGTTGCAAGCGGTACGCCCGACGAGCTCAAGGCACTAATCGGCACCGGCGAGAGGATCTCCGTCGAGACCGGGGCCGTCTCCGAAGCGGCCATCGAGTCAGTGCGTATGCTCCCGCACGTTCGATCCGTGGAGTTTACAGAGGGCATGCTGCACGTGCAGTGCTCAAATGGCGCACACAACCTCTCGGAGGTCCTAGGCGCACTCGCACGGGAACACGTCGACTATGGCCGCGTCCTTTCCGAGCCGCCCACGCTCAACGATGTCTTCCTCGAAATCACGGGGCGAGAGCTCCGCGATGAGTCCTAGGAGGCACCATGCTCGCAAGCATCAGGACGAGCGTGCTCGCGCTCGTGCGAGACAAGTCCCTTCTCGTATGGACGCTCGCGTTTCCCCTCATCATGACCAGCATCTTCATGGCGATGTTCTCGGGACTCAACGATGCATACTCCCTCGTCGAGTCGAGGCTCGGCGTCGTCAGGAATGCCCGTTACGAGTCCGTCAAAGGACTGGATGACATGCTCGCCTCGCTGGCCGGGGCTCCCAAGAAAAGCCGCATCTGCACCCTTAAATACTACGCAAGCGAGAAGGACGCGCGCAACGCCGCCGCAGACGGAGCCATAGACTCCTACCTCACCGTCGGTTCGGACGGGACGCCCGCGCTGCACGTGAGCCAGGCAAGCATAGCCGCTAAGGGATCGCGTCCCGCGACCGTCCTCTCCTCAGCAATCAACTCGTACGTCCGAACGTCCGACGCAATCGCATCCGGCTCAACGAAAAGCCCCAAACTCGCAGCGAGGGGAGCGGTGCAGGCCGCCTATCTGGGCAATTCCGTGCAAATCAAGCACTTCTCCGCCACGAAGAACGCACCTGACAGCAACGCCTCCTTCTACTTCGCCCTCCTCGCCATGACCGCAGGAATGGGAGCCATGTCCGCTGCGCTCACCACGCAGAAGCTCCTGCCCACCGCAAGCGCCGTCGGCGCACGTCAGACTCTTTCGTCCACGCCACGATGGCGCATGCTCGTCGGCGCCCTCTTTGGCGCGTGGATCTGCCAGTTTGCCTGTATGCTGGCCGCGCTGCTGTTCATGGCAGCGGTCGCCCACGTAGACTTTGGAAGCGGGGCGGCACCGCTCGTCCTTGCGGTGGCGGTTTCGTCTCTGGCGAGCTGTGCGATGGGGTCCCTCCTCGGAACGATTCCCCACATGCAGGCAGGAATGGTCTCGGGGATAACCTGCCTGCTCTCGCTCTTCACGGGCCTTTATGGCCCAAGCGCCCAGGAAATCGCCTATGCATTGGAGACCTCCGCTCCGGTGCTCGCCCATGCAAACCCCCTCTGGCAGATATCGCACTGCTTCTACTCGCTCCTCTATTACGACACCTACGGCTCCTTTGCACGGTGCTGCCTCACGCTGCTGCTCATGACCCTAGTCGCACTTGCCCTCGCAGGCATACGCATGAGGAAGGTGTCCCATGCCCACCTTTAAGACATACATGAGGATTCTCCTCGCCCATCGCATATACATCGTCATCTACCTCGTCATCATCTCGATAACGGGAATCGCAATCGGGCTTTCGACGGCATCGGGCTCGAGCCAGCACTTCGCCGCGACCTCGTCGAGGGTCGCCATAATCGACCACGATGACTCGAGGCTCTCTCGAGCGCTCTCCGCCCACGTAGCAAAGGGCAACACCGTGGTCCCCCTTGCGGATAACAAGAAGTCAGTCCAAGACGCGCTCGCCCAGGACATGGTCTCATACCTCCTCGTCATCCCGAAGGGTTGGGGGCACGACCTCATGGTTGCGGCCGTCAACGACGGCACCGCCCCCGCTCTGGAAGCTTCCGTGTCATATCGCTCCGGCGAGGGCTTTCTCGTAGATCAGGAAGTCAGGAGCTACGCCCAGGGACTCTTTGGCTCGGCATCGCTCGGAGGAAGCCAGTCGGACGTGGTGCATGCGACCGACGAGTCATGGGGCAAGAGCATTGGCGTCTCGACCATCGGACAGCGCGCGACGCCGCTACCAGACTCTCTCCTGAACTCCGCGCTCTTCTCCTCGTATCCCATCTTCGCAAGCGTCACCGTCTGCATTGCCCTTCTGATGAAAACCCTCAACGCGAAGGCGCTACACGGACGTAGGGTCGCCTCCCCGCAATCGCCGAGGGAGCGCAACGTGGCCCTTGTGGCCGCGTGCGTCTGCATAGCCCTCGTTGCCTGGGCATGGAACTTCGGACTCCAGGCGGCCATCCTTGGACGCAGCGCAATCACGCAGTCCCCCGCACAGCTCGGAATCGTGGGGCTGGCACTTCTCGCCTACTCCCTGGTGTCGGCGAGCGTGGGATTCCTCGTTGGCCAGCTGGGCGTCTCGGAGAATGCCGCAAATGCCGTTGCGAACATCTTTGGCATGGCACTCTCGTTCCTCGGCGGAGCCTGGACGAGCCTGTCCCTGCTACCGGACGCACTTGTCGCCGTCGCCCACTTCACACCGTTCTACTGGGCGTACCGCGCCATCGAGGGTGCGTCGGCCATGAGGGGCGTTTCCGCCTCGAGCGTACTGCCGCTCGTGGGATGCGTCGGCGTCTGCATGCTGTTTGGCATAGCCATACTGCTTGTTGGCATTACGCTCGGACGCGCCCGGACCAGGCAGCTGGGATAGGGTTCAACGCGAATTCAGCCGACGCCCGAAGGCGCAGCCGGAGTCTCTCCTCGTCCCAAACGCGAGCCGGGTCCAAACATGGAGTCCAAACGTGGAGCCTCTTGGCAATGTTGCGGAGTTTTAGCAGGTCCCGGCTTTATGCGCTATCGTTTCTGGGTCACAGTCAATGCGTGGCTGCCCAAGGGATGCGCTCGCGCAAGACGTCAGCCCACGCGAGGAAAGCGAGACTCAGATGAAGCTCACCGGCAGCCAGATACGCCAGCTGCGAAGCATGTGCAACCAACTCAAGCCAACCGTCTCCATCGGCAAGGCGGGCGTGGAGGCCGTCGTCGCCTCGACCGAGGAGGACCTCGAGGCGCACGAGCTCGTGAAGTGCACCGTACAGGGAACATCCGGCCTCGATACGCGCGAGGCGGCAGACGCCTTGGCAGAGCTCACGGGCGCTACGGTGGTCCAGGTGATTGGCCACAAGTTCTCCATCTACCGCGAGACCAGCCGCAAGGACGTGGAGAAGATCAAGCTCCGCTAGCTGCAGCAAAACCATACGGGCCAAACTTGTTCGGTCGGGACGCCTTGGGCTTTGGGGCGTCCCGACCGCTTCCTTACCAAAAGCGTGAACCCTGCAAGCGAATTCGCGTGACCCCTTGCATCTGGCGCGCCAATCGCTCACGATTGCAGCATCGACCAGGCATTGGAAACAGAGGCCAAGATGCAAGCACCGGATGCCGCCGCAGGCGGGCAGAAACCGCAGGACACAATCCTTGTCGTCGAGGACGATCCGGACATCGTGGAGATACTCCGCCTCTACCTGGAAAGCAGCGGCTACCGCTTCCTCTCCGCGGGCGACGGAAAGCACGGCCTCGACGTCCTGCACGAGGGCGAGGCGTCGCTGGTGCTTGTGGACCTCATGATGCCCTCCATGAACGGCTTCGACTTCATCAAGGAGGCCCGCGCCTTCACGGACATCCCCATCATCATCGTGTCCGCGCGCAACCAGCCCTCGGACAAGGTGCTCGGCCTTGACCTGGGCGCGGATGGCTACGTGACCAAGCCGTTTGACCCCACGGAGGTCCTTGCGTACGTGCGCTCGGCACTGCGTCGCTACAACCAGAGCAAGGCCGCGCCGCACGACGGCGAAGGCCCCGCCACGGGCGAGAAGAACGTCCTTTCCGCCGGCGACCTCGAGCTTGACCTCGACACCCTCGTGCTCCGCAAGCGCGGCAACGTAATGCCGCTCACGGCGTCCGAGCTGAAGATCCTTCACAAGATGATGTCCGCACCCGGGCACGTGTTCACGAAGGCGCAGCTGTACGAGGCCATAAGCGGCAGCTCCTACGGCGGGGCCGAAAGCATCATGATGCACGTCTCGAACATCCGCTCCAAGATCGAGGACGACCCGGGAAGGCCGGCCCACATCAAGACCGTGCGCGGATTGGGGTACCGCTTTGACGAGTAGCGAACAGAGCGCCAAGCGCACCGCAAGCGCCCGCCTGCGCAGCACGCTTCGCAACGCGACAACGAGCCTCACCGTAAGGTGCCTGCTCATCGTGCTGGCCTACATACTCGCGATGGCAGGCCTGCTACACGTCACGAACCAGCTCGCGAACGAGGAGCTCAAGCGCACCTCACCGTACATAGAGATGTTCGACGACGGTTCCACTATGATGCAGACGGACGACTTCCGGCAGATGGGGTCGCAGGTCTCGCGCCCCAGCGCGCTTCTGGTGTTCGACGGGGAGGGAAAGCTGCTCTTCTCGACCAGCCGGAACGTCGCCCAAAAGATCACCGCAAAGGAGCTCCCGCTCATCGCGGGCGACGAGGACGACGGCTCCGCGTACGTGATGCTCGACCGCACGGACGCGCAGGGCAGGACCGTACACGAGATCAACCTCTGCAAGCCAACGCCCACCCCGGACGGCTACGCCATAAGCGTCAAGTCCACCTGTTCGTACCTCTCGGACGGCACCATCGTGAGCGGCGGCCTCTTTGGCAATAAGGCCCGACTGACCAAGCGTGAGATGTCCCTGCTCCAAGGTGTGTACAGTCGTCGCATGATGATCGCGAAGCACAACTACAAGAACGAGAAGGGCCAGCGGCGCATCCTCGTGCTGCTTTCGCCAACGGAGTCCGGCAAGGACTTCAGGGCCGCCGTCGATCGCTCGAACGCCTACCGCATCGCAGCGGTGCCCATCGCCGTCGCGCTCACGGTGCTGGCGATCGCCGTCCTCGCGCGGGTCGTGCGCAAGTCCACCCGCCCCCTGGACCGCGCCATAGACGCGCGCCGCAGCGGCGTCGGCAACGCGCCGGACCCGTCCTCCATGCCCGTGGAGCTCAGGCACACCTACGAGGACTTCCTCGGCCTCATGGCAGAGCTCGACCAGGCGCAGGACGACAAGCGCCGCATGATTGCAGACATCTCGCATGACCTGAAGACGCCGCTTTCGGTCATCCGCGGCTACGCCCAGGCGTTCGAGGACGGCCACGTTCCACAGGAAAACGCCGAGAAGTACCTGCACGCCATTGCCGCGAAGGCCGACCTTGCGTGCGAGCTCATAGACTCGCTGCAGTTTCTTGCGAAGACCGACCATCCCTCGTACCAGGCGACGCTCGAGAACCGCGACCTGTGCGAGGACCTGCGCCTGATGCTCATCGACAAACAGCCCGACATCGAGCAGGCGGGTGGTACGCTCGTGGTCGAGCTGCCGGAGCGACCCATCCGCGCCCGCGCGGACGTCGAGCTCCTCAGGCGCGCCGTCAGCAACGTGATAGACAACGCCTACAAGCACAACCCGCGCGGCGTCACCATCCGCATCGCGTGCGCTCCCACGCGCGACGGCGCCCTCGTCTCCATCGCGGATGACGGCCAGGGCGTGCCCACAGACATCCGCGAGCACGCGTTCGAGCCGTTCGTCACCAGCAACACGGCGCGCTCCGCCGGCAAGGGCACGGGACTGGGCCTTGCCGTCGCCAGCACGTGCATGCAGGTGCAAGGCGGCACGATATCGTTCGCGGAGCGTCCGGAGGCCCCGTACTCCACGGAGGTCCTCATGACCCTCCCGCCCGCGCAGAAAGACTAAAGGTTCCTTTAGGCAGCGTTTAGGTAGGAAAAAGGTTGCCCCCGTAGCATGGGTCCCAACGTCAGCAAGACGAAAGGCACCTATGCTCTCAAGAACGAACGTCCTCACCTACCTCGAGGACTCCACCAGGCGCAACCCCAACGCGACGGCCGTCGTGGACGAGTCCGGCACCTATACATACACAAGGCTGCTGGAAGACACCCAGCGCATCGGCACCGCGCTCGCAAGCCGCGGCGCGTCCGGGTCTTCCGTCATCATCATGCTGCGCAAGAGCGAACTCGCACTTGCCTGCATGCTCGGCACCCTGCAGGCCGGCGCGTTCTACGTGCCCGTCGACACCGACGCGCCCGCGCACAGGCTCCAGCACATGGCCGCAACCCTCGGGGACGCCCTCGTCGTCGCGGGCGAGAAGAACGTGGACGCCGTGCACCAGGCCCTTCCGGAGCGCAAGGTCCTCGTGGCAGAGGAGCTGCTCCGCCACCCGGTGGACGCGGAGGCGCTCGAGGCGGCCCGCTCCCACGTGCTCTCGTGCGACCCGGCGTACGTCATGTTCACCTCCGGCTCCACCGGCACGCCAAAGGGCGTTGCCGTCAGCCACGGCGCCATCGCGAGCTTCGTGGACGAGTTCGTCCGCACCTTCGGCTTCACCAGCGAGGACCGCTTCGCGAACCAGGCTCCGTTCGACTTCGACATCTCCGTGAAGGACGTGTACGGGTCGCTCGCCGTGGGAGCCACCCTCGTGCTCGTCCCGCGCGAGCTGTTCATGCAGCCGCAGGCCCTCGTCGACTACCTCGAAAAGAACCAGGTCACCGTCATGGTCTGGGCCGTGGCAGCCCTCTGCATCGCCAGCGCGTACCACGTGCTTTCGCCCGGCAGGCTCCAGAGCGTGAGGCAGGTGCTCTTCAGCGGTGAGGTCATCCCCAGAAAGCACCTGGACGCCTGGCTCAAGTGCCTGCCCAACACCCGCTTCGTCAACCTGTACGGTCCCACGGAGATCACCTGCAACTGCCTGTACCACGTGGTCGACCGCACGGCCGCATATCCGCAGGGCCTTCCCCTGGGAAGGAGCTTCGGCCACTGCGAGGTCCTTCTCCTCGACGAGGCGGACCACCTCGTGACGGAGCCGGGCAAGCTGGGAGAGCTCGTCGTGCGCGGCCCGTCCGTCGCCCTTGGCTACGTGGGCAACCCCGAGGCCACCGCGCGCGCCTTCGTGCAGAACCCGCTCAACAGCATGTACCACGACCGCGTGTACCGTACCGGCGACCTCGCGGAGCTGCTCGATTCCGGAGACCTCGTCTTCCGCGGGCGCCGTGACAACCAGATCAAGTACATGGGTCACCGCATCGAGCTCGAGGAGGTCGACAAGGCCTTCGAGGACCTCCCCGGCGTGCAGAGGTGTCGCTGCGCCTTCGACACACGGCGCCAGCGCCTGCGCGTGTTCTTCGAGGGCACCGCAGATGAGGCCGCGCTGCCGCGCCTCGTGGCGGACACGCTCCCCGCAAGCATGAGACCCTCCAGCATCACCAGGGTGGATTCCATGCCCCTCAACAAGAACGGGAAGGTCGACCGGGCAGAGCTGCTCAGGACGCACTTCCCCACCAAGTCCAAGGAAGGAAGGTAAGCCGGCATGAACGCAGAGGAACTCAGGCGCGTGGGCGAGTTCTGCCAGACGCCGTTCTACGTCTTCGACGAGCGCGAGCTGGCAGACCAGGTCAGCCGCATCCGCGAGGTCCTGCCCCCTCATACCAACATCTGCTTCGCCATGAAGGCGAACCCGTTCGTGGTGGGTCCCATCTCGAGGCTCGTCGACAGGCTCGAGGCCTGCTCTACGGGAGAAGTGCGCATCTGCCAGGCCGCGGGCGTCGACCCCAGTCAGATCGTCGTCTCGGGCGTCGCGAAGGACCCCGCCCTCATGCGCGAGCTCATCGCGGGCGACGCGGGCATCGGCCACTTCACCTGCGAGTCCCGCCTCCAGTTCGACATGCTCACCGGGCTGGCGCGCGAGGCGTGCACCCACGTCGACCTGCTGCTCCGTCTCAGCAACGGCAGCCAGTTCGGCATGGACGCGGACACGATCGTCGAGCTCGCGGCCGCATGCGCCAACGACCCGTACGTCACCATCCGCGGCATCCAGTACTTCACCGGCACCCAGAAGACCTCGCCCAAGCGCATCGCGCGCGAGGTCGCGAAGCTCGACAGGTTCGTGGCGGAGGTCGGCCGCGCCTACGGCAGCCCCCTCGCCGAGATGGAGTACGGCGCGGGCCTTCCCGTCGAGTACTTCGAGCGCGACCCTAAGGCCGTCCGCCAGACGGAGCTCGAGCCGGCGCTCGCGCTTTCCCGCGCGCTTGCCGACGCGTCGTTCGACGGCCAGGTCACCATCGAGCTCGGCCGTCGCATCGCCGCGACGTGCGGCACCTACGTCACGCGCGTGGTGGACGCAAAGCAGGTCGGCGGCCAGAATGTCGCCATCGTCGACGGCGGCATGCACCAGATCACGTACTACGGCCATGCCATGGCCATGAAGCAGCCACCGTGCCACGCTCTTCTCCCCCACGGCGACGCCAGCCTCCGCTGGACGGTCTGCGGCTCGCTCTGCACCACGAACGACATCCTCGTGAAGCAGATGCCCCTGGGAGACCTCGCGGTGGGCGACCTCATAGCGTTCGACAAGGCGGGCGCCTACTGCATGACGGAGGGCATGTCGCTCTTCCTGAGCCGCGACCTCCCCGCCATCGTCTGGCGCGACCGCGCGGGCAAGCTCACGCTTCTGCGCGACCACATCGATACCGCACCCCTCAACAGCGTTCGCCCGCTCTGACAGAGCGTCACGACATACCGCACGACCACGCACGCAACGTGCAGACAACGCAAAGGAGAAGAACATGAGGACCGTTACCGAAATCCTTCAGGAGCTCAAGCCCGGCGTCGACTTCGAGGGTTCCACCACGCTGATCGACGACCGCGTCATCGACTCGCTCACCATGGTCGCGCTCGTGGCCGAGCTCGAGGACGAGTATGACATCGAGGTCCCGCCCGTCGAGATCGTCGCCGACAACTTCAACTCCGTCGAGGCGATGGAGATGCTGGTCAGGCGCCTACGCGAGGAGGAGCTCGACTAGCTTCCCATACGCACCAAGACGCCCCCGCCGACCAAACACTCGTGTCGCCGGGGGCGCTCTCTGTAGGTCCCAACCCAGGGGATAGTATGACTTCCTATTTTTCCATCCTGTTCTTCGCGGTGTTTCTGCCCCTAGTGGTGGCCGCGTACGGCATCGCCCCCAGAAAGGCGCGCTGGGTCGTGCTCCTCGTGGCGAGCTACGCGTTCTTCTGGATCCTCAGCGGCAGGCTCATCGTGTTCATACTGGCCTCGACGGCCTCCGTCTACGGACTCGCCCTCGCCCTCGATGCCCAGATCAGGCAGAGGGACGAGCGGCTCGCCAACGCAACGTCGGGAAAGCGCGCCATCCGCGCCAACGCGAAGCGCCGCATGCGCGCCATCCTCAGCGCAGGCGTTCTTCTCAACGTGGGCATGCTCGTCGCGCTCAAGTACGTCAGGTTCTTTGGCGAGGCGCTCTCCGACCTGCTCGGGCTCTTCGGCCACGGCTTCGTGGTCAGCGTGCCGCCGCACGACCTCCCCATAGGCATCTCGTTCTACACGCTCATGGCGGTGTCCTACCTGGTGGACGTCTATCGCGAGTCCGTGCGCGCGGACAGAAACCTTGGCCGCGTCGCGCTGTACCTGAGCTTCTTCCCGCAGATCATGGAGGGCCCCATCTGCCGCTACAACCAGACGGCGGAGTCCCTCACCGCGGGCGAGCCGCTGGACCGCAGGTCGATGTACGCGGGCACGGTCCGCATCCTGTACGGCTTCGCGAAGAAGATCATCGTGGCGGACAGGCTCAACGCGTTTGTCCGGCCCGTGTTTGGCGGCCACTACCTGTTTGACGGCGGCGTCACGGCGTTTGCGGCCATCCTGTACACGCTGCAGCTGTACTGCGACTTCTCAGGCACGATGGACGTGGCCCTTGGAATCGGCCAGATCTTCAACGTCCGCCTACCCAGGAACTTCAGGCAGCCGTTCTTCTCGCGCACCGCGTCGGAGTTCTGGAAGCGCTGGCACATCACGCTGGGCACGTGGCTGAAGGACTACGTGTACTACCCCGTCTCGCTCAGCGCGCCGTGCAAGCGCCTGACCAAGCGGGCGCGCAAGGTGTTTGGCAACCGCTACGGGCCGCTGCTGGCAAGCTCCGTCGCCCTGCTGTGCGTGTGGGTCATCAACGGCCTGTGGCACGGCGCCGGCAGCCAGTACCTGTTCTTCGGCATGTACTACTTCGTCCTCATCATGGCGGGCGGCCTCGTCGAGCCCATCGCCGCAAAGGCGGCGCTGCGCCTGCACGTCGACCGCACGTCCGCGCCGTACCGCGCGTTCCAGACCGTGCGCACCCTCGTCATCGTCTTCGTGGGCGAGATGTTCTTCCGCGCCAACGGCCTTGCCGCCGGCCTCGCCATGTTCCGCAGGATCGTGACGGACTTCTCGTTCGGCGCGTTCACGAGCGGCGCCATATTTGCCGTGGGCCTGGACGGCCCGGACTATCTGGTGGTCTGCCTGGCACTTGCAGGCGTGCTCGCCGTAGGCATAGCGCGGGAGCGCGGCCGCGACGTGCTGGGCGCCCTGTGCGAGCGCGGCACCGTCGCCCGTTGGGCCGTGGCAATAGCGCTGTTCATGGCGATCGTGATCTTTGGCGCGTACGGCGCAAGCTACATCCCCATCGCGCCCATGTACGCGAAGTTCTAGGAGGCACGCATGAGAAACCAGAAGCTCCGCGCCCGCCTGGGCGTTGCCCTCACGGCGCTGGCCGTCTTCCTTGTGGTCGCCGGCCTGCTGGCCGTGACGTCGTGGGCGTCGCTGCCCAAGGCCGACGCGCACGAGGAAGGCACGGTGGACGCGACGGCGCATGACGCCACGGGCGAGAAGAACGGCGGCCTCGACGTGCTGTTCATCGGCGACAGCGAGGCATACAGCGCGTTTTCACCCCTCGAGATGTGGGGCGAGAGCGGCTTTGCCAGCCGCGTGATCGCCTCGCACGGCCAGAGGCTCCCGTATGGCTACACGCTGCTGCGCGAGGCCCTCGCCACAAGCAGCCCGCGCGTGGTGGTGATAGAGACCAACTCTGTGTACTCGTCCTTCTCGACGCTTGACCCATCACTGAGGTTCCTGCAGGACCACGTGCCCATTTTCGAGTACCACGACCGCTGGAAGCGCATCCTTACGCGCGACCTTGCGAAGTCGGACAACTCGCGCGCGTACCTGAGGGGCTTCGTGGTCAACACCGAGGTGAAGCCTGCGCGCAACGTCGACTACATGGCACGCACGCGCGAGGTGAGCGTGGTGCCGCGGGAGAACCAGGAGTACCTACGCCTTATGGTCGACTACTGCCGTGCGCACGGCGCGACGCCCGTGCTGGTGAGCACGCCCTCTACCGTCAACTGGAGCACGCCGCGCCACAACGGCATCGCGCGGCTGTCCCGCAGGATGAGGGTCGACTACATAGACCTGAACCGCGGACGGCACAAGGTGGGCATCGACTGGCGCACGGACACGCGCGACCGAGGCGATCACCTTAACCTGAGCGGCGCCACGAAGGTCTCGCGCGAGCTGAGCGCTCTCTTGAGCAGGCGCTACGGGCTGCCCGACCACCGGGGCGACCCCACGTATGCCACGTGGGAGGAGGACCTGGACCGCTACCGCGACGCCGTGGGCGAGTAGCGCCGCACGCCGCAACGCAAACGGCACCTTCGCGATACGAACGTGAGGCAGCCGCGCATGCAGGTCTAGAATGGGCACTGTCGTCGGAGTCTCGGCGGCAGTGCCCATCGTTATAGGGAGGCCCATGACCAGGCTCTACATAGACGCCGACGCGTGCCCCGTTACGCGGGAGGCGCTCTCCGTTGCGCGCGAGCTGCGGGTTCCCTGCGTGATAGCGGGAAACTCCACGCAGAACCTCGAGCGCTCCGTGCGCGCGACAGACCCGCGCGAGCCCCGTGACCCGCGCCACCCCGACCGCGGGTTCTGGGTGCGGGTGCTCCAGGTGGGCGTGGGCGCGGACTCTGCTGACTTCGCCATCGTGTCCAATCTGACGCCGGACGACGTGGTGGTGACGCAAGACATCGGCCTTGCAGACATGGTGCTGGGCCGCGGCGCTCGCGCCATTGGCGTGCGCGGGCGAGTGTACAGCCCACTGACCATAGACTCCCTGATGCTCATACGCCACGAGGAGAAGAAGGTGCGCCGCGCCGGCGGCAGGACGAAGGGCCCCGCGGCTTTCACGTCCGAGGACCGCGCCCGCTTCCGCACGAACCTGCGCCGCCTGCTGAAGGCGCCACATGACGCGCGGGCGTCTCATAACGGGCAGGCGCCACGCGACGGACAGACAACCGCCACCAACCCGAACGAATAGCCACGACGAAGGGTCTCGCATGCAGAGAAGAGCAGCCACCATTGCCGGCACGCCCTGCGTAACGTACGCCGACGAGAACCCGCGGCACATACTCCTGCAACCCGTGGACCATCGCGACCTCGACGAGGTGGACCGCGAGGCGCAGCTTCTGCAAGATTCCCGCAAGGCGCCCCTCGCGCTCGTCGCGTTCGAGGTGCCGGAGTGGAACGACGACCTTTCTCCCTGGGAGGCGCCGCCGGCGTTCGGCAAGCGCGGCTTCGGCAGCGGCGCCCAGCAGACGCTCGACCTCATCCTGAACGGCATCCTGCCCGAGCTGTCCACGATGCTGCGACCCCAGCCCAGCCACGACGCAATTCTGGGCGGCTACTCGCTCGCCGCGCTCTTCTCGCTGTGGTGCGCGTACCAGACCGACGCGTTTTCGGCCGTCGCCGCCGCATCGCCGTCCGTGTGGTTCCCCGGGTGGGTCGGCTACGCGCAAGGTCACCAGCCGCATTCGCGCGCCGTGTACCTAAGTCTGGGCGACCGCGAGGAGCGGACGAGAAACGCCATCGTCTCGGCCGTGGGGTCGTGCATGCGGCGCCAGTACGAGCTGCTTCGGGCGCAAGGCGTGCCGTGCGCGCTGGAGTGGAACGCAGGCGGGCACTTCCAAGATCCGGACTCCCGCGTGGCACGGGCGTTCCTGTGGTGCATCGACGCGCTGGAAGCCGACCGAACGGCGTAGCTCCGGGCGCGCACGGCACGCTCTTCTCGCCCGCCCTTGCAGGCAGCCGATAGAAATCCCCCGGACCGAGACTCGTCGCAACGAGCACCCGATCCGGGGGATGACGTTTTGGCACCGTCTTGCAGCCAAATGCAAGCGAGGCGCGGTGCTAGTTAGTCCGCTTCCTCAGTGCAATCGCAAGGCCGGCTGCAAGCGCGCCGGTACCAAGCGCCACGGCGGCCGCGGCGCCAGTCACAAAGACCAAACTTACCCCCTTGGCCAGGACATGCGCCGGCGCATGGCGAGGGCGGCGTTCACCAGGAGGATGAGCGACGGCACCTCGATGAGCGGACCGACGACAGCCGCGAACGCCTCGCCGGACGCCAGGCCAAACGTCGCCACCGCCACGGCGATGGCGAGCTCGAAGTTGTTGCCCGTGGCCGTGAACGCGATGGCGCTGGTCTGCGGGTAGGTGAACCCCGTCGCATGCGCAAGCACGAAGCTGCAGAAGAACATGACCACAAAGTAGATGACGAGCGGCACGGCTATGCGTACGGTGTCAAGCGGCAAGTGCACGATCTGCTGGCCCTTGAGCGAGAACATAAGGACGATGGTGGCGAGAAGAGCCGCGAACGAGACCGGCGACACGCGTGGGAGGAACGTGCCCTCGTACCAGTCGCGTCCTTTGAGGCGCTCGAGCGCCAGGCGGCCAAGCGCGCCGGCGGCAAACGGAATGCCCAGGTAGAACGCCACAGTTCCCGCCACATCGCCCACGGAGAGGCTCACGGAGACCGAAGGCGCGCCCACGAGCGCGGTGAGGCGCGTAGCGAACAGCCACGCCATGGGGCCGTACAGCAGCACCTGCAGGATGGCGTTGACCGCGACGAAGCCGGCGCACCACTCCGCGTCGCCGCCGGCGAGTCCGTTCCACACGATGACCATCGCGATGCACGGCGCGATGCCTATGAGGATGAGCCCCGTCATGTACTCCGGCTGGTCGCGCAGGAACGTGGTGGCGAGCAGGAACATGAGGAGCGGACCGATGACTGCGCAGAACAGCAGCATGAGCCCTAGCGCGCGAACGTTGCGGAACACCTTGGGAAGCTCGGAGTAGCGCACCTTTGCCAGAGGCGGGTACAGCATGAGCATCATGCAAATGGCGAGCGGTATGTTTGTTGTGCCTACCGAAATTAAGTTGAGCGCGTCGGAGACGCCCGGGACCACGGCGCCAAGCAGGATGCCGGCGGCCATGGCAAGGAAGATCCACAGCGTGAGGAGCCGGTCCCGCATCCCCAGGCGCACCGCGGTTCCCGTGGGAGGAGCCGCGGCCTCCGACGGCGCCTCAGCCGTGTTTGCGCTTGTTTCTCTCGTCATCGCCTCGTCCTTTCGCCCAGAAGCCCCGGGGGCCGTTTGGGTTATATCGATAATCATCAATGCTTCTCTGATAGTAGACTTGTATCGACAATTGTCAATCTATTGCAGGAGAAGCGCGCGCCTTAGGGTCGATAGGCGCAACGCAGGAAAAGCGGCATCCAAACCGCTATCTTCTCCATCACGATGCCCCCGTCACGGCGCACGGGATGATTTGCCACGGCATCACGCCAAGGCCGGCGGCAGCGGCATGCCCGACGGCACCGGCGGCCCGAGCACGCTCACATCTGCATGGGGCTGCAACTCGCACTCGAGCATGAAGTCGTACTGACCGCGAACCGCGCCGTCCATCAGGTCGAACGAGGTGCCGCTGTGAATGTGAAAGTCATCCGCCTTGTCGGCAAGGTCGACGATCGATTCGGCGTAGTCGGCGAGCATCGCCTCGTACTGGGTGGGCTCGACGCCGGAGGGGCATCGTTTGAGCAACTGGCGCACCCGCCTCTGGTGAAATGCCTTTTAGGCATATTCTAACTTGCAATATAGGTATTTGGTATGCAAAGGGAGCCTGCGTACCCCCTAGGCAAACATCCCGCCATTAGAAGGAGAAGCGCATGCTTGGCAACTTTACCTATCACGACCCGGTCCGCGTGCACTTTTGCCCAGACTCCCTCGTCCAGCTCCGCGGCGAGCTCGCGGGGTACGGCCCCAAGGTCCCTCTGGCCTACGGCGGCGGGTCGATTAAGCGGAGCAGCCTGTACAGCAAGGTGATGTCCGCACTGGACGCCGCCGGAAAGACCGTGTTCGAGGTCCCCGGCGTCATGAGCAACCCCACCGTCCAGAAGCTGGACGAGGGTCGCAAGGTCGCCCGCGATAACGACGTCGACCTCATCCTCGCGGTGGGCGGCGGCTCGGTAATCGACTGCTCCAAGGCCGTCTCCGTGAGCGCCTAGTACGACGGCGACGCATGGGAGAAGTTCTTCCTCAGGATGGAAGAGCCCGACGGCAGAATCATCCCCGTGGGCGACGTCCTCACCATGAGCGGCACCGGCTCCGAGATGAACGCCGGCTCCGTCATCACCAACCACGAGCAGGGCCTCAAGATCGGCCACGTCTTTGGCCCCGAGGTGATGCCCAGGTTTGCCATCGTGAACCCCGAGCTCACCTTCACGGTCCCGGACTACCAGATGCGCGCCAGCATCTACGACGCCTTCAACCACATCTGCGAGCAGTACTTCTCCGGCACGGACGACAACACCTCAGACTACATGGCCGAGGGCCTCATGCGCAGCCTCGTGCACGCAAGCCGCATCGCCGTTAAGGACGAAATCGGCGCGGTCAAGCACCTGAGCGAGCTTGGCTTCACCGAGGACATGATCGACGATGCCGTAAAGAGCACCTTCATCCTCACCGGCGGCTACCATCCCCTGACCCCAGACGAGGTTGCGCAGATTCTCCGCGAGAGCATGTAGCGACGCCCCCGCAGTCGTGTCTGGCGACAACCTCGCCACGTTTGTGGAGCAGCACCGCTAGATGCGAAGCCACTCCTGCACAAGCTTGTGCAGCCTGCGGTAAGAGATCAGGCTGCCACCCGCAGGGTGCAGCTCCTCGTCACCCGCATAGACCACATAGCAGTCCTTCTCGCCTAGGCCCAGTTCGGAGGGGGCAACCTGCCTGAGCATGTCAAAAAAGCGTGACTTGTACGTCGCGGATGACTTGATCTCTATAGCTTTTGCAGGCTTCAGGCCCCTCCGAACCACAAGGTCTATCTCGCGCTTCTTGGCGTCCCTCCAATACGAGAGCTCGGGCTTGGAGCCAAGCGCATAACCGGCTTTCAGGACCTCGGCAACGACAGCGGTTTCGAACAGCGCGCCCCTGAATTCGCTGAGGAGCAGCTCGTCAGCCGAGCGAATCCCCATAAGGTACGCAGCAAGGCCCGTGTCCAGAAAGTAGAGCTTCGGGGCCTTGGTAAGACTCTTGCTTCTGTTGCTGAAGAGGGGCTCAAGCAGGTAAACGATTCCGCTGGCCTCAAGCACTGACAGCCATTCGCGAACGGTGTTCGTCGCAATGCCACAGTCGGATGCCAGGCTGCTTATATTCAGCTGCTGTCCGGTGCGCAATGCGCAAAGCTGCAAGAACGTCGTGAACTCCCGCACCTTGCGAACTCCAAGCTCCCTGCGCACGTCACGTTCGACATAGGTCTGGACATAGTTGGAGAAGAACGTCTCCGGCGGAATCGAGGCCGAGTGCAGCCGTGGGTACCCACCAAAGAAAAGCCAGTCCTCTGCGTCATTGGGTCCCAAACCGGCGTCCTCGAGCTCCTGGAGCGAGAGCGGCAAAAGGTACAGGAGGGCAACCCGCCCCGCAAGCGACTGGTTGATTGCATCCATCAGCAGGAAGTTCTGCGAGCCCGTGAGCACAAAGCGACCCGTCCGATCGCTCGCGTCAACGACCTTCTGCAGGTACTGAAATAGCTCGGGAGCCCTCTGCGCCTCGTCGAATATCACGTTCGAACCATAGGCTCTCAGAAAGGTGCGGGGGTCGTCCTCAAATGCGCCAAGCGTATCCGGATCTTCCAGGCTCACATACGCATAGTCGGGAAACGTCTCCCGCGCAAGCGTGGTCTTGCCACTCTGACGTGGGCCCGTAACGGAAAGCACGGGATACATGTGCGAAAGCCTCAACAATTCGGATTTCATCTCTCGCGGAATAATCATGTGGCCCTCCGTTGAAGTGCAGCATCTCTCCCTACTGATAGATTTTACCTAAATCTACTGAACGATACTATCAAATACTATTGAACGATTTTTTCCACGCTCTACTGAACGATTTTCTCCACTGCTACTGACTGATTTCTACCAGGGCCACGATGGTGACGATGCACTTGGTCTTGGCAGAGATCGCCCCCTGGTCCCACACCTCGCCAAAGAGCACGTCGTCGTTGAGGTGCGCGAACATGGGGGCAAACTCGCCCAGCGAGTCCCTGCCTGCCGTCTGCTTCATGTCAGTTCCTCCTCATGCCAGGGCCGCCACGCGGCGCGCCCAATCCAAAACCTTGCGCGGGTCCGTCACCATGCGCGACCCGCCGTCCGAGGCAAACGTCACCGTGAACGGCTCGGCGATACGCGCACCCTCGGCCAGCCCCGCGATGTCATCCAGCGTGGAGCCCGCCCATCCGGCGCAGGCCGAGAAGGGCACAACGACCTTGCCGTTCCACTCTCGCGAGCGCAGCAGCGTGCGAACGGCAGGCGCCTGCGCCAACGTGCCGAGGAGATCCTGCAGCTGGTACAGCAGACCGCGTGGAGAAGTACGACCACCTGGCGCTGCCGGTGCGTGACACCGTGGGGGTCATCGTGGGCACGCGCAGCCCCTGGGCAAAGCTGGACGTCGTGACGCCGCAGGCCCTGGTGCAGATGCCGCTGCTGGTGAGCTCGCGCACCACGCACCGGACGTTTGACCTCGCCGGATGGTCGGGCAGCCTCGTGACGCCCGGACGCCTGAACGTGGTGGGCACCTTCGACCTCATAGGCAACGCGTCGCTCTTGGTGGAGGCGGGCAACGCCTGTGCCCTGGGCATAAACCACCTGCTTGAGCTGCAGACCGACGCGCTGCGCTTCCTGCCGCTGAAGCCCGCCCTCACCACTGGCTCCGTGGTTGCGTGGAAGAGGCACAGGATCTTCTCGCCCGCGTGCGAGGCGTTTCTGGAGCAGCTGCGAGCAACGCTGGACCAGTAGCACATCCGCTGCGCGACCTCACAGTCGCACTTGGCTTCCGCCAACAGAGTGCGGCAAAGGTGCCCTGGAGGTCCTACCTCAGCCGCTCGCGCACGGCGGCAAGGGCCTCGGCGGCGTCGCAGTCCAGGATGACGCTCTTCTCGCCCAGCTCGGCGGGGGCGAGCACTTCTCCCCTGTTGAGCTGCGCGTAGGTGGCGTGGCGGTTCTGGGCCGCCATGCGCCAGAACGGGTACTTGATGATGCCCGGCGTGTTGCCGCCCACGCCCACCTCCAGAAGCACGATGCGGTCGCGGCGATGCTCGCGCAGGAAGTCGTCGTAGCGCTTGGCCGCCGCATGCCAGCCCGCATCCTCCACAAACGTGTCGTCGCAGCGCAGGTTGAGGGACATGGGCGCGCCGCAACGCGGGCAGTGTGGCACCAGTTCGCTGGGAACGCGCAGGTCGCTCTGCCGCTCTGCCATCTGGCGCACCAGCTCCTCGTTGTCGTAGGTGGCCTGGTGGCAGGGCTTGGAGCACTGGAACAGGCCGTAGTCGCCCTGCGTATAGAACAGCCGGTCGTGGTCGATGCCCGCGCGCTGGAACTGGTGGTCCACGTTGGTGGTCAGCACAAAGTACTCGCGTCCGCGCAGCATGTGGAGCAGGTCAAGGTACGGCTGGCCCACGGGGCAGTCGTAGCGGTTCAGCAGGATCATCCGGCTCCAGCATGCCCAGAGCGACTCCTCGTCCGGAAAGGGATAGAACCCGCCCGTGTACATGTCCGTTATGCCATATGCGTCGCGGAAGTCTGCAAAGTTGTCGTCAAAGCGCTTACCCGCGTACGCAAAGCCCGCGGCGGTCGAAAGCCCCGCACCCGCGCCCACCAAGATGGCGTCGGCATCGCGAATCGCGTCCGCAATCCTATCCACGCACTCCAAGAAGCTCCCGGTAGATGTCGTTATCCACTGGCTTGAAGACATCAAAGATCACCTTCATCTTGCTGTTGGTCTGTCTCTTCCAGTCGCGCACCGTGGCCACGGCCACCTGCGCGGCCTCGCGGTTGGGGTAGCCAAACTCCCCCGTCGATATGCAGCAGAACGCCACGCTGCCAAGCCCCCGCTCGCGCGCCAAATCCAGGCACGACGTGTAGCAGCTGGCCAGCAGCTCGCGGTCACGCCGCGTGGGCGCGGCTCCGCCCACGATGGGCCCCACCGTGTGCAGCACGTGCGCCGCCGGCAGGTTGTAGCCGCCCGTGATGCGCGCAACGCCCGTGGGCTCCTCGCGACCCTGCGCCGCCATCTGCCGCGCGCACTCCAGCCGCAGCTGGATGCCCGCGTACGTGTGGATGGCGTTGTCGATGCAGCGGTGGTTGGGCACAAAGCAGCCCAGCATCTGGCTGTTGGCCGCGTTCACGATGGCGTCGGCGGCCAGGCGCGTGATGTCGCCACGCCACACGGCGATGCCCTCGGGCGAGAAGGACACGTCCTTCTCCCCCACGGCACCACCGCGCTCGGCAAGGCGTCCCTGCAGGTACGCGTACTGCACGCGCAGCAGCTCCGCGCTGGCCGGCTCTGGTGGGCGCACGTTCACGAGGGCGCGCAGCAGCAGGCGCTGTCCCTCCGCGTCCGCGGGCGGCTCCGGCGTGTCGCCACCCCAGGCCCGCCGCTCGTCCTCGAGCGCGCGGATGAGCCAAAACCTGCGCTCGTCCTGCGTCATGTTCCTGTTATCCATGTGATGACCCCCTCCCGGCCGGCACGCGGCGCCTAGAACTTGCCCGAGTTGGCGAGTTCCGCGCGCGGTGGCACGACCTCCTTGTTGTCCCAGTGCTCCACGATGCGCCCGTCCTCGAGGCGGAACAGGTCGAAGAGTGCGTATGCGGTCCCGTCTATCAGGACCTGCGAGTAGGCGGCCACGTGGTCGCCGCTTCCGACCACCTTGAACACGAAGTCGTAGATGACGTCGTGTTCGCGCAGGTAACGCGCCCAGGCGTCGCGACCCTGGCCGATGACGGGGTCGTGCCGCACGACCCCCTCCGCCACGCGACGGTCGAGTGCGCCGGCATCGTGATTCTGCATGGCGTCAACCAGGAACCGGCGCACGATGGCCTTGTTGCGCTCGGTCTGGTCCAGGTCGCGTGGCTCGAACGCGCCAAGCACCTGGTCGGGGGAGCCGGGGGCCGGCTCGTGGTACTCCTCGATCACGTCCCAGTGCTCCACGATGCGCCCGTCCGCATCGGAGCGGAAAATGTCCGTGGTGACCCACTGTGCCGCGCCGTCGTTCAGACTCTGGTACACGTGCAGGAACACGAAGTCGCCATCCGCAAAGCTTCACACCACGCGGATGTCACGCTTGGGATTGCGCACGAGGAAGTCTGCAAAGAACTCGGCGAAGCCCTCCTTCCCGTCACGCACGCCAGTACTATGCTGCGTGTAGGTGGGGCCCATGTAGTTGTCCAGCACCTCCCGAACCTCGCCGTCGCGGATTCCGCGCTCATACAGGTTGGTTGCGTTCTCCAGGTTTGTGGCCATGGCCTTCTCTTCCGTACTGCGCGGCGCGCCGCGCTCCTTCTTGTCGACACAAGACTAGCAAACATGTCAACTTTTTCTTGACACGTTACGTGTCACAACATATATTACACGTAAGCCAACGGAGAGGAGACCGCTATGGACGCTCAGGATTGCCTGCAGACGCTTCGCGAGATAAAGGACGTTTCGTTTGCGACGGTGGACGAGGAGGGCCACCCCCAGATTCGCATCATCGACGTGATGCTGGTGGAGAAGGGCGCACTCTACTTCTGCACCTCGCGCGGGAAGGACTTCCACGCGCAGCTGCTGCGCGACCCGCACGTGGCCATCGTGGGCATGACGCGCGACTACAAGATGGTCCGCCTGGCCGGCGAGGCGCGCCGCGTGGAGAAGGACACGCAAGCCCGGATCGACCGCATCTTCCAACAGAACCCCAGCATGAACGACGTGTACCCCGGCGACTCCCGCTACGTGCTCGACCCGTTCGTGATCGACAACGGCTGCGTGGAGCTCTTCGACCTGGGCGTCTCCCCCATCTTCAGGCAGACGTTCTCGCTGGGCGGCGCGCCCACGCACCTGCAGGGCTTCCAGATCACGGACGCCTGCATCGGCTGCGGCAAGTGCGCCCGCAACTGCCCGCAGCAGTGCATCACGCCGGGCAAGCCGTACGTCATCAACCAGGAGCACTGCCTGCACTGCGGCCTGTGCTTCGAGAACTGCCCGGTCAGGGCAATCGTAAGGAGGGGCTAATGCTCGCACAGGCTTGGAACCTACTCGTCCAGCGCTGGGACTTCTTCCAAGGGCTGCTCGTGGAGCACGTGGAGATCTGCCTGGTCGCCATACTCATCGCAATCGTCTTCGGCGGCATCGCCGGCATCCTCATCAGCGAGTACCAGAAGGCGGCCAAGCCCACGCTGGGCGTGGTCAACTTCCTGTACACCATCCCCTCCATCAGCATGCTGGGCTTCCTCATTCCGTTCAGCGGCGTAGGCGATGCCACGGCGGTCATCGCGCTCACCATCTACGCGCTGCTGCCCATGGTGCGCTCCACGTACACGGGCATGACAAACGTGGACCCCGCCATCATGGAGGCCGCCAGGGGCATGGGCGGCACCCGCATGCAGACGCTCGTGCGCGTGCAGCTGCCACTTGCCCTGCCCGTCATCATGAGCGGCATCCGCAACATGGTCACCATGACCATCGCACTCGGCGGCATCGCGTCCTACATCGGCGCAGGCGGCCTGGGTGTGGCCATCTATCGCGGCATCACCACCAACAACACCGCCATGACCATCGTGGGCAGCCTCCTCATCGCCGTGCTTGCCCTGGTGGTGGACGCAATTCTCGGCTTCGTCGAGAAGCGCATGCAGATGCGCGGCCAGAGGGCAAGGCGCACCAACCGCAGGCTGGCCATCGGCGCCGTCCTCGTCTGCGCAGCCGCGGCGCTGGGTGCCACGGTGCCGGGCATGCTTGCCGGCCCGAGCGACACCATCAACGTCGCGACCAAGCCCATGACCGAGCAGTACATCATGGGCGAGGCCCTCAAGATGCTCATCGAACACGACACCAACCTCAAGGTGGACCTCACCGAGGGCGTCGCGGGCGGCACCTCCAACCTCGAGGCCGGCATGGAGTCCGGGCAGTTCGACCTGTACCCAGAGTACACAGGCACTGGATGGGCCGCGGTCCTCAAGAACAAGGGAACCTACTCCGAGGACGAGTTCGACCAGCTGCAGGCGGACTACAACAAGAAGCTGGACATGAGCTGGGTGGGGATGTACGGCTTCGGCAACACGTTCGGCATCGCCGTGCGCAACGACATCGTGCAGAAGTACGACCTCAAGACCTACTCGGACCTCGCCAAGGTCGCCGGCCAGCTGAACCTTGGGGCCGAGCCGGACTTCTTCGAGCGCGAGGACGGATACGACGCCCTCTGCAGCACCTACGGCATGAGCTTCGGCAAGACCACCGAGATGGACGCGGGCCTCAAGTACGACGCCCTCGCCCAGGACAGCGTGGACGCGATCATCATCTACACCACCGACGGCAAGCTCAGCACCGCGGACGCCACGGTGCTCACCGACGACAAGGGCTTCTTCCCCTCCTACCAGTGCGGAAACGTCGTTCGCAACCAGACGCTCCAAGAGCACCCCGAGCTGCGCGCCGAGCTCAAGAAGCTCCAGGGCACCATATCCGAGGAGGACATGGCCCGCATGAACTACGAGGTGGAAGAGGAAAAGAAGGACCCCAAGGCCGTGGCCAGGGAGTTCCTGAGCTCGAAGGGGCTGATCTAATGAGCAACGCGACCAACACCACCAGCGTCGCCATCGAGTACCGCGACGTCAGCAAGTCCTATGGCGAGAAGAGCGTGCTGGAGCACCTCGACCTCAAGGTTCCGAAGGGCGAGTTCGTCACCATGATCGGCTCCTCCGGAAGCGGCAAGACCACCGCGCTCAAGATGGTGAACCGCCTGATAGAGCCCACCTCGGGCACCGTGCTCGTGGACGGCCACAATGTGCGCGACACCGACCCCATCCAGCTGCGCCGCAACATCGGCTACGCCATCCAGGGGAGCGTCCTCTTCCCCAACATGACGGTGGAGGACAACATCTCATACGTGCCCAATCTGCTCAACAAGCACGACCACGAGCGCACGCGCAAGGCAGTGCGCACGTGGATGGACATCGTGGGGCTCTCCAAAGACCTCCTGGAGCGCTACCCGTCCGAGCTCTCGGGCGGTCAGCAGCAGCGCGTGGGCATCGCACGGGCCCTGGCCGCGTCGCCCGACATCCTTCTGATGGACGAGCCGTTCGGTGCCGTGGACGAGATTACCCGCGGTCAGCTGCAGGTCGAAATAAGCCGCATCCACCGCGAGACCGGCATCACCGTAATGTTCGTGACCCACGACATAGGCGAGGCGCTGCGCCTGGGGACGCACGTGCTCGTGCTCGATGAGGGCAAGGTACAGCAATACGGTGCGCCCGAGGAGATTCTGGCACGCCCCGCGACGGCATTCGTCGAGCAGCTGGTCTCGCGCCAGCGCCATGCCTGCGACCTGCCGGAAGACCAGCTATGCGCCTGCGGTCACAGCGGCGCGGCGCGTGCAATGTCAGCACTCGCCACGGAGTAGTACCCTCACACAAGGGGCAGGAAGAAGACCCTTGGCAAGGTAGTAGTTACGGAATAGGTGAACGAATGCAGATAACCAGCAGGCTCACGATGGCGGCGCACATGGTGTGCGCCATAGACTACTTCGGTGGCACAAGGCCCGTCACCAGCGCCTTCCTCGCAGAAAGCATCGGCACGAGCCCCGTCATGGTCCGCACGATCATGGGCATGCTCAAGCAGGCGAACATCATCAACTCCAGCAAGGGAAAGTCCGGCATCACACTGGCACGCCCGCTCCAGAAGATCACCCTCCTCGACCTGTGGCGCGCCGTTGACCAGAGCGACGCGGACTCGCTCTTCCACTTTCACGAGAGCCCCTGCCCGCAGTGCCCCGTGGGCGGCAACATCCACGCCGCGCTGGACGATCGCCTGGAGGCTGCCCAGCGGGCGCTGGAGGACCAGCTGCGGCGCACCACCATGGCGGACGTCGAGAAGGACATCCGCCTGCTGGCAGCCAGCTAGGCCCTGCCGGGCGGGCCTCTCGCAACCTACGCTCGTTCGCAGTACGCGCGCACCGCGGCGGCGGCAAACTCGGCGGCACCGGGACCGGCCGCCGCGTTGATGTTGCGCGTGAAGTCGCCACCACTGCCGTATGCCTGGCCAAGCCCCGCCAGAATCTCGTTGGTGCAGTCGTAGTAGTTCTCGGTGATGAATGCCTGGATCCTTGCGACCTGAGCCAGCGCCTCCTCGCACGAGGGGTCGGCCCCTTCGGCAGACATCCGCCCAAACGGCACGAAGAGCTCCATCAGGCTCTTGCCCATCGCGACCTGCTCCTCCTTCGGCCTTCCGGCCCACTTCTCCTCGTATTCCTTCCATTGCGGGGTCTTTCCCCACGAAGCCTTCGCCTGCTCGGCGTATTCGTCCAGCTTGCTCGTGTCGAACGGCTCGAATTCCAAGATGCTTCCCTCTCCGTCCCTCATGGCCTTTGCCATGTCTATCAGGTTTCCGATGTGCTCCCGACGAAGCTCCAAAAGCTCGATCTGCTGGTCGAGCGCTCTGTCTCGATCGAATTCCGGGCTGTCGAGAATTGCCCCTATGTCGGCGAGCGAGAACTCCAGCTCCCGAAAGAGCATGATCTGCTGCAGTCGCGCCAGGTCTTTGTCACTGTAGAGCCTGTAGCCCGCCTCGCTGCGGGCGCTTGGTCGAAGCAGGCCTATCTTGTCGTAGTGATGCAGCGTTCGCACGCTCACGTGCGCAAGCTCGCTGACTTCATGCACGGTTCTCACGGACCCTCCTCTCGCTCGTCTTGGCCACACTCTAAACCATGACGTTACGTGAGGGTCAAGCCTGTTACTCCAGGCAGTCCCCCCCTTCGCCGATATCAGGCAGAAGGTCCGCGATGGCGCAGAGTGCCGCATGGATCTCGCGGCTGCGGAGAGGAGCATCCGCGTTGCGGATAAGCCGCGCCAGCATTGCCGCCGTCTGCCGCTTCGCCATGAGGCCCCGCGCCTTATCGCAGGGTCGACAAGGGCAGCGGCATCAAGGCGTTCGAGCATGGCTCCTCGCATCGCGGGAAAACACGTTCCTCTCCCATTCCTTAGCTTCGCATCTCATTCCGCCTTCGATAGAATCGCACTAGAGCCGCAGGAAGGGATGAGGCACATGGGACCGCAGGAAACGATTGCCCAGGCAATCGCACGCAAGGCGCACGCGGGACAAACCGACAAAGCCGGCGCACCCTACATCGAACACCCCGCGCACGTGGCCGCACAGGTAAGCGGTGACAAGGCAAAAGCGACGGCATGGCTGCACGACGTTGTGGAAGATACGCCGACCACCTTCGACGACCTGCGCGCGGCTGGCATCGAAGACGACGTGATCGACGCCCTTGAACTGCTCACGCACGACAAAAGCGTGCCCTATCTTGGCTATGTGTCAAACCTGAAGCACAACGCACTCGCCCGCACGGTGAAGCTCGCCGACCTCACCCACAACAGCGACCTCAGCCGCCTGGCCAAGGTCACGGATGCCGACCGAGAGCGAGTGCAAAAGTACCGCCTCGCGATCGCCCTGCTACGCTCCCAGTGAGCTAGTCCGTCCGGTCGGCGAGAAAGGCCAGCATCCTCTCGAACGCGTCACGTGCGACCTTGTTCTTGCGCTCGGAGGCCACAAAGCAGTGCGGCATCTTCAGGCCACGCTCGGCCAGCGGATCGATGAGCTCGTGCGTGACACCCGCCCCCGAAAGCGCTGCGTCCATGTGCCTCATGTCGTTGTGATATTCGCTGCCGAGAAGTACCGCGGGCGGGTAGGCCGAGGTGACCCATTGGGTGGCGTCGTAACGATGCACCTGATCCTTACTGAGGAAGATCGTCCCGCTCACGTAGTTACCTACGATAACCTTGGTGGCGAGGGAGAACTCGTCGTACACAAGAGGTGCGTCATCAATCACGAGAGCACGTACCTGGCTGGGCTCCAACTTGGGCTTTATGCCAAGCGCGTCGGCATACTTTGGATTTGCGATGACGGCGCCCAGCTGGCTCGTTATGATGGCGCCGGCAGACGAGCCCATGATGATGACATCGTCCATATCGAGGCCGTATTCCTTCGCATGCGACTCGCACCAGGCCAGTACCTGATTGGCCTGTATGACAGGAACTGGGAAGCGGCAGTCGGGCACGAGACCGTAGTCCACGTTCACGACGTTGTAGCCGGCCGCACAGATGTCATCCAGCAGCGACGTGACGTCACTCGACGCCAGCGGGTCACCCGCACTTTTGCTGCCCGCAAAGAACCCTCCGCCATGAAAATAGACCAGCGTCGGCCTGCGCACGGAGGTGTCGGCATCGGGGTAGGTTATGTCCAGGAAGCTATTGGGGTACTTGTCGGCATAGGCGATTTCGGTCACGATGCGCTGTCCGTTATCCCGCATCGCATCCACGTGTTTGCCCTCGGGCTTGTAGGCATTGGTTGTCTTGACCGTGCCGGCAGAAAGTTTCTGGATCGCTCCAATAACGATCTGCGTATGGGTCGTGAGCACCAGGGCGAGCACGACGATGGCGATGCAGATTCCTCCCGCCACCCTTGCGAGCAGCCGCAGGCGTCCCCGTGTCTTCTCCTTCATCACAGCCCCCGAAAGATTCCTCAGATTCGCTTCAGCTGATACAATCGTATCGTCCGTCCTGCAAGCGTCCCGATGTCGCGAGCGCAAT
This sequence comes from Parafannyhessea umbonata, assembly GCF_900105025.1. Taxonomy (GTDB): domain Bacteria; phylum Actinomycetota; class Coriobacteriia; order Coriobacteriales; family Atopobiaceae; genus Parafannyhessea; species Parafannyhessea umbonata. The sequence goes on along the minus strand of NZ_LT629759.1, from coordinate 19,873 downwards.
CGATACGCATCGGCCGCTTTCGTATCAGGAGGTCTGTCGTGTCTGCATATGCCACGGACATGCTGGGATCCGCCCTGTTCTTGCTTATGGCCGAGAAGAACATCAGAAAGGTCACCATCGACGAGCTTGCCGCACGGGCGGGCGTGGGCCGGGCCACGTACTTTCGCAACTTCTCGTCTAAGGAGGAGCTGCTGACTGCCTACCTCGTTCGCCAATGGCGGGCATACGAGAAGGGACACCGCCTGAAGGAGCTCGCGTTCTCGAATCCCCAGCGGGCTCTGCGCTACTTTGAGTTCTGCCTGTCACTGCGCACGGAAAACGACCTCATGATCGAGCAGGGCCGTACGGATGCCATCCTGGCCGCGTTCGAAACAATCGTAAGCGACGCCGACCTGGGACGCGAGGGGAGCTACGAGGCCGCTTTTCTCGCCTACGGACTCTATGGGATGTTCATTACGTGGGCACGTAAGGGCTGGAACGAGACCCCGCGGGAAATGGCAGCCCTGGTAGCAGGCCACTTGTTGGGCGGGGCTGTCGGATAAAGCGAGGGCATTCCGTCCGGACGACAAGCACGGACGCTGGCCGAGCGGAGCGCCAAGACGGAATCCGAGATGCTTGGCAATCTGGGCGAGCCCGCGACCCCAGACCCCTAGGCCTGCTCCTGCTGCGCGATGCGCTCCCTCGTAGCGTCGGCCAGATCGGCCAAGGTGGTGGAGTCAAGGTGGTCAAGCATGGCCTGCTCCGCAGCGTCAAGCTCCGTGCCGAGCACGGCGTGCACGTTGCGGCCGATCGGACACTCGGGGCTAGGATGCTCGTGCATGCGAAAGACGCTCACATTGAATCGAGCAGCGAACTCTTTTGCATCGACGCTTGCCCTGCTGCTCAGCACAAGCGCGCTGAGAACCACGCTCGTGCTGAATCGCGGCATCGGCCGAAGGCGAACAAAGCTTATTCATCAGCGACTTGTAGTCTCATCCCATTCTCGCCTCGCCTTGTCTCCCATCCAATCTGCGTGACCGCCTCCGACAGCTGCCCATCATGCGTGACCAGCAGGAACGCACCAGGAAAACCAATCAGCATGCCTTGAAGCGCTTCGATGGAGCCCACATCGAGATGATTCGTCGGTTCATCGAGCACGAGGAGGTTGGGATTCGCAACAAGCTGCTGCGCGAGCATGAGTTTGCGGAGCTCGCCAGGACTCAAATCGTCTCCATCGAGCAGTTTATCGGGGTCGGAATTCAACCGTGCCACGATGGAGAGGATGCGGCCCTTCGTCTCTTGGTCCTGACCTCGTAGTCGTCTCAGGGCCCGCCCGCGTTCTTCCGGCCCGACGTTCTGGGGAACGTACGCCACTTTGACGGTGTCGGGAGCAGATTCGATGACGCTTCGTACCACCAGGCTCTTTCCCGTTCCGTTCGCGCCAGTCAGCACCACGTGGTCCGTTGGCGAGATCCAGAGCTCTGGCACGACTATCGAGAAATCACCAGCGGACAGTCGCGTCGCCTCTAGGTGCACCACGCAGCTCGAACGCGCGGCAATTCCGAACGCGCCGAGAGCATGGTCGTATCGCTTCGCGACAACTCTCTTTGAGAGCTCTCCCTCGGCCTTTGCCAGCCGTTCACTCATATTGGACGAGAGCTTGCCAGCCACGCCGTCCTTTCCTGAGACTATGGCGCGTCCAATCCTCTCCCGTGCGTCACTGTCGTGCTTGTCCAAGTTGCGCTTGCTGCGCTTGCCCTTCTGACGCGCCGCCTCCTCGCTTCTGCGCTGGGCTTCCGCCTTCAAGCGCTTCGCTTCGCGGGCGGCCTTCTCGCGGTCCCTGATTGCAGCAGAGCGCTCGATGGCCGATTGGACACTCGCCTTCGTGTACCCTCCGGGTCGCATGGTCCAACGCACCCCCTCGCACATCAGGCTCTGGCTCACAAGGCTATCCAGCAGAGCCCTGTCGTGCGAGATGAGAATTCCGATGCCGCCGAATGAAGCGAGGGCTTCCCTCACGATGTCGCGTGTCACGATGTCGAGGTCGTTTGTCGGCTCGTCCATGATAAGGACTTCCGGTCGCGCATAGAGCGCGCATGCGATCTGGAGCCGCTTCTGCTGACCCCCAGAGAGAGTGCCATAGCGCCAGAACCAGTCGTCTTCGACGCGAAGCAAAGCCCTTGCTCGTTGCGCCTCCTTGCCCCAGTCCGATGCGAAGTCGAGGAGATTGTCCGGTTCCTGGGTCGAGTCCTGCTGGCAGTACGCCGAGAACAGCTTCGGACTCACCGTTCCGGAATCTGGCGCGATGGAGTTCGCGGCGATACGGGCAAGCGTGCTCTTCCCGCATCCGTTATCGCCGATGACGCCCGTCCATCCCGACGAGAATGTGACGCTGACGTCATCGATGGCGGCCGATACCGTACCAGGGTAGGTATAGCTGATGTGATTGAGATTCAGTTGCATGGCGAGCTCCTTCGAGGGGAGGTCGCGCAGAGGGTCAGGCACGCGATGCATGAACTTGAAACAAGAAGATTCTGAGGCGATGCGGCACCCTGAAGCGCGACCGGATTGGCAGAATGGTCGTATGGGGCGCCCGAAATGGGCATCGCTAGTTCTTCATCTAACCTGACCTAACTTGAAGCGGCGCTTGTCAAAGGCCCCGCTGATGAATTGTTGCCAAGCATTGTAGCGTGGCTCTGGCCTGGATGCAAAGCGGATTTGCAGCCATGCGAAGAACGCCCTAATGACGCATCCCTGACGCTGTCCACACAATGCCAGGTGTTACGTATTCGGCCGGAGCCTGCGCGACGACCCTTCGATGTCGCCCTGGTGCAAAGCGAGCGGACTCCAGCAAGCCTTTGGGACTCGTGGCGCTTCTGCTCATGCCCCACGTCCCCATCGGCGGCAACGATACACGCTCGACGTCTTAACGGGCAAGCGCAACTTGCCTGGCAGCAAATAGCAGGAGTCCTGGCCCGACAGCTTTGAAAGGCTTCCCGAGGCTTAAGAAAGGGACCGCATCAAAAGCCTAGATTCAGCCCCGCAAGCGATATCGGACATGGAGGCCCCGTTGCAGGCATCGCACCTGCCGGCGGGTCCCTGCCTTTGTCCCTATAAAAAACTAGAGCGGGCCCGGTGGGTCCCGCCCTTACAAAACTTGTAGGTTTTCCATGCACACCGTTCTAACCGAACGCAAGCGCGCCGTCAAGCCGGCCATCCGGGCGCACGGCGCCTACTCCCACTCGCGCGCTTCCGGATTCCAGTGCCTGCCGCCCGCCTCTCCCCGGATCGCGGGGTCGAGGAGCCTGCCGGCGAGCTCGGATGCGGCTTCCATATTCCTCAACGCCTCCGGAAGGCCCGTCCTCTGGCAGAGCTTCGCGTACTGGCGCGCCTGGGGAGCGCCCCAGGCCTTCGGCAATCCGAAGGAGTCGCCCAGAAAGATGCGCCGCGCGGAGGCTTCGCGGCGCAGTCGGGACTGGAACCCCGAACCGTCCACCGTGGCCGTAGTGGCATAGACGGCGATGTCTACGAGGTCCTTTACCCTGGAGGACGCTCTTCTTCCATGAACTTCGACTATGCCGCAGAGCTTGTCCGCGAGGGCGGCCTCGACGGGATAGACGAGGTAGTCGCAGGTCTCAAGCCCGTCCACCTCTATCCTGTCCGCTGGGGAGATGCGCTCGGCCCCCTCGAGCGGCACCTCGTCGACGACGAGGTCGACGGAGACGGGCTGCATGCGCTTCGCGCCGAGCATGGGGACGAACCCGACAGACAGCCCGCTCCTGTACTCGTCCTCGGCCTTTATCGGGCGCGACCCCGTGAACTCGAACGTCACGAAGTCGCCCAGGTCGGTCCCGGCGAGCCGGACGAGCTCCTCGAGCGCATCCTCCAGGCTCCCTTCCGTGGAGAGCAGGTCGATGTCGCGCGTCGCGCGGGCGTCGACGGTTCGAGCGAGCATCGCCCGACCACCCTTGAGCACGAACGAGCCGTTGCCGCCGGCGAACACGCGGCACAGCAGTCGGTGGAAGTAGAATGCCGACACGGCGCGCCCGGTATCCATCGGCGACGCCGACGCCGCTGATTTGACCGCCATCTCGAGTGCGGCCGCGCTCTTGTACCTCATTCCCGCGTCCCCCTCCCGAGAAGCCCGGCATCATCCATCAGGCTCCGGAAAATCTCACATCCCCGCTTCTCGCCGTAACGGCCCTCGAGTAGTCCCCGAAGCTTCCCGTAGTCGAAATCCTGGTACTTCCTCGAGGCGTCCGCCAGGACATCCGCCACAAGCGAGAAGTCCTCGTCGTCCGCGACGAGGTCGAAGACGGTGCGCTCGGAGCGTGTCACGGGGAGCCCCGACTCGAACGTAACTTCGTCGCGACCCACCGAGCGCCTGACGAAGCTCGCTGACGGGTTCCTCGTGTTGATTCTCCTTGGGGCATAGAGCCGGTAGGGCGAGAGCTGCAGGTCTCCGATCCCGAGGAGGGCGGAGGCGGTGGACCCTCCGACGGCGATGCCGTCCCAATCGGAAACCCGCATCCTCTCGTGGGAGAACGTCGCCGGGGCGGTGAGCTTCCATATCGCCGCCAGCTCGTCCGTGAAGGAAGAGCCGGACCCCACCATGCGGTAGGCACCTCGCACGATGCGCACGAGGCGACCGGACTCGACCGCGTCGTGTAGGGCGTCGCGCGGGATGCCCATGCGGGCCGCCTGTGCAGTGGTGAAAACGCCCTCAGACTCGGAGAGCGCTGCGATCTTATCTATGTGGTTCGAATGCTTCATGTAGCAATTGTAGGCTATTTCCCTACAATTGCAACACATTATCCCAAACTCAAGTACTACTGATGCTGCGAAAGCATACGGAACGGCATTCGATGCCAGCAACTGCCAGCCAATGCCAAATGAGTTTTATTCCCACTCGACCATCGCGGGTCTCGGCATCGCCAACTGCAACTACTGGTTCAACGCGTTCTCGAACTGCACCGAGATACGTGGCTTCGAGAACCTGTCCGGCATGACGAGCGCCAACCAGATGTTCACGAGCTGCGGGAGCCTGGAGACGATCTACGCCACGAGCTTCAGCAACTCGGGACTCTCGGGCTCGCTCATGTTCAACAGCTGCAACCGCCCAGTTGGCGGCACCGACGGCTTCGTGCCCTCCACGACAAGCGGCGCAAGCGTGTGCAAGCTCGGCGCGGGCGGCGTGCTCACGGACCCGAACAACGACAACCGAACCTGGTTCTACGCCCACTACTACGCGGACGGCGAGGGCGTGCTCACGGCCACAGCGACGCCAGACGCAACACGTGAGCTCGTCGCCTCCGGGTGTATCTGCGCCATCGGCAAGTACGTGGGACTGGGCCTCACGCCCTGGGACGGCGTCATCGGTCCGACGCACCGCCAGCACCTCACGAGCGCGAGCTTCGCAGCGGACATGGCCACGTTCTCGTACCTGAACTTCAACTACCTGTTCTATTCGTGCTCGAACCTCGCGAGCGTGGGCGGCCTGGGCAACCTATCCGGCGTGCGCTCGATGCGCTACATGTTCAGCTCCTGCGCAATCACGACGATCGACTTCCGGGGCTTCGACCCGTCGGCACTAACGGACCTGTTCTACACGTTCTCGAGATACAGCAGGCTCACGATCATCCTGGTCGATGCGAGCTGGGCGCTTCCCTCGAGTGGCCTCACGGGATCCCAGTGCTTCTACTCGTGCTCCACGTCGCTCGTGGGCGGAAACGGCACGGTATGGGCAAGCAATAGGACGGCGTACACGTACTTCCGCATCGACACGGCGAGCACGCCGGGGTACGTCACGGCGGCGTAAGACGAGCTCGACCCGTTGCGGCGCGTCAGATCGTGCGCATCATCGCCCTCCTGCGCGAGAGCCTCCGCTCGTCGTCCTCCGAGAAGCCGGCGATGGCCTCGTCGAGCGCGGCCAGGCACTCCTCGCGGTCAGCCGGCAGCTCTGCGACGAAGCCGATGGAGTTGGTGACCAGGCGCGTGTCGACGACGATGGGGTTCTCAAGCGCTGCCACAAGTGCGCGGAACTCGCGGAACCGCTCGAGCTCGCTCATGGGAGCGAAGTCGCCCCGGGCCACCTCGGCGCCGAGCTCGGAGTTGGGGAAGATGGTGACGGTCGTGAGGTACATGAACCGCGGGCGGATTTGGTTGAACACCTCCGCCGAGCGCGCGGCGGTCTCCTCGGCGCGCCCCGCGCCGGCGATCCCTCCCAGGTAGATGCAGTTGTAGGGCAGCCCTGCCTCGTCGAGCTTCCCGCACTGCTCCACAACGTCGGCGGCAGTGTACCCCTTGTTCACGTGCGCGAGCACCTCGTCGTCGCCCGACTCGATGCCAATCATGATGTCTGTGTAGCCCGCGTCACACAGCGCCCGCAGGTCGTCGACCGACTTGTTGCGCATGCTGTCGACGCGCGCATAGGTGGAGATGGTTGCGCCCGGCAGGTACTCGTGGACGAGCGCGGCCAACTCGAGCAGCCTGCGCGTGCTCATGGAGAACGGGTCGCCTCCCGCCGCCCATATGTGATCGGTGCCGGGGCGGAAGCGCGCGATCTCGGCGAGGTCGGCGCGCACCTGCTCGAGCGGCGCGGGATGGAAGGGGTGGCCCTTATAGTAGGTGCAGAAGGTGCACGAGTCGTGCGTGCAGCCCACCGTCACCTCAAGCATTACGCTCCCCGCCTCGTAGGGAGGCCTGATTACCGGTCCCGTGTAGTGCATTGTTTCGTCCTCCTCAATACTAGATATCGTGATATGTCGATGCGTTATGACATGCTAGAGCGCTGCTTCTCCGGTTCGTCCGGGTGCGGTATCAGAGCTCGTCTCCCACGAACCGGGCCAGCTCGGCTATGGCTTCCTCGTTGCGGCGGAAGTAGGTCCACTTGCCGTGGCGCTCGGAGAGAAGCAGCCCGCAGCGCTGCAGCACGTCGAGGTACTGCGAGGCGGTCGACTGGGAGACGCCCGCCTTGTCGCGGATGGAGCCCACGCACACCCCTCCCCTCAGGTCGTCGGGCACGCCGAGGTGCCCTCCCTGCTCGGGGAAGTTGGCCTCGGGGTCCTTCAGCCACATGAGAATCTGGAGCCGCGTGGGGTTCGATAGCGCCTTGAATGTCTCTGTCATGTCCATGGGCACATCATATCGTAATACCGCGATATGTCAACACATTCTTCGCACCCCGCCCCTTTCGGGCGGGCCGAGCCCGTGACGTCGTTGGATGGCGTGCAATCAGGGTGCATTTCCAAAGAATAGAAAACATTTCACCTGTAAATAGGCTACTCCCACTCAACTGTCACAAGGCAAGTTTCCATTCTCTAAAAGTTTGTTGTCTCATGCCTTTCCGTGTCGTCACGAGCACGCACGTGGCGTTTCGTTATTGGGAGTATTTTTGCGAAGCGGCTCCAAGGGTGTACTCACCTGTACTCGCCGCTGAGTACACTATTTGTACTCACCCCATAGGACGTAGTCACGAGGCCCTCGGGAAGTAATTAAAACCGCAGATAGTTATTGGGGGTATTACTCACTTTTACGAGCTGAGTACAGAAATCGCCTCTTGGCATGACGACACGCAAACAGACCTGATTGCATCACGGCAATGTGATGATTAGTGCAAACTCCTTGCCTTGGCGAGGGCTGAAGGGGTGAAGTTCAGCGGACCTGGGCCACGCCGAGCCGCTCGCGAGCCTCACGCATCTGCTCCGCCTCCGCCTGGCTGAACTCGAACTCGGCCTCACTCCAGTCCCACATGGCCTGCAGGAGCGGCCTGAAGCTCTCACCCCGGCGCGTCAGCCGGTACTCGACGCGCGGGGGCACCTCCTGGTAGTCCACGCGCTCCAGGAAGTCGTCTGCCACGAGCTCCTTGAGCTGGCGCGACAGCGTTGACTCCGACACGCCCCGCAGACACCTGCGCAGCTCGCCGAAGTGCCGCACGTCCTCAAGAGCAACGTAGAACAGGATTTCTATCTTCCACTTCCCGCCGACCACGCGCTGAAGAGACGAGATGGCTGGGCACCAGCTGACACTTCGACGTTCACCCATGGCGCGCTCCTTGATATAGGTTGAAGTACTCCAAATAATGTAAGTACTTCTCAATTCGAACCGATAAGCAGACAGTATACCCGAAAGCAAAATGGCGCAGCCAACCGCAAGCGAGGAGGAAAACATGAAGGTCACCTACTGGTCGGATTACGCGTGCCCGTACTGCTACATCGGAGAGACGCGGCTCGGGAAGGCCATCGCCTCCCTCGGGCTCGAGGGCGACGTGGAGGTGGAGATGCGGGCGTTCGAGCTGAACCCGGATGCTCCCTACGAGGTGGTCTGCCCCACGCTCGACCGCTTCGCCGCCAAGTACGGCCTTTCCAAGGAGGAGGCTGCGGAGCGCATCGAGGGCATCAGCCGGATGGGCCGCGGCGAGGGCATCGAGTTCAACTACGCCACCACATTGAACACCAACATGCTCGACGCGCACCGCCTGACCAAGCTGGCGCACAGCCTGGGCAACACGCGCTTCGAGGGGCTGTGCTACGAGGCGTACTTTGTTAAGAACGAGGTCATGGCTGACCACGGGGTGCTGCGCAAGCTGGCTGCCGAGGCGGGGCTTCCCGAGGCCGACGTGGAGCGTGTGCTGGCATCGGACGAGTACGAGGACGAGGTTCGCGCCGACGAGCGCGACGCCTACGCGATGGGCGTGCACGCCGTGCCGTTCTTCGTTGTGGACGGCAAGTACGCGATATCGGGCTGCTATCCGACCGAGGAGATGGCACGCGTGCTCGAGAGGGCGCACGGCGAGTCGCTGGCGGAAGGCGCCGCGCAGGGCATGGCATGCGGCCCGGAAGGATGCTCGTTCTGATGGCGGTCGAGGTCTACCCGCTGCTGGCGAGGGGCGTCTTCGCCACCTTCGGCTACTTCGTGATCGACGGCGAGACGGGTCGCGGCGTGCTCGTCGACCCGGGCGCCCAGCCAGGTCTCTTCCTGTCTGCCGCGCGCGAACGCGACTGGAAGATCGACGCGATCCTGCTCACGCACGGGCACTTCGACCACATGGGCGCCGCCGGCGAGCTTCGCGACGCTTGGAGCGCGCCGGTGAGGGCGCACGAGCTGGCGGACCGGTACCTGCTCGACCCGCGGCTGAACCTCTCGGCAGATCATGGGACACCGATCACACTGGCCGGAGCGTCGAAGCTCTCGGACGGCGACCGCATCCCCGTCGGCGGCATCGCAGGCGCGCTCGAGGTGCTGCACGTCCCCGGCCACACCGACGACTCGTGCGCGTTCTGGTGCGAGCAGGGAGGCTTCGCGCTCGTCGGAGACGCCGTCTACGAGGGCGGCCCGGGCCTGACCGCGTTCCCGACAGGGGATGGACCCAGGCTGCGCGAGAGCATACGCAAAAGCATTCTCGCGTTGCTTCCTGACACCATGCTGCTGTCGGGGCACTCGCGGCCGATGACTGTGGCGATGCTCGCCGCTTCGATGCGCTGAAGATGGCAGGAGGCCGCCTATCAACGCGATAGACGGCCTTCTTCCTTGCAATGTGGATTCTGGCTAGCCGAGCGGTTCTAGCTCGTGGTAGAGCGAGCCTCCTTCGCCCACGAGGACATCCCACCGCCACTGGGGGGCTTTCTACGCCGGAGGCACAGAGCATGTCCAGGAGCTTGGCGCGAGCAACGGGGGAATGTTGCTCGAAGTCGTTGCACATGGTGTCGAGCACCGCCTTGCTCGTTGCCATCATGTCGTTGCAGATCCCCTTCTTCTCGTCCAGGCAGTAGCTCTCCGGCGAGTACAGGCAGAGGTCCGCTCGGAAGTAGGCCATGTCCTCGGCCTGGGTGAGTTCGGTCATCTTGGCTTCGTTCATCATCTTTCTGATCTTCTCTCGATGCCCGGCACCGTAAATGGTGGCGCTGGGGTGGTACGAATTCCGGTACGAATCACCCCGAAAGGAGCGCTTTCATTTGAAGCGAAGTGGTGCGCCAATTTCTCGGACACACCACTTCTGACCTGCGGTTTTATTGTGTTTCGGGGTGGAGTGTGAAATACCGTTTCGTCCCGAATTCTATTCGCACTCAGTATTTGCTTCGGTTGCAAACACTCAATCTACCAGCGCGTCTGTCAGACCAATCTGGTGAGCTGCCACTCATTTGCCACTAATAATCCTCCCGCCAATCCCTGCCACGCAGGGCGGAAACCTGCGGCGTCACTCAGTGGTGACTGCGGACGGGCGGCCCCATCGCTCGGGACCGCCCGTCCGGCACGCTAACTGGCGACGCAATCATAAGAGCCTGGACACGGCCGCGACAGTCTCGCGCTTTGCGCCCATGTTGACGTAGGTGTACACGTCCATCGTGATCTGCGAGCTGTAGTGGCCCTGACCTTGGGATACACGCCCCTTTCGGCGAGGAGCGTCAGGTAGGTGTGTCTGAGCTCGTGGAGGGAGAAGTCGTCAAGGCCGTAGTTGCCACGCTCGAGCGACCACCATCGCGACAGCGAGCTCGGCTTTATGCGCTCGCTGTACTTGGTCATAATCACGGGCGTCTGGTCGGTCTGCTCGAGATGCCACTCGGGGCCGGTCTTTCCCTTCTTTCGCCGCGACTCGTCGATGCGCTCGAAGTACTTGGCCTGGGGGCTTGGCATTGAATCAGGGCGCGCCCTATTTCAGATATTCCCCAAAGAACGCTTTCAGCTTTTCAAACGGAATGATATCCACCTGATCGTAGAGGTCGGTGTGGCTGGCACCGGGGATGATGAGCAGTTCCTTGTTGTCCCCGGTCAGCTTGCCGTACGCGGTCTCGCTGAAATAGCGGGAGTGCGCCTTCTCGCCGTGCACCAGCAACACGGCGGAGCGGATCTCGCTGCTGTATTGCAAAAGCGGCATATTCAAAAAGGACAGCGAAGACGTCACATTCCAGCCACCGTTGGAGTTCAGGCTGCGGGGATGGTAACCTCGCGGAGTCTTGTAGTAGGCGTAATAGTCCTTCACGAACTGCGGCGCGTCCTCCGGCAGCGGATCGACCACGCCGCCCGCCAGCGCATAACTGCCGTTTCTATAGTCCTCGGTGCGCTGCGCGCTCAGCGCCTTACGCTTCTCGAAGCGCGCCTGTTCGGAGTCCTCGGCGTCGAAGTAGCCGTTGGCGGTCACGCGGGTCATGTCGTACATCGTCATAGCAGCAGTAGCCTTGATGCGGGTGTCGATGGCTGCGGCGTTGATTGCCATGCCGCCCCAACCGCAGATGCCGATGATGCCGATGCGCTCCGGATCGACGTTTTCCTGTACCGAAAGGAAGTCCACCGCCGCGCAGAAGTCCTCGGTGTTGATGTCCGGCGATGCCACATAGCGGGGCGTGCCGCCGCTCTCCCCGGTATAGGACGGGTCGAAGGCAAGCGTGTAAAAGCCCAGTTCCGCCATCTTCTGCGCATAAAGGCCGGACGATTGCTCCTTCACCGCGCCAAACGGACCGCTGACGGCGATTGCGGGCAGCTTGCCTTCCGCGTTCTTCGGCACGTACACATCAGCCGCCAGCGTGATGCCGTATCGGTTATGGAAGGTCACCTTGCGGTGCCCCACCATATCGCTTTTAGGGAACACCTTGTCCCATTCCTGCGTCAGTTTCAACTGCTCCATGCCTAAGCCTCCTTGACAGTCGCTTTAAGGTATTGCTCGTCGTCCACGGGCTCCAACCACTCGTTGGAGGTCTCCTCGCCTGGAACTTCCACCGCAAGATGGGAGAACCAACTGTCAGGCGCCGCACCGTGCCAGTGCTTTACGCCCGCGGGAATATTCACTACATCGCCAGGGCACAGCTCTTGTGCCGGTTTGCCCCATTCCTGGTAAATCCCTCGACCAGCCACGCAGACGAGAATCTGTCCCCACCGCTTTTGGCGTGATGCGTGTGCCAGTTGTTGCGGCAGCCGGGTTCAAACGTAACGTTGTAAATGCCGACCTGCTCGGTGGAAAGGGGCGCGAGGTAGCTTTGCCCGACAAAGTACTTCGCGAATGCATCGTTGGGAGCACCGATAGGAAAGACCATCTCGTTTTGATGCTCAGCTCTTGCATCAGCGGCATCGTCATTTGCCCAGACCTCCTTCGCCATACGAAAGGCCGCCCACGCCTTGGGCCACCCCGCGTAAAACGCCGCATGTGTCAGGATTTCCGCTATCTCCGTCCTAGTCACACCGTTGCTCTTTGCCGACATCAGATGATATTGGAACGAAGAGTCCGTCAGCCCCTGCGCCATCAAGGCAACCACCGTCACCACGCTGCGGTCTCGAAGGGAAAGCCGGTCTTCTCGGCTCCATACCTCGCCGAACAGCACGTCATCGTTGAGCTGTGCGAATTTGGGGCGAAGTCCCCAGGGCATCTCTGCCCGCCGTTTGCTTAATCGTCATGTTTGATTCCTCCCGTCGATGGTTTGAGTGCAAAACTGCTTCCGCGCAGCCAAGCCTCGCCTAGACTCCCATGCCCATTCGTCGCGCCTGCTCCAGGCGGGATGCCCGGCGATATCGCCCACGCCGTTTACGCCACCAGCGAAGACCGTTCCGGCAAGCGTGCAGCGGGGAAGCAGTCGACCCATCCCTGCACGGCCTTTTCCGCTCCGTCAAAGGTCGAGCGCCCACTCTCCGCCGCCGTCGCCAAAAGATACGCCTCGGTGAATGAGTAATCGGAGTCGAAAAGCGGGTTGGCGCGGTCCAGCATGGTCTTGAGCTGGCCACAGACGCTGTAGTAGTAGACGGGCGTTGCGAACACCAACACATCCGCATCGTGCATCTTGGCGACAATTCCCACGGCATCGTCTTGGATGACGCAGTGCCCCATCTTCAGGCAGGCAAGGCAGCCCTTGCAGAAGCCGAGCTGCTTTTCGCGCAGGCGCACGGTCTCCACGCTGTGACCCGCTTCCCGTGCGCCTTTGGCGAAGGCGTCCGCCAACGTCTCGGAATTGCCATTCTTTCGAGGACTTGAAGAGACTATCAAAACCGCTTTGCCCATTACGGAGTACTCCTTGCGTTCCCGATTTATATTGGCGAGAATGAAGGTAATACCTAAACCTGACTTTAGGTCAAGGAGTCAATTCGAGATTCATTCGGAGGGACCATGTACACAATCGGACAGGTGGCGGAGATGTTCGGTCTGCCCGTTTCCACGCTGCGGTATTACGACAAACAGGGGCTGTTCCCGGGATTGGAACGGACGTCCGGTATTCGCCGATTCGGCGATACGGAACTCGAAGCACTCCGGGTCATCGAATGCCTGAAGAAGGCGGGGATGGAGATCAAGGACATCCGACTGTTCATGGAATGGTGTGCGGAGGGCCCGTCCACTTATCCCAAGCGCAAGGCAATGTTCGAGGAGCGGAAGGCCCACGTGGAGTCGGAGATCGCGAAGATGAACCGCGTGCTGGACATGCTGAAGTTCAAATGCTGGTACTACGAGCAGGCGATTCAAGATGGCAACGAGGATAGGCTGGAGGCACTGATTCCCGACGATTTGCCAGAGGAAATCAAGGGCACCTACGAAAACGCACACGCTCGATAAAGCCGTTCGCTACCCATGGGACTCCGGCAAGGAGCTCTTTCTGGCAGAACGAAAAAAGCCTCCGAACCAGAGGGTCCGGAGGCTGTTATTCCCGTTATTTCGCTGGTGGCTTTGCTCGATAGCAATGCCCAAACAGCGCCAGGCGGTACTCGGCAGCACCAAAACGAGAGTTCAGGAGCCAGTTCCCGCTACTCCCACTCGCTAAATCGAAAATCACATCGCATTTATCTGATAGCGTAGATTATCCACGAAACGGACATGGCGACACTTGGTGTACGCCACGGCACCAAACTGGGACAGCACTGCTCTCTCCCATGAAACTCAAATGAACTCAGGGCTTGAGTTTCATGAAGAGAGCAGTGTGTCCAGTTTGGTGCCGTGGCGTACACCAAGTGTCGCCATGTCCGTTTCGTGGATAATCTACGCTATCAGATAAATGCGATGTGATTTTCGATTTAGCGAGTGGGAGTAGCGGGAACTGGCTCCTGAACTCTCGTTTTGGTGCTGCCGAGTACCGCCTGGCGCTGTTTGGGCATTGCTATCGAGCAAAGCCACCAGCGAAATAACGGGAATAACAGCCTCCGGACCCTCTGGTTCGGAGGCTTTTTTCGTTCTGCCCAGAAAGAGCTCCTTGCCGGAGTCCCATGGGTAGCGAACGGCTTTATCGAGCGTGTGCGTTTTCGTAGGTGCCCTTGATTTCCTCTGGCAAATCGTCGGGAATCAGTGCCTCCAGCCTATCCTCGTTGCCATCTTGAATCGCCTGCTCGTAGTACCAGCATTTGAACTTCAGCATGTCCAGCACGCGGTTCATCTTCGCGATCTCCGACTCCACGTGGGCCTTCCGCTCCTCGAACATTGCCTTGCGCTTGGGATAAGTGGACGGGCCCTCCGCACACCATTCCATGAACAGTCGGATGTCCTTGATCTCCATCCCCGCCTTCTTCAGGCATTCGATGACCCGGAGTGCTTCGAGTTCCGTATCGCCGAATCGGCGAATACCGGACGTCCGTTCCAATCCCGGGAACAGCCCCTGTTTGTCGTAATACCGCAGCGTGGAAACGGGCAGACCGAACATCTCCGCCACCTGTCCGATTGTGTACATGGTCCCTCCGAATGAATCTCGAATTGACTCCTTGACCTAAAGTCAGGTTTAGGTATTACCTTCATTCTCGCCAATATAAATCGGGAACGCAAGGAGTACTCCGTAATGGGCAAAGCGGTTTTGATAGTCTCTTCAAGTCCTCGAAAGAATGGCAATTCCGAGACGTTGGCGGACGCCTTCGCCAAAGGCGCACGGGAAGCGGGTCACAGCGTGGAGACCGTGCGCCTGCGCGAAAAGCAGCTCGGCTTCTGCAAGGGCTGCCTTGCCTGCCTGAAGATGGGGCACTGCGTCATCCAAGACGATGCCGTGGGAATTGTCGCCAAGATGCACGATGCGGATGTGTTGGTGTTCGCAACGCCCGTCTACTACTACAGCGTCTGTGGCCAGCTCAAGACCATGCTGGACCGCGCCAACCCGCTTTTCGACTCCGATTACTCATTCACCGAGGCGTATCTTTTGGCGACGGCGGCGGAGAGTGGGCGCTCGACCTTTGACGGAGCGGAAAAGGCCGTGCAGGGATGGGTCGACTGCTTCCCCCGCTGCACGCTTGCCGGAACGGTCTTCGCTGGTGGCGTAAACGGCGTGGGCGATATCGCCGGGCATCCCGCCCTGGAGCAGGCGCGACGAATGGGCATGGGAGTCTAGGCGAGGCTTGGCTGCGCGGAAGCAGTTTTGCACTCAAACCATCGACGGGAGGAATCAAACATGACGATTAAGCAAACGGCGGGCAGAGATGCCCTGGGGGACTTCGCCCCCAAATTCGCACAGCTCAACGATGACGTGCTGTTCGGCGAGGTATGGAGCCGAGAAGACCGGCTTTCCCTTCGAGACCGCAGCGTGGTGACGGTGGTTGCCTTGATGGCGCAGGGGCTGACGGACTCTTCGTTCCAATATCATCTGATGTCGGCAAAGAGCAACGGTGTGACTAGGACGGAGATAGCGGAAATCCTGACACATGCGGCGTTTTACGCGGGGTGGCCCAAGGCGTGGGCGGCCTTTCGTATGGCGAAGGAGGTCTGGGCAAATGACGATGCCGCTGATGCAAGAGCTGAGCATCAAAACGAGATGGTCTTTCCTATCGGTGCTCCCAACGATGCATTCGCGAAGTACTTTGTCGGGCAAAGCTACCTCGCGCCCCTTTCCACCGAGCAGGTCGGCATTTACAACGTTACGTTTGAACCCGGCTGCCGCAACAACTGGCACACGCATCACGCCAAAAGCGGTGGGGGACAGATTCTCGTCTGCGTGGCTGGTCGAGGGATTTACCAGGAATGGGGCAAACCGGCACAAGAGCTGTGCCCTGGCGATGTAGTGAATATTCCCGCGGGCGTAAAGCACTGGCACGGTGCGGCGCCTGACAGTTGGTTCTCCCATCTTGCGGTGGAAGTTCCAGGCGAGGAGACCTCCAACGAGTGGTTGGAGCCCGTGGACGACGAGCAATACCTTAAAGCGACTGTCAAGGAGGCTTAGGCATGGAGCAGTTGAAACTGACGCAGGAATGGGACAAGGTGTTCCCTAAAAGCGATATGGTGGGGCACCGCAAGGTGACCTTCCATAACCGATACGGCATCACGCTGGCGGCTGATGTGTACGTGCCGAAGAACGCGGAAGGCAAGCTGCCCGCAATCGCCGTCAGCGGTCCGTTTGGCGCGGTGAAGGAGCAATCGTCCGGCCTTTATGCGCAGAAGATGGCGGAACTGGGCTTTTACACGCTTGCCTTCGACCCGTCCTATACCGGGGAGAGCGGCGGCACGCCCCGCTATGTGGCATCGCCGGACATCAACACCGAGGACTTCTGCGCGGCGGTGGACTTCCTTTCGGTACAGGAAAACGTCGATCCGGAGCGCATCGGCATCATCGGCATCTGCGGTTGGGGCGGCATGGCAATCAACGCCGCAGCCATCGACACCCGCATCAAGGCTACTGCTGCTATGACGATGTACGACATGACCCGCGTGACCGCCAACGGCTACTTCGACGCCGAGGACTCCGAACAGGCGCGCTTCGAGAAGCGTAAGGCGCTGAGCGCGCAGCGCACCGAGGACTATAGAAACGGCAGTTATGCGCTGGCGGGCGGCGTGGTCGATCCGCTGCCGGAGGACGCGCCGCAGTTCGTGAAGGACTATTACGCCTACTACAAGACTCCGCGAGGTTACCATCCCCGCAGCCTGAACTCCAACGGTGGCTGGAATGTGACGTCTTCGCTGTCCTTTTTGAATATGCCGCTTTTGCAATACAGCAGCGAGATCCGCTCCGCCGTGTTGCTGGTGCACGGCGAGAAGGCGCACTCCCGCTATTTCAGCGAGACCGCGTACGGCAAGCTGACCGGGGACAACAAGGAACTGCTCATCATCCCCGGTGCCAGCCACACCGACCTCTACGATCAGGTGGATATCATTCCGTTTGAAAAGCTGAAAGCGTTCTTTGGGGAATATCTGAAATAGGGCGCGCCCTGATTCAATGCCAAGCCCCAGGCCAAGTACTTCGAGCGCATCGACGAGTCGCGGCGAAAGAAGGGAAAGACCGGCCCCGAGTGGCATCTCGAGCAGACCGACCAGACGCCCGTGATTATGACCAAGTACAGCGAGCGCATAAAGCCGAGCTCGCTGTCGCGATGGTGGTCGCTCGAGCGTGGCAACTACGGCCTTGACGACTTCTCCCTCCACGAGCTCAGACACACCTACCTGACGCTCCTCGCCGAAAGGGGCGTGTATCCCAAGGTCAGGGCCACTACAGCTCGCAGATCACGATGGACGTGTACACCTACGTCAACATGGGCGCAAAGCGCGAGACTGTCGCGGCCGTGTCCAGGCTCTTATGATTGCGTCGCCAGTTAGCGTGCCGGACGGGCGGTCCCGAGCGATGGGGCCGCCCGTCCGCAGTCACCACTGAGTGACGCCGCAGGTTTCCGCCCTGCGTGGCAGGGATTGGCGGAGGATTATTAGTGGCAAATGAGTGGCAGCTCACCAGATTGGTCTGACAGACGCGCTGGTAGATTGAGTGTTTGCAACCGAAGCAAATACTGAGTGCGAATAGAATTCGGGACGAAACGGTATTTCACACTCCACCCCGAAACACAATAAAACCGCAGGTCAGAAGTGGTGTGTCCGAGAAATTGGCGCACCACTTCGCTTCAAATGAAAGCGCTCCTTTCGGGGTGATTCGTACCGGAATTCGTACCACCCCAGCGCCACCATTTACGGTGCCGGGCATCGAGAGAAGATCAGAAAGATGATGAACGAAGCCAAGATGACCGAACTCACCCAGGCCGAGGACATGGCCTACTTCCGAGCGGACCTCTGCCTGTACTCGCCGGAGAGCTACTGCCTGGACGAGAAGAAGGGGATCTGCAACGACATGATGGCAACGAGCAAGGCGGTGCTCGACACCATGTGCAACGACTTCGAGCAACATTCCCCCCGTTGCTCGCGCCAAGCTCCTGGACATGCTCTGTGCCTCCGGCGTAGAAGCCCCCAGTGGCGGTGGGATGTCCTCGTGGGCGAAGGAGGCTCGCTCTACCACGAGCTAGAACCGCTCGGCTAGCCAGAATCCACATTGCAAGGAAGAAGGCCGTCTATCGCGTTGATAGGCGGCCTCCTGCCATCTTCAGCGCATCGAAGCGGCGAGCATCGCCACAGTCATCGGCCGCGAGTGCCCGACAGCAGCATGGTGTCAGGAAGCAACGCGAGAATGCTTTTGCGTATGCTCTCGCGCAGCCTGGGTCCATCCCCTGTCGGGAACGCGGTCAGGCCGGGCCGCCCTCGTAGACGGCGTCTCCGACGAGCGCGAAGCCTCCTGCTCGCACCAGAACGCGCACGAGTCGTCGGTGTGGCCGGGGACGTGCAGCACCTCGAGCGCGCCTGCGATGCCGCCGACGGGGATGCGGTCGCCGTCCGAGAGCTTCGACGCTCCGGCCAGTGTGATCGGTGTCCCATGATCTGCCGAGAGGTTCAGCCGCGGGTCGAGCAGGTACCGGTCCGCCAGCTCGTGCGCCCTCACCGGCGCGCTCCAAGCGTCGCGAAGCTCGCCGGCGGCGCCCATGTGGTCGAAGTGCCCGTGCGTGAGCAGGATCGCGTCGATCTTCCAGTCGCGTTCGCGCGCGGCAGACAGGAAGAGACCTGGCTGGGCGCCCGGGTCGACGAGCACGCCGCGACCCGTCTCGCCGTCGATCACGAAGTAGCCGAAGGTGGCGAAGACGCCCCTCGCCAGCAGCGGGTAGACCTCGACCGCCATCAGAACGAGCATCCTTCCGGGCCGCATGCCATGCCCTGCGCGGCGCCTTCCGCCAGCGACTCGCCGTGCGCCCTCTCGAGCACGCGTGCCATCTCCTCGGTCGGATAGCAGCCCGATATCGCGTACTTGCCGTCCACAACGAAGAACGGCACGGCGTGCACGCCCATCGCGTAGGCGTCGCGCTCGTCGGCGCGAACCTCGTCCTCGTACTCGTCCGATGCCAGCACACGCTCCACGTCGGCCTCGGAAGCCCCGCCTCGGCAGCCAGCTTGCGCGCACCCCGTGGTCAGCCATGACCTCGTTCTTAACAAAGTACGCCTCGTAGCACAGCCCTCGAAGCGCGTGTTGCCCAGGCTGTGCGCCAGCTTGGTCAGGCGGTGCGCGTCGAGCATGTTGGTGTTCAATGTGGTGGCGTAGTTGAACTCGATGCCCTCGCCGCGGCCCATCCGGCTGATGCCCTCGATGCGCTCCGCAGCCTCCTCCTTGGAAAGGCCGTACTTGGCGGCGAAGCGGTCGAGCGTGGGGCAGACCACCTCGTAGGGAGCATCCGGTTCAGCTCGAACGCCCGCATCTCCACCTCCACGTCGCCCTCGAGCCCGAGGGAGGCGATGGCCTTCCCGAGCCGCGTCTCTCCGATGTAGCAGTACGGGCACGCGTAATCCGACCAGTAGGTGACCTTCATGTTTTCCTCCTCGCTTGCGGTTGGCTGCGCCATTTTGCTTCGGGTATACTGTCTGCTTATCGGTTCGAATTGAGAAGTACTTACATTATTTGGAGTACTTCAACCTATATCAAGGAGCGCGCCATGGGTGAACGTCGAAGTGTCAGCTGGTGCCCAGCCATCTGTCTCTTCAGCGCGTGGTCGGCGGGAAGTGGAAGATAGAAATCCCTGTTCTACGTTGCTCTTGAGGACGTGCGGCACTTCGGCGAGCTGCGCAGGTGTTGCGGGGCGTGTCGGAGTCAACGCTGTCGCGCCAGCTCAAGGAGCTCGTGGCAGACGACTTCCTGGAGCGCGTGGACTACCAGGAGGT